>NZ_JBVKAV010000005.1:0-630539 GCF_055639295.1 Streptomyces sp. NPDC107528
CAAACAACAAACGGGATCTAGCCCCCGACTCGAGTGCCCTCCTTCGTGCCCGATAAGGGACACCCCCCAGCCGGTCCTTGCCTCCGCCGCCGCGAGACACGGCGGCGGACGCACGGCAGCGACCGGAGGCTGTTACCGGGTGATGTTCTTGATCGGGAGCTCCTTGGTCGCACCCGATATGTAGTAGTCCTTGGGCGCCGAGAAGAGCACGAACTCGTTGTCGTAGCCGCGGACCGTGGTGTTGATCGTGAAGTTGCCGGCGGCGTCGGTGGTGGCCTGCGCCTGGTACTCGTTCTCGTAGTACTGCCGCAGGAACACCCGGGTGCCCTCGACCGGCCCGTGCCCGGCGGGCCAGGTGACCCTGCCGGTGACGGTCAGGCGCATACCGGCGCGCACGATGATGTTGCTGACCCGGTGGCTCAGGGAGCTCGCGACGGGCTGGACGCTCACCTCCGCGTCCGCGAACGCCATCTGGCCGTCGGTGGGGTCGTCCGTGTCGTACATGGCACGGAACATCACCTCGTGGCGGGGGTCGAGGTAGTGGCTGGGCTGGGCGTCCCAGCGGTCCGCCGGCACGTCCTCCAGTTTGAAGCGTCCCTCGGAGTCGGTACGGACGGTGCCCAGGCTGCGGGTCTCCCATTCCGTCGGGTCGATGGGGTCGCCCCACGGGTTCCAGGTCTTGAACAGGACGGACTGCTCGAGCTGGACCGGATGGTTCGCGGCGGGTTTCCCGTCCGGACCGGTCAGGGTCCCGGTCAGGTCGACCGTGCGGTGGTCGAAGTCGGTGGTGTCGGTGCTGGTGGTGAGGGTCACCGTGTAGTCCCGGTCCGCCGAGTGGGCGGACGGGACGACCACCGCGCTCGCGAGCAGGGTGAGGGCCGCCACGGCGATCGGTCGGGCGGCTGTTAAGCGCATACGCACGTGAACTCCGTTGTGGTGAGGCGTGATGTCGTGCCGGGAGCATGCGGGGGTGTGCCGGCATGGGTGTGACATCCGGGACGTCACCGGTGGTTGTACGGCATTTCAGATATGCACCGCTCGTGCACCCGGTGTTCGGTGGCAGGTCACCTACTGGTTCCTTTGCGCCTCGTGCTCCATGAGCTGGCCCGGTCGTTCGTGGGCGGTCAGGGTGTGCAGTGCGGCCCGGTCCAGCGGCTTGTGCACCTCGACGTACTCGCCGTGCGGAAGACGCCTGATCACACCGGTCGCCCGGCCGTGCAACACCCGCTCCCTGTCCTGGAGTTGGAGCCCCAGGCAGATGCGCCGGGTGACGATGAACACGAGCACCGGGACGGTCAGCGCAGCGATGCGGACCGCCCAGGTCACCGCGTTGATCGACAGATGGAGCCGGGTCGCCACGATGTCGTTGCCGCCGCCGGCCAGGAGGATCAGATAGAGGCTGATCCAGGCCGCGCCGATGCCGGTGCGGACGGGGCGGTTGCGGGGGCGGTCGAGGAGGTGGTGCTCGCGCCTGTCGCCGGTGATCCAGGCCTCCAGGAAGGGATACACGCCGATGAAGACGAGCAGCAGCGGGAAGACCACGACCGGGATCAGCACTCCGAGGACGAGCGTGTGGCCTCCAAGGGTGATCTCCCAGCCCGGCATGATGCGGACCAGCCCCTCCGCGAAGCCCAGATACCAGTCGGGCTGGGCGCCCGTGGAGACCTGGTCCGCGCGGTAAGGGCCGTACGACCAGACCGGGTTGATCGACGCCACCGCCGCGATCAGAGTGAGGGCGCCGAAGACCAGGAAGAAGAAACCGCCCGCCTTCGCCAGGTACACCGGCATGAACGGGGCGCCGACGACGTTGCGTTCGCTGCGTCCGGGACCCGCGAACTGTGTGTGCTTGTGGTACACGACCAGCAGCACGTGCGCCACGACCAGCGCCGCCATGATGCCGGGGATCACCAGGATGTGCAGCGAGTAGAAGCGGGCGACGACGTCATGGCCCGGGAACTCCCCGCCGAACACGAACATCGACAGATAGGTCCCGACGATCGGGACGGACAACAGCGCCCCGTTGACGAACCGCAGGCCCGTCCCCGACAGCAGGTCGTCCGGCAGCGAGTAGCCGAACAGGCCCTCGAACAGGCCCAGGAACAGCAGGGTCCAGCCGAGCAGCCAGTTGATCTCCCGCGGCTTGCGGAACGACCCCGTGAAGAAGTGCCGCATCATGTGCGTGATCATCCCGGCGACGAAGACCAGCGCCGCCCAGTGGTGCAGCTGCCGCATCAGCAGCCCGCCCCGCACGTCGAAGCTGATGTCCAGCGTGGAGGCGTACGCCTCGGACATGCGGACGCCGTTCAGCGGTAGGTAACTGCCGTGGTATGTCACCTCGTTCATCGACGGATGGAAGAAGAAGGTGAGGTACACGCCCGTCAGGATCAGGACGACGAAGCTGTACAGGCAGATCTCGCCGAGCAGGAAGGACCAGTGGTCGGGGAAGACCTTCCGCAGGTACTTCCGGCCGAGCGAGTGGATGCCGAGCCGCCCGTCGAACCAGTCCGCCACCCGCTCACCCCGGCCCGCGGGCAGCTCCCGGGCGCTCACGCCTCCTCCCGGCGCACGTGGGTCAGCTTGTCGGGGTTGCTGATGACGTAGACACCGGACACCCGGTCGCCGTCCGGCGTGAGATCCAGGACCAGGACGGCGTACGGCTCCTCGCCCTGGAACAGCACCACGGCGTCGTCGCCGTTGACGCGCCGACAGCCCAGCCGCAGCCCTCCCGCGCCGCCCTTCCTCGCGTACGAGCCGAAGAACCGGAGCGCCTTGTCCCTGCCGTGCACGGGACGCAGTGCCGCCGGCTTCCGCTTGCCGCCGGCGTCCGTCCACACCGTCACGTCCGGCGCGAGGATCTCCATCAGCGCGGCGATGTCCCCGCCCACCGCGGCCCGCACGAACCGCTCCGTCACCTCCCGCCGCACCCGTGGATGCGCCTCGTACAGCGGCCGCCGCGCATGCACATGCCCCCGCGCGCGATGCGCCAGCTGCCGTACGGCCGCCGGGCTGCGGTCGATGATCTGCGCGATCTCCGTGTGCGGGTACCCGAACACCTCGTGCAGCACGAAGACCGCGCGTTCCAGCGGCGTCAGCGACTCAAGGACGACCAGCATCGCCAGCGACACGGACTCGGTGCGCAGGGCCGGATCGTCGGCCGCGTCGTCCTCGCCGTCCGCGACCAGCGGCTCGGGCAGCCACGGGCCGACGTACGTCTCCCGGCGGCGGCTGATCGCGGCCCGCCGGGTCAGCGCGTGGTTGACGGCGATCCGCACGAGATAAGCCCGCGGATTGCCGACCCCGACGAGCGGCGCGCCCTCGTTGCGCGCCGTCCACGACAGCCAGGTCTCCTGCAGTACGTCCTCGGTGTCGGCGACGCTGCCGAGCATGTTGTAGACGACGCCGAACATCAGCTCGCGATGCTCGACGAAGACGCCGGTCGCGTCGTCGGTTACGGGTATGGGGGTGTCGGACATGCGTGGGCCTCCCAGTGCGCGCTCACTACTGCGAGGTCCGCCAGGGGCCGGAATGTGACATCCCACCGAGGAATGTGACCCACGTCTCGGCCTCGCGGCGGTACGCGCCTGCCCACCCGGGCGTCCCGACCCCGTCTGGTACCGGCATGGATCACGCTTGACCTGCGGGTATTTACGCGTAAGTACCCGAGCGGTACCGTGAAGGCATGCCAGCTCTGAATGTGGAGTTCAGCGACCGCGAGCTAGAGGACCTGCGGCAGATCGCCAAGGAACGCGGTACGTCGATGAAGGCGCTCGTACGGGAGGCCGCCGCGGCCGACATAGCGCGGCACCGGGCGCTGCAGGAGGGCGCCGAGGCGTTCCGCCGGTTCTTCGCGTCGCACGCCGACGAATTCGCGGCCGCCTTCCCCGACGACGAACCGTCCGCCAAGGGCGAGGGGCGGGCTGCCTGACTCATGGCACCCCCCGTCATTCACATCGACGTGCCCTGGCTGCTCCAGCGTCACGAAGAGGTCCTGCCCGACCAGCCCACGGTCAACGACTTCTCCGCGCTCGTCGCCGCCGTCGCCCGCCATCGCGTGGATCCGCCCCGCCTGGGCATCGACTCCGACCCGGCCTGGCGGGCCGCAGCCCTGCTGCACACCCTTGCCCTGCTCAAGCCGCTCCCCTCGGCCAACGCCCGCTTCGCCTGCGCGTCCGCGGTGGCGTACATGTTCGTCAGCGGCGTCGGCATCGACCCGCCCTACGGCGCCCTCGTCGACCTCGCACGTGACCTCATCTCCGGCAAGACCGACGTGTACGGCGCCGCCGACCGGCTGCGCTCCTGGCAGATCTGAGGCCTGCCGACCGGTCCCCGTTCTCCCCGCCGCCGGGGGCCGCCGACCGAGGGCGGGAGGAACGGGGTCGGCGGCCCGTTGCGCGCAGGAGTGCCGCCGTCCCGCGCGGGGCCTTCCGAGAGGCCGCTCCCAGTGGACTACGCCGACGTGCGCGCCGGGGAGCGCGCGTGGTGCTCCGGCGCGTGCGGGAGATTCACACGGGGCGCATGGAATGTCGAAAGCTCACGCAGGGGTGGCCAGTTGTCGCCGTTTCTGACTTTCTTTCAAAGGGGCGGATGTTGCCCGAGTGTCTTGTTGGCCATCCGTGCGCTGTGCGAGGGTGAACCACCCGTGGGGGGTGGAAAAGGCCGGAGCTCAAACGTTCCGTGGGGAACCGGAGCGGATGGGCTTAGGTGAATTCCTGCTCCCCGCGCCCATGCCGAAGAGGTACACACCAAGTCGCTCGGGCCTTTTCGGCGATCAGAACCTCTGCGTCATGAGCGTGGGAAGGAAACGTTCAGTGCCCACCCCCCACCCCCCTCGTCCTCCTTACCCGCCGCCCGGCGGGGTTCCGGAGGAATCCGACGAAGGTCTTGCCGGCCGGCTCCGGGGCCGTCCGGACGGCGAGGCCGCTCCCTCCGTCGCGCTGCTGATGGCGCGGCACTGGCAACCGGCCCACGAGTACGCGGTGATCTGCCTCGCCTCC
Organism: Streptomyces sp. NPDC107528; assembly: GCF_055639295.1. Classification (NCBI taxonomy): domain Bacteria; kingdom Bacillati; phylum Actinomycetota; class Actinomycetes; order Kitasatosporales; family Streptomycetaceae; genus Streptomyces; species Streptomyces sp. NPDC107528. Next base: position 4,995 of record NZ_JBVKAV010000005.1, read on the forward strand.
CCCGGGACCGCCGCCGACATGGTCACCGCCGCCGCCTTCCACCAGGTCCTCGACCGCCTGACGCTTGGCGAGCCGGCCACCGCCCTTCGACCCAGGCTCCTCGTCGCCGTCCGGGACGCGGTGCGGCAGTGGTCGGCGGACGAGCGAATAGCGAGCGTTCTGCCGGAGCTGGGGAAACCAGCGGGCGGGCGCGGTATGCGTACCGCGAAGTCCATGACGCCCGAAAATCGGAAACTCGCCGATCGGTCATTCCAGGCACTTCCGGGACTTGCCCGTTGTCTGCTCTGGCATACCGAGGTGGAGGCCGAGCCGGTAAGCGTGCCCGCCGGCCTGTTGGGCATGGATGCCGTTACCGCCTCGGTCGCCCTCGAACAAGCGCGTGATAAATTCCGCGAAGGTTGTGTACATGCTCATCGGGAACTCGCGCCGACGAAGGATTGCCGGTTCTACAACCGCCTCCTTGACGTCCCGATTCGCCGGGGCGGCGCCTTGCTGCCGGATGTGCAGCAGCATCTGACGGAGTGCCGTTACTGCCGTGACGCCGCCGAACAACTGAGCCATTTCGAGGGCGGGCTGGGCGTACTCATCGCCGAGGCGGTACTCGGCTGGGGCGCACGCCGCTATCTCGACACCAGACCGGGGCGTACCAAGTCCGACGGACCCCGCCCACGCGGCTCCGCGCGGCACGGCGCCGGACGCCGTGGTCTGCTGTCGCGGATCCCCGCGCAGGTTCGCAGGCCGCCCGGCGCACCGCGTTCCTCGCGGACGCTGCTCACGGGAGTGGGCCTGGCCTCGGCCGGGCTGATCGCGATCATGCTCGCGGCGGGACTGCTGTCCGACGACGACGGGGTCGACCCGGCCGCATCCGCCACCGGCGGTGGCGCCGGATCCCAGCTGCCCCCGGCCGTGTCCTCCGCACCGCCCGGCACGGCGCAACTCCCCAACGCCCCGCGGCGGACCAGGTTGCGCAACGCCGACGCCGACCTGTGCCTCGACATCCGGGGCGAGCCGAAGGAAGGGGCGGGGACCAGGTTGGCCGAGTGCTCGGCCGACGACACCCAGCAGTGGTCGTACGAGAAGGACGGCAGGCTGCGCAGCGTGGTGGAACCCGATCTGTGCCTGGACTCGCACGTGGACGCCGGCGTGGTGATCCTGGGCAAGTGCGCCGACGAGGACTCCGAACGGGCCGACGACGTGCGCTACGACCTCACCGTGCGGGGCGAGTTGCTGCCCCGCTGGGACGAGCGGCTCGCCCTGGCCGCCACGACGGCGGACGCCGACGCCGAGATCGTCGTCAAGGTCCGCGAGGGCTCCGACACGCAGCGCTGGCTCACCGATCCGGCGACATCGGCGAGCCCCGGGTCGCTGTCGAGCGCGCAGGCCGAGACGCCCGGGGCGCGGTCGGTGCGGTTGGGGGAGGAGAGAGCGTAGGGCGGGGGCGGCTCGCGCCGAGCGCGCTCGGCGGCAGGGGCCGGCGGTTCTGACGGTCCCTGCGGTCGGGGCGCTCACCGCCGAAGCGGCTGGGGCCGCGGGGGGCCGGGCTGCGCCGCCGTGGCGGTGTGGGGCATGGGCCGCCACCGGTTTGGGGCCGGGTCGGGCCGAGGTCTGGACGGGTTGAGGTCCGGATGGGCGGGCGGGCTGGGTTGGGGCCGGGTCGGGGCGGGAGCCGGGGCGGTGGGACGCGTGGGGCGACGTGGCCTGAGCCGCCCCACCGCCGACCGCCCGGCCCGCCGCCGCACTGAGCGGAGAGGCGCCAGGCCCGGCTGCCAGGAGCAGGGCCGGCCCCAGCCACATCCCCGGGCTCCCACGCACCCGTGAACCCCCTAGTTCACGACATCCCGAGGCGCCCCGCCCGAGAGGAAGTCCGTCACGTTCTGGACGGCGGCCAGGGCGATGCGGACGAGGGTTTCGCGGGTGACGCCGCCGACGTGGGGGGACAGCACCACGTTCGGGGCGCGGAGCAGGCGCAGGGCCTGGGTGGGGGGTTCGGGGTCGAAGACGTCGATGCCCGCCCCGGCCACGGCGCCCTTCTCCAGTGCGTCCGCGAGGGCGTCCTGGTCGATCAGGGCGCCGCGCGCTGTGTTGATCACGAACGCCGTCGGCTTGAGCAGCGCCAGCCGCTCGGCGTTCAGCAGGAGCCTGGTCTCGTCGGTGAGCGGGGTGTGCAGGGAGACGTAGTCGGACGTGCGCAGCAGGTCGGCGAGCGGGACATGGCGGGCGCCGCCGAACTCGGCCTCCGTCTCGGGCGGCAGCCGTCGCCGTCCGGCGTAGACCACACTCATGTCGAACGCGGCGGCGCGGCGCGCGACTTGCCGGCCGATCTGGCCCAGGCCCACGATCCCGAGCGTCTTGCCGGACAGTTCGGTCAGCGAGTGCTGGAGCCGGGGGAGTGCCCAGTCGGCCTCGACGAGCGCGGTGTGGGCGGGAACGATCTGTTTGGCCAGCGCGAGCATGAGGGCGAAGGTCTGCTCCGCCACGTTCTGTGCCTCGGCGCCGCTGGAGCCGATGTTGCACACCCGCACTCCGCGCTCGCGCGCCGCCTCCGCATCGACGTAGTCGAAGCCGTGGCTCGCGCACTGCACGAGCTCCAACTCCGGTGCAGCTGCGAGGTGTTCGCCGGCCACCGGGGCGAGGGCGGTGATGACGACGTGCGCCGAGCGCAGCGCGGCCGGGTCCTCGCCGGCCGCCTCGACGACGGTGACGTTCGCGCCCTCGGGGAAGAGGGTGGCCAGTCCGGCTCCGATGTCCCGCCCGCCCACGTGCGGCGAGATGACGGCGAGGACGTTCTTCGTGGCGGTCATACGGATTCCTCGATGAGGTCGGCGGGGCCGATCGTGGCGGGGGTGGCGTGCCCGGACAGAGCGAGGGTGAGGTCGAGTTCGGCCAGCAGGCAGCGGATGACGTGCTCGACGCCCGCCTGTCCGTCGAGGCCGAGCCCGTACACGTACGGCCGTCCGACGAGTACCGCCCGCGCGCCGAGCGCGAGGGCCTTGAAGATGTCGTCGCCGGTGCGCACGCCGCTGTCGAACAGCACGGTCAGCCGGTCGCCGACCGCCGCCACCACCCGGGGGAGAGCGTCGGCCGCCCCGACGGAGCCGGCGACCTGGCGGCCGCCGTGGTTGGAGACGACGACGCCGTCCATCCCGGCGTCGGCCGCCGCGCGGGCGTCGTCCGGGTGCACCACGCCCTTCAGGACGATCGGGCCGTCCCAGTTCTCCCGCAGGAACGCCAGGTCCGGCCAGGTCTTCGCGGGGTCCGAGAACATGCCGACGAAGTGCATGACGGCCGCGTTCGGATCCTCGTGCACGGGCTTGGCCAGGCCCGCCTGGAAGGCCGGGTCGGAGAAGTAGTTGGCGGTCCCCACGCCATGCAGGAACGGCAGATATGCCTGGTCGAGGTCGCGCGGTCGCCAGGCCAGCATCGGCGTGTCCAGGGTGACGACCAGGGCGGTGAAGCCGGCCGCCTTCGCCCGGTTCAGGAAACTCCGGGCCACCTCCGGGTCCTTCGGCCAGTACAGCTGGAACCAGCGTTCGGCGTCCCCCATCGCCTCCGCGACCTGCTCCATCGGGGTGCTGGACGCCGAGGACAGGGTGAACGGCACGCCCTGCGCGGCGGCTGCCCGCGCCGCCGCGCACTCGGCGTCCGGGTGCATGATCGACAGCACGCCGACCGGCGCCAGCGCCACCGGAGCGGGCAGGGCGCGGCCCAACACCTCCACGGACAGGTCCCGTTCGTGTACGTCCCGCAGCATGCGTGGCACTATCCGGCGCCGCCGCAGCGATGCCCGGTTGGCGCGGGCGGTGCTGCCGTCGCCCGCGCTGCCCGCCACATAGCCGACGGGACCGGGACCGAGGCGCTGCTCGGTCAGCTCCTCCAGCCGGGTCAGATCGGTGGGCAGCCGGGGTACGACGCCCGTCATGCCGTTCAGATAGATCTCGTACTGGAAGTCCGCCCAGTGCTTGCCCATGCGTAGGCCCCGCCTCTCGTCACTGAGAACGCGCTGTACGCCGACCATACCGACCGGTAGGCGGGGGAGTGGATCAGGGGCTCGCCACCGACTCGTGCAGGATGCGTGCCAGTTCGCGCGGCTGGGAGAACATCGGCCAGTGGCCGGTGTCCAGGGTCACGAGTTCCCAGCTGTCGCTCTTGAGGAGTTCGGCTGCGGCGGGCATCGGCTCGTCGCCGTCGAGCAGGCACTTGATGTAGAGGCCCGGAAGCTCACTCAGCGGGCGGGGCATGACCGCCGGTTCGGTCAGCGTGGCCCCCGGGTGCGGGCTGGCGCCCACGATGCGGGCGATCTGTCCGTCCGACAGGCCCTGGCCCGCGTAGTCGTCCGCTGCGAGCGGTGGCCAGACGCCGCCGTTGTCCTCGATCGCCGCCCGCACCTCGTCGCTCGGCCAGCCCGACAGGAACGACTCCCCGTCGACCGCGGCATTGGCGTCGACCAGCACCACATGCCTCAGCCGGTCCCCGATCCGCTCGGCCGCCTGCCCGACCGGCACCCCGGCATAGCTGTGTCCGACGAGGACGACGTCCCGCAGACCGAGGCGCTCGACCTCCGCCACGATGTCCTGGACGTGGGTCCGCTGCCCGGCGGTGAGACCTGCCTTCTCGGCGAGGCCGGACAGCGTCAGCGGATGGGCGTCGTGCCCGGCCGCGCGCAACTCGCCCGCCACCTCGTCCCACGCCCACGCACCGAGCCACGCCCCCGCCACCAACACGAAATGAGTCATGCCCGCAACGTAGTCGACGGGTCTGACAATGCCCCGTCGTCGCCCGAAGCGCCCGGCCCCGTGATCGGCGGCACGGGAACCTCGACGGTACGGGCCAGTCGCGCACCCTCGGGGCCGTAGACCGCCCGCGGCTCGGGGAACAGCCGCAGCAGCGTCAGGAACAGGACGGCGGCGACTGCCAGCGACAACGGCAGGCCGATGTCCACCCCGTTCGCGAGATCGCCCAGCGGTCCGACGAACTGGCCCGGGATGTTGGTGAACAGCACGCCCAGCAGCGCCGCCACCCACCACGCGCTCATGCCGCGCCAGTTCCAGCCGTGCGCGAACCAGTAACGGCCGCCGCGCTGACGGCGGTTGAAGACCTGAAGGGCGTCGGGGTCGTACCAGCCGCGCCGGGTCCAGTAGCCCAGCATCATCACGACCATCCACGGCGTGGTGCAGGTGATGATCATGGTGGCGAAGGTCGAGATCGACTGGACCAGGTTCAGTCCGAACCGCCCGATGAAGATGAACACGATCGACAACGCGCCGACCAGCAGCGTCGCCTGCACCCGCGAGAGGCGCGGGAACACCGAGGAGAAGTCGAGCCCGGTCCCGTACAGCGCGGTCGTGCCCGTCGCCATGCCGCCGATCAGCGCCAGGAGACACACCGGCAGGAAGTACCAGCCCGGCGAGATCGCCAGCAGGCCACCCACGAAGTCGGGGGCGCCCGGGTCGACGTACTCAGGGACCTTCGTGGCGATGATGCTCGCCGTCGCCAGGCCGAACACGAACGGCAGCAGCGTCGCGATCTGCGACAGGAACGCGGCGCCCATCACCTTGCGGCGCGGGGTGCTCGCAGGGATGTAGCGCGACCAGTCGCCCAGGAACGCCCCGAAGGAGACGGGGTTGGACAGCACGATCAGAGCCGCGCCGATGAAGGACGGCCAGAACAGCGACCGGGTCGCCGCGTCCGCGGAGCCGGTGAAGACGCCTGTGTACGACGGGTCGAAGTCACCGGCGAACGCGACCACACCGAGCAGGAACAGCACGCTCGCCGCGGGCACGGCGACCTTGTTGACGAACAGCATGAAGCGGAATCCGTACACGCACACCGCGAGAACCAGCCCCGCGAACAGGGCGTACGCGACGACGTACGACAGGTCGCCGCGCGGCAGGCCGAAGAGCCGGTGCGCGCCGCCGACCAGGGCGTCACCCGAGCTCCACACCGAGATGGAGAAGAACGCGACGGCCGTCAGCAGGGACAGGAACGAGCCGACCACGCGGCCGTGCACACCGAGGTGCGCGGAGGACGAGACCGCGTTGTTGGTGCCGTTGACCGGTCCGAACACGGCCATGGGGCACAGGATCAGCGCACCCGCGACGACCCCGAGGAGTGTGGCCGCGAGGCCCTGCCAGAAGGAGAGGCCGAACAGGATCGGGAAGGCGCCGAGGACACAGGTGGAGAAGGTGTTGGCGCCGCCGAAGGCGAGGCGGAACAGGTCCAGCGGGGAGGCGCTGCGTTCGGCGTCGGGGATGCGGTCGACGCCGTGGGCCTCGACCTCCGTCAAGGACGGGGCGGGGGAGGGGGGTCGGGCCGGTGAGGCCGCTGGGAACTGTGGGGGCAAGGGAGGGCTCCAGCGTGGGCGGGGCGGTGGAGCGCGTTGTGGCGCGGCGGGACCGACGGCCGGTGCCGGCCGCTGCCGCTGGGGTGTGCGGGCAGCGCGGACGCCGTCCTCTCGGGGGTCTGCAGACGGTAAGGCGGTCCGCCGGAGCTGCACCAGAGGACGGTTCATCCACCTTCGGTGCCGTGCCTGGACGAAACCTCCATCAGTCGCCGTCCTCGGGTGCCTCCTCCGCGTCCGTGTCCGATGCGTCCGGCCCCTGTGCCCGCACCCGCTGGACGTTCTCCAGTGACTCACGCAGTTCGGTGAGCCAGTCGTCCGTGTGCCGCTGGACGAGGCGTACGCACCAGGCGAGGGCGTCGCTGCGGCTGCGGGCGACGCCGCCGGCGATCAGGGTGTCGAGGACCTGGCGCTCGGGCTGCCGGAGCCGCGTCATCACGGGGGCGGCGATGTGCGTGAACATAGCGCGCTCACCGTCGCACTCCACGCCCCAGGAAACCTTTCTGCGGAATCGGTGCTCCGCCTCGCGTGCCACCTCGATCCGGGTCTCCCGGGTGCGCTCCCGGAACTCCTGGATGCGGCCCTCCACGGCTGCCTCCCGCTCGGCTGCCGAGCCACCCTCGGCCAGGTGAGGTGCGGGAATGCGGCCGATCACGGTGATCTCCTCGCGGTCGACCGTGACCTCGGTCAGCTCCTCGAAGAGGTCGTCGGGCAGGCGGCCGGCGAACCAGCCGCGCAGTTTCTCTCGTTGCTCGCTGGTACTCATGTAATCACGATTACTCGGCTCGACCGTGAACGCAAGGGGCGCCGGGGCGTGTCAGCCGAGGGCTCAACCGGAATGTTTCAGGCCTATTAATGAGCGTGCGAGATCCGGCCACTCGGCGACTTGGAACGATCAAGAACCGCCAGGTTTCGGCGTTGGAACGTTCGAACTCCGTTACTTCACGCCACTGTTTCAATACGCAAGGTTACTGAAACTCGTGGTGTCGATGTGAGTTTCGGCGCCGGACTCGGCAGACTCCCGCTCGTCGCTTCGGCACCGATCGCGCCGGAGTCGTCACACCCTGTAACTCAAGCGGAAGGATGCACACAATGCGGAACACCGCGCGCTGGGCAGCGACCCTCGCTCTCACGGCCACCGCCGTCTGCGGACCCCTCACCGGATCCGCCCTGGCTGCCCCGGACCCTGCGCCCGCCTCCCTGTACGCCCCCTCGGCCCTGGTGCTCACCCTGGCCCACGGCGATGACGCCACCATGACGACGCCGGTGCGTGCCGTCACCCTGAGCTGCGCCCCGACCTCCTCCGGCACACATCCCGACGCCGCCTCGGCGTGCGGTGAACTGCGCAGTGTGGGCGGGAACTTCGACGCCCTCGGGAGTAGAGACGGGGTGTTGTGTACCAAGCAGTACGACCCTGTGCTCGTCACGGTCGACGGGGTCTGGCAGGGCCAGCGCGTCTCCTATCAGCGCACCTTCGCAAACGAGTGCGTGAAGAGCTCCTACGGGACCAGCCTCTTCGCGTTCTAGGGGACCGGGATCGCACGGCCTCGTGCAGTTCGGCAGCGGCTCGCGGATGGGGAGTGTGAGCCTGCCGAAGGGGCCCCGGCGATCTCGCACCGGGGGTCGGCCGGGCGGAGTGGGGCCGCCCGGTCGGCACCTCGGATTTTTTCCGAACGACCGACTTCCCGGGGGATACGGGTGACCGTCGCCGTGGGGGCATACGGATCACCCGTCTTCCCCGGGGACCCCCTCTCTGCCGGGGATCCCCTCTTCGCCGGGGATCCCCGGCAGCAGCGCAAACCGGTCCAGCAGGCCGGCGCCGCGCAACAGCCGCCGTATACGCGGCGCGTCCGATACGACCCGCAGGCGTCCGCCGCGGTACCTGGCGCGCGTTTCGGCCCGGCACAGGACACGCAGTCCCGAGCAGTCGAAGAAGTCGACCCGCCGCAGATCGACCAGCACATCCGACTCCGGTCGCGCCGTCGCCTCGTCCAGGTGCTCGGTGACCAGGGCCGCCGTCACCAGATCGATCTCCCCCGCCACCTCGACCACGGTGAACGGGCCGTGTCTGCGGGTGCGGGCATGGGTGTTCGCCGTGGGCGGCACGGACCGGGGCAAGCCCGCGGCCGGACCCTCGGTCGGATGGGAGGCGCGGTCGTCGGCGTCCGGCGTCATGTCCGCTCCACCTCGGCAAGGGCGCACTGATCACGGTAGTTACCCGGGGTCGAGCGTGAGCATCCCTACGGCACCGCGCGCAAGACGTGGTTCACTCGACTTCTGAATTTCGTCCAAGACGGTTGACTTCGCGTGTGCGGGCTCAGCGCTCCCTGGTCCGGTCGCGATGGCTGGTATCGCACCACGGGTAGCGGCGGCTGCGCCGGCAGGTGCACAGGGCCACGCGGAAGCGGTCGGAGGAGACGATCGTGCCGTCCTCCAGCTCCACCTCTACCGGGCCCTCCACCAGGAGAGGACCTTGGCGCTGGACCTTGATCCGGCGCGGCTCGTCAGACCGGGAGTTCGGCACGGACCACCACCAGCTCTTCCCTCTGATCCGGGGCGGACAGCAGGCCGTGCTGCCGCAGCCAGCCCTCCCGCGTGCGCAGCACCGGGCCGAACGGGACGACGCGACGCCGGGTCACGGAAGCCTTCAACCCTGCGTCGCGCAGATGCGACACGGTCCGCCCGGGGGAGCTGAGCGCGGAGTGCACCACCAGGAGGACCCCGCCCGGACGCAACAGGGCGGGCGCCTCCAGACAGATCCGGTCGAGGACGAGCCGCCCGTCCCGGCCCGCGTCCCACGCCCGCGCCGCACCGTGCGGTGCGCGGCCCGTGTCGGGTGCGGGGACGTACGGCGGATTGGCCAGGATGAGATCGAAGGACTGCCCGCGCACCGGCGTGAAGAGGTTGCCGTGCAGGATGCGGACATGGAGACGGGCCATCCAGGCGTTCAGCTGCGCCGTGCAGACCGCCCGCCATGACACGTCCACCGCGGTCACCCGCGTGCCGCGCCGCGCCGCCTCGATCGCCAACGCGCCCGAACCTGTCCCCACGTCGAGGACGTCCGCGCCGTCCGGCAGCGGTTCGTCGAGCAGGGCGTCGACGAGCAGATCAGTGTCTTCCTGAGGGGGGTACACACCCGGCGGCACAAGTGGCTTCACGACGCCCGGGTACCCCGGCATTCAGGAAATAAGGGAGATCCCGGACCGTTGGTGGTGATCGCGGAGCGACGATCGTCCCGCACGCCAGGCGCCGAGCAGCTGCTCGGCGAAGCGGTCCTCCAGGTGGCCGGTGACGTCGATGCCGAAGGCGACGTCGGGGGCGAGGTGCGGCTCCTCGGCGAGCAGACCTGCGATGACGTCCTGGCGCACGACCTGTTCGTGCACCGCGTCCGCCTCGACGTGCTCGTCGTAGAAGTGCTCGGCGGCGGGCCCGGCGCCCGTGCGGCGCATCGCCTCCGCCAGCCGCCGGGACGCCGGCGACGAGGTGATCTCGACGGCCGCGAAATGACCGACGAGCGCTCCGCGCAGTGCCCGGTGCAGTCCGAGCAGGGACATCAGGTTGACCGTGGCCAGGGCTGGTGCGGTCGCCTCGTCGACATACCGGCCGTACGTCGTGTCCAGGCCGAGGTCCGCCATCAGGTCGGCGAACAGGCGTGCGTGGACGCGGTCGGCGCGGCCGCCGCCGTACTCGTCGAACTCCACCGCCGCCATGCCGGCCTTTGCCCTGCCCCACAGCCGGGGCAGCACCCAGGCGTGCGGGTCCGCCTCCTTGAGGTGGTACAGGGACCGCTGGGTCACGTATTCGCGCACATGCCACAACTCGCCCTCGGCGCAGAGGTAGTGGCTGACGCCGGTGCCCTCGACGGGTTCGACGAGGAGGTCGGCCAGCGCGTCCTCGACGCTGTCGTGGGCGTCGGTGTCCGCGCGCAGGGCGGTCAGGAAGCGGTGCTCCAGCGCGGCGCGGACACGCAGCAGCTCGGGGTCCCACTCGAGGTGCTCGGGCACGCCGGCGAAACCGCGGTAGTGCAGCTCGTAGCAGAGGTAGAGGGCCAGCTGGAGATCGTCGCCGTAGACGTCCCCGCGTGCGACGTCCAGGCGCCGGGGCGGTGGCCCGTCACCCCGCAGATACTCCTGCACGGCGGCGGAAACGCCGCCTCGCGCGGACGGCAGCCGGGGCCCCTCGCCGCCGCCTGCCCTGTGGACGTCGTGTGCCATGGCCGCCGAGTACCCGTTGGGTGCAGGGCCACCCGTACGGCCAGCCGTCCTGTGACTGCTTGCTGCCTTCGGGCACGGGTGTCTGTGCCTCACTCGTCGCGTTCAGCTGGTCGCGGGTGCGATCCGTAGGGGCACCGGGTCGGCGCGGGCGTCCTCCTCCTCGAGGCGGGACACCTCCGCCCACCAGGACGCGCCGTCCTCGATGTGCCGCAGCATGATTCCCTCGCGGATCGCCCACGGGCAGACGGTGACCGTTCTGAGGCCGGTCAGCTTCATCGCCGTGTGCGCCACGACCGCGCCGGCCAGGCTCTGTTCGGCGCGCGGCGCGGAGATGCCGGGGAGCAGGGCGCGTTCGGTGGTGGGCAGCGCGGCCAGGCGGCCGACGGCCTCGCGCAGGGCGGAGCGCTCCAACCGCCGTTCCACAAACGGCCCGTGGCGCCCGGGTGCCGCCCCGCACAGGCGGCCGAGCTGCTGGAACGTGCGCGAGGTGACCGCCGCCGTGCGAGGTCCCTCCCAGCGGATCCGGGCCGCGACGTCCCGCAGTTGATGGCGGACCTTGCGGCGCAGCGCCCGTACCTGTGCCGCCGTCGGAGGGTCCTCGCCGGTGAAGAACTCATGGGTCAGCCGGGCCGCACCCAGCGGCAGTGACGCCACGAAGTCGGGCAACCGGCCGCGCCCGAAGGCCACTTCGAGTGAGCCGCCGCCGATGTCCAGCAGCGCGAGCGGCCCCGACCGCCAGCCCATCCACCGTCGCGCGCCGAGAAACGTGAGCTCGGCCTCCAGCTCGCCGGGCAGCGTGCACAGGCTCACCCCGGTCCGCGTCCGCACCGTACGCAGTACCTCCTGTCGGTTCGGGGAGGCACGCACCACGGCGGTCGCGAAGGCCAAGGGAGCGGTCGCGCCCCATCTGTGGGCGGTGCGCTGCGCCGCCGCGACGGCGTCGACCAATCGCTCGACGCACTCCTCGGGGATGGCCTCCCCGGGCCTGACCTGCTCCGACAGCCTCAGTCGCCACTTGGCGGTGTGCACCGGCAGCGGCACCCCGTCCGCCGCGTCGGCCACTACCAGCCGCACCGTCTTCGACCCCACGTCCACCACACTGATTCGCATGAATGCGGAAGTACCCGTTTCCTCGTGCAAGCAACGGGGTCAGCCACTGTGCGCCGTCGCCAATGACACAAGCGCCGCACTCCGGAGCCTGTGTATTCCTTGACTGGAATATAACCGCCGAGGCATATTGAATCCATGGCCGACGCCTCGCTCTGGACCGCCCTCGCCGATCCGCACCGACGGGCCATCGTCGCGCTGCTCCTGGAGCGGTCCCGGCCCGTCGGCGAGATCGTGGAGGCATGCGGGCTGAGCCAGCCGAGCACCTCCAAGCACCTGAAGGTGCTCAGGGAGGCGGGCCTGGTGCAGGTCAGACAGGACGCGCAGCGCCGCGTCTACGCACTGGATCCCGCGCCCATCGCCGAGCTCGACGCCTGGCTGGCCCCGTATCGAAAGCTGTGGAACACCAGCCTGGACAGGCTGGGCCGCCGCCTCGACCAGACGTCGGTCGACTCCGAGGAACCCACCACGAAGGACTGATCCACCATGACCGCCGACCTCACCGGCACCTATCTGACCCTGGACGACGGCCGCCCGGCCGTCCGCTTCAGCCGCACCTACGCCCATCACGTCGAGCGCGTCTGGCAGTTCGTGACCGATGCCGACGAACTCGCCCACTGGTTCCCCTCGCGCGCCGAGATCGAGCTGCGCCCCGGCGGCACCGTCAAGTTCAGCGGCGACCCGAACATGGAGGACTCCACGGGCCGGGTGATCGCCGTCGACGCGCCCCGGCACCTGTCCTTCGAGTGGGGCGGCGACGAGGTCCACTTCGACCTGGAGGCCCTGGACGAGGGGCGCACCCGCTTCACGCTCACCAACGTCCTGGTCGCCGAGAACACCGCCGCCCGCAACGGCGCCGGCTGGGAGGTCTGCCTGGCCGCCCTCGACGCGCATGCGCGCGGGGTCCGTTTCGAGGGACCGCACGCCGGGGCCGGTGCGCCCTGGAAGGAGTTCTACGACGGCTATGTGGCCGCAGGTCTGCCCTCCGGCGCTCCGGTCCCGGGCCTGGACGCCTGAGCGCGATCAGCTCGTCGTGTTCGTCGTGGCAGGCGCGCAACTGCTCCCGGCGCTCGGGATTCTCAGCTCCGTGAGGTAGTCGTCCACGGCGTGACGGGTGCAGTCGCTGCGGCCGTAGACACTGTGTCCGGCGCCTTCGTACGGCAGCAGGACGGTCGTCCCGCGGGTCTGGCGGTGCACGTTGGCCGCCCACGAGAAGTGGTTCGCCGGGTCGTGCCGCGCATGCAGCATGAGGATCCTGGGCGCGTCGGTGATGCGCAGGCGGTGCTGCGGGTTGTTCACCTCGTCGGGCCAGCCGATGCAGCCGGCCACCGCGGGATGCACGCGTGGTGTGCCGCGCATGTGCGGTGCGGCCCGCATCTCGGCCCGGGTCAGCCTGGCGTACTCCGGGTAGTCCTTCGCGCGCAAGCGCCAGTCCTGGCAGAAGACCGCGTAGAAGGGCTCCGCTTCAGTCTGCTCGTCCGCTCCCTGCGGGGGCGACGGCCGGACCTGCCGAGGCTGCACGGGTCGCTGCCGCTCGGGCGGCTCCTGCGCGTCGAGGCCCGCCACATAGGTGGCCAATTCCTCCCGGTCCGGGCCGTAGAACATCCTGAAGACGTCGAACGTGATCTCGTGCGCGGTCAAAACCCGGTCGGGATGCTCCGGATCGCGGATCTCCCCCCGGTCCGCCCGGGCGAGCAGTCCGTCCCACACGGCCGTGACGTCACGGCCGTGCAGGGCGCAGGAGCCGGTGCGGTCGCACCACTTCACGAACTCCTGGAACGAGTCCTCGGCGGCGGCAGCGGAGGAGACCAGGAACTCCCGGGCGCCGAGGCTGTGGTCGATGTTCGCGGTGAGCGCCATGGACCGGATCCGGTCGCCGTATTCCTCCGCGTACTGCTCGCCGATCAAGGTGCCATAGGAGTGGCCGAAGTAGTTGATCTTCTTCTCGCCGAGCGCCCCGCGCAGCGCGTCCATGTCCCGCACGACGCTCAACGTGTCCGCGTGGTCGAAGAGCGGACCGGTGTGCCGCCGGCAGTCCTCGCGCAACGCGCGGTTGTGATCGGCGAGCCGATCGAACTCCGCCTGGTTGCGGGGGTAGACCGACGGCTGTCGGCGCAGCAGTTCGGTGGAGCACATCACCGGGTGGCTGCGGCCGACGCCCCGCGGGTCGAACCCGACGACGTCGAACCTCTCCTGGATGCCCGGACTGAAGTGGGACTTGGCGTCGTCCAGGGCGAAGTCCACACCCGAAGCGCCCGGTCCACCCGGGTTGACCAGCAGCACACCGATCCGGCGAGCCGGATCGGTGGCCTTGCGACGGGCCACCGCGAGATCGAACGTCTCGCCCGACGGCCGGGCCCAGTCGACCGGCAGGCGCAAGGTGCCGCATTCCGCCGTGGCGTCCTCGGGACACGGTTTCCAGTCGATCGCCTGCTGCTTCGTCGACTCTGTGCCCGGCGGGTCGGACTGCGCCGCCGCCACGCTCGGCGTCGACGCTCCGGTGAGCGATCCGGCGAGTAGTCCGACGGCGAGCACTCCGGTGAGCCCTCTGATTCGTGGGTGCATGAAGTCCTTCCAAAGGTCCTGCGAACGGATCACGGGAATGCCCGCATGATCGAACGTGGCAGTGATCCACTCGGGGTCACAACCGTTCAGGACAGGAATCAGGGAAGGCACCGGGTCGTGGTCGGGGTCGTGTGGGGGAGATGCCTCAGGGGTTGTCGACCGAACCCCTGAGACCGCCCCGGACTTGCCACGGCTCCGGCCCGACCCACGGATCACGCCATCTGGCGCCGAACCAGCTCGTGCAGCCGCCCGTGCGTGTCCGCCAGCAGCTGTGCGGGCGGGCCCTGCTGGGCGACCTTGCCGTCCTCCATCACGATCACGCGGTCGGCGTCCAGCACCGTGGACAGACGGTGCGCGATGACGATGCGGGTGGCGTTGAGGGCCTTGGTGCTCTCGATGACCGTGCGCTGCGTCTCGTTGTCGAGGGCGCTGGTCGCCTCGTCGAAGAAGAGGATGCGCGGGCGGCGGATCAAGGCCTGGGCGATCATCAGACGCTGCCGCTGCCCGCCGGAGATAGCGCCGCTGCCCGACACGATGGTGTGCAGCCCCATCGGCATCCGCCTGATGTCCTCCGCGAGCCCCGCCATCTCGGCCGCCGCCATCGCCTCCTCCGGCGTGTACGGCTCCGTACCGCAGATGACGTCGAGGATGGACCCGGTGAACGGCTGCGCGTGCTGGAGCACGACCCCGCACTGTCGTCGTACGGCGGACTGGTCGAGCGCCGCCAGGTCCTGACCGTCGTACAGCACACTGCCCGAGACCGGCTTGTCGAAGCCGATCAGCAGCCTGAGCAGCGTCGACTTGCCGCAACCGCTGGGGCCGACGATCGCCACGAACTCGCCCGACCGCACGTCGAACGAGACGTCGTCGAGGACGAGCGGGCCGTCGTCCGAGTACCGGAAGGACAGGCGGCGCGCCTCGATCGCACCGGTCAGCGGCCCCGGCCGGGTGCTCGCCGTGCGCACCTCGGGCGTGGCCTCCAGCACTGGCTTGATCTCCTCGAACAGCGGCAGCGCGGCCACCGCCGAGACGAACGCTCCGGTCAGCTGGGTGACCGAGGTCAGCAGCATCGTCACAGAGGTGCTGAAGGTGAGGAACGCCGCCGCCGACATCGAGCCGCGCGCCGGACCGGCGAGCAGCATGAACATCAGCAGCGTGCACAGCGGCAGATACACCGCACCCAGCACCGTGGTGAGGTTCTTGATCCGCCCCACCTTCTGCTGGAGCTCCCGGCTGCGCGCGAACTGGTCCGCCCACGCCCCGTAGGCGTAGTTCTCGGCCGCCGCGACCCGCAGCTTGGGCAGCCCGCGCAGCGTCTGGAACGCCTGGTTGTTCAGCTTGTTGCTCAGCACCACCAGCCGCCGCTGCCAGCGCACCTGCCACAGCCCGAGCCCCAGGAACACCCCCGCGATGACGACGAGCATGCCGATCGCCGCCAGCGCCATCGGCACGCTGTACCAGAACAGCAGCGACAGGTTCATCGCGCCGACCGTCACCGACTGCGCGACGACCGGGCCGACCCCGGCCATCAGACGGCGGATCGAGCTGATGCCCATGGCCTGGCTCGCCAGCTCACCGGTCGAGCGCTCGGTGAAGAACTTCGTCGGCAGCCGCAGCAGCCGGTCCCACAGGGCCGGTTGAAGCGTCGCCTCGATACGGCCCTCCAAGCGCAGGATCGTCATGTTCTGCAACAGCATGAACGCCGCGGCCACGACACTGCTGATCATCACGGCCAGACAGAACTGCACGATCAGCTCGGTCTGGGCCTTCGGCACGAACTCGCCGAGCACCTTGCCCGTCGCGACCGGCACCAGCGCACCGATCGCGACCGTGACCAGGCCGCTGATCAGCAGGTTCGTCAGATCGCCGCGCGTGCCCCGCATGCTGAACCGCAGCAGCCGCAGCGGGCTCAACGCGCGATCGGGCAGCGGCCGGTAGAACATCACCGCACGCGGCTCGAACTCCTCCGCGTTGGCCTTCTCGATCGGCGTCTCACGGCCGGTCGCCGGATGCACGGCGACATAGCCGCCGCGCCGCCACAGCAGCGCCACCGGCGCACCCGACAGCGCCCGGTGACCCACCAGCGGCCCCACGTTGTCCCGCCACCAGGGTCCGTCCAGCCGTACGGCCCGGGTGCGCACGCGCGACGCGATGGCCACGCGCTCGACCGGGTCGAGCCGGTCGCTCTCGGTGCCGCTCTGCGCGGGCTCGGCCAGCGTGATCCCGGCCGCCCGCGCGACCAGCTTGCAGGCCGCGTAGCTGGCGTCCGCGTCGGCGGCCGTCGTGCGCTTGTCGCTGCGCTTGCCGATGGATGCCAGCAGCGTCCGGTCGGCCTGGACGCGCACCGCCTCGCCGGCCTTGATGCCCTCCGCCGTGCGCGACTCGTGGGTGCGCTCCAGTTGCTCGATCCAGCGGTCCAGCGTGGTCAGCAGGCGGTACTGCTGGTCGACCATGGACTGCCAGACCGCCGGGTCCATCAGCAGATCGGCGGCGGCCTCGGCGCCGTACAGCGAGCCGTACTGCACACTGCCCGGCGGCACCTGCATCCAGAAGACGTCGTCGTCGGTGACCTCGGCCGCCCGTTCGGTGGCCATGGGTGCCTGGAAGAGGACGGTGAGGCTGCGGCCGACGCCGAGTGCGAGGGCGTACTCCAGCGGGCTCGTCTGCGGCGGGACGTACTGCGGGTTGCCGTACTCGTCGTAGGACCAGGTCTGCGTGTTCGCGGGCTGGTACAGCTCGCGCAGTCCGATCCGGTGCACGACGCAGTCCCTGAGCGGGCGGGCCACCAGGGTGTGCTGCGGTCCCGGGACCGGCCCGAGCAGCAGGGAGCCTGCCTCCAGGCGGCCGAGGTGGTGCCAGTGGCCCTGCTGCCCGGCGTCGACCGCGAACAGGTCGACGGCGCCGGACGCGACCAGCCACAGCACCTGCGGGCCTTCGAGGTCGAGTCGGTTGTGCCCGGCGCAGTCGATGCGCGTGCCCATCTGCCCGAGCGCGTTGAGAACGAGGTCTCCCTCGTGGACGGCAGTCATCTCACCGCTCCTTGACCAGTGCCGCGTACGCGCCACCGCGTGCCACCAGGTCCTCGTGGCGGCCGCGTTCCACGATCGTGCCGTGCTGGAGTACGACGATCTCGTCGCTGTCGCGCACGGTGCTGAGCCGGTGCGCGATCACCACACAGGCACAGCCGCGCTTGCGCAGGTTGTCCATCACGATCTGCTCGGTCTCGGCGTCCAGCGCGCTCGTCACCTCGTCCAGCACCAGGATGCTCGGCCTGCGCACCAGCGCCCGTGCGATCTCCAGGCGCTGGCGCTGCCCGCCGGAGAAGTTGCGGCCGTCCTGCTCGACCCTGCTCCGGATGCCGCCCGGGCGGCGCATGACCACGTCGTACAACGCCGCGTCGCGAAGAGCGTCCACCACCGCCTCGTCGGGGATCGAGGGGTCCCACAGCGCCACGTTGTCGCGGACCGTGCCCTCGAACAGGAAGACCTCCTGGTCGACGAAGGAGACGGAGGCCGCGAGCGCGCCGCGCGGGATGTCCTCGATGCGCTGGTCGTCGATGCGGATGACGCCCTCCCACGGGGCGTACAGACCCGATATGAGGCGGGACACCGTCGACTTGCCGCTGCCGGAGCCGCCGACCAGGGCCACCTGCCGGCCGGGGCCGACGGTCAGGTCGAAGCCGGTGAGCAGAGGCTTGTCGAGCGGGCTGTAGCCGAAGGTGATGTTCTGCAGCTCGACGTGGCCGTGCAGCCGGCGTGTCGAATCGCCCGCGCCGGGGCGGCCGTAGAGCGGGTCCGCCTCGAAGTTCTCCACGTCCTTGAGGCGGGCCACGTCGGCGGCGAAGTCCTGGATGCGGCCCGCGACGCCGTTCAGGCGGGTGATCGGGGCGGTGAAGCGGGTGACCAGGGCCTGGAAGGCGACCAGCAGACCCACGGATATGCCCCCCTCGATCGCCCGCATACCGCCGATCCAGAGGATGAGCGCGCTGTTGAGTGTGGCGAGCGTGGGGGCCACCACCCCCAGCCAGGCACTCGGCACCCCGAGGCGCTGCTGCTCCTCCAGCGTGGTGGCGTGCTGTCCGGCCCACTTGCGGAAGTAGCCGTCCTCGCCGCCGGTCGCCTTCATCGTCTCGATCAGCTGAAGGCCGGTGTACGCGGTGTTGGTGAGGCGGGCGCTGTCGGCGCGCAGCTTCGCCGTACGGGTCGCGCGCAGGCGGATGACGACGCGCATGGCGACGACGTTCAGGAGGGCGACGCCGATGCCGACGAAGGTGAGCTGGGGGTCGTAGGTATAGAGGAGGATCGCGTAGAGGACGACGACCACCGCGTCCACGCCCGCCGCCGCGAGGTCACGTGCCAGCGTCTCGGACACCGCGTCGTTCGACTGGAGCCGCTGCACCAGGTCGGCCGGGCTGCGCTGGGAGAAGAACGTCACCGGCAGCCGCAGCAGATGGCGCAGGAAGCGGGCGCTGGAGAGGGTGGAGGAGATGATCCGGCCGCGCAGCAGGTTCGCCTGTTGCAGCCAGGTCAGCACCACGGTGAGCGCGACACAGGTCCCCATCGACGCGAACAGCACGCCCAGCAGGGAGGTCTGGCCGCCGATGAGGAACATGTCGATGTAGGTGCGGCTCAGCGCGGGCACCGCCGCGCCGACCACGACCAGGAGGAGGCTCGCCAGCACCGCGGCGGGCATGGTGCCCGCGGTGCCGCGCAGCCGCGCCGGCATCGCGCCGAGCACGCCCGGCTTGCGCCCGCCCTTGCTGAAGCTCTCGCCGGGCTCCATGACCAGGACGACACCGGTGAAGCTGCCGTCGAAGTCCTCCATCGGCACGAAGCGGCGGCCCTTGGCGGGATCGTTGATGTAGACGCCCCGGCGGCCGAAGCGGCGGCCCATGCCGTCGTAGACGACGTAGTGGTTGAACTCCCAGAACAGGATGGCCGGCGTCTTCACCTCGGCGAGGGCGGCCGTGTCCATCTGCATGCCCTTGGCCGTCAGCCCGTAGCTGCGGGCGGCCTTCAGGAGGTTGCTGGCGCGCGACCCGTCGCGGGAGACACCGCACGCTATGCGCAGTTCCTCCAGCGGGACATGGCGGCCGTAGTGGCCCAGCACCATCGCGAGGGAGGCGGCGCCGCACTCCACGGCCTCCATCTGGAGCACGGTGGGCGTGCGGACGGTCTTCGACTTCCCCTTGGGCACGGGGCGCTTCGGCGGTGCGGCGCGGCGCCTGCTGCGCGTCTCCTGTGCGGCGCTCACGGCAGCAGCCAATCGACGGGACGCTCGTCGGCCAGCCGGATCGAGGCGTCGGCCATGGTCATGGAGGTGAGGGAGAAGGGCGGGCCGTCCGCGGACGACCACTTGTAGCCGCTCTCGGTGCTCGACTTCTCGTCCAGTTTCACCAGTACGGCGACCGGCCTGCCGTCCTTGGTGAACTGCTCGCCGAGCTGGTTGTCCCCGAGGAACGCGGCGATCTGCTGCGCCGACTGCACGGCACGGTCGACCGACTTCACATGGCCGCGCAGGACGCCGTACTCCTGGGTGGGCACCGACTGGACGGTCAAGTCCACGGCAGCTTTGTCGGGGATGGACGCCGCGTTCTCGGCGGGAACGTACACCGTCGCGTACAGCGGGTCCTTGGTGTCGGCGACCTTCTCCACGGCGGCGACGTTCGCGCCGGTCTGGATGATCTGCCCGATGGTGGCGGCGAGCCCCGTGACCCGGCCCGCGGCGACCGTACGGACGACCGTCTCGCCCTCGGCCGTACGGACCTTCAGGACGGGGGACTTGGCGGGCAGCTGCTGGCCCTGCTTGGCCAGGACCGCGGTGACCTGCCCGGCGACCGGGCTCTGCAGGATGTAGCTGCCCTGCCCGTGGGTGAGGATGGCGGGCGCGCCGACGGTGGAGGCGACCGAGCCGGTCACCGCCCACACGGACGCGGCGGCCATGACGATGACGGTCACGGAGAGGACCAGCCAGCCCTGCGGGCGGGCGAAGCGCACCGGAAGATCGAGCTCCTCCGGTGACTGGAGCTTGGCGAGGGCCTGTTGGCGGAACTGCACGGAACTTTCCCTCACCTGAGGATGAGTGGAGACCGGCGCGCGTGGGCCGGTCGTGGTGCGGACGGTGCCCGTCTGTTTTCAGGCACCCAAGAGCCCCGGAGCCGGGGAATGGCTCCGGGACTCAGAGGTATGAAAGGTGCGATCAGAGACCGGCAACCAGACCCGAGACCGGGGCGGTGTTCAGGCCGGTGACACCCTCCACGGTGCCGACGACCGTGTCGACCAGGCCGGAGACCGGGGCGATGCCGTTGACAGCGTCGAGGGCACCGTTCACGGCGTTGACCTGCAGGCCGCCGGAGACGTTGTCGAGCTCGGCGTCGGAGATCTCGACGGTCGCAACCTGGGGGGTGGAGTTCATGATGGAACTTCCCTTCCTAATGGATATCTCACAAGGGGGAGCGGCCCCCTCTGGGGACAGATGACGGCCGCGACCGCAGGCGTCCGGCGCCCGTTTCCGGGAGCCGTACACGACCCCTGCGGTGCGATGGATCAAAGCACGCTGCGGGTACGGGCTTCCAATCAAACTTCGGCCTCACCAGGGCACTTTGATCTCGGCGGCATCGATCCGTGCAGAAGTGCCCACGCCATGTCGGCGACTTCTTCACATGCGTCACAGCATCGGCTCGGGCGAGCTGTTGCATCGCCTCGGAGGGGAGACGTGAAGGTCGCGGCGAATGCGACACTCCGGCCTCAAGGGGGTGACCCCCGGTAGCGCCCCTGTGCAGAACCTCGGCTCCCGGTGACTTCGTTGAGTATTGAATGTGTAGATTCGCTGAAGCATGGATTCCGCTCCACTTTCTCAACCGACCGTTACTGATCGGTAGCGGATCGTGTCAGCTCGGGATCGGCTCGGGATCGGCTCGGGGCCGGCTCGGATCAGCCCAGAAGCGCGTACACCGTGCTCGCCCGGGCCGCGATGTCCCCCGACGCCTCGTCGGTCATCGCGATGTCGGCGAACGCCATGCGACGGCCCAGCTTGGTGACGACCGCTTCGATCAGGACATCCGAACCGATCACCGCGCGCTGAAATGACGTCGACTGCTGCACCGTCGTCATCGGCCCGTACGACCCGCGCGCCGCCGACACGGCGATCACGGTGGCGGTGTCGGCCGCGGCCATCAGCGCCTGGCCCGACAGGGCGCCGCCCTCCCGGGCCAGCCCGTCCGACCAGGGCAGGCGCAGGACCGCGCGGTGGCCCTCCACCGACTGGACCGACAGGCCCAGTTCGAGGACCCAGGGGGCGAAGTTGGCGGAGAGGATCTTGTCGGCTTCAGCGGTGGTCATCGTCATATGGGGGATTGTTCCCGCCGCCGGACCGGCAGGTGTGGTCCTTGGCCGATTCGGTGTTGCGAACGCGACGCGCTGAAACGGAATTGAACGCCCCGTGCGGCGCGTGCGTACCAACTGCCAACCAGGCGCCCCGAAAAGCTGCCGCACAAGGCGGCACAGACCCCGTCCCCCAGGAGGTCGAGAAGTTTGAGTCACAAGCGAATTCCGAAGCGCAAGGCCGCGATAGCAGCGGGCAGCGTGGTGGCGCTCGGAGCGGCCGCGATCCTGCTGCCCAACGCCAACGCGTCGCAGGACGCCGCGACGGACAGCGCCGCCGCTCCCAAGACCCTGAAGGCGGGGGACGCGTCGGATCTCGCCTCGCAGCTCGCGGGAATGCTGGGCGACGCCTTCGCCGGTTCGTACTACGACGCCGAGAGCCAGCAGCTCGTCGTCAATGTCATCCCCGGCGACAACAACAACGTGATCGTCCAGGCGAAGAAGGCCGGCGCGAAGGTCCGCGAGGTCGAGAACAGCCTGAACGAGCTCGCGTCCGGCGCGCAGACCCTGAAGTCCGAGGCGACCATCCCGGGCACGGCCTGGTCGGTCGACCCCAGAACGAACAAGATCCTCGTCACCGCCGACAGCACCGTCACCGGCGACAACTGGGACCAGCTGGAGTCGACCGTCGACGGCCTCGGTTCAGGCATGGCGACCATCAAGAAGTCGGCCGGCACCTTCAAGACGTTCCTCTCCGGCGGCGATGCCATCTTCGCCGGCGGCTCACGCTGCTCCGCGGGCTTCAACGTCACCGCGGGCGACGGCACCCCCGCCTTCCTGACCGCCGGTCACTGCTCCCTCGGCGGCAACGAGTGGTCGGACACCGAGGGCGGCCAGCCCATCGCCACCGTCGACCAGTCCACCTTCCCCGGCGACGGCGACTTCGCGCTCGTGAAGTACGACGACCCGGCGACCGAGGCGCCGAGCGAGGTCAACGTCGGCGACCAGGCCGTCCCGATCAGCCAGGCCGCGGACGCCGAGGTGGGACTCCAGGTCTTCCGCATGGGCAGCACCACCGGACTGAACGACGGTCAGGTCCTCGGACTCGACGCGACCGTCAATTACCCGGAGGGCACCGTCACCGGGCTCATCCAGACCGACGTCTGCGCCGAGCCCGGCGACAGCGGCGGGTCCCTGTTCACCCAGGACGGCCTGGCGATCGGCCTGACCTCCGGTGGCAGCGGTGACTGCACGGTCGGCGGCGAGACCTTCTTCCAGCCGGTGACCACCGCCCTGGAGGCGGTCGGCGCGACCCTCGGCGGTGACGCCGCGGGCGGCGGTGCGGGTGCCGGTGACGAAGCCGGCGCGGGTGAAGAGGCCGGTGCGGGCGAGGAAGCGGGCGCGGGCGAGGAGGCCGGCGCGGGTGAAGAGGCCGGTGCGGGCGAGGAAGCCGGTGCCGGTCAGGAAGCCGGTGCGGGCGAGGAGGCCGGAGCCGGTGAAGAGGTCGGCGGCGGCAACGCCGACGGCACGGGCAACGGCCTCGGCGAGATCGTCGGAAACGGCGTCGGGAACTGACGCCCTGACACCGGCACACGGATCCGACTGATCCGGACGACAACGCGGTCCGGCCCTCCGGCGGGAGGGTCGGACCGCCGTCGTGTCCAAAGGCGTCAGCCGCGCGCCCGCAACAACAGCAGCGCCACGTCGTCGACACGCTCGTGCCGGGACGCGCTGTGCTGCACCAGCAGATCGGCGAGCTCGTCCAAGGGCAGCTCCCCGGCCTCGGTGAGCAACTGGCCGAGTTCGGCGAGCGCGTCCTCGATGTCGATGCCGGGGGACTCGATCAGCCCGTCGGTGTAGAGGACCAGCACACAGCCGGGCGTGAGCTCGACCTCCGTCGTCGGATACGTGGGCGAGCCGTCGATGCCCAGCAGCGGGCCCCCCGCGAGGTCGAGCACCCGCACGCGTCCGTCCGGCCGTCGCAGCAGCGGCGGCGGATGCCCGGCACGGGCCATCACCGCCCGCCCGTGGTCCGGATCGAGGCGCAGGTACAGACAGCTGGCGAACAGGTCCGAGCCGAGGTCCAGCAGCAGCCGGTTGGTGCTGCGCATGACCTCCTCCGGGGCCTGACCGACGGTCGTGTACGCCCGCACGGCGGTGCGGATCTGGCCCATCAGGCCGGCCGCGGTGACGTTGTGCCCCTGCACGTCCCCGATCACCGCCGCCGTCAGGCCGTCCTCCGTCGGCACCAGGTCGTAGAAGTCGCCGCCGATCTCCATGCCCTGGGTGGCGGGCAGATAGCGCGCGGCCGCTTCGACGCCCGGCAGCGGAGGCAGCGAGTGCGGGAGCAGAGCGGCCTGCAGTCCGTGTGCCAGCTGGTGCTTGACGTCGTAGAGCAGAGCGCGCTCCAGCGCCTGTGCGATGAGCCCGCCCAGGCTGGTCAGGACCGCCCGCTCGTCCGCCGGGAAGGGATGCCGCTCCGAGTAGGCGAGCACACAGGTGCCCACCGGCCGCCCCGAGGCGATCAGCGGCAGATACGCCCAGGCCGCGAAGCCGTCGGGCGTCGAGTGCCGCGTCGGATACAGGCGCTCCAGCTCCTGCTGGGAGTCGAAGAAGGCGGGCACGCCGGTGGTCAGGGCGTGCGTGCCCGGGGTCTGCTCGGTGAGCGGCAGGCCGTCGAAGCGCTCGACGATCCGCGGATCCGGATAGCCGCGGTGACCGAGCACGTGCAGCCGGCCCGCCCGCGACCCCAGGACGACCAGCGCCTGGCTGCCGACGGCCGGGACGATCTCGTCCGCGACCAACTGCACCACGTCCTGCACACCCGCCGCCTCGGTGAGCGCGCCCGCCAGGCTCAGCACCTGGGAGATGGTCACCAACCGTCCCGGCGGGTCGTCCTGCCGCGGCCCGCTGCGGCCCATCTCCGCCACCGCGCGGGCCCTGCTGATCCGCACGCTCAGACCGGTCGTGCTCGGATACATACGGAACGACAGCCAGTCACCGGGCGGGCGCAACGCCAAAAAGGACGTGGTGTGCTGGCTCATCAGCGCGGCCCGGTACCTGTCCTCGTACACGGGGTCGTTCAGCCAGGGCACGGACGCCCACAGCTGGTTGCCCAGCAGGCGGTTGACCGGGACGCCGATCAGCTCGGCCGCCGCGGGGTTGGCGAAGCTGACCCGGCCGTGCAGATCGAGCGAGCACAACCCGTACGGCAGCCGCGCCACCATGCGTGCCGCCTCCACCGTGCCGAGCGTGCCGGCGGCGCCGCTGAAGGCCGGGCCCGCGACCAGATCTGGCTCCGGCAGTGGCGGAAGGCTCTCCTCCAGGGCGCGTTCCAGCCGCACCGCGAGCCGTCGGCAGGCGGCGGTGAGATGGTCGCGCTCCCGCTCCGACAGCTCCGGGGGGTGTGCGCCGGGCCAGGTCACGAAGATCGCGCCGTAGGCGGTGGTCTCGGTGGCCACGGGCAGCGCGGCCAGCGCGAACGGATACGGCAGCACGACGGCGATCCGCGGATAGCGGGCCGCCATGTCCTCCTCGCCCCTGACCCAGACGAGCCGGCGCTCACGCACGGCCTCCGCGACCGGGATCGGCGCGCTCAGCCCGACCCGCTCCCAGGGCGCCGCGAACGCCCGGGGCAGGCCGGCCATCACCGCCATCTCCAGCACGGGCTCGTCGGCCGCCAGCAGATACACCGCACCGGAGTGCGCGTGCACCTCGTCCATCATCGAGGCAAGCGCCAGCGACAGGAGCGGCCGGCCGACCCGGGTCCGCGCGGCCGCCGGCGCCTGGGCGGACGTCTGCCCGTCGGACACGCCGACCACCTCCTCCGCAGGGCCGCGCGACGGGTCCCAGGGCTTCAAATCTCCCTCCTCACGGCCCGACGCGCACGGCGAGCGCCTCCGCGTCCCGCGGGGTCGCCCGACGAGCGGCGCGGGGATCCAGCGCAGGGTCCGGGCACGCCGCATCGTGACGTCGGCGTCCGCGCGGCGAGGGGGCTTACCCCCTGGCCGTCGACCCATGCCCCCACAGTCGATGCGCGACCCCGGCGTACGGGCGCCTCGCGTGCGCCCCCGCGCACCCTGATGGCCGGATCTTCGCGCCCGCAGACGGTCACGGACGCCAACAATGGGGCACGCGCTCAACACCATGAGAGCGACGAACGGCGGGCTGGAGGGGCGGCAGTGATCCGGGTCCTTGTGGTGCATGACGCGTGTCTGGTGCGTTCGGTGCTGGCGGAGTGGCTGCGAGGAGATCCAGGACTGGAGGTGTACGACGCCCCTTGGCGCAGCGCGCCCGCACGCGTGCGTTCCGTCCGGCCGGACGTCTGTGCCGTGGACCTGGAGTGCACGGACTCGTACGGCATACCGCCGCTCGCCGAGCTGCGATTACGGGACGCGGGCCGGACGCCGCCGCACTTGCTGGTGCTGGCGAGCGCTCACCGGCCGGGGCTGCTGAAGCGGGCCCTGGAGGCGGGGGCGCTCGGGTACGTCGACAAGGAGGGCTCGCCGGACCGGCTGGTGCGCGGAATCCGGCGCGTCGCCGAGGGGGAACGTTTCGTCGACGATTCTCTGGGCTTTGCTTTCCTCAAGGCCGCCGAGATGCCGCTGACCCGGCGTGAACTCAGCGTGTTATCCCTCGCGGCGGAGGGAGCCTCCGTCGCGGAGATCGCCGGGAGCCTGCACCTGTCCCACGGGACGGTGCGCAACTACATGGCGGCCATCACCCGCAAGACCGGGGCCCGCAACCGCATCGACGCGATCCGTATATCCCAGGGCGAGGGCTGGCTCTGACCGCTGCCGCGACACGGGCGTCCAGCCGCCGACGAGTTCGCGATAGCGCGCCGAGCGCGCCACGAGCTCGTCGTGTGTCCCGTACGCCGTGTCGCGGCCGTCCATCATCAGGACGCGGTCGGCACGGCGGGCCGAGCTGATGCGGTGCGCGACGACGACCAGCGTGCCGCCGGGGCGGGCCGCGAAGGCCTGCTCCGCGCGTTCCTCGGCCCGCGCATCGAGGTGACAGGTCGCCTCGTCGAGCAGCGCGAGCGGGGCGTACGACAGGTGGGCCCGGGTCAGCGCGATCAACTGCCGCTCACCCGCGGACAGCGCCCCGGGATCCACCCGGCCCTCCGGCCCGCCCAGCGCGTCGAGCACCGGCGCCAGCCCGACCGCCTCGGCGGCGGCGAGCAGCTCCGCGTCCGGGACGGGGTCGGGCCGCAGCAGGGCGAGGTTCTCGGCGAGGGTGCCGGAGAACACGTACGCCTCCTGCGGAATGAGCACCCGCCGCGCGAGCGCACCCCGCCCCGGCACCGCCTGGCCGCACACCCGGATCGTGCCGCACCGGGGCTCCAGCAGCCCGGCCACCAGCGCCGTCAGCGTGGACTTCCCGATCCCGCTCGGCCCGACGACGGCCAGGTGGGCGCCGGACGGGAGGGTGAGGTCGAGGTCGTCGATCACGGGGAGTGCGGTGGGGCCGTAGGCGAAGGTGACAGAGGTGAGGGTGAGGGCGGGGGGCTCGGGGGCGGTGGGGCATGGGAGCTGGGCGGCCGTTCGCAGGGAGGCGGCGTGCTCCGGGGGCCGTGCGGGTGTGTCGGCGGGAGACGGGGGCAGGGCCGGCCTGCCGTCCGGGTGAGTGGGCGATGCGGGAGGCCCGTTGGGTTCGGGCGCGTCGGCTTGGTCGGCCGGCCCACCGGTCGTGCCGAGCGTGCCTCGGTCGGTCGCCTGGCGGGAGACATCCGGCTCGCTCGGCGCACCGACCGTGCCGGACGCGCCTGCCACGCCGAGCCTCCGGGCCCTGTCCGGCCCGCCCTCCTCCGGCACCAGCCGCCGTATCACCACCGCCAGCCGCGACCCGCTCGTGCCCAGGCCGTGGACCAGGTTGTGCAGGGCGGGGAGCAGGGACTGGGTGACGTAGGCGAGGGCGCCCACCAGGGCGCCGGTGGTGACGCCGTGGCGCAGGAGCCAGGGCGCGGTGGCGAGGAGCAGCACGATCGGGAGCTGTCCGCCGAGGGCGAGGGCGGCCACGCGGAGCACCCCGAAGCGGGCGAGGGACCGGGCGGCCCGCAGCTCGGCGTCCACGAGCTCCCCGGCGCCCGCGGCGACCCGGTCCTCCGCGCCGGCCGCCGTGATGTCCCGCAGCCCGGGGCAGACGGCGCCGAGCCGGTCGGCCAGGGCCTCGTCGGCGGAGAGGAAGACCTCCTGTCTGCGGGCCAGCGGACGCAGCGTCGCCGCGAACAGGCCCACCCCCGCGGCCAGCGGCGGCAGGACGACGAGCAGCAGCAATGGGGCCAGCGAGAACAGGCCGGCCAGGGCGCCGACCGCGGTGAACACGAACGACCGCGACACCATGACCAGGCCCGCGAAGGTGTCCCGCGCGATCTCCACCTGCTGGGTGAGCCCGGACAGCGCCCCGCGGTCCGCCTCCCGCACCCCGCGCTCGACCACCCGCGTCACCAGCCGGTCCCTCAGCGGCTCGACCAGCGCCGCGACCGCCCCGTACACACGAGCCGTGCCGTACGCGCCGACGACGACCCCGAGACCGGCGACAGCAAGCCACCCGAGCCCGACCTCCGTACGGCCCCGGAGGAACCCGTCGTCCAGGGCGCGGGCCGGGGCGTATCCGATGAGGAAACTCTGACCCGTCTCCAGCACGGACCAGAGGGCCAGCCGTACGAGGACGGGCCATCGGGCCAGCAGGAAGCGCACCGCGCGCGGGTGCAGCCCGCGGGTCACGCCGATCCCTCCCCGGCTAAAGCCTCCCGGTACTCCGCGATCCCCCACAGCTCCTCGTGCCGCCCCACCGCACGCACCCGCCCGCTGTCCAGCCAGGCCACCGCGTCGGCGCGGGCCGCCGTCGCCGCACGGTGGGCGACCAGGAGGCGGGTGGCGGACGAACCCCCGGTCAGGGCCTCGGTGATGCGGGCCTCCGTCACGGTGTCGAGGCTGGACAGCGCGTCGTCGAGGATCAGCAGGCGGCCGTCGTGGGCGAATGCCCGGGCGAGTCCCAGGCGTTGGGACTCGCCGCCGGAGCACGGGGCGTCGGCAAGTGCGGTGCCATAGCCGTGGGGCAGGCGGCGGATGAAGTCGTCCGCGTGGGCCGTACGGGCGGCCTCCCGGATGCGGGTGGGGGAGGGGCTCGGCAGGCCCAGGCCGATCGCGTCCTCGACGGTGCCGCCCAGCAGGACAGGGCGTTCGAAGGCATGGGCCACGGCGTGGCGCAGGTCGTCGTGGGCCAGCTCGCGCACCGGCACTCCGTCGAGCAGGACTTCGCCGTCGTCCGGGTCGGCCAGGCGCCCGGCGATGGCGGCGAGCAGGGACTTGCCCGCGCCCGAACGTCCGACCACGGCCAGGGTGGTCCCGCCGGGGACGACCAGGTCGATCCCGTCCAGCACGGTGTGTCCGCCGCGCCGGGCGGTCACGCCGCGCAGCTCCAGGCGGCCGGGACCGGGAGGCAGGCGGCGCACGCCATGGGCGGGGGCGGGTTCGGCGACGACCTCGCCGAGGCGCCCGGCCGCCGCCCGGGCGCGGGCCAGGCTCGCGAGCTGCGCGACCAGCACGCCGACGCCGGTCGCCAGCACCGCGTAACGGGAGGCGGCGAGCATCTCGCCGACGGACAGCCTGTGTTGGGTGAGCAGGACGCCGGCTGCTGCGATGACACCGAGCTGCAGCAGCGGGGCGACGGTGACGGCCTGGGCGGCGGCCCGCCCCTGCACCCGCCACATGCGATGCCCCGCACGGGAGAGTTCGGGCAGCGGCCGCAGGATCCGTGCCGTCTCCCGGTCCGTCGCACCCGCCGCGTGGATGGTGCGCCGGCCGTCGACGGCTTCGGCGAGTGCGGCGGCGATCCGGCCCTGTTCCTGCTGGTAGCGAGTCATGCAGCGGGAGGTGTCGCGCGCGAAGGTCCGCAGCAGGGCGGCCAGTAACGGCGCCCCGGCGAGGAACACGGCCGCGAGCCACAGGTCGGTCAGGCCGAGTGCGACGATGCCCCCGACCGGTCCGGCGAGCGCGGCGAGCAGTGCGGCACGGGCAGCCGGTGCCGTGCCGGCCTGAGCGGCGTTGCCGACGAGCCGTGCGACCAGGTCACCGGACCCGAAGCGGGCGTTGGCCCGTGGGCCGACGGCCAGGACATGGCCGGTCAGCCGCCGCCGCAGCCAGGCGGTCGTCCGGGCATCGACGGTGCCGGCGAGGACGCTCTGGCATCCGTCCAGCAGAGCGAGCAGCAGTACGAGTCCGGCGCAGCACAGCACCCAGCCCGTCGCCGGTGCCCGCGCCAGAAGGAGGTCCAGGGTCCGCCCGAGCGCGGCGGGCAGCAGCAGCGCGGCCCCGGTCGCGGCGAGGGTCACCAGGCACAGGGCCGCCGTACGGGCCCCGCTGTGCCGGGTGGCGGCGCGCAGCAGCGTGCCCGAAGCGTCGTCGGCAGGAGTCGTCGTGCCCCTCATTCGGCTGCGGCCTCGCTCCCTCGTTGCGGGCAAGGGCCCCGGGCGGCCCTCCCGTGAGGGAGGGAAACCGCCCGGGGCCGCGGTTGCGCGATGTCCGTCAGAGACAGAGCGAGATGCTGGCCTGGCTGGCGCACAGGAGGAGGCTGACCATGCTGCCGCCGCCGGTGTACTCCTCGGTCTCCATCGTCTGCAGGTCGAGCAGTGCCATGTCGGGTCCTCTCATCGGTGGGGACGGGGTTGTGTCACGGCTCCGTCAGGTGGCGGAGCCGCGTTCCGGGTGCCGCGTCGGCGGCGGGAGGAAGGGCAGGTGGGCCGAGGTGGCGCTCGCCGCGTCGGCGCCGAGGGCGGCTCCGAGCGCGAGCAGGCAGCCGGCCGTTCCGGTGCCCAGGTCCATGGAGAGCCGCATCATCTGGTGTCCGGGGAAGGCCAGTTGGCCCTGGTAGGACATCGCGTACCAGCCGAGCCCGGCGATCTGCCCGGCCAGCCGGTCCGCGTCCGCGCCCGGTGCCGTCGTGCGGCTGAGGTGCAGGATCATCCCGGCGCGTCCCTGGAAGAGGCCGGGCTGGGCGTAGAAGCGTGAGGTGGCGGCGGTGAGGATGCCGGCGCGGGCCTGCTCGAAGGCGTCGATGCCGACGCCGGAGTCCCGCTCGGAGCGCCCACCCCCGCTGCCAGCGGCGTGCGCGAGGTAGTCGTCGACGACCATCCCCACCCCGACGCTCCCGTCGCCCAGATACGGCATGGTCCGCCAGCCCTCGTCGACCTCCAGCGAGCCGCCTTTCTGCTCCACGCAGCACGCCAGGTCCTGGCGCAGCGCCTCGCCGGCCGCGTCCAGCAGCCGCCGCTCGCCGGTCCGTTCGTACTGGCGCAGCAGGAACAGCGCGGGCCCGCTCGCGCCCCGCAGCAGTCCGGCGCGCGGCCGGGCCCCGGACGTCGGCGGTGAGGTCAGCCGCTGTACGAGGATGTCCGCGGCCTCCGCCGCACGCTCGCGCAGCTCCGGCTCCCCGGTGGCGTCGGCGAGCCCGCCGAGGACCAGCCCCAGCCCGGCCAGTCCGCCGCGCAGGTCGGAGGAGAGCCGCTGCCACCTCTCGCGCAGGACGGTGTCGATCAGGTCCAGGGCGCGCTGCCGGTGGCCGAGCATGTCGAGGACGTGGGCCACGCCCGCGAGACCGTCGTACAGGCCGAGCGGAGTGCCGACCGGTGGCGGGGCGGTGCGGTCGAGCAGCCAGCGTTCGCCCTCGTCGTAGCGCTCGGCGCCGGTCGTGGCCAGGGCGTACAGCACGCCGGCCGCGCCGTGGGCGAGGCTCAGCCCGCCGCCGTCGGAGAACTGGGCGACGTCGCCCGGGAAGAGCCGGTCCTCACGCTCCGGGGTGGCCGAGGCGAGCAGCGCCTTGACCATCGAATCGCGGCTGTAGGGCCAGTCGCCCGGCTCCACGAAGGACGCGGAGGCGGCACGGGCCGAGTGCGTGGCACGCTCGGGACCGGTCACGTCCCGGCAGATCTCGGCGACCGCCTCGTCCAGGAACTCTCGTGGCACGTCCGGGAACTGACCCATGATCACGTCCGCCAGATGCGCCGCCTTGTCGCGGTCCACCACGAACAACGAGGTGATCGGCAGGAACATCGCCAGCCTCAGACAGGCCAGCGCATAGCGGTCGACGTCGATGCCCCTGCGGTCGGCGGGGGCCAGGAAGCCGGGGTGGGCGACGACCTGACGGCCGTTCTCGCCCACCGGGGCCGCCGCCTCGAAGTCGAGCAGGGACACCGACTCGTCGTCGGGGGCGACCATGATGTTGAAGACGTGCAGGTCGTTGAAGACGATCCCGCGCGCGTGCACCGTCTCCACCGCACGCTCCACGGCGCGGTGGATGCGCAGGGCCCAGGCCGTGTAGTCGGCCACGGCGCGCGGATCCGGGTCCGGGCCGATCAGCGGGTGTCGTTCGGCGAAGAAGGAGTTGAGGGGGCGCCCGTCAACGAAGTCCATGACCAGGAAGCGGTGTTCGCCGAGCAGGAACCAGTCGCGCACCTCGGGCACCACACCGGTTCCCGCCAGCTGTTCGAGCGCCCGCCGCTCCCGCTCCAACCGGGTCACGGCGTCCGCGCCGTCCGCGGCGAGGCCCGCGTGCGGCCGGCCCTCCTTGAGGACCACCTTGCGTCCGTCCCGCGTGTCGGTGCCCGCGTACACCCCGCCGCCGTTGGAGAAGTGCAGCGCCTTTTCGATGCGGTACGGCAACTCCCCGACCGTCGTGGTGTTGCGGGCCGCCAGCTGCGGCGCGAGGAACGCGGGCAGCGTCACCCACTCCGGCACCTGGAACGACGGCGCCCGCCGGTCCGGCACCAACTGGCCTTCCCCGTCCCGCACCGCCGGCACCAGCGAACCGCGATCGTCGACGACGAAGAGGCGCGCGAAGGCGCCGTAGCGCACGTACAGCGGACCGTCGTCCCAGCGCAGATCGGTGAGGATGTACGGCCCCTCG
Source organism: Streptomyces sp. NPDC107528 (assembly GCF_055639295.1). Lineage (NCBI taxonomy): Bacteria > Bacillati > Actinomycetota > Actinomycetes > Kitasatosporales > Streptomycetaceae > Streptomyces > Streptomyces sp. NPDC107528. The sequence goes on from NZ_JBVKAV010000005.1 coordinate 37,448, forward strand.
AACCCCTCCAGCAGCCGGCCCAACTCGCGCAGCACCGTGTGGAGCTGTGCTTCGTCGGCCGGGTAGACGGTGACGAACTTGCCGCTGGAGTCGCGGCCCGCGTACTTGGCGTTGCGCAGATGCAGCAGCTGCGGGCCGGGCACGAACTTGAACGGGATGCCCCGCGGCACGCAGTAGTCCCACACGATCCGCGCGATCTTCTCCGCGTTCGCCAGGGTGGCCGAGGCATGGATCTTCCAGCCCTGCGCCGGGCCCTGCACCGGGGCGCCGTCCGGGCCGAGCGGCGTCAGCGTCAGCCAGTCGCCGATCCGTGCCGCCGTCCAGCCCTCGGGGACCTCGTCCCGCGCCGCCTCGTACAGACGCGCGGCGCCCTGCGTGCCCGCGGACAGCCGGTCCGGCGTCTCGTAGAAGTGCCTGTCGGCGAGCGCGTACACCTCGTAGCGCTTGTCCATGCGTCCCCCTCAGCTGGCCCGGCACCGAGACTTCCAGCGATGCAATGGCTACGGACAGTCACGACTGTCACGAGATCACCGTGCGGAACGCATGCGTAAAGATTTGTTCGGGGCCTTTCGAGCACCGGAATCCCGACCGCTCCACGGAACGCGCCACAGGGGCTGCGCAGGTGTCTCATTAGCGCTGTAATGGCGGACGTGGTCGGTGAGGGCGCCGCGGGACGCGGAACGAGAAGGCTGCGTGCCGAAGTTGCCCTCAAGACGGTCGCCGCCGAGCCCGGCTCACCGGACCGACTGCGCCGCGTGCTGGAACAGGCCCTCGTCTTCGGCGGAGCGACACTCGCCGCCGTGTACGCGCCGGGCGAGGACGAGGACCTGCTGTGCCTGGTCGAGTCCGCCGGTGTGCCGAGGACCTTCTACGGACTGCGCGACAGCTATCCGCGCTCCGGCCGGTCCGCGGTGGCCGGCGCCCTGCGCACCGGACACGCACGGTGGCTCGGCCCGGCGGAACTGGCAGCGCGAACGGAGTCCCGACGGACATCCGGCCGGGACTTCTTCCTGGCGGCCCTGCCGACCCGCGGCGACGAGGGCGGCGGCTGTCTGCTGGCCGTGAGCGAGCGCCCCGGCGGGTTCGACTCCGACGACCGGGAGTGTTTGGAGCTGATCGCCGATGCCGTCGCCTTCCCCGCCCTGCCCGCGGCAACGGACGGGGGCGAGCTGCCGGCCAACGCGTTCAGCCTCGCCATGGACACCGGCCGCGTCGAGGTCGGCGACGACATCCTGGCGCTCTTCGGTCTCGGCCCGGACGAGTTCGACGGCAAGGTCGAGACGCTGCTGGGCCTCACCGTCCCCGAGGACCTGCCGTCCCTGATGTCCGTCGTAGAGGCCGACCACACGGCCCTCGGCGACCGCGACCTGGAGTTCCGGGTCCTGCAGCCCGCAGGCCCGCCCAGGTGGCTCAGGCTGCGCGGGCGTCTGCTGCCGGGCGGCGAGGGACTCCCGGCCCGCATCGTCGGCACCGTTGCCGACGCCTCCACCCTGCGCGCCGAGGTCACCGACGTGGCCCGCGTCCAGCGTCTCGCCGCCGCGCTCGCCACCGCGGGCACCGTCCGCGACGTCAGCCACGCCGTTGTCACCGCTCTGCGGGGGCCGCTGCGCGCCGACCGCATCGCCCTCGCCGAGCTGGAGAACGACCGTCTGGTCGTCACCGTCCTCGACCCGCCCGACCCCGAGTCCTGGCCTCAGCTGTGGCGCGTGGAGTGGCGTACCGAATGGCCGGACGCGCCCGTGCGCGCGATGCCCACCCTCGCCGCCGCCCTGCGCGAGGGCCGCGCCCAGATCTGGCCCGCCGGCAGCCCGCTGGAACCGGCCCTCGCCGACGTCGGCCCCGGCGGCCTGGCCGTCCTGCCGCTGCCCGCCGGGGGCAGGATGGTCGGCGCCTGCCTGATCGGCTGGGACGCCCCGCACGACTTCGGCCCCGACGAGCGCGCCCTGCTCACCGCCTCCGCGGGCCTCGCGGGGCAGGCCCTGCTGCGCGCCCACGCCTTCGACGCCGAGCACGAACTCGTCGGCATGCTCCAGCGCCAGCTGCTGCCGCGCCGCCTGCCCCGGCTGCCCGGCGCGGAGGCCGTCGCCCGCTACCTGCCCACCACCGCCGGACTGGAGGTCGGCGGCGACTGGTACGACGTGATCCCGCTGCCCGACAACCACGTCGCCCTGGTCATCGGCGACGTCCAGGGCCACAGCGCGGCCGCCGCCACCCTGATGGGCCAGATGCGCACCGCGCTGCGCGCCTACGCCGCCGAAGGGCACCCCCCGGACGTCGTCGTCGACCACGCCAACCGCCTCCTCATGGACATGGAGACCGACCTCTTCGCCACCTGCTGCTACGTCGACGTCGACCTGGAGGAGGGCTCCGCCTGGTGTGTGCGCGCCGGTCACCCCCCGCCGGTCCTGCGCCACCCGGACGGCAGCACGGAGATCGTCGAGGCGGAGGGCGGCCCGCCGCTCGGCGTGCTGCGGCAGGCCGGCTTCCCGATGAGCCCGCTCGGCCTGCAGCCCGGCACGGTGGTCGCCCTGACCACCGACGGCCTCGTCGAGTCCGCCGACTCCGACATCGACACCGGCATGGCCCGGCTCGCCCGCGAACTCGCCCGCTCCGACCCCGCCCACCTCGGCCTCGTCGCCGACGCCCTGCTCGTGGGCGCCCGCCGCAGCGACGACATCGCCCTGCTCCTGATGCGCTACGACGGCATGGCCGTACGGCCCCTGCGCGCGAGCTGGACCGTCTGGCGCGTACCGCAGGCGGTCGGTCACGCCCGCCGCTTCACCCGCCGAACCCTGCGCGCCTGGGGGGTGCCGCCACAGGACATGGACGCCGTCCTGCTCGTCGTCTCCGAACTCGTCACCAACGCCCTCGTGCACACCGACGGCCGGGTCCGCCTCGACCTCACCTTCGTCAACCGCCGGTTGCGCGTGGCGGTCGCCGACTCCTCGCCGCGCACGCCGGTCAAACCGGCCGGCATCAGCTGGGAGGCCACCGGCGGGCGCGGCATCCTCCTGGTCGAGGCGATGGCGGCGACGTGGGGAACCGTGCCGGTCAGTGGCGGAAAACAGGTGTGGAGCGAGATCGTCCTCGGCGGCTGACGGAGTGCTCCGGTGAACGGCCGGTGGCATGGAAGTTGCGCGCGAGCCAATCCCGGCACCGTCAAATTGGCCGAATCGGGGCTAAGGTGAACCGATGAAGGCTCTCGTGCTGTCCGGTGGCGCCGGTACGCGCCTGAGGCCGATCACGCACACTTCGGCCAAACAGCTCGTGCCGGTGGCGAACAAGGCCGTGCTCTTCTACGGGCTGGAATCCATCGCCGCGGCCGGGATCACCGAGGTCGGTGTGGTCGTCGGTGACACCGCCCCGGAGATCCAGGACGCCGTCGGCGACGGTTCCAAGTTCGATCTGGAGATCACCTACATTCCCCAGGAACGGCCCCTGGGACTGGCACACGCCGTGCTCATCGCCCGTGACTACCTCGGCGACGACGACTTCGTGATGTACCTCGGCGACAACTTCATCGTCGGCGGAATCGCAAGCCTCGTCGACGAGTTCCGCACCAACCGCCCCGACGCCCAGATCCTGCTCACCCGCGTCCCGGACCCCCGCGCCTTCGGTGTCGCCGAACTCGACGACACGGGCCAGGTCGTCGGCCTGGAGGAGAAACCCGAACACCCCAAGAGCGACCTCGCCCTGGTCGGCGTCTATCTCTTCACCCCGCTGATCCACGACGCGGTCCGCGCCATCACACCGTCCTGGCGTGGCGAGTTGGAGATCACCCACGCCATCCAGCACCTGATCGACGCCCGCGCCGACGTGCGCTGCACGGTCATCAAGGGCTACTGGAAGGACACCGGGAACGTCGCCGACATGCTGGAGGTCAACCGGACCGTCCTGGAGGGCCTCACGCGCCGTATCGACGGCGAGGTCGACGACGCCTCGGAGACCGTCGGACGCGTGGTCGTCGAGGAGGGGGCACGCATCGTCAACTCGCGCATCGTCGGCCCGGCCGTCGTCGGCGCCGGCACCGTCGTCGAGGACTCCTACGTCGGCCCCTTCACCTCCATCGCACAGAACTGCCGTATCAATGACAGCGAGTTGGAGTTCTCCATCGTGCTGCGGGACTCCTCGATCCAGGGAGTGGGCCGGATCGAGTCCTCGCTCATCGGCCGGCATGTCGAGGTCACCCCCGCGCCCAGCGTCCCCAGCGCCCACCGACTCGTCCTCGGAGACCACAGCAAGGTGCAGATCCACACATGAACCTTCTCGTCACCGGCGCCGCCGGCTTCATCGGCTCGACGTACGTCCGCACGCTGCTCGCCCGCGACGCACCGGACGCGCCCGAGGCACCCCGGATCACGGTGCTGGACAAGCTGACGTACGCCGGCACCCTGGACAACCTCGAACTCGACCACCCCCGGCTGGAGTTCGTGCAGGGCGACATCCGGGACGCCGAACTGGTCGACAAGCTGATGGCCGAGGCCGACCAGGTCGTGCACTTCGCCGCCGAGTCCCATGTGGACCGCTCGATCACCGGCGCCGGCGACTTCGTCCTCACCAACGTGCTCGGCACCCAGACCCTGCTGGACGCGGCCCTGCGCTACGCCGTCGCACCCTTCGTGCACGTGTCGACGGACGAGGTCTACGGCTCGGTGGCGACGGGTTCCGCCACGGAGCAGGACCTCCTGCGGCCCAGCTCGCCGTACTCCGCCTCCAAGGCCTCTTCGGACCTGCTCGCCCTCGCCTACCACCACACCCACGGCCTGGACGTCCGCGTCACCCGCTGCTCGAACAACTACGGCCCGCACCAGTTCCCGGAGAAGGTCGTCCCGCTGTTCATCACCAACCTCCTCGACGGCGAGCGGGTGCCCCTGTACGGCGAGGGCCTCAACGTCCGCGACTGGCTGCACGTCGACGACCACTGCGACGGTGTCGACCTCGTCCGCACCAAGGGCCGCCCCGGCGAGGTCTACAACATCGGCGGCGGCACCGAGTTGAGCAACAAGGACCTCACCGCCCTGCTGCTTCGGGCCTGCGGCGCCGACTGGGACCGCGTGGCGCACGTCGAGGACCGCAAGGGCCACGACCTGCGCTACTCCGTCGACTGGACCAAGGCCCGCACCGAACTCGGCTACCGGCCCCGCCACGACTTCGCGTCGGGCCTGGCCGACACCGTCGCCTGGTACCGCGACCACCGCGCCTGGTGGGAACCCCTCAAGCGCCGCGTCGGCGAGGAGCACGGATGAGGTGGCTGGTCACCGGAGCGGGCGGCATGCTCGGCCGCGACCTGGTCGAGGAACTGCGCATCCGCGACGAGCAGGTGACCGGCCTCGGCCACCGTGCCCTCGACATCACCGCCCCCGACGCCGTCGACCGTGCCCTCGCCGCACACCATCCCGACGTGGTCGTCAACTGCGCCGCGTACACGGCCGTCGACGACGCCGAACAGGACGAGGAGAGCGCCCTGCGCGTCAACGGCGACGGCCCTCGCGTCCTCGCCCGGGCCTGCGTCGCGTACGAGGCCCGCCTGATCCAGGTCTCCACCGACTACGTCTTCGCCGGAGACGCCCGCACCCCCTATGCCGAGGACGCCGCGCCCGACCCCCGCACCGCCTACGGTCGCACCAAACTGGCAGGTGAGCGGGCCGTACTGGACGAACTCCCGGACGCGAGCGCGGTCGTGCGCATCGCGTGGCTCTACGGCGTCCACGGCCGCAACTTCGTGCGGACGATGACGGAACTCGAAGCACGCCGGGACACCGTGGACGTCGTGGACGACCAGCGCGGCCAACCGACGTGGAGCGCCGACGTCGCCGCGACGATCGCCGGCCTCGGCCCGCGCGTCGGCCGTGACATGACCGGCGTCCTGCACGCCACCAACTCCGGCGAGGCCACCTGGTACGACCTGGCCCGCGAGGTGTTCCGGCTCCTCGGCGCCGACCCCGACCGGGTGCGGCCCGTCACCAGCGAGGCCTTCGCCCGGCCCGCGCCCCGCCCCGCGTACAGCGTCCTCGCGCACGGCCGCCGGCAGCGGCTCGGCCTCGCCCGAGCACGCGACTGGCGCACCGCCCTGCACGAAGCACTGCCCCGGATCCGCAAGGAGACACCTTCGTGAAACGCCATGAGTTCCTGCGGGAACTGCACAAGGTCAGCGGCAACCGCAACTACCTGGAGATCGGCGTCAACGACGGCCGCAGCCTCCGGCTGTCCCGCGTGCCCACCATCGCCGTCGACCCCGCCTTCAAGGTCGTCACGGAGATCCGCTGCGACGTCCACCTGGTCAAGGCCACCAGCGACGACTTCTTCGCCCGCGACAACCCGCTCGTCCACCTCAGGGGCGGCCGTCATCCGGTGCGGAACCTGCGCCGCGGTCGCAAGCCGTTCGGGTACTGGCGGCGTACCGTCCTCGACCTGTCGTTCATCGACGGCATGCACCTGTTCGAGTACGCGCTGCGGGACTTCATGAACATCGAGCGGCACTCCGACTGGACCAGCGTGATCGTCTTCGACGACATGCTGCCGCGCAACGTCGACGAGGCGGCACGCGACCGGCACACCGGGGCGTGGACCGGCGACGTGTACAAGATCGCCGAGATTCTCCGGCGGTACCGGCCCGATCTGGTGACCGTCCTGGTCGACACCCAGCCCACCGGGCAGCTCGTCGTCTTCGGGGCCGATCCCAGGAACACGGTGCTGCGGGACCGGTACGACGAGATCGTCGCCGAGTACGAGGTGCCCGATCCGCAGAAGGTGCCCGAGGCCATCCTGGACCGGGCGTCGGCCGTGGCTCCGGAGGCGCTGATCGGGGCGGGTTTCTGGCGGTCGCTGGCACGGGCTCGCAGGCTCGGTGTGCGGCGCGGGCGGGCGTGGGTGCCGTTGCGGGCTCAGATTGCGGGGGTTGCCTCCGGCGGTTGAGCGGTTGAGCGGTGGTGCCGGGTTCGGCAGTCGCATGTCTGCGGGCTCGTCGTCGCTGGCCGCGCAGTTCCCCGCGCCCCTCAGGGCGTTGCCGAACCGCCTCCTGTGCGTAGCCGGTCGTAGTGGGCGGTGCAGGCCTCGTACGACGGGAGCAGGCCCGCCTCTCGCGCCTGTGCCAGGGACGGCGCCTGCACGTCCTTCGGGGACAGCACGGGTGGGATGTCCTCGGGCCAGGCGATGGCCAGGTCCGGGTCCAGCGGGTTCACCCCGTGTTCGCGCTCGGGCGCGTAGCCGGTCGAGCACAGGTAGACCACCGTGGCGTCGTCGGTGAGTGCCATGAAGGCGTGGCCGAGGCCCTCCGCGAGGAACAGGGCGTGTCGGCTGTCGTCGTCGAGGCGCAGGGCCTCCCAGCGCCCGAACGTGGGGGAGCCGACGCGGATGTCGACGACCACGTCGAGGATGGCGCCGCGCACACAGGTGACGTACTTGGCCTGACCGGGCGGCACGTCCGAGAAGTGCACGCCCCGCAGTACGCCCCGGCGGGAGACCGAGCAGTTGGCCTGGGCCAGCGACAGGTCGTGGCCGGTCGCCTCCCGGAACTCCGTGCCTCGGTACCACTCGTGGAAACTGCCCCGGTCGTCCGGGAAGACCTTGGGCTCCAGCGCCCAGGCGCCTTCGATGCCGAGCGATCGCATGCTTTCACCTCCTCGTGGCCAGGGCCCGCAGCCGGGCCGTCGTCCGCCCCACGGCCGTACCGAGCCTGCGTCGTGCCCTGCGGGCCAAACGTCGTACCGCACTGGGCCGCGGCGCCTGCACCACGCGCACTCCGCCGACCCCGGAGCGCAGGGCGAAGGGCAGCGGCAGAAAGCGTGGCCCCGGCACGCCGAGCGCCGCCCGCCAAGTCGCCCCGCGCAGCTCGCCGAGCGGCAGCACGGCCTCCAGCAGCGCCGCGGACCCTTGCGGCGACAGCGTGGCGGCGATGTCGTGGACTGTGCCGGACCCGGTGAGCCGGAGCGTCACCTCGGTGCCGTCGTCGGGGACGTGCAGGGGGAGCCGTGCGTGCAGGCGGGCGCCCGAGAGTGTGATCTCGGCCGGGGCGAGGGCGCTCAGGCCGACGCGGTGGGTCGCGCGGTCGACGTCAAGGGCGAGATGGGCATGCGGTGACGTCCAGTACGGCAGGACCACGCGGCCGCCGGTCACAGCGGCGTACGGCGTGGGGCGGTTCCCCCGCGGGGCGGGGCCCAGACGGCACTCCTTGGTCCAGCCGCCCAGCTTGACGCGGACGAGGGCGTCCCACAGACCGTCGCGGGTGAGGCCGGCGGGGTCCACGGTGGCGGTCGCGCGCAGGAGCAGCCGGACCCGGCCGTCGTCACCGGCCGGCACCTCCTCCCGGGTGAACTCGACCGGCTGGAAGTACTGGGCGGCGCTGACGCGCTCGCGCACCAGCAGGTCCGCGGTGGCCCCCTCGAACCGGGCGACAGTGTCGGCACCCACCCAGGCGACAGCCGCCGCCAGGTCCTCGGGCGGGCCGTCGAGAGGCGTACGGGCCGTACTCGCGGCGAAGGTCATCGGCTCCCCGGCGGACGCGTACTCCGCGGTGAAGGCGACCCGCAGGGTGCCGTCCTCCCACGCCACGCGTTCGGGGACGGCCGTGAGGGCGATGCCGGCCTCCCACTCGGCAAAGGCCTCGACGTCGTCGTACCGACCCGCGGCGATCAGCGCGGCGACGACCTGCTGCGTCGGCTGCAGTCCGGCCGCGACACCGGGACCGAAGCGCTCCACGACGACCCCGTGGATCTCCTCGAACAGGTCCCGGCGATAGTCCGCCGGCAGGGCGAGCAGCCGCCGGGCGCGCATCCGCTCGACCATCTCCACCCGCAGCCAGCGCCGGAACAGCCGGTCCCGCAGCGGCCCCGGCTCGGTGTACTGCTCGACGACGTCCAGGGCCTCACGGAGGTTCTTGAAGTAGCCGCCCGGGTCGAAGCGCTGGAAGCCGGCGTTCGAGGCGTCGTCCCGGCGGACGTGGTAGTAGCAGACGTAGTCGCTGAGCACCGAGATGTTGGACGCGCGCAGATACGCCTCGGTGACGAAGACATGGTCCTCCAGCCGTCGTCTCCCCTCGGGGAAGCGCAGGCCGATGTCGTCGAGGAAGGCACGGCGGAACATCTTGTGCGGGGTGAGGCTGTCGATCAGCGGCGCGTTCTCGACGGTGGCATGCGGGTGGTTGCGGCGGAACAGCTCCACCGGCACTCCGCGGCCCTTGCCCGCCATCTTGCCGACCACGACATCGGCGCCGTTGGCGACGCCGTAGTCGTACATCCGCTCAAGGGCCTCGTCACCGAGGTAGTCGTCGTTGTCCACGAACATCACGTACTCGCCCCGGGCGGCGGCGATGCCGACGTTGCGGGGCTTGCCGGACCAGCCGGAGTTCTCCTGGTGAACGACGGTCACCCGGGACTCCGTGGCGGCCAGCACGTCGAGCCGGGCCGGCGTGTCGTCGGTGGAACCGTCATCGACGAAGATCACTTCGTACTCGTCCGGAGGCAGCGACTGCCGCAGCAGCGACTCGATGCAGTCCTCGACATAGACCCCCGGGTTGTACACGGGGACGACCACGCTGACCTTGACCGGCATCGGTCTCCGAGCCCCCTAGGGGTCGCTGGGCGTTTGCGTCGAATTACGGCGCTCGTGGCCAAATGCTAACCCTGACACCGGGTTTGTCCACCGCTCAACCGTGGCGGCCTCGCGTCGGGAACCGGCCCGAAGATCGTCCGCGCGGGTAGCCTGAGGGCGTGCGCCTGCTGCTGATGTCCGACACCCACCTGCCCAAACGCGCCAAGGCACTGCCCGAAGGGCTGCTCGCCGAACTCCCGCGCGCCGACGTCGTGTTCCACGCCGGGGACTGGGTCGATTCGGCCACGCTCGACCTGCTGGAGAGCCGCAGCACCCGACTCATCGGCGTCCACGGCAACAACGACGGACCCGATCTGCGCGCCCGGCTCCCCGAGGTGGCGTACGTCGAGCTCGGCGGCCTGCGCTTCGGCGTGGTCCACGAGACCGGGCCCGCCCAGGGCCGTGAGGCGCGCTGCACGGCCAGGTTCCCCGACCTCGACGTCCTGGTCTTCGGCCACAGCCACATCCCCTGGGACACCACCGCGTCCACCGGTCTGCGTCTGCTCAACCCGGGCTCACCGACCGACCGCCGCCGCCAGCCCCACTGCACCTACATGACGGCGACCGTCACCGAGAGCGGGCTGGGGGAAGTGGAGCTGCACCGGCTGCCGCCGCGCTGAGCTCAAAAAGATCCGGGCCGCTCCGTATGCAGGGAAGCGGCCCGGGCGCTGCGATGCGCTGTCATGGACCTCCTTCCCGCACAGAGGCGTTGTTTCGGGGGGCCCTAAGGCCTCCTTGTCGCCCCCTACCCCTTCGCGTCCGCCTTACACCCCTGATCTCGGGTCGCTCGGGAGTCGATCGACGCCCGAGTTCACCTGCGCCGCGTCCGACGCCCCCGCAACAGGCGCACCAGGACCAGCAGCACCCCGACCGCCGCCACGGTCGCCCCCGCCCGCTTCGCCACCGGCACTCCGGCCGCGCGGATCAGGTCGAGCGGCTGTTCGACCTCCTCCTCGGCAACCGGCGCACCCTGCGCCGGCTCGGTCAGCCGCTCCGACAGACACGTGGCGAACTGCCCGACCAGCCGGTCACCCACCTCGGCCATCACCCCGCGCCCGAACTGCGCGGGCCGCCCGGTCACGGTGAGGTCGGTGTCCACCGACACGGCCGTGCCGTCGTCGCGCTCGCTGAGCGTGCCGGTCATCGTGGCCCGTGCGGTGCCCTGCCCGCGCGTCTCGCGGCCGCTCGCGATCAGCACCATGCGATGCGCCGTCTCGTCCTGCTCCTCGAAGACCGCGGTGCCCTTGTAGGCCACGGTGATCGGACCCACCTTGACCTTCACCGCACCGGTCACGGTCTTGCCGTCGTACTCCTCGACGCTCGCCCCGGGCATGCAGGGCGCGATGCGCTCGATGTCGAGGAGCGTGCGCCAGGCCTCGTCGACCGGGACGGGGACGGTGAACTCGTGGTGCAGCTCCATGGCTTCCTCCAACCGGGTGCTACGACGATGGATGGATCGCGCCCGCCGTGGCCGTCAGCGGGGCTCCCGTTCCGCCCCACCGCAGGGCGACGATCTCGGCGGCGACGGACACGGCGACCTCCTCGGGCGTACGGGCCCCGAGGTCCAGCCCGACGGGGGAGCGCAGCCGGGCCAACTCGGCCTCGCCGAGCCCGGCTTCGGCCAGCCGCTTCATCCGGTCGTCGTGGGTACGGCGGCTGCCCATCGCCCCGATGTACGCCGCCGGGCGGCGCAGCGCCTCCTCCAGCAGCGGCACGTCGAACTTCGGGTCGTGGGTGAGCACGCAGATCACCGTGCGTTCGTCGGTGTCGGTGCCGCTCAGATAGCGGTGCGGCCAGTCCACGATCACCTCGACGCCCGCCGGGAAGCGCTTCGGGGTCGCGAAGACCGGGCGGGCGTCGCACACCGTGACCCGGTAGCCGAGGAAGTCGCCGATGCGGGCGACCGAGGCCGCGTAGTCGATCGCGCCGAACACCAGCATCCGCGGCGGCGGTGCGAAGGAGTGCAGAAAGACGGAGACCGCGTCCTCGCGGCGCTCGCCGTGCGGGCCGTAGTGCCTGAGGCCCGTGGCGCCGAGGGCGAGTTCGCCGCGCGCGTCGGCGCTGACGGCCACGTCCAGCCCGGGCGTGCCGAGCGTGCCCGCGACCCGGTCCGGCCACACGGCGAGCGTCGCCCCGCGCGGCGCGGGCCCGTCGGTCACCGTCGCCACCGTGACCGGACGCCCCGCCGCGACCGTCTCCGCGACCTCGCCGAAGGTCGGGTCCGAGGCGGCCGTGACGGGACGTACCAGCAGGGTGATCTCGCCGCCGCAGGTGAGCCCGACCTCGAAGGCGTCCTCGTCGCTGTAGCCGAAGGTCTCCAGCCGCGCCTCGCCGCTCGCCACCACTTCCTGCGCGAGTTCGAAGACGGCACCCTCGACGCAGCCGCCGGACACGCTGCCCACGACCTCGTCGTCGGGGCCCACCGCCATCGCGGCCCCCGGGCCGCGCGGGGCACTGCGGCTGGTGGCGACCACGGTGGCGAGTCCGAACGGCACCCGGGCCGCGTACCAGGGGCTGAGCACCGGGAGAATCTCACGCATCGTCCGCTCCTCTCACCACCGCCGCCAGCCGCTCCAGGGCGGCCAGGCTGTGCCCCTCGACGAAGGCGTCCACGCTCGGCAGGGCCGCCGCCATCCCGGCCGCCAAGGGCGCGTAACCCGGCCGCGCCTTGCGCGGATTGGCCCAGATCACCCGGTGCGCCAGCCGGTGCAGGCGGCGCATCTGGGCCGCGAGCAGCTCCGGATCACCACGCTCCCAGCCGTCGGACAGCAAGACCACGATCGCACCGCGCGCCAGGCCGCGCTGCCCCCAGCGGTCCAGGAACGCCCGCAGCAGCTCACCCAGCCGGGTACCCCCGCGCCAGTCGGGCACCGCCGCCGCGACCGCCGCCATCGCCAGGTCGGGGTCCCGGTGCGTCAGCTCCCGGGTCACCCGGGTCAGCCGGGTGCCGATCGTGAACACCTCCGTACGGCTGCCCCGGGCGGCCGCGTGGGCGAAGCGCAGGAGCGCGTCCGCGTACGGCGACATGGAGCCGCTCACATCCACGAGCAGCACGACCCGGCGGGGCCGGTCGGTCCGCGCGTGCCGCCGCAGACGCGCGGGCTCCCCGCCGCGCCGCAGCAGCTCCCGCACCGTCCGGTGCGGATCGACCTCGCCGCGCCGGGCCGGACTCCGGCGCGCGGAGCACCGTGCCTCGCCGCGCAGCGCGAACGCGGCCAGCAGCCGCCGCACCTGCTCCCGCTCCACGGCGTCCAGGTCGGCGACATCGCGGTGGCGCAGGACCTCGACGGCACTGGCGAGGGAGGCCGCCGGCGGCGCCGCGTGCTCGCGGTCGGCACGTGTGGCGGTGCCGGCGCCGCCGCTGACGACCAGGCGCAGGCGAGGCGGGGGAAGAGCGGACACCGTACGGCCGGCCCGCCCGCCGTCACCGAAGTACGCGGCGAACACCCGCTCGTACCGCTCCAGGTCGTCGCGGTCCCCGCACAGCGTCAGCCGTCCCGCCCAGTACACGTCCGCCCGCATCCCAGGGCGCAGGGCGTCCACCGCGGACAGGAAGGCGTGCACGCGCTCGGCGTCGGCGTCGACGCCCGCCGCGCGCAGGGCACGGGCGAAGCCGAGGAGCGCGGCGTCCGCGGCGAGTACCCCGGTCACGTCCCGCACCGCCCTCACGCCCCTCGCGTCGCGAGCACCGCCGCGAGGTCCATCCCCCGTGCCCGCTCCGCGTCCTCCCGGTACTTCAGGACCGACCCGAGCGTGGCCACCGCCAGCTCCGCGTCCACCTCGTCCGCACCCAGTGCGTCCAGGGCCTCGGCCCAGTCGATGGTCTCCGCGACACCCGGCGGCTTGAGCAGGTCGTGCCCGCGCAGCTCCTGCACCAGCGCGGTCACCTGCTCCGCGAGGCGGGCCGACACCTCCGGCAACCGCCGCCGCACGATGGCCAGTTCGCGGGCGAAGCCGGGATGCTCGAACCAGTGGTACAGGCAGCGCCGCTTCAGCGCGTCATGCACCTCGCGCGTGCGGTTGGAGGTCAGCACGACCACAGGCGGCTCCTCGGCGCGCAGGGTGCCGAGCTCGGGGATCGTCACCGAGAACTCCGACAGCAGCTCCAGCAGGAACGCCTCGAACTCGTCGTCCGCCCGGTCGATCTCGTCGATCAGCAGCACCGACGGCTGTGTCTGCAGCGCCCTGAGCATCGGCCGTGCCACCAGGAACCGCCTGTCGTACAGCTCGCCCTCCAGCCGGTCCGCGTCGGTCACCCCGGCGGCCTCGGCGGCCCGCAGATGCAGCAGCTGACGCGGGAAGTCCCAGTCGTACAGGGCCTGCGAGGCGTCGATGCCCTCATGGCACTGCAACCGGATCAGCGGCGCGTCGAGCGCGTCGGCGAGAGCGGACGCGAGCGCGGTCTTGCCGACGCCCGCGTCGCCCTCGCAGAAGAGCGGCCGGCCGAGCCGCAGGGCCAGGAAGCAGGCGATGGCCAGCCCGTCGTCGACGAGGTACCCCGTCTCCTCCAGGCGGGCCCGCACCTGCTCCGGTCCGTCCCATCCGGTGATCGTCGCTCACCCCATCCCGGCGGCCGCCAGCACCGCCCGCTTGGTGAGGACCTGGGCCAGATGCGTCCGGTACTCGGGTGAGGCCGAGGTGTCCCGGGACGGCCGGGTGCCCTGCGCCGCCTCCTGGGCGGCCCGCGCGACGGCCTCGGGATCCCCGGCACCGGACAGCGCCTCCTCGGCGGCCGAGGCCCGCAAGGGCGTGGTGCCCATGTTGGTCAGCGCGACGCGTGCCTCGGCGATATGCCCGTCGTCGCGCCGTACCAGCGCGGCCACGCCGACGATCGGCCAGGCCTGGGCGATGCGGTGGAACTTCTCGTAGCGGAAGCCCCAGCCGTCCGCCTTCGGGATCCGGACCTCGACGAGCAGTTCGTCGGGCTCCAGCGCGGTCTGGAGATAGTCGACGAAGAACTCCCGCGCCGGGATCGTGCGCCGCCCCCGAGGCCCCTGCGCCACCAGCTCACCGTCCATCACCAGGACCACCGCGGGCAGGTCACCGGCCGGGTCGGCGTGCGCGAGCGAGCCGCCGAGGGTGCCGCGATGCCGTACGGCAGGGTCCGCGACCGTGGAGGTGGCGGCTGCCAGCAGCCCGGCGTGCCGCCGGACCAGCGGATCCGCGATGACGTCGTGGTGGGTGGTCATCGCGCCGATGACCATTGTGTCGCCGTCCTCCCGGACACCGCGCAACTCGGGGATCCGGTTGACGTCCACGACCAGCTCCGGGAAGGCCAGCCGCAGCCTCATCAGCGGCAGCAGGCTCTGCCCGCCGGCCAGCACCTTGGCGTCCTCGCCCGCGTCGGCGAGCGTGCGCACCGCCTCGTCGACGCTGCTGGGACGGGCGTAGTCGAATGCGGGGGGAATCATGCCGACGCCTCCTTCCCGGACCGAACGGCCTGCCAGACCCGTTCGGGAGTGCACGGCATCCGGATGTCCTGGACGCCGAAGGGACGCAGGGCGTCCACGACCGCGTTGACCACGGCGGGCGTCGAGGCGATCGTGCCCGCTTCGCCGACCCCTTTGACGCCCAGCGGGTTGGAGGTCGCCGGAGTCTCGGTGCGGTCGGTGACGAACTCGGGCAGGTCGGGGGCGCCCGGCACCAGGTAGTCGGCGAGTGTGCCGGTGACCAGGTTGCCCTCCTCGTCGTACACGGCCTCCTCGTACAGCGCCTGGGCGATGCCCTGGGCGATTCCGCCGTGCAGCTGGCCCTCGACGATCATCGGGTTGATCACCTTGCCGACGTCGTCGACGCACACGTACGACCGGATGTGCACGGCACCCGTCTCGGTGTCGACCTCGACCGCGCACAGGTGGGTGCCGTGCGGGAACGAGAACGTGTCGGGGTCCAGGACGTGCTCGGCGTTGATCGACGGTTCCATGCCGTCGGGCAGGTCGTGCGAGGAGAAGGTCGCGAAGGCCACCTCCTGGATGGTCTTGGTCGCCTCGGGCGAGCCCTTGACGGTGAAGGCGCCGTCCTTGAAGTCGAGGTCCGCCTCATTGGCCTCCAGCAGGTGCGCGGCGACCTTGCGGGCCTTGTCCACCACCTTGCGTGCGGCCTCGTGGACGGCGACGCCTCCGACGACCAGCGAGCGCGAGCCGTAGGTGTCCAGGCCGTGGGACGCCAGCACGGTGTCGCCGTGCATCACCTCGATGTCGTCGAACGGCACCCCGAGGACGTCGGCGGCGATCTGGCTCCAGGACGTCACATGGCCCTGCCCGTGCGGGCTGGTCCCGGTGATGATCTCGACCTTGCCGGTGGGCAGCACCCGGATGTTCGCGGCTTCCCAACCGCCCGCCGCGTAGTTCATCTCGCCCAGCCAGCGGCTCGGGGCGAGGCCACACATCTCCGTGTACGTGGAGACGCCGATGCCGAGGCGGACGGTGTCCGCGTGGTCGACACGGTCCGCCTGCTCGGCGCGCAGCTTGTCGTAGTCGAACAGGGCGAGCGCCTTGTCGGTGGCGGCCTCGTAGTTGCCGCTGTCGTAGGTGAGCCCCGCGATCGTCGTGTACGGGAACTCGTCATGCCGGATCCAGTTGTGGCGCCGCAGGTCGACCGGGTCCATGCCGATCTCGGCCGCCAGGTCGTCCATGATCCGCTCGATCGCGTACGTCGCCTCCGGGCGGCCGGCTCCGCGGTAGGCGTCGATCGGGGTGCGGTTGGTGAAGACACCGGTGCAGGAGAACTCGTAGGCGCCCATCTTGTAGATCGCCGGGTACATGGAGGCGCCGAGGATCGGGATGCCCGGGCTGAGCAGCATCAGGTAGGCGCCCATGTCGGCCAGCAGCGAGACCTTCAGGCCCAGCAGGGTGCCGTCGCTGCGGGCGGCGATCTCGATGTCCTGGACCTGGCTGCGGCCGTGGTGGGTGGCGACGTTGGCCTCGGAGCGGGTCTCGGTCCACTTCAGGGGCCGCCCGAGGCGCTTGGCCAGCATGAGGGTGATCACTTCCTCGCCGTACACCTGGAGTTTGGAGCCGAATCCGCCGCCGACGTCGGGGGCGACGACGCGGATCTTGTTCTCCGGGATGCCGGTGGTGACGGCGAGCAGGACCCGCAGGACGTGCGGGACCTGGGTGGAGGAGTAGAGGGTGAAGTCGCCGGACGCGGCGAGCGGGGTGACCACGACCGCACGCGGCTCCATCGCGGTGGGGATCAGGCGCTGCTGGTGGTAGCGGCGGGTCAGGACGATGTCGGCCTTCGCCTTGGCGGCCGCGTAGTCGCCGTCGGCCGTGCGGTAGTCGTAGCAGCGGTTGGTGCCCTTGTCGGAGTGGACCAGGGGCGCGCCGTCCGCGAGCGCGCCCTCGATGTCCAGGGCGGCGGGCAGTGGCGTGTAGTCGACCTCGATGGCCTCCAGCGCGTCGGCGGCCGTGTACCGGTCGCGGGCCACCACCACGGCCACCGGATCGCCGGCGTGGCGCACCTCGTCGACCGCGATCGGGGGATGGTCCGGCACCACGGTGCCCTCGGCGACCGGCCAGGCGCACGGCAGCGAGCCCATCTCCTGCGCGACGTCGCGTCCGCTGAACGCGGCGATGACGCCGGGGCGTTCGAGGGCCGCCGAGACGTCGACGCGGTCGATGCGGGCGTGGGCCATGGGGCTGCGCAGGATCGCCAGGTGCAGCAGTCCGGTGACGCTGATGTTGTCGGTCCAGTTGGTCTGCCCGGTGATCAGATGGGCGTCCTCCTTGCGGTACCGGGCGCGGCCCACCTCGCGTTCGACGGTCTCGCTCATGCCGTGACCTCCTCCTCGGAGGCGTCCAGGACCGCCCGGACGATGTTCTGGTAGCCGGTGCAGCGGCAGATGTTGCCCTCCAGGCCGTGGCGTACCTCGTCCGGCGTGGGGTGCGGGTGCTCGCGCAGCAGATCGCGGGCCGCCATGATCATCCCCGGGGTGCAGTAGCCGCACTGCAGCGCGTGCCGCTCGTGGAACGTCCGCTGCAGCGCCGTCCACTCGCCGTCGTGGGCGAGCCCCTGGACGGTGGTCACCTCGCTCCCGTCCGCCTGGACGGCGAGCACGGTGCAGCTCTTGACGGCCGTGCCGTCCAGCTCGACCGTGCAGGTGCCGCAGTTCGAGGTGTCACACCCGATCGGGGTGCCGGTCAGACCGAGACGGTCACGCAGGTAGTGGATCAGGAGGAGACGGGGCTCCACGTCGTCCTCGTACGTCGTGCCGTCCACCTTCACCGAGATGTGAGTCATGTGCCCTCCAGAGGCCGAGTGGAGATGAGAAGGGGGAAACATCGGCCGGGCGTGATGTACGTCACTCTATGGCGGCCGCGGTGTCACGGCGAGTGCTGCGGCACCGTTCGTTGAGCGTTAATCCATTGCCGGAACGGGGTCGATCCTGCTGCACTGCACGTGGCCCGTCGTCACGCGGACGGGACCCGTCGTCACGCACAGAGGAGCCGCAATGCGCACTGCGTTCATGTCCCCCCAGGAAGGAACGACCCCCTCATCGAAGGACATGACGCTTCGTGCATTTGCTCAACCTCGGGATCCTCGCCCATGTCGACGCCGGTAAGACCAGCCTGACCGAACGCCTGCTGCACACGGCGGGCGTGATCGACGAGATCGGCAGCGTCGACGCCGGGAACACCCGGACCGATTCCCTCGCGCTGGAGCGGCAGCGCGGGATCACCATCAAGTCCGCCGTCGTCTCCTTCGCGCTCGACGACGTGACGGTCAACCTCATCGACACCCCCGGCCACCCGGATTTCATCGCCGAGGTGGAGCGGGTGCTAGGCGTCCTGGACGGCGCCGTGCTGGTCGTCTCCGCCGTCGAGGGCGTCCAGCCGCAGACCCGCGTCCTGATGCGCACCCTGCAGCGGCTGCGCATCCCCACCCTTGTCTTCGTCAACAAGATCGACCGACGCGGGGCGCGCCACGACGCGGTCCTGCGGGCCATCTCGGAGCGGCTGACAGCGGCCGTCGTGCCGATGGGGACGACCGACGGCCTCGGCACCCGCGACGCCCGCTTCCTCCCCGGGCTCGGCTCGTCCGCACTCGACGTCCTCTCCGACCACGACGACGCCTTGCTGACGGCGTACGTCGAGGACACCGTCTCGTACGACCGGCTCGGTGCAGCCCTCGCCGAGCAGACCCGGCAGGCCTTGGTCCACCCGGTGTACTTCGGCTCCGCGATCACGGGTGCCGGGGTCGGCAGCCTCATCGACGGGATCAAGCGGCTGCTGCCCGCCGCCCACGGTGACCCGGACGGGCCGGTCTCGGGCACCGTCTTCAAGGTCGAGCGGGGGCCGGCGGGGGAGAAGGTCGCCTATGCGCGGCTGTTCTCCGGCACCCTGCGCACCCGCGACCGGATCCGCGTCGACGAGGCGGGCGCCGAGGGCCGGGTCACCGCGATCAGCGTGTTCGACCAGGGCGCCGACGTCCGGGGCGACTCGGTGCCGGCCGGCCGGATCGCCAAGCTGTGGGGGCTCGCCGACATCAGGATCGGCGACGTCATCGGCGAACCCCGCAAGGCGTACGGGCACTTCTTCGCCCTGCCCACCCTCGAAACGGTCGTCGTCCCGGCCGGTGACACGGACCGGCGGGCCCTGCACCGTGCGCTCACCCTGCTCGCCGAGCAGGACCCGCTCATCGACCTGCGCCACGACGAGGTAGGGCAGGAGACCTTCGTCTCCCTATACGGCGAGGTGCAGAAGGAGGTCATCCAGGTCACGCTCGCCGAGGAGTTCGGCCTCGACGTCACCTTCCGCCGGACGACGCCGCTGTGCGTCGAGCGGCCGGTCGGCCCGGGCGCGGCGGTCGAATTCAACAAGAAGGACGACAACCCCTTCCTCGCCACGGTCGGCCTGCGCGTCGACCCCGCCCCGGTCGGCGCCGGAGTGGACTTCCGGCTGGAGGTGGAGCTCGGCTCGATGCCGTACGCGTTCTTCAAAGCCGTCGAGGACACCGTCCGCGAGACCCTCGGCCAGGGCCTGTACGGCTGGCAGGTCCCCGACTGCACGGTCACCATGACCCACTCCGGCTACTCGCCACGGCAGAGCCACGCCCACCAGGGCTTCGACAAGAGCATGTCCAGCACCGGCTACGACTTCCGTGGCCTGACGCCGCTGGTCCTGATCGAGGCTCTGCGCCGGGCGGGCACCGAGGTCCACGAGCCGATGCACCGCTTCCGCATCGAGGCCCCGACCGACACCCTGGCGGCCCTGCTGCCGGTGTTCGCCAGGCTGCGCGCGGTGCCGCAGGCAACGGAGACACGCGGTGCCTCCTGCGTCCTGGAGGGATCGGTGCCCGCGGCCCACGTGCACGAACTGGAGCAGCAACTGCCCGGCCTGACGCGCGGCGAGGGCGAGCTGGAGAGTGCCTTCGACCACTACGCACCCGCCGCGCGCGGCACGCTCCCGGAGCGTCGGCGCACCGATCTCAACCCGCTGAACCGGAAGGAGTACCTGCTGAACCTGACGCGCCGGGTCAGCGGTTGAGAAGTGATGGCAGGGGCAGAACTTACTCCAGAGTCAGGGGTGTTGACTGTGTCGTGATATCACCGGACTGTAGTGGACATGCCGAACATCCGGACGCGTCTGCTCGTTGTCCTGGTTGTCCTCTTCGGATCCCTGACGGTGGCGGGCCCCGCTCCCGCCACCGCCGCCACCCTTCCCGGCTCCCTCTGGTTCGACGAAACGCCCCTCACCGTCCACAACGGCCGCTTCACCGACGGCCACGGCCGCGAGGTCGTGCTGCGCGGCTACAACGTCTCCGGCGAGACCAAGCTGGCCGAGAACAACGGCCTGCCCTTCGCCTCGGTCGCGGACGCGAAGAAGTCCGCGACCGCGCTGCGCGCCCTCGGCGGCGGCAACTCGATCCGCTTCCTGCTGTCCTGGGCCTACGCGGAACCCGTACGCGGCCAGGCCGACACCACGTATCTGGCCGCCGCCACGGCCCAGATGCGCGCCTTCCTCGACGCCGGCATCCGCGTCTACCCCGACTTCCACCAGGACCTCTACTCCCGGTACCTGTTCGACCCCGACAGCTGGTACACGGGTGACGGCGCCCCCAAATGGGCCGTGGACGCCGGGAACTACCCGGACGAGTCCTGCGGCATCTGCCTCTTCTGGGGGCAGAACATCACCCAGAACGAGGCCGTGAAGCAGGCGTCGTACGACTTCTGGCACAACGAGTACGGACTCCAGGACGCCTTCCTGGCCACCGCCCAGAAGACGATGGCGTACATCGAACAGAACGTCTCCGCCGCCGAGTTCGCAGGCGTCGTCGGCTTCGACCCCTACAACGAGCCGCATGCGGGCGTCCTCGACTCCGGCCAGACCAGCCGCACCTGGGAACGGGACGTCCTGTGGCCGTTCTACGGGAAGTTCCGGGCCCGCATGGACGCGGCCGGCTGGCAGGACAAGCCGCTGTTCGCCGAGCCGAACCTCTTCTGGAACGCCAACCTCGACTTCCAGAAGCAGGAGGGCGGCCTGCTCGACGCGGGCACACTCGGACCGCGGTACGTGTTCAACACCCACTTCTACGACCAGAAAGCCATCTCCGGCATCTTCATGTGGGGCAAGGCGAAGGACGGCCAGTACGCCGGTGACTTCGGGACCGTCCGCGACCGCGCCTCGGCCACCCGCACGCCCGCCATCATCAGCGAATTCGGCCACCCGCTGGCGGGCTCCGTCTCCGACAAGGCGCCGACCGTGCTCAAGGCGATGTACCAGGCCCTCGACTCTCGTGTCCCGGGCGCGAGTTGGTGGTCGAACCCGGCCGGCTCCGGCCCTGTGCTCTCCGGTTCGCAGTGGCAGTGGGACATCTACAACGGACGCCACCACGAGCTGATGAACGCCAACCCCGACAAGGTCCTCACCACCGGGGACGCCTGGAACGACGAGGACCTGTCCGCCGTACGCCTCGACGACTCGGGCACGCCCGTGCTCCGCCAGGACGGCCGGCTGCTCGACCGGATCTACCCGAGCGCGACGTCCGGTACGACCGTCGCCTTCACCTACGAGGACCGCTCCCGCGACGGCGACACCACCCTGACCTGGAACCCGGTGCCCAGCTCACTGCCGAACGTGGCACAGCTGGTGGGATCGGGACAGTACGGGCTGCTGGTGTGGCGCTCCAACACCGGCACGGCACCGACCGAACTGCACCTCCCGGCATCCTTCCCGACCGGGTCCACCACAGTGGTCTCCGACCTGGGCACGGCATACGCACCGCCGTCGTACACCTCGGCCACCCCGATCGGCGTGGCCGCGGAACCGGGCAGCACCGGCAGCCGGCGCCTGCTGCTCACCGACTCGGACTCCGGCGTCCTGCACTACGCGCTGGTGACGAACGGGGCGACCAGCCCCTCGACCACCGTGCTGAACGCCGCACGGTCCGAGCTCGCCGCATGGGCCGCGCGGACCGCCGGATAGCACCCGGTTGACCCTCCCCTTACGTCAGGCCGCAGGCTGTACCCCGACGAAAGGGCAGGTGAATGAGCTACTCCGTGGGGCAGGTCGCGGCCTTCGCCGGGGTGACCGTGCGCACGCTGCACCACTACGACCGGGCGGGACTGCTCTCGCCCGGTGACCGCAGCGGCGCCGGTTACCGGCTGTACGGCGACACCGACCTGGCCCGGCTCCAGCAGATCCTCTTCTACCGGGAACTCGGCTTCTCCCTCGACGAGATCGCCGAGATCCTCAAAGATCCGCAGGCGAACGCCCTGGAGCATCTCCAGTCCCGGCTGCGGCAGTTGAGCGAGGAGATCGGCCGGCTCCAGCGGCTGGCCGAGGTCGCCGAGCAGGCCATCGAGGTCCAGCGGACGGGCGTGGAGCTGACCCCCGCCGAACGTTTCGAGGTCTTCGGCGAAATCGGCTTCGACCTCAGTTACGCCACCGAGGCCCAG
This sequence comes from Streptomyces sp. NPDC107528, assembly GCF_055639295.1. Lineage (NCBI taxonomy): Bacteria > Bacillati > Actinomycetota > Actinomycetes > Kitasatosporales > Streptomycetaceae > Streptomyces > Streptomyces sp. NPDC107528. The sequence goes on from NZ_JBVKAV010000005.1 coordinate 59,934, forward strand.
CTCAAATGGCAGGGCTCGGCGGGGCAGCAGGAGTCGATGGCCCGCGCCGCCGCCCACACCAAGGACGACTGGCGGCAGCTCATGGGGGAGGCCGCCGCCTGGCGCGGCGAGTTGCTCGCGGCCTTCGACGAGGGCGAACCCGCCGACGGCGAGCGGGCCCTGGACCTCGCCGAGGAGCACCGGCTGCACATCGCCCGCTGGTTCACCACCTGTCCGCCCGACATGCACCGGCGCATCGCGGACGACTTCGCCGCCGATCCGCGCGCCTTCGCGCTCGTCGTACCGCCCTCGCAGCAGCGGCCCGGACTCGCCGCCTATCTCTGCAAGGCCGTCCACGCGAACGCGGGCCGCCGGGCCGACCGTGAGGAGGACGGATGAGGATCCTGATCGCCGCCGCCGGATCGCGCGGCGACGTCGCGCCGTACACCGGGCTCGGGGCAGGCCTGCGCGAGGCGGGCCACGACGTCACGCTCGCCACGACCGACGCGTTCGCACCGCTGGTACGGGAGGCAGGCCTGGGGTTCCGGAGCCTGCCCAGCCGCCGGCAGACCCACGGCGGTGTCCAGGGCCGACGCGAACTGATGCGGACGGCCGCCGCGTTCGTCACCGAGCTGGGCCACGGCTTCGCCGACGCCGTGGCCCCGGACACGGACCTGCTCCTGCTGTCCACCACCACGGCCCCGCTCGGCCGGCACGTGGCCGAGGCCATGGACCTCCCGACGATCGGCGCCTACCTCCAACCCACCGCCCCGACCGGCGACTTCCCACCCAACGTCATGGGAACCCGCTCGCTCGGCCGCCTCGGCAACCGCATCGCCGGACGCCTCGCGCTGCGCATGGCCGACCGCGTCTACGCCGAAGCCGTGACCGGGCTTCGCCGCCGCCTCGACCTGCCTCCCCTGGGGCCGAGCGAGGTGCGCCGGCGACAGGAGCGCGCGAACTCGCCCGTCCTGCACGGCTTCAGCACGGCGCTGGTGCCACGCCCTTCCGACTGGCGCCGCGGACTCGACGTCGTCGGCACCTGGTGGCCGTACGTCGCACCGGACCGCCGGCTGTCGGCCGACGTGGAGGACTTCCTCGCGGCCGGCCCCCGCCCGGTGTTCATCGGCTTCGGCAGCATGGCGGCCGGCCACGGCGAGCGGCTCAGCGAGCTCGCGGTCCAGGCGCTGCGCCGCGCCGGACTGCGTGGCATCCTCCAGGCGGGCAACGCCGGACTCGCAGCCGCCGGCAACGACGTCCTGACCATCGGCGACGTACCGCACACGCTGCTGTTCCCGAGGGTGGCCGCGGTGGTCCATCACGCCGGGGCGGGCACCGCGGCGGCCGCACTGCGTGCCGGAGCGCCCTCGATTCCGGTGCCGGTCACGGCGGACCAGCCGTTCTGGGCGGCACGGCTCGCCGCGATCGGCGCGGCCACCGACCCGATCCCTTTCATGTCCCTCACCGCCGGACGGCTCGCAGGCGCCCTCGGCCGGGTCGTGCGGCAGCAGACGTACGCCCGTGCCGCCGCGGTCGCCGCGCGGCACATGGCGACCGAGGACGGTGTGGGGGCGGTGCTGAAAGCTTTGGGCTGAGCCCCTTCTCTGCAAGAGTGCGTACACGACAAAATTGATCGTCGGGTAGGCGAGGCGGTGGGAGGACAGCGTGGCGGGCAGGCTCAAGGCGCCCACCGGTCGTTACGGCGGCAAGTCGGCCGAGGAGCGAAAGGCGGAACGACGGCGACGCTTCCTGGACGCGGCGCTCCAACTCTTCGGCGACAGCCCCGGCTACCGGGGCACCACCGTGGCGGCACTGAGCGAGGCCGCCGGCCTGTCGACCCGCCAGTTCTACGAGGAGTTCCGCGCTCTTGAGGATGTCCTGACCGCCCTTCACCTCGAGGTCAACGCCTGGGCGGAGGAGGCCGTCCTGGCGGCGGTGACCGGCGCGCAGGGCCTGCCGCTGGCCGAGCGTGCCACCGCGATCTTCCGCGAGTACGCCGCGAACGTCACCTCCGACCCGCGCCGCATCCGCATCACCTTCGTCGAGATCGTCGGCGTCAGTGCCCGCCTTGAGGAACAGCGCCTCGCCCGCCGTGCCCGCTGGATCGACCTCGTCTGCGTCGAGGTGGCGTCCGCCGTGGCCCGCGGGGAGGCGGCCCCGCGCGACTACCGCCTCGCCGTGACCGCCTTCATCGGCAGCGTCAACGGGCTGCTGCACGACTGGAGCGCCGGGTGGGTGGACGCGACGCTCGACGAGGTCGTCGACGAACTCGTCCGTATCCTGCTGGGCATTCTGCAGCCGGCGGATCCGCGGCTTGCAGGTCGCTGAGACCGGGCCCGGGGCGCGAACTCAAGGCCGGATGATGGGTGCCCGCCCGAGCCTCACGTCCCGAGCCTTCGGCGGCTCATGCCGCGAGCCGGTTCACCGCGTCGACGACCTTGGCCGTACCGTCCTCGGCGCCCAGACCCTCGGCCAGGGCCTGGGCGCGCCGGCCGTACGACGGGTCGCCGGTCGCCTCACGTACGGCCGCCGTCAACGTCTCGGCCGTCAACTTCCGTAGCGGCACGGCCCGGGGCGCCACGCCGAGCGCGACCAGACGCGCGGCCCAGAAGCCCTCGTCGAACTGGATCGGCACCGGCACGGCCGGCACTCCGGCGCGCAGACCGGCGCCCGTCGTGCCCGCACCGCAGTGGTGGATCACGGCGGCCATCCGCGGGAACAGCGCGGAGTGCGGCACCTCGTCGATGGTCAGTACGTCGTCCCCGGCGGCTTCCAGGCCACCCCAGCCCCGCTGGATCACCGTGCGCAGCCCGGCCCGGCGCAGAGCGCGTACGACCTCGGTGCTCAACGCCGCCGGATCGGGCACGGTCGCGCTGCCCAGGCCCACGAACACCGGCGGCGGGCCCGCGTCCAGGAACTCCCGCAGCGCAGGCGGCAGTTGCGCCTCGCCGTCGTACGGCCACCAGTAACCCGTCACTTCCAGGTGCGGCTGCCAGTCGCGCGGGCGGGGCACCACCAGGGGGCTGTAGCCGTGGAGCGTGCGGCCCGGGCGCGCGGCGGTGCGGGGTTTGCCGCGTGACAGCCCCAGGCGTTCCCGGACGTCCGGTACGGCCGCCGAGAAGACACGGTGGATGGCGAGGTTCACGCCGTGTCCGGCGATCCGGTTTCCGACGGCTCCCCAGGAGCCGCCCCCGAGTATCGGCGGCCCGAACTCACGGGTCGGGGCGAGCGGTTGCAGGGGTAGGTTGACGACCGGCAGCGACAGGCCCTCGGCGATGGCGTGCCCCAACGGCGCGGTGGAGCCCGCCAGGAGCAGGACGTCGCTGGTCCGTGCGGCGGCGAGCATGTCGTCCGTCATCTCTCCGGCCAGCGCCCGCGCCATCCGGACCACCCGTACGAGCTTGCCCAGCCCGGTCCCACTGCGGTGCAGGCTCCGCCCCCGCTCCGACTCCAGCTCGGCCCGTGGATCCACCGGCATCGGATGGAAGCGCACACCCGACCCGGCAACCAGCCGCTCGAAGCAACCGTGCGTGACCAGGGTGACCTCGTGTCCGGCCCGGGACAGGGCGTGCCCGAGTCCGGTGTAGGGGGCGATGTCGCCCCGGGAGCCCGCCGTCATGATCGCTACGCGCACATCGGCCAGTATGGCGGTGCGTGCCGCCCATGGCGCCAACTGTGCCTCCGTAAGGGCGACTTCAGGTCTGCCCCATCCGTTGACTTCCCTCTCCCGTGGCCCTACTTTCAGCGCCACGTGTTCGATGTTCCGACGTGCGTACGAAATATCGAACCTGCTGAGTTTCTCCCGCACGAAGGAGCCCGCATGTACCCCCCGCCCCGAATGAGTCCCGTCGGCCGCCGCAGGACCACCGCGGTGCGTGCCCTCGTCCTGGTCCTCACGGCCGTCGCCGCCCTGCTGTTCGCGGCGCCCGCCCCCGCCCAGGCGGCCACGGCCCGTCAGATACCGGTGCCCACCGCCCCCATGGGCTGGGCGTCCTGGAACGCGTTCGCCGCGAAGGTCGACTACAACGTCATCAAGCAGCAGGTCGACGCGTTCGTGGCGGCGGGTCTGCCCGAGGCCGGCTACGAGTACATCAACATCGACGAGGGCTGGTGGCAGGGCACCCGTGACGGCGCCGGCAACATCACCGTCGACGAGGCGGAGTGGCCGGGCGGCATGAAGGCCATCGCCGACTACATCCACAGCAAGGGACTCAAGGCCGGCATCTACACCGACGCGGGCAAGGACGGCTGCGGCTACTACTTCCCGACCGGTCGCCCGGCCGCGCCCGGCTCGGGCAGCGAGGGCCACTACGAGCAGGACATGCTGGCGTTCTCCCGGTGGGGCTTCGACTTCGTCAAGGTCGACTGGTGCGGCGGCGACGCCGAGGGCCTCGACCCGAGGACGACCTACCAGGCGGTCAGTGACGCCGTCGCCGCGGCCAGCGCGACCACCGGCCGCCCGCTCGCCCTCTCCCTGTGCAACTGGGGCTACGACAACCCCTGGAACTGGGCCCCGGGCATGGGCCCGATGTGGCGGACGAACACCGACATCTTCTTCCACGGCGGTACACCGTCGTACGGCAACGTCCTGACCGCGTTCGACCGGAACATCCACCCCACGGCCCAGCACACCGGCTACTACAACGACCCCGACATGATGGTCGTCGGCATGACGGGCCTGACCGCCGCCCAGAACCGCAGCCACATGAACCTGTGGGCGATCTCCGGCGCCCCGCTCCTCACCGGCCTCGACCTCACCACCATGACCGCCGAGACGGCGAGCATTCTCAAGAACCCCGAGGTCATCGCCGTCGACCAGGACCCGCGCGGCCTGCAGGGCGTCGAGGTCGCCGAGGACACCTCCGGTCTCCAGGTGTACGGCAAGGTGCTGTCAGGCAACGGCAACCGTGCCGTCGTCCTCCTCAACCGCACGTCGACCACGCAGAACATGACCGTGCGCTGGTCCGACCTCGGCCTGACGAACGCCGCCGCGACCGTCCGTGACCTGTGGGCCCGGCAGAACCTCGCCACCACCGGCACGAGTCACACCACCAGCGTCCCGGCCGACGGCTCGGTGATGCTGACGGTCACCGGTGGCACGGAGCAGTCCGCGAGCACCTACAGCGGCACGTCTAGCTTCTCCGGCGTGGTCGCGGGAAGCGCCGGCCTGAAGACGGTCGAGGTCTCCTATACCAACAACACGTCGACGGCCCGCACGGCCACGCTCACTGTCAACGGCCAGACCCCGACCAAGGTCTCCTTCCCGCCGACCGGCTCCGCTCCCGGCAACATCTCCGTCAACGTCTCCCTCGCCAAGAGCAGCTCCAACACCCTCTCCTTCACCGGCGCCCCGACCCTCGACGGCATCGTCGTCCGGCCGCTGCCCGGTGGGAACGGCACGCTGATCGCGGGGACCGGGTCCGGCCGCTGCGCGGACATCGACGACAACACCATCGTCAACGGCACCGACGCCCAGCTGTGGGACTGCACCGCCGGGCGGAACCAGGTCTGGCAGTACAACAGCACCCGCAAGGAGTTGGTGGTCCACGGCAACAAGTGCCTCGACGCCTACAACCTCGGCACCACCAACGGCACCCGGGTCGTCATCTGGGACTGCAACGGCCAGAGCAACCAGAAGTGGAACCTCAACAGCGACGGCACCATCACCAACGTCAACGCCGGGCTCTGTCTTGACGCGTACGGGGCGGCCACCGCCAATGGCACCAAGCTGGTGCTCTGGAGCTGCAACGGCCAGGACAACCAGAAGTGGACGGTGAGCTAGTGCCGACCTAGGCGAGGCACACCACGAGCACACCGAGTGCCAGGGCGCAGGCCAGCAGCCAGCCGGCCAGCAGACGGCGCCGCAGGTCGCGGTACCTCGCCTCGTACTCGTCCCGCAGTCTCCCGGCACGCGCCGCAGTGTGTTGCCAGGAGCCGCGGGCGAGTGCGAGGTACTCCGCCTCGAACCGCCGCTCCACCTCGTCGCGCTGAGTGCCCGTCAGCCAGTGCAGCGGCGCGCTGAAACGGGCGGCGGCCGTACGGCCCTCATCGCGGGTCGCGGCGAGCAGCAGATGCCCCTCGACGTCGTTCAGGAAGTCGTCCGTGACGCTCACAGAGTGGTCAACTCCCTCTCCGGCGCGGGTGCGTGATGCAGGTCGAAGGCCGGGGATTCGGATCGGATCCGCGGCAGTATGACGAAGTTGTGCCGCGGCGGCGGGCAGGACGTCGCCCACTCCAGCGAGCGGCCGTACCCCCAGGGGTCGTCGGTCTCGACATTCGCGCCGTATTTCGCGGTCTTCCAGATGTTGTAGAAGAACGGCAGGAGCGACGCGCCGAGCACGAACGAGAAAACGGTCGACAGGCTGTTCAGCGCCGTCAGCCCTTCCACCGCCAGATAGTCGGGAATACGGCGCTGCATTCCGTTCACACCCAGCCAGTGCTGCACCAGGAACGTGCCGTGGAAGCCGACGAACAGCGTCCAGAAGGTCATCTTCCCGAGGCGCTCGTCGAGCATCTTGCCGGTCATCTTCGGCCACCAGAAGTGGAAGCCGGAGAACATCGCGAAGACGACGGTGCCGAAGACGACGTAGTGGAAGTGGGCGACGACGAAGTACGAGTCGGACACATGGAAGTCCAGTGGCGGTGAGGCCAGGATGACACCGGTCAGACCACCGAAGACGAAGGTGATCAGGAAGCCGACCGCCCAGAGCATCGGTGTCTCGAAGGACAACGAGCCCTTCCACATCGTTCCGATCCAGTTGAAGAACTTCACGCCCGTCGGGACGGCGATGAGGAATGTCATGAAAGCGAAGAACGGCAACAGCACACCGCCGGTGACGTACATGTGGTGCGCCCACACCGTCACGGACAGACCCGCGATCGCGATGGTCGCCGCGATCAGACCCATGTAGCCGAACATCGGCTTCCGGGAGAAGACCGGAATCACTTCGGAAATGATTCCGAAGAAGGGCAGGGCGATGATGTACACCTCTGGATGGCCGAAGAACCAGAAGAGGTGTTGCCACAGCAGGGCCCCGCCGTTGGCCGAGTCGAAGATGTGGGCGCCGAACTTGCGGTCCGCCTCCAGCGCGAACAGCGCCGCCGCGAGGACGGGGAAGGCGAGCAGGACCAGGACGGCCGTCAGCAGCACGTTCCACACGAAGATCGGCATGCGGAACATGGTCATGCCGGGGGCGCGCATGCAGATGATCGTGGTGATGAAGTTGACCGAGCCGAGGATGGTGCCGAAGCCGGAGAAGGCCAGGCCCATGATCCACATGTCGGCGCCGATACCCGGGCTGCGGACCGCGTCCGACAGCGGGGAGTAGGCGAACCAGCCGAAGTCGGCCGCGCCGTCCGGGGTGAGGAAGCCACCCACCGCGATGAGCGAGCCGAACAGGTACAGCCAGTAGGCGAACATGTTCAGCCGCGGGAACGCCACGTCCGGCGCGCCGATCTGCAGCGGCATGATCCAGTTCGCGAAGCCGGCGAACAGCGGCGTCGCGAACATCAGCAGCATGATCGTGCCGTGCATCGTGAACGCCTGGTTGAACTGCTCGTTCGACACGATCTGCAGACCGGGCCGGGCGAGCTCGGCGCGCATCAACAGCGCCATCACGCCACCGATGCAGAAGAAAGCGAACGAAGTGACCAAATAGAGCGTTCCGATCGTCTTGTGGTCAGTGGTGGTCAGCCACTGGACGACCCTGGTGCCTGTGACGTTTCTGATCCTCTTCACGCCCCGCCTGTGTCCGCGGCCCACCCGCACGTCACACTCGGGGGGCGCGACAAGAATCACGGAAACGGGTGTGACGATCCGGCCGGTGCCGGACACGAACGGAACATGAGCAACGACGAGATCTTCGCCGCTGCCTATCGCGAGCACTACTGGGCGGTCAGCCGCTATGTCGCGCGGCGACTGGACGGGCGTACGAGTGAGGTCGAGGAAGTGGTGGCGGAGGTCTTCACCGTCGCCTGGCGGCGCCGGGACGACCTCCCGGCCGCACCGCTGCCCTGGCTGTACGGCGTGGCGCGCAACTGCCTGGCGAACGCGGTACGCGGCTACGGGCGCCGGCGGAGACTGGTCGACCGGCTCGGCAACGACGAGACCGCGCACGGCCGGCACATCGTGGACAGCCCCGACGCGGAGGCACCGGGCGCCTGGGTGCACGAGGCGCTGCACCGGCTGTCCCCGGCCGACCAGGAGGTCCTGCGTCTGACGGCGTGGGAGGAACTGGGCGTCGAGGAGGTCGCCGTGGCACTCGGCTGCGGCAGTCGGGCCGCGGCCATGCGGCTGCACCGGGCCCGGCGCCGACTCAGAGCCGAGATCGACCGTTTGAGCCCGACGACCGTGTCCAAGGAACGAAGCCATGGCTGACGAACTCGAACTGCTGCGCGGAGCCAACCCGGTACCGGTCGACGGCCCGCACTTCGGTGACGGCCCGCTGGACCATCATGCGGAACGCCACCTCGACCGGCTGCTGCACGAACGCGCCACCGCCACCGCCACGCCCGCCACCGCCGCCGTCCCCCGTCGCCGCACCCGGCTGGCCTGGGGTCTCGCGGCCACGGCCGTCGTCGCGGCGCTCGTGTCGGCGTTGCTGTTCACGGGCCAGACGACGGCCCCCGCTGTCGCCGCGCCGCGGCCCCTGGTCGTGCAGACGGATACCTCGCCCGTCCCGCTGAAGGAGCTGGCCGAGCGTGCCGAGCGGGCGGCGGCGGACAACGCGCCCGCACTGCGCAAGGGCACGCACGTGCAGGCGTGGAGCCTGGCCATGAGCGACAAGAAGCCGCCCATCACGCTCCCGATCGAGCGCATCGTGCGATGGCACGCCGACGACAGCCACACGGAGATCGTCGTGGCGACCGACCCGCGCCACCCCGGCCGGCCGGTCCTGACCGACGAGGACGGCGAGCCGCGTCCGGTCGAGGACGGCCATGTCCTCAGCAAGCAGACGTACCCGCGCAGTTGGAGCGACGCTCCGCCGCAGTCGCCGCCTCCCACCGACGTCGCAGGCCTGCGTGCCTACCTGCAGGAGGCCGCGTACAGCAGGACCGCGCTGACCACCGGCGAGCTCCTCGACGCCGTCGGGTCGCTGCTCGGCACCTGGACGCTCGGCGCCCGCGAGTCGGCGACGCTCGCGCGACTCCTCGCGGACACGGCGGGGCTCAAGCCGCTCGGCCAGGTGACGGACCGTCTCGGACGGCGCGGACAGGCCTACGTTGTGGACCTGCCCGGCACCCGCGAGATGCTGATCATGGACCCGGCCACCGGCGCCGTGCTCGGCCTTGAGACGACCTTCACGAAGGCCGAACCGGAGTACGGCGTCAAGGCCGGCGACGTGATGTCGTACAGCGCGTGGATGCGCTGATCACGCTCGATGCCGGGTACGCCGGATACGGACAGCACGATGCGATGCAGGAAGCCGGCGAGGCCGCACCGCGCGCAGCGCCGTGCGCGCGAGAGCGGCGGACAGCAGTCGGCCCGCCGCGGACACCGGCCATGGCCGCCCGGACCTGACCAAACGTGACCGGCCCGCGGCGGCACGCGCCGAGAAGGTCCAGCTCAACCGTGACGTGACCTGGACCTCCGGCAGCGTCCTCCCTACTCGTCCCATGCCTCGATGATGATCTGCCGCGAGATCCTGCCGTCGCGCAGCGTGATCATCGACTCGGACATGACGCGCACACCGTCCGCATACTCACAGGACTCGCTGTAGGCCGCGCTGTCGCCCTGGATCACGCAGCCTTCCAGCTTGTGCGTCATGTCGCGGCTGTAGACATCGGTGAGCATGTCGGCGATCTCGTTGCGGCCGTGCAGCACCTTCGGGTGGCTGGGCTGGGCGTTGCGGTTCACGACGCGTATCTCCGCGTCGTCCGTGTACAGCGACAGAAGCGAATCCGGGCTTTGTCCTTCCACGGCCCGGCGCAGTGTGTCGGTGTCGAAAGACGGGCGTGCAGCGGTGCCCATGGTGACCTCCTCCGAGGCCCGCGGCAGGACGAGGAGCGGCCGCGAGGGCCTCACCTTTGAGAGTCCTCCGCCCCGCCGGACTCGGCAAGCCCAGCCGAATCCACGCGCCCGCCCAGGCCCCTCCGCGCCCCGGAACCGCCGTCCAGGAAGTGGAATCCGGGCCGTGGGTGCATGAGGAAGTCATGGTGGGAGATGTTCCACGCATATGCCCCCACCAGCGCGAATGCCACCCGGTCCCCGGCCCGCAGTCCCGGTGCCGGGACCCGGCGGGCCAGGATGTCCTTCGGGGTGCACAGCTGTCCGGCCAGTGTGATCCTCCCCGGGACTTCGTCCGAGGGGGCCCCGATCCCGGTTCGCTCGTCCGCGGCGGCCGGCCGTGGCCATGGGTGCGGCCAGGCGTCCACCGGCAGGACGGAGCACGGCTGGTCGTGCCCCTTGGTCGCCGGCGTCCGCAGATGGTGGGTGCCGCCCCGGACGACGGCGAACTCCTCGCCGTGACTGCGCTTCACGTCCAGTACCTCGGTGGCGTACCAGCCGCAGTACGCCGTGAGCGCCCGGCCCGGCTCGATGCGCAGGGTGAGCCCCGGGTGCCGTTCGGTCAGCCGGGCGAGCCCGATGCCGTACGTCTCCCAGCCGAAGCGCCGTTCCGGGGCGGCGTAGTCGACGTGCATGCCGCCGCCGACGTTCACTTCGGCGAGCCGGACACCGAGCCGGACGCCGAGCCCTGTCGCCCAGGCGACGACGGACTCGGCCACCGCCACCTGCTCCGGGGCTTCGAGCCCGCTGGCCAGGTGGGCGTGCACGCCGCGCAGTTCGAGCTGCGGGTACGTCCCGTCCGTCAGCGCGCCGATCACCGCTTCGGCTCGCTCGGGATCCATGCCGAACGGGGTCGGCCGGCCGCCCATGGCCAGGGAGCTGCCCGCCAACGTCCCGTCGGCCACCGGCAGGTTGACGCGCGGCAGCACCGCCACCCGCCGCCCGGGCGTCACACGTCGCGCCAACTCGGCCAGCATGCGCAGCTCGTGCGCGCTCTCGACGTGGAAGCGCTCGGCTCCCGTCTCCAGCGCGGCCGTCACCTCGTCCGGTGTCTTGCCGGGACCGCCGAAGACGAGCGGACGACCCGGCACCGCCTTGGCGACGTGGGCGAGTTCGCCGCCCGAGGAGACCTCGTAGCCGTCGACGTACGGACCGAGCGCGGCCAGGATCTCCGGCTCCGGGTTGGCCTTCGCGGCGTAGTACAGCTCGACCCGCTCGGGCAACGCGGCACGCACGGCGGCGGCGTGGGTGCGCAGGGCCGTCATGTCGTAGACGTACGCGGGCAGTTCGGTTGCGGGCAGGGACAGGATGCGGTCGCGTACCGCGGGCGTGGGGTCGGTCATCGGGCAGCGCTCCCGGTCGTGTCGCGCAGGATGTCCTCGGCGAGCGGCGACGGCAGCCGGACGTAGCCCGCCTCCCGGTCGGCCTTGCGCTCCCAGCGGGTGAGGAGATTGGCCTTGGCGGGCAACGGCACCCCGGCGAGCAGGGCGGACAGCCGGGGCGGGCAGCCGAACCGGTCGGTGTACGCCCGGAGCGTGTCGCGTACCCGGCTCCACAGCGCGGCCTCCGCCTGCGGGTGCAGGTCGGCGAGCGCGGCCAGCAGCTCGGCGATGTGGTTGACCAGCAGGCAGTACACGACGCGGTCCCAGCCGCGCTGTGCGTCGTAGGTCAGGGGCCCCGCGACCTCCGGCGGCAGCGCGGCGAGGGTGTCCTCGTGGTGGTCGAGGACCAGCTTGGTGCCCTCCAGGTCGCGGAACAGGACCTGGGCGGGCCGACCTTCGCCGTCGACGCAGATCAGGACGTTCTGGAGGTGGGGTTCGAGGACCAGCCCGTGGTCGAAGTAGGCGGCCAGGACGGGCGGCAGGAGAAGGTCCAGATACGTCGACCACCAGTCGAGGGCCGCCTGTTCGTCGGCCCCGGCGAGGAGGCGGGAGATGTGGGCGGGGCCGGTCGGGTACTCGTCGGCGACGGCGGCGGCGAGCAGGGGAGTGGTGCCCGGGGTGAGCCGTCGCGGCAGGCCCTCGCGGACGATGACGCCGAAACCCTCGAACAGTGCGCGGTCCGGTGTGCCGTCGGGGCCGGGGAGGGCGAGCGTGCGGTAGGCGGGCTCGCGCAGGACGGCGCTGGCGGGGAAGCGCTCGGCGAGGTCGGCCAGCGCCGGTGCCAGGACGCGGGTGAGGGCGACGGCGCCGCAGAGCTCGTAACTGCTGTTCTTGCGCAGGCAGTTGGTGATCCGCACATTCAGGCTGAACTTGAGGAACGTCTCCCCGTCGTACAGCGTGCGCACCGACGCGGTGGCGGCGAACGGCCGTCCGCCCGGGCCCACGTCGACGACGTCGCCGCGGTCCAGGGCGGCGCGCAGCAGCGGGTGCTCGCGGAGTGTCTCGTACTGCCAGGGGTGCGCGGGCAGCAGCCGGTAGCCGGCCGGCACGTCGGCGCGCTGCCGGTCCAGGGCGGCGACGGCCGCCGGGTCGGCGTGTTCCTCGGCGATCAGATCGGCGCGCACGGCGAGGTGCCGCAGCGGGAAGGCGGCCCCGGCCTCCGGGGCGTACGCGGACCAGGCGCGCGGGTCGCCCGTGCGGGCCTTCGGCGTGGGGTGGAAGCGGTGGCCGAAGAGGAGGGACTGCTCGGAGGCGAGGTAGGTGGAGAGCCGGTCGTCGGTCGGATGGTGAGCCGCACGCGTGGCGGCGAGAGCCGTGTCGACGGCCTCGTGGCTGGAGGCGATCTGCTCCAGGAACTCCTCGTTGCGCACGCCCGTGCGCAGCGACAGCTCGTCGTGGGTGTACTCGGCGAGGCGCCGCCAGCCCACCTCGGCCCATGCACCGTCCCGCTGCTCGCTCACCGGTCCGGTGAACCGGTGCGCACCCAACAGCGAGGTGCGGCGCAGGGCGACGCGCAGCAGGACGCTGCGGCGCGGCAGCCGCAGCAGCAGCCGTCCGTCGGTGACGACGGACTGGTGCTCGGGGCCGGACACCTCGCGCAGCAGGCAGTTGAGGAGGGTGTGGGCCACTGCCTCGTCGGCGGTGGGCAGGCCGGTGCGGGCGAGTGGGGTACCGCCCCGCTCGTCGAGCGGCGTCGAGAGCTCGGGGGAGCTCCCGTGGGAGTCGGTCAGGGAGGGCATCAGTGGCTCCAGCGGGTGCGCAGGTGCAGAGTGGGGAGAAGAGCGGCTGTGACGGCGGCAGCGGCGCCGCCTATCAGCACGGGTGCGGCCGGCCCGTAGCGGGCGCTGCCGGCCGCCGCGGTCACGCCGGCGGCTACCGCGCCGGCCTTGGAGAAGAACTCCAGTGAACCGAACAGCCTGCCGGGCGCCCGGCCCTTGGCGCTGTCGGCGGCCGGCACCGACAGACAGACCAGGCCGAGCGTGAGGCCGGCCCCCAGCAGCAGCCTTACGGCGATCAGCGCGGTCAGTGGGCCGGCGATCCCGTGTCCGGCGAGCCCAAGCGCTGTGCAGGCGAAGCCGAGCACGAGGCCGGCCCGTGGGCGGCTGCGGAAGGCGGCGTGCACCGCCAGCGCGGCCACCAGATAGCACAGGTGGGGCAGGGCGAACAGGACGCCGGCCAGCGCCGGTGAGGTGCCAGGGAGCCGGTCGCGGACGAGTTCGACGAGGTAGGGGAAGGAGATGACGGTCGCGAACACGAAGGCGAACTCCAGGGCGAACAGGCCCTTGAGCGACCACACCTCGGGCACCTCGGCGGATATGGCCTCCGGCTCCGGCCGAGGCTCCTCGGCCGGAGCCGGTTCGGGCAGCGCCGCGAGCAGCAGCGCGGCCGTCAGCGGCAGTACGGCGGGCAGGGCGTACTGCCGGTGCGGGGACAGCCAGCCCGACAGCGAGCCGACCAGGATCGGCGCGGCGACCAGCGCGGCCCGTGCGCTGCCCTGCATCAGGGTGAGCGCCTTCGACAGGGCCGGGCCCTCCAGGGCCGCGCCCAGATAGCCGTTGGACGCGGCGAAGGTGCCGCCCAGGACCCCCTGGAGCACCAGCGCCACCGTGAACGTGGCCAGCGAGTCCGCCCAGCCCGCCAGCAGGAAGGACAGTGCGAGCCCCAACTGGGCGCGCAGCAACAGCCGTTTACGGCCGTAGCGGTCCGTGAGCCGTCCCCACAGCGGGGCACCGAGCGCACCGAACACGGTCGGCACGACGTAGAGCACGCCCGCCCAGCGTGCGTCCCGGTCGCCCAGCTCCGGCAGGATCTCGGTGAGATACGGCGGCAGCCCCAGCGCGGCGAAGGACGCCACGAAGTAGCAGCCCGCCACCGCGTGCACCTGCCCGCGCCCGAACCCCGACCGCGGCAACCGCAGAGCTTGGGCGCTCATGCCGAAGCCCCCTCCCGCAGCAGGTAGTTGGGTCCCGTCGTGTAGTGCTTGTTGATGTCGGCCGCACCCGAGCGTTCCTTGGACAGCAGCGTCCCGGCGGACACCATCGCCTTCACCGGCAGCTCGGCGGCCTCCAGCACACGGGCGCGCAGGACGTCGGCCGCGTCGCCGCCGAGCCGGTCGACGGCCTCCGCCAGCCGGTCACGCAGGAGCTCCAGCAGCGCACGGCGGTACCGGGGCAGCCCGAACGCGTACGCGCCGGCGCACAGATGCACGGTGATCGTGGCGAAGAGGTCGGCGACCGGCCCGTCGTCCGTACCGAGGATCCGCGCGTCGTCGAACCCCCACGGCCCCGGCAGCACGGCGTCCAGCCGTTCGGTGTTGACGCGCGGCCCGTCGTTGTCCTTGAACAACAGCCGCAGGCTGCCCGGCCGCAGGACCAGCGAGACGTTCTGCTGGTGCGACTCCAGGGCGATGCCATAACCGAACAGCGTGGTCTGCCAGTCGAACAGCAGGGTGAGGGCCGCGTCGAGCAGGGCCGGCGGGTCGCCGCCGTAGAACCGGTCGGCGAGACCGTCGATCACCGGCCGTCCGTCGGGCGCCGGTGCGAGGAGCGCCGCCATCGGCACCACCACGGCGTCGTCGAGGCCGGACGGGTGGCGGCGGCACAGGACGGCGAGCAGCTCGTGCCCGGCATGCGCGTACGTCGTCTCGTCGGCATGCAGGATCGTGTCCCGGAACCGTGGCTCACGGTCGGTCACCGCCTCCAGCAGCCGCTGCCCCGCCGCACCGTCGACGAGCGTGCCGGGCTTGATGGTCCGCTTGTTGCGCAGCCCCAACGTCGCCGTGACAAGGGGGAGTTTGAGATGCACGGAGGGATCCGTGACCGTGACGACCGTCCTCATGGACAACGTCGGTACGACGTCCAGGTGAGCCCGGTCGGCGAGCACCGTGCCGTCCGGGAGGCCGGCGGCGCGCACGGCGTCGACGGTCAGCGGATGGACCGGCAGCATCACATGCGTGCCCAGAACCTCGGGCAGTCCGAGGCTCGCGGGCGTCGGCCAGAACTCCGGCAGCGCACCCGCCAGGGTGACCGCGTCCCGGGGCACGGCGACCCAGCGCAACGCGAAGCGCGGACGGAACTCCGGGGCATACGCCCGAAGTTGCTCCTCGTGCAGCCCCGAGCGGCCCCGCGCCGTCGGGTAGACCGGATGGTCGTGACGGGCGGCGAGGGTGTCGAACACCAGGCCGCTACCGAGGCCCGTCCCGCGCCAAAGGCCGTCCCCGAGGCCCGCCATGACCTCCGCCCGCGTCACGGCGTGCAACCGCATCGTGGCCAGCGTCTGTCGGCACTCCTCGGCGAACGCGTCGAAGCCGCCCCGGTCCTCCGGTTCGGCGAGCGCCCGCAGCGCGCCGAGCACGGTGTCGTGCGACGTCAGCTCGGCGCCGTCCGACTCGCGCAGCAGGAGCGGCAGCCGGGCGGCGTACACGCACTGGTAGCCGTCCTCGGCCACCGGCAGCAGCAGCGCGTCGCCGCCCGGCGTCGTCAGGCGCACCCAGTCGCCGTCCGGCCGGTGCACGAGAGCGCCGCGCGTGCGCAGCCCGGCCACGTCCTCCCGCAGCAGCGCACTGAGCACCCGCGTCAGCAGCTGCGCCTCGCAGGTGTCCGGCACGGCCGGCGCGGTCACGGCTTGATCTCCCAGCGCCGCTCGGCCAGGAATCCGGCCACCACCCGGTCCACGGTCGGCTGGTCGGTGCCGGTGGCCCGCAGGACGCCGAGGTAGTCGCGGTTGGTGCGGTACAGCTCGTGTCGCTCACCCGGCGCGCGCAGCGGACGGTACGTCAGATGCACGCCACTGACGTCGAGTTCAGTGGACTCCGGGGCGTCGACGAGGGTGCCCTCGCGGTCTGCGCACGGGTACTCCAGGCGGGCCGCACCGTCCCGGCGGGTGCCCAGGTCGGCCGGGAGCGGCTCGCCCAGGTGGGTGCGCAGGATGTGCTCGAAGAGCGGGATCTCCAGCAGCCGGGCGAGCAGCAGGTCGCACTGGTCGCCGATGGCGCGGTAGTTGACCTCGATGATCCGCGCCCGTCCCTCGTGCACCACGAACTCGGTGTGACAGGCGCCGAACCCGACGCCCAGCGCGTCCAGTTGCTCCAGAACCCGCGCGACGACCGGCTCGGGGTGGGCGGGGACGAAGGTGAGGCGTTCCTCGATGAAGTACGGAGGCGGCGACAGCTCTGTGTGGAAGCCGCCCAGGACATGGCGGACCCGCCCGTCGCCGAGGGTCTCCAGGGTGAACAGGTTGCCGGGCAGATACTCCTCGACGACCAGGACGGTGCCGGGGCGGCGCTCCAGGATCGCCTTGGAGTGTGTCACCAGCTCCTCCGGGCCGTGCACGAGGACGACGTCCTCGCTGGCCACGCCCTCGCGCGGCTTGACGACACACGGGTACGGCGTGCCGCCGGGTGCGACCGGTTCGGTCAGCTCGGCAGACCGGACGGTGTCCATGCCGGCCGCGGCCAGGCGGCGGCGCATCTCGGCCTTGTCCTTGCAGCGCAGGGTGGCCCGCCAGTCCTTGCCGGGGAGGCCGAAGTAGGCGGCGGCCAGGGCTGCCTGGGTCTGGAGGTGGTCGCTGTTGGTGAAGACGGCGTCGGGCTTGTGATGGGTCGAGACGCGGGTGATCACAGCCCGGAAGTCACGGACGTCGCACTCCAGGATTTCGATGTCCGGGTAGGCGCGGCGGTGGGAGTCGGGCTGGTCGGTGAGGACGGTGACGTCCAGGCCCAGCCGGGCCGCGGCGGGCAGGAAGCCCTCGGAGACGGAGTCGGTGGGGTTGAGAGCGAGCAGGTACAGGCGCATGCCGGGTGAACAACTTCCGCTAGCAGATGGGGGGTTGCGGGGCGGGCCGGGCGCCGGTCGGGTACGGCCCGCCCCGAGAGATAGCGGCAGTTACTTCGCCGAAAGCTCCACTCCGGTGGCTTTCGCGACGTCCTTGAGCATCTCCTCGGCGGCCTGGACGCCGATGCCGGACATCCAGGTCTCGTCAGGGGCCTCGAAGACCTTGCCGTCCTTCACGGCCGGGAGGTCCTTCCACACCGGGTTGGAGAGGACCTGCTTCTTCTGCGTCTTGGCCTCGGCGTCGGCGGCGGTGACGAAGATCAGGTCCGCGTCGGCCTGGTCGAGGGGCACGGAGCGGGCCCCGAGGGCGAGGCTGAGCGCGGTGCAGAGCGCCAGAGCGGCGAGGCCGGTGAGGAAGAGCGGTACGTGCCTGAGGGCACGGAAGGGCACACCGATCGGTGCGCCCTGTTGGGTCGCAGTCACAAACCGTGAGCTTAGGTTAGCCTTGCTTTAGACCTCAAATGCCGCGTGATCACTGTGGTGATCGCGATAGGTGATCAGCCGTCACGAGTCGGCGATCGGTCTTCGCGAACCGCGGAAACCCCACCTGGCACTTTCCACTTGATCACGAGTGTAAGGTAAGCCTTACCTATCTGGCTTTCGCCGAAACCCGCACAGGAGCACCGATGTCCGTGGCCCTGACGACCCCGCCGGCCGGCGCCGTCGCGCATACGCTCCGTGACGCCTATACGCGGCTGGGTGATCTCTGCGACGTGCTGTCCGTGCGGATCGCCGAGCGCGCGGACGATGAGGACCGGGCGGGAGTGTCGGCGGCGGAGCTGGTGAAGGACGAGGCCGTGCTCGACGCCTTCGTCGCCGCGGAGGCCGCCCGAATTCACGATCGCCACGGGGTAGTTCCACGCCGGGATGTCGCCGCCTCGCGCGCCCTGCACGACTACGCGTGGTCGGTCTCACTCCTCATGAGCGGCGTCTGGTACCTGGAACGCCGCGTGCCGCGAATCCGGCCCGAGGACCTGCGCCTGGACCTCGACTCGGCCGAGTTCACCCTCACGCCGGGGAGCGACCTCGCCTGCCTGGCCGACGACCCGGCCGCCCTGCTGCCGGGTGTCCTGACGGTCCCTCATGAGGAGGCCCTTCACGCCGAGTTGCGCACCGCTGTCGCCGATCACATGGGGCCACTCCTGGACGCGATGGGCCCCGTCACGCGCCGCCGCTCGCGCGCCCTGTGGGGCATGGTCGCCGACGACCTGGTCTCGGGCGTCTGGTACCTCGGCCGCACGCTCGGCCGTGAGGACGACGCCGTCGAGGCGGCCACAAGGCTGCTGCCGACCGCCATGACCCCGTACCCCGACGGTGCCGACTTCCGGCACCTGACGACCGACGACGGGCGCCGGCACCCGACGCGCACCCGCACCGGGTGCTGCATGTACTACACGATCCGCCCGGACGAGGCGTGCGGCACCTGCCCCCGCACCTGTGACGCGGAGCGGCTGCGCAGGCTCCAGGCCTGAACCGTCCGGACACCGGGGCCGCACGATGCCGCACGGGCGTCGTCACTCGTCACTCGGTGCTCGGTACTCGGTTTGACGCCCGGCTGTGGTCAGTCGGCCGTGGTCACTCGGCCGTCGCCAGGAACTGCGTCGCCGCCAGCTCCGCGTAGAGCGGGTCGGCCGCCACGAGTTCGCGATGCGTGCCCACCGCGCGCACCCGGCCCCCGTCCATCACGACGATCCGGTCGGCCATCGTCACCGTCGAGAGGCGATGCGCGACGACCAGAACCGTGGTTGTACGGGCCACATCGGCGACCGTGTCGCGCAACGCGGCCTCGTTCACCGCGTCCAGCTGCGAGGTGGCCTCGTCCAGGAGCAGCAGGCGGGGGCGGCGCAGCAGGGCGCGGGCGATGGCGACACGCTGGCGTTCGCCGCCGGACAGCTTGGTGCCCCGGTGGCCGACGAGCGTGTCGACGCCGCCGGGCAGCCGCGCGACCAGGCCGTCGAGGCGGGTCGTCTTCAGTACGCGTGTGACGGCGTCGTCGTCCGCGTCGGGATGGCCCAGCAGCAGGTTGTCCCGCAGCGAACCCGACAGCACCGGGGCGTCCTGCTCCACATAGCCGATCGCAGACCGGAGTTGGGCCAGTTCCCAGTCCGCCAGGTCACGCCCGTCGAGCGTGATGGTCCCGGCCTCCGGGTCGTAGAACCGCTCTATGAGGGAGAAGACGGTGGTCTTGCCCGCGCCGGACGGTCCGACGAAGGCGGTCATGCCCTGCGCCGGTACGGCGAACGTCACCCCGTGGTGGACGTACGGCAGATCGTCGGCGTACCGGAAGCGGACGTCCTCGAAGGCGAGCGCGGCGGGTTCGGCACCGGCGGAGGGCAACGGGGCGGGTGCGGCAGCCGGTTCGGCGGGCAGTTGCAGCGCCTCCTGGATCCTGGCGAGCGCCGCCGCGCCGGTCTGGTACTGCGTGATCGCGCCGACGACCTGCTGGATCGGCGACATCAGATAGAAGACGTACAGCAGGAACGCCACCAGCGTGCCCACGTCGATCGCCCCGGTCGCCACGCGCGCCCCGCCCACCGCGAGCACCGTGATGAACGCTATCTGCATCGCGAGTCCCGCCGTGTTGCCCGCCGCCGCCGACCACTTGGCGGCCCGCACGCTCTGCCGCCACGACTCCTCGGCTGCCTCGTGCAGCGTCCGCTCCTCCCGGTGCTCGGCGCCGGACGCCTTCACCGTGCGCAGCGCGCCGAGGATCCGCTCCAGCGAGGCCCCCATCACCCCGACGGCGTCCTGCGCCTGCCGGCTGGCCCGGTTGATGCGCGGCACGATCACACCGAGGATCGTGCCCGCGCCGAGGATCACAGCGAGGGTGACCAGCAGCAGCACCGGTTCCACCACACCCATCATCGCCACCGTCGCCACGAGGGTGAGCCCTCCGGTGCCGAGACCGACGAGCGAGTCGGTCGTGACCTCCCGCAGCAGCGTCGTGTCCGAGGTGATACGGGCCATCAGATCGCCCGGCTCACTGCGGTCCACGGCGGTGATGCGCAGCCTCAGCAGATACGACGACAGGGTGCGCCGCGCACCCAGCACAACCGACTCGGCGGTGCGCTGCAGCACATACGAACCGAGCGCGCCCACCGCCGCGTTGGTCACGACCAGCCCGGACATGATCACCAAAGCCCCGGTGATGGCCCGGTCGTGGGACAGGTCGTCGATCAACCCCTTTGCCACCAGCGGCAGGAGCAGCCCCGTGGCCCCGGTGACCAGCGAGAGCACGGCACCCACCAGCAGGGTCCACCGGTGCGGGCGCACATAGCCAAGGAGCAGCCGCCAGGTGGGCGGCGTGGATTCGGTCGCTGCGATGCTCACGGGGCTCCTTGGGGAGTCGAACGGAGCCTTCAGGCTACGTCGGCGCTCTCCTGCGGAGCCTGCCGTTTTCGTGCCCGCGCGAGCGCCGGGGCCGTTCGGTGACCGCGCGTAGGCTGCTGTTCCCGAGAACACCCGACGCCGGAGAGTCCCGTGCGGGCCGTTCGAGGCCGGCGGAGCGCGACTGCCTAGTCGGATGGCGTCTGTCGCACCCCCTTACCGATCAGTCACGACTAGGGTCGGCAGTGGACGAAGACCCGCCGAGGGAAGGGTGGAGCACCATGGCGCAGGAAGTACGCGGCGTGATCGCACCGGGCAAGGACGAGGCCGTGCGCGTGGAGACGATCGTCGTGCCGGACCCGGGGCCGGGAGAAGCCGTCGTACAGGTCCAGGCCTGCGGCGTCTGTCACACCGACCTGCACTACAAACAGGGCGGCATCAGTGACGACTTCCCGTTCCTGCTGGGCCACGAGGCGGCCGGCGTGGTGGAGTCGGTCGGCGAGGGCGTCACGGACGTCGCGCCCGGCGACTTCGTCGTCCTCAACTGGCGTGCGGTGTGCGGGCAGTGCCGGGCCTGTCTGCGCGGCCGACCCTGGTACTGCTTCGCCACCCACAACGCGAAGCAGAAGATGACCCTCGCCTCGGACGGCCGGGAACTCTCCCCGGCGCTCGGTATCGGAGCCTTCGCAGAGAAGACCCTGGTCGCCTCGGGGCAGTGCACCAAGGTCGACGCGGCGGTCACCCCGCAGGTGGCCGGCCTGCTGGGCTGCGGTGTGATGGCCGGCATCGGCGCCGCGATCAACACCGGCAACGTCGGCCGGGGCGACACCGTCGCCGTGATCGGCTGCGGCGGCGTCGGGGACGCCGCGATCGCCGGGTCGAACCTGGCGGGCGCGGCGAAGATCATCGCCGTGGACATCGACGACCGCAAGCTCGACAAGGCCCGCACGATGGGCGCCACCCACACCGTCAACTCGCGCGAGACCGACCCGGTGGACGCGATCCGTGAGCTGACCGGCGGGTTCGGCGCGGATGTCGTCATCGAGGCGGTCGGCCGCCCGGAGACGTACAAGCAGGCCTTCTACGCCCGCGACCTCGCCGGCACGGTCGTCCTCGTCGGCGTGCCCACCCCGGAAATGAAGCTGGAGCTGCCGCTGCTGGACGTCTTCGGACGCGGCGGCGCCCTGAAGTCGTCCTGGTACGGCGACTGCCTGCCGAGCCGGGACTTCCCGATGCTGATCGACCTGCACCTCCAGGGCCGTCTGGACCTGGACGCGTTCGTCACCGAGACCATCCAACTCGACGAGGTGGAGAAGGCGTTCGAGCGGATGCACCACGGTGACGTCCTGCGCTCGGTGGTGATGTTCTGATGACCGCCCGCATCGAACGCCTCGTCACCTCCGGCCAGTTCAAGCTCGACGGCGGCACCTGGGACGTCGACAACAACGTGTGGCTCGTCGGCGACGACCACGAGGTGATCGTCATCGACGCCGCCCACGACGCCGACGCCATCGTCAAGGCCGTCGGCGGCCGGCGCCTCACCGCGATCGTGTGCACCCACGCCCACAACGACCACATCGACGCCGCGCCCGCCCTCGCCGACCGCACCGGCGCCACGATCTGGCTCCACCCCGACGACCTGTCCCTGTGGAAGCAGACCCACCCGGACCGCGACCCCGACGCCCACCTCGTGGACGGGCAGATCATCGAGGGCCCGGGCGTCGACCTGACGGTCCTGCACACCCCGGGGCACGCGCCGGGCGCGGTGTGCCTGTACGACCCCGGACTGGGTGTCGTCTTCACCGGCGACACCCTCTTCCAGGGCGGTCCCGGCGCCACCGGCCGTTCCTACTCCCACTTCCCGACGATCATCGACTCGATCCGCACCCGCCTGCTCGCCCTCCCACCCGAGACCAAGGTCCTCACCGGCCACGGCGACGGGACCACCATCGGCGCGGAGGCACCCCAGCTTCAGGAGTGGATCGACCGCGGCCACTGAGGCCGCGTCCGCTTGACGCACCTCGACGCGCGCCTGCGCCCGGCCGGGTGACCCCACGGCAGGATCGGAGCAGGATCCAGCAAAAGACGACAGAAGATGTCCGGCTTACCCGGCACCCTCGAAGACGACATCGCTCGCAGAGGGTCGGGCGCACAGGGTCGGGAGGCCGGACATGTCACAGCCGTTGAAGGACAAGGTCGCACTCGTCGCCGGCGCGACACGGGGCGCCGGGCGCGGCATCGCCGTGGAGCTCGGGGCGGCCGGCGCCACCGTCTACGTGACCGGACGCAGCACGCGTGCCCGGCGCTCCGAGTACAACCGCCCCGAAACGATCGAGGACACGGCCGACCTCGTCACCGAAGCGGGCGGGCACGGCGTCGCCGTACCCACCGATCACCTCGACCCCGCCCAGGTCCGCGTCCTCGTCGACCGCATCGCGGACGAACAGGGCCGCCTCGACGTCCTCGTCAACGACGTCTGGGGCGGCGAGAAACTCTTCGCCTGGGACAGCCCTGTCTGGGAGCACGACCTGGACAAGGGCCTCAGGCTGCTGCGGCTCGGGGTCGAGACGCACGCGATCACCAGCCACCACGCCCTGCCCCTGCTCCTGCGCCACCCCGGCGGACTGGTCGTCGAGATGACCGACGGCACGGCCGACTACAACGGCGCCAACTACCGGAACTCCTTCTTCTACGACCTCGCCAAGACATCCGTCCTGCGCATGGCGTTCTCCCTCGGCCATGAACTCGGACCGCGCGGCGCCACCGCCGTCGCGCTGACCCCGGGCTGGCTGCGCTCGGAGATGATGCTCGACGCGTTCGAGGTGCGCGAGGACAACTGGCGCGACGCCCTGGAACGCGTCCCGCACTTCGCCATCTCCGAGACCCCGCGCTACGTGGGGCGCGCCGTCGCCGCCCTCGCCGCTGACCCCGACGTGGCCCGCTGGAACGGAGAGTCCCTCTCCAGCGGGCAGCTCGCTCCGGTCTACGGCTTCACGGACCTCGACGGCAGCCGGCCCGACGCGTGGCGGTACCTCGTGGAGGTCCAGGACGCGGGCAAACCGGCGGACACGACCGGCTACCGCTGAGGCGGCACCGGGTTCATGACCGGGAGCGGCCAGCGCGCCGAGTGGCCCGGCGGCAGGCCCAGGTCGTCGCGTACGGCCGTGTAGTAGCCCTCGCGCCCGGCCCGCTGCCGTTCCAGCAGCGCCTGCCAGGCCGCACGGTCGTCCCGGCCCTCCCGCACGAACCGTTCCATCTCCATCGCCGCCACGACCCAGACCCGCGCCTTCTCCACCACCTCGCGGCTGCCCAGCATGAGCAGCGCCTCACCCGAGGGGTCCCGGCGCAGGCTCGCCTCGGCCAGCAGCGGCTGCGCCTCTTCGAGACTCAGGGGATCCGGGTACGGATCGACGCCTGCCCGGGCGGCGACCCGGTACGTCACCGTGACCGTCTTCTTCACCGACTGCGCGTAGTCGGCGTACACCGTGAGCCGCCGCTCCTCCCAACGCGCCGTCTGCTCCCGCCGGAACCTCATCCGGTCGCCCCGCACGACCGCCATGTACGAACCGAGCGCGCCGATCACGACGCCTATGAGCGCGGGGAGTTGCTGAATGAACACGGACATGGGCGCACGCTATCTGCCCGGATGATCCTTCCGGCACTACGGTTCGGTCCATGACGGACACAACGCGCTTCGCAGGTCACGGAGTCCTGGTCACCGGTGCGGCCCGCGGCATCGGCGCGGCGACCGCCCGCCGGTTCGCCGAGGAGGGGGCCCGCGTGCTCGTCACGGACGTGGACGGGCCCGAGGCCGAGCGGACCGCGGCGAAACTGCGGGGGCGGGGACTCGCGGTGCGGGCGTCGGCATGCGATGTCGCCGACCTCGCGTCCGTCGAGGCGGCCGTCGCCCACGCCGTCGACGCCTTCGGCTCGCTCGACGTCCTGGTCAACAGCGCGGCCTCCTGCTCGCCCGACACCGCGCTCTTCGAGGACGGCCCGGACGAGGCGTGGGCCCGCGACCTCGACGTCACCCTGACCGGCACGTACCGCTGCTGCCGTGCCGCGCTCCCGGAGCTGGCCGCCACCGGCCGTGGAGCCGTCGTGAACATCGGCTCCGTCAACGGGCTGCAGGACTTCGGCAATCACGCCTACAGCGCCGCCAAGGCCGGCCTCGGTTCCCTCACCCGCACCCTCGCCGGGCACGCCGCCGCGCGCGGAGTCCGCGTCAACCTGGTGACGCCGGGCACGGTGCGGACCTCGGCGTGGGAGGGGCGGGAGGCGGAACTCGACGCGATCCGCCCGCTGTACCCGCTGGGCCGGGTCGGTGAGCCCGAGGACATCGCCGCCGCGGTCGCCTTCCTCGCGTCCCGCGACGCCGCCTGGATCACCGGCGCCACCCTCACCGTCGACGGCGGCCTCACCGCGGTCAACACCGGTTTCCGGGCTGCGGTGCGGCGCCCGGGCAACGCCTGAAACTCCCCACTCACCGAGTGAGCCGGACCACATAGGTCACAGTCAGGCCCGGCGAAGTTTCACCGTTCGGTCACAGCCCGGCGCGCGCCACAACCGAAGCCCCCGTACAGCGGTCTACCTGGCAGAAGTCCACAGGAACACCCAAGGGAGAGGCCCGGCCATGGGGGACAGACACAGACGGCGTGCCGTCGCACTCGGCATCACCACAGGACTCGTCGCACCGCTCGCGCTGACGATCGCCGCCGCACCGGCGCAGGCGGCTCCGAGCTGCACGACGCAGGCCGGCCCGTATCAGAAGAAGGTGGAGAAGTTCCTCGGCCGGCCGGTCGACGGCAAGCAGTCCAGCGCCGACTGCAAGGCCATCCAGGCCTTCCAGACCAAGCACGGCATCACCCCGAACGCCGGCTACGCGGGGCCCGTCACATGGGGCGTGATGGACCTCATGAACAAGCAGAAGGCCGTAGGCACGAACCCCAACAAGGACGGCAAGTGCCCCGTCAACAAGGGCCGCATCGCCTGCGTGAACCTCTCGCTCCAGCTGAGCTGGATCCAGGACGGGAAGAAGCTGGTGTACGGCCCGGTGCCGGTCCGTACCGGCCGCAACGGCTACGAGACGCGCACCGGTCTGAAGAAGATCTACTGGCGCAACATCGACCACGTCTCGACCATCTACGACGTGCCGATGCCGTACGCCCAGTTCTTCGACGGCGGCCAGGCCTTCCACTCGGTCGGCGTCAGCATGTGGAACCCGCCCGGCTCGCACGGTTGCGTCAACATGACCAAGACCGACGCGAAGAAGTACTGGTCGCTGCTGAAGAACGGCGACGACGTCTATGTGTACGGCCGCAAGCCGGGCACCTGACAGACGGCAGGCACCCGGCTCGCGGGCGAGCGGGGAGAAACGTCACGCCTCCGGCGCGTCCCCGAAGTCCGGGATCTCCAGCCTGGCCCCGCCCTGCCGCGCCGACTCGTGCGCGACGATGCCCGGCAGGGTGTAGCGGGCGGCCACCCACGCGTTCACGGACGGCAGTGTGCGGGTGTTGACCGCGGTCACGAAGTCGTCCACCAGGAAGTGGTGGCTGCCCTCGTGGCCGTTGTGCAGGTTGTCGAAGGCCCGCGGCAGCCGGGCGCGGTCGTGCACGGGCGCCGACCCCGAGGTGAAGGCCGCCCGCAGCTCCGGCGCGATGTGCTGGAGCGACGGGTCGTCGGGGGACATGGTGGGCTTGGGCTCCAGCAGCTCACTGATGTCCCTGACGCCCTTTTTGTCCTGCCAGAAGGCCACAGTGGCGAGCTGCTCCATGCTCGCCTCGGTGCCGAAGAACCGGAACCGCGACTCCCGTATGTGTGACGGGTAGCCGACCCTCCGGAACTCGTTCGTACGGAACGAGCCACCGCCCGCGACCTCGAACAGCGCGGTCGCGTTGGACACGTCGTTGCCGAACTGGCTGACGCTCTTGTCGAAGACCCCGTCGCCCCGGTCGTCCACGACCCCGATCGCCGACACGCTCACCGCATGCGTTCGCCAAGCCCCGAGCACACCGCCCACCGCGTGCGTCGGGTAGAGCAGCGGGGGATAGCTGGCGGTCGCCTTCCAGTTCTCGCCGCCGCTGTACTGGTACGCCTCGTAGAACCCCAGGTCCATGTCGTGGACGTAGTCGCCCTCGGCGTAGAAGAGCCGCCCGAAGGCGCCCTCGGCGATCTGGTTGCGGGCGTGCACGGTCGCCGGGTTGTACTCGCTGGTCTCGCCCATCATGTACGTCAGGCCGGTCGCCTTGACCGCGTCGATGATCGCCGCGATCTCCTCCGTGGTGATCGCCATCGGAACCGCGGAGTAGACGTGCTTGCCGGCGTTCAGGCCCTGCAGCACCAGCGGGCCGTGGGTCCAGCGCTGGGTGAAGACGGCGACCGCGTCGACGGCCGCCGACTCCAGCATCGCCTCGTACGAGGGGAAGGTGCCGGCCAGTCCCTGTGCGTCGGCGAGCTGCTCGGCCCGTTCGGGCAGCAGATCGGTGACGTACACGTCGCTGACACCGGGGTGGGCCTGGAACAGCGTGGCGAACTGGCCGGAGAACTGGCCGGCGCCGACGATGCCGAGGGAGAACGTCATGGAGTGTGTGCCTTTCACTGGCCGAGGATGAGGTTGATCTGGTCGTTGGTCCTGGTCAGGCCGCTCGCCGGGGCGTCGTTGGCGTAGACGTCCTGCATCGCGGGGCGCATCAGGGAGTACACGTCCGCCGCGTAGTCGGTGATCGGGAAGGAGAACATGGTGGAGTTCTTCCTGTCGGTGACCGGTTCGGTGAAGGCGGACACGTCGATGCCCTTCTTCCCGTACGCCGCCACGGCCGCCTCGGTGCCGTCAGGGGTCGCGGGGAAGACGATGCCGTAGCCGCCGACGGCCTTCTGGCACTCGTTCGAGGCGAGATACCGCACCCACTTCTTCGCGCCCTCCTTGTTGCGGGCGTTCTTGGTGATCGAGTCGGCGAGGCCGTTCATCATGGTGGCCCGCTTGCCGGTCGGGCCGGTCGGCGTGGGTGCGGTGCCGACGTCGAGACCCTTGGTGCCGTAGTAGGTGGAGATCATCCAGGCGCCGTCGAAGGCGGTCGCCGCCTTGCCGGAGGCGACCTGGGCGTTGGCCGGGTTGGCGCCGTCGGTGTAGTCGGTGAAGGGCGCGAGGTAGCCCTTCTTCGCCAGTCCGAAGTACCAGTCGACCACCGACTGGAATGTCCTGCTGTCGTACTGGTACTTGGTGCCCCAGCGCGCCCGGTCCGTGTAGTGCCAGCCCGCCGAGGCGACGAACGGGCTCCACGTGGTCTGGCCGTCCGCGTCCCCCGCGCCGCCGGTCGCCATCCCGTACACCTTGACGTTGTTCTTGTCGAAGCCCTTCTCGTCGCCTCGCTTGCCGTTCTTGTCGACGGTCAGATGCGCGATGGTCTTCTCGAAGGTGCCGCCGTCCTTCGGGTTCCAGGACAGGCCGTCGAGCCCGTCGGCCGCGAGCCCGGCCTCCTCGACCATCTTCTTGTTGTAGAAGAGGGCGACGGTGTCCCAGTCCTTGGGCGCGCCGTAGCGATGGCCGTCCTGGCCCTTCCAGTTGGCGGCCAGCCCCGCCTGGTAGGCGGAGTCGTCGATACCGAGGTCGTCCAGCGGTTCGAGCACGTTCAGGTCGGCGAACTGCCCGAACTTCTGGATGTGGTCGGTGAACACGTCCGGCTCGGTGCCCGCGATGAAGCTCGCGGTGAGCTTGGTCCAGTAGTCGGCCCAGCCCATCTGTGTGATCTTCACCTTCAGGCCCGGATTCTGCTTCTCGAACCCCTTCGCACAGGCCTGGTACGCGGGCAGCTGATTGGCGTCCCACAGCCAGTACGTCACCGTGTTCCCGCCCGACCCGGCCGCGCCGCCCTGCGCGCAGCCGGTGGCCAGGGACAGCACCATCGCCCCGGACAGGGCCAGGATCGTACGCATCCGAACTCGCATCCCAGTCCCCTTACTTGACGCCGGTGAAGCTGATGGAGCTGACGATGCGCCGTGCGAAGCAGCCGAACAGCACGAGCATCGGAAGGGCGGCGATCAGCGTGGCCGCCATCAGGCCGGACCAGTCGTAGCCCGTCTGGGGGGTCTGTGCCCGGAAGATGGCCAGCGCGACGGTGAGCACGCGCGAGCTGTCGCTGTAGGACACCATCAACGGCCAGAAGTAGTCGTTCCAGGCGGTGATGTACGTCAGCAGGCCCAGCGTGAGGATCGGCGTGGCCGCCATCGGCAGCATCACCCGGAAGAAGATCCGGATCTTCCCGGCCCCGTCCAGCAGGGCGGCCTCCTCCACCTCCCGCGGCACGTTCATGAAGAACTGCCGCAGGAAGAACACCGCGAACGGCGTCATGAACATCGTCGGCAGGGCCACGCCCAACAGGTTGTCGACCAGGCCGAGTTGCTTGATCAGCACGAAGTTGGGGAGCAGGGTGAAGATCGCGGGCACCATCAGCCCGGCCAGGAACAGTCCGAACACCTTCTCCCGCCCGCGCCAGCGCAGCCGGGCGAAGGCGTACGCCGCCATGGCGGAGAAGAAGATCTGGCAGACGGTGATCAGAGTCGAGACGATCACCGAATTGATCAGATAGCGCCAGAACTTGAGCCCGCCGCCCGAACCGCCCTGGGCGATCGCCTCCTCGGCCGACTGCAGACCGAGCGCACGCTCGAAGCCTCCGGTCGTCGGATCCACGGGCAGCAGATCGCCGGGGTGTGCGGCGAGCGCGGTGTTCGAGGACAGCGCGGTGCGCAGGATCCAGTAGAACGGCAACAGCGTGATGAGCACGACGGCGGCCATCACCGCCCAGGCCACGGCCCGTCCGAAGGAGGGCCTGCGCCTGACGCGCCGTACGGTCGTGGTGTCTGCCACGGCAGCCATGTCGGTGTCTCCCTTCCCTCAGCCGAGGTCGCTCTGGCCGGCCCGGGTGAGCCGGTACTGCAGGACGGTGATCGCGCTCAGCACGACCAGCAGGGCCACCGACATCGCCGAGGCGTACCCGAACTGGAAGCGCCCGAAGGCGGCGCCGTAGATGTAGTACTGCAGGACGTTCGTGGCGTTCGCGGGTCCGCCCGCGGTCGTCACGGCGACCGTGTCGAACACCTGGAACGAACCGATCACCGTCATGATCAGAACGACCGCCAGGACCGGTCGCAGCAACGGCATCGTGATCCGCCAGAACATGCGCCACTCGCTCGCGCCGTCGACCTTCGCGGCCTCGTACATGTCGTTGGGGATCGCCATCAGACCGGCGAACAGCAGCAGCGCGGTGTACCCGACATGCCGCCACACATTGATCAGGGCGATCGTCGGTATCGCCCAGGTCTCGTCCGCGAGGAACGGGATGCGGTCGGCGCCGATCCCCGCGATGATCTCGTTGCCGATGCCGAGCTGGGTGTCCAGCATCCACAGCCAGACGATGCCCGCGACGACGTTCGACATCAGATACGGCGTGAGCACGATCCCGCGCAGCACCGCCGATTGGGTCAGCCGCTGCAGCAGTACGGCGATGGCGAGCGCCGAGACCGTCTGGACGCCGATGTTGATGACCACGTACTCGACGGTGACCGCGAGCGATTCCCAGAAGATCGGGTCGTGGACCATCCGCACGTAGTTGTCCAGGCCGACCCACTCCGCCGGCGTGAGCAGGTTGAAGCGGGTGAAGCTCAGGTAGATGCCCCGCAGCGTCGGCCAGAGCAGGAAGGCCAGGAAGCCCAGCATCGCCGGAGCGATGAACACCGCGGCGAGCCGCCCGTCCCCCTCGTTCTCGCGGGAGCGCGCCCGCCGCGTCCTCGACTTGGTCCCCGCTCCCTCGGCGCCACCCAGCGGCAGGCGCGAAGGAGGGCTGCTGGAGGCGATGGTCATCAGGAGACTCCCTCGTCTGCGGCTCATCCTCGGCGCCACTTACTTTCGTCGCGGAAGAATCCAGCAGTCAAGAGGCACGCAAACATCTTCTTCAAGCCAGCCCGGGCGCTCTAGACTGGTCTCGTTGGTTTCGCATAGAAAAAAATCAGAGAGTAAAACCAGAGAAAGATCATGTGGGAGCCTGACGACCATGACCCCAGTAGCCGACAGCTGGCCCCCTCTCAGTCCCGGTGAACGCTCGGTGGCGATCGAGGTGCTCGTCGGCGGGCCCCTGTCGCGTACCGAGCTCGCCCGGCGGCTCGACCTGTCCGCGGGCAGCCTCACCCGGCTCACCAAACCGCTGATCGAGTCTGGCCTCCTCGTCGAGGTGCCCGAAGCGGGCGTTCCGGCCGAGGTGCGCCAGGGGCGCCCGTCCCAGCCGCTGGACGTCGTCGCCGACTCCCTCTCCTTCCTCGGCTTCAAGATCACCGACGACATGGTCTACGGCGTCCTGACCACCCTCAGGAGCGAAATCGTCGCCCGCTACGACCGCCCCCTGGTCACCCGTGAACCCGCCGCGGTCGTGGACCTGCTGGGGGAGATGACCGACGCGCTCGCCGGGGACCACCCGCGGCTCGCCGGGATCGGCATCGGCGTGGGCGGCTTCGTCGAGGACCGGGCCGTCGTCGGGGAGTCCCCGTTCCTGGACTGGCGTGGGGTGCCTCTCGCCGAACTTGTCGAGGAACGCACGGGGCTCCCGGTCGTCGTGGAGAACGACGTGGCCGCCCTGGTCGAGGCGGAGACCTGGTTCGGCGCCGGCCGCGGCCTCGACCGCTTCGTCGTCCTCACCATCGGCGCCGGGATCGGCTACGGACTGGTCCTCGGCGGCAAGCGGGTGCCTTACGCCGAGGAGGACCGCGGCTTCGGCCGCCACTGGATCGTGAACCCGAACGGCCCGCTGACCCCCGAAGGGGCACGTGGCAGCGCCGTCTCCCTGCTGACCATCCCCAGCATCCGCTACCAGGTCCAGGCCGCCACCGGCCGCGACCGCACGTACGAGGAGATCCTGGAGAGTGCCGCGGCGGGCGAGCCGATGTCCGCCCGGGTCGTCGAGGAGGCGGCCCGCGCCCTGGGTACCCTGGTCGCCCAGATCGCCAACTTCGTGCTGCCGCAGAAGATCCTTCTCGCGGGCGAAGGGGTGGGCCTCATGGATGTCGCCGGCAAGACTGTGACGGAGACCATCCGTGCCCAGCGGCATCCGCTGGCCGCGTCGATCGACCTCGAGACCAAGGTGTCCGATTTTCACGACTGGGCCCGCGGCGCGGCCGTGCTGGCGATCCAGGTGCTGGTGCTGGGAGCGACGGGCGACGCCTGAACTCCGCGATCTGCGGGGACAGATGGACGTGATCAGCAACACTGTCCGTTATGTCCATATTGCGCAGTCTTACTCACATGGCCTTCACCTGCGGCGCCGTATGCTTCACAGCATGTCCACCACTGTTGAAATCGCCTCCGATCGATCGGCTGACGAGGTCAACGAGGAGATCCGGGCGCTGTGGCGCCGGTCGGGCGGGACACTGAGCGTCGAGCAGCGCGAGGAATACCAGCGCCTCGTCCTGGAGTGGGCCGCCGCGGCCCTGCAGCCGGCAAAGGCGGCCTGACCGCTCGCCTCGGCGCAGGCCCGAGCATCCTCCTCGGCCCCTCTCGCCGCGCATCGCAACGCCCCACGCGGGCACCCCTGATCCCATGGGTGCCCTCCTCACTGACCTCGGCGGTCTGCCACGGCATCGTCGACTTCGCCGGCGGAATGCCCTCCCGGCGTGCACATCCCCCCGCCGGTGACGTACGTCTCACCGATCTGCCTCGGGGCGCCCTGTCCGGCGTCGGCAGCGCTGCGGCGATGCGTTTCCTCAACCGGGCCTGAGCCGGGGCGCGATGAGCACCGTCGTGCCCGCGAGCACCGTCACGTCCGTCGCATTGTCCGTGCTGGGCGCGGTGCTGCTGCTCGGCGACCGGCCAGGCGCGCTCGGCTGGCCCGGCTTCCTCGTCACCCGCCCGCACTCTGGCTCTCCCTGCTCGCCGCCCAGCGGCAGTTGCCGGCCGTCGCCATGGTCCTCGCCTCGCTCCACCCCGCGTTGCCCGTCGTCCTGGGATTCGTGCTGCTGCATGAACCCCCCACAGTGCGCCGGGTGATCGGGCTGACCGGAGCGGTGGTGGCGACCCTTGTGCGCACCCTCGGGTGACGGGCCACTCACCCCCAGGTCGCCGAGTAGTACCGCCGGTACGCTTTGCGGTCCTGCTCGGCCCGGATGAAACGGGTCGCCGCCAGGGCGACCAGGCTGCCCGCGATGACCAGCAGACCGGGACCGACGTTCTTCGGGTCCGCGAGCCGGGACAGCAGCGTCACGGCGGCCTCGCCCGTCACCGGCGCCGTCGAACCGGGCGACGCGTCACCGGGCGCGCCCGCGTCCTGCGACGGGGCCGGCGCGGCGCCCTGACCGGAGCCGTTCTGTCCGGCCACGATCAGCTTCATGTCGAGCGCGGTCAGCGCCTTGGTGACGGGCTGGAAGAACGTCGTACCGCCCGCGTTGCAGTCACCGCTGCCCCCCGACGTCACGCCCAGCGCGACCCCCTCGGAGAACATCGGACCGCCGCTGTCCCCCGGTTCGGCGCACACGTTCGTCTCGATCAGGCCCGTGACCGTGCCCTCGGGATAGTTGACCGTGGCGTTGAGCGACGTCACTTCGCCGTCGCGCAGCCCGCTCGTGCTGCCACTGCGGAACACCTTCTGTCCGACGGCCGGATCGGCCGCGCCGGTGATCCGCACGCCCTTGCCCTCGCCGATGGACACGACGTCGGCTCCCGCCCCGGCGTCCCCGCTCGCGTATTGGACCAGGGAGAAGTCGCCGCCGGGAAAGCTCTGCTGGATCGTCTGCCCGATCTGCTGCCGGCCCCGGTTGTCGGCGAACCACACCGAACCGTTCGGACCGCAGTGCCCGGCGGTGAGGATGAAGTCGCGCCGTCCGTCGGTCACGTTGAAGCCGGCCGAACAGCGCCCGGCCGTCGACAGCAGCGGCAGCGCCCCGTTGATGCGCGTCGTGAACGTGCCCTCGGTGCGCTCCATGCGGACGAAGCCGCCCATGTCCGCCGCGAGGTTCGTCATCCGGGACCAGTCCGCGGCGGAGACGGTGCTGTCGCCTCGTACGACCACCTCGTTGGAGCGGTAGTCCATGACCCACGCCGTACCGGCCACCCGGGGCGCCGAACGCAGCGTCGACGTCGCCGACTTCATCTCGTCCATGCTGTGGTCGACCATCTTCGCCTGGGCGCCGGCCTTGCGCACCTCGGCGGCGGCGCCCTCGTCGGTGACCGCGACGACCGCCTTCCCGTCGGCGCCGATCCAACTGCCCGCCGTACGGGACGTGCCCAGCCGTGAGACCAGCTCGCTGCCGGAGTCGCCGGCCGAGGCGGCGTAGGTGCGCGGGACGGCCGAGGCGTCCGGGGGCTCGCTCGCCACGGCGCGTGTGACCATCGTTCCTCCGAGGAGGAGTCCGCCGACCGCCGCCAGTCGCGTCACTCGCCGGACGAGACGTCGTCGTGCGTGCCTCATGCATGGCTCCCGAACCAGTACAGCGCGGCGTCAACGCCGCGGGGCCCTCCCGTGGTTGAGCACCCTCACTCCATACGTGGCCCGGTACGCGCGTGTTCACCGCACGGGCAATTCACCGCCCGTCACCGGCCACTGCGCGTCCTCACCGTTCCCGGACACCGGCACATCCCCCTATCTTGTGCCTCATGACCAGGATTCCGCACGAAATGTCCGGTGAACCGAATCCGCTGCGCGCACTGACCCTCGACCGCCTTCGATCGCGTACGAGCATGAAGTGGCGCGCCTACCCCGAGGACGTGCTGCCCCTGTGGGTGGCCGAGATGGACGTGCCACTGGCCGAACCCATCGTGCGCGCACTCACCGACGCCCTCGAACTCGGCGACACCGGCTACCCGGCGGGTACCGGCTACGCCGAGGCGCTCGCCGGTTTCGCGGAGAAGCGGTGGGGCTGGGAGGTCGCCGTGGAGCGAACGGCGATCGTGCCCGACGTCATGCTCGGCGTGGTCGAAATGCTCAAACTGGTCACCGGACCGGGCGATCCGATCGTCGTGAACTCACCCGTGTATCCGCCGTTCTACATGTTCGTCGAGCACATGGACCGC
Organism: Streptomyces sp. NPDC107528; assembly: GCF_055639295.1. Classification (NCBI taxonomy): domain Bacteria; kingdom Bacillati; phylum Actinomycetota; class Actinomycetes; order Kitasatosporales; family Streptomycetaceae; genus Streptomyces; species Streptomyces sp. NPDC107528. The sequence continues at coordinate 94,506 of NZ_JBVKAV010000005.1, forward strand.
GAGGTGGTCGAGGCCCCGCTCGGCGCCGACCTGCGCATCGACCTCGACACTCTCGACGAGACGTTCCGGCGGGCGACCACGGGCGGCCGACGCGCCGCCTTCCTGCTGTGCAGCCCTCACAACCCGACCGGCACCGTGCACACCGCCGACGAACTGGCCGCCGTGGCCGCACTCGCCGACCGCCACGGCGTCCGCGTCGTCGCCGACGAGATCCACGCACCGGTCACCGCGGGCGGCGTCGACTTCGTGCCGTATCTGCGCGTCCCCGGAGCCGAGAACGGGCTGTCGCTGATGTCGGCGTCGAAGGCGTGGAACCTGGCCGGCCTCAAGGCGGCCCTGGCCATCGCCGGACCCGCGGCCGCCGCCGACCTGGACCGGATGCCGGAAGAGGTCAGCCACGGTCCCAGCCACCTCGGGATCATCGCCCACAGCGCCGCCCTGCGTGACGGCACCGCCTGGCTCGACGCCCTGCTGACGGGCCTCGACGACAACCGGCGCCTGCTCGCGGACCTCCTGGCCGAACACCTCCCGGCGATCACCCACCGCCCGGGCGAGGCCACCTACCTCGCCTGGCTCGACTGCCGCGCCCTGGGCCTCGGCGACGACCCGGCGGACGTCTTCCTGCGGCGCGGCCGGGTCGCGCTCAACTCCGGCATCCCCTTCGGCACCGGCGGAGCGGGGCACGTACGGCTGAACCTGGCGACATCACCCGAGCTGATCACGGAGGGCGTACGTCGCATGGCGGCGGCCCTCGACTGAGCCGCACGACGGGGGCGCCCCCGTTGGCGTCCCCACCTCCGCCGCCCGCACCCGCCCTGCCTAAACTGCGAGCCATGGACGATACGTCGCTCGAGACGCTCGGCGCGGGCCAGTACCTGCTCATCACCAGCTACCGCAAGAACGGCACCGGTGTCGCCACGCCGGTCTGGGTGGTCCGCGACGGAGACGCCCTGGGCGTGTGGACGGTGGCCGACTCGTGGAAGGTCAAGCGCATCCGCGCCCGGAGCGACGTCCTCGTCGGCCCCTGCGACCTGCGCGGCAGGCCGACCGGCGACCAGGTCCCCGCCACCGCCGAGATCTGCGACGAGGCCACCAGCGCCCACTACCGCCGGCTCATCGCCCGCAAGTACGGCATCACCGGCCGCCTCACCCTCTTCGGCAGCCGACTGCGCCGCGGCGTGAACGGCACGGTCGGCATCCGCCTGACGCTGACGCCGGCCGGCTGACCCCCGGTGGTGGCCGCGCCCAGGGGGTAGCGGAGCGCTTCGGGAGGGTTCCCGTCCGAGTCGAGTGAGCATGGTGCCGACGACCGCCCGTGCCGTCCGTCCGTCGTGCCCGTCGGGCAGGAGGCGGCGGCCGGGGGCGTCGTGGGTACGGCGCGCTCGGTGCGCGGGCGAAGGGGGAGAGCGCTGGTGGCAGGGGAGCGGGAGCGGATCATCGCCGGGCGGTACCGGCTGCGGCAGCGGCTCGGCGCCGGCGGCGGAGGTAGCGTCTGGCTGGCCGAGGACAAAAAGCTCCGGGCACAGGTCGCGGTCAAGGAGATCGACGTACCGGACGAGCCGGACGCACGGCTCGGCGACCCCGCCGACCGGGGGCGCGACGAGGCGCTGAAGGCCGCGCAGCTGCGCGAGCACCCGAACGTGATCACCGTGTACGACGTGGTCGAGGACGACGACCGTCCGTGGATCGTGATGGAGTACCTGCCCGGTACCCGCGACCTGCACGCCGTGGCCAGGCAGCGCGGCCCGCTGTCGAGTGAGGAGACGGCCCGGATCGGGGCAGCAGCCCTCGACGGACTCCGCGCCGGGCACCGGCTCGGCATCATCCACCGGGACGTGAAGCCCTCCAACATCCTGCTGGCGCCCGACCACTCGGGCACCGTCGACGGACGGGTCCTGCTCACGGACTACGGCATCTCGCTGCGGCCCCGCGAAACCCGGATCACCCGGAGCGGCATGGTCGTCGGCACCCCGGGCTACGTGGCACCCGAGCGGCTGGCCGGCGGCGAGGCGACCGCCGCCTCCGACCTGTTCTCGCTCGGCGTCACCCTCTACTTCGCCGTCGAGGGCACCGCCCCCTTCGAACGCGACACACTCGACGCCAGCCTCCTCGCGGCACTGAACACGGAACCCTCCGTGCCGCAGCGAGCGAGCGCCCCGCTCGGCCGCGCCATCATGGGCCTGCTGACCAAGGACCCGCTGAAGCGCATCCAGGCGGCGGAGGCGGCCGAGTTGCTCGCCGAGGCGGCGGGCGAGACGCTCGGCACCCGTGGCTCACGGCCCGGCCAACCTGCCCCGCCGGACGAGGGCGAGGGAAGCTCCACCCCCACCCGCCGTACACCGCTGAGCTCGCTCCCCACCCCGGTCCGGCGACTGCCCGTCCTCCTGGCGCTCACCGCCGTGCTGGTCGGGGGCGGCGGGTTCGCGCTGGGTGCCGTCACCTTCGGCGACGCGGGGGAAGGGACGCAGAGTCCGCAGGTCAGGGCGAAGCCTGCCGGAACTCCTTCCCCTGTCCCGTCCCCGACCGCCACCCGCAGCACGTACCCGTACGGCAGACAGGTGGGCCTGCGTGTCGGCCTCACGGCGGGCCAGTGCGTCGACGCCGAATGGAAGGGCGACGACTTCAAGGGGCGGCCGGGCCTCAAGCTCGTCGACTGTCACGACGACGACCCCGAGGGTCAGGTCATCGCGGCCGTCACGGCCGACCGCACCGCACCGGCACCGGACGCGAAGTCCGTACAGGGTGAGTGCACCCGGCGCACCGCGGACCTGCGGGGCACCATGCCCGACCCCGTGCTGTACGTCCTGATCCCCGAGGCCGGCCAGAGCGAGCCGCCGGCATCGGCTTGCCTGCTGTTCCTCAAGAACGCCACCGTCGGCGGCCCGCTCGGCGACTTCCGCAGGTTCGGCGACGAGGTGTACATCACTCAACTGGGCCCGGGTGACTGCATCAACTCCGAGGACGACGAGGACGGTTCGTCCACCGAGACCCTGGTGAGCTGCGACGGGCCGCACGACGAGCAGGTGGCCGGCTGGACCTGGGCCTCCGGGGAGGGCTCCTCGGACAGCGTCGACACCGGAGGGCTCTGCGAGGAGAAGTACGGCGTCGACTGGGCCCGCGGCAAGGGGCACGAGATGTGGGGCTGGTCCTCCACGGACGAGGAGTGGGACGCCGGCTTCCGCCACGTGATGTGCAGCGTGGCCCGCGAGGACGGCAAGAAGCTGCCCGCGGGAGGGCTGAAACCGGCGTACTGAGCCCGTCGCATGCCGCGTTGGCGGCCTTTGGGGACGGGTCCCGTCGCGCCTGCGGGACCCTGGTGAACGCATCCGTACGTGCCGAGAAGTCCACGAACCGTCGAGGAGACCAGCGATGCCCCTGTCCGCCAGCCTCGCGCGCGGCGTCGCACCCACGGCGCCCGGAACCCTGCACGCCCGCACGGTGACCGGCGATCTCACCGCGCCGCCGCGGCCGGGTTTGACGGTGCGTTTCGGGCGGGGCGAGCGGCCGGACGTGGACCTGGGCGTCGGGGTGGACGATCTGCGGGTGAGCCGGCGGCACGGCGAGCTGACGTACCAGCAGGGGCAGTGGTGGCTGCGCAACATCGGCCAACAGCTCGTCCGGCTGCCGCGCGGGCGGATGATGCACATGACGACCGAGCCGATGCCGCTCGGCCCCGGCTACACCCCGCTGTTCGTGAAGGGCTCCGGCTACCGGGAACACCTGGTCGAGCTGTACGTGGCGGGCCACGACGACCAAGGGCCCGTCTCGCGGCGCCGGGCTCAGACGCTGCGCCCCGAGATCTGGCCGCTCGACGACGACGAACGCCTGCTGCTGGTCGTCCTGGGCCAGCGCTACCTGCTGTACGAGGAGGACCCGCGCCCCCTCAGCTACGCCATGGCCGCACGGCAACTCGCCTACCTGCGCCCCGACGTGGGCTGGAACGAACGCAGGATCGAGTACCGCATCGAGGACGTACGCCGTCGCCTGCACCGCACCGGCTTCCGGTACCCCCTGCTGCACGACAAGTCCCAGGGCCGTCCCGGCGACAACCGCCTGCTGCACAACCTGCTGCGCGGCCTGGTGGAGTCCACCACGCTCGTACCGCCGGACCTCGACCTGATGGAGGAGCCCTCACCCCCGGACCCGGGACCGGTCCCGGAGCCCCACGCCTAGGGCCCCGGCATGACCCACTCCGCCTCGGGACCGTTCACACGGAGCCGCGGAGCCAAAGCTGCCACGGCGTTGGCCTGCCTGGCGGCGCCGGCCGCCCTCGCCGGCTGCGGCACGGACGAGGAACCCGCCCGGCCGTCGTCGGACCGGGCGCAGGCCACGCGAAGCCCCTCCCCGTCCGCCGACCCCGGACCCGGCAAGCTCTACGTCGTCTTCGAGGGAACCGAGAAGCATTCACACCGAGGACGATTGCCGGTCGTCGTGCCCTGCTCGGCACTCCCGGCCGTCACTCGGAGGGGTCGTGCATCGCGCTCGTCTCGGCCGGCGACGGTCAGTCGTTCCAGCTCACCGTCGTACCGTTCGGCGAGGGTGCCCCCGGCCCCGACGCACCCACCCTGGCCACGAACTTAGCCAAGGCGATTCTCGCCCACCTGAAGTGACGTCGGGCGCGGCCACCTCAGCGTGCGGGCAGCTTCGCGGCAGCCGAGGTCGCGAGGTCCGCGGCCATCGCGCACAGGTCGTCCACGGGCCGCCGTCCACGAGTGTCCACGCGCAGCATCTCGGCGTACGTATCGGCGTTCCGGCCGCCGTACTCGCGGTACTTCACGAACACCGTGCAGCTGTCGTCGCCGTCCTCGTTGTCGTCCTCCTTCCGCACGACGGCGTCGTGGCCGCCGAGCCGGACCGGGTCACCGTCCGCCGAGGTCTTGGGCTGGTCCCGGTGGAAGGCGATCTCCGCCCCCAGATCGTCGACGTCGCTGAACCACTCGCAGTCCCAGTTCGCGACACCGACCTCCGGGGCGCCGGCCTCGATGCCGGGGACGACGGACAGTGCCTCGGCGTCGAGCAGCTCGCAGGCGTTCGCCCAGGCCAGGGAGACGGCCGGGTAGGCCTGGGAACGGCGGGGGACCGGGCCCCGGCCGAGGACCTCCGCCGCGCTGCGGGCGGCCGAGTCGGCGACCGTGCACAAGGTGGCGGCACCGCCGACCACCGAGCCCTCCTCCTCGTTGGCGCGGACGCCGAGCAGGACACCGTCGGCAGCGGCGGAGGCGCTGTCGGGAGCGTCGTCCGGCGGGAGCAGCAGGCGCCCGCACTCGTCGCTCTCCGGCTGCTCCTCCATGATGCCGATCCGGCCGACGGTGCGCGTGGGGCGTGCCGTCTCCGGCGGTGTGCCCCGGCGCAGGTAGACCGTCACGTCGATACGGCTCTCGTCGTCGGGGTACAGATGCAGCTCGCAGCGGTCGAAGTTGCCGTAGTCCACGTCGACTTCAATCCTGCCGAACCGGCCGAGGGCGGCGGGGTCGCTCAGAGCGCACAGGTCGGCGGTGTGGGGATCGCCGACCAGGGACTGCCGTGCGGTGGCCGTGGCCCCGTCCGCGGGCAGGCCGTTGGCGGCACCGCGGGTGTCGACGCGGCCGTCGGAGCCGCCGGGAGCGAGGGCAACTCCGAGGGCCAGCGCTGCGGCGACACCGACGGCCGCGCCGAGCAGCGTGCGTCGTCGCCGGGGGCGTCCGGAGCGCCGGTCGTCCGACGGGGTGTCCGAGGCGGTCCCCGCGACCGCCGTCAGGAGACGCTCGACCTCCCTCGCGCCGGGCCGTTGCCGTGCATCACGCCGGAGCATCGCGGTCAGCGCGGGATACAGCGGTCCCATGGCGTCGGCGTCCACGTCGACGACGCCCTGCTCGGCCTTCCAGTACGTCAGGCGTTCGGCGTCCTCCCCGTCTTCCCCTTCCTCCACGGGCTCCCCACCGCGCGGAGGCGAACCGGTGACGAGCGCGTGGAGGGTGGCCGCCAGGCAGAACACGTCCGAAGCAGGCCGGGGAACGTTGCCCCGGGCCAGCTCGGGGGCGGCGTAGTCCGGGGTGAAGCTGAAGGGGCCGTTGGCCGTGATGGTCTCGGTGCCGCCGACCCGGTGGGAGGCACCGAAGTCCAGCAACTTCGCATCCCCGTGCCGGGTGAGGCCGATGTTGGCCGGCTTGACGTCGCAGTGGACGATGCCCGCCCCGTGCAGGGCGGCGAGCGCGTCGGCGAGCTGGGCACCGACACGGGCCGCCCGCTGCGGTGACATGCGCGGCAGCCGGTCCAGGCCGCCGCCGGGCACGTACTCCATGACGAACCAGTACGTCTCGGGCCCGTCATCGCCCGCAGGCACGGTCACGACGTCGAACAGGGTCACCACGTGCGGGTGGTCGCGGAACTTGGCCATGGCGCGCGGTTCGCCGAGCAGCCGCCGCACCGCGGTCTCGCGGTCGCCCTCGATCCGCTCCGGTTTCAGCGCGACGTCCTGGCCGACCAGCCTGTCGTGGGCCCGCCACACTTCGCCGCCGCGCCCCGCGCCGATGACCTCCTTGAGGACATAGCGACCGGCGAACTCCTCTCCGGAACGCACGGATCCCCCCTCACCCCGGTTCACGACGCGCACGGTCACGTGGCTGCGCAGCGCGCCTGCGATCAAACCTACGGCGTGAGGGGGCAGTTACTCGGGGTATCCCTCGAGTCTTCATGGGGCGCACTCATCTTGAGCGGCACGACGGATCACTGTGTCCCGACGGGACGGTGACGCGCTGCGGACGGGCATCCGGGAGCCCGCCCGCGAGGCGCGTCACCTCAAAGGCCCTCAGGTGCGTCGCCTCAGGACGCGTCCACCACCGTGCCCTTCACCACCGGCGCACCGGGCACCGGTTCCCCCTCGTCGTCGGTCAACTGGAAGCGCACCGACTCGGCCGGCTCGGCCACCGTGTCCTTGACCGTCGGCACCGTCAGCTCCGTGCTCGTGGCCCCCGTCGGGACGGACATCCACAGATTGAGGTCGTCCACCGCGGACAGCGGGCGCTCCGGATCCGGCGCCGCGCCGGAGGTCTCCTGGAGCCACTCGGGATCGACGTCCTTGGTGGACAGCACGGCACCTTCGGTGACCGGTACCAGGGCGAACACACCGCCCACCTCGACATCGGCCGCCGCGGACAGCGTCACCCGCCACTTCAACGGCTTCCCCTCGGTCACCCGGTCCGCGACCGGCTTCACCTCGATCGTGGGCAACGGATCGTCGTTCTCCGCGGTCACTCCGCCCAGGTGCGAACCGACCACAGCCGTACGGACCGCCTTGACGAAGACGTTGTGCGGCAGGTCGTAGCTGTAGCGGGTGTTGCCCCGGATCTTCACCGGTACGTCGATGTCCTGCGCACCCGGCCGCACCGTCACCAGCCGGTCCGTGGACCTGCCCGTGACCGGGTCGACGACGAACAGCCGTACCTGCCCGCTGCCGCTCCCCGACACCCGCACCGGCACCCGGTACGTCCGTTCGCCCGAATTCCCTTCCTTCACGGTCAGCCGTCCGACGTCGACGCGGGGCAACGCAGCCTCCCGCACCTCCGGCAGGCCCGGCTGCCACCCCCAGGCGTCCATCAGCCAGGCCCGCCCGGACCTCGTACGCGGCGTCAGCTCCAGGGACTTGACGTGCCTCAGGTCGAGCGCCGCCGCGTCATCGGCGCCGAGCGGCACCCGCACCTCGCGCGCCCAGTACGACGCCGTCCGGTCCGACCCCGGCAGTCCGTCGACCTTGACCCGGCCGAGGGCCCGGTGCCGCCCGGCGCTGTCGGTGACCGAGACGTCCAGCTGAGTCCCGGTGGTGTTCGGCGGCACGATCACACGCAGCGCCAACGCCTTCGCACCCGTCAAGGACACCGGCCGCTCGGGACGTACCCGTACGGCCGCCCCCGCCGAGGACCAGCGCAGCGCGATCGCGCGGCGGCCGGGCTCGCGGTCGGTCTCCCACCGCGCAAAGTGCGGGGAGCCGCCGGCCGTCTCCGACGACAGGCACGCGGTGGCCGTGGCGGGATGCACCGCCGAACACAGCCGGCCGCCTCCTCCGTTCACCGCGACCTTGTCGTCGGGCAGGAAACCGGCGCTCCGCCGACCGCCCACGGCATGGGTGAGGACGCGCGCCGGGTCGGCCGAGGGCGCGCGGCGGCCCGAGCCGTCGAGCAGCGGGCGTACTCGGTCGTCCTTGGCGACGAACAGCCGCGCCGCCGCCGCGATGTACGTGGCGCCCGCCTTGTGCTGCTGATCGGCGGTCAGCCGGGTGCGGGTGCCGGGCGCGCAGACCGGGTCGGGCTGCTCCTCGTCGTTCCAGAAGTCGTCGTCGGCGGGCGCCTGGGCCTGGCCCGGCGTCCACTCGCTGTTGAAGTAGTTGTGGTTGGCGCCGACCATGTACACCGCGCTGTGCAGCGCGGTCCCGCGGCTGACCCGGCGGGTTCCGTCGACGAACACCTCGCCCTGCAGATCGGAGACATCGCCGTCACAGCCCGGCAGGATCGTCATCGACGGTACGTCCGGAACCGGGTTCTGCCCGAAGATCGTCGGGCCGATGAGGACCGTGCCGCGGATGTGCCAGCGCACCGGGCCGCGATAGCCGTCCTGGTTCGCGGGCGGCGGGTAAAGGCTGTCCATCGCCGCCCGGTTGACGCCTTCGCCGCCCCGCGAGTGCCCGACGAGCAGCACACGGGACAGATCGGCCGCGGGCATCTGCCGTACGGGCGCGGGGGCCGTGGCCGGGTGGGCGGACCATTCGGCCCAGCGGGCGAGATGCTGCCGTACGAGCGAGGAACGGGCCTGCGCGCCGCCGTCCTCGGCGCTCCAGTCCTGGCCGTTGATGCCGTTGGCGGAGATCGACACGGTCACATAGCCCTGGGAGGCCAGGAGCCGCTGGTCACGCAGATAGCCCCGGTGGCTCGGCACGGGCTCGGCGTCGGCGGCACATGGCCAGTCGCCGCTGATCTCACCCTGCGGTGTGTAGCAGGTGGAGTGGCGGCCGTGCAGGAACAGGGCGAGAGGACGGCGGCCGTCGGCGCCCTTGGGCGCCACCACCGCGGCCCGCATCTCGACCGGCTCGGCGTATCCGGGGAGCCGTACCGGGTCGAGGTCGTACTCGCCCGTGACGGTCCGGTACGTGCCCGGTTTGCCGGGGTCGACCTGGTTCGCAGGCGGTCGCGGCGGGACGGTCACCGCCGAGCGAGCGCTGCCGGAGGTCGGGTCGGGCGCGTCCAACCGGCGGCCCGCGGCCCACACTTCCAGGTCCCGAACGGAGTCCAGCCGGACTCCGTCGAGGCCGAGCCGGAACGTACGCCCGTCCTTGGCCGGCGCCGGACGGCCGAGCAGCCGGTCACCTGAGTAGAACTCGACGCGGGCATCGCCCATCGGCACCCGCTCGTCGGACCGCCACACCAGCTTCCGCGCGGGCCCGTCACGGGTGATGCTCCAGTCGTCCGGCAGGCCCGCACCACCGCCATCGCCACCGCCACCGTCGGCGTCGGTCGAGTGCGCGAGCGGCCTTGCCTCGGACGCCGGTTGAGCCTGAGCCCACCCTGGCGACGCCCCCACCACCGTGAGCACCGCCAAGGCGGTGACCCATATTCGCCGGGCACGAATCACGTGCCCCTCCTTCCGTTCGCACCGGGACGGCCCCGGGCCCTTCACCTGGGAAGGACGGAAGGTGTTAGTTATGCGTTGCCTGTGTCGGGAGGGAAGAATGGTCGCTCGCGAGGCCAACTACGGTGGCCGCAACCGGAGATGGCCGCGCGAACGAGGGAGCGGGGGAGCGGGGGAGCGGGGAGGGCGGTCAGGTCCAGGCGCGGTAGGGCTCGTCGATCAGCTGGAACACCGGCTCGCTGCGGACCGGGTCCTTCGCCGTGGACAGCCGCACCCGGTCCCCGCTGTGAATGCCGATCGGCGGGCCGATGACCCTGCCGCGCACTACGAACCCCTCGGCCATCTCTATGAGGGACACATTGCGTGCCGCGGGGGTGTTGCGGTGGACCACTGTGGAGTGCCGGACGGTCCCCACCCCTTCGCTGCGCTCGGTCCGCAGGTCACTGCCCTGACAGACCGGACACAGCAGCCGGTGGTACATGGCCGTACCGCACCAGCTGCAGCGCTGGAAGACGATGGCGTCCCTGTCGGGGGCGGCGGGTTCGAGTACGCCGGCACCGGAACCGCCGGTCTGGCGAGCAACGCTTCCTGAGTGGTGGTACACGCTGGTCAACTCCCTGCGCTCGGCCGGAATCCCACGTGCGCGGGTCACCCGTGCACGGACGTGCCCGGTTCACCGTGCCACCGTGCACGGCCTCAGCGTATGGCACTGAGTGCCACTCGTAAAGGCACTGCGTACCCTGAATTATTCGCCTGGGCAGAGCGCGCGCATCATGCGCACGGGTCGAGCGTCCGGACTATGTGCCCGGCCGCAGCGCCGTCTCGATCTCCTGAACGACCCGCCACAGCGGGGCCCCGCGCCGGGATACGACGACCACCACGTCCTCGGCCGGTTCGTGACCCCCCGGTTCGCCACCATGCGCGTCGCCACCGTGCGCGTCGACACCGTGCGCGTCGACACCGTGCGCTTCGTCGCCGTCCGGGCGCGGGGCGGGGCCGGTGCCGAAGGCCGACTGCACATATCCCAGGGCGTGGTCCACCTCGGCGCTCGCGTCGCCCTGGCCGTCGGAGCGCAGCCAGGACCGCAGCGCGTTGTTGTGGGCCGCGACCACCGCGGCGGCGATCACGTCGGCCTGGAGCGTCCCGTCGCGCCGGCCGGCGAAACGCTCGCGCAGGTACTCGGCCAGCTGCCGCTCGTAGCGCCACACCACGGACAGCTCGTACGCCCGCAGTCCGGGCACGCTCTTGGTCAGGCGGTAGCGCTGTACCGAGAAGGTCGGGTTCTCCGCGTACATACGCAGCACCAGCCGGGCGGCGTCGCTCACCCGGCGCACTGGCTCGTGCTCCTCGCCGCTTGCCGCCAGGAAGGCCGTCATGTCCGCCAGGCACCGCTCGTGGTCAGGGAAGACCACGTCCTCCTTGGACGGGAAGTAACGGAAGAACGACCGTCGCCCGACGCCCGCGAGCGTCACGATGTCGTCGACGGTCGTCTGCTCGTAGCCCCGCTCCAGGAAGAGCTGGAAAGCCGCCGCGACGAGGGCGTCCCGCATGGGGGGCTTGGCGGCCGTGGCCTCCGCCCTCTCGCCCTTTTCCGCCCGCTCGGCCTTCTCGCCGCGGCCGGATGCCGCACTGCTGGAGCTCATGGACCGGAACGTAGCACCTGAGCTGGATGGATGGCACTCAGTGCAGCGTGATGGGGGAACTGAGTACTGTCCCCGAGTGCTGGCCCTGATGAGGTCCGGGCAGCCGCCCAGCCAGCGCCGACACCTTCGGGTGATCGTATTGATCGGAAATGATCGATACGATTGTGGGCGTAGAGTGAGCGCCTCGGGATCACGCTCCGCGTGGCCCGCGGGATCGTTCGACCGGCCTCGCCCCAGGGGGAACCATGCGACTGCACGTCGACCAGCGCCACGAGCGGGTGCTCGAACTCGTCCGGGAGCGGGGCAGCCTCCGCGTCGCCGAACTCGCCGCCGAACTCGGCGTCTCCGCCGTCACGCTGCGGCGCGATGTCGAAGCGCTCGCTGCGCAGGGCCGGGTGCAACGGCTGCACGGCGCGGTCGTGTGGCCGGGGGACACGGCCGCCGAGGTGCGCGAACGGCCGGCGGGCGCCGAGGGCGCGGTGATCGGAATGATCGTCCCGACCACGAACTACATCTTCGCCGACATCGTGCGCGGCGCCCGGCAAGCGGTCGCGGCCCGGGGCGGCCGGCTCGTGCTGGGGGTGTCCGGCTACGTCGACGCCGAGGACTCGGTGCAGGCCGACCACCTCCTCTCGGGCGGCGCGGAAGGACTGCTCGTCGCACCCAGCTGGTTCGGCGGTGTGCCCGAGAACGGTCAGGAGAAGTGGCTACTGGAGCACGATGTTCCCGCCGTCCTGGTCGAACGCCTGGCCCCGCCCGGAAACCCCGCCGCCGTGCTCGACCGGGTGCGCACCGACCGGGCCCACGGCGCCGCGGTCGCCGTCGGTCACTTCGCGAGCCTCGGGCACCGCAGGATCACCGCCGTTCTGCAGGAGGGACCGCACGCCAACCAGATCACTGCCGGCTACCAGGCGGCCGTGCAGGCCCTGGGGCTCGACGTGGACAAGGGCGCCGCCCCGACCGTGCGGGAACACGGGGACTACGAGGCGAGCGTCGACTATCTCGTCGAAGCGGTGAAGAAGCGTCGCGTCACCGCCGCGCTGGTGCACAGCGACGAGGACGCGATCGTGCTGGTGCCACGGCTCCAGGCATGCGGCATCCGGGTCCCGGACGACCTGGCGCTGATCGCGTACGAGGACGAGGTCGCCGGTCTCTCCGACGTACCGCTCACCGCCGTCGCGCCACCCACGCGCTCCGTGGGGGAGCTGGCCGCCAAGCTGCTGCTGGAGCGCCTCGCCGAGCGTCGCAGCGGGCAGCAGCCGGGGCCGCGTCAACACCTGGACCTGCTCCCGGAGTTGAGGGTCCGCTCATCCTGCGGTGGTGAATCGATCGGCGGATGAGCGAACATGGCTGGTCGCCGCAGGCCCCGGGATCGGCCCGGCGCCGCGTCCGCTACGGCATGCCGATGTCGCGGCCCAGGTGTTCGCCGCCCTCGGCCGACACCCCGACCGGCACTGGACCCTCGACGGCCGCCCCTTCGCCGCCGCCCCGCACGCGGTGCTCCTCGACATGGACGGCACGCTGGTCGACACCGAGTCGCTGTGGCTGCGTACGGTCCGTGAGGCCGTGCCCCGGATCGGCGCCGACGACCTCTTCGATGTCCTGGGCCGTTCGGCCACCGAGGCCGCCGCCCGCCTCCTGCCCCTGACCGGTGACGACGATCCGCAGTCTCTCGCCGCCGTCCTGGAAGCCCGCTTCCTGACGGCCGTCCAGCGTGAAGCAGCCCCGCTCCCCGGTGCCCTCGCGCTCCTCGATCTGCTCCAGGAGGCAGGCATCCCGACGGCGCTCGTCTCGGCGTCCTCGCGGCCGGTGATGGACGCCGTACTGAAGACGCTGGGCGCCGACAGATTCGGTACGACGGTCGCCGAGGGCGAGGCTCCGCACGGCAAGCCCGCGGCCGCCCCCTACCTCGCCGCCGCCCGGTCCCTGGGCGTGGACCCAGCGGCCTGTCTCGCCGTCGAGGACTCGCCCACGGGGGTCGCCGCGGCCGAGGCGGCGGGTTGCCGGGTGCTCGCCGTCCCCTCGTACGCGCCCATCGACCCCGGTCCTCGGCGCACCGTGCGGCGGGGCCTGGAGGGAGTCGGGAGGGAGGAGCTGTGGGCGGCCGGGCTGTGGCCTCGGCCGGTCCGGCGTCTGTTCGTCGGCCTCGGCTGGTCCGATGTTTGTTCGGTGACCGCCGGTCCGCTTACGATCGCCTCCCGCCGCAGCCGAGGAGCACCACATGCCGCCCGCCCGACCCCGCCTCCTGTACGTCACCGACCTGGCCTACCAGGCACGCGGGCGGCGCTACTGCGACGAGGACATCTTCCTCACCTCACGGCTGCGGGACGACTTCGACCTCGCCCTGTGCCACCCTCGGGACGCGGCCGCGCTCATGGACGCCTTCGACGCGGTCGTCGTCCGCAACAGCGGTCCGGTGCTGGGTCACCAGGACGCGTACGACGAGTTTCGCCGGCGCGCGGTCGCCGCGGGGACGCGGGTGTACAACCCGCTGTCGGGCAAGGCGGACATGGCGGGCAAGCAGTATCTGCTCGACCTGACCGTCGCCGGGTTCCCGGTCATCCCGACCGTGGACCGCAGCGAGGACCTGCACCTGCTGCCCGAGTGCGATCGGTATGTCGTGAAGCCCAAGCTCGGCGCCGATTCGATCGGGCTGCGGATCGTTTCGGACCCGGCCGCAGAGGGCGCGGGTGAGGAGTCCGGCGGGACCGTCCTGATCCAGCCGTGCGTCGATTTCGCCTACGAGGTCTCCTTCTACTTCGTCGACCACGACTTCCAGTACGCCCTGTACGCGCCGCACACCGACCGACGATGGCAGCTGGAGCCGTACGAACCCACCGACGGCGACCTGGAGTTCGCCCGGCGTTTCATCGAGTGGAACGGCATCGACCACGGTATCCAGCGCGTCGACGCCTGCCGTGCGCCGGGCGGTGAACTGCTGCTGGTCGAGTTGGAGGACCTCAACCCCTATCTGTCCCTGGACACCTTGGACGACAGGCGCCGGGACGCCTTCGTCGCCGCGATGAAGGCGTCCCTGCACCGTTTCCTCGCCGCGGGAGCCTGACCGCAGCCGCGCGCTCTCACCCCAGCCGAACGGTGATCTTCTGCGTCGCGCCCTTCGTCGTGCTCAGGTCGCCGAAGGTGAGCCTCAGTGACGAACCGGTCGTCGCCGCGGTCACGGTGGACGGTTTGGAGACCACCGCGGACACGGCCCGATTCCAGGTGAGCGTCAGGCCCGTCTGCATCCGCATCGGATCGCTGACGCAGATCACCGCCGTACCGTCGGACTTCTCACTGATCATCACGCAGCACGGATTGCTTGCCACGAGAGGTCCGACCGTGCCGCCGAACCAGAAGTTCACGCCTGTGAAGCCGAGCGAGCCAACGGCGACGCCCTGCTGGTCGTTGGTGTTGGCGAGGACGGTCAGCCAGGTCGTGGCGGCGGCGCGGGCCTGGGTCCGAGCGGCCGTCGCACACGGCATGAGCAGATAGGCATAGCGGCCGTCGGTCGGATTCGTGCCGTGATCGACGTACAGGGTCAGGTACTTGCGGTCGAGTACCGTCGTGGAGCCGCCCTTGTTGATGTCGCTCCACCGACCGTCCCGCGCGTCCCGCAGCGCCTTCACGGTCGCGCCGCCGGGGAACACATAGCCGCCGTGTCCGCCGATGTGCGCCCAGGTGGCGCCGGTGAGCGTCTCCGACCAGGGGTGGCCGGCGGGCTTGGCGGTGCCGTCGACGACGAAGGGGGCGGCGCCCGTGGGACCGAGGTTGCGATTCTCGACCGTCGTCTCCACCGCCGTGCCGTCGGTGCACTTGATGCCGGCACCGAGGCAGACGACCCTGTCGTCCAGGAAGAACCAGGACTTCTTCGCGAGCAGCGTGGACTGCAGGCCCTTCAGGTACTGCCCGATCGCCGCCCGCTGCCCGTCGGTGGCCCCGCCGACCCAGTTCACATCGGGCAGGGACGCACCCCAGTCGCCGCCCGCCGCGTCCGCGAGCGTTCTGCGCGACGTGGTCGTGCCGGGCAGCCGGTACGGGTCGACCGTGGGCCAGAAGGCGTCGCTGTACTGGCCGTTGCCGTAGGTGTCACCCCACCAATAGAGCATCCCGGAACCGGTGTGCCAGCCCCGCAGGTTCTCCCCGTTGCCGGTCTCGTAGTAGGTGACCCGCCGGTCGGCCATGCTGAGTGAGGCGGCCCAGCCGGGCCTGCGGTGCGTGGCCCGGGCCATGTTGGGAAACAGCCGGTGACCGGTCGGCTCGGCGATCGAAGTGATCGAGGTGTCGTCCAGGACCGACTCGAAGCGGGCCAGAGCGGTGAGACCGATCGTCTGATTGCTCATGGGCGGGCTGTAGTAGTCGCGTTGCAGCCACCCCTTGACCAGTCCGCGCCAGCGCGCGTTCTCCGTGGCACTCGCGCTCTGACCGAGCAGAACGATCGACGCGAGGATCGGATGGCCCCTGAGGTGATCGTCCTGCTGGATCTGTTTCGTGTCGGACGCGGACAGTCCCCGGCTGATCGCCCGCCCCGACACACCGTCCATCACCAACCCGTTGTAGAGGAACGGCGCCCACGCCCGCTCCACCGCGTCGAACACGATCTGCCGGTACGCGTCGGTGACCTCCCAACTCGACCCGGCCAGCAGCGCGAACAGCGACCCGAGCCCGCCGAGCAGCACCGAGCCGTACGAGCCCGTGTACGGCACCGTGGTGTGCTGGATGAACGACCCGTCCGTGTAGAGCCCGTCGCCACTGGTCACGTAGGGGAAGACGGGGGAGAGGGCGTCCCGCGCCAGGGCGACCTTGGCGGAGTTCGCGCCGACGATCCCGCGCAGTGCCAGCACCCGGCACAGGTCGACGCGGTTTGCCCCCGTGCTGGTGCCGGTGTAGTCGGCGACCGCCGAGTCGGGCACGAAGTGGTCCACCGCGGCGATGTAGTCGGCGATCCGGTCCGCCGACAGGTGGTCGTACATCAGCACACAGACGTCGAGCAGCGACTGCGGCGCACCGATCTGCCAGCTGTACCAGTTGCCGTAGCGGGCCTGGCCAGCGTTGTAGACCTCCGAGTGGAGGTGATCGAGTCCGGTCAGGATCGCGTCCCTGAGCCCGGTGTCGCCGGTCAGTCCCGTGCCCTGCTGGCAGTACGCCTGGGCGAGCGTGTTGAGCCGGTTGTAGCTGGTGTTCATGTTGCCGGAGTAGCCGTACGACTCCTGATCGGTGTCGGGCTCCGGGTCGGCGTACCCCAGGTCCGGCCAGAGCGAACCGGCGGCCGGGGCCATGGAGGACCGCAACCGACGTGCGGTGTCGCCGAGTTCGGCAAGTCGGCTCTTGAACGGTTCCGAGGTGGGGCTGAACCCGTCGCCCAGAATGAGCGTGCGCCACTTGGCCCGCAGGGTGGTGAACTCGTCAGCCTCCGCGGCCGGTACGGCTGACGGAGGCTCGGCGCTCGCCGGGCCGGACAGGCCGAGCGCGACAGCGGTGCCAGTGCTTGCGGTCAGAAAGCCGCGACGTGACCAACGAGTCGTCATGACGGCGCTTTCTAGCAGGGGAATGTTCAAACGCTCAATAGTCGATACCGAATTGATCGTATTGATCATTTGGGGAGGGTGGGGGTGAGGGTGGGAGTGGGAGTGAGGGCGGGCCTCCTCCGCTGAACCGCTGGGGCGGCAACCCCGTATCACTCCTCGGGAATTGGCGAAGCCCGTGAAGACGGGACGGAAGGAGAGCGGCGTGCCCACTCGGCCCGACCCCGCGCAGCCCGACGAAGACCCGGCCCTGGAACCGATCCGCGTCCTGCGTCCACGCCGCACCGACGCGCTCGCTGAGCTGTTCAAGGAGCTGGAGCAGGAGCGGAACGGCTACGAGACCGTGGTCGTGCCCGGTGCCCTGCCCGGCGCCGAGGAGGCGACCCAGGAACTCCCGGCCGTCACCGAGGAAACGAGGATCGCACCGCGCGGGACTGTCGCTCGCCCGGGCCCGGACGCGCCAGGCGCGGACACGCCAGGCCCGGGGTTTCGTCGCGCGGCCGTCGCGGTCGCCGTGACGGCCGCCGCGGTCATCGGCTTCGGCGGTGCGCTCCTGCTCTCCGGCCGTGACGGCGACACGGCGGCGGCGAAGGATCCGGCTCCGTCCACCACGGCCTCGGCGTCGGCCGCGCCCACCCGGAACGCGCCCGGCGCGGGTGGTTCAGCCGGCGCACCCGGCGCCGACGAACCCGGTGACCCTCCCGCCTGCAGCGCGTCCTTCCGGACCGTCAACAGCTGGCAGGGCGGCTATCAGGGCGAGGTGACGGTGACCGGTGCGCCCGCCGCCTCGGCCGCCGGCTGGACCGCGACGGTCGTACCGGCCGACGGTGCCCGCCTCACCCAGGTCTGGGACGGCACCCTCACCACGACCGGGGACGGCACGGCCACCGTCGCCAACGCGTCGTGGAACGGGAAGCTGGCGCCCGGCGCTAGCGTCACCTTCGGCTTCATCGCCGACACCTCGGCGTCCGGTGCCCCGTCGGCGGAGGTCACCTGTGCGGCGACGGCGGATGCGTCCTGACGCCGCCGCACGGCCGCGCGCCTCGGGTCGAAGGAAGAGCGGCGGCCGGTCAGCGCCCGTGGTCGACCAGCGCCTGCGACACCGCGCGCACACTGCGGGCGATGTGCTGCAGCTGCATGACCTCGGCCGCGTACAGCTTGATGGTGTGTTCGATGACCGACTCCGGCATGCCGAGGGCGGGCAGGTCCGCCCGGGCGGTCTGCAGCGCGGTGCGCGCGACCCGGATCTCGTTCTGGACCTGGATATGCGCATGGCGGGCGAGCAGCACGGGGTGGCGGATCAGGGCCGGGTAGCTGGCGTAGCGGGCCGGCACCAGCTCGC
Organism: Streptomyces sp. NPDC107528; assembly: GCF_055639295.1. Classification (NCBI taxonomy): domain Bacteria; kingdom Bacillati; phylum Actinomycetota; class Actinomycetes; order Kitasatosporales; family Streptomycetaceae; genus Streptomyces; species Streptomyces sp. NPDC107528. The sequence goes on from NZ_JBVKAV010000005.1 coordinate 112,610, forward strand.
GCAGCCACTTGGCCGCGGAGCGTTCCCAGTCGTAGGAACCGGGGGCCTTGACCTGGCACGGCCAGTCCGGGGTGATGCGCGTGGTCGTCAGGGGCATGATCATCGCTTCCGGGTGTGCGGCGTCGTCCGGGGTGTTCGACGTGGTCGGGGCGGCCCCGGCCTAGGGGATGACCGGGGCCGCCGCCACGGGCGCTCGCGCAGGCGATGCCCGACCGAACAGCCCGCGCGCCGACGCGGGTAGGAGACGGCGGCAACGGGTGTTCGTTGAGGAGCCCGGAAGGGCAGACGGCGGTCGCACGACGGATGGGGTGACGTGCGCATGAACGGACCGGCTGCTCTCTGCGGGCGGATGGTGCGTGTGAAGTATTTATATATGCCGTCCGCTTTGCAAGACGTATGAAAACATTCATGCGCGCTTTGAAGTGAATGGTCCCCTTGTGGTGCGGTTCGAGAGAAGTGAGGGAGCGGTGCCCTGCGGGCGGGTGATGCGGTGGATCAGTCCTGGTGGGGGCTGTTCCGGCGGGATCAGTCCCGGAGGAAGAACTGGTGCTGGTCGGAGATCTGCTCGTAGTCCTCGAGCCGCGCCTGTGTCCGTTCCGGGTCGGCGTCGGTCATGGCCTGCAGCAGCGCGGCGGCCATCACGCCGGGCGCGGCGTAGGAGTCGAAGACCAGCCGGGAGCCGGTGTTGGTGGCGAAGACGACGTCCGCGTCGTCGGCCACCGGGCCGAGTGCCAGGTCGGTGATCAGGGCGACCCGCAGTCCGGCGCTGCGCGCGACCCGTACGGCGGTCAGGGTCTCCTGGGCGTGCCGGGGCATGGAGAACGCCAGCACCCAGGTGCCGCCCGCCTCGCGCGACTGCAGCAGCGCGTCGTAGGCGACGCTGCCGCCCCGGGTCACCAGCCGCACATCGGGGTGGACCCGGCGCGCCGCGTAGGCGAAGTACTCGGCGAGGGACGCCGAGATGCGCAGTCCGAGGATGGTCAGCGGCGTCGACCGGGACAGTTTGCGGCCGATGTCGATCACCTGGTCGGGATCGCCGAAGTCGCGCCGCAGGTTCTCCAGGTTCTCGATCTCGGCGTCCACGGCGGACTGCAGTTCGTTCGCGCCGTTCTCCTCGGCCGCGGGGCCCCCGGCGAGGTGCCCGAGCGCGATCGACTGGAGCCTCTCCCGTAGCGCGGGGTAACCGCTGAAGCCCACTGCCGCGGCGAAACGCGTCACCGACGGCTGGCTGACACCCACCCGTTCGGCGAGATCGGTGATCGAAAGGAACGCCGCTTCGGTGATGTGCTCGATCAGATACTGGGCGATGCGCCGCTGCCCGGGTGACAGCCGAGGCTGATCGAAGAGTGTCCTGAGCTGGGAAGTCGGGGACGCCTCCGCTTCGCCGGCGGACTTGCCCGAGGTGATCGCGGATGCCTGTGCGCGTGCCTGCTGCGGCGATGGCAGGGAGGCGGCTCCATTGTCTTCCACAGTGCTTCAACATAGCTCACACACTGTGGTGACCTGGGCTGGTATGGGGCCCGCGCTCACCGACGATAGATGGTGATCGAATGGCCGACCGTATCGATCGGACGACTGCTGTCGATCAATTCGGCCAGTCGGCCGGTCGCCTTGGCCACCGCGGAGTCCGACACGACCAGCAGTCCGCGCACCTCGCGGGCCGGTACCTTGCGCGGATCGGCCGCGTCGATGCCGTGGGCGGACGGCACCCCGCTGCCCTTGTACACGAGCCAGATCCGCTCGCCCCGATACCGCTCGTTCAGCCGGTCCGCGAGCCGGCCCAGGTCCTGGCCCCAGTCCACGTTCGAGTCGTGCAATCGCAGATGGGTCTTCGCCGGACCGCCGAACGCCTCGTTGGAGTACGGCAGGTAGTACGGATACGTTCGCAGGGAGCTGACCGCGACGAACGCGACCAGTGCCCCGACGGCGACCGGCGCCCACCGCCACCGCACCGCGAGCACACAACCCCCCGCCACCGCCAGGAACATCGGCACGAAGACGGCGTGCCGCGTGCCGAAGTCCCGTGACCCGAGCATGGCCGCGGCGAGCAGCACGGCGGCGGGCACCAGCAGGTAGGGCGCCGCCGGTCGCAGCCGCCGTACGGCCACCACCGCCACGCCACCCGCCGCCCACAGGGCGAGCATGCCGAGCGGCGTCTTCACCAGCAGGGCGGCCGGCAGGTAGTACCAGAGCGAACCCGTGTAGAGCCGGCCGAAGAGGAAGCCCTGCCACGGGTACTCCTCGAACCCGAACTGGACGCGCATCCCGTCGCGGTAGGACTCCGGGAACGGCAGCAGATCGATGACGAGTTCGCGCAGCCCGTGCACCACGGGTACCGGCTGCTGCGGCGCCCAGCGCAGCCGCGGGTCGACCACCAGGTACGAGGCCCACACCACGGCGATCGCGGCCACCGCCACGACCCCGGCGCTCGCGGCCGCCCACCCGAGTACCCGTCGGCGCGGCTCCGAGGGCGACTTCGCGCACCACACCGACAGTCCCGTGAGCGCAAGGAGGACCGGGACCGCGGCCAGGGTGCTCATCTTCGTGGCCAACGCCGCACCGAGGGCCACCCCGGCCAGTGGCACGTACCAGCGCGGCCGGCGGCGGGCCCGCCACAACAGCCAGACCGACGTCAGCACGAACCCGGCCGCCGGGACGTCCAGTGTGGCCAGCGAGCCGTGCGCGATGAGGTCGGGGGAGAAGGCGTACAGCCCCAGGGCCGCCAAACCGCCCGCCGGACCGGCCAGTTCACGGGCGAAGGCGAAGACGATCAATCCGAACGAAAGAGTCAGAACGATCACGGGGAGTCGGGCGAACAGCATCAGCCGCCATGGATCATTGCCCGACTCGTACAGCAGGTGCCGCCCCAACTGGCCCTGATCACCGGCGAAGGAGCGGTCGACATGTGGATCGGCCGCCGCCCCCCCGACGGCGATGACCAGCTTTCCGAGCGGCGGATGCTCGGGGTTGTGGATCAGCCGGTGCTCGTGCAGATACTCGGCCGCCGTGCCCACGTAGACGGGTTCGTCGATCGTCGGAGTCTGCTGTACCGCCGTCGTCACCATCGCCACGGCCATCTGGCCTAGCAGCACGACCACGAGGAGCGGCACGAGCCAGCGCCTGCCGGACAGCCGCGAGGACTGCGAGGGCTGCGAGACGGAGGCGTCGGGCACACCGGAGGGCGCCTCCGGGGTCCGAGCAGGGACCGAGGCAGGGACGGAGGCAGAAACCGCGTGCCGTTCGAGCGCCATCTTCCGCTCCGCGGCGCCGTCGACCCCGCGGCGGCGGGAACTGATCCGGAGCCGGCCCATGGGCCTACTCTGCACCAGGTCCCGCCGGGGACGGCGTCACCGCTTGAGGAGTCGTACCGACAGACCATCCGTCGTGTAGACGGGTACGGCTCGCAGCGTGCGGGAGTTCAGCTCCACCCGGTCGAACTGGCCGCGCAGCTGTGACGCCTCGATGACGGGCACCGTGGTGCCCGCGACAGGCGGACGCTCCGCGTCGAGGCGCAGCGACAGCACGCTGCCCCGGCCCAGCGAGATCCGGCGGGACACCTCGAGCGCCGGACCGTGGTTCTTGCGGACCAGCAGGGCCAGGGCGGAGTCGCCCTCCTGGACGTACGAACCGCGCACCCGCAGCACCCTGTCCGCGCGGAGCGTGCCGCCCTGCACTCGCACGTCACCCTCCCCGAGGGCGTTGGCGGAAGCGGCGACCAGCACGCCGTCCTCGACCACCGTGCCGCCGTGGTACCTGTTGTGCCCGGCCAGGGTGAGCGTGCCGGTGCCGCGCTTGGTCAGGCCGCCGTCGCCGCGGATGTCGTTGCGCCAGACGTCGGCCGCGCCGAAGCCCCCGGCCGCCGCGTCGAGCGTGACGGTCACGTCGGAGTCGAAGGCGCCGTAACCGTCCGCCGCGGTGAACAGGTCGAGCCGTCCCCACTGCTCGAAGCCGTCCAGCAGGACATATCCGCCGGGCAGCGCGGTCGTGCGCAGCACCTCGCGACGCTGGGTCGCGGTCAGGTACGGCTGACGCGTCTCCAGCAGCACCTCCGCGCCCTTCGGCACGGTCAGGGGCTCGTCGCGACCGCGCCGGGTCAGCACATAGGTCAGCTTCGGCCCGACCGTGCGGGCGTTGGCGTCACGGTCGGCGTAGGGGTCGGTGGCGCGGTCGGCCGCGTGGGCGTACGCGTTGAGGGTGTCGGCCGTCGTGCCGGTCCGCTGCTCGAAGTACGCCAGGGCCTGCGCGCGGGCGGCGGCCTTGAGCTCGGCGTTGGCCGGGTCGGCGAGGGCGGCGGCGGCCAGGGCGGTGGCCATGATGCGGCCGCCGAGGACGTCGACCGTGGAGTGCATGCCCGCCACGATGCGGGTGTGGCTGAGCTCGAAGGCGCGGGTCAACAGCTCCTGGAAGCGCTCGGGCACGGCGTAGGCGTACGCCAGGGCCGCCAGGTGCAGGGCGTTGGTGTGCCCGCTGGGGAAGCCGCCGTCCTCGGCCGCACTCTCGCCGCGCTGGCGCAGCAGCTGCGGGGCGACGACCACCTTCGACTCGTAGACGGGAAAGCCGAACTCGTCCTTCCTGCCGGTGTCGACGACCTCGCTGTCCTCGTTCATCCGCCACGGACGCGGGTACTGATAGGCGAACTTGGCCGGGTTGCCGGAGGCGAAGGGGCCGCGCACGGTGTCGACCAGCTTGGCCACCCGGCCGAGGTCCGAGTCGTACGAGCCCGCGCCGATCGCGGAACCGGCCGGAGCGTCCGTGGGCACGGTGTCGCTGATCTTCCCCGAGGGGGTGCCGTCCGGAGCGCTGGTGATCGATGTGACCGCCCTGGCGCCCGACTTGTACAGGTCGGCGAGCGGACCGAGACCGGCGATCACCGAGTAGCTCTGGTGCTGACGGTCGATGATGAACGATTCCTTCGCCTGGGCGTCCGTGCGCGCGGCGGTGATCCGGACGCTGTAGCGCATATTGGCGCGCAGCACGTCGGGCATGAGTGGCGTGCCGGTGTTCCAGGCGCCCCCCGTCTTCCACACCTTCGCGAAGCCGCCGAGAACGCGGACCACCGCGTTGGTCTCGGGCGTCAGGTTCGCGACGACGTTGGTCTTGTAGTCGTCGACGAACGCGGCTCCCTTCGCGGCGGCCTTGGCGTCCGCGGCGGGGAGCCAGCCGGCGACGGCAGGGACGGCCAGCAGGGCCGCACCGCCGCCGGCGGAGGTCAGGAGAAAGCGCCTTCTATTGAGGGACGGGGTGGCGTGGCGCCCGACGGATGCCGGCATGGTGCCTCTCTCGAGTTCATCGGCCCGAACGGCCGGGAGGAGATCGAAATGATCGACTCGACCGTCCCGGTGCACATCGGGTGCACATGAGACGCACCAAACACAGGGGGATCGAGTCTTACGAGCGAAGATCTACGGGCGAGTTGTGGCGGACTCGGGAGAGCGTGGAATCCGGCAGCTGTCACACAAGTGAACGGGCGAGCGCCAGGGCGCCCTCGACCGGCGGCACTTCCAAGCGCCACGGCCGGGCCCCCGGCACGCTGTCGGCGAGCGCGGCGGCGAAGGCGTCGAAGAGGACGGGCTGGGCGAGAATGGTGCTGCCGGCGATCACGACGTCGTCCACCGGGACCCCACGCGAGGCGAGTTGGCCGACCAGCGCGGCCAGCGACCGGCCGCCCTCGTCGATCACCGCACGGGCGAGCGCTGAACCGGCCCGGGCGGCTGCGAACACCACCGGCGCACGCCGGCCCCACTGGGCGGAAGCGCTCTTGGCGTTCTCCAACGCCGCACCGAGTGCGGGCACTTCGGGGACGCCGAACGCGTCGACCAGCCCGCGCGCCAGCGCGTCGGGTTCCTCGCCGAGATCGTGCGCCGCCCACACGGCCCGTACGGCCTCGCGGACGAGGCCCGCCGCGCCGCCCTCGTCGCCGAGGACCGCGCCCCAGCCGCCGACCTGGACCGCACTGCCGTCGGTCAGCCGACCGACCGCGACGGACCCGGTGCCGGCGACCAGCCCCACCCCCTTGTCCAACCCGGCGGCAGGAACGAGCAGTTCCGCATCACCCACCACCAAAGCCGGTGCGTCGAAGTGGAGTTGGAGCGCGGTGCGGATCTGCCCGCACTGGCGCGGTGTCTCGCATGCGTGCCCGCCGACCGCGAAGGCCGAGGGGCGCCCACCGGCCGGCAGGGTGTCGGCGGCCAGTGTCGCCAGCCAGCCGGCGGCGGCGACCGGGTCGTGCGGTCGCCAGCCGCTGCTGGTGCGGACGTGATCGGCGACCATGACGTCCCCCGCGAATGCGCGCAGATGCGTCTTGGTGCCGCCCACGTCGATACCGACCACGAGTGGGGACGAGTGGGGAGTGTCCTGCACGGATCCTCTTTCGTCGTTGCGCGTTGGCTGCGACGGCGGGCGGACCGTGCCTGAGCGGGCGCAGACGTCGCGACGAGCGGCGTGGATCCGCGCCGTTGTTCGTAGGGAAGCCCCGGGACGGGCTTCGTTGCCGAGTGCGGCAGGCGAGTACCGCATCAGTTCGTTAGGAAGTTAACTAACGAAGTAGGGTGCGTCAAGAGGCGCGGAATTCCCGTTGCCGAACGATCATTTCGGCGGTTCCGACCGCCGCGGCACGACCAGGGGAGACCATGGACCTGAGCGAGAGCGCGCGTGCGGTGTTCGCGGTGCTGGCCGGGGCGGGCACCGCCACCCGTCCCCAGCTGGCGGCCGGTGCGGGCCTGTCCAAGCCGACCGTCTCCGCCGCCGTCGCCGAACTGGAGGCCGCCGACCTCGCCGCGCACTCCGGCACCGCCTCCGGCGCCACCGGCAGGTCCGCCGCCGTCTACCGGCTCGGGCCGGCAGCCGGCGCCGTGCTCGCCGTCGACCTCGGCCCCGCCGAGACCCAGGTGCGCGGCTGCGCCCTCGACGGCACCCTGCTGGCCGAGGGCACCGGATCCCGCGACGCCGCCGCCGCCACCGTGCGCAAGGTCCTCGACGCACTGCCCGCCGGCGCTCCGCTGCGCGCCGTCGTCGTCGCCGTCGGTGACGTCACGACCCGGGACCGGGACGGCACCGGAATGCGGCCCGCGACCGCGAAGGCCGGCCCCGTCTTCGACGCCATGGCGGTCGCGCTGCCCCCGGGCGTACCCGTCCACCTGGAGAACAACGTCAACTGCGCCGCCCTCGCCGAATTGCACGAGGGTGCGGCACGGGGCCGCCGCACGTTCGGGTATCTGCGGATCGGCGTGGGCATCGGTCTCGGCATTGTCGTAGGAGGCCAGGTGTTGCGCGGGGCGAACGGGGCCGCCGGTGAGGTGGCCCGGCTGCCGTACCCGTGGGACGAGGGCCGCGAGCCGCGCCACGAGGCGCTGGAGGACCGCATCGGCGTACGTTCCCTGCTGCGGCGGACGGCCGAGACGTGGCAGGACGACGACGAGCCGAGCCCCGAGACCGCGGAGCGGCTGTTCGCCCTCGCCGGGGCGGGCCACGGCCCGGCCGGTGCCGCCGTCGCCGGGCACGCCGCCGACATCGGACGGCTGGCCGCCGCCGTGGCCGCCGTCCTGGACCCCGGGCTGATCGTGCTGGGCGGAGCCGTCGGCTCGAACCCGCAGCTCGTACCGGGTGTCCGGGCCGAGCTCGGCCGGCTGAGCTGGCCCACCGAGGTCGTCAGCAGCGCGCTCGGCGACAGCGGCACCGTGGTCGGAGCCACCCGGCTCGCCGTCGCTCGCGGAATCCAAACCGTGACCGGGGCGGTCCAGGCGAAGCATTGACGGACTCGACCCGCTTCTGCCAATGTCCGGACAAGCGCTTTCTGAGCCGGCGGGACCCGGCTCGGGACGAGGTACTCCGCCGTACATCGCGTACGGCGAGCCGTGCGAGGGCGTGCTCGTACGGTCATGGCCGGGACGACGGCCGTGGACCCTCGTCCGACACGGCGGAACGACCGGGCGAGGTCGCGGGCCGTAGGGCGCCATCCACAGAAGGATCCGAGCCGCGCTGACCGGCCGGGCAATCCGTCACGCACATCCAGGGAGGACCCGGTGGGTCACCAGATCTCGCGCAGAACCCTCTTCCGCACCGCGAGCGGACTGGCCGTCGCCGGCGCGCTCGGCACCTCGCTCAGCGCCTGCGCCGGAGGCACGGGCGCCGGCAGCACCAGCAGCGACCTGACCATGACGTGGTGGGGCAGCGACGACCGGCACAACGCCTACAAGAAGTCGCTCGCCTACTTCCAGAAGCAGAACCCGAAGATCAAGATCCGCGAGACCTACCAGGGCTACGACGGCTACTTCGACAAGTTCAACACCAACATCGCCGGCGGCAGCGCCCCGGACCTGCTCCAGATGGACACCGCCCTGGTGGCGCAGTACGCCCGCAAGGGCGTCCTCGCCCCGCTCGACTCCTACGTCGGCAAGACCCTGGACCTCACGGGCTTCTCCAAGACGCTCCTCGCCGCCGGCACCGTGGACGGCAAGCTCTACGGCGTCCCGTCCGGGATCGGCGTCAACCAGCTCACCGTCAATCGCAGCGGCCTGGAGAAGCTCGGCCTGAAGCTGCCCGACCGCGAGTGGACCTGGGCCGACCTGAAGAAGGTCGCCCAGGACGTCTACAAGAAGAGCGGCGGCAAGACGTACGGCGTCGACGACGGCGGCGGCTCCACCCTCCAGTGCTTCGAGGTGTTCGCCCGCGAGAAGGGACAGACCTTCTTCTCGGACGACGGCAAGAAGCTCGGCTTCACCTCCGACACCCTCCAGGAGTGGTGGGAGTACTGGGCCGAGATGCGCAAGACGAACGCGTCCCCACCGCCGGCCATCACCTCCGCCGCGCACAACGACCTCACCAAGAACGCGGTCGTCATCGGCAAGGCACTGTTCACCTTCGACTCCGGTGTCTACGGCGCGGGCGGGTCCATCACCGACGCCCAGCTGGACTTCCTGCCGACCCCGCAGGGCGACTTCTCCGGCGCCCGCGAGGGCAACTTCGTCAACGGCGGTGTGCTGCTGTGCGCCACCAAGGCCGGCAAGAGGGTCGCCGACTCGGTGAAGATCATGAACTTCTTCGCCCAGGACGACACGGCGATCAAGGACATGCAGCTGTTCCGCGGCATCCCGCCGACCGAGAAGGCCCGCAACCTGATCGCCTCGGGCCTGACCGAGACGGACAAGCTGAACATGGAGAACGCGGACTACATCTCCCAGCGTGTCTCCAAGGCGTCCAACGCCCTGCCCGCGCCGGTGCCGCCGCCGCAGGGGGCCGACCAGATCTGGGATCTGCTGTTCCAGTCGAACCTCGCGGTGGCCTTCGGCAAGAAGTCGATCAAGGCGCAGCTCTCCGAGTTCTTCGACCAGGCGGCGGGGATTCTCGGGGGTTAGCCCCTCGGGGAGTGCCGCGGAGGCGACCGCGATGGGCTGCCGTTCGGCTGCGGGCTCGTTGTGACTGGTCGCGCAGTTCCCCGCGCCCCTTGGGGCGTGGCAGTGAACCGGGGCTTCGAGACGTGCCGCCCCATCTGAGATACCGGGAGAGGGCCAGGGAGACATGAGTATGACCACCGCGCAGACCGGCGAGGTCGTCAAGGAGCCGTCGGCTCCGGCGACCCCGTCCGACCAGCGGGAACGTGACCGTATGCGTCGCCGCCTCGCCAGACGGCGGGGCGGGGGATGGTGGCCGTACCTCTTCCTGGCCCCCTGGTTCGTGGGCCTGTTCGGGCTGACGATCTACCCGATGCTCGACTCGCTGTACCTGTCGTTCACCAACTTCGACCTGCTGACGCCCGCGCAGTGGGTCGGCATGGACAACTACGACCGGATGTTCACCGACGACCCGGTCTTCTGGGACTCGGTGCACGCCACCCTCGTGTACGTCGTCGTCTCCGTGCCCCTGAAGCTGGCCCTCGCCCTCGCGGTGGCGATGCTGCTCAACCGCGATCTCAGGGGCATAGGCCTGTACCGGGCCGCCTTCTACCTGCCGTCCCTGCTCGGCGGGGCCGTGGCCATCGCGATCGTGTGGCGGCAGGTCTTCGGCGGCGACGGCCTGTTCAACGACTTCCTGGGCTGGTTCGGGCTCAACACCGGCCAGGACTGGATCTCCAGCCCGGACACCGCGCTCTACACGCTCGTCCTGCTGGCCGTCTGGCAGTTCGGCACGCCCATGGTGATCTTCCTCGCGGGGCTGAAGCAACTGCCGAAGGACGTGTTCGAGGCGGCCGCGATCGACGGTGCCGGCGCCGTGACCAGGTTCTTCAAGATCACCCTGCCGCTGCTCACTCCGATCGTCTTCTTCAACGTGGTCCTTCAGATCATCGACGCGTTCAAGACGTTCACTCCCGCGTTCGTGATCAGCAACGGCTCCGGCGGACCGCTCAATTCGACCATGCTGTACTCCCTGTACCTGTACAAGAAGGGCTTCACGGACCTGCAGATGGGGTACGCCTCCGCGCTGGCCTGGGTGCTGTTCCTGGTCATCGCACTGTTCACGGCGGTCAACTTCATCGCCAGCCGCTACTGGGTCCACTACGACGACTGAGCGAGGAGTCCTTCACCCATGTCCGCCATCACACCGCCCCGGTCCTCGACATCGCCGCTGCACAAGCTCCGCTCGGCCACCGGGACCCGCCGCATCTTCATCCACACCGTGCTCATCGGCGTCGCGATCGTCATGCTGTACCCGCTGATGTGGATGCTCAGCAGCTCCCTCAAGCCCGACACCGAGATCTTCACCCACCCCGGGCTCATCCCGACCGCGCTGCGTCCCGAGAACTACTCCGAGGGCTGGAGCGGCTCCGGCAACTCCTTCTCCCTCTACATCACCAACTCGCTGATCGTGACGATCGGCGCGGTGATCGGAAACGTCATCTCGTGCTCGCTGGCCGCGTACGCCTTCGCACGCTTCGAGTTCCGCGGCAAGAAGATCTGGTTCGGCCTGATGCTCGGCACCCTGATGCTGCCCACGCAGGCCGTCCTGATCCCGCAGTACACGATCTTCTACAACCTGACCTGGATCAACACGTTCCTGCCGCTGATCGTGCCGAAGTTCCTGGCCGTCGACGCCTTCTTCATCTTCCTGATGGTCCAGTTCATCCGCTCCATCCCGCGCGAGCTGGACCAGGCGGCCATGGTCGACGGGGCCAATCCGTGGAAGATCTACTGGAGGATCATCCTGCCGCTGATGAAGCCGGCGCTGATCACCACCACGATCTTCACCTTCATCTGGACCTACGACGACTTCCTGCACCAGCTCGTCTACCTTCAGCAGAACGACAAGTTCACCGTCCCCCTGGGTCTGACGCTGTTCCTCGACCAGACCAGCGGCTCCTCCTACGGCGCGATGTTCGCCATGTCGACACTCGCCCTCCTGCCCACCCTCATCTGCTTCCTCATCTTCCAGAAGAGGCTGGTGGAAGGCATGGCCACCTCCGGCATGAAGGGCTGACACCCGTGCATCTCCCTCGCCAGCTCGGCGCCCTGCACGACCTCCCGGACACCCCTCAGGCATACGACGCCGTCCTCGCCGGTGTCGCCGAACAGGCCCTGGCCCGGCTCACGCCCGAGGGCAATCTGGAACATCCCGACTGTGTCGACGACATCGGCGACACCTCACTCGGCGTCACCTCACTCCTGGCCCTCGCCTGGCAGCGCGGCCAGGACCCGCGCCTGCCGGAGGCGGTGCGCCGCAGCCTCGCCTTCCATCTGCGCGAGCGCGTCTACACCGAGGACAACCCCGGCTACCCGAACCTGCGGGCCCGCAACTCCGGTCTGCCGTACGCCCGTTACACCCTCGCACCCGGCGCCCATCCCATCGGTGACTGGCCGAGCACGGTATGGGCGCTGCTCCAGGCGGTCAACGTGCTGGACCTCGCGGAGGGACTCGTCGAGGACGAGCAGCGCGCCGAGCTGACCGAGGTGGCGCACGGCTACTGGCGCTGGCTGACCGAGGCGACCTTCTTCAATCCGCAGGAGGCCGGCAACCAGGCCATCGGCTGCATCGTCGGCGGACTGATGCTGGCCCGCCACCTCCCGCCGGGCCGACGCGACCTGGTGCGGTCGCGGGCGATCGCCCTGTACGCCGAGAAGATCCGCGCCCACCGGGTCGCCGACCGCGGCGCACTCCTGCCTCCCGAGCACGGCGGCGCCTACGACAACAACTACGGCCCGATCTCCCTGTCCTTCCTCGCCCAGGCCCACCGGGTCAGCGGCGAACAGGTCTTCGCCGAGGACGGCGACGCGCTCGCCCGGTACCTCGACGCCCGCCTGCCCGGCGGCGGCTTCGACAACGGCGGCCCGCGCTACAGCGAGCAGCACAGCGGCTTCGAGTCGGTCCTCGGCCTGCGCTACTTCAGCCGGCGCATCGGCTCCGACCTCGGCCGTTACCGGGGCGACACCCGGTGGGGCCGGCACGCGGTCAAGGCGGACGGCGGGGTCGACGGTCACTTCGCCTGGATGCTGGTCTGGCAGATCCAGGACACCGCGCGCTGGCACCGCACCCCGTCGCCGGTCCCGGCCCGCCACCAGCTCCGCGCAGGTTCGGTCTCGGTGGCCTTCGACGGCCGTATGACCCCGTCCCTGGTCGAGGCGGCGGGCACGTACTACCTCCCGGCGGCGGTGAACCGGCAGCACGGCTTCGGCCCCGTGACGGACGGCTTCCTCTTCTGCCGCCCGATGGGTGAGGTCCGCGTCCGGGACGTCCGCGCCGACGGCCTCACCGCCAAGCTGGTCACCAAGCCGGTCGTCGGCCGCGACCACGTCCTGCGCCATGTCCGGTCCCTGTACGTCACCGACGGCACGGCCTTGTGGGTGACGGTCGCGGTGGACCGGCTACCCGGCACGCCGTACCTGCTCGCGGGCCTGCCGTACGCCACCGACGACGGCGAGCGCGTACGCAGGACCGCCGAGGGCGAGGTCACGTCGGCCGGCGCACTGCGTCTGACGCACCCCGAGGCGGACGGCCTCGACCACTTCGACGCCCGCGCGGACCGGACCCAGGAGGAGGCGGCCTTCGCCCTCGCAGCCGACCCTCGCGGCTACGGCAACCCCGACCTGGGCTGGAGCCACCTGGTCACCTCGACGGCACTGGAGGCCGAACCGGCCCACGGCGCACCGGAGCACCTCCACGTCTTCGCCGTGCGCTACGGAGCGGGACGCCACGCAGCGGGGCGCCTCGGATCGACGGGCCCGTTCGCGCCCGCCTTCTCCCAGGACGGTCCGGGTCTGACGGTCCGGACCGAGGCGTTCACCGCTGTGATCGGCGAGGCGGCGGGCGACGCGCACGGAGAACCGGAGCTGACGCTGCAGGCCGTGTAGACCGGTCCTGCGGGCCGCATGTGCGGTCCTCAAGCCCCCGCCATGCGGTACTCATGCCCCCGTACGGGCCGTCGACGGCCCGTACGGGACGGGCACCACCGCGGCCGGCACCACCAGGTCGGCCCGGTCCCGGGTCGCGGCCACCAGCTCCGCGTTGCGCTGGTCGGAGCGCAGTACCCAGGCCACGGCCTCGTCGTGCGGTTTGCCGAACTCCTCGTGCCGGGCGATCAGCCGCCGCAGGCGCTCCGGTTCGTCGAGCTCGCAGAACCACACCTCGTCCAGCTGTGGCCGTACCCGCGCCCACGCATCCGTCTCCAGCAGCAGGTAGTTGCCCTCGGTCACCACTAGCCGGGCCGTGGCCTGCACCGGAACGGCGCCCGCGACGGGCTGCTCCAGAACCCGCTCGAAGGCGGGTGCGTACACGGTGCCATCGTCGGGATCCTCGCGCAGGCGCCGCAGCAGCGCCGCGTACCCCGCGGCGTCGAACGTGTCGGGTGCGCCCTTGCGGTCACGGCGGCCGAGCCTGTCCAGCTCCACGTCGGCGAGGTGGAAGCCGTCCATGGGCACATGCGCGACCCAGGGATCCCCGGCACCATTGAGTTCCCGCACCAGATGCTCGGCGAGCGTGGTCTTGCCCGCCCCCGGGCTGCCTGCGATGCCGAGGACCGCGCGGCGGCCGTCGCGTGGGAGGGACCGGGCACGGGCGAGGAGGTCGTCGAAGGTCAGGGCCACACAGCAGAGTGTGTCACCCGGTCGGCGATGACTTCCGGTGGTCCGCGGAGTCTCCTGGACAAGGGGATTCTCCTCGTCACGAGTCACCACGGGGAGGGGAAGGAAGGCGCGCACCATGCCGGACGACGACACCACGCAGATCCGCACACTGATCACGACCTGGGCCGACGCGGTCCACCGGGGTGACCTCGACGGCGTCCTCGCCGACCACACCGAGGACATCGTCATGTTCGACGTACCGCCGCCCCACGACGGCATCCGCGGCCTGCCGGCGTACCGCGCCACCTGGCCGCCGTTCTTCGAGTGGCAGGCCAAGGGCGCCTCCTTCGAGATCGAGTCACTCGACATCACCGCGGGCGCCGACGTGGCGTACGCCCACGCCCTCCTGCGCTGCGGAACCCCGGACGAACTCGCCGAACGCCCCACCCTCCGCCTGCGTCTGACGCTCGGTCTGCGCAAGGAGGGCGGCCGCTGGGTCGTCGCCCACGAGCACCACTCGTTCCCGCACGACTGACACACGACTCGCATCGTCCATGTCAGGCACCTGGCCGAACATCACACTGCACGCTTGCACCTTGCGCGTTAGTTTGTCCGTGTTTGTGATGATTTTCTCGGTTCCCCGTCGGCCAACTCGCCCGGCTGCGGGGCTCGGAACCCTACGACTCGTAGGGGTGAGGGGTGGACGATGGCCCACGGCACGAAACCCATGCTCACGGGCGTGGGACGGCGCGACGAGGCGCTCGCGTCCGGAAGGCCGTGGGGGGCCCGCGGCCACGGCCTGCTCGCGGCGGTGGCCGGTGCTTTCACCCTCGCACAACTCCTCCTCGTACGGCCCTCGATGGGCCTCGGCTGGGACGAGATCGTGTACGTCAGCCAGGTCGGCACCGACGCGCCGGCCGCCTTCTTCAGCGCGCCACGCGCGCGAGGCGTCACCCTGCTCGCGTGGCCCATCGCCTCCTGGTCGTCGTCCACGACACTGCTGCGCGTCTACATCGCCATCCTGTCCGGACTCGCCCTGTACCTGGCCCTGCGCGCCTGGCGCGGCCTGTTCCCGGCCCGTGTCCTGGCAGGCGCCGGAGCCCTCTTCGCCTCCCTCTGGGTGACCCTTTTCTACGGCCCGCAGGCCATGCCCAACCTCTGGGTCGCGTTCGGCGCCCTGTTCTGCGTCGGCTGCTTCCTGCGGGCCCGCGCGGACCGCTTCGACCGACGGGCCCTGTGGGGCGTCCTGGCCGGTGCCGCAGTGATGGCGTGGATGCGGCCCACCGACGCGGTATGGGTCACGCTGCCCCTGCTCGTCCTCGTCGTTGCGGTACGGCACTGGCGGCTCGGGGCCGCTCTCGCGGCGGGGCTCGTGGCCGGGGGCATCCAGTGGGTGATCGAGGCGTTCGTCAGCTACGGAGGTCTGCGCGAGCGGCTGAACCAGGCCTCCCGCATCCAGGGGGACCTGGGCTGGAACCTCGCCGTCGACGACCAGATGCGCAGCCTGGTGGGAAACACCCTGTGCCGGCCCTGCAACGGCGAGATGCCCGACCCGGCCGTCTACGCCTGGTGGTTCGTCGTCCCCCTGCTCGCCGTCTACGCACTCGCGGTCGCCGTCCTGGACGGACGCACCACCCGCACCCTGGTCCCGCTGCTCTGCGCCGTGACGGCCGCTTTCCCGTACCTGTTCCTGATCGGATACGCGGCCCCCCGCTTCCTGCTGCCCGCCTACGCCCTGCTCGCCATCCCGGTCGCGCACGCCCTGCTCCGCCTGGTCACCACGCCGACCGGCCGGTGGCGCCCGGCCGTCGGGGCCGTGATCGCGCTCGGGCTGGCCGGGCATCTGGCCGTGCAGTACGCCGTGCTGGACCACACCGTGGACCGCACCACCGCCAACCGCCAGGCCTGGGCTCGCTCCGCCGCCGAGCTCCACCGCCTCGGCGTGCGCGCGCCCTGCCTGCTGACCGGACACGAAGCGATCCCTGTCGGGTACTACACCGGCTGCGACTCCGGCGCGACGCGCGGCAACAACGCCAACACCACCACGGCCGACATCCTGCGGACCGCCCGCAGCGCACCGGTCGGCGCCCTCACCAATCCCGGCGGCAAGCCTCCCCGGTACGCCCGCGGCTGGGAGCTGCACCGCCTCGACGGCCTGGAAGTCCGCATCGCCCCGGCGCGGGGCGCGGGCGGACGGGCATGACGTCGGAGCCGTTCCTCGCCCCACCCCAGCGCCGACGGGCCTGCTGGCACGCCCTGCTCACGCTCGTCGTCCTCGTGGCCGTGGTGTGGCTGGCCCGCCGGCACTGGGCCGTGCTCGAGACCGGCGCGGTCCGGCTTGCCCTCGCCGACCGGGGCTGGCTGCTCGTGGCCGCCGCGGCCACGCTCGTGACGTGGCCCTGCTCGGCGCTCGCCCAGCAGGGTGCGGTGCCGCTCCGACTGCCGCCCGGCCGGCTCGCGGCAGGGCAGTTCGCCGCCTCCGCGGCCAACCATGTGCTGCCCGCCGGACTCGGCGCCGGCGCGGTGAACCTGCGGTTCCTCATACGCTGCGGCATGCCGATAGCCGCCGCGGCCACCGCCATCGCGGTCAAGGGCACCGCCGGTGCCCTCCTGCGCGGCGCGCTCATCGCCGTACTCTTCTTCGCCGCCGGCCCCGGCCTGCTGCATCTCCCGCACGTCAGCGGGGGAGTCCTGATCGGCGCGTGCGCCGTGGTGGCCGGCACGATCGTCCTGCTGAGCGGCCCCCTGTGGCCCCGGTGCAGCCGGGCGCTGACCGCGGCCTGGGCGTACATCGTCGCCGTCCACGCGAGACCGGTGCGGGCGGCGGCCCTGTGGGGCGGCTCGCTGGCCTTCGTGACGCTGCACTGCGCCGTGCTGATCGCCGTCACCCGCGCGGTCGCGCTGCCCCTCCCGCCGGCCCGGGTGGCACTGCTGTATCTCGCCGCGAGCACCGCGGCGGCTCTGCTGCCCACCCCCGGCGGCCTCGGCTCCCTCGACGCCGTGCTCGTCCTCGCGCTGGCCGCGGCCGGCGCCCCGGCGACCGCGGCCGCCTCCGCCGTACTCGGCTACCGGCTGCTGACGGTGTGGCTGCCGCTGATTCCCGGGCTGATCGTGCTCGCCGTACTCGTCCGGCGCGGGGCGCTGTGAGCGTGCGACCTGGAGAAGGTGCCCCACGACCCTCAGGACGAAGGCACCCCGCTTCACCCGCGCAGCCCCACCTCCTTGCGCCACTTGACGAACTGCTTGTCCGGATCGCCGGTGTATGCCCATGGCGCCCGCGTGGCCCGGCGCTGCAATATCCGGAACAGAGCCGCGGCGATGTCGTGTGCGCCCGCATGACAGGCCGCGTGAGCCAGGTAGTTGAGGTCGCGCAGCTCGCCGGGGGCCACGGTGTTGTCGGTGCGGCCCATGATCCAGCGCTCCCAGGTCCGGCGTACGTCACTGGCGGCGCCGTCGTTGCTCCAGTGCTGTCCGAGGCCGACCGAGGCATGCTGCCCCCGGGCCGCGTCAAGGGCGTAGCGGAACTCCTCGACCCGGGCGTACTGCACGAGCACCGGCAGCGGGCAGCCTGGCGGTGCCACGCCGGCCGCGTCACGGGCGAAGTCGTACATCAGGCCGTGGGTGCCGTGCCAGCGCGAGGAGTAGTAATGCAGCACCTGGAGGTGTCCCTCCACGCTGTACGGGTCGCGCTGGTGCAACTCGTCCCACCAGCGCGCCAGTTCCTGCCGCCGGACGCCCGACGGATACAGCCGCGCGACGGAGATCAGCGAGATCCACGGTGTCGGATCGTCCGGGTAGGAGTCGGCGGCCTTCAGGCACGACAGCACCGCGGTGTCGATGCGCTGCCGGTCGATCGGCACGCCCCGGCCCGCGGTGATTGCCACGTTGAACGCCCGGGCCGTCTCCGTCGCCGCCCGCAGCACCAGCGCGTCGGCGCTGTGCGGCTCGGCGGCCAGCCACGACTCAGCCGTCGAACTGCTCGCGCACGCCTGCGCGAGCAGCCGGGTCCGATGCCCGCGGACCAGCCAGTCGGGGCCGGTCGCCCGCAGCAGCTCCCGCAGCCCCTGCCAGCGGCCGATGACGATGTCCTGGCGGGCGCAGGTGAGGGCGGCGTCACCGCAGTCGGGGTCGAAGTCGGGAACGAAGCGGTCTTTCGCCATCGACGGCTCTCTCAGAAATCGGTGGGAAGACCCTCGTGGACAAGGGAGTCGGTGTCGGACCTGGTGCCGTCACGGCCGGCGGGAACGTAGTCCGCCTCGACGGTCTCGGCGGCGTCCAGTTTCGCCGGCCGGTAGTAGTCGCTGCCCTGCCGCCAGTACCAGAGCATCGGGATCAGCCCGGCCGCGAGACCGCCGATGCCGATCGTGATCGCGGAGGTACTCAGCTCGCCCAGCGACTCGACGAAGATCCAGAACATGAACAGGGCGCCGAACAGCGGCCATACGCCGCCGAGTACGAAGTTGCTCACCGACTTCAGCAGCATCCTGCGGTAGGCGACGACCACCGCGATCCCGGTCAGCCCGTAGTAGACGGCGATCTGCAGCCCGATCGCGGAGATGGCGTCGGAGAGGATCTCGCCCACCGTGCCGAGGGAGTTGGCGGCGACGAACATCCCCAGCGCCACCACGCCGACCACCGCGATCGCCACCCACGGCGTGTTCCAACGCCGGTGCACACGGCCCAGCGCGGCCGGCATCGTACGGTCCCGGCCCATCGCGAACAGCGAGCGCGTGACCTGGATGAGCGTGGTCTCCAGGGTGGCGATGGTGGACAGCATCACCGCCACGATCAGCAACTTCCCGCCCCAGCCCGGCCACACCTCCTCACCGAGCACGGCCAGCACGTTGGCGTCGTTGTCCCGGATCTGCTTCGAGGAGAGGATGACGTTCACCGCGATCGTGAACACCTCGAACAGCAGGAACACGATGCCGACCCCGATGAGGCCCGCGAGGCCGGTCGTACGGCGGCTGTTGCGGGTCTCCTCACTGAGGTTGCTCGTGACGTCCCAGCCCCAGTAGTAGAACGCGGCGATCAGCGCCCCCGACGCGAATCCCGTGACCCCGTCGAAATGGCCGAAGCCGAGCCAGGACCAGTCGAAGGCCCGGGCGTTGTCCGCGTGGAGCAGGGCGAGCACCGCGAACAGGGCCAGTATCACCAGCTCGACACCGGACATCACCAGCTGCGCCCGGACGGTGAGCCGCGCGCCGCCCAGCACCACGAGCAGCATGACCAGGAACCAGCCGGCGCCGACCAGTGTGGACAGCGCGGTGTTGTCCGCGAGGCCCTCGTCGAAGACGGCGAGCGTCATCGATCCGGCGGGCAGCGAACCGGCCACCATGAAGATCGTCGCCGAGATCACCAGCGCCCAGCCGCTGATGAAGCCCAGAAAGGGATGCAGGGTACGGCCGACCCAGGAGTAACTGGCGCCCGCGTTCACGTCGATCCGGCTGAGATAGCTGTAGGCCAGGGCGATGCCCAGCATGGGTATCGCGCAGTACAGCAGCGCGGCCGGGCTGGCCAGGCCCACCGCGCCGACGAGGACCGCCGAGGTCGCGGCGATCGAGTACGCGGGGGCACTGCCCGCGATCGCCATCACCACCGTGTCGAACGTACCGAGGGCATTGGCCTGCAGCCCTCTTCCCCTGTTGTTGCTCATGGATGCGCTGCTTTCCGTCGTGCACGACGTGGGGGCGAGCCGGCCCCGACGGCGTAAGGGGGGTGTGGGGGGTGGAACTACGCCACGAACCGGTGAGGGATGACCTCGGGTCAGGGGCGGCGGAACGGGGGTGGCGGACACTGTACGCCGTTGCGTCGTCGTGCAGTCACGCCGTGTGTGCGAGTGATGATAGCCACACTCCTTGATGCTTCAAGAGCCATGAGATCTTCCGGGGTTGGAGAACGCACAACGGGAAACGCGGTTCAGGACATGCACCGGCACAACCAGCCGCCGCGCGCGAGTGAGGAGGCAGCAATGGGCACCGAACACACGCCCGCCGAGTCGATGGCCGACGACGCGTACCAGCCCACCGGAGGCAACGAGGAACAACAGGACGCGGCTCCGCTCGACCTCCAGGACGCCTTGGACGAGCGGACCTACGACGACACCCTCGACGAGGGCTACTCCCCGCCCGAGAAGCCGCTCGGCGTCACCAAGTACGGCACCACGGCCGCCGAACAGCACGCCGGCGAGACCCTCGACGAGAGGCTCACCCAGGAGGTCCCCGAGGTGGCCGAGCCCGTCGGCGACGACGTGGGTGACCTGCCGGGCGGCGAGGGCGAACTCGTCGACCCGGAGGCGGGCACCGACCGTGCCGGCCGCCTGGTCGCACCGGACGAGGGCGCCCGCGCAGGCACCACGAAGGAGCAGATCGCCTTCGACCAGGGCATCGACGGCGGAGCGGCCGGCGCGGAGGAGGCCGCCATGCACCTGGTCGAGGACGACGCCGACCTGCCGGAGGGCGGCGTGGACACCTGATCAGGTTCGGGAGGCTCAGTCCCCGATCCGGTCGATCTGCCGCAGTCTGTTCGTGGCGTCGAGAGCGGCGACCTTGTAAGACTCCGCAAGCGTCGGGTAGTTGAACACCGCGTCGACCAGATAGTCGACGGTTCCGCCGCACCCCATCACCGACTGCCCGATGTGGATGAGCTCGGTCGCCCCCGTACCGAAGCAGTGCACACCGAGCAGCGTGCGGTCCTCGGGGGAGACCAGCAGCTTCAGCATGCCGTGCGAGTCGCCGATGATCTGCCCGCGAGCCAGCTCGCGGTAGCGCGAGATGCCGACCTCGAACGGCACCCGGTCCTCGGTGAGCTGGTCCTCGGTCCGCCCCACGAAGCTGATCTCAGGGATGGTGTAGATGCCGATCGGCTGGAGGTTGTGCATCCGGCCGACGGGCTCCCCGCAGGCGTGGTACGCCGCCGACCGCCCCTGCTCCATCGACGTCGCGGCCAGCGCGGGAAAGCCGATCACATCGCCGACGGCGTAGATGTGCGGCACCTCGGTGCGGTAGTGCTCGTCGACCGTGATCCGGCCGCGCGGGTCCGCGGTCAGCCCGGCCTTGTCCAGGTCAGTTCGTCGGTGAGCCCCTGCCGGCCCGCCGAGTACATCACCGCGTCGGCGGGGATCTTCTTCCCGCTCTCCAGGACGGTCAGGGTTCCACGGGTATGCCGCTCGACCGCGGCGACCGTCTCGCCGAAGCGGAACGTCACGGCGAGGTCCCGCAGGTGGTACTTCAGCGACTCGATCACCTCGACGTCGCACATGTCGAGCATCCCGGCCCGCTTCTCCACCACGGTGATCTTGCTGCCGAGCGCGGCGAACATCGAGGCGTACTCCATACCGATCACCCCGGCACCCACGATCACCATGGAGCGCGGCACCCGCTCCAGCGCCAGTACGTTGTCCGAGTCCAGGATCGTGCGCCCGTCGAACTCCACACTGGCGGGGCGCGCGGGCCGGGTGCCGGTGGCGATGACGACGTGCTCGGCGGTCAGCAGCCGTTCCTGGCCGGTGACCTCGCGCAGGGCGACGGTGTGGGGATCGATGAAGCGCCCGGTCCCGGCGTACAGGGCGACATGGTTGCGGGACAACTGGCTGCGGATGACGTCCACCTCACGGCCGACCACGTGCTGGGTGCGGGCGGTCAGGTCGGAGACGGTGATGTCCTCCTTGAGCCGATAGCTCTGTCCGTACAGATCGCGCTGGGTGAGGCCGGTCAGGTAGAGCACGGCCTCGCGCAGGGTCTTGGAGGGGATGGTCCCGGTGTGGATGGAGACGCCGCCGACCATGTCGGGGCGGTCGACGACGGCGACCCGGCGGCCGAGCTTGGCCGCGGCGATGGCCGCCTTCTGGCCACCCGGGCCGGATCCGATGACGAGCATGTCGAAGTCGGGCACCTTCAGGAGTCTGGCAGCCGCGAGACCCCTTCGAAAGGGTGAGCCGGAGACCTTTGACGATGTGAAGTGCCGGAGGAGCCCACGAGGTGAAGTTCCGTGGGAGCCAGGGGAGTTGCGCATTCGCCTTGCTGATACCGCAAGGCCCCGCCCACCTCCGGGAGAGGATGCCGGCCCCGGCGCGGAAATGCCCGCCAAGGGTCGATAATGCAGGTATGGGGCATCGACTCGTCGACGCGAGCGCACCGGCCAGGCTGGCCGCCCCCGAGGAGGGCATCGGCCGGGACGAGCTGGCGCTCGCGGCCCGCAACCACGGCCTGCCGCTCGAAGCCCTGCGTCACGACATCACCCCATCCGGACTGCACTACGTCCTGACCCACTACGACATCCCGTACGTCCCCGACGACACCTCCTGGCATCTGGCCATCGGCGGCCAGGTCCGCCGTCCACTGCGTCTGAGCCTGGCCGACCTTCGTACGTTCCCGCAGGTCACCACCCGGGTCACGCTGGAGTGCGCGGGCAACGGCCGGGCCCTGCTGACGCCACGGCCGGTGAGCCAGCCCTGGCTCGTCGAGGCGGTCGGCACCGCCGAGTGGACCGGCGTGCCACTGCGGCTGCTGCTCGCCGAGGCCGACATCGAGCCCGACGCGGTCGAGGTCGTCTTCACCGGCGCCGACCACGGGGTCGAGCGCGGCGTCGAGCAGGACTACCAGCGCGCGCTGCACCTCGACGTGGCCCTGGGCGGCGATCCCGAGGTACTGGTCGCGTACGCGATGAACGGCGCCCCGCTGCCCCCGCAGCACGGCCGCCCCCTGCGGCTGGTGGTGCCCGGCTGGTACGGCATGGCGCACGTGAAGTGGCTGCGCGAGGTCACCGTCGTCGACGAGCCGTTCACGGGGTTCCAGCAGGCCGTGGCCTACCGGCTGCGCCGGCAACCCGAGGACGAGGGCGAGCCGGTCACCCGCATCGCTCCCCGTGCCCTGCTCGTCCCGCCGGGCTTCCCCGACTTCATGTCGAGGGCACGCGTGGTCAGGCCCGGGACCGTGACCTTGGAGGGGCGGGCCTGGTCCGGGCGGGCCGCGGTGACGCGCGTAGAGGTCAGCCTGGACGCGGGGCGGACCTGGCAGGAGGCGGAGCTGGAGCCGGAGGACGGGCATCGCTGGGCGTGGCGCCGGTGGCAGCACAGCTGGGCGGCGATCCCCGGCGAGTACGTGCTGAGCGCCCGGGCCACCGACGCCGACGGGCACATCCAGCCCCTGGAGCAGCCCTGGAACCGCGGAGGCTTCGCGAACAACCTCGTGCAGCGGGTGCCGGTGCTGTGCCTGGACGAGGGCGAGGACGGGTCCGGCCAGTGACGCTGCGGGCAGGGGCCGGCCGCACGCGGCCGCCCCGGGTGCGGTGGCGCACCCGGGGGCGACCCGTGCGGATTCCGGCGGTCGGGCTTGGCCGTGTCCGCAAAGTCCCGCCTGCCTGCGACGCCTGGCACGCTCCCCCACTCTCTTCGCCGGGTGCGGCGGGAGGGTCCCCCCACTGCCGCACCGGGCGAAGTCCCGAGTACGTCCAGTACGTGGGCCTCCGCCCGGCACGCCGAGAGCACGCACCAGACGCCGCGGGGCCCGTCCTCCGGGCGAACGACGGGACCTTGCGGACACGACCTAGGGCAGCAGCTTGTCGAGGGCGGAGGGGCCCTCGGCGGCCAGCTTGCGCTTGGCCCATTCCAGATTGCGCGGGGTGAGGTCCTTGCCTGAGGCAAGCACTATGTCCTCGGGCGACACATCCGTGCCGGTGCGGGCGTGGAGCAGGTCGTCCGGGGTGACGCGCTCCCCGGACGGCCCGGACGCTTCGGGCTGGGACGTCGGCATCATCTCTGCTCCTCGGATCCGGGTGACTTCTTCGGGCCCGGTGCGGTCATCGGGTCTGATAACACCATTCAACGCCCGAGCAAACCCTGCATCCGGAGCCGCCGAGAGCCCCCTGCTCGTGGGCCCGCGTCAGCCCTCGAACGGCGTGAGTGTCAGCCGGATCCCGGTCGGTGCCGTGTCCTGGATGTACGAGGCGAAATCGGCGACGTCGTCGAAGGCGAAGCCGTACGCCTTGCCGTCCTCGTGGGCCGCGTGCATGGCCTTGGCGTAGTGGTTGGTCAGGTCGGTCCGGTAGAAGTCGGCGGGGTCGGTCGTCGGCTGGGCGGGATGGCTGATCAGCGTCGAGCGGTTGAAGCCGGCGCCGAGGACGGCGGCGACGGGACCGGTCGTGCCGTCGTTGGGGGCGGCGAGATTGCCGTCGCAGAACAGCACGTCCCGCGTGGACGGCTTGGCGAAGGACACCTGCGCGGGCCCGTCGAAGGCGAACCGCTCACCGCGTACCCGCCCCGTGAAGGTGCCCGCGTTGGTGGTGACGGTGAGGTCCCTCCCCGTGTACATGCTCCAGACCTCGTCGATGGACGGGGCGAAGTAGTCCTTGGTGAACACGCCGGCGTCCAGGCCGTGACCCGGGGCGATGACGCGCGTGTCGTCCACGACGAGCGGCGCGAACTCCTCGACCTGGCGCACGGCGGCGAACGCGGCCGCGCGTCCACCCTCGCGCAACTTGCCGGTCGTCTGGTCCTTGGCCCCCGTCAGCCGGATGCTCAGCGGCACGCTGAACATGTCGACCATGGTGGTGTTGCAGAACATTCCGGCGGCGTTGAAGGTGAACTCGGCGCAGTCGTGCAGCACCGGGTAGTTCGGGTCCGACGTCACCCAACCCGCGGGATACTGCAGCGCCGCGTTGCCGTTGCCGTCCGCGACGGCCTTGAACTTGAGCTTCGCGCCGAGCGACACATAGATCCGGCCGGACATGTGGGGGAGGGACAGCCGGGTCTCGCCGCCGCCGGACAGGCTGATCGCGTAGTCGGTGAAGCCGTCGGGGCCGTTGTCCGACAGGGCGATCGGCGCGAGGGTGCCGTCGGGCGTGACGCGCACCTGCCTGCCGTCCTGGTTGCCGACGATGTAGACGTGGACGTTCGCGTTGTCGAAGGAGCCGCTGTCGTTGACGATCGTCAGCGGCATCGACTCCGCCGCGGCAGGCGCGGCACCGCCCGCGGGCGTTTCCGCAAGGGCGTGGGGAGCCACGGTGGCGATGGCGGGGACGGCCACCGCGGCGCCGCCGAGGGCGAAGAGGAGCCTGCGTCGACCGAGAGTGCGCTGGTGACGGGGTGTCATGTGGGGGGTCTCCCGGAGTACTTGTGCGGGTACTTGGGCGCGGTGGCGACGGGACCCATAGGTCTGAGAGCGCTCTCGAAGCGGGCCTCGCCGCCACCGGTGGGCCCCGATGCTACGCACGCCCGCCGCAACGGCCAACGGGTCTGCATCGTGACCAAATCCCACTGAGCTGCGGGAACTTGAAAAGCCACGGAATGACCACGACCGCTTAACTCTCTCCTAAGTCCCACTTAAGCTCCGCAGGCGTCCGAAGATGCTCTGAGAGCGCTCTCCGTGCCCCTGTGCATCCGCCCGCATCCGCCCGCAAAAAACCATGGACGGACCCGGGAAAGATCACGTACGGTGTGGCTCCACGCCTTGAGACGGACGGAAGGAGGCGAGTGCCGTGCAGTTCACACCTTTTCAGCGCTCCCTTTCCGTTGCCCCGGCGTGTTTCGCGTGATCTGACCGGGAGCGCTCCAAGCAGTCTGTATCCCGGAGGAATCCATGACCGATCCGGTCATCCGTGCGCTCTCGACGAGCGACGCCCATCTTTTCGACGCACACCCCGACCCGCTCGGCGCCCGTGAGGGTCACCTGCGGACCCGTTTCCGCCCCGAGTGGAAGCGAGTCGCCCTGCGCGACGGCACGGTCGTCGCTCGCGGCGCCTGGTGGGGCGGCCCCGACGACTCGGAGCCCATCAACATCAACTGGTTCGACGTCGCCGAGGGCGAGGAGGAGGCCGGCGCCGAACTCCTGCGCTCCGCTCCCTGGCAGGTCGAACTCGAGATCAACCTGCCCGGCGGCTGGCGGGACGAGCCCGGCCTGAAGGCCGCGGCCGAGGCCCGCTTCGGCGCCGCGCGTGCGGCCGGCTACGAACTCCTGGTGGAACGCTTCCTGTACCGCTGGACCCCGGAACTCGGCCTGCCCGAACGGCCCGGCCGGCTGCGCTTCGTCGCCGAGCCCGATGACGCCGTCTTCTTCGACGCACTGCGCCGCATCCACTCCGTCACCCTTGACGCCCACGCGCTGCGGGCCATCGCGGAGGGCGGCCTCGACCAGGCCGCGCAGGAGGAGCTCGACTTCTTCCACTGGTGCCCGTCCCCACGGGAGTGGTGGCAAGTAGCGCACACCCCGGAGGGCGAGTTGGCCGGCATCCACATCCCGGCACACAACCCCTCCGGCCCGACGGTCGGCTTCATCGGAGTCGTCCCTGAACAGCGCGGCCACGGCTACGCCTACGACCTCCTCGCGGAGTGCACCCACGTCCTGGCCGAACAGGGCGCGGAGTTCGTCACCGGAGCGACCGACCAGGGCAACTTCCCCATGGCCCGCAACTTCGCCAAGGCAGGGTTCCCCGTGGTCAGGGAGCGCATCAACTTCGATGTGACGGGCCGGCCGTAGCCAGGAGCAGCCCCGAGCCGTAGGGGACACCGGGCGGCCCGGACCTTGATCTCAGGTCCGGGCCGCCCGGCGCCGCGCCGCCCGAGCGGTCGGCGGTCGGCGTCAGATCAGCACTCGCCGCCCCACACCGCGCTGTGCAGGGTGACGGGGCCCACGAAGTTGTCGGTGTTGGGGTCGTTCGGGTAGTGCAGGCACCCCTGGAAGTTTCCACCCGGGGCGGTGACGCTGAACCGGATGTGGTCGGCGCCCGGGTAGGGCACACCGTTGTTGACGATGTACATCCCGTGCTCCGAGCGCAGGTTGTACAGATTCCCCGTCGACTTCCAGGTCGGCTCGCCCCACGCCACGTCGTTGTTCCATACACAGACGTATCCCCTGGGGCAGTCCGCCACGGCGGCCGACGCCGACGGCGCCGACACCACACCCGTGGCCGCCGTCATCAGCAGTGCCGCCACGCCCACGCCGGCCCTCATGCGAAATCGTGCCTTCAACGTTTCCTCCGTCCGAGTCACTGCCAGGCGGCTGTTGTCGGCCCGGCCGATTCCAAGTGGCCAAGCATCGCGCCCGGTTCAGGGTCCCGGTCCCTGACAGATGTCAGGGACCACGAGCTCTCGGGCCTGCCTAAAGTGCGGGGCGATGAGTGCGGGACCCTCCCGCGAGCCGACCCGCCACGGCATCGAAAGGAACGACATGCGCAAGAGGACCGCGGCACTCGCCGCCGCCGGAGCACTCGCCCTCGTGTTCACCACCGCTCAGGGCGCCGCGGCCGAGGGTCACGGCCGCGGTTGGTACGGCGTGTGGGCGAACGGGGTCAACGTCCGCGACATGAACCAGGGCAACTGCGCCACCTCGCCGAGCACCTCGAACTGCCCCACGGTCATCGGGCAGATCAACTCCTGGGACGAGGTGCTCGTGTACTGCCAGATCCCGGGCCAGACGGTCGGCGGCAACCCGTACTGGGTGATGGTCTCGCCGCGGGGCTGGGACAAGTACGGAATCGTGTCCAGCTACTACATCGAGAACAGCACCAACTGGATCGACGGCGTCCCCGGCCCGAACGGCTGCGCGATCTAGTGCCGGAACCCGGTCCAGCAGGTCCTCGGCGGACGGCTCAGGGCAGGGCGCCCGCCGGAGTGCGCACCGCGTCGCGCAGGCGGGCGGCGTCCTGGCTGGGCGGGGCGCCGAACTGGCGGCGGTACTCGCGGCTGAACTGGGACGGGTTGTCGTAGCCGACGCGGTGCCCCACTCCGGTGACATTGCCCGGGTGGGTGGCGAGGAGCAGCCTGGCCTCCTGGAGCCGGATCTGCTTCTGGAACTGGATGGGGCTCATCGCGGTCACCGCCTGGAAGTTGCGGTAGAAGGCCGAGACACTCATGCCGGACATCCGGGCCACGTCCTCCACTCGGAAGGGCTGCGCGTAGTGCTCGCGGATCCAGCGCACGGCCCGCGAGACATGGCTGAGACTGCTGTCGGCGAGGCCGAGCTGGCGCACCGTCGCGCCCTGCTCGCCGGTGATGACGCGCCACAGGATCTCCCGCTTGACCAGCGGAGCCAGTACGGCCCGGTCGCGGGGTTCGTCGAGCAGGCGCAGCAGTCGGATCACCGCGTCGAGCAGGGCGGGCGAGGCGTCGCTGACGGCGATCCCCGACGGCGCACCTCCGGTCGTGCGCGGAGTGTCCGCGGGCCCGGCCCGCAGCAGCAGCTCGGCGACGGCGGACGGTTCCAGGACGAGTCCGAATCCCAGCGCCGGCTGCTCGGGGTCGGCCTGGGTGAACTGTCCCGTGACGGGCAGGTCGACGGACGCGACCAGGTACTGCCCGGGTCCGTATTCGAAGACCCGGTCACCCAGCGCGAGACGTTTCGCGCCCTGGGCGATGACCGCGAGCACCGTGCCCGACATGGAGGGCGCCGGCGGATCCGGCCGGTCGACCCTCGAGATCAGGACGCCGTCGACGGCGGTCGTCCAGTCGGGCCGTACGTGCCGGTCCAGCAGGGCGCGGAGCTCTTCCAGCTGCATGCCTCCATTGCAGCACCCTTTCGCGCCCCGGCTCCCGGGCACGCGAGGATCGTGCAAGCACGAGAGAGCATCGTTCTAACGTTTCCGCAGGTCAGGTGGGTTGAATGGAGTCATCGAGCTCCATACGACCGTACCCAGGAGGACCACCATGAAGGTCGCCATCGTCACCGGTGCCAGCTCCGGCATCGGACAGAGCGCCGCGATCGAGATCGCCAAGCGCGGAGTCGGAGTCATCCTGACCTACGGCAACAACCCGCAAGGAGGGAAGGACACCGTCGCCGTCATCGAGAAGGAGGGCGGTACGGCCGTCGCGCTGCCGCTGGACGTCGGGGAGACCGGCACCTTCGACGGGTTCCGCGACACCGTGGCCGGGGTCCTGCGCGACACCTGGCAGCGCGACTCCTTCGACTACCTGGTGAACAACGCCGGCTTCGCGCAGACCTCGCTGATCGAGGACACGACCTGGGAATTGTTCGACGGGCTCATGCGAGTTCTGCTCAAGGGCCCGTACTTCCTCACCCAGAAGCTGTTGCCGCTGATCACGGACGGCGGCGCCATCGTCAACACGAGCAGCAACTCGGCGTCCACCACCACCGGCCTGGAGCCCGGCTACTCGGTGTACGCCGGCATGAAGGGCGGCCTGGACGTGCTGACCCGCTACATGGCCAAGGAGTTCAGCGGCCGGGGCATCCGGGTCAACGCGGTCTCGCCCGGGGCGACCCGCACCCGCCTCGGCGACGACGCCTTCACCCGGTTCCCCGAGGTCGTCCCCGCCCTCGCCGCGAAGACCGCGTTCGGCCGCGTCGGCGAACCCGACGACATCGGCAAGATGATCGCCACGCTCGTCTCCGACGAGAGCCGCTGGGTCACCGCACAGAACATCGAGGTGTCGGGCGGCTACAACCTCTAGGGCTGCACCACCCGCCTCACGGGCCGGCCCGCCGCCTCCTGGGCTGGCCCACCCGCTTCCGGTGCCGGCCCAACTGCCGCCACCCGTCAGGCGTCGCTGTTCAACAACGCCTCGGCCGCAGCCAGGATCTCGGTGACCCGCAGGCCGAACGCCGCGTCGCACGGATGGGGCCGGCCGGTGCGGGAGGCGGTCAGCAGGGCGTCCGCGGCCCGGAGCAGGGCGGACACCGCGCTCTCGGTGCTCTCCGGCATCAGCGTCACACCGGCCGTGCCCCGCAGCTCCACGGTCGCTCCCGCCGCGGCGGCCGGCGCCGTGAGGCTCAGGGCCAGGGTGCTGGACGCGCCGCCGGCGTGGTCGAGGACCAGGTGCACCGTGTCGCCGGGCCCGTGTGCGGCGGCCGTCACCTGCCCGGCGTCGCCCAGGACCGGCAGCAGCACGGACAGGGCATGGGGACCCACGTCCCACAGCGCGCCCTTGTCCTGCCGCCACGGCGAGTCCGCGAACGGGTTGCCGTCACCGCTGAACACCGCGCCGAGCCACTCCGCCCGACCCGTGAACCAGCCTTCCACAGCCGCCTGTTCGGTGATCCACGCCTCGGTCTCCGGCTGGAAACGGGTGGTGAAGAAGACGACCGAGGCCACGCCGGCCCCTTCCACCGCCTCGACGACCGACCGTGCCTGCTCCACCGTCGGCGCGAGCGGCTTGTCCAGCAGCAGATGGCAGCCCACCCGTGCGGCCCGCGCCGCCAGGTCGGCCTGAACGGCCGGCGGCAGGGCGACGGCCACGGCGTCCACGTCGGCGAGCAGCGCGTCGACATCGTCGTAGGCACGCACGCCGTAGCTGTCGGCCAACTCCTTGGTGGGAGCCGTACGGCGGCCCCACACCCCCACGAAGTCCAGTTCGGTGTGCCGGCTCAGGGCGGGAGCATGAGCCATCCGGGCCCACGGGCCGGTGCCGAGCAGTCCGATGCGCATGCCGCCGCCTCTCACGATGCCGTCGATCGATCGGGGTGAGCGTGTCACATCGACCTGGAGGCGGCACAAGCGGTTACGTGGGCGATGCCGGCACCGGGAATTCAGCGTTGGCGTCACTGAATGCATTCGCTTTCTTCTATTGGACCTTCCGCGACCCGGAAGTCACGCTGGAGTCGGTCCGGTACCGCGTGCCATCCATGGCGCGCTCGCCGGGCGACATCGTTCTCCGCGCGACAGCCGAAAGAGGTCACCAGCCCATGCACACCCGCCGCATCGGGGATGCCGAGGTCAGCGCGATAGGCCTGGGCGGAATGCCCATGTCCATCGAGGGACGCCCGGACGAGGCACGTTCCCTCGTCACGATCCACGCCGCGCTGGACGCCGGCGTGGCCCTGATCGACACCGCGGACGCCTACCACCGGGACGCCCACGAGGTCGGTCACAACGAGACCCTGATCGCCAAGGCCCTCGCCTCCCACGACCGGGGCAAGGACGTCCTGGTCGCCACGAAGGGCGGCCATCTGCGTCCCGGCGACGGCAGCTGGACGCTGGACGGCAGCCCGCGGTACCTCAAGGAGGCCTGCGAGGCGTCGCTGCGCCGGCTCGGCGTGGAGGCCATCGGGCTCTACCAGTTCCACCGCCCCGACCCGAAGGTGCCGTACGCCGAGTCGGTCGGCGCCGTACGCGACCTGCTCGACGAGGGCAAGATCCGGATGGCCGGGATCTCCAACGCGAACCCGGAGCAGATCCGCCAGGCCAACGAGATCCTGGGCGGCCGGCTGGTCTCCGTGCAGAACCAGTTCTCCCCGGCGTTCCGCTCCAGCGAGCCGGAGCTGCGCCTGTGCGACGAGCTCGGCATCGCATTCCTGCCGTGGAGCCCGCTCGGCGGCATCTCGCGCGCCGGTGAACTGGGCTCCGCCTACGCCCCGTTCGCGCGGGCCGGCGAGGCCCACGGGGTGAGCCCGCAGCGCGTCTGCCTGGCCTGGATGCTCGCCAAGTCGCCGGTCGTCGTCCCGATCCCGGGATCGAGCCGCCCTGAGACGATCCTCGACTCGCTCGCCGCGACCGAACTCGCCCTCACCGCGGAGGAGATCGCGGAGCTGGACGCGGTCTGAAGCACTCCGGGAACCCGTTCCCGAACGCGGGTGTACTCCCTCTCGGGACGGGATGGGAAAGCGTTTGCTGCACGGCAGGTGTCTGCAATCATCCGGATCCCCGGGAAGGACAACGCCGATGGCGTCGTCGCACGAGAGACCGCTCGACCACCGCTACCGCGGCGAACACCCCGTACGCACCCTCGCCTATCTGTTCCGCGCCGACCGCCACCGCCTCGCGGCGGCGGTCGGCGTCTTCACCGTCAAGCACAGCCCGATCTGGCTGCTGCCGCTGATCACCGCGTCCATCATCGACACCGTCGTCCAGCACCAGCCGATCAGCAGGCTCTGGCTGAGCACCGGCGTGATCATGTTCATCCTGCTGGTCAACTACCCCCTGCACGTCCTCTACGTACGCCTGCTGTACGGCAGTGTGCGCCGGATGGGCACCAGCCTGCGTTCCGCCCTGTGTACGCGTATGCAGCAGCTCTCCATCGGCTACCACTCGCGTGTCAGCGCCGGTGTGCTCCAGGCCAAGGTCGTACGTGACGTGGAGACCGTCGAGCAGATGGTGCAGCAGACCGCGGAGACGGGGCTCGGCGCCGGCACCGTGCTCATCGGCGGCCTGGTCATCATCGCCATCCGCACACCGGAGTTCGTGCCCGTCTTCCTCGTCGTCGTGCCCGCCGCCGCACTCGTCGTCGCCCGACTGCGGGCCCGTCTGCGCACCCACAACGAGCACTTCCGCCACGAGGTCGAGACCCTGTCGTCCCGGGTGACGGAGATGACCCGCCTCATCCCGGTGACCCGCGCCCACGGACTGGAGGGCAAGGCACTGCGCCGCATGGACGGCACCCTGGACCGGCTGCTGACCTCCGGCATGCGCCTCGACCTCGTCAACGGCCGCTTCGGCTCACTCGCCTGGGTCGTGCTGAACGTGGTCGGCGTGCTCGTGCTCGCCGGCGCGGCGCTGGTCTCGTACTACGACGTCTGGGGCGTGACCGCCGGCGACGTCGTCATGCTGAGCGCGTTCCTGACGACGCTCACCAACTCCACGACGACACTGGCGGGACTGGCCCCGGTCATCACCAAGGGCCTGGAATCCGTCCGCTCCGTCGGCGAGGTCCTCCAGGCGCCCGAACTGGAGGACAACGAGGGCAAGGCCGAACTCGCCTCACTGCACGGCGCCGTGACCTTCGAGAAGGTCGGGTATGCGTACGAGGACAGCGGCCGGCCGGCCGTACGGGAGTTCAGCCTGACCGTCGCGCCGGGGGAGACCATCGCCCTCGTCGGCGCGTCAGGTGCGGGCAAGTCCACCGTGCTGAACCTCGTCATCGGCTTCATCCGGCCGACCTCCGGCCAACTGCTGCTCGACGGCACGGACATGAACGCCCTCGACCTGCGCACGTACCGCCGCTTCCTCTCGGTCGTGCCGCAGGAGTCGATCCTCTTCGACGGCACCATCCGGGAGAACGTCGTCTACGGCATGGACGACGCCGACGAGGAGACGGTGCGCGCGGCGCTGCGCGACGCCAACGCGCTGGAGTTCGTCGACCGGATGCCGCTGGGCCTCGACACCGTGGTCGGGGAGCGCGGGGCACGGCTGTCCGGCGGACAGCGCCAGCGCCTGGCCATCGCCCGTGCCCTGATCCGGGACCCGAGGGTGCTCGTCCTCGACGAGGCGACGTCGGCCCTGGACACCCACTCGGAGGCGCTCGTGCAGCAGGCCCTCGCCCGCCTGCTGCACGGCCGCACCACCTTCGTCGTGGCACACCGACTGTCCACGGTGCGCGGCGCCGACCGGATCGTGGTGCTGGGAGACGGCCGGATCCAGGAGACGGGCACCCACGAGGAACTCCTGCGCCGGAACGGGGCGTACGCCGCACTGCACAGCGGGCAGGTTGCCTGACGGACCCGCCCGGACAGCCGGACTACCGGCCGTCCACCACCCGGCCGAGTTCGATCCGGTCGATGTCCGGTGCCCAAGCCGTCGCATTGCCGAATGTCACCGTGTTGGAGCCCTTCCTCAGCTCCACGGGGAGGCCCACGGTCCAGTAGTCGTCCGAACTCCAGGTGTTCTTGAAGGTGACCTTCACCGGCGCCGCGTCTCCCACGGTGATGTCCGCCGTGCGGGACACGATGTCGGCTGTCGGGGCACCTGGACCGCATGTCGCAGCGCCAACTCGCCCTCGTACGAGACGCGGTGGCCACTTACAAGGCGATCCGCCCGGACCTGGCGCGGGCGGTGCCGTTCTGGCCGCTCGGGCTGCCCGGGTGGACCGACGAGTGGCTGGCCCTCGGGATGCGGACGCCCGACGACCGCACGTCGTACGTCCTGGTGTGGCGGCGCGGCGGGGGTCCCGAACTGAGTCTGCCGGTACGGCACTTGGCGGGGAGAGAGGTCAGCGCGGAGATCCTTCACCTGTCCTCCGTGTCCCCCGGATCGGCCGTCTGGAGCCGGGGCGGGCTGCGGGTGTCGCTGCCATGTACGCCGGCCGTTCTCCTCGTCCGCCTCGTCGCCCGACCGGCAATGCCACGATGACCTGCAAGACAACGGAGATATAACAACAGGCAACTAAAGGGTGTTCGGTGCGGTCTAGTCCGCCATGAAGATCTCTTTCCTGCTGCACAACGCCTACGGGATCGGAGGCACGATCGCCACCACCTTCAACCTGGCGCACGCCCTGGCCGACCGTCACGAGGTGGAGATCGTCTCCGTGCTGCGGCACCGGGAACGTCCGAACTTCGCCCTGGACCCGAGAGTGTCCTTAAGGCCACTGGTGGACCTGCGGCACGAGAAGGAACATCCCCTGCATCTCAGACCCGCGAAGGTGTTCCCCGTCGCCGAGTACCGCTACCGGCAGTACAGCGAGCTGACCGACCGGCGGATCGGCGAGAGCCTGGCGGCGACCGACGCCGAAGTCGTCATCGGGACCCGGCCCGGGCTCAACGTGCACCTCGCGCGCCAGGCGCCGGAGCACGTGATCCGCATCGGGCAGGAGCACCTCACCCTCGACAACCACCCGCCCCGGCTGCGCACCACACTGCGCCGGGCCTACCGCCGGCTCGACGTGCTGACCACGGTCACGGAGGCGGACGCCGCCGCCTACCGGCGCAAGATGAGGCTGCCCGGTGTCCGGGTCGAGGCACTGCCGAACAGCGTCCCCGAACCGGTGCTGCCCGCCGCGGACGGCACCGCCAAGGTCGTGGTCGCGGCCGGACGCCTGGTCCCGGTGAAGCGCTACGACCTGCTCATCGAGGCGTTCGCCCAGGTCGCAGCCGAACACCCGGACTGGCGCCTGCGCATCTACGGCAAGGGGGAGGAACAGGCACGGCTGCGGCAGCTCATCGAGAGCCTCGGCCTGTACGACAAGGCCTTTCTGATGGGCGCCGCGGCCCCCATGGAGGCGGAGTGGGTCAAGGGCTCGATCGCCGCGAGCGCGTCCAACTTCGAACCGTTCGGCATGACCATCGTCGAAGCCATGCGCTGCGGCCTGCCCGTGGTGAGCACCGACTGCCCCTACGGGCCCGGCGAGATCATCAAGGACGGCATCGACGGCCGGCTGGTACCGGTCGGCGACACCGACGCCATGGCAGCCGCGCTGCTGGACCTCGTCCGCGACGACGAACGGCGCCGGCAGATGGGCCGTACGGCCGTCCGGAACGCGGGCCGGTTCGCCCCGGTCCCCGTCCTGGAGCAGGCCGAGCGCCTGATCGACGAGGCCAGGTCGGCGCGCGGGACCGGGCGGCCAAGAACGCCACCGGACAGTGGGCCGATACCCCGCCGAATACAGCGAACCCTGGTCAGCCAGGGCTTCGCCACACGCGACGCCGCGTACGCCGTGGCCTCGCGCGCGCTGCGTGCGGTACGGAAGGAGCAGCGATGAGCACGGAACCCGGCACGGCGAGTGGCACGAACCTTCGCGCCGACTGCACGGTCGACGCCGACGGCCGGCTCACCTTCGCCCTCCAGCACCCCTCGACCGCTGTCCTGCAACGACCGTCGACCACTGCCCAGCTGCTTCTGAGACTGCGCCCCAAGAAGGGGCAGCCCGAGAAGACCCTCCACGCCCTCGACCTGGAACCCGCGGAGGACGGGCGTCTGCGTGCCGTACTGGATGCGCAGCCGGCACTCGCCGAGGGCCGGTGGGACGTCTACCTGCTCCCCGAACCCGGCGCGCCACGACAGCGCCTGCGCCCCGGGCTGCGTGACCTGCGGACCCTCGTCGACGGCCACCGCGGTGACCGGCGGGCGCCGGTCGCCGTGCGGATTCCGTACGTCACGAAGGACGGCTACCTCGCGGTGCGGGCATGGCTGCGTCCCGCTCACGCGGAGGTCGAGGGCGTCGACATCACGGACCGCTCGATGACGGTCAGGGCCCGGCTGCACGGCGCCTCGCCGGCCGAGGGTGCCACTGTCCGCCTGCGGCTTCGGGGTGGCGGCGGCACCGTACTGACCCTTGTGCCGCAGCCCGAGGACGACGGCCGAGGGTTCCGGTTCACCGTGGAGTACGGCGAGTTGGTCGCCGACGACGGCGGGACCGGGAACCGTGTCTGGGACCTGTTCGTGCAGACCGGACCTGCGGAGGGGACATCGCCCGTCCGGATCGGCCGCCTGCTGGACGACGTGGCGGACCGCAAAGAGATCTTCGTGTATCCGGCAGCCGACGTCGGTGGTTCGGTGGTGCGCCCCTACTACACGGTCGACAACGACCTCTCGGTACTTGCGGACAGAACCTGACCGCAAGCCTCCGTACGGTCGTGCCATGACTCAGACGCAGAAGATTCTTGTCACCGGCGCCACCGGAACCGTCGGCCGTCAGGTCGTCGCCGAGCTGCTCGCCCGCGGCCACGCGGTCCGCGCGCTCACCCGGAACCCGGCGAGGTCCGACTTCCCGCCCGGCGTCGAGGTGGTCCGGGGCGACCTGACCGAGCCCGACAGCCTGGTTCCGGCCCTGGAAGGAGTCACCGGCCTCCATCTGATCACCTTCGGCGGGGCTTACTTCGCCCCGCTGGAGACCGGTCCGCGCATCCTGGAGCTCGCGCGCGCGGCCGGCGTGCGCCGGGTCACCGTGCTGCACGGCGGCGGGCCGACCCCGCTGGAGGACGCCGTGCGGGCGGCCGACGGGGTGGACTGGACCGTCCTCATGCCGGTTGAGTTCATGGCCAACGCCCTGGAGTGGGCGGACGGGGTCGTGGCCTCGGACGAGATCCGCGAGCCGTTCGTCTCCCGGCTCAGCGCCATGGTCCACGAGGGCGATATCGGCGCCGTCGCCGCCGTCGCGCTCACCGAGGAGGGGCACGGGAGCCAGGAGTACGTGATCACCGGACCCGAACTGCTCACCGTCACCGACAAGGTGGCAGCCGTCGCCGCCGCCCGCGGCCGGGAGATCGCCCTCGTCGAGCTGACGCAGGAGCAGGCCGTCGCCCAGTGGCGGGCGGCGGGTCACCCGCAGGACGTCATCGGCTTCCTGCTGGAGGCGTACGGCAACACCCCAGAGGTGGGCCGTACGGTCGTCGACACCGTCGAGAAGGTCACCGGCCAACCGGCCCGTACCTTCGGACAGTGGGCGGCTGAGCACGCGCGCGAGTTCACGGCACGGTCCGCCGGGGCCGTCTCGTAGTCCTAGCGCCCCGCCGCCATCCGGGTCGCCGCGTCGTGGACGACCTGTGCGTGCAGCTCGAACAACGCCACGAGGTCGACGCTCTCGCCCTTGACCTCCCGCTGCACGAACAGGCCGTCGGCGCCGGCGATGGCGTAGGTGGTGAGGGTGTCCACGGCTTGCTCGTCCAGGCCGGGGAACAGGGTGGCGGCCACCTCGGCGATCTTTAGATGGGTGATGTCACGGACCTGGAGGAACGCCGTGCGGCCCCGAGGCTCGGTGGGGCGTCGCTCCAGGGCGAGCATCAGGCCGAGGCGGAGGAAGTCCGGTGCGTCGACAAGTGACTTGGCCAC
This sequence comes from Streptomyces sp. NPDC107528, assembly GCF_055639295.1. Lineage (NCBI taxonomy): Bacteria > Bacillati > Actinomycetota > Actinomycetes > Kitasatosporales > Streptomycetaceae > Streptomyces > Streptomyces sp. NPDC107528. The sequence goes on from NZ_JBVKAV010000005.1 coordinate 150,022, forward strand.
GTTGGCGGCCATGGTGGTCACCCGCTCCAGGGGCGTACCGGTCTCCTCGCCGGGCAGTTCGACGGCGGTGAGCCAGGCCTCGAAGCTGCGCTCGATGACCGCGGCGATCAGATCGTCCTTGTCCTTGAAATGCCAGTAGATGGAGCTGGCGGGCAGCCCGCACTTGGCGCTGACGGCCGCGATGGACGTGCCGTCGTAGCCGCGCTCACCGGCGATCTCCACGGCGGCGTCGAGGATGCGCTGACGTGACTCCACCCCGTTGGCGCGCTTCTTGCGCGCGGTCTCCGGCCTGGTCATGGGGTGCCCCTCCGGTTGTACAGGGCCTCGGACCCCTGTGAACGATCATGTCCTGAAGCGTCCACTTTAATTGGAGCATCCCCTACAGCAGGAGTGGCGCCGGTACGGCAGGACCGGCGCCGGGTCAGCCGACGAGCGTGTCCACCACGTCGAGGTCCGGCAGGTCGAGCGAGCAGATCCGCGCGGCCTCCTCGGCGGGGATCCCGAACTGCCGCAGCAGGCTGCGGGCGACCAGGTCGGCCGACCGGGCGTCGTCACGGTCGGGCTGGGCGTGCAGCAAGGAGCCCAGCGCCAGCACCGCGGCCGCCGTCATCGTCAGGGCGAGGTCCAGGTCCTCCACCTCGAACCGTCCCGCGTCCACCGCGACCCGGATGTCGTGGAACGCGCGGGGTGCCAGACCGCGCTGGGAGTGGGCCAGTTCGAGCCCCTGGCTCAGCAGGACGCGGCTCAGCTCCGGGTGGCGGCGGTGCAGCCGGCCGGTCAGCCGAAAACTCTGGGCGAAGGCGATCGCGGGGTCCTCAATGTCCGCGCTGAGGCGGTCCATCAGCGTGCCCCACCACTCCAGCGCCTCCTCGACCGCGACGCGGAAGAGTTCTTCCTTGCTGTCGAAGTGGTTGTAGAAGGAGCCGACCCCGATGTCGGCGAGCTCGGTGATCTCCAGGATGGGGACGTCCGTCCGTCCTTCGGCCAGCAGTCGCTGTGCCGCGCCCACCAGTGCCGTGCGCGTCCGCGCCCTGCGCCGGTCGACTCGCCCGGATGCGGTCCGCTCGGCCATCACGCCATCCTCCATGCCACCCCGTCACTCGCTTCACCCCGCACTCTAGCCGCCCCGCACTTGTTTCCTGAATATTTCTTCAGTTCTATTGACTGACGGTAAGTTCGGAAGTGAATATTTCTTCAGGAGGTGGTGGCCGTGGGTGGCACGCACAACGACCTGCACTCCGAGCAGGGAGCGCTCCCCGGAGAGCATCCGGGCCGGGCGGCGAACCCGGTGATCAAGGTCCATGACATCGCGTGGCTGGAGTTCTGCAAGCCCGACCTGGACCGCGCCGAGGCCTTCGCCCGGGCGTTCGGCTTCGCCACGTCGTACCGCGACGGCGGCGAGCTGCACCTGCGGGGCACCCGGGCCGGAGCCCCCTGCGTGATCGTCCGCAGGGGCCGGAAGTCACGGTTCCGCGGCCCTGCCTTCCGCGCGGCCGACACCCGCGACCTGCTGCGGCTGGCGGCCGGCACCGGCACCCGGGTGCACCCGCTGCCCGAGCCCCTGGGCGGGTCGGTCGTGGACCTGCTCGACCCGGGCGGCCTGCGGGTCCGCGTCGTCGCCGACGCGGACGAGCTGCCCGCGGTGACCGGACAGCGGTCGCAGGCGTTCAACTTCGGCGGCGGCCTCGACCGCACCAACGCCACGCAGCGCCCGCCGCGGGAACCGGCCGGCGTGCGGCGCCTCGGGCACGTCGTTCTCCAGACGACCACCTACCTGCGCACGCTGAACTGGTATCTGGAGCACCTCGGCCTGATCGTCAGCGACTTCCTCTACTACAAGGGCCAGCGCGAGCGGGGCCCCACCATGAGCTTCATCCGCTGCGACCGCGGCCGGACCCCGACCGACCACCACACCCTGGCCCTGACGCTCGGCCCCTCCAACCGGTATGTGCACTCGGCCTACGAGGTGACCGATCTCGACGCGCTGGCCGCCGGCGGCGAGCACCTGCTCGGCGCGGGCTACCGGCGCTCGTGGGGGATCGGCCGGCACATCCAGGGCAGTCAGATCTTCGACTACTGGCGCGACCCCGACGGCCTCCTCGTCGAGCACTTCACCGACAGCGACATGTTCGACTCCACCCTGGAACCCGGCTGGGCGCCCATGACGGCCTCCGGCCTGGCGCAGTGGGGCCCGCCGGCCACCAAGGACTTCATGGGCATCGCACCAGGCCGCGAATCCCTCGCCGAGCTGAGCTCGATCATCACCGCCCTCCGGAACGACGACAACGAGTTCGACCTCGAACGCCTGCGCGGCCTGCTGAAAGTGGCTTCCTCATGACCCTCTCCGTCCTCCGTACCTCCGACGCCTGGTGGGTCGCGCTCGACGAGAGCCGTGCCGTCCGGGTCGAGACCTCCGCGACGACGACCGCCGAACTCCTCGACGACGTCGTCACGGTCCACATGGCCCTGGCCGAGGCACGCTCGGGCAGCCGGTCGGCACAGCAGCCGCGCCGCATCGCCGAACTCCCCCTCGTCTCCCCGGTCAGCGCGCCGTGCCGGGTGGTCGCGCAGATGACCAACTACGTCTCCCACGTGCGCGACTCGGGGATGAACCCCGAGACCGTCCCGTTGACGTTCTTCCGCAAGACCTCCGGTTCGATCAGCGGCCCGTTCGACGAGATCGTGAAGCCGGCCCATGTCCGCTTCCTCGACTACGAGATCGAGCTCGGCCTGGTCGTCGGACGTCCCCTCGAAGTCGGCGCCACCGTGACCGCCGCCAACTGGAAGGACCACATCGCCGGCCTCGTCATCACCAACGACGTCTCCGCGCGCGACGTACAGCTGCCCAAGACCCAGTTCTACGAGGCCAAGTCCTACCCCACCTTCACCCCGGCCGGCCCCGCCCTGGTCCTGCTCGACGCCGCGGAACTCGACCGTCTCTCCGAGCTGAGGCTCGTCCTCAAGGTCAACGGCGAGATCCGTCAGAGCAGCGACCTGACCGACATGATCTACAGCCCGCTCCAGGCCCTCCAGGAGCTCTCCCGCTTCCAGGCCCTCGCACCGGGCGACCTCGTCCTCACCGGCACGCCCGGCGGCACAGCGCTCAAGGCGCCGCCCAAGCCGGTGGAGATCATCGGCGCGCTCCTGCCGCCGGCGATGAAGTGGAAGGCGTTCTTCAACTCCCAGGCGAAGAACCCGAAATACCTCCACGACGCCGACGTACTGGAGCTGTCCATCCGCACGCCCGACGGCGCCATCGACCTCGGCACCCAGCAGAACAAGGTGAGGTACGCATGACCACCGAGACCCCCCTGGCGTGGCCGCGCTACGACCACCCCGACGACCTGGCCGTCATCGAGGCGACGCCCCTCACCGCACGCGGGCTGCCCGGCACCTCGTACGACCTGCTGCGGCGGGCGGCCGAGCAGTGGCCCGAGCGGACCGCGCTGACGGTCCTGCCCGACGCGCAATCCTGGCGCACCCCCAGGAACCGCACCTACGCGGACCTCCTCGCCGACGTGCACCAGGCGGCCAACGCCCTGCACCACCTGGGCGTCGGCCGCCACGACACCGTCGCGCTGCTCTCCCCGAACTGCGACGAACTGGTCACCGCGCTCCTTGCCGCCCAACTCGCCGGCATCGTCACCCCCGTCAACCCGGCGCTCGCCGGTGGCCACGTGGCCGAGCTGGTCCGCCGGGCCGGTGCCCGCGTGGTCATCACCGCCTCCCCGGAGCTGGACCCCGACGCGTTCGCCACCAGCGCCGCACTCGCCCGCCAGGGCCTGGTGGACCACGTGCTCGTCCTGGGCCCCACCGGCGACCGGCAGGAGCCAGCCGCGCTGCCCGCCGTGGGGAACGCCGTCGTGGCCCGCCTCTGCGACGTCGCGGCGGACCGCCCGCACGACCGGTTCGTCGGAGAGCCGCCCACGGCCGCCGACCTCGCCGCCTTCTTCCACACCGGCGGCACGACCGGGGCGCCCAAACTCGCCGCCCATACGCACACCAACGAGGTCACCGACGCCTGGATGATCGCGGCCAACTCCGTCCTGGACGAGGACTCGGTCGTCTTCGCGGCCCTGCCGCTGTTCCACGTCAACGCACTCGTCGTCACCCTGCTCGCACCGCTGCTGCGCGGCCAGCAGGTCGTGTGGGCCGGACCGCTGGGATACCGCGACATCACGCTGTACGCGGAGTTCTGGCGCATCGTCGAGCACTACCGGATCGCCGCCATGAGCGCCGTGCCCACGGTGTACGCGGTCCTCGCGTCGTGTCCGGTCGACGGGGCCGACATCGGCTCGATGAGGTGTGCGATGGTCGGCGCCTCCGCGCTGCCCGACGGCGTGCGCACCGACTTCGAGGCGGCGACCGGAATTCCGCTGCTGGAGGGATACGGCCTGACCGAGGCGACCTGCGCCAGCGTCCGCGGGTTCCTGGAGGTCCGCCGGCCCGGTTCCGTGGGCCGGCGGCTGCCGTACCAGGACATCAAGGTCGTCGACCCGGCCACAGCCGAGGAGCGGCCGGGCGGTGAGGTGGGCGCCATCCTCATCAGCGGGCCCACGGTCTTCCCCGGATACGTCCAGGGCCACGACGGGGACGGCTATCTGATCAGCAGTCAGGGCAAGGTGGCCGACGGCTGGCTGGACACCGGCGACCTCGGCTATCTCGACGAGGACGGCTTCCTCCACCTCACCGGGCGCGCGAAGGACCTGATCATCCGGGGCGGCCACAACATCGACCCCCGGGTCGTCGAGGACGCCCTGCTCGCGCACCCCGCGGTCACCGGGGCCCAGGCCGTCGGACAGCCGGACCGGCGGGCGGGGGAGGTGCCGGTGGCGTACGTGACGATCGCCGACCCCGCGGTGACCGAGGACGACCTCCTCGCCTGGGCCGCCGAGTACGTCGGCGAGGCAGCCGCCGCGCCCAAGGCCGTCCGTGTCCTCGACGCGCTCCCCGTCACCGCGGTCGGCAAGCCGTTCAAGCTTCCCCTGCGAGCCGACGCCGCCCGCCGCGTACTGACCGACGCCCTGTCCGGCATCGACGACGTGGCAGGCGTCAGCGCCGAGGCCGACTCCGGGGCGGTGGCGGTCACCGTCACGCTGCGCGCCTCGGCGCCCGCCGCCACGAGGGCCGAAGTCGAGCGCCGGGTCGGCAACTTCGCGGTGCCCTGCCGCATCGCCGGACAGCAGCAGGGGGAGGACTGAGGCATTTCCTGGCGCGCATCGGCCGTTGCCGGGGTGCCCTCATCCGACCTTGATGAGGATGCTCCTCAGGGACGGCCGGTCCGCGGCTCCATCGTCCGCAACGGCGCTCCACTCACGGTCAAGGACTGTCCTGAACCGTACGATCGCCGTGCCGGGGCGCGACGCTCCGAAGATTTGGCGCAATCTGGTGCCCGAATTCGCCAAATCTGGACCTGAAGTCGTCTAGACCTCCTCCGGAGCCTTGAACCCCCGTGTCCGGATCTGCTTGGCTGACGGACCATTGGCCGCCGACCGGTGGCACATAGGGGGAATGGTTTTTGTGCTGGGCCGGCACGGGGGCATGGACGCGCCCCGCGACAGCGGTGTGCGCCCCGCCGGGTCGACCGCGGTCGGGGCCGATGAACGGGGACCGGACACCGCGACGTCGCCACCCGCGCGGCGGATGCGACGGGCGAACGTCCCGGAGCCTGCCGTCCGTATCGAGTCCGCCCCGCCACTGAGCGCGCGGACGACGCATCCCGGCCCGGCACACCACTCACACCCTCCATGCAGACCAGGGGAAGGTGCATGAGGAACTTCCGGCTGCTCGTCCTGGGCAACGGCATCTCGGCGTACGGCAGTTACCTGAACATGGTGGCGCTGAACGTCTTCGTCTACGACGCCACGGGCAGCGCGCTGGCCGCAGGCCTCTTCATGGCCGTACGCCTGGCGACGAATGTCGTGTCGGGCTGGGTGAGCGGGCGGCTCGTCTCGATCTACGACCGCAAGCGCCTGATGGTCGGCGCAGACCTGTGCCAGGCCGTGGCGCTGCTGACACTGCTGCTCGCACCGGACGCCACCCGCGTAGGGCTGCTCTACGTCCTCGCCGTGGTCACCGGCGGCTGCTCGACACTCTCCCAGGTGGCCCTGCGCAGCAGCATCCCGGAGATCGTCGGCGCGGAGCACCGCGTGCGCGCCAACGGGCTCCTGGTGACCGGGCGTTCACTCGCGATGATCGCCGGGTTCGCCTCGTCGGGTGTGGTGGTCGCGCAGCTCGGCTACTCCGCGGCGTTCGCCCTGGACGCCGCGTCCTTCCTGGTCTCGGCGACGGTGCTGTTCCTGCTGCCCGTACGCACCAGGGCGGTGCAGAAGGATGCCGCCGCCGGCGGCACCGCGGAGTCCTCCGGTGCCGCGCGCTGGACGGCGCGGGCGCTGCTGGCCACGGCGCCGCTGTTGATGGCGATGATCGCCGTCCGGGCGGTGGACGGGCTGGGCTCCTCGTCCCACAACGTCGCCCTGCCCATCTACTCCAGCGGCCTGGACCCCGACCATCCGGCCACGTTCATCAGCCAGTTCTGGGCCACCTGGGCCATCGGCAACATCGTCGCCCAGCAGGTGATCGGGCGGGTCACCAAGAAGACCGGGCGCACGCCCGGGGAGCGGGCGTTCGCGCTCGGCGCCTGTGTGATGTCGGCCGGGTTCATCGTCGTCTTCAGCGGGCTGCCGACCCTGCCCGCCGTCATCGCCGCGCTCGTCGCCGGCGCCGCCGACGGGTTCACCGAGATCGTCTACGTGTCGCGGCTGCAGGCCGCCCCGGACGAGCAGCGCGGCCGCCTCTTCGGGCTCTCCGCGTCGGCGGAGAACGCCGGCTTCGGACTCGGCATGCTCGTGAGCGGCGCCCTGCTGGAGACGTTCTCGCCACTGCAGGTCGTGGCCTCCTTCCACGGCCTCGCCATCGTCCTGTGCGGAACGCTGCTCCTGCTGCTTCTGCGCCGGGGCGGCCCACGTGACCATGTCGCTGAGGAAGCGGTCAGACGGGACAAACCGACTGTGACGGAGGGACGCGGCTGATGGCCATGAGCGACCCCGACCCGCGGATGGCCGTCATCGGCATGGCCTTCCGGCTGCCCGGCGCGAACACGCCCGAGGAGTTCTGGCGTGTCATCCATGACGGCACGGACTGCATCACCCGGTTCACGGACGAGGAGCTCGACGCCGCCGGCGTACCCGCCGAGGAGTACCGGGCAACCGACTTCGTCGGCGCCTCAGGGGTGCTGGACGACATCGCCGGTTTCGACGCCCAGCACTTCGCGATGAGTGCCCGCGAGGCCAAGATCACCGACCCCCAGCACCGCATGCTCCTGGAGTGCGCCCAGCACGCCCTGGAGGACGCCGGCTACCCGGACGAACGGGACGGCAGCCGCGTCGGCGTGTACGCCAGCACCGGATATCACCTGTACACCCTGCAGAACTACCTCCTCAACAACGTCCTGCCCACCCAGGCCGCCTCCGACTGGATGGCCGGCATGCAGATCACCGTCGGCAACTACGCCGACTTCACCGCCACCCGGATCGCCTACCGGCTGGGCCTCACCGGCCCCGCGGTCAACGTCCAGACGGGTTGCTCCAGTTCGCTGGTCGGCGTGCAGGCCGCCGCGCAGTCCCTGCTCATGGGCGACTGCGACATCGCCCTCGTCGGCGCCACCGCCGTCCACGTGCCGCAGGTCGTCGGCTACCGCTACGTCAAGGGCTCGATCCTCTCCAAGTCCGGCCGTCTGCGGGCCTTCGACGCCGGAGCCGACGGCACCGTCGGAGGCACGGGCGTCCTGGCCGTCGTACTGAAGCGGCTGGGCCGGGCGGTGGCCGACGGCGACACGATCCACGGTGTCGTCCGCGGCTGGGGCATCGGCAACGACGGCGCCGACAAGAAGGCGTTCGCCGCCCCCAGCGCCCAGGGGCAACGCGCCGCCATCCGCCAGGCCCTGCGCCGCGCCGGCGTCGACGCGGACAGCATCGGCTACCTGGAGACCCACGGCACCGGCACGCTCAAGGGCGACCCGATCGAGTTCGACGGCGCCACCGGCGCCTACCGCGAGGACACCGACCGCACCGGCTACTGCGCCCTCGGCTCGGCCAAGGCCAACATTGGCCACCTCGACGCGGCCTCCGGACTCGCCGGACTCGTCAAGACCCTGCTGGTCCTCAAGCACGGCGTCATCCCGCCGATGGCGAACTTCAGCGAGCCCAATCCCGCCCTCGACCTCGGCCACAGCCCCTTCTACATCCCCGGTACCGCCCGGCCCTGGCCCGAGAGCGACGGGCCCCGCCGCGCGGGCCTCACCTCACTCGGCGTCGGCGGCACCAACGTCCACCTCGTCCTGGAACAGGCTCCCGAGCCCGTTCCCCGGACCGACGCCGCCGCCCCTGCGGACGTATTGCTGGTCTCCGCGAGCAGCGAGGCCGCCCTCGCGGACAACGCCCGCGCCTTCCGCGACCGGTTACGGCAGCCGCCGGGGCACCACCTGGCGGACCTGGTCACCACCGCCGCGCTCGGCCGCGTCCATGGCCGCCACCGGCTCGCAGTCCGTGGCACCACCCCGACCGCGCTCGCCGACGCCCTCGACGCCTGGCTCGCCGGCACGGCCGGGGCAGCCACGGCGGGGACGACGCCGGTGGAGGGGCACGCGCGCGTGGCGTTCCAGTTCACGGGGCAGGGCAGCCAGTACGCGCGTATGGCCGACGCCCTGTATGAACGCTTTGCGGTCGTGCGCGAGGTGCTCGACGCCTGCGACGACCACTTCCGCGACCTCACCGGCGACTCACTGCTCGCCGCGCTGCGAACGGCAGACGCATCGGCGGAGGGGACACCGGAGCACACGCCCGACGGACCGTTCGCGGGCACGGACACCGCGCAGCCCGCGCTGTTCGCCCTCCAGTGCGCCCTCGTGCGGCTCTGGCGCGACACCGGCATCGAACCGTACGCCGTCACCGGGCACAGCGTCGGGGAGTACGCCGCGCTCCACGCGGCCGGAGCCCTCTCACTCCAAGACGGTCTGCGTCTCACCACCGAACGCGGCCGGCTGATGCAGCAACGCTGCGCCCCCGGCGCGATGGTGGCCGCGGCGGTGGACCGGGAGGCGGCCCTCGCCCTGGCCGCCGAAGTGCCCGGTCTGGAACCGGCCGTGACCAACGGAGAACGCGCACAGGTGCTCGCCGGGCCGGTCGAGGCCGTGGAACGGGCGTGTGCCCTGCTGGACGTGCGCGGCACGCCGGGCCGGCGGCTGACGGTGACCCGTGCCTTCCACACCGCTCTGATGGAACCGATGCTGGAGGAGTTCCGGAAGATCCTCGACGACGTCGACTTCCGTCCGGTACGGATCCCGTTCGTCAGCGCCCTCGACGGAATGACCCGCCCGCCCGGCTGGACCCCGGACGCCGACTACTTCCTACGGCACACCCGCGACCCCGTCCGTTTCGACGAGGCGCTGCGCGGCATCGGCGACGGGCGGCCCGACGTCCTGCTGGAGATCGGGCCGCACACCACCCTCAGCGGCCTGTCGCGCCGGGCGCTGCCCGCCGTGCAGTCCCTCCCGTCGATGCGGCGCGGTGCCGGGCTCGGCGCCCTGTGGGGCGCGGCGGCGGGGCTGCACTGCGCCGGGGCGGACGTCGGCTGGCGGGTCCTGCTGGCCGGCAGCGGCGGCAGGCGGGTCCCGCTGCCCGGATACCGGTTCCAGCACAGGAACTACTGGACAGGGCCGGAGTTGACGGCCCTCAGCACAAGAACAACAGCGAGTGAGGGAGCCGAAGTGGTTCAGCAAGAGGCAGCGGTCGCGCGCGTACTGCACAGCATCGTCGAGGCGACGGCCCGGCACCTCGGCGAGGAGCCGTCGGCGATCGTCGGCGACGCGTCCTTCTTCGACCTCGGCGCCGACTCGCTGCAGATGATCAGCGTGCTGCGGGAGCTGGAGCAGGAGCATCGGGTCAAGGTGACGATGCGGCAGCTGTTCGAGGAGACGGGAACGCCGCGGCGGCTCGCCGAGTTCATCGCCGCCCGGATGCCGGGGACGGCAGGCGGGACGGCACCGGTGGAACTCCCGGCAGAACGGGCGGGGTCGGCACAGCCGGTCGCTCCCGAAGTCCCCGCTCGCGAGCCCGCTCCGGAGCCCGTCGCGCCCCAGCCCGTCGCGCCCCAGCCCGTCGCACCCCAGCCCATCGCGCCGCCCAGGGTTGCCGCACCTGCACCCACACCTCCACCCACGCCGGCTCCCGCGCCCGCGCCGGCTCCCGCGCCCCTCATTCCCGCGCCCGCCACCCCCGCACCCGCCACCCCCGCACCCGCCACCCCCGCACCCGCCACCCCCGCACCCGCCACCCCCGCACCCGCCCCCGAGTACGCGACCCGCGAGGAGCTGGAGGACCTCGCCCGCAAACTCCAGCAGATATCCCAGATACAGCTGCAGATGATGTCCCAGCTCTCCCAGTTGCTGGCCCTCCAGACGGCCTCGGTGACCGAGCGGCTCAACGGCAAGGTGGCCAAGTGACCGGGCTGCACGGCATATCCGCCGCACTGGACCAGGATCTGGCGGCGATGGCGGAACTCTCGCAGCGCATCGCCGAGCAGATGGGCGGAGCCGCCGCCTCCGTCCCGGAGCAGCGGTCGCCGGAGGCACCGCGCGTCCACGGACCGCGCGTGACGGTCGCGAAGACCTCCGGAATGGTGCAGGGCGTGTCACCGCACTCCCAGCAGGAGCACCTCGCCGATCTCGTACGCCGCTACACCGCAAGGACCCCGACCTCCAAGCGGATCGCCCAGCGCTACCGCCGCGTCCTGGCCGACAGCCGTGCCGTCGTGGGCTTCCGCAGCGGTACGAAGGAGATGCTGTACCCGATCGCGGGACACCGGGCGAGCGGGGCACGGCTCCAGGACGTCGACGGCAACGAGTACGTCGACATCACGATGGGCTTCGGCGTCCTCCTGTTCGGTCACGAGCCCGACTTCGTCACCGAGGCCGTGCGCGAGCACCTGTCCCGGGGCATCCAGCTCGGCCCGCGCAACGTCGAGACCGGCGAAGCGGCGGAACTCCTCGCCGAACTGACCGGACTGGAGCGGGTCGCCTTCGCCAACTCCGGTACGGAGGCCAACTCGGCGGCCATCCGCCTCGCCCGCGCCGCGACCGGCCGCGACAAGATCGTCACCTTCCTGGGCGCCTACCACGGCCACGCCGACAACGTCCTCGGCCGCGCCTCGGGCAGCGGCACCGACCAGGTCACCGTGCCCGTCTCCCGAGGCATCCCGCAGGCTTCGGTCTCCGATCTGCTGGTCCTCGACTACGGCACCGACGCCGCCCTGGAGGCGATCGCCCGGCACGCCGGCGACATCGCCGCGGTCGTCGTGGAGCCGGTGCAGAGCAGACACCCCTCCCTGCGGCCCGTCGAGTTCGTACGGAAGCTGCGCGAGCTGACCAGCCGCCACGGCATCGTGCTGCTCTTCGACGAGATGCTGACCGGCTTCCGCCCGGCCCTGCGCGGCGCGCAGGAACTGTACGGCGTCACACCCGACCTCGCCACGTACGGCAAGCTGCTCGGCGGTGGCTTCCCCATCGGGGCCATCGCCGGCCGCGCCGACATCATGGACGGCGTCGACGGCGGCCACTGGTCCTACGGCGACGACAGTTACCCGCCCGCCGACACCACGTTCTTCGGCGGCACGTACATCCAGCACCCGGTGTCGATGGTCGCCGCGCGCGCCGTGCTGACCCACCTCAAGGAGCACAGCCCGCGCCTCCAGGAGCGGCTCAACGCGCGTACCGCCGAACTGGCCGCGACGCTCAACGGCTTCTTCGAGGCCGAGGAGTTCCCGCTGCGGATGAGCCACTTCGGCTCCCAGTTCCGCTTCGAGCACCGCGCCGACATGGAGCTCCTCTACCACCACCTGATGCTGCGCGGCGTGCACGTCTGGGAGTGGCGCAACTTCTTCCTGTCCACCGCCCACACGGACGGCGACATCGAGTTCGTGTCGGACGCCGTACGGGATTCGCTGCGCGAGCTGCGGACGGCGGGCTTCTTCCCGGGCGGGCGGCCGGTTGTGCCGAAGGCTGCGCCACCTGAACCGAAACCGGCAATCGCACCGGCACTCGCACCGGGCCGGGCCGCGGAACCGAAACCGGCTGTTCCCGCGGAGGCACCCGCCCCGGTCGCCGCCATGGCCTGGAACGCCGCCGCCGTCACCGACTCCCGCACCGCACCCGTGAGCCAACCCGCCGCCCGCACCGCCGCCCGCACCGCTGACTTCAGCGTCTACTTCTTCGGCGACTACCCGCAGGAGGCCTCCGGGCCGGCGAAGGGCGGCCCGTACGAACTTCTCATGGACGTCGCCCGGTTCGCCGATCGGCACGACTTCCATGCGCTGTGGATGCCCGAGCGTCACTTCCACTCCTTCGGCGGCCTCTTCCCCAACCCCGCCGTGCTCGCCGCCGCGCTGTCCCGGGAGACCGAACGCATCCGGCTCAACGCCGGCTCCGTCGTCCTGCCGCTCCACGACCCCATCCGGGTCGCCGAGGAGTGGTCGATGGTGGACAACCTGTCCGGCGGGCGTGTCGGCATCGGCGTCGCCAGCGGCTGGAGCGCCAAGGACTTCGTGTTCTTCCCCGACCGTTTCGGCCGGCACAAGGAGCTGATGTACGAACAGCTGGAGGAGGTGAGGAAGTTCTGGCACGGCGAACCCGTGCGCCGGGCCAGTGGGGCCGGCGAGGCCGAGGTACACCTCTTCCCGCGTCCGGTGCAGGACGCACCGCCCATGTACACCGCGGTGGTCGGCAACCCCGCCTCCTTCGAACTCGCCGCCCGTCACGACCTGGGCATCGTCACCAACCTGATGACCCAGAGCGTCGAACAGCTCGGGGAGAACATCGCCCGCTACCGGCGTACCCGGGCCCAGCACGGCCTGGACCCGGACGCCGGGCGGGTCGCCGTCCTGCTGCACACCTACCTCGCGGCCGACCACGACATCGCACGGAGCGAGGCGTACGAACCGCTCTCCCGCTATATGCGCGCGTCCCTGTCCGTGTTCAGCGGTGTCACCAACAGCCTCGGACACAACGTCGACCTGGCCGAGCTCAGCGAGGACGACCTGGACGCGGTGTTCCGCCGGGCCTACGGCCGTTACTGCGACCAGCGCGCCCTGATCGGCACGGTGGACAGCGTCCGCCCGGTGGTGGACGCGGTGACCGCGGCGGGCGCCGACGAGATCGTCGCCCTCGTCGACTTCGGTGTCGCCCCGGACGACCTGCGCGAGGGCCTGCCACATCTGGACGCGCTGCGCCGCACATACCGGCGGACGGCCGCGCCGGCCCCTGCCGAGGCGCCGCTGTCGCCCGGCCAGGAACGGATCTGGTTCCTGGAGCGCCTGCTCCCTGGTCGTACCGCCTACAACGAGGTCAAGGCGATCCGCCTCGAAGGCCCCCTCGACGTACCCGCATTGCGCGCGGCACTGCGCGGCCTCGTCGCCCGGCACGAGGGCCTCCGCACCGTCTTCCGGGAGAGCGGAGGCGAGCCACGACAGGTGGTGCGGGCAGCGCCGGTCGAGCCCGACTTCGAGGTCGTCGACGGCACCGGCAACCCGCGGACCGCGCTCGGCGACCTCCTGGCGGCGGAGAGCGCACGCCGCTTCGACCTGGCGGACGGGCCGCTGTTCGTCACCCGGTTGGTCAGGCTCGCCGAGGCGGAACACGTCCTCGTGCTGTCCCTCCACCACATCGTGGTCGACGCGGCCTCCGCCACGGTTCTCGCCCGCGACCTCTCCGCGCTCTACCGCGCCGAACGCGACGGCACCACTCCCGACCTGCCCCCGCTCACCTGGAGCTACGCCGACCACGCCAGGGAGCAGGCGGCGTCCGCGAACAGCCCCGAGGCCGACGAGGACCTGGCCCACTGGCGCCGCGCCCTCGACGGCGACCTGCCCGTCCTCGCCCTGCCCACCGACCGGCCGCGCCCGCCGACGATGACCTCCAACGGCCGGGCGGTCTTCCACACGCTCGACCCGGAACTCTCCGGGCGGCTGCGGGAGTTGAGCCGCGCCCGCCGCAGCACCCTGTTCATGACCCTGCTCGCCGGCTACGGGGCGATGCTGCACCGGATCACCGGGCAGACGGACATCGTCGTCGGCACCCCCATCTCGGACCGGCCCGAGCGGGCCCAGCAGGTGCTCGGGTTCTTCGTGAACACCCTCGCGCTGCGCCTCGACCTGTCCGGCGATCCGGCGTTCGGCACGCTGCTGGACCGCGTGCGCACGGTCGCTCTCGACGCGTACGACCACGCGCGCGTGCCCTTCGAGACAGTGGTGCGCGAGCTCGCCCCGCCCAGGGCGGTCGACCGGACTCCGGTGTTCCAGGCGTTCGCGGAGTTCCAGCGCGCCGAACCGTTCCGCTTCGACCTGCCCGGCATCGAGGCCACACCGCTGGACGCCGGCCCGGACAAGTCCCTGACGGACCTCACGGTCTACTTCACGGACCAGAGCGAGGGCATCCGCTGCCACCTGGAGTACAACACCGACCTCTTCGACCAGGAGACGGTCGACGACTTCTTCGCCACCTTCCGGACACTGCTCGCCGCAGCGGTCGACACCCCTGACACGCCGTTGTCCCGGCTCGCTCCGGCGGCCGTCGACACCGCCGCCGACGGGGAGCCCGTTCCGAGGTCCTGGCAGCACGGCCCGTCCCGCCCGCTCGCGGACACCACCGTCCACGACCTGGTCGCCCGGCAGGCGGCAGCGCGGCCGCACAGCACTGCCGTGATCAGCGGCGACACACGGCTGTCGTACCGCGAACTGAACGACCGGGCCGAGCAGTTGGCCGCCGCCCTGCGGGAACAGCCCGCCACGGACGGCGGTGCCGAGGTCGTGGCGCTGTGGCTGCCGCGCTCCACCGACCTCGTCGTCGCCATGCTCGCCGCACTCAGAGCGGGCCGCGCCTACGTGCCGCTGGATCCGTCCCTCGGCCGGGTGCGCGCCGAGCAGGTCATCGCCGAGTGCGGGGCGCGGACCGTGGTGTCGGCGCCTGCCGGGGCGGCCGTTCTGAAGCTGCCGCCGGGCGTGACCGTCGTACCCCCCGACGCGACCGCGACCGCACCCCACCCGCCGCGCCCCGCGTCCGCCACCGACGACCAGACCCCGTGCTGCGTCATCTACACCTCGGGCAGCACCGGCACACCCAAGGGGGTGGTGCTGGCGCACCGCGCGGTCGTCGACCTGTGCGAATGGCACCACCGGCGTTTCGCGTTCACCTCGGCCGACCGCAGCGCCGCCGTGTGCAGTCAGAGCTTCGACGCCTCGATCCTGGAGATCTGGCCGGCACTGACCGCGGGGGCGTCGGTCACCATCGCCGACGAGGAAATCCGCAGGGACCCGCTGTCCCTGGCCCGGTGGTACGCCGGCGAGAGCGTCACCTTCTCCATCCTCCCCACCGCCCTGGGCGAACAGTTGCTGCGGCTGCCTCCGCACGAGCAGCCGCCCCTGCGTCACCTCCTGCTGGGCGGAGACGTACTGCGCACCAGGCCGCGTCCCGAGGCGTCGTACGAGACGGTGAACGTCTACGGGCCCACCGAGACCACCGTGCTGTGCACCGCGGAAACCGTCGCCGCGCACAACGACGACCCCGCCCGTCCCATCGCGATAGGGCGCCCGGCCGACAACGTACGGCTGAGCGTGCTCGACGAGTCGGGCAGCCCGGTGCCCGTCGGCACGGTGGGGGAGTTGTACGTCGGCGGACCGGGCGTGGCCCTCGGCTACCTGCACCGCCCCGAACTCACCGCCGAGCGGTTCCTGCCCGACCTGGACGGCGGCCCGGACGCCCGCAGGTACCGCACCGGCGATCTGGTCCGCTGGACCGGCGGCGGGACGCTGGAGTTCTGCGGCCGGGCCGACGACCAGGTGAAGATCCGGGGCTTCCGGGTCGAACCGGAGGAGGTCTCCCGCACACTCAACGCCCTGGACGGCGTGCGCGAGGCGGCGGTACTCGCCCGGCGCAACGATCGCGGCGACGCGTACCTCGCGGCCTATGCCGTCCCCGCCGACCCGATCGGCGATGCGGCCGACGACCGGCAGGCCTATGCCGATCTGCTGGCCGAGGAACTGGGGGCCCGGCTCCCGGAGTACCTCGTGCCGCGCGCCTGGCGGGTCCTGCCCGCGCTGCCCGTGAGCGGCAACGGCAAGCTGGACCGCGCCGCGCTGCCGGCGCCCGACCTCGTCACCTCGGCACCGGCCCGCACGCCGAGTGCCGGCGGCGAAACTCCCACCGCCGGACACCTGACGGGCATCGAGCGGCGGGTGCGGGAGCTGTGGGCCGAAGAGTTCGGCATCGACGCCGACGGCATCGCGGCCGACGCCTCCTTCTTCGACCTGGGCGGCCACTCGATCACCGCGATGCGGCTGGTCAACCGGGTCCGGGAGGACTTTGCATCCGAGTACCCGATGCTGAGCTTCTACCAGGAACCGACGCTACGGGCCATGACGGCCCAACTGGCCGCGGCGGCGGGCGAGACCGCGGCGCCGGCGACCGCGAGTGCCTCACCCGAGGCGGACGAGGACGGACCCGGCACGGTGGAGCACCGCGCCCCCGCCACCGTGCAGCAGTCCCGCTTCGCCACCGTGCACGCCGACCACCGGCTCCCACAGGTCTTCAACGTGGCCCTGCGGATCACCCTCACCGGCGACCTGGACGTGGCGGCCCTGCGCACCGCCCTGACCGGGCTCGTCGAGCGGCACGAGGGGCTGCGGACCCGCCTGGCCCGCAGCGGCGACGGCTGGGAGCAGCAGGTGCTGCGGGCCCGCCCGGCGGAGCTGCCGGTGCGGGACCTGACCGGGCTGCCCGCCCGAGAACGGCAGGCGGCGCTGGACCGGGCCAGTTCCGAGGCGGCGGAGACGCCACTCGACCCCACCGGCGGGATTCCGATGGCGCTGCGCCTCCTGCGCACCGGCGAGAGCAACTGGACACTGCTCCTCGTCCTGCACCACTCCGCCTGCGACGGATGGTCCGTCAGCCTGCTCCTGAAGGAACTCGCCGGGCTCTACGGCTCGGCCGTGAAAGGCGAGCCCCATGCCCTGCCGCCCGTGCAGTGCCAGCCCGTGGCGTACGCCCATTGGCAGCAGGAGCAGGTGGACGAGGCGGCCGAGGAGCGGAAGGTGGAGTTCTGGCTGCGCGAGCTCGACGGAGTGCCGTTCACCGTCGACCTGCCGCTGGACCGGCCCCGGCCGCAGAGCGCGAGCGGACGGGGCGGCGCCGTGATGTTCACCGTGCCGGCCGAGACCCGGGCCGCCGTGGAGCGGCTGGCAAGGGAGCGGGGGACGACGCCGTTCGTGGTCACGGCCGCGGCGCTGGGCCGGATGCTCGCGCGGAAGTCCGGGCAGTCCGACGTCGTGTTCAACGTCTCCTACGCCAACCGTGAGCGCCGCGCGTTCGAGTCCCTGCTGGCCTGCACGGTCACCGGCTTCGCGCTGCCGGTGCGACAGGGTGTGGCGGGTTCCTTCGCGACCCTGACGGACCAGGTCGCCCGGACGACCGTGGAGTGCATGGACCAGGCCCTGCCGGTGCGCCGGATCGCCCCGGCGATGCGGGAGCGCAAGGGTGTCGACGTGCCGGACCGGCTGGACGTCGGCTTCGCCTACCAGAGCTCTCTGGACGCGGAGGTCGAACTGCCCGGTCTGACCACGGCCATCGAGGACCTCGCGCCCGCGGCGGCCCGCACGGAACTCACCTTCGGGCTCGTCCCGGCCGGCGACGAACTCAAGGGCTTCGTGGAGTACTCGGCCGACCTGTGGGACCGCGCCACCATCGAGGGCTGGACGCGTGACTACGTCGCCCTGCTGAGCGAGGAGGCCGACCGGGCGCTCGGGCGGTGACACCCGTCCGTGACGCCGTCCCGCCCCGCGCCACCCCGGCGCGCGGGTCGGCGTCACGGACGCTCACGCGGCGCTGCTGCTCCTCGGCATCCAGTGCCGGCACGTCACCTCGTGCTCACTGCCGAGGCTCGTCCACCAGCGCTCGCAGCACGCGGAGTCGAGCTCCGCACGGACGATCGCCTCGGCGGCGTCGCCGGCGCGCCCGGCGCGTGTCACCAGCTCCAGGAGCCACCGCCGCTGGTCGCCGATCACGGTCTCCCGCACCACCGCGATGACCGGCACGAGACTGGCGGCGGCGAACAGGCACGCCGCCCACGCGGGCCCGTACCGGATCTCCAGGACCGAGGTCCAGGCCAGCCCCGCGCTCGTGGCGATGTAGAGGACGCAGAGAAGGCGGCTGGAGCAGTTCATGGGCGTACACCGTCCTTGGGGCGGGATCGATACCCTTGTCCAACTGCTGACGGCCCGTGTGGACTCGGGTGATTTATCCCACCGTGACCTGACAGCAGGCCTCGCCCCGGTCAGGACGCGGCGCCGACCAAGGCCTTGGCCCGGAACGCGGCCCGATAGGAGTGCGGCGTGGTGCCGACCACCCGGCGGAAGCGCTCACGGAACGCCGTCGGCGACCCGAACCCCGCCTGACGCGCGATCCGTTCGATCGGATGGTCGCTGTTCTCCAGCAGATACTGGGCCCGCCGCACGCGCGCCCGCAGCAGCCACTGCAGCGGCGTGGTGCCGGTCTGCTCACGGAACCGGCGGCTGAAGGTGCGCTCGCTCATCCCCGAGCGCTCCGCCAACGCTGCCAAGGTGACCTCCCCGGCCAGGTTGTCCTCGACCCACTCCAGCAGGGGTTCGAGCGCCGAGCCGCGCGGCACCGGCGGATACTCGTGCACGATGAACTGCGCCTGTCCGCCCTCCCGTTCCAGCGGTACGACGGACATGCGCGCGGTGTGCGCGGCCACGGCCGAGCCCAGGTCCCGCCGGATCATGTGCAGACACATGTCCAGTCCCGCTGCGGCCCCGGCGGACGTGAGGATCTGCCCGTTGTCGACGTACAGCACGTCCGGCTCCACGTGGACGTCGGGGAAGCGCCGTGCGAGCTCGTCGGTGCCCATCCAGTGGGTGGTGGCGCGCAGTCCGTCCAGCAGTCCGGCCTCGGCCAGGACGAAGGCGCCCACGCAGACGGATGCGATCCGGGTGCCCGCCCGGGCCGCCTCGCGCAGGGCCGCCACCACGCCGGGGGAGGGCGGTCCGGTCTCGTCGCAGCCCGGCACGATGATCGTGTCCGCGTCCTCCAGCCCGTCCAGCCCTCGGTCGATCCGCAGGGCGAAGCCCTCCGTGCGCACCTCCGGCGACTCGGCGCACAGCCGGACCCGGTAGGGACGGCGGCCGTCCGGCAGCCGTGTCCAGCCGAACATCTGGAACGGTGTCGCCATGTCGAACGGCACCACGTTGTCGAGAACAAGGATCGCCACGGTGTGCATGAAGGACACCCTAGGCGGATTCCCGCCACCGGCATAAGCACAGGTGGATTCGGTGATGTGTGGTGAAAGGGCGGAGAGCGCGCTTGGCGGGAACCCGTTGGAGGCTGTCGTTTCTGCCCCTGTGCGATCACCCGGAAGATCCCTAGCGTGGGGCGGGTGACCAAGATCCTCCTCACCCTTCACGTCCTGGCCGCCATCATCGCGGTCGGCCCCGTCACCGTCGCGGCCAGCATGTTCCCCCCGGCCGCGCGCCGCGTCCCGGCGACCGACGGGGCGGTGGCGGTGGGCACCGTCCGGCTCCTGCACCGCATCTGCCGTGTCTACGGCGCCATCGGGGTGTCGGTCCCCGTCCTCGGCCTGGCCACCGGCCTGGCGATGGGAGTGCTGGGCAGCGGATGGCTCATCACGTCCATCGCCCTGACCGCCGCGGCCGCCGGCATCCTGATCGCCTTCGTCCTGCCCCGCCAGGAGGAACTCGTCGGCCAACTGAGCGCCGAGAAGCCCGTGGAGCGCTCGGTCACGGCTCAACTCGCCATGTTCACCGGCATCTTCAACCTCCTGTGGGCGACCGTCACGGTGCTGATGATCGTCCGGCCCGGTGCCACGACGGGCGCCTGACCCGGGCGGCGGGCAGCGGGGGACGGGCGGCACCGCGACCACGCGTCGGGGTGGAACCGCCCGTTCGTCGCACGTCAAGCGCTCTGGCAGAATTCGTACTTCAGTGTGCGTCGGCGCCTAGACTCGACAGCCGTGCCCATCTGCACACAGGGCCACGACATGAAAGGCGCGTTGACGGGTGTTCCAGGATTCCCCCATTTACGACCGGCTCATCGCGGAGCGCGGCGACATCCCCACCCAGGTACGCAGGGAGGCCGAACGCGTCAGCAGGGAAATCGAGTTCGCCATGCAGCCCCTGTTGCAGTCCAGCGGCCACGCACCCCCTCCCGGACGCCCCGCACCCCCCGCCCCGACCTGGCAGCGAAGCGCACTGCCGCCGGGGCCGCAGTCGCTCTGAGCCCGGACGGCCGGGCGGACCGGTCACGGCACCTTCGCGCTCGCCCCGTTGGCGTGCGGCTGCTCCTCGGAGGCCGGCTGCGCGAGCCACTCGGCGATGGTGCGGGCGATCGGCTGGCCCGTGTCGACCTCGATGAACCCGAACTGCCCCGACTGGTTGCACTCCAGGAACCACCACGTCCCGTCGGCGTCCTCGACGAAATCGAAGGCGCCGTAGGCGAGTTCCGCGTCCTTCAGATAGGCGCGGACGCCCTCGGCGACACGCGGCGCGACCTCGACGGGACACCACGGCGCGTCGGACGCGGCGAACCGGACGTCCACCTCGGTCTCTGTACCCGTCGCCTTGCGGGCTGCCAGCAGCTGCTCGCCCACCGCGGTGAGACGGATGTCGGCACGCTTGGCCACGCGCCGCTGCAGCAGCGTGGGCCCGAACGCGACAGCGGAGAAGTCCGCGTCCGGCCCCACCCTGCTGGTCGGCACCGCGCGCGGCGGATCCTGTGGGTGCGCGCCGGACACCGGCTTGACCACCAGATCCGGATACCGCTCGGCGAAATCACGGGCGGCCTGCGGGAACGTCGTGATCAATGTGGCCGGAACGGGCAGACCGCAGCGCTGCGCCAGCCGCAGCTGCCAGGGCTTGTAGCGAGCCCGGCGCGCCGCGTCGGGATGGTTCATCCAGCGCACGTCACAGCCGCGCAGCATGCCGTACAGCGCCTGCTCCGCCTCCTGCGTCAGCCAGGCGGAGGGCACGGCAGCCCGCGCCGCCGCGGCCCCCGGCCTGCGCATCCAGATCGACCGCAGGCCGCTGACGCTCACCAGGCGTCCCGCGGACGACAGATGGCCACGGAAAGAGCCGTGCACATACTCGCCCGACAGGGCGACCCCGTCGGTCACGTCGGCGGGATCGAGCCGGACCACCGGAACGCCGGATGCGTTCAGGTGCACGACCACCATGTCCGCCGTCACGTCTTCTTCGTTGGTCACAATCAAGACCGTCATCGTCGGCGACCTGCGTTCAGTCGTCGAAGTGGGTCTTCGAGCCCGCCGTGGATGTCGTGGTCCCCAACTCCCGCAAGAGCGCGTGATCACAGGCGGCTATTCGCCCGTCACGCAGCACGTTCAACTGCAGACCGGAGTCGTAAGCATATGCAGCGGCGACCTCCAACTCCGCTGCCGGCCGTGCATAGTTGAGCGCGAACGGTTGCATCGTCTCTCCCTCACAGGTGCTGCTCCGATCGAGCTTGGTCACCCAGGGGCGCCCTTCGGCCCGCCGACGCCCCTCGGTCTCCACTTACTTAAACGAATCGAACGAGTGATTGGTTTCCTTACTTTCTGTAATCAACGGCGTCCGGCGGTCCCGCATCGGGAGAACGGCGCAGGGTACGCAGTGCCAGCAAGAGCACGCCGATGTCGTCCAGATACACCGGATCGGGCATCAGATCGGTGGGCAGCACGAAGTACAGAACCGCGCCCCAGAACACCCAGCGCGGCCCCGTCGGCAGTCCGGCGCGCCGCATCACACGCCGCGTCCGCACGAGCCGCGCCAGTACCCAGAAGGCGACGGCGAGCACGACGGCCGCGAGGGCCACGACGACGACGATCACCGCGGTGGTCGACTCCATGGACCCTCCTCCTGCCGGCGGCGCGCACCATGTGCACCTGCCGGTCGGATTCCCCCTTGCGGCCTGTGCATTGCATGGCAGCGCTCACTCGGCCGCACCCCGTCACCCGTCAGGACGGAAGACGCACGGATCGGCCCGGTCACCTGCTCGCGCAGGCGCACGATCCGTCCACCCGCGCGCCGAAGCGAGCCCGCAGGACGCAGTACGCCCCATCCACTGATCCGGCGCAGCCGTCCTACGCCCCGCGGCGGCCCGGGATCTGCGGCTGCTCCTCGACGGCCCTGGCCTCCTGCGCGTCCCCCGACTCGGCCGCGGGCCTGCGTGTCCGGCCGGAGACCTTGAGGCGCTCGAAGGTCCGGGTCAGCTGCTGGAGCGGGGACGCCGCCGGGGACGCGGGGGTCTCGAGCGGGCTCTCGGGCGCGGCGTCGGCGGACTCCCGGAAGGCGGCCAGCGCCGCGTGCGCCTGCTCGGCGGCCTCCCGGTACAGATCGCGGGACTTCGTCATCGCCTCGAGCGCCTCGGCGTACATCGCCACGAGCTTGCGCTCACGATCGAGCTCCTCCTCGAGCGTCAGCAGCCGCCAGTCCTCCCGCAGGGCGGTGAGGGCCTGCTCGGCGCCGTCCGGCAGTGGGCGCGCCAGGGCGGCGAACCGCGTCACGGCGTGAATGAGCTCGGCCGGTTCGGTGCCGTCGAGGAAGACGCTGCGTACGGCGAAGTCGTCCGCGTCGTAGCCGGACGGCGCCGGGTTGCCGGGCAGCACCACGGCGCCCCCGCGCGGCACCTGCACGCCGAGGTCCCGCAGGGCCCAGTTCACGACGCGCAGTTGGCTGGGGGCGGCACGGTGCTCGACCAGCCGATGCCGCAGGCCCGGCGGCAGCATCCCGGCCAGCGGCGTGCGGCCGCGCTGGTCCGTGGTCATGGCCTCGTGGACGACCACATGGATGCCCCAGCCGTCTCGCGCGCAGTCCCGCAGCAGCTGCCGTACGGCCTTGTCGTCCGAAGGCAGGGGGTTGATGTCCGTAAGGCGCAGGTCCGAGACCGGCGTGTGGTCCCAGGTCGCGTCGGGTTCCTGAGGCCAGAACAGGGCGGCCGGCGACGGCCACCGGGGGTCCCACGGCGCCTCTGCCTCCGCTGCCAGCATCCAGTCCTGGCCGCTGCCGGAGTCGTGCTCGACGGTGAGCCGGGCTCGCACGGTCACCGACCCCGCGACCCGCCATCGGGCCTCGAAGATCCACTCCTGGGCGCCCTCGGTCTCGGGCAGCTCCAGGAAGTCGTCGATGGTCCGGCTGTCCTTGAGCCGGCGCAGGCTGAGCCGGAGTACCTCTTCCGCGGCGGGCCCGAGATGTCGGCCACGGGCCAACCACACCGAGGGGGGAGTCGTGGGGCGGGGGCTGGAGGAGCTGGGCATGGGGTCCATCTGTGGGCGGGAGCACGTGCTCGTATCAGTATCGTCGCCGCAGATGCCTGCCCGCTGGGCGGGGTCCGCACACGGGGTGTGCGCCATCCGCACCGGCCGGCGTCCCTCACTCGTGGTCCGCACCGCTTCCGGTCATGACAATGACTCGGTGAGCGGGACCCGCCCACCATCCGCATTGGGGCGGGTCCTGCTCGTGACTCGGGGTCCGCTCAGTTGTGGTACGTGATGTAGCCGTTGCCGTCCCGGTCGTTCCCGCTCTTGGTGTAGGAGTGCGAGTCCGCCCCGGCGCCGGAGGGCTTGTTCAGGTAGATCGAGTCCTTGTCGTTGTTCCACATGAAGTTGCAGTTGTCGCGGTAGACGACGTTCTTCGCGTCGGAGTCGCTGCCGTTGCCGCCCCGGAGCTTCACGTAGTCGCCGGGCTGGAGGTAGTGGTTGGCGGTGAAGGCGAACCGGTTGCCGGCCTTGTCCTTCACGACGTAGCCCTTGAGGTTGACCGTGGTACCGGACGAGTAGTTCTTGATCGTCAGGTACTCCTCGTCGGTGTTGCCGGTCCGGCAGTTGTTCGAGTCGCTGCCGGGTGCGTCGTACTGGATGCCGCGGATCTTCAGCGCGGACGAGTACTCGGTGGCCTGGGCCGGTGCGGCGGACAGTACGGCGAGCGTGCCGGCGGCGACGGCGGTTGTGGCGACGATGCGTATGCGCATGGAGAAATATCCCCCCTGTGTGGAGCTTGTGTGAAGATCAGGAGTGTAGGCAACTCCCGCGCGCGGTGGGGAGGCTTCACCGAAATGTGAGACGCGGGCGCGTCAGTGGGGGTATGCGCGCGGTGGCCGTTGATGGGTGAGCTCGTCGCGGAATTCCGCTATGACCGAGCTGATCTGGCGCATCAGCGCGGTGTTCTCGATCCGGTCGAGATACAGGTTGCGGCCGGCCAGGGCGGGTGCGTCGACGCAGAAGTACTGGGTCATGAGCGGATTGATGAAGAGTTCGCTGTTCCTGGTGCGCTCGGTGAACCGGACGTCGCCGAAGTCGCCGCGCACGGCAGCCGCGACGGAACCCTGGACGATGCTCGGGTGGTCCGGCGTGGCCCGCTGGGCATGCTCCACCGCGTCGAGGTACGCGCGCCCCTCCTCGCTGTGGCGCGGCAGCGAGAACGTCCCCAGGTAGCCGCCCTCGCGGTCCAGCGCGGCGAGGTTCTCCAGCACCAGGGAGTGGTTGACCCCGTGATAGGAGTCCACGCCGAACCCGAGGCAGGCCACGAGCCGCACCGGAACCTCGTCCAGCCCGGACACTGCGGCCAGGCTGGCCATGTCCTCCTCCGGCGTGCCCAGCCCGTGCTCGTCGCCGCGCATCAGGATGTCGGTCCCGCCGTCCACCAGCACGATGGCGTCCACGCCGCCCAGGTGCTCCAGGAGCGTGCGATAGGCGGCCCTGAGCGGCTGGACCCCTGTGCGGGGGAACGCGTACACCGTGTCGGGCAGGTCATGCACGGCGAGCCACCGCGCGAGCGTCCGCTCCGGGAAGTAGTCGCCCCGCACTGCCGTGTCGGGGCATATCGCCGCGACGTCGTGGTCCACCCACGCGTCGAGTGAGAGTCCGAACAGGTCCGAGAAGGACAGGTTGGCCAGCTGGACTTCCTTGCCGGCCGCGCGGAGCGCGAGCGCCAGGGGCAGTCCGGCGTACACGTCGAAACCGCCGCCCGCACCGGCGACGAGCACGCGGCGCGCGTCGCGCAGCCGGGTGAAGAAAGGGGGCTCGAGGAGGGAGAACACCGGGGGACGCTAACAGGTACTGATCACCGCAAGCGCGCCGATAAAGACCGAGGGGGCCGAGGGTTGGAACCCCCGGCCCTCAGCGAGGGTTGGGACCCCCGGCCCTCAGCCTTCAGCCTCAGCTTCGGCTACGGCGTCTTACGCGCCGCTCTCCCGCAGCATGTCCTCGCGCTCGACGAGCTTCACGCGCTCACGGCCCTGGGGCTCGCCCAGTGCCTTCTCGGCGGCGTCGAGCTTGTACCAGCCGTCCCAGGTGGTGAAGCGGATCTCGCGCTCGGCGAGGAAGGCCTCCACCGCCTCCGGCTCGGGCGAACCCGGCGTCTGCAGACGGCCATTGGCGAAGTCGGCCAGCAGGTTCGACACCGTCTCGTTGGCGTCGCCCTTGGTGTGGCCGATCAGGCCCACCGGGCCGCGCCGGATCCAGCCGGTGACGTACATCGACTGCAGGTGCTCGCCGGACTCCTGGATGACCCGGCCGCCCTCGTCCGGGACCGTGCCCGAGTCGATGTCCCAGGGCAGCTTGGGGAGTTTGTCGGAGAGGTAGCCGACCGCGCGGTAGATCGCGGTGACGTCCCAGTCCTTGAACTCGCCGGTGCCCTTGACGTTGCCGGTGCCGTCGAGGACGGTGCGCTCGGTGCGCAGGCCGACGACCTTGCCGTCCTCGCCGAGGATCTCGGAGGGCGACTCGAAGAAGTGCAGGAACAGCTTGTGCGGCCGGTTGCCGACGTCGCGGATCGCCCAGTTCTCCAGGGTCTTGGCGACCATGTCGGCCTGCTTGTTGCCGCGCCGGGTCTCGATCGAGCCCGCGTCGTAGTCGATGTCCTCGGGGTCGACGATGACCTCGATGTTGGGGGAGTGGTCCAGCTCGCGCAGCTCCATGGGGCTGAACTTCGCCTGCGCCGGGCCGCGGCGGCCGAACACGTGGACTTCCAGGGCCTTGTTGGCCTTGAGGCCCTCGTGGACGTTCGGCGGGATCTCCGTCGGGAGCAGTTCCTCCGCCGTCTTCGCCAGGATGCGGGCCACGTCGAGGGCGACGTTGCCGACGCCGAGGACGGCGACCTTCTCGGCCTCCAGCGGCCAGGTGCGCGGAACGTCCGGGTGGCCGTCGTACCAGGAGACGAAGTCCGCGGCGCCGTACGACCCGTCGAGGTCGACACCCCGTATCGGCAGCGCCCGGTCCGCCGTCGCACCCGTCGAGAAGATCACGGCGTCGTAGAACGCGCGCAGGTCGTCCAGGCTGATGGCGGTCGGGTAGTCGACGTTGCCGAAGAGGCGGATCTGCGGCTTGTCGAGGACCTGGTGGAGGGCCGTGATGATGCCCTTGATGCGGGGGTGGTCGGGGGCGACGCCGTACCGGATCAGTCCGAACGGCGCCGGCATGCGCTCGAAGAGGTCGATGGACACACCGGGTTCGGCGGCCACGTCGGACTTGAGCAGGGCGTCGGCGGCGTATATCCCGGCGGGGCCGGCTCCGACGATGGCTACCCGCAGGGGGCGGGGCATGATCAGGGTCCCTTCGAGCGATGACAAAAGTGATCTCGACGGGAAGCCTAAACTAAGGCAAGCCTAAGTCGGTACACGGGTCCGACCTATGAGCTCATAAATCAATTCTATGGGCTGAAAAGTGTGAGGACGACGCGGGGTGCCGCACCGCGCGACGGCGGCACGGCACCCCGTGGACGGGTCAGCCGATGTGGTAGCTGTCCCCGTACACCTGCCAGTCGAGCGGCGGGTTCAGATCGAGGTTGCCCGCGCGCAGGAAGACCCGCTGGGCGGTGTCGACCCGGCTGGTGTCGCTGTGGGCCTCCTCCTGCTTCATGGCCCACACCCGCGCGTCCAGGAACGCGTGCAGGTAGGTGACCTCGTCGCCGCCCTGCGCCGGCGGCCGGGCCTGGTTCAGCGCACGCCTGCGGATGTTGCGGAAGCTGGTCGGGTCGGTGCCGTCGCCGTGCATGACGATGGCGTCGTAGTACGCGAACTGGCCGAGCACGCGCAGCCCGTCCGTCTTGCCCTGCCGCACGGCCGGGCCGAAGTACACGCGGTCGCGCTCGTCGTCCTGCGCCCGCCGGAACTCCTGGTCCTGTGCGGCCCGGGCCCAGTCGCGCGGGAAGTTCGGGTCGAGTCCGTCGTGGGAGTCGGTGCCGTCCACCCGTCGCAGCGCCGGCAGGTACGGGGCGAGGACGTTGCCGGGGCGGCGGTCGGTGTAGAGCTCGACGAGGTCGAGCATGTCGCCCGTGCCGGAGCAGAAGCCGATGATCCCGGCGGTGTAGCCGCGGCCGTCGCCGATGTCCTCGATGTACTTGTACTGCGCCTTCCAGTCGAGCGAGGAGTTCTCCGCACTCGACACCAGCTTCATGGCGATCTCCTTCTTCGCCGGGTCGTCGAGTCCCACCGCGGCCGCGGACGCGTGGGGGGAGTTGAGGAGTGGGGCTGACGCGAGGGATGCGCCGACGAGGGCGAGCAGAGTTCGGCGCGACGTGCGTGCTGGGTGCTTCACGGCGGCTCCAAGTGGAGGTGGGGGGTGGAGTGTTGGCCGTTGCCTGACACTGATAGGAAGGTTTCCTATCAGATGGCGCGCGTGAGAGGCACCGGTTGCGTCGAAGGTTCGTACCTATGTACAAACAGCCGCCGATTACGGCAGCGGCTGCTCCGCCCAGATCACCTTGCCCGCGGGCAGGTACCGGGTGCCCCAGCGGTCGGCCAGCTGCGCGACGAGGAAGAGACCGCGCCCGCCCTCGTCCGTCATGGTCGCGTAGCGCAGATGCGGCGAGGTGCTGCTGCTGTCGAAGACCTCGCAGATGAGACTGCGGTCGTGCAGCATCCGGACCCGGATCGGCTCACCGCCGTACCGGATCGCGTTGGTGACCAGCTCGCTCAGGATCAGCTCCGTGGTGAACGACAGCTCCTCCAGGCCCCACGCCTCGAGCGTCCGTGTCACGTCGGAGCGCACCTGGCCCACGGCCGCCGGATCGGACGGCACCTCCCATTCGGCGACCAGGTCGGCCCCGAGCGCCCGGGTGCCCGCCACGATCAGCGCGATGTCGTCCCCGGCCCGGGTCGGGCGGCGGGCCTCCAGCACCGCCTGACAGGTCTCCTCCGGCGACGGGCCGGCCTGGGACAGCGCGTCGCGCAGCAGTTCGAGGCCCTCGTCGATGTCCCGTTCGCGGTCCTCCACCAGACCGTCCGTGTAGAGCACGAGCCGGCTGTCCTGCGCCAGCTCCAGCTCTGCCGTCTCGAACGGCAGCCCGCCCAGGCCCAGCGGGGGACCGGCGGGCACGTCGGGGAAGCCGACGCTGCCGTCCGGCTGGATCAGGGCCGGCGGCGGATGGCCGGCGCGGGCCATGGTGCACCGCTGGGTCACCGGGTCGTAGACCGCGTACAGACAGGTCGCGCCGGTCACCGGGGCGCTGTCGCCCTCCTGTGCCTCGTCCTGGTCGATGCGGGCGACCAGCTCGTCGAGGAGCGCGAGCAGTTCGTCGGGCGGCAGGTCCAGGGCGGAGAAGTTGTGCACGGCGGTACGCAGCCGGCCCATCGTCGCCGCCGCGTGCAGCCCGTGGCCGACGACGTCCCCCACCACCAGCGCGACCCGGGCGCCGGACAGCGGCAGCACGTCGAACCAGTCGCCGCCCACCCCGGCCTGCGCGGGCAGATACCGGTAGGCGATGTCCAGGGCGTTCTGCTCGGGCAGCCGGCGCGGCAGCAGGCTGCGCTGAAGCGTCACCGCCATGCTGTGCTCGCGCGTGTACCGGCGGGCGTTGTCGATCGACACCGCGGCCCGGGCGACCAGCTCCTCGGCAAGCGCCACCTCGTCCGCGTCGAACGGCTCGCCCTTCTGCGACCGCCAGAAGCTGACCACGCCGAGCACCAGGGACCCCGCCCTCAGCGGCACCGCGATCAGGGAGTGGATGCCGAACTCCACGACCTGCGCCGAGCGCTCCAGATCCTGGGCACGCCAGCCCGGCGCCTCGTCCAGCCGCGGCGCGATGACGGCGTGTCCGTCCTTCAGGGCGCGAGCCTGCGGCGAGGAGTCGACGAACCTCAGCTGCTCGCCCACCGGGTACAGCGGCGCGTCCTTGCGTATGCCGCTACTCGCCGTGCGTCGCAGCCGCGTCGCCGCCTCCGGCTGCCCGCCGCCCAGCACGGCCTCGTACAGGTCGACGGTGGCGAAGTCCGCGAAGCGGGGCACCGCCAGCTCCGCCAGTTCCTCGGCGGTGCGGGTGACGTCCAGGCTGGTGCCGATGCCCACACCGGCGTCGTACAGCATGTTCAGGCGCTCGCGGGCCTCCTCGGCCCGGCCGGACAGGGCCCGCAGCTCGGTCGAGTCGCGCAGGGTGGCGACGCTGCCGGACGGGCGGCCCCGCAGGGTGGTGGGGCGCTGGTTGACGGCCAGCAGCCGGTCCTTGATCAGGTGCACCTCGTCCGTGGCCATCCGGCCGGAGTCCAGCAGCTCGGCGGTGTCGGGGGCGAGGCCGAGATGCAGCACCCGGTGTCCCTCGGCGTCGGCGGGCAGGTCGAGCAGGCGGTGCGCCTCGTCGTTGGCGAGCAGCAGCCGGCCCTCGGTGCCGACGATGATCACGCCCTCCCGCACGGCGTGCAGGACGGCGTCGTGGTGCTCGTACATCCGGGTCATCTCGTGCGGCCCGAGGCCGTGTGTCTGCCGCAGCAGCCGACGGCTGACCAGCGCCGTGCCCGCCGTCGACAGGGCGAGCGCCACCGCCGCCGCGGTCAGCACCAGCGGCAGCTGCCGGTCCGCGGTCCCGCCCACGGTCGCCTTGGTGACCCCGGCCGAGACCAGCCCGACGACCTGCCCGTCGGGTGCCTTGATGGGTACGACGGCCTGTACGAGCGGTCCGATGGTGCCCGTGATCTCCTCGGTCACCACCCGGCCGGCCTGCGCGGGTGCGATGTTCCCGACGAACTGCTTGCCGATCCGGTCCGGCTTGGGGTGGGTGTAGCGGATGCCGTCGATGTTCATGACGACGATGAAGTCCACGTCCGTGGCCTTGCGCGCCGCCTCGGCACGGGGCTGCAGCACCGCGGACGGATCCGGGCTGCTCAGCGCCTCCCGCGTGCCGGGCGCGTTGGCGAACGACTCGGCGACGGCCACCGAGCGGTTGCGGGCCTCCTGCGTGGTGTCGTACCGCACCTGCAGCACCAGCGCCACCACCGCGGCGACGACCAGCAGCAGCACGATCACCACCTGCAGCAGGAACACCTGCCCGGCGACACTGCGCCCGCCCACCGCCGCCCGCAACGAGGCGAACCACCCCGTGCGCCGCCCCTGAGCCGGCTCGTCGCTCAGGACCCCTCGTTCGGGCACTCCAAGGAAGCGGTCGGACGCACCGCGTGTGCGCAGACCGCCGGGACGAGAGGCCGACCGGGCCCCGGATCGACCCAATAGTCGGACCATGTGCCCATGTCTACACTGCCGGGCCCCGGGAGGCGAGAGACGTCACGGACCGTGACAGGACTTGCCGGCTCTCCCACACCTCGGCCACGGGCGTGATGCCCTGATTGGGACAACTCCCGTCCCCGCAACAGGGATACGACGCCGAGGCTGCCCACAGCGCCATCGGCGCGGGCCTCAGCTCGGGCGCAGGGGCGTGGCGCGCCGAGTGGCGAGCAGCAGCGCGATGTCGTCGGGGCGGTCCGCCATGTGCCGGGCCGTCGCCGTGAGCCGGTCGGCCACGCCCGCCAGCGAGCGCCCGCCCGGCCGGGCGCCGGGGGCACCCGCCTTGGCCAGCGCCACCCGCAGACCGCTGATGCCGTCGTCGATGTCCACCCCGGGCCGCTCGACCAGCCCGTCCGTGTACAGCGCGAGGACGGCACCCGGCTCCATCCGCAGCTCCGACACCGGATACGTGGCCTGCGGATCCACGCCGAGCACGATCCCGCCGGGCAGGTCGAGCACATGGGTACGGCCGTCCGGGCGGCGCAGCAGCGGCGGCGGGTGCCCGGCCACGGCAGCCTGGGCGACGCCGGTCCTTGGATCGAGCCGGATGTAGCAGCAGCTCGCGAACAGGCCGGCGTCGAGGTCGATGAGCAGGTGGTTCGTGCCGCTCATGACCTCGTCGGGCGGCCGGTCGCCGAGCGCGAAGGCTCGCACGGCGCTGCGCAGCTGGCCCATGGTGGCCGCCGCCTGCACGCCGTGCCCCTGCACATCACCGATGACCAGCGCCAGGCCGTCCCCGGCGGCGACGACGTCGTACCAGTCACCGCCCACCTCCATGCCCTGGGTGCCGGGCAGATAGCGTCCGGCGGTCTCCATCAGCGGGTGCTGCGACAGCCGCCGGGGGAGCAGCGCCTGCTGCAGCCCACGGGCGAGGGCGGCCTCGCTCTCGTAGCGCTGGGCCTTCTCCATGGCGTGGGCGATCAGGCCGGCCATGGCGGTGAGCACCGTGCGTTCCTCGGTGCTGAAGCTGCGCGGCCGGTCGAAGCCCAGGATGCACGAGCCGACGGGTCGCCCGGAGGCGATCAGCGGCAGGAAGGCACGGGCCCCTTCCGTCGCGTCCAGCGCGATGCCCGGATAGGCGTCGGAGAGCTCCTGCATCGAGTCGAAGAACAGCGGGCGGCCACTGGTCAGCGTCTCGACCCCGGGCAGCCGGTCGTCCAGTCCGACACCGTCGAACGGGGCGAGGAACCCCTTGGGGAAGCCCGTCTCCCAGGCCAGGTACAGATGCCGCTCCTGCAGCAGGTAGATGGCGAGCCGTCGGCCGCCGAACGCGGGCAGCAGCTCCCGCATCACCACCGCCGACACCTGCCGCGCGGTGACCGCTTCGGTCAGCGCGATGGCGAGCACGATGGGGCGGTACAGCGGGGCGAGCGAGGGCGCGCCGGTCGTCGCCGGGGTGCCGTGCGCCTCCGGGGCACCGGACGGGCTGTCCGCGACCCGGTGCCCCAGACGGATCGTGCAGGTCAGAATGTCCGGGCCGGGATAGACGGACAGGGCGAGCCAGTCGCCGGCCAACGGCTGGGTGGCGCGCTCACGGCCGTGCGCGGACGGTCTTCGGACGTGGAAGTGGACCGGGTCCGGGGACAGCAGCGCGCCGCGCAGATGGTCCTCGAGGGTGGGCTGGTTGAGCCATGGCACGCCCTCCCACAGGGCCCGGCCCAGCAGCTCGGTGCGCGGCCGGCGCAGCAGCCGCGCCGCGGGCGGGTTCGCGTAGACGACCGTCCCGAGCCGGTCCAGGCAGAGCACTCCGTCCGGCAGCAGATCGGCCGCCGCGTCCGCCACGGTGCCCGGCCCCGGGTCGACGACCACGCCCCGTACGCTCGTCGCACGCGGGCGGGCGGAGTCGTCGTACGGCCCCCAGACCTCGACCAGGCGAAGGGCGCCGTCCGCGGTGCGCACGTACAGCGGCAGCGCCGGCGGCCGGCCACCGGCTGCCTCGCGCAGCGCCGCCAGGATCCGCACCGCGTCGCCCGGAGCGACCGCGTCCGCGAACGCCTCCGCCGTGCTGTGGGCCTCCGCCGCAGCCATGCCGAGTACGGCGTTCAGCCGTTCGTCCGCCGCCAGGACGCCCGTCACTGGATCCCAGGTGAACCGCCCGAGGTGCCCGGACGGAGGCCGGCTGGCCGGCGGCCGGACACACAGCGGCCCGCTCTCCCAGGACACCGCGGACGCGTCCTGGTCCTCCAGCTTCTCCAGCGCCATCCCCAGCTCCTCGGCCAACTGCGCGACGCGCTCGCGCAGAGGCAGCAGCTCGGTGCCGTCCGACGCCGACGGCAGCAGCACGGTCAGCACACCGAAGACGGTCGACGCACCCGCGACCGGAACGTGCACGGACCCGAACGGGAACGGCAGACCCGCCGCGAACTGGGGATAGCGGCGCATCGTCTCCGTCGCGTTGGGCAGCGCCACCTCGACCCCGAGCCGATAGGCGTCCGCGACGGGGAACGGCCGGTCCACATGCACTCGCCACCACGGCCGGAACAACGGCCCGGGCAGCCCTTCCAGCACCGCCAGACGCAGCAGTCCGGGCGTGCCGCAGCGCAGGTAGACCCCACCGGCGTGGCCACCGGTCGCGCTGATCGCCTCCGCCGAGGCATCGATCAGCAGCGCCGCCAGCCTGCCCGGCGCCCGCTCTGCGCCCTCGGCGCTCCCAGTCATCGGCCCTACCTCGTCCGTACGCCGTCACGCGCGCGACACAGCAAGAATGCGCCACGAGGCCCCCCGCCCGCACCTGGGCGGCACGAACCAATCACCCGGTCGCGGCACCGGACTCGGCACCGCACCCCGCCGAGTACCCAGGATGACGCGGACCGACGCCGGCACCGCAAATGGCAGCCCTCCGCAACCGGGCAGGGCCTGTCCCCGTTGTCGGTGCGAGACCCGGTGCTCTCGGGAAGACTCGGGAACGGACCGGCGGGGCGCACAGGCAGGAGACTGAGCCATGGAGTACTACGACCTCGGCACCTACACACGCTCCGTGACCACGTCCTCGACGCAGGCCCAACTCTGGTTCGACCGCGGGCTGCTGTGGACGTACGCCTTTCACCACGAGGAGGCCGTCGCCTGCTTCCAGGCGGCTGCCGAGGCCGACCCCGACTGCGCGATGGCCCACTGGGGCATCGCCTACGCACTCGGCCCGAACTACAACAAGCCGTGGGAGTTCTTCGACGACGAGGACCTGGTGCGCACGGTCGACCGCACCCACGCCGCCGTGGAGACGGCCCACGTGAAGGCGGCAGCCGCCACCCCCGTCGAACAGGCCCTGATCGGCGCACTGCGCGCCCGCTACCCCCAGGCGAAGGCCGTCGACGACTGCTCGGTCTGGAACGCCCCCTACGCCGACAGGATGCGCGCGGTCTACGAGCTCGCCCCCGACGACCTGGACGTGGCCACCCTCGCCGCCGACGCGCTGATGAACCTCACCCCCTGGCAGCTGTGGGACCTCAGGACCGGCGAGCCGGCCGAAGGCGCGCGCACGGCGGAGGCCAGGGCCGTCCTCGAACGCGCCCTCGCCACCGACGCGGGACGCGACCACCCGGGCCTGGTCCACCTGTACATCCACCTGATGGAGATGTCCCCGACCCCCGAAGCCGCCCTGCCGGCCGCGGACCGCCTGCGCGGGCTGGTGCCCGACGCCGGGCACCTGCGTCACATGCCGTCGCACCTGGAGGTGCTCTGCGGCGACTACCGGCGGGTGGTCTCGGACAACACGGCGGCGATCGCGGTCGACGAGAAGTACCACGCCCGGGCCGGCGCGATGAACTTCTACACCCTGTACCGCTCGCACAACTACCACTTCAAGATCTACGGCGCGATGTTCCTCGGCCAGTCGGAAGTCGCTCTCAGGACGGCCGCGGAGCTGGAGGCGTCCATCCCCGAAGACCTGCTGCGCGTGCCGAGCCCGCCCATGGCCGACTGGCTCGAGGCCTTCCTCGGCATGCGGTTCCACGCCCTGATCCGCTTCGGCCGCTGGCACGACATCCTCGCCCTGCCGATGCCCGCCGATCCCGGGCTGTACTGCGTGACGACCGCGATGCTCCACTACGCCCGCGGCGTCGCCCTCTCCTCGACCCACCGCGTCCCGGAGGCGGAGACGGAACGCCGGCTCTTCCACGAGGCCGTCGGCCGGGTCCCCGAGACCCGCATGCTCTTCAACAACACCTGCGCCGACATCCTCGCGATCGCCTCCGCGATGCTCGACGGCGAACTGGAGTACCGCAAGGGCAACCACGACGCCGCCTTCGCCGCACTGGAACGCTCCATCGAACTGGACGACAACCTCCCCTACGACGAACCGTGGGGCTGGATGCAGCCCACCCGGCACGCCTACGGCGCCCTCCTCCTCGAACAGGGCCGCGTCGAGGAAGCGGAGGCGGTCTACCGGGCCGACCTAGGCCTCGACGGCACCCTCCCGCGCGCCCTTCAGCACCCCAACAACGTCTGGTCCCTGCACGGCCTGCACGAGTGCCTGACACGCCTGGGCAGGACCGGGGAGGCACAGATGGTGGCCCAGCAGCTGCGTCTCGCCGCCGCGCTGGCGGACGTACCGGTCGAGGCCTCCTGCTTCTGCCGGCTCGACGCGATCACCGCGGGCGGCACCGAGGGGGACTGCTGCGCCGGCTGACGGGTTCAGCCGTCCGCAGGTGTGTCGGGCAGGGGCTGCTCGAACCAGACCACCTTGCCCGTGCTCACCCTCGTCGCACCCCAGCTCTGTGACAGTTGGTCGACGAGGAACAGGCCCCTGCCGCCCTCGTCGCTCAGCCGGGCGTGCCGCATCCTCGGCACGATCGGGGAGTCGTCACCCACTTCGCAGCGCAGCACGTCCGTGCAGAGCAGCCGCAGGGTGATCGGCCGGGACGCGAAGCGCACGGCGTTCGCCACCACCTCGCTGACCATCAGCTCGGTCGTCTCCACCAGGGACTCCAGTCCCCAGTGCCCCAGCGTACGGCGGGTCAGCCGGCGGGCCTGGCCCGCGGTCTGCGGGCGGGGCGCCATGTACCAGTAGGCGACGGTCTCCGGCAGGATGCCCTCGAAGCGGGCGGCGAGCAGCGCGATGTCGTCGTCCCGGCCACCCGCCCCCAACGCGCCGAGCGCCTCGTCGCACAGCTTCTCCAGCGTCGGCGGCGCGGGCCCGGACGTGGCCGCCCGCAACCGTGCGCGCAGCGCCTCCACCCCGGTCAGCACGTCCGAGTCGCGGGACTCGACCAGGCCGTCGGTGTAGAGCAGCAGGGTCGCCCCGGCCGGTGCGTGTGTCTCGACGGACTCGAATCCGCCGCTGCCGACGCCGATCGGTGCCCCGGGCGGGACCCGGAGAACCTCCGCTCGCCCGTCGGGATGCAGCAGCACCGGTGGCAGATGGCCGGCGCTGGACACCAGCAGCCGCTGCTGCACGGGGTCGTACATGGCGTACAGGCAGGTCGCCGTGTGCTCGCTGCCCAGCCGGCCCGCCTGCTCGTCGAGGTGGTGCAGTACCTCGTCCGGGGGCAGATCGAGCCCGGCCAGGGTCTGCACGCTGGTGCGCAACTGGCCCATGATCGCGGCCGAGGTCATGGAGTGGCCCATCACATCGCCGATGACCAGGGCGACCCGGTTGCCCGGCAGCGGGATCGCGTCGTACCAGTCACCGCCGACCTGCGCGGTCCGCGAGGACGGCAGATAGCGGCTGGCCAGTCGGACACCGGGCTGTTCCGGCAGCGACGGCGGGAGCATGGTGCGCTGCAACGTGTCCGCGATGGCCGCCTCACGCTCGTACAGCATCGCCTTCTCCAGGCCGAGAGCGGTGTGTGTGGCGAGCTGGGAGGCGACGATCAGGTCGTCATCGGTGAACTCGGGGCGGCCGGGTCCGCGGATGAGGACGGCGCTGCCGAGGACGTGGCTGCGGCCGTGCAGCGGGGCGATGATCAGCCGGCGGCCGGGCGGCACCGCCGGAGCGCTCGTCGCCCCGAGCAGTTCGGCGGCCGCGGAGGTGACGCCCGGTGTGTTTCCGAACACCGGTCGCCCGTCCTGGAGCAGTTTGCTCAGCAGGCCGTCCGCGGCGGGGGTCACGACCTCTGCCGCCGGGAGGGCGTGCGGACCGGCCGGGGGCGGTCCGGAGCCCCGCGCGTCCGGGGCCCGAGGTGACGCGCGGTCCGCGCTGCGCAGCCGCAGGACGCCGGGGGCGGCGCCCGCCTCGTCGCCGACCGGCAGCGGGGCGTACAGGTGCACGAACGCGGTGTCGGTGAATGCCGGTACTGCCGCGCGGCACAGTTCGCGCAGGGTCTCGTCGAGGTTCATGCCCCGGGCGATCCGGCGGGTCGCCGCGTCGAGGTAGCGGAGCCTGTCGGTGAGCGGCTCGGCGTCGTCCGGTCCCGCGGCGAGGGGAGTGCCGGGCGGAGCCTGTGTGGCCGGCGGTGCGGGATCACCACCTCCGAGCTGCTTCGTCATGCCTGTCCTTCCGGCCGTGCGGCCTGCGCCGGGGCGGGCGGGTCAGAGGTTGTCAGGCGTGCCGTCCAGTCCGCACCGCAGGAAGATCTGTACCTCGGGCTGGATGTCGGCGACCGACGGAGCGTAGGTGTACGAGGACTCCCCGACGATCTCGAAGCCCGCACCCTCGACGACCTCGCGCAGCTCGTCCCGCAGATAGCCGGAGACACGGATGCTGCTGCCGATGAACGGGATCGCGAAGTCGTCCACGTCGGCCTCCACCATCGACAGCGCGAACAGTCCCCCCGGAACCAGCAGGTGGCGGACGGTGCGCAGGGCGAGGGGGATCTCGGCGCGCGGCAGCATGAGCAGGGCGAAGAAGGCGGTCAGTGCGTCGAAGCGGCCGAGGTCCAGGGAGCCGCCGGGCCGCAGGTCGGCGATGTCCGCCCGGTGGAACTCGCCGCCGGGCACATGGTCACGGGCCAGCGCGACCATCCGCTCCGACAGGTCCACCCCGACGACGTCGAGGCCCCCCTCCGCCAGCTGGCGTGCGGTCGGGAGCCCCGTGCCGCACCCGAGGTCAAGTACCCGGGATCCGGGCGGCAGCGACCCGATGAGCCACTCGGCGGCTGCGACCTGCCCTTCCTTGTGCGGGAAGGCCTCGTCGTAGCGCCGGCCGATGGCGTCGAAAGCCTCGGCCTGACCGGTGCGGTCGAGCCGTAGGGTCCGGTAGTCGAGCTTGTCGGCGGGGTTGCTCACAAGGGTTCTCCTTGCAGGCATTATGGGCTATTTCTGAGGATTCCTATAGATGAGTCCGATCTGCCGGATCCCGACGAAGCACGCCGGGACTCTTTGGATCCCGGCGTGCCGCGGCGTCTCCCGGCGTGCCGACGGCCTACGGCGCCACGTCCTCCAGCCGCCGCCCGCTCGTCTCCTCCGCCGCCACCCCTGCCGTGACCGCCCCCACCAGGGCAACCGCCGCGAGGGTCACGAAGACGGTGCCGAGGGCGCCGCCCGCGTACACCGCGCCGACGACGATCGGGCCGAGGATGACTCCGAGCCGGTTCACGGCGCCGCCGAGGCTGGTGCCGAGGGCCCGCATCCGGGTCGGGAAGAGTTCGGGGGTGTACAGGTACAGGCAGATGTTGGCGCCGAAGAAGAACACCGCCGACAGGGACGTCCAGATCAGCACGCTGCTCGCCGAGCCGCCGGCGAAGAGGCCGAGGAACAGCAGGCTGAGGGCGGCGCCGCCCAGACACCAGGTGACGGTGTGCCGGCGGCCGACGCGGTCCACCGTCAGGGCGACGGCGAGGCAGCCGAGGAAGCCCGCGCAGGACGTCACGGTCGAGTACAGCAGCGCGTCGGACAGGCTCAGGTGGAAGCGGGAGCCGTAGATGGTGGGCAGCCAGGACGAGATGCCGTAGTTGACGAAGTAGCCGCAGAACCACAGGACGCAGACGACCAGGGTGCGCTTGCGGTAGCGGTCGGAGAGCAGCTCGCGCAGGGCCCCCTTGGCGGCGGGCTTGTGCGCGACGGGCGCCGCGGGCGCCGGCTGCGGCAGCGGCTCGCCGGTGATCCGCTCGACCTTCGTCTCGATCGACGCCATCGTCGCCAGTGCCTCCTCGTGCCGGCCGTGGTCCGCGAGCCAGCGCGGCGATTCGGGCACACAGCGGGCGACCAGCACGCACAGCACGCCGGGGATCGCGGCGAGGCCGAACATCCAGCGCCAGCCGAGGATCGGCATCAGCCACCAGGCCAGCACGGCGCACGCGGTGAGACCCGCCGGGAAGACCAGCTCGTACAGCAGGACGAAGCGGCCCCGTTTGTGGGCGCGGGTGATCTCGGCGATGAAGGTGGCCGCGACAGGTACCTCGCCGCCGATGGCGAGACCCTGCACGAAGCGCAGCGCCATGAACGGCCCCGGTGAGTCGCACAGCGTGAGCAGCAGGCTGCCGATGCTGGACAGGGCGATGCAAGCCGCGATCACCTTCACCCGGCCGATGCGGTCGGCGAGGCGGCCGGAGAGGAGCGCGCCGACGAGCATGCCCAGGGAGCCGACCGTGATCAGGGACGTGGTCTGCCCGGTGGTCAGCTGCCACTCGGCGCGCAGTTCGGGCAGGGCGTAGGCGATGAGCAACTGGTCGAAGGCCTCGAAGAAGGTCACCGCGCCGATGATGAGCCGGACGGTGACGTGCCACCGGCACAGCGGCAGGCGTTCGAAGCGGGCGCCGATCGCGGCGACGAGCGCCGCGGTGTCCGCGGGCCGGCCCGCGGTGGCATGGGGAGTGTCGGTCGTCATGGAGGGGTCCTCCGGACCCGCGCACGGGGTGCTGGGAAAGGCACAGGATACGCACGGGACGGTTCGGGCCGGTCGGCGGCGGCTGCACAGCCGTACGCCGGCTCGGCGACAGAGGGGACGGGGCTCGGAGATCGGGGGTCACCAGGCCATCTGGCTAAGCGCTAAATCTTTCAGCGCTCAAGTTTTATCCCGCCTGTGAAGCGGCCAGTCAAGGGTTCTTCCCCACGTGGTGCAAAAAACTTCCCCGGTTCCCCTTGCGACCAAAATAGTTAAGCCCTTAGATATTCAGGACTTCGATACATCCGATCCGGAGGTCCTGCCATGCCGCGCACACCAGTCGACGAGATCCTCATCGCGGGGTGTTCCAGGCGCGGCGCGGGCGCGCCGATCCACACCGTGAACCCCGCCGACGGCACCCCGATCACCACCGTCCACGCCGCCTCGCCCGCCGATGTCGACGAGGCGGCCGAGGCCGCCGCCGAGGCCGTGGCGACGCCCGCGTGGCGGGACCTGCTCCCGCACCGGCGCGCCCGCCTCCTGCACCGCATCGGCGACCTGATCGAGGAGCACGCCGACGACCTGTCCGCCCTGCAGACCGCCGACACCGGCAAGACGCTCACCGAGACCCGAGCGCTCGCGCTGAGCGCCGCCGCCACGTTCCGGTACACGGCCGCCGCCCTGGAGACCGCAGAGGACTCGCTCACCCCCGCCCGAGGGCCGTACGTCACGATGAGCGTGCACGAGCCGATCGGCGTGGTCGGCGCGATCAACCCGTGGAACTCGCCGATCGCCTCCGACGCCCAGAAGGTCGCCCCGGCCCTCGCCGGCGGGAACGCTGTGCTGCTGAAGCCCGCCGAGTGGACCCCGCTCGTCTCCCTCGCCTTCGGGCGGCTGGTCCACCGGGCGCTCGCCGAGGAGGGACTGCCGACCGCGCTGCTGTCCGTACTGCCGGGGAAGGGGCGCGTCGTCGGGGACGCGATCGTCACCCACCCGCTGGTCCGCCGCATCGGCTTCACCGGCGGCACCACCACCGGCCGCGCCATCGCCCGGACCGCCGCCGACAAGCTCGCCCCCGCCTCGCTGGAACTCGGCGGCAAGTCACCGACGATCGTCCGCGAGGACGCCGACATCGAGCAGGCCCTCGCGGGCGTGATGTTCGGGGTCT
This sequence comes from Streptomyces sp. NPDC107528, assembly GCF_055639295.1. NCBI lineage: Bacteria > Bacillati > Actinomycetota > Actinomycetes > Kitasatosporales > Streptomycetaceae > Streptomyces > Streptomyces sp. NPDC107528. The sequence goes on from NZ_JBVKAV010000005.1 coordinate 190,502, forward strand.
TCTCCTCCAGCGGGCAGTCCTGCATCGCCGGCTCCCGGCTCTTCGTCCACCGGTCCCTGTACGACTCCTTCGTCGCCGAGCTCGTCGAGCGCGTACGCAAGCTGCGCGTGGGACCCGGGACCGACCCCGACACCCAGGTCGCCCCGCTCGTCCATCACCGGCACCGGGACGCGGTCGCCGCGTACGTGGACCTCGCCCGGGAGGAAGGCGGGCGCGTCCTGTGCGGCGGCGCGGTCCCGGAAGGGGAGGCGTACGCCGACGGCGCCTACTACCTGCCGACCGTCATCGACGGCCTGCCGAACTCCGCCCGGACCTGCCAGGAGGAGATCTTCGGCCCCGTCCTCGTCGCACTGCCCTACGACGACGAGGACGACCTGGTGCGGCAGGCCAACGACAGCGTGTACGGGCTCGCCTGCGGCATCTGGACCCGCGACGCCCGCGCCGCCTGGCGGCTCGCCCGGCGCATCGACGCGGGGACCGTCTGGATCAACACCTACAAGCAGTTCTCCATCTCCACCCCCTTCGGCGGGACGAAGGACAGCGGCCTCGGTACCGAGAAGGGCCGCGACCTCATCCGCTCCTACCAGCGGCAGAAGTCCCTGTACTGGGGCACGGAATCCACGCCCCTGCCCTGGGCCAACTGAAACGCATCCCGGAGACCCTCACCATGACTCACCCCCCGATAGCCCGGCTGCGCGCCCTGCGCTCGGTCGAGCTGCTCACCCCGGAGTTCACGCAGGCCACCGACTTCTACGAGGAGGTGTGGGGACTGGAGGTCGTCGAAGCCGAGCCCGGCACCAGCTGGCTGCGCGGCACCGGCGACGAGCACCACGCCCTCCAGCTCACCCGCGCCGACCGGATCGGCCTCGGCCGGCTCGCGTTCGCCGTGGCCACCCCCGCCGAGATCGACGAAGCCGCACGGCGCCTCCAAGCGCGCGGCATCACGCCGGTCTGCGGACCGGGCCCGCTCGACCAGGTCGGGGGCGGCTACGGCCTGCGGTTCCACGACATCGACGGACGGCTCATCGAACTCTCCGCCGAGACCTGGGCCGTCACCGCCCGCGGCCGCGACGGCGCCGTGCCGGTCGGCGTCACCCACGCCGTGCTCAACACTCCCGACATCGACGCCTCGGTCGCCTTCTACCGGGACGTCCTCGGCATGCGCGTCTCGGACTGGTCCGAGCACCAGATGGCGTTCCTGCGCTGCAACGCCGACCACCACTGCATCGCCTTCAACCAGGCGCCGTGGGTGTCGCTCAACCACGTGGCGTACGAGATGAGGTCGGTCGACCACTTCATGCGCGGCCTCGGCCGGCTCCGGCACCACGGCGTCACCCCCGAGTGGGGTCCCGGGCGGCACGGGCCGGGCAACAACACGTTCTCCTACTTCACCGACCCGACCGGCCTCGTCTGCGAGTACACCTCCGAGGTCGCCCAGGTCGTCGAGGACGCCTGGATCTGCAAGGTGTGGCGGCGCACGCCCGAACTCTCCGACGTCTGGGGCACGGCAGGCCCGCCCTCCCCGCAGATCCGCGCCCACATGGCGGGCACACCCGACGGCAGTCCTGTCGTCCCGCCCGTCGACGCGGAAGCCGACACCGCAGCAGATGCCGCAGCAGATGCCTCAGCCGATGCCTCAGCCGATGCCGAAGGAGTCCCCGCATGAGCAGCACCGCACCGAGCCGGGCCGCCACCTCCCGCCGAGTCGGCCTCATCGGCTGGGGCGCCATCGGCCGCGTCGTCGGCGGGGCCCTCGCCGCCGGCGAGATACCCGGCGCCGAACTGGTCTGCGTCGTCGACAACCGGCCGCTCGGCGACTCGGTCCCGGCACCGCAGCGCACCCTCGAACAGGCCCTGGACTCCTGCGACCTGATCGTCGAGGCGGCCGGGCAGGGCGTCGTCCGGGAATGGGGTACGGCGATCCTCGCCTCCGGCACGGACCTGCTCGTCGCCTCGACCGGGGCGCTCACGGACGAACAGTTGGCGAAGGAACTCCTCAACGCCGGACCGGGCCGGGTGTACTTCACCGGCGGCGCGGTCGGCGGCCTCGACCTGCTCCAGGCGGTACGCGCCATGGGCCCCCTCGACGGGGTGCGGCTGACCACCACCAAGCTGCCGTCCACCCTCGAACAGCCGTGGATGGACGAGGAGTTGCTGGGCCGGATGCGGTCGGCGACCGGGCCGGTCGAGGTGATGGCCGGCACCGCGCGGGAGGTACCCGTGAAGTTCCCCAAGTCGACGAACGTGGCCGCGTCCGTGGCCCTCGCGATCGGAGACCTGGACGCGGTGCGGGTGAGCGTCGTCGCCGACCCCGACGCCGCGCACACCTCGCACGTGGTCGAGGCGAGCGGCGCGCACGGCACCTACCGCTTCGAGGTACGCCACCTGCCCGACGCCGCCAACCCGGCGACCAGCCAGGTCGTCCCCTACGCGGTACTGCGGTCGCTGGCCGCCCTCGCCGGCCGGACGGGACAGATCCTGTGACGGCTCCTGCTGCCGCGTACGACCCGGCGGGGCTCCGCCTGGAGGAGGCGGGGGACAGCGGTCCGCTCGTCCTGTGCCTGCACGGCATCGGCTCGTCCTCGGCTGCCTTCGCCCCGCAGTTCGCGGCGCTGAGCGGGTCGTACCGGATGGTCGCCTGGGACGCCCCCGGATACGCCAAGTCGGCCGACCCGACCGGCCCGTTGACCATGGACGACTACGCCGACCTGGCCGCAGACGTGATCCGCGCCCGCGGCGGTGCCGCCCACGTCCTCGGCGTCTCCTGGGGCGGCGTGATCGCGCTGCGGCTGGCCACCCGCCATCCGGACCTCGTCGAGTCGGTGACGGTCGTCGCCTCGACGCCCGGCTCCGGCACCGATTCCGACAAGGCGGCAGCAATGCGGGCCCGGGCAGACGAGCTCGCCCGGCTCGGCCCTGACGCCTTCGCCGCCGCCCGGGGCCCGCGCCTGCTGTCCGCCGCCGCGCCCGCCGGCCTCGTCGGGCGCGTCACCGCCACCATGGCCGCCGCCGTCCGACTGCCCGGCTACGGCCACGCCGCCGAGGCCATGGCGGCCACCGACCTGCGCGGCGAACTGCACCAAGTCACCGCGCCCACCCTCGTCCTGTGCGGCGACCAGGACCGGATCACCGGTCCTGACGCCTCACAGGTCCTGGCCGGCGGTCTGGACAGGACCGCGTACGTGATCGTCAAGGACGCCGGTCACCTGGCCAACCAGGAGCAGCCCGAGCACGTCAACGCCTGGCTCGCCTCCCATCTGCACATCGTCACCCACCGCTAGGAAGGCCCGAATCCCATGCCGCTGACCACCGACGACTACGACAACAACGGCGACCTCGCCAAGTACACCGACGCCCTGATCGCCACCAAGGACTCCCGCGAACCCGACTGGGGCACCCTGTCCTTCCAGGAGAAGGCCGGCCCGCAGTTCAAGCGCGCACAGATCCGCTACGTCGGCTCCGGCGCCACCGGCGACCACGACAACGACAACCGGATCCTCCCGTCCGGCGGCTTCACGTTCTCCAACATGCTGCTGCCGCCCGGCGCCGAGGGCCCCGCCCACACGCACCACGACGTCGAGGAGGCGTTCTTCGTCCTGGAGGGCCAGGTCCGCGTCGGCATCCACCGCGGCCCCGACGAGGTCGAGTACCGCACCCTCGGCTACCGCGACATGATCGTGGTGCCGGCCGGCGTCACCCGCTCCCTGAAGAACGAGGGCGACACCGACGCGCTGTTCTGCGTGATCATCGGCACGCAGAAGCCGCAGGTGCCGACCTACCCCGAGTACTCGCCGCTCTACGGCGTCACCCGTGACTGAGCAGAGCACCGCGCGTACGGTCGTCGTGACCGGGGCGGGCCGTGGCCTGGGGGAGGCCATGGCCCGCCGGGCGGCGGCCGACGGGTATCGCGTCGTGGTCGCCGAGATCGACGCCGCCCGGGGCGAGCGCACGGCGGCGTCGATCCGCGAGAGGGGCGGCACGGCGGACTTCGTGCCGCTCGACGTCGCCGACCAGGAGTCGGTCACCGCGCTCGCCGGCCGGCTGGCGACCTCCGGCCCGGTGTACGGCCTGGTGAACAACGCGGCGCTCGCCAACGGCGTGGGCGGCAAGGAGTTCCAGGACATCGACGTCGAGACCTGGGACCGGCTCATGGCGGTCAACGCCCGCGGGCCCTGGCTCGTCGCCAAGCATCTGCTGCCGCTGATGAGCCGGCCCGGCCGGATCGTCAACATCGCCTCGGACGCGGCCCTTTACGGCTCTCCGCGCCTCGCCCACTACATCGCCTCCAAGGGCGCGGTCATCTCCCTCACCCGGGCGATGGCCCGCGAACTGGGGGAGCGGGGCATCACCGTCAACGCCCTCGCCCCCGGCCTCACCGAGGTCGAGGCCACCGAGACGGTCCCGCCCGAGCGTCACGCGCTCTACGCCGAGGGCCGCGCGATCTCCCGGCCGCAGCAGCCCGACGACCTGACCGGCCTCGTCTCCTTCCTCCTCTCCGAGGAATCCCGGTACCTCACCGGTCAAGCGATCGCCGTCAACGGCGGCTTCACCATGCACTGAACCACCCCATCTGCAAGGAGTACGTCATGGATCTCGGCCTCGCCGGCCGCACCGTCCTGGTCACCGGCGGCAGTTCGGGCGTCGGCCTGGCCACGGTCCGCGCCCTGCTCGACGAGGGCGCCCGCGTCGCCACCTGCGGACGCGACCCCGAACGGCTCGCCAAGGCCGCCGCCTGGCTCGGCGCGGGCCCCGACCGACTGTTCACGGGAGCGTGCGACGTCCGCGACGCGGCTGCCGTACGGCACTTCACGGAGGAGGCCGCCGAGCACTTCGGCGAGGGCCTCGACGGTCTGGTCAACAACGCCGGGCAGTCCCGCATGAAGCGCCTCGACGAGACGACCGAGGAGGACTGGCGCGACGAACTGGAGCTGAAGTTCGCCGGCGTACTGAACCCCCTCTCCGCCGCCCGGAGTTATCTGCGCGCCTCGGACACCGCCGCCGTCGTCAACGTCAACGCGGTCCTCGCCAAGCAGCCCGAGACCCGCCTGATCACCACCAGCGCCGCGCGCGCCGGCATCCTCAACCTCTCCAAGTCCCTGTCCGCCGAACTCGCCGCCGACGGCATCCGGGTCAACTCCGTCTGCCTCGGCCTGATCGACACCGGCCAGTGGACCCGCCGCCACGCCGCCGCCGACGACGGCCGGACGTACGAGGAGTGGCAGGCCGGCCTCGCCGCCGACCGCGGGGTCGCACTCGGACGCCTCGGGCGCGCCGAGGAGGTCGCCTACGCGATCGTCGCGCTGCTCTCCCCGCGCGCCTCGTACATCACCGGAACCAGCATCGACGTCTGCGGCGGAGTCGGCCGCGGCATCCTGTGAGGACTCTTCCCATGCAGTACGACAACGGGGGCGAACTCCTCGTAGCCCACCTGAAATCCCTCGGCATCGACACCGTCTTCGGCGTCGTGTCCGTACACAACCTGCCCCTCGTGGAGGCCGTCGACCGGCACCTGCGCTTCGTACCGGTCCGGCACGAGGCGACCGCCGTCAACGCGGCCGACGGCTACGGACGGGCGCGCGGCTCGATCGGCTGCGCCCTCACCTCGACCGGCACGGGGGCGGGCAACGCCGCCGGTTCGCTGATCGAGGCACTGGCGTCCGGGACGGCCGTCCTGCACGTCACCGGGCAGGTCGAGTCGGCGTACCTGGGCAGCGGGCGGGGCTTCATCCACGAGACCAAGGACCAGCTCGGCATGTTGAGCGCGGTCTCGGCGTACGCGGCCACCGTCACGTCCGCCCGTGATGCCGGGCACATCCTGCGTGAGGCTGCGTCGGCGGCACTCGCGGTGCCCGGCGGCCCCGCCAGCGTGGAGTGGCCGATCGATCTGCAGTACGCGGCGCAGGATGATGCCGAGGAGACAGTCCCCGGCGCTTCGCCTCCCCCCACGGATGCCGCCGAACTCGCCGCAGCTCAGCAGCTGTTGAGCGGCTCCCGTCGCCCGCTGATCTGGGCCGGCGGCGGTGCGTGCCGCGCCCGACCGGAACTCCTCGCACTGCTGGAGACGACCGGGGCCGGCCTGCTCACCTCCAACTCCGGGCGTGGGTCCGTTCCCGAGGACCACCCCCTCGTGATCGGCAACTTCGCCACCACTCCGGCCGCCCGCGCCCTGCTGGCCGACGCCGACGCCCTCGTCACCGTCGGCACCCACTTCCGCTCCAACGAGACCGCCGACTACGGCCTCAAGCTCCCCGACGCCCACATCCAGATCGACGTGGACGCGGCCGCACTCGGCCGGGTCTACCCGGCACGCCACGCCCTGCACGGCGACGCGGCCACCGTCCTGCCCGCCCTGACCGGGGCCGCCGTGCGCGCGGACGCCGACTGGACGGCCCGTGTCACCGCTGTCCGCGAGGAGGTCCGGGCCGCCCTGCACGAGGGCATCGGACCCCAGGCCGCGATCTGCGACGCCCTCGCCGCCGCCCTGCCGCGCGGCACCGTGGTCGCCCGTGACGTCACCATCCCGTCGTCCTCCTGGGGCAACCGGCTCCTGCCGATCCACGACCCGCGCGCCAACGTCTTCCCGCGCGGCGGCGGCATCGGACAGGGCCTCGGCATGGGCATCGGTGCCGCGCTCGCCCGCCCCGACGAGCCGACCGTGGTGATCGCAGGCGACGGCGGCCTCGCCGTGCACTTCGGTGAACTCCTCACCGTCGCACAGGAACGGCCCCGCCTGACCCTGATCGTCTTCAACGACGGCGGGTACGGAGTGCTGCGCAACATGCAGGACAAGTACGCCGAACGCCGTTCCGGCGTGGACCTGTTCACGCCCGACTTCGGCCCCCTCGCCGCCGCCTGCGCCCTGCCGTACGCCCGCATCGCCGCCCCGGCGGACGCCGCACCGGCCCTTGAGGCGGCCCTCGCCGCCGACGGCCCGACCCTCGTCGAGGTCGACCTTGCAGCGCTCGGCCCGATGAAGAACCCGTTCACCCCGCCCGTCAAGATCCCCACCGCGTAGGGAGGCCACCGCCATGACCACCACTGCCGACGAGCACGAACTCGACCTCCTCGTCCGCCGGATGACCTGGGAGGCGGACGGCGTGCTCTCCGTCGAACTGACCCGGCCGGACGGCAAGCCGCTGCCCGCCTGGACCCCGGGCGCCCATCTGGACCTGCACGTCGGCGGGTTCGTCCGCCAGTACAGCCTCTGCGGCGACCCGGCCGACCCGACCACGTACCGCCTGGGTGTCCTCAACGAACCCTCGTCGCGGGGCGGCTCGCGGCACGTGCACACCAAGCTCCGCCCCGGGCAGAGCGTCCGTGCGGCCGGCCCGCGCAACCACTTCGCGCTGGAGCCCGCCTCCTCGTACGTGTTCCTCGCCGGTGGCATCGGTATCACTCCGATTCTGGCGATGGCCCGCCAGGCGGAACGGGACGGCATCCCGTACCGCCTGGTCCACGGCGGCCGGTCGCGCGCCTCGATGGCCTTCGGCGCCGAGCTGTCCGCCCTCACCGGCGACGTGACCCGCGTACCGCAGGACGAGCGGGGCCACCCCGACCTGGCGGCCGCCCTTCGGGACCTGCCGGCCGACGCGCTCGTCTACTGCTGCGGGCCGGAACCCCTCCTCAAGGCCGTCGAAGAGGCTTGCCCCGCAGGGCAGTTGAGGGTGGAGCGGTTCGCCGCCCCCGTCGTCGAGCGCACCGGCGACGACACCCCCTTCGAGGTCGAGTGCCGCACCTCGGGCGTGACCCTGACCGTCGACGCCGCCACCTCCATCCTGGAGGCCGCCGAGAACGCGGGACTGAACGTCAACTCCTCCTGCCGGGACGGCATCTGCGGCTCCTGCGAGACCCGCGTGCTGGCCGGCACCCCCGACCACCGCGACTTTCTGCTCAGCGAGACCGAACGCGCCACCGGCAGGACGATGATGCTCTGCGTCTCCCGGTGCGCCTCCGACCGCCTCGTCCTCGACCTGTGAACCGTACGGAGACCCTGATGACCACCGAAGCCACCACGTGGCCCTACCTCACCCCGCACCAGACCCGCGACCACGAGCCCACCCCCTACGAGCTGAAACTCGCCCGGACGCTGGAGGAGATCTTCACCCACGACGGCCACGAACTGGCCGACGTCGTCGGCGGGCTCAACGCCCGCCAGGTCCGCACCCCGTCCGGAGAACCCTGGACCGAGGAGACCTTCCGTACCGAGATGCACCGCCTGGGAGCCTGAGATGCCACTTTCCGTATCCGACACCGCGGACCACGTCTACGCCCACGGCCTGCGCAACCAGTGGCACCCGGTCGTCCCCTCCCACTTCGTCGCGCCCGGCGGTCTGCGCAAGGTCACCGCCCTCGGCGAGAACTGGCTGCTGTTCCGCAAGGCCGATGGGACCCTGTCGATGCTCGCCGACCGCTGCCCGCACCGCGGAGCGCCGCTGTCCCTCGGCAAACACCTGGGCGACCGGGTGGCGTGCTGGTACCACGGTGTCGAGGTCGACGGCTCCGGCACGGTCACCTCCGTCCCCGGCCTGCCCGGCTGCAACCTGGAGGGCAAGACACTCGTCACGTCCCTGCCGGTGCGCGAGGTCGGCGGTGCGATCCTCGCCTACTTCGGCGACGACGAGCACCCGGAGCCGGCGGACCTGACCCTCCCCGAGCCGCTCACCGACCCCGCCGTCTCCGCCTTCCTGTGCTACGCCGAGTGGGACGTGCCATGGCGCTACGCGATGGAGAACCTCCTCGACCCGATGCACGGCGCGTTCCTGCATCACGAGTCGCACACCATGTACGACGGCGACACCCGGGCGAAGTTCCGCATCCGGGAGACCGAGCGGGGCTACTTCTTCGAGAAGACCGACCAGCGGGGCGTCAACTTCGACTGGGTGGAGCTGTGCCGGACCGGCGTCGACTGGGTGGACCTGTCCATCCCGTACCCGCCGTCGGCGGGACCGGGCGGCCCGTTCGGCATCGTAGGCATGGCCTGCCCGGTGGACGCCGAACGCACCGGAGTCTTCTTCTGGCGCTACCGCAGGGTCGACGACTGGCAGCGCGACACCTGGCGGTTCCTCTACAAGGCGCTCATCGAGGAACGCCACTGGCAGGTCCTCGAACAGGACCGCGTCATGCTGGAGGCCATGCCCGCCGACGCCGACCAGTACGAGAACCTGTACCAGCACGACCTCGGCGTGGTCCGCCTGCGACGCCTCTACCAGGGCCAGGCGGCACAGCAGTCCAAGGCGGCGCCGCAGTCGTAGTCCTCGAGACGGCCCGGGGGAGGGCGCGGCCCGCTCGTCAGCCCGCCGCGCCTTCCCCCGCCGCGCCTTCCCCCGCCGTGTCGGATTCGACGATCGAGAGTTCCAGCCCGGACAGCAGCCGGGCGAGTTGGCGGCGCTCGGTGAGGGTGAGCCCACTGAGCATCCGCCGCTCGTTCTCCAAATGCTCCGTGAACACCTCGTCCACCTTCTTCAACCCGGCGTCGGTGAGCCGCGAGTAGACCACGCGCCGGTCCACCGCGTCGCGCTCGCGCACCAGGAGCCCGTCGTTCTCCAGCCGGTCCAGACGCAGCGTCACGCCCGCCGACGAGATCAGGCCGGACGCGGCGAGTTGGCCGGCCGTGAGCCGGTAGGGGGCGCCGGCCCGGCGCAGCGCCGTGAGCACGTCGAACCCGGCGACCGACAGGCCATGCTTCTCGATCTGCGCGGTGAGCCGCGACTGGTACTGCAGGTAGGCACGGTGCAGCCGGGCGAGCACCTCCAGCGGCGAGGTGTCCAGTCCCGGTCGCTCGCGCGCCCAGTCCTCCACGATCCGCGCCACGGCATCCGGCCGCTTCGCCCTGCGCTGAGCCATGTCGTCCCTTCGCGGAATCCTGTCGGAAAACGCGGGCTCCGTGGCCCGGCGCAACCTCGGAGAAATCTTAGCCCTGAAACAACGGGCGGCGAACGCCTCCGGTCATTCACCTGGCTGACCGGGCGGCGCGCAGCAAGTCGAAGAGGTACGGCATCGAGTCGTCGGGGGTGCGCAGCAGCGGGGTGGTGAGGCGGTCGCGAACGAGCGGGTAGAGGAGGACGACGCCGGGGCCCAGGTCCGCCGGGGTGAGGGCTCCCACCTCGCCCACCGCGTGGAGCACATCGAGTCGGTGCCCGACGACACCGTGGGCCGGTTCGCCCGCCTCGGCGTCATCGCCTCCACGCTGCCCCCGCACACCGGCTACACCCGGGCCGACCGGTCCGACGAGTGGTCCCTGCGGCTCGGCGACGAACGTGCCTCCCGCGCCTGGCGCCTGCGCGATCTGCGGGACGCGGGGGCGGTCGTCGCGCTCGGCTCGGACTGGCCCATCGCCCACTACGACGCCCGCGCCGTCCTGGCCACCGCACGGACACCCCCGGGGCGCGGCCTCCGCCAGGGCGGGACTCATTGGTCTGCAGGCTCTGGAGGGCTGCACCACACACGCGGGCCTCGCGGCCGGCGAGGCGGCCTCTGCCGGCCGGATCGCCGAAGGCTTCCGGGCCGACCTGACCGCAGTGGGCCTCGACCCGGTCGGCGCACCCGCCGACGAGGTCGCCGAGGCGCCGGTCCGGCTCACCGTGACCGGCGGGCAGATCGTGCACCGGAGCGCCTGAAGGGGCGCGGCACGAGAGGCCGCGGCCCGGTCAGGGCAACTCCGCCTGTGCTGGGCTGTCCTCGAGGAAACCGCCCGACTGGTGCTGCCACAGCTTCGCGTAGGCACCGTCCACAGTGAGCAGTTCGTCGTGGGTGCCCTGCTCGACGATCCGTCCACGGTCGAGGACGACGAGCCGGTCCATGGTGGCCACCGTGCTCAGCCGGTGCGCCACCACGAGCGCGGTCCGCCCGTCCATGAGCCGCCACAGTGCCTCCTGGACGAGGATCTCGCTCTCGGAGTCCAGGGCGCTGGTCGCCTCGTCGAGCAGCAGGATCGGCGCGTCGCGCAGAATCGCCCGGGCGAGGGCGACCCGCTGGCGCTGGCCGCCGGACAGCTTGATGCCGCGCTCGCCCACCATGGTGTCGAAGCCGTACGGCAGCGCGTCGGCGAATTCCGTGACGTGTGCGGCCTCCGCCGCGTGGCGGATCTCGGCATCGGTGGCGTCCGGCCGGGCGAAGGCGATGTTCTCCCGCAGCGTGCGGTGGAACATCGCCGGGTCCTGCGGCACATAGGCCATCAGGCCGCGCAGGTCCGCCTGGCGGAGCATGCTGATGTCCTGACCGCCGATCAGGATCCGGCCGCCGTCGATGTCCGTCATGCGCAGCAGCAGCCGGGTCAGCGTGGTCTTGCCGCCGCCGGAGCGGCCCACGAGGCCGATCTTCGCCCCGGCGGGCACGGCCAGTTCGAGGCCCTCGAACAGGGGCCGGCCGCCGGCGTGGGCGAAGGTGACCTTCTCGAAGCGGACGTCGGCGGGCGCGGGCAGCAGCGGCTCCGGCAACGGCGGATCGAGCACGGTCGGTGGCGTCAGCAGCAGTTCGGTGAACTGGGCGGCCTCCGTCATCGAGCTCTCCAGCCGACGGTAGATCTGATTGAAGTCGAACATGATCCGCGTCGCGTTGTTGTAGTAGGTGAAGGCCACCACGATCGCCTCCACACCGTGCGCGCCCCCGGCCAGTGTGACCGCGAGCAGCAGCCCCAGCGCGTTGGTCAGCACCGACATCGGCGCGACCAGCGTGTCGATGCGCAGATTGCCGTAGTCCCACGCCCGCAGGGTGAGCCGGCGTGACACCGCGACCCGGGAGCGGTGCTCGGCGGCCTCGCGCTCCTCGGCGCCGAACGCGCGCACTGTGTCCATGTTCATCAGGCTGTCGGCCACGTGCCCCGACACCCGGGCGATCGCCTCCTCCCGCTGGTCGACGAGGGCCTGACGGCGCCGGATGAGGGGCACCACACACCCCGCCGTCAGCGCGATCATCGCCAGCAGCCCGACGACGAGCAGCGGTTCGTAGCGCCACAGCACCACCGCGCCGAACACCAGCGGCACGAAGCTGCCCACGATCTGGAACGTCAGCGTGTCGACGAACTGCTCGAAACGCGAGGCGAAGCTCAGCACGCGCTTGGTGAGCGACCCGGCGAAGTTGTCGTGGAAGAACGCGGCGTCCTTCGCGAACAGCTCGTCCATCCCGATCACGTACAGATGCTCGATGCCGAGGGCGTCCAGCCGGTTCAGGCAGTGCAGCGCGACCCGCCACAGCGCCTCGGCCAGCAGCAGCACACTGACGAAGCCGAGGACGTACGGAAGCGTCGAGCCGACCGTGACGTCCCCGCCGTCGGCGATGTCACCGACGAGCTTGGCCACGATCAGCGGTGCGACGTAGTTGATGCCGATGTTGCCCAGCGCCGACAGCGCCATCGCGGGAGCCGTCAGCAGCCGAAGCCGGGCCAACTCCCGTCCGTAGTAACGAAGTGCCAGAAGTACCGAGCGCCTGCCCGGCTGAACCTTGTGCGATTCAGGAGTTCCCATTTCGTCCCGAGTGTCCCGTGGCGGCGACCGCGGAGTCCAAGCGTTTTCCGGTCGGTGAGGGGCTCACAGGGGGCGTTCGGTGACCCGCGCCGGAGCGTGCGGTCGCACGGGAATCACGACTTTCCCGTACCACAAGTAACATGATCAACTTTGTCCTCAGGTGGACCTCGCAGTCACCGCGGCACCCGCTCCGCCACCGACCCTCCTTCCGTCGTCAACTCCGAGGACCTCGATGTCGTCTCAGACCGATGCCCTGCAACAGGCACGTGCCGACTACGAACACCACATGCAGACCTGCCGGCAGTGCTACGCCGACTCGGCTGCGTGCGCGGTCGCCAAACACCTGCTGCGCCTGTACAACAACACCCGTAGAAGCGGCGCCCAGCCGGGCGCGAGAGGCCGCTGACCGTCACTCATGGAGGACCGCGTGCGACGCCTGCCCTACTCCCCGTCCGGCTGGACCATGGCGGTGTTCGGCGTCCTCGCCGCCGTCATGGGCGCGGTCGGGCTCGTCGCCCCGGACGCCCTGCTCACCGTCATGGGCTTCGCCCCTGAGGCGGGCTCTCGGCGCGCGGAAGGGGACCACACGCTGGTCTTCCTGACCGCTTCCTCCATGGCAGCGCTCAACATGGGCGTCTACTACGTGCTGGCCGCGCTCTCCGACTGGAAGGCGTTCTTCCGCTGGACGGTCCCCTTCCGCCTGCTGACCTGCACGGTCTTCACATTGGCGGTGATCAGCGGCCGCGCCCCCGCCGGTTTCCTGGGCGTGGGCCTGTGGGAGGGGATCGGCGCGGTGGTCACGGGCGCGGCCCTGCGCCTGGAGAGCCGGCGCGCAGCGGGCTCCGGCCAGGTCGAGGTCGGGGTCAGCTGAGCACCGTCTCCCAGGTGTCGACGGCGTAGTGCACGGCCATGCCGTGCCGGGCGTACAGCGCGGGCGCCCCCGTGGGGTTGGCGGTGTCCACGCCCAGCCCCACCGTGTCCCGCCCTCGCGCCGCGAACGCGGCGAACGCGTGCCGCAGCAGCAGACCGCCGAGACCGCAGCCGCGTGCCTCACTCAGCACGCCGATGCTCCGGATCCAGCCCATCGCCTCACGGTCGTCGCGGGCGAGCAGGAAACCGACGTCCCCCAGGTCCTCCGTACCGGCGATCCACACCAGCGACCAGTCGAGCCCCTCGGCGTCGACGTCGTGCAGCCACTGGTCGTAGCTGCGCGGCTGGAAGTCGAAGTGCTCGGCGAAGCTCGACTGGTACAGCGCGTGGACGCGCGCACGGTCCGCCTCCTCGGCACAGGCCCGCAGCCGTATGCCGTTCGGAAGTTCCGGTACGAGGTCCACGGCGGCGTCAACGGGCCGTTGCAGCACGTGATAGCGCCGTACGACGCACCAGCCCCGTCGCTCGATCAGTTCCGTGTCGAGCGTGGGCTCGGTGTTGAGGTGCAGATGCACCACCGCCCTGGCCGCACCGTTCTCGCGGGCCTTCTCCAGGGCACGGGCCTGAAGCGCGTCCAGGATGAGTTCGCCGGCCTGCTGGTGGTCAGGCAGCACATAGTGGTCGACGTCGACGCGCTCACTGGCCGATTCGGCCCACAGCAGGCCGTACGCGACCAGCCGTTCGCCGTCGAAGGCCAGCCAAGAGTCGCTTTCCAGAACCACGTCGGGCCGCTTCAGGTCGGCCTCGACGGTGTGCAGGTCGGTCTCGGGCCTGCCTATCTCGATGCGGTCGACTTCGTTGAGCAGTTCGGTGATGGCGGCCGCGTCGGTGAGGCCGGCCGGCCGAAGGGCATAGGGCATGGGCCAAGGGTCGGGGGAGGGGAGGACGGCCGCAACGGCTTTTCGGTGCCCGCCCGCCCGCCCTCCTCTCCACGTGCCGGAGGCCGATCAGCAGGACGCGGATGCGGGCAGGTCCCCGTACGCGTTGCCCTTGAGGTGGACCGCGCTCACGTAGCCCTCGACGAGCGGACGTTGACGGTCTCGTACGGTACGACGGCGTAGGGCGCGGCCATGATGCGGGCCCCGCCCGCGTCCGCGTCGGATGCCCCCACGGAGTTCGCGGCGGTGAGCGGCCCGAGCAGAGCCAGCGCACCGGCGCCGACGAGCGCCGTACCGCGGACGGTCGGGGCCGGCGGCAACCGAGAGCGCCACGAACTCGTCTTCGGGATCATGGTCACCACAAGCGTCGCCGGCACCCTGACGGCATCCTTGCGCCAGCTGTTCGATTTCGCCTGGACACAGACACGGTCCTGCGCCTTCGCCATCGCCCTGATGTCCGGCGTGGCCGCCTCCGCCCTGCTGCCCGGCCTTCCCGTGGCCCGCTACGACCTGCTCGTCGTCTACGGCGTGCTGCTGACGCTGCTGTTCTGGCTGCGCGGCTGGGAGAACGGGCGAGACGTCGCCGTCATCGCCGTCTGCCACGTCATCGGCCTGGCCTTCGAGCTGGTGAAGGTGTCCCTCGGCTCATGGAGCTACCCGGAGCCCGCCGTACTGAAATTCGCGGGCGTCCCGCTGTACGGAGGTTTCCTGTACGCCGCGGTCGGCAGCTATGTCTGCCGCGCCTGGCACCTGTTCGACCTGGAGCTGGTCCGGTACCGCCCGCGGGCGACGGCCGTGGTCGCCGCGGCCATCTACGTCAACTTCTTCAGCCACCACTGGCTCCCCGACGCCCGCTGGCTCCTCGCCGCCCTGCTCCTGGCCGTCACCGCGGGCACCTCGGTCCGCTACACGGTGCGCACCACCCGCCGCAGGATGCCCCTGGCGCTGTCCTTCGTCCTGATCGGCTTCTTCCTGTGGGTCGCGGAGAACCTCGCCACCTACCTGGGCGCGTGGCGCTACCCCTACCAACTCGACGGCTGGCAGCCCGTGGGAGTGGAGAAGTTCGGCGCCTGGGCCCTGCTGATCAGTGTGACGTTCGTCCTCGCGGCGGTGACCCGGTCGCGCGGGCGGCCTGCATCAGTTTGCGAGTGAAGCGATGCAGGTGGGGGTCCATCGAGTCGAGTGACTCGGCGAGCACCCGCTCGGGAGTCAGCCATCGGATCGCCGTGAACTCCTCCTCGTCGTAGGAGGTGAGGGTTCGGGCGTCCGCGGTGATGACGTACCAGAGCGAGACGTCGGCGTGTTCCCCCTGGCCGCGGGTTCGGGTGACGGTGAGGAAGAGGGGGTGCTCACCCGTGATGTCCGAGGCGACCGCCGGAATACCCAACTCCTCCCGGCACTCGCGTTCAACCGCCGCCCACGGGCCCTCACCCGGCTCGACGTGCCCGCCCGGGGGCAGCCACAGGCCGGCTTTGCGGTGCGCGACCAGCAGCAGTTCGCCGCGCTCGGCATCCAGCACGACGAAGTAGCTCACAAGGTGCGTCTCCGGGACGTCGGGCTTGCGCGTCCGGTGGACGGGTGCGCCGCTGGAGAGCCACGCACCGGCCAGGCGCAGGTGGGCCCGCTCAAGGTCGTCCCAGGGGGCGATGCCGTTGACCAGGCCGATCAGCTGGGCCCGAAGGCGACTGTCGGAGGAAGCAGGGACGCCGGGTGAGGACACCATCGCTGCATTCTCGCATCGAGCGCGCGACCGGAGCCGAACACGGCGGGGGCTTCGCCACAGCCCCCGCCGCCTACCGCCAACCGCTCGTCGTCACTCGCCCTTCGGCCCCGCCTGCTGCACGACCTCGAAGGACCACAGCGTGGACCCGCTGGCCGCCGGCTTCGGGCGCTCGGCGCCTTCCGGGCCGCCGCCCTGGTGGGCCGACTTCATGGGGCCCTCCATCCAGGCCTGGAAGGACTCCTCGTCGCGCCAGCGCGTGTACACGAGGTAGGTGTCGGTGCCCTCGACCGGCCGGAGGAGCTCGAACCACTCGAACCCGTCCGAGTTCTCCACGGCGTGGGCACGGGAGGCGAAGCGCTTCTCCAGCGTCTCGCGCTGCTCGGCGGGCACGGTCAGTACGTTGATCTTGACTACGCTCATGGTCCTCATCCTGCCGCACGGCCGCCGGCAGAGGCGCGGCGGCTCGTGCTTCACAGGTGTGGCGCCACGAATCAGGTCCGGTGCGTCAGGCCGTGTGCAGGGTCAGCCCGTACCGGCCGAGTATCTCGTTCACCGGCTGGAACCAGGTCTCCCCGCCGCCGGAGCAGTTGCCCCAGCCGCCCGAGGTGACCCCTTGGGCCTGGTCACCGCTGATGAAGGAGCCTCCGGAGTCGCCGCCCTCGGCGCAGACGCTGGTCTTCGTCATCTGGTGCACCGCGCCCTGGCTGTAGTTGACCGTCTCGTTCTTGGCCAGCACGGCTCCGCAGTGCCAGTGCGTCGTGGAGCCGGAGCGGCATATGGACGTGCCGACGGGCGCCTCGGCCGAGCCGCGTACGAGCTGGTCCGGGACCGTACCCCAGCCGAGGACGACCGGCACGGTCCACCAACCGCTGCCGACGCTCACCCAGGCGTAGTCGTTGTCGGGGAACGAGGAGCCCTGGAACGTTCCGATGTAGCTGCCGTCCCAGCCCCGGACACCGGCTCCCTGCCCACCGCAGTGCCCGGCGGTGACGAAGCCGCCGTGCACCGAGAAGCCTATGGAGCAGCGGACGTTGCCGGTGTAGTAGGGGTCGCCGCCGACCGTTCCCGCCGCGAAGGTGCGCGGGGCCGCCGCGATTGCCTCCACGGTGACGGGTCCGGCCGCACGGGCGCGGGAGACGAAGCCGCGGACATCGTTGTCCGACCGCTGGTCGCGGACGACCTTCACGACGACCGTGTTGGCCGCCGGATCGACGTGCCAACTGCTCACCCCGGACGGCGCCGGGAGACGGTCGATGCGTGCCTTGACCGCGTCGAGGTCGCGCGCACTGTGCGCGACGGTGCGCACCGTCACGCCGGTGGCGCGGACCGCCCGTACGGTCGCGGGCGCGGCGTCCGACGTGACGGCCACGGTGAGCCGTTCGCTGTCGGCGTCGAACCACGAGCCGCCGTAGGCGGACCCGGCGGCCTTGCGCGCCTTCGGTGCGACGTCCATGGCGGTGCGTTCCGCGGCCAGACGCGCCTCGGCCCGCTCCTTCGACAGGCCGAGGTCGCGCTGCATCGCCTGCAGCAGTGCGGGGGAGGCCGGTTCGGCATCCGCCACCGTGGGGGAGCCGTCCGCCGTGGCCCGCGCGGTTCCGCCCGCGGTCCAGCTGCCGAGGACCAGGAGCGCGGCGAGGCCGGCGTACTTGAGTCTGATGCGTCTCAAGGGAGTTGCCCTTCGTCGTTCCAACAAGGTGGGGTGGAACAACCGCAATCTGAGAGCGCTCTCATTCAGGGTCGGGCAGAGCCTAGCCCTGACGACGCATCAGGTCCATACCAGCGACCGGGTTCGAGTGGGGGCCGGCGGCCCGGATGCCTCAGCCGAGGTTTCCGGTCCGCGCGTCCTGCCACAGGTCGACGCCGCCGTCGGTGGCGTACTTGTCGATCTCGGCCAGTTCCTCGTCGCTGAAGTCGAGGTTCTCCAGCGCGGCCACGTTCTGCTCCAGCTGCTCGGTGCGCGAGGCGCCGATGACCAGCGAGGTCACCCGCGGGTCGCGCAGGGCCCAGGCGAGCGCCATCTGGGCGAGGCTCTGGCCGCGGCGCGCCGCGATGTCGTTCAGCGCACGCAGCCTGCCCAGCATGTCCTCCGACAGCCACGTCTCGTCGAACGACTTGCCCTGCGTGGCGCGCGAGTCGGCGGGGACGCCGTCGAGGTAGCGCCCGGTCAGCAGCCCCTGTGCGAGCGCGGTGAAGCCGATGACGCCGAAGCCCTCCTGCCCGGCGGCCTCCAGCAGGCCCTCGTTCTCGATCCAGCGGTTGAGCATGCTGTACGACGGCTGGTGGATGAGCAGCGGTGTGCCCAGCTCCCGGAGGATGGCGGCCGCCTCCCGCGACCGCTCGGCGTCGTAGGAGGAGATGCCGACGTACAGGGCCTTGCCCTGACGGACGGCCGTGTCGAGCGCCCCCATCGTCTCCTCCAGCGGCGTGCTCGCGTCGAGCCGGTGGGAGTAGAAGATGTCGACGTACTCCAGCCCCGTTCGCCGCAGCGACTGGTCGAGCGAGGCGAGCACGTACTTGCGCGAGCCGCCTCCCTGACCGTAAGGACCGGGCCACATGTCCCAGCCGGCCTTGGTGGAGACCACCAGCTCGTCCCGGTACGGCGCGAGGTCCTGCTTCATCAGCCGGCCGAAGTTGATCTCGGCGGAGCCGTACGGCGGGCCGTAGTTGTTGGCGAGGTCGTGGTGGGTGATGCCGAGGTCGAAGGCGCGCAGGGCGATCTCGCGCTGGGCCTCGAAGGGCCGGTCGTCACCGAAGTTGTGCCAGTACCCCAGGGACAGCACGGGAAGGTCGAGTCCTGAGCGTCCGGTGCGCCGGTATCGCATGGTGCCGTTGTACCGCTCGGGATCCGCGACGTGGTTCATCGAGTGTTCTCCGCAGGGTCGGGGTGGTTCGGTCCAGGTGAGGACGTGTTCACTGTGCTCCTGCCTGATTCTGACGTCCAACGCATCCTTTTCATCGGATTCAGCGATGCCGTCTCTGAATGGCGCTCCGACCTCACGTGCGGCCCCGGCCCACGGTCGTCGTCGGCACGTTGTAGCCCTCCAGCCGCACGGCCGGCCTGCCGGAGGCGAGGGAAGCAGCCGGCCAGGACAGCGTGACGGTGCGGGACTCGCCGGGGAGCAGCCAGAGGTAGTTGTCGCCGTACAGCGTGGGCAGGACCCGGTGACCGGACCCGGCGTCGAGCAGGGAGAGCCGCACCATCGCCGCGACCGTCGTGCCGCGGTTGCGTATGCGGGCGGTGAGGCCGTGGCGGTCGCCCGAGCGGTTCGTGTCGGTGATCTCCACCGACACCCTCGTGCGCGCGACCTGGTTCAGGGCGCGCATGTCGCCGGCCTCGCGGTACCGCCAGTAGGTGTTCTCGGCCAGCAGCTCCCCGCGCGCGTCCACCAGGCGCAGCCGCAGCAGATGGAGGCCGGGCAGGTCGTCCGCGCGGCTCGCGGTGAACGCCGGCGCGGTCGACGAGGCGGCGACGTCCACGGTCGCGCGCTGCTCGGCGCCGAGCCGACGGCCGGAGAGGTCGTAGCGGCGCGCCGAGAGCGTCGCACCCGAGATACGGCGGGGGGTGTGGTTGACCGCGATCACCTCCCCGCTCACCGGGTCGGCCTGCACATGCACGGCCTCGCTCGCCTTGCGGACCCCGTAGTAGGCACCGTTGACGTCGAAGTCGTAGTCGTACGTCTGCCACACCGTGCTGTACCAGGCGGGATGGGACATCCACAGCATCAGCCCGCTCGCGTCGTCCCACAGCCGGGCGTTCCACGCCTCGAACATGGCCCGGAAGTTCTCGTAGTTGACGAACTGCGCCTTGCGGCAGAAGTCGTCGAGGTCCTTCGCCTCGCCGAGTCTCGCTTCGATGGCCGCCCGGTAGTTCTGCGGTGCCTGGTTTCCGCGGGTGCTCCAGTCGTGGTAGTACCAGGCGCCCTTGACGGGCCACTCCGGCTCGTCGCCCACGAGCCGGCGCATGGTCTGCGCGGTCGGCAGCACCGGCATGCCGATCTCGGTGTGGAAGCCGAAGCTGCCGCTGCCGTAGGTGGTCGCGGAGGAGTAGCGCTGTGGTTCGACCCAGCCGTACGGGCCGCCGCCGGAGACGATGCCGCCCGCGGAGTTGTTCTGGTACAGCAGATCGGGCGCCTCGGCGCGGACCGCGGCACGCATGCCGTCGTCGACCGGGCCGGGAGGGTTGCCCTCGTTGGCGCCGCACCACACGACGATGCTGGGGTGGCTGCGGTAGCGGCGCACGGTGTCCTGCGCCAGGCTCAGGAAGGCCTCGTGGTCGGGCGGGTCCATGGCCCAGGCGTTGGGGAAGTCGTTCCAGACCAGCAGGCCGTGCTCGTCGCAACTGGCGTAGAACTCCTCGCGGTTGCTGGACCCCAGCCAGTTCCTGATCATGGTGAAGTTCATGTCGCGGTGCATCCGCACGGCCGCGTCCATCCGCTCGGCGGGCATCCGCCGCAGCAGCTCGTCCCAGCCCCAGTTGCCGCCCCGGCAGAACACCCGGACCCCATTGACGCTGATCTTGAGCGGCACGGTCGAGTTGTCGACGGACTTCACGTCCGTCCAGTCCTCGCCGTCGTCGGACACCTGGACGGTGTACTTCTTCGCGTATGCCTGCTCCCACAGGATGACCACGCGGTCGAACCTCACCCGCTCGCCCAGGTCGACCTGGATCGACTGCCCGTCCTCGTACGCCGAGGACCAGCGGGTGCCCGGATCGCCGTCCACGGCGTTGGCCGCTCTGCCGCCCGTGCCCTCCTCCGAGGACGCGGTGGCCGTCTTGCGCAGCGCCAGGTCGGTGCCGGGGGAGGAGCTGTTCACGACCGACAGGTTCCACATCGACGCGCCCCAGCTCGTCGCCCGGCTGTGGCACAGCACCCGGACGTGGCGTGCGGTCCGCGCCTCGAACTCCACGTTCTGAAGGGCCGCCGCGCCCGCAGTGCGGAAGGGGAGCGGAGCAGCGGTGTTGTCGACGGCCGAGGCCTCCCGCCAGTCGGTGCCGTCGTCGGAGACCTGGACGGTGTACGTCTTCGCGTACGCCTGCTCCCATGTGACGACCACGCGGTCGAAGGACACGGCGGCGCCGAGGTCCACCTCGATCCACTGCTCGTCCTCGAACTCCGACGACCAGCGCGTCTTCGGATCGCCGTCCGTCACGTTGCCGGGCCGATTGGCGGGGTCGTCCACGGACGACGACGTGGCCGGCCTGTGCAGGGCCAGGTCGGTGCCGGGGGAGGAGCTGTTCACGACCGACAGGTTCCACATCGACGCGCCCCACTCGGTGGCCCGGAGGTGGCACAGGATCCGCACGTGACGGGCCTTCTGCCGGGCGAAGTCGACGGTCTGTGCGTAGGCGTCGCCGCCGGACTGGAAGGTGAGCGGGACGTCGAACTCGTAGCCGAACTGGCGGATGCCGAACCGGGTCGTGCGCCGGTCACTGACCTCGCCCACGACCGAGGCGGTGAGGGTCAGGCGGTGCAGGGCCGGCTCACCGTAGCCGTTGGGCCACCACAACTTCGGCTTGCGGACGCGCAGTTGCGGGTGATCGGCCGGGCTGAAGGTGACGTCGGCCGTCTCGCCCGCGGGAACCGTGACCGTCCGGGTCAGCCGTACGTCGTCGAAGGCGGCGGAGACGGTGACACTCCGGGCGGCGGAGTCCGCGTTGCGCACCGGGACCACGACGGTCAGCTCGGCCGTGCCGGTATCGGGCAGATCGGGCAGCCGGGTGTCCACGCGCGGGTCGCCGATGACAGCCGCTCCCGTCGAGCGGAGCCGGACGTGGTTCCAGATCCCGGCGGCCCGGTCGCGCACCGCCGGCATCCAGTCCCAGCCCGAAGCGGCCAGATACGTCGGCGAGTTGCGGTTCATCATGTTCGCCCCGGCGTCCACGAACGCCAGACCGGCCGGCCCCTTGTCGCCGGGGCTGCCCGGGTACGGCATGGGCTTGATCCGCACGGCCAGGGCGTGATCACCGCCGCCGGTCAGGAACTTCGTGACGTCAAAGGCGGCGCGTGCGAAGGGGAACACGACGGTGCCGAGCCGGCTGCCGTCGAGCCAGACCTCGGCCTCGTGGTTGACGCCGTCGAACTCCAGCCAGACGCGGCGCCCGGTGCCGGTGCGCAGTCCCTTGGGCAGGCGGAACTGACGTCTGTACCACCAGGCGTGCCGGGAGAGAGCCTCCGGCACGTGGAGGTTGTTGAACCCGGCGACCGGGTCGGGCAGGTGCCCCTGGTCCACCAGGGAGGACAGCACGGTGCCGGGCACCGTGGCCGGCAGCCAGCGGCTGGTGTCCACCGACGGCTCCGACAGGTCGGTGCCCTCCCCGCCGGCCCAGTCGTCCATCGTCAGCTCCCAGCCGGACTCCAGCGGTACGGTGCCGTCCGCGGCGACCTTCAGCGCCTCAGGCGTGCGGTGCCGGACGCCCCAGTCCGTCCAGCCGGTGGCGTCCGGGCGGCGCTCGCCGCACGTGCCGTACACCTGGAGGCCGTTGAGGCCCAGGGGGTTGGCGTTGGAGCGCTTGTGGACGGTCATGCGCACCCACCGCGCGCTGACCGGCCGGGGCAGCGCGATCTCCACGACGCCGCCCCGGCCGGACTCGGTGCGGTACACGGACGTCCACGACTCGCGGTCGCGCGAGGTCTCGATCACGAAGCCGACCGCGCAGCTGGACAGGACCTCCTGTCCGGTGGTGTTGTCCCGCGGATTGCCCCCGGGCGCGTCGACGTAGGGCGGATCGTCCGCGGTCGCCTCGAAGGTGAGCCGCAGCGACTCCACCTCGCACAGCGCCTGGAGGTCGACGCAGATCCACTGCGGGTCACCGCCTGCGGCACGCCAGCCCGTCCCGCGCACCCCCACGCCGTCGAGGCCGTCCACCGCGAACTCGGCCGGCGTGGGGGCATGGTCGGTGGAGGAGACCGACACCGGTCGGTACGCGGCGAGTTCGCCTCGGGTGGGAGCCTGGCGCGGGTGGCCGGTTCCGGCCGAGGCGGCGCCGGGCGGCAGGCTCATGCCGATCCCGAAGCCCGCGAGAAGGGTGGACCCGGCGGCGAGTACGGCACGGCGGGACGGCACAGAAGGCTGATCCGGCATGGGACAAGGGCTCCGATCAGGGATGTCCGGTGAACGAGGCGACCTGAGAGCAGGGGTGTGACAACGTTGTCGAACAGCGCCTGACAACGTTGTCAAACCCTGCACCGCGGGCGTGAGCCCGTCAAGACTTCCGGCACGGCCGAATCCGTGTTTCTTTAAATTAGTAATTAATATTGACAGGGTTCCGGCCGCGCGCCACAGTCATCGCCGTGACGCCGACGGCCCCGGCCCCCTGCACGGCCCGCGTCACACCTCCTCCTGCTTCCCAACCTCCGGGAGAGGCACGTGACTTCACTCGCCCTCGCGACCGCGATCTCCGTGGTCCTGACCGCGTCCGCGACCCCCACCGCCACCGCGCACACCGCCGTTGACCAGGGCGCGCCCGACTATTACGACAGCGGACTCGCCCCCACGCCGTACATGGGCTGGAACACCTACTACGGGCTCGGCGCGCCCACCGAGAAGGAGGTCAGGGCGGTCGCCGACAAGCTCGTCAGCAGCGGGCTGCGCGACAGCGGCTACGACATCGTGTGGCTGGACGGCGGCTGGCAGGCCGACAACCCCCGTGACACGCAGGGGCGGTTGACGGCCCACCCCGACCGCTTCCCGTCCGGCATCCCGGCCCTGGTCTCCTACCTCCACCGGCGCGGACTGAAAGCCGGCATCTACACCGACGCCGGCACCTACGACGGCGGCAAGACCTGCGGGCTCGGCAGCCGCGGCCACTACGACCAGGACGCACGGCAGTTCGCCGACTGGAAGATCGACGCGATCAAGGTCGACTTCCTGTGCGGCATCGGGGCGAAGCTCGATCCCGGGCCCGCGTTCAAGGAGTTCAGCGACGCCGTCGCCAAGTCCGGCCGCAGGATGCTGCTCAACCTCTGCAACCCGCTCACCGACGACTGGGGCCTGCCGCACACACCCGAGCAGGACGCGCACAACACCTACGCCTACGCCCCGACCATCGCGGACTCCTGGCGCACCGGGACGGACATCGCCTCGGGTACCCCGAGCCCCGGCCAGTGGCCCAACGTGCTGCGCAACATGGACGCCAACGCCTGGCACCCGGAGGCTCAGGGGCCCGGTCACTACAACGACCCCGACTACCTCATCCCGATGCGCCGCATGACCGACGGGTCGTACGAGCTGACGCAGGAGGAGTCCACCACCCAGTTCGTGATGTGGGCCGAGATGGCCTCGCCGCTCGTCCTCGGCTCCGACCCGCGCACCCTGTCCGAGTCGATGATCAGGACCCTCCGCAACCCCGAGATCATCGCCGTCAACCAGGACCCGCTCGCCGTCCAGGGCGTCCGTGTCGCCACCGACTCCGTGGGCGACGTCTACAGCAAGGTCCTCTCGGGGCAGGGCCGCCGCGCGGTCGTCCTCCTCAACCGCTCCGACCAGCCGGTCCAGCGCACCGTGAACTTCGCCGACGCGGCACTGGGCGGTGCGGTCGAGGTGCGCGACCTGCGGGCGCGCGCCGATCGTGGCACGCACACCGGGTCGTACACCGTCGAGGTCCCCGCCCACGGCACCGCGTTCCTGACGCTGACCGGCGCGGACGCCCTGCCCGGCACCGGCCTGGGGGAGAAGGCCACCGCGAGCCCGGCTGTGGTGCGCACCGGCGACACGCTCAGCACGTTCTTCCGCGGCCCCCGCGGAAACCTCGTCCAGCACTCGGCGTCGACGAACGGCAGCGGAACGCCGCGTACCAGGGACCTCGCAGGCCCGGCCAGGGGCGGGATCCTCGGCCAGCCCGCCGCCTACGCGTCCGTCGGCGGCCGTATCGACGTCTTCGTGCGCGGCGCCGACTCCCGTGTGTACAGGCGGGTGTTCGACGACGGACGCTGGGGTGGCTGGCAGAGCCTGGGCGGGCGCGTGACCGACGCGCCGTCGGTGGCGTTCACCGACCCCACGCACTGGACTCTCGTCGCGCGCGGGGCGGACGGGCGGATCGTGCAGCGCGGGCCGTCTTCCAACTGGTCGTCGCTGGGCGCGCCGGGTGACCGGCCGACGTACGGCAGGCCGTCCGCGGCCGTCGACGCGCAAGGGCGGGTCCATGTCGTCGTGCGGACCTCGGCGGACGACGTGTGGACGCGGACGCGGGACGCCTCGGGGGAGTGGTCGCAGTGGACCTCGCTCGGCGGAACCGTGAGCGGCAGTCCGACCCTCGTCGCCGTGGGGGGCGCAGTGGTGCTGTACGCGCGGGCCGGTGACTACACGCTCTGGCAGCGGCGCTACGACGGTGCGGCCTGGCAGGGCTGGTCGAAGCGGGAGGAGTTCCCCGGTGCCGCCTTCGAGGGCTCGCTCGGGGTGGTCGCGGGGGAGGGCGGCGCGGTCGACGCCGTGTTCCGCGGGGTCGACGGATATGTCCACCGGACCCAGTTCAAATAAATTAGTAATTAATCTTGACGTGGTGGAAGCGCCACGTGAACCTGGATCCGCCGCGCGGACCCACAGGGAGCACTCCATGACCAACCCTCAGCCCAGCCGACGGCGCTTCCTCGCCGGAGTCGGCGCCGCCGGGACGGCCTCGCTGCTCAGCGGCTGTGTCACGTCCACCTCCTCCTCGAAGTCCTCGTCCACGGGCGCTGTCACCCTCCAGTCCAACCTGTCGGCGCCGCAGGCCAAGGCGGCGATGGAGGACATCGTCGCCGCCTACGGCAAGAAGGACGCCGGGAGCGTCAGCCTCAACACGGTCGCCGCGGAGACGTTCCGCACCCAGCTGCCGACGTACCTGACCTCCGCCAACCCGCCGGACGTGTACACCTGGTACCCGGGCTCGGTGGCGGACGCCTACGCGAAGAAGGACCTGCTGCTCGACCTGGGCGAGCTCTGGGACTCACCTGACCTCAAGCGCTACTCCAAGGCACTGAACTCACTGTGCACCGCCGGCTCAGGCAAGAAGGTCTTCGTGCCCACCACCTACTACTGGTGGGGCATGTTCTACCGGAAGTCCAACTTCGCCAAGTGGGACGTGCGCGAGCCGCAGACCTGGGACGACTTCCTCGACCTGTGCGACAAGCTCAAGAGCAAGGGCGTCGCCCCGATCGGGCTGGGCGCCGGCGGCAACACCGCCTGGGTGGCCTCCGCCTGGTTCGACTACCTCGACATCCGCATCAACGGCGCCGAGTACCACCGCCAACTGCTCGCCGGACAGCACCGGTTCGACGACCCCGAGGTGCGCAAGGTCTTCGACCGCTGGCAGGAAGTGCTGCCGTACTTCGACCCGAACGGCACGGCCGGCGCCTTCCAGGACGCCACGACCGCGCTGCTGAACGGCCGCAGCGGCATGATGCTGATCGGCACCTTCTTCGCCGACGCGGCACCCAGGGACGCCCTCGACGACATCGACTTCTTCCGTTTCCCGGTCATCGACGCGAAGGTCCCGCTCGCCGAAGAGGCCCCCACCGACGGCTACTTCGCCAGCGCGCGCACCGGACGCCGCGACGGGGTGCTCGACCTGCTGGGCTACCTCGCCACGGCCGAGGCGCAGGAGATCTACATCAAGGGATCGTCCGGCACCGCGCTGCCCTGCCACCCCGACGCCGCCGACGCCGGCACCGCGCTGGTGAAGAAGGGCCGTAAGCACATCGAGGAGGCCGCTGAGATCACCCAGTACTTCAACCGTGACTCCAGCGACGCTCTCCAGCCCACCGCCGACACCGCGCTGACCAAGTTCCTCGCCAAGCCCAAGGAGATCGGGAGCATCCTCACCGACTGGCAGCGCGACGCCGAGAAGATCTGGAACGCCTGACATGGCCGTCCTGACCGCCCCCCATCGCAAGCTCCCGGTCCCGGCGCCGTCCCGTGGCGGCCGGGGCCGGGGACCGCGGCGCACACCCCCGCTGGTGGTCGCCTTCGTCCTCGTCCCGCTGCTCGCCGAGGCGGTGTGGGTGTTCTGGCCCGCGCTGCAGGGCTTCTATCTCGCCCTGACCAGCTGGGACGGCGTGTCGGCACCGAAGTTCGTCGGCCTGGACAACTTCCGGGAGATGGCGGGGGACGACATCTTCCGCGGTGCGGTCGGGCACACCGTGCTGTGGCTGGTGCTGTTCGGCGGCCTCTCCGCCCTGCTGGGCCTGGCCGCCGCCCTGCTGCTCCAGCAGGAGCGGCGCGGCATCGGCTTCTACCGCGCCGCCCTCTTCCTGCCCGTCGTGTTCTCCCTGGTCGCCACCGCCCTGGTCTGGCAGGCCATCTACCAGCCCGACGGCGTCCTCAACCAACGCCTGGAGTCGGTGGGCCTCGGCAGCCTGCGGCACGCCTGGCTCGCAGACCAGGACACAGCCCTGTACGCGGTCATCGTGCCCGCGCTGTGGCGGCAGATCGGCTACGTGATGGTCCTCTACCTCGCCGGGCTCAAGGGCATCGACCCGGCGCTGTACGAGGCAGCCAAGGTCGACGGTGCGAGCGCCTGGCAGCGCTTCCGGCATGTCACCCTGCCCCAACTGCGCAGCGTCAACGCGGTCGTTCTGTCCGTCATCGTCATCGACTCGCTGCGCTCCTTCGACGTCGTCTGGTCGCTGACCCGCGGCGGCCCCTACCACTCGTCCGAACTGCTGAGCACCTACATGTACTCGACCGCCTTCCAGTCCCTGCGCCTCGGATACGGCTCCGCCCTGGCCGTCGTCATCTTCCTGCTGGCGTTCGGCGTCATCGCCTCCTACCTCGTGCGCGCCTTCCGGGAGACCGACTGATGGCGACCACCCGTGCCGACGCCACCCGTACCCCGGCCACGCGCCCCTCCGCCGGATCCGCGGCGCTGCGCCGCCGCCGTACCGCCACCGCGGGATTCCACCTCGGCGCCGGTGCGCTCGCGGTGCTGTGGCTGCTGCCCATCGTCCTGGTCCTGGTGACCAGCCTGCGCTCCTTCGACGACATCGCCGCGCACGGCCTGGGCAGTTGGCCCCGCTCCTTCACCCTGGACAACTTCCGGCTGGCCTGGGTCGACGGCGGCCAGCAGCGCGCCCTGATCAACAGCCTGCTCGTCACCGTCCCGTGCGTCCTGGTGACGCTGGCCCTGGCGGCCATGGCCGCGTTCGCCCTCAGCCGCTACGAACTGCCCCTGCGCCGCTCCCTGTTGCTGCTCATGCTCGGCGGCAACCTGCTCCCGCCGCAGATCCTGCTCATCCCGGTGTCCAAGCTGAGCGAGCTGATGGGCGTCCACGACACCCTGACCGCGCTCATCGGCGTGCAGATCGGCTTCGGTGTCGGGTTCTACGTCTTCGTCCTGCACGGCTTCATGCGGGCACTGCCTGCCGAGATCCAGCAGGCCGCGGTCGTCGACGGCGCCGGACCCTGGCAGATCTTCTGGCGGATCATCCTGCCGCTGACCCGGCCCGCCCTCGCCGCGCTGAGCGCCCTGTCGTTCACGTGGATCTTCAACGACCTGCTGTGGGCGATCACCGTGCTGCGCAGCGACACCAAGATGCCGATCACCGCCGCCCTCATCGGACTCCAGGGACAGTACGTGTCGATGTGGAACGTGATCGCCGCCGGCTCCGTCATCGCCGCCGCGCCCACCGTCGCCGTGTTCCTGCGGTTCCAGCGGCACTTCGTGGCCGGCCTCAACCTGGGAGCGGTGAAGTGACCTCGCACCTGCGCTGGACCCTGCGCACCGAGCACACCAGCTACACAGTGCGTCTCTCCGAGCAGGGCCCGTGGGCCGAACTCGACGCCTGGGGCCCGCTCGGCGTCGAGCACGGGCCCTGTGCCCTCGACCGCTCCAGGCGGACCCACTTCATCACGCCCGCCGACGCGGCCCCCGCCGAGTATCTGCCGCACGGACTACGGCCGTTCACCGGCGCCGACCTCATCGCGGCACGCCCGGGCCAGGAGCGGGGCGTGTGGTGGGACTTCGACGGAGCGGAGGAAGAGGAGGGAACGCTGCGGCTCGCCTTCACCGACGAGACGCTCGGCCTGCGTACGGTCCTCTGCTACGAGACCGTGCCGGGCACGGACGTGATCCTCCGCTGGACCGAGCACACCGGCAGGGAGGAACTGCGACTGGAGCGGTTCGACTCCGGCGCAGTGAACATCCCGGTGACCGACGCGGCCCGCCTCACCTACCTCACCGGCCAGTGGTCGCAGGAATTCCAGCGCACCCAACTCGACCTGCCCAGGGGGACGTTCACCATGGGCAGCCTCCAGGGCGCCCCCGGACACGCCTACGCGCCCTGGCTCGCCGTGCAGGACGGGGACGCGCAGGCCACGTACGGCATCGCACTCGAATGGCCGGGCAACTGGCACATCACCGCCGAGGCCGAACCGGGCGGCTCGGTGCGCGTGCGCGCCGGGCGGGTCCCCCACGAAGGCGCGATCCTCCTCGCGCCCGGAGACACCCTCGTCACTCCCCGCCTCGCCTGCGCCTTCAGCCCCGACGGACTCGACGGTCTGTCCCGCGTCTGGCACCGCTACGAACGCCACCTCGCCGGCGACCGGCTGCACCGCCCCCGCAAGGTCCTCTACAACTCCTGGGAGGCCACCGGCTTCGACGTCGACGCCGCCGGACAGCTGGAGCTGGCGAAGGCGGCGGCGGACATCGGGGCCGAGCTGTTCGTCGTCGACGACGGGTGGTTCACCGGCCGCGGCGACGACACCGGTGGGCTCGGCGACTGGTACCCCGACCCGGCCGGCTTCCCGCAGGGCTTCGACCGGTTCGTCGACGAGGTGCACGGCCTGGGCCTCGACTTCGGCCTGTGGGTCGAACCCGAGGCCGTCAGCCCCGGCGGCCGGCTCCACACCGAACACCCGGACTGGGTCTACCGCATCGACGGCCGGCCCGCCCGACTGATCCGCAACCAGCTCCTGCTCGACCTCGGCCGCACCGACGTTCAGGACTTCGTGATCGGCACCCTGGACCGGCTCCTCGGCACGTACGACATCAGCTATCTGAAGTGGGACATGAACCGCCCGCCCACCGAACGCGGCCGACCCGGCGCCGGGCGAGCCGACCGCCTCGACCTGGACGCCGAGCACGTCCACGGCTACCTGCGCGTCCTCGACCACCTGCGCACCACCCACCCCGACGTCACCGTCGAGGGCTGCGCGGGCGGCGGCGCCCGCGTCGACCACGCCACCCTGGCCCGCACCGACGTCGTCTGGCCCAGCGACAACACCGCCCCGCTGGACCGGCTGTCCATCCAGTACGGCTTCCTGCACGCCCACGCCCCGCACGTCATGAGCTCCTGGGTCACCGACGCGCCCGGCGTCTTCGACCCACGCCCGCGCAGCCTCGCCTTCCGCTTCGTGAACGCCATGTGCGGGGTCCTGGGCATCGGGGCCGACCTGCGCGCATGGACGCCGGAGCAGCGGACCGAGGCCGCGCTGTGGATCGCCCGCTACAAGGAACTGCGCGAGGTCATCCACCACGGAGAGGCCCGGCTGCTCGGCTCGCCTGCCGACGCCACCTGCGGGGTGCAGTACGACGCGGGGGACCGCACGGTCGTCGCCGCGCTCGGCACCGGACGGCTCGACGGTTCGCCCCTCGTGCCCGGCCGCCCCGACCGGCTCCGGCTGCGGGCACTGGAGCCGACGGCACGCTATCGGGACACCGCCACCGGGACGACGTACAGCGGCGCCCATCTGCTGCACTACGGGCTGCCGTTCGCCTGGAGTGCCGATCATGATGCGGACCTGGTGGTACTGAAACGTCAGTGAGCCGCATATGTTTCCCGCACGGCCTGTCCCCGCTCACGGAGCATGCGCGACACGCTCACGAAGGAGTCGATCACGATGGACCGCTTCACCGGCCGCACGGCCGTGGTCACCGGTGCGGCCTCAGGCATCGGCGCCGCCACCGCCGCACGCCTCGCGGCGGAGGGAGCCGCCGTCGTCCTCGCCGACGTGTCGCCGGAACGCGGCACGGCGGTCGCCGAACGGATCGTGAAGGACGGGGGCCGGGCCCGGTTCGTGCGGGCCGACGTGGCGGCCGAGGACGACTGGCAGCGGATCGTGGCCGCCGCCCACGGCTTCGGACCCGTGGACGTCCTCGTCGGCAACGCCTACACCGTCGACGTCGTCCCGGCCCACGAGATGACCCTGGAGTCCTGGCAGCGGCAGCTCTCCGTCAACCTCACCGCGAGCTTCCTCGGCTTCCGGGCGCTGCTGCCCGATCTGCGGGCCCGGCGTGGAGCGACCGTGCTGACCTCGTCCGTCCACGCCCGCGTGGGCATCCCCGGCCACCCCGCCTACGCCGCGTCCAAGGGCGCGCTGCTGTCCCTGTGCGGTCAGCTCGCCGTCGAGTACGGGCCCGACGTCCGCGTCAACGCCGTCCTGCCGGGCCCCATCCTCACCGCCGCCTGGGACCGGGTGCCGCCCGAGGACCGCGAGCGCAGCGTCGCCGAGACGGCCGCCCGCCGCTTCGGCACCCCCGAGGAGGTGGCCGCGGCCATCGCCTTCCTGAGCGCCGACGAAGCCGCCTACATCACCGGCACGAGCCTCGTCGTGGACGGCGGCTGGAGCGTCGTCAAGGCGTCCGCATGACCGCCGCCGTCCCCACTCCCCAGCAGAAAGGCTGTACGACATGACGCCCTACGCCCGCCGCGGCGTGCACGGCCAGACAGTGGAGGCCCTCGCCCGCCGCATCCTGGGCGGCCGGATCCCCGAGGGAGCCACGCTCGACCTGGTGGCGCTGCAGAGCGAGTTGGACGTCAGTCTCACCGCCCTGCGCGAGTCCCTGAAGGTCCTCGCCGCCAAGGGGATGGTCGACGCCCGCCAGAAACGCGGCACCTTCGTCAGAGCCCGCGCCGACTGGAACCTCCTCGACGCCGACGTGCTGCGCTGGCAGTTCGAGGGCGCCGACCTCGCCACCGACGCCGACCGGACGCTGCTGGCCGACCTCGCCGAAGTACGCGCCATCGTCGAGCCGGCCGCCGTACGCCTCGCCGCCGAACGCCGTACCGACGCCGACCTGGCGGCCCTGGACGCGGCGCTGGAGGCGATGGGCGAGCAGGGCTCCGACCCGGGACTGGCCGTGGAGGCCGACCTCGCCTTCCACCGCGCCCTGCTCTGCGCCACCCACAACGAGTTGCTCCAGCGCATGGAGATGGTCATCGAGCCCGGCCTCGCCCACCGCGACCGCATCGTGCACAGCCACCCGCACAGCGAGGACCCCGTACCGGCCCACCGGGCCGTCCTGGACGCCGTACGCGACCGGAACGCGCAGGCCGCGGAGGCGGCGATGCGGGCCCTGCTCGTCCAGGCCGGACGCGACCTGGACCGGATCGACGGACCCGACGACACGAAAGGCAACGGCGGTAAGTGAAGATCACCCGCATTGAAGCGTTCCTGGTCCCGCCGCGCTGGCTGTTCTGCCGGATCGAGACCGACGACGGCGTGGTCGGCTGGGGCGAACCCGTCGTCGAGGGACGGGCCGAGGTCGTCCGCGCGGCGGTGGATGTCCTCGCCGAGTACCTCGTCGGCCAGGACCCGCTGCGCATCCAGGACCACTGGCAGGTCCTCACCAAGGGCGGCTTCTACCGCGGTGGCCCCGTCCTCTCGAGCGCCGTCGCCGGCCTCGACCAGGCCCTGTGGGACATCGCCGGCAAGACGTACGGAGCCCCCGTGCACGCCCTGCTGGGCGGCCCCGTGCGCGACCGCGTCCGGGTCTACGCCTGGGTCGGCGGCGACGAACCCGCCGAGCTCACCGAGCAGATAGCCGCCCAGGTCGAGGCCGGTTTCACCGCGGTCAAGATGAACGGCGCCGGCGCCACCTCGCCGATCGGCACCGCGGCCGAGACCGCGGGCGTCGTCGCCCGCGTGGCCGCCGCCCGCGAGGCGCTCGGCCCCGACCGCGACGTCGCCGTGGACTTCCACGGCCGCTTCACCGCCGCGAGCGCACGCCGGGTCCTGGCCGAACTCGCCCCGCTGCACCCGCTGTTCGTCGAGGAACCCGTCGTCCCCGAACACGGCCATCTCCTGCCCGGCCTGGTCGCCGCGACCCCGATCCCCCTCGCCACCGGCGAACGCCTCTACTCCCGCGCCGAGTTCCTGCCCGCCCTCACCTCGGGCATCGCCGTGGCCCAGCCCGACCTGTCGCACGCCGGCGGCATCTCCGAGGTCCACCGCATCGCCTCCCTCGCCGACACCTACGGCGCCCAGCTCGCCCCGCACTGCCCGCTCGGCCCGATCGCGCTGGCCGCCAGCCTCCAAGTCGCCTTCGCCACAACCAACTTCCTGATCCAGGAACAGAGCCGCGGCATTCACTACAACAAGGACGCCGACCTGCTGTCCTACCTCGCCGACCCCGCGCCGTTCCGTTTCGTGGCCGGCCACGCACCGCTGAACGACGCGCCGGGCCTGGGCATCACCATCGACGAGGCGGCAGTACGGGCGGCCGACCGCACCGGACACGCCTGGCGCAACCCCCTCTGGCGGCACGCCGACGGCTCCTTCGCCGAGTGGTGACGACCGTGCCGGCCATCACCACCGACCCCGCGCACGGCGGCCGCTGGACGTCCCTGCGTTCGGCGGGCCGTGAATGGCTCTGGCACCGTTCGGCGCCGGAACGGGACAGGGCCGTACCGGGTGATGCGTTCGTGGACGCGGGCGGCCTCGAGGAGTGCATCCCCACCGTCCGCGGCCTCCCCGATCACGGCGACGTCTGGTCACGCCCCTGGACCCGCACCGGCGACACCGAACACGTCGAGTGCGAATCCTTCGCCCTCGCACGGTCGATCCGCGCGACGCCCGACGGCACCCAGGTCGACTACACCCTCACCGCACGGCCCGGGTTCCGCTTCGTCTGGGCCGCGCACGCCCTGCTCGACCTCTCCCCGCACGCCACCCTGCGCATGCCCGCCGGCGCGACCACCCGCCTCTTCCCCGAGGCTGCCCCGCTCCTCGCTCGGAGCTGGCCCGCCGGGGCACCCTGGATCACCGGCAGTTGGCCCGCGCCCCACGGACTTCCCCTCGACCGGCTCGGCCCCGACGACGGCACCGCGGTCGGGGCGGTCGTCGACTCGGCGCGGTGCTGCGTCCACGACGACCGCGACCGGCTCGCCCTGGAGCTGGTGGCGGACGGACAGCCCGTGTCGACCGCCCTGTGGCGCAACCTCGCCGGCTACCCCCAGACGCACCCGTACCGGAGCACGGGCGTGGAGCCCATGCTCGGCCGCGTCTTCGACCTCGCCGACGCGGGCCCCGACGACGCCGCGCGGGTACCGGCGTCCGGCGAGGTCCGCTGGCGTCTCACGCTCACCGGGGCCTGCCGCTGCCCCTCGACCCCCGCCCAGAAGGAGCACCGTCCGTGGACCTGACCGCCGCGCTCGCCACCCACCGCCTGGTCGCGATAGTGCGGGGCGGCGACCCCGACGCCGCACTGCGCACCGTGCTGGCCCTGGCCGAGGAGGGCGTCGAACTCATCGAGGTCTCCCTCGCCGCGCCGGACGCCCTCTCCGTCATCGAACGCGCGCGGACCACGCTCGGCCCGGACCGACCCCTCGGCGCCGGCACCGTCCTCACCGCCGAGGACGCCCGCGCCGCCCACAGCGCCGGAGCCGACTTCGCCGTCACCCCAGGACTCGGCGACGGCGTCCGCGCGGCGCGGGAGCTGGGCATGCCGGTCCTCGCCGGCGTGCTGACCCCGACCGAGATCATCGCGGCCCAGGCCATGGGAGTGGCCGCGCTGAAGGTCTTCCCGGTCGCCGAGGCCGGGGGAGCGGCCTATGTGAAGGCCCTGCGCGGCCCGTTCCCCGACGCCGCGTTCGTCCCGGTGGGCGGAGTGGACGAGGACGTCGCCCGTGCGTGCCTCGCGGCCGGTGCGATCGCGGTCGGCGTCGGCTCCCCTCTCGTCGGCGACGCGGCCGACGGCGGCAGCATCACCGCGCTCAGGGAACGCGCCCAAACCTTCCGCAAGGTCGTGGAAGAGGCGACGCGATGACCGCAGAACTGCGCCCCACCCGACCCGACCGGCTCGAACTGGGCGAGGGCATCCGCTGGACCGGCTCCGGCATCGTCCTCGTCGACATCCTCGCCGGCCGTCTCCTGTCGGCCCCGGACGACCCCACGGCACCCCTGCGCACGGTGGCCCAACTCCCTGTCCCCCTGGGCGCGGTGGCACCCCTGGCCGGTCACGCCGGCACCTGGATCGCCGCCGCGGGCACCGGCATCTGCGTCCTCCACTCCGACGGCACGGTCGACTGGCTGGCTCGGCCGGAGGACAACGCCCGGACCGCCATGCGCATGAACGACGCCGTCGCCGACCCGTTCGGCCGCTTCTGGGCCGGCAGCATGGCCTACGACGCCGAGGCGGGCGCCGGTTCGCTGTACCGCCTCGACCTGGACGGCACGGTCGTTCGGGTACTGGAGGGCATCACCGTGCCCAACGGGCCGGCGTTCACGCCGGACGGCAGCGTCATGTATCTCGCCGACAGTGCGCGGGGGGTGGTCCGGCGCCATCCCGTGGACCCCGTGACGGCGGACCTCGGCACACCCCAGGAATTCGTCACGATCGCGGAGGGCAGCCCCGACGGCATGGTGGTCGACGTCGAAGGCGCCGTGTGGATCGCCGTCTGGGGCACCGGCACCGTCCGCCGCCACCTGCCCGACGGCACGCTCGAACGCACCCTGCGGCTGCCCGCGCGGCAGCCGGCCGGGCTGTGCCTCGCCCAGGACGTCCTGCACATCACGACAGCCCGGGTGGGCCTCGCCGCACCGGGCCCGGACGACGGAGCCCTGTTCAGCGCCCGGGTGCCCGTACCCGGCACGCCGACGCCCGCGGCTCGGATCGACCTCGCCCGGGGTGCTGCGACCAGCGGGGGGCCGGCGAGGCCGACCACCGTCGCAGCCCCGGCAAGGCCCACTGCAGTCGGGGACCAGGCGTGATCGCCGGGCGTCCGCCCGGTACGGCAGCCGGGAGCACAGCCGCGGAGACATCCGGCGTGACCGTGGGGCGGCCGTCCGGTCCGGCCGCTGTAGGGGCATCCGGGACGGCAGCTGCTGACGCTTCTGGTACGACCACTGCGCTGCCATGCGCTGCCGGAGTCGCAGAGGCACGCGGCATGACCGCTGCGCCGCTGTCCGGTCCGGCCGCTGTAGGGGCATCCGGGACGGCAGCTGCTGACGCTTCTGGTACGACCACTGCGCTGCCCTGCGCTGCCGGAGCCGCAGTGCCACGCGGCATGACCGCTGCGCCGCCGTTCAAGACGGCAGCCGTAGGGGCATCCGCGACTGCACCCGCTGAGGCCTCCGGCATGACCGCCGCGTCGCCATCCGGCACGTCGGCCTTCCGGGCATCCGGCACGCCGGCCTTCGAGGCATCCGGCACGCCGGCCCTCCGGGCATCCGCCACGCCCGTCCCTCAGGTATCCGGCACGACCGCCGCCCCCTGGCGCCCCACCCCGGGCCCGGTCGTCTGCGTCGGCGAGACGATGGCGGCCCTGGCCCCCGACCCACCGACCCCGCTGGCGACCGCGGCGGACCTGCGGCTGTCGGTGGCGGGAGCCGAGTCGAACGTCGCCATGTACCTCGCCGACCACGGCATCCCGGTGACCTGGCTCTCCGCGCTCGGCGACGATCCCTTGGGGCACCGCGTGCGCACCGCCGTGGCCGCCGCCGGTGTCGACGTGTCGCACGTGCGCACCGACCCCCACCGGCCGACCGGCCTGCTGGTGAAGGACCCGGGCCCAGCCGGAACCCGCGTGCACTACTACCGGCGCGGCTCGGCCGCCTCCGCCCTGGGGCCCGAGGCCCTGGACAGCGAGCCCCTGCGGACGGCCTCGCTGCTGCACCTGACCGGCATCACACCGGCGCTGTCCGAGCCGTGCCGTCAACTGGCGACAAGGGCGCTGACCGCCGAGGGCGACGCACGCCCGTACGCGGTGAGCTTCGACGTCAATCACCGCGCCGCCCTGTGGCCGGACGGGTCGGCCCCGACGGTGCTGCACGAGCTGGCGGACCGGGCGGACATCGTCTTCGTCGGCCTGGACGAGGCACAGGCCCTGTGGGGCGAGAAGCTGACACCGGCGGACGTACGGGAACTCCTCCCGCGCCCGCACATCCTCGTCGTCAAGGACGGGGCGAACGCCGCGACCGCGTTCAGCGACGAAGGAACGGCCACGGTGCCGACGCCGCGTACGACGGTGGTGGAGGCGGTCGGCGCCGGCGACGCGTTCGCGGCCGGCTTCCTCGCGGGGCTGCTGCGGGGCGGGACCACGGCACGAGCCCTCCGACTGGGCCACATCACCGCCGCCTCCGCCCTCCAAGTGGCCGGAGACCACGGGCCGTTGCCCGACCTGGAGGACAT
Organism: Streptomyces sp. NPDC107528; assembly: GCF_055639295.1. Lineage (NCBI taxonomy): Bacteria > Bacillati > Actinomycetota > Actinomycetes > Kitasatosporales > Streptomycetaceae > Streptomyces > Streptomyces sp. NPDC107528. The sequence continues at coordinate 227,819 of NZ_JBVKAV010000005.1, forward strand.
GGAAACGCTGCTCGGTCTCTCGGCGCGGGAGTGGGCGGAGCGGGCCGGGGGCATGCCGCCGGCCTGAGCCGGGCCATGCCCCGGTGGGCCTCCGCCCCAGCCGGGACCCGGCTCGACGAGCGGTGCGGCATTTACCTCCCTATGCTCCATTTGTGTGACGAACATATTCGATGAGCTCGTGGAGAAGCAGCGCGCGGCCGAGCAGGCGCACCATCGCGTGGAGGAGCTGCGGGGTATGTACGGGCCGCCCGCTCAGGAAGGCGGCTGGAGCCCGCGGCAGACCACCACGTACAACACGGCGTGGCGCGCCTGGCGGGACCTGGCTCGTGATCTGCGGACCGCCGTCGCCGACTACGCGAAGGCACAGGGCGAGCCGCGCAGCGATGTCGAGACGCAGGTGAGGAAGGCCGTCCTGCAGCAGGAGCCGGGCGACGTCGGCGCGTAGCCGGCGCGCAAGGGACGAAGATCCGCACAGCCTGGCTCCGCCGAACTCTTGACGCAGTCAGTCTCGTTACGCAACTCTGAAGGTCACAAGTGTTCGTCGGGGATGGAGTGGGTGCGGAGTGGAGTGGACGGGCGCACGCTATGCGGATACGCCGACGGTCGAGGTGCGGACGTGGGTGGACGCGTCGCCGGACCGGGTGTGGGAGATCGTCTCCGATGTGACGCTGATGCCGGACATGAGCGATGAGCTTCAGTCCGTGCACTGGCTCGACGGCGCGGTCGGGCCCGCCGTGGGTGCTCGGTTCGTCGGCAGGAGCAGGCACGAGTCCCTGGGGGAGTGGGAGACCACGTCGCATGTGATCGAGTGCGAGCCCCCGCACGTCCTCGCCTGGGCCGTGTCCGACCCAGCCAGCCCCTCCGCCGTCTGGCGCTTCCGCCTGGAGTCCAAGGACGGCGGAACCGAACTGGCCGAGTGGATGCAGATGGGGCCCGGACGGTCCGGTCTGTCGTTCGCCATCGACAGCATGCCGGACAAGGAACAGAAGATCGTGTTCGTACGCCTGCGTGAGTTCGAGCGCAACATGACCGTCACGCTGGGGCAGATCAAGAAGCTGGCGGAGGCGTGATGAGGGCCGCGATCACCGTCGAGGCGTCTGGTCTCGGCTCCTGGACCCGGCAGGCGGACTTCGTCGTCGAGGCGGAGAAGCTGGGCCTGGACATCTGCTGGGTGGCCGAGGCATGGGGCTCGGACGCGCCCTCCGCCCTGGGCTACTACGCCGCCCGCACCGAACGCATGCTGCTGGGCTCCGGAGTCATGCAGGTCGGGACGCGCACCCCGGTCGCGCTCGCGCAGACCGCGATCACCCTCTCCAACCTGTCCCAGGGACGCTTCCTGCTCGGCCTCGGCCCCTCGGGCCCGCAGGTGATGGAGGGGCTGCACGGCGTTCCCTTCGCCCGCCCGCTGGCGCGCGTCCGCGAGACCGTGGAAATCGTGCGGCAGGTCCTGGCCGGCGGCAAGATCGACCACTCCGGCACCGAGTACCGCATCCCGCTGCCCGGCGGCGACGCCGTACCGATGAAACTGTCGATGCGGGCCGAGCACCCCGTGCCGCTGTACCTGGCCGCACTGTCACCGGCGATGCTCCGGCTGACCGGCGAGGTCGCCGACGGCTGGCTCGGCACCAGCTTCGTGCCCGAAGGGGCGGCGGGTGCCTACTTCGCCCACCTGGACGAAGGGCTGGCGCACGGCGGGCGCGTCCGGGCGGATCTGGACGTGTGCCAGGGCGCCGAAGTGGCCTTCGCCGCCGACGAGGACGCCCTGAGCGCCATGGTGACCGGCCGCAAGAAGGAACTGGCCTTCAGCCTCGGCGGCATGGGCTCTACGTCCACCAACTTCTACAACCGCGCCTACAGCAGGCAGGGCTGGGCCGAGGTCGCCGCGGAGGTACGGCAGCGCTGGCAGGCCGGCGACCGGGAAGGGGCGGCCGGGCTGGTCACCGACGAGATGGTCCTCGCGACCACGTTGATCGGCACCGAGACCATGGTCCGGGAGCGGCTGCGCGTCTGGCGCGACGCGGGCGTGGACACCGTCCGCCTGTACCCGGCCGGCGCGGACCTGGCCGCCCGGCTCGACACCCTGGGTCGTGCGATCGAGCTGGTCCACGAGGCCGGAGCGCGGCCATGAGCGCGCGGACGTCCTTCGCGAACTGGCCCTGCTCCATCGCGCGGACCCTCGACGTGGTGGGGGACGCCTGGACCCCGCTGGTCCTACGGGAGGCGTTCTACGGCTGCCGCCGCTTCGACGAGTTCCAGGGGGAGTTGCGCATCGCCCGGAACACGCTCACCGACCGGCTGCGCCGCCTGGTCGAGGCGGGGCTGCTGGAGCGACGACTCTACGAGAGCGAGCCGCCCCGCCACGAGTACCTGCTGACGGAGCAGGGCAAGGACCTCTTCCCGGTCCTCGCCGCGATGGCGAGCTGGGGCGACCGCTGGCTCGCCGGGCCCGAGGGACCTCCGGTCACCCTGCACCACGAGGCCTGCGGCCACGACGGTCACGCGGAGGTGGTGTGCTCCACCTGCCACGAGCCGCTGCACGCCGACGACACGACGGCACGGATGGGCCCCGGCTACCCGGACCGCCTCAGGTCCCGGCCCGACGTACAGCGCCGTTTCTCCAAGGGCTGATTCGACCGGTATGTGCGAGGCTTGTGATACTCGCTCAACTGCCAGTAGATTCAGGCGAGTTCGTGCGGGTGCACTTCATACAACTGGGGGGTTTTGAAATGACGCTCAAGAACCGGATCGAACATCTGAGACTGCGCGGGGCAACCGTATCCGCAGCCATTGCCGTAGCAGCCGTCACCACCATGGTCGGTGCGTCTCCTGCCGCGGCCATGTGGATCGACGACAACCCCGGGCCCACCGTCGACAACTGCTCGCCCGGCCACGTCTGCGTCTACGACACATTGATTCCCGTGGGCAATCCGGTCCCCGAGCACCGTTACTACTACTACGGCACGTACAACTTCGTGAACGAATACGACGACCACACCGTCTGGAACAACCAGACCGGCGGCGCCCGTGCCCTGCTCTGCCTTGGCTACAACGGTACGAACTGCACCGTGACCATTCCCGCCGGGAAGGCGTTCCACGGTTCGCTGACGCCGTACAACTCGATCAAGCTGGTGCCCTGACCGTCCCTCACCGGATGCGGTGCAGCTTCCAGAACGGATTCAGGTCCTTACCCGTCACGGATTGTGCGGCCTTCTTGAATTCCGCGGTGGTGGAAACGCCGTACCAGTGGTCGCGGGCGTACTGCTTGAGAAGGCGGGCCATGCTGTCCGCTCCGAGAGTGCGTTCCAGATCCGCCAGGGCGCAGGAGCCGGCCGTATAGAGGAAGTGGTATTCGCCGGGGTGCCCGGCCCAGTACGCCATCGAATTGGTCAGCGCCGCTTCGTCGCTCGGCCACTCGACCTCTGACCAGCAGTCGCGGGTTTCCCAGCCGTAGAAGCGGGCGTTGGCGTACTGGGCAAAGCTCTCGTCGAGCCAGGGCGCGCCGTATTCGTCGTTGCCCACGATGCCGTACCACCACTGGTGGGCGACTTCGTGGACGACGGCGCTGCCCTCCTCGGTGGTGCCGAGGAGTACCAGGCCCGGATATTCCATCCCGCCGCCGAACCCGCTGGTCATCACGAGGTCGATCTCACCGTACGGATAGCGGCCGAACTCCTCGCCGAACCGGTCGACGGCGGCGGCACCGTCCTGACGGGTGAGGCGCACCCCCTCCGCGGACGTGCCCGGCGCCCAGTAGGACTTCACCCGCACGCCGCCGGGCGTGATCTCGGTGGCGGAGCGGAACGGGCCCGCCGCCCACGCGAAGTCCCGCACTTGGTGCGCGACGCTGAGCGTCAGACTGCGACCGGGCTCGGCGGGACGTGTCCAAGTGCGGCCGGTGGCCGGGACCTTGAGGGTCCTGGGGTGGTCGATGGCCACCCGGAAGTCGCCCGCCAGGGCGTAGAAGCTCTCCCCGGTCGACACATACGGATCGAGGTGCCAGCCCTTGGCATCGTGCACGGCCAGCACCGGCAGCGCATTGCCCAGGAAGCGGAAGGCGCCCTCGCGGCCGAAGCGGTTGTTGCGCTCGGGCACGGCGATGGAGACGTCGAAGGCGACGACCGCACGCTCCCCGCGCGCGAGCGGCTTCGGCAGAGCGATCCGCAGCGCCGTGCAGTTCACGGAGAGCCGGCCCGCAGTGCCCCCGCTGACCTCGGACACCTCGACGGGCGACGGCGCGCCGGGCGTGCCGCACCTGTCCACGCCGTTGCCCCAAAGGCGTATGTACACCTCACGCAGGGGGCGATCGGAGGAGTTGCGGAACGACACCCGCTGCCTGCCCGTCCAGCGGGAGCCGTCGGCGTTGCCGCGCAGCGTCACGTCGTAGCGAAGCCGATCCGGTGTCGCCGCGCGCATGGTCGTGGCCTCGGACCTGGCTGCCGTGACGGCATCGGCGCCGGTGCCGCCCTGCGCGGCGAGCAACGCGAGCAGGACAACCAGTAGACGACCAGCGGTCCTTGACGGCCACGAGGGTAACGACGGCATGGGAGCGGATCATGCCACAGCGAGTGAGGCATGAGCCCTCGCCGACGGGAAGTGGCGAGCTCGACCCCGCTCCCGGCGTAGTACGCGGGAGGTGGTGAAGACTGCGGGCATGGAGTTCTTCTGCTACCACCGTGATCGGCCCGGCTCTCTGAAACTGCGCGACCAATTGCTGGAGGAGCACTGGTCGTACATGGACCTCTTTGCCGCGCAGATGATCGCCCGGGGGCCGACGTTCGCCGCCGACGGTGACACGCCGTCCGGCAGTGTGCACATCGTCGACCTGCCCGACGCCGCCGCCGCCCGCGCGTTCGCCTTCGACGAGCCCAACTACCAGGCCGGCGTGTACCGGGACGTCCTGATGCGCCGTTGGCGAAACCTGCTCGGGCGCACCATGTGGGACTTCCCCGGCGGGGCCACCGAGGGCGATCGCTACCTGGTGCTCGGCCTCGGCTCGAGACCGGCCGCCGACCACGATCTGCCGCCCGAGCAGGAGGAGTTGATCGCCTACGGGCCCCTGCTGTCCGACGACGGAACCGCCTGGCTGGGCACGGCAGCACTGGTACGGGCGCCGGACGCGGCGACGGCACGTGCCGTACTGACGCCCGAGCGGTACGCCGATGTCGAGGTCCACGACTGGCAGTTCGGCGGGCGGCAGTCCTGAGGCGAGGCGAGGCCCCCGGAGCCCACGGGACCGAACCGCCTCACGTGTCAGTCAGCCGTTGCGAGCCTCGACGCGCGGGCTCGGGGTCCCGTCCCCGGGCACCGTGCGCATGGTTCGCAGCGGCGACAGGAGGTTCGGGACAACACTCAGCGTCATACCGGCCGCACCGATGCCCAGGGTCCCCGCCGCCCCGAACACGGAGCCCGAGGCTCCACCCAGCAGCCCGCCCAGCGGGATACCGCCCCAGGACACGAAGCGGGCAGTCGCGCTCACCCGGCCCAGAAGCCGATCCGGGGTCAGGGCCTGTTGGACGCTCGACTGGGCCACGACACGGACCACGCCACCCAGGGAAAGCCCCGCGAGTCCGATCGCGGCGACGGCCACGCTCCACCCCGGCCGTGCCAGCGGCATCAGAGCCGTCGGCGGACACGTGAGCAGCGGCGCGAGCCAGATGACCGGGCCCTGTCCGCACCATTTCGAGAGCCTGGTCGCCAGCAATGCACCCAGCAGGGCACCGCAACCCATTCCCGAGAGAACGAGGCCGATACCGAAGGGCTCGAGACCGGCCTCTCGCTCCAGGAACACCAGCAACATGGTCTGATACATGACCAGGAAGAGATTGAATGTCCCGTCGGCCGACAGGATGGCGCGCAGGGCAGGCTGCCCGTGGACGAACTTCAATCCTTCCGTGACGTCTTTGACCAGTTGAGGTCGCTCGCTCGACTCCGGCTTCTGTTCGCGTGTGCGGATACCGGCAGCGAGCAGGCCGGACAACGCCATTCCCGCCGAGCTCAGCACGAGAGTCACGGGGGCTCCGACCAATCCGACCAGCGGCCCGGCCACCCCCGGTCCACTGATACTGGTCACCGAGCGGATTCCCGAGAGCTTTGAGTTCCCTTCCAGCAGATTGTCGCGCCCCACCAAGTGCGGTAGGTAGCTGACGTACGCGACATCGAAGAACACGGTCAGCACTCCATGAGTCAGAGCGACCGTGTAGAGCCACCACATGGTGAGAATGTCGGCCCACCACGCCATGGGTATCGTCAGCAGAGCCAGTGCTCTCGCGAGATCAGTGCTGATCATCACCGATCGTTTCCGCATGCGGTCCACCCAGGCGCCGGCCGGCAGCCCGACCAAAAGTGAGCCCGCCGTGCTCATTGCGGTCAGCAATCCGACCTCGAACTCGTCGGCATGCAAAGCGGCGATGGAGACAAGTGGAAACGCCAGAAACATGATGCGATCGCCCAACTGACCCAGCGCAGTGGCGGCGAACAGACGCCCGAAGTCCCGATGGCGTAAGAGCCCGGGCCGTGAGGTCTTTGGCATGTGTGGTCACACCTACTGTCAGATCCGGAAACGACGCCTTGAGACGCCTTGATGAGTACAGGCGGCTAGGGACAGTCGACCGCGAATTCGTAGGCCACTTCCCGGCGCCTGTCCGGAATGACCATGTCGGACGTCTCCACCGGACGCCCGTCGGTGTCGTAGATCGTCCGCTCGATCTGGAGCACCAGATCCCCGAGACAGATCCCCAGCAAGTTCGCCTGCGCGCGGGTGGCTCGTGCCGGACGGGGCAGTTCGATCACGGTCTCCACGACAACGCCGAGGGAGCGCATGCGCTGGACAACCCCCTTGCCCGCGAGGGGGCCCTTCTCGGGCAGTACGACCGGCGTCCCGTCCGTGATGGCCATCGGCTCCCACGACTCCGAGAGTTGGACGGGCAGCCCGCCGGCGAGGAACTCGTAGTGCGTGCGGACGCACAGGTCCCCGGGGCTGATGGCGAGTCGCTCGGCGATGCCCTCAGGGGCGGGGACACGTACCTGGCTGTGCGCATCCCATGCGTCGGCCTTGCCCCGTTCCTTCACGCCGACGACGGAAGGGGAGCCGCCGCCCGTATGTTCGCCGCGCCGCGAGCGGACCAGCCGCAGGCGCTCGCGCGGCACGCGGACGTAGGTGCCGGAGCCGGCGCGCCCTTCGAGGAGACCGTCGATGATCAAACGGTCCGTGGCCCTTTGCAGGACGTTGCGTCCGACCCCGTACTCCTCGGCCAGCCGCACCCTGGACGGCAGGCGTTCCCCGATCGCCCACTCTCCCGCGAGGATCCGCGCGCGCAGGGCCTCGGCTACGGCAAGATACGGCGCGTGTCGGGGCACGGGGACTCTCCGGTTGTTCCGCTGCGCAGCAGCTCGCACGGGCAAGGGGCGTTGGCAAGCTACTGCACCGGCGGAAAGCTACTGGAGTAGAAAAGCGCTCGGTGTCCGTGCTGCGTCCTGGCTTCGTGCGCGGCGAGGGGTGACCGCGCCGCGACGGACGCACCTGGCTGACGTTCTCAGACGGGGTAGGCGTGGGTCTGTGTCGCCTTCACCGTCGCCCAGACCTCCGCGCCCGGGTGCAGATCGAGTTCGGCGGCGGCGACCGTGGTGAGGTCGGCGGCCAGGGGGAGTTCGCCGGCCAGGTCGGCGCGGATCTGATCGCCGTGCGTCTCCAGGCCGGCGACCCGGCACCGCCACAGGTTACGGGCGCTGGAGCCGGCCGGGCGGTCGCGGTGGAGCGTGACCGCGCTCGGCGGGAACGCCACGAAGACGGGACCGGAAAGGTCTTCCGTCGTGGTGACGGACGGGCCGTCGTCGAGCCGGACGGTGTGCCCCTCGGCCTCGCCCCGATAGAGGTTCAGACCGACCAACTGGGCGATGTAGTCCGTACGGGGGTGGCGGGCGATGTGGGACGGGGTGCCCTCCTGGACGACCTGGCCGTGTTCGACGACGACCAGTCGGTCCGCCAGGACCATGGCGTCGAGCGGATCGTGCGTGACGAGTACGGCCACCGCCTCGAACTCGGTGAGGTGGCGGCGGAGTTGGGCGCGGACCTCCAAGCGGGTACGGGCGTCCAGGGCTGCCAGGGGTTCGTCGAGCAGCAGCAGCCGGGGGCTCGTGGCGAGCGCACGGGCGAGGGCGACGCGCTGGGCCTGGCCGCCCGACAGTTTGCGTGGCTTGGCGCCCGCGTGGTCCGTCAGCCCCAGGCGCCCGAGCCACTCTGCGGCCTGCGCCCGCGCCTCGGCCTTGGACGCGCCCCGGCAGCGCGGTCCGAAAGCCACGTTGTCGAGGGCGGTGAGGTGGGGGAAGAGCAGGTAGTCCTGGAAGACGACACCTACCGGGCGGGACTCGGGCGGCGTACGGTCCAACTCCGCACCGTCCAGCCGCAGATGCCCGCCGCTGAGCGGGGTCAGGCCGGCCAGAGCACGCAGGGCGGTGGTCTTCCCGGCGCCGTTCGGGCCGAGCAGCGCGACGACCTCGCCGGGCGCGACGGCCAGCGCCACGTCGAGGCGGAAGGCACCACGGTCCACGACGAGGCGGGCGTCGAGCCCGTCCAGAACGGCGTCGGCGTGGATGTCGAAGGTCTCGGTCATCCGGCAGTCATCTCAGAGTCGGGCAGGTCCGGCCAGCGGTGGGCGGGCGAGCCTGCGGTGGTTCGAGTGGCGTGCAGGGCGGGTCGTACGGCGGTGGTCCGGCGGTCGGGTGGGGCGCGGTGGTGGGTCGGCGGGCGGTCGGAGAAGCTGGGTGGTCGGGCTGTCGTGCAGCGGTCGAGCAGGGCGGGTGGCCCGGTTGTCGTGCTGTGGTGGGCGGGCCCGGGGTTCGGGCTGTCGTTCTGGGGTTCGCGGAGGGCGGTGGTCGGGCTGTCGTCCGCGGGCCCGGCAGGAGGGCGGCCGGACCGTTTCCCCGCGGACGGGAAGCCCCGGACGGTCAGGCCGGCCTCCCACGGTCGCGCAACCCCGCTCATCCCGCTGTCATCCAGCGGTCCCGCAACCCTGCCAGCACCGCGATCGACACGGCCAGCAGCACCAGGCTGAGGGCGATCGCGGCCTCCGGGTCGCTCTGGAGGGCCAGGTAGACGGCCAGGGGCATGGTCTGGGTGCGGCCCGGGAAGTTGCCCGCGAAAGTGATCGTCGCGCCGAACTCGCCGAGTGCCCGGGCCCAGGCCAGGACCGCGCCCGCTGCGATGCCGGGGGCGATGAGGGGCAGCGTGACCCGGCGGAACGCGGTGAAGCGGGAGGCACCCAGGGTGGTGGCCGCCTCTTCGTAGCGGGGATCGGCGGCCCGCAGGGTGCCCTCGACGCTGATGACGAGGAACGGCATCGCCACGAACGCCTCCGCGATCACGACACCCGCGGTCGTGAACGGAAGCGTGATCCCGAACCATGAGTCCAGCCACTGCCCGACGATGCCGTTGCGGCCGAGCGCCATCAGCAGCGCGACACCGCCGACGACCGGCGGCAGGACGAGGGGCAGCGTGACCAGGGCCCGTACGAGGCCGCGGCCCGGGAACTCGACCCGGGCCAGCAGCCAGGCCAGCGGCACGCCGATCACCAGGCTCACCGCGGTGGCGGCCGTGGCGCAGATCAGGGACAGCTGGAGCGCCTGCCACACCTCGGCGCTGGTCAACTGCTCGGGCAGACTGCGCCACGGAGTCCGTACGAGCAGGGCGATCAGCGGCACGATCAGGAACGCGAGGCCGATCAGGGCCGGGAGCAGCAGGGGAAGCGGCACGCCCCTGCGGATGCGTCGACGCCGCGGCCCACCCCTCAGGGAATCGGTCGCGGCGCCGACCTTGTCGCTCGGGATCACGGCTTGAGGAACCCGGCCGCGGTCAGGACCTGCCGGCCCTCGGCGGACTGCACCAGCGTGATGAACGCCTTGGCGGCCTCGGCGTTCTGCGCGTCCTTGAGCAGGGCGATCGGGTAGTCGTTGACGGCGTCGTCGGACTCGGGGAACTCCACGCCCTCCACCTTGTCACCCGCCGCGTGCACATCCGTCTTGTAGACGACGGCCGCGTCGGCCTCCTTCAGCTCGACCTTCGTCAGGGCGGCCTTCACGTCCTGCTCGTAGGAGACGGGCGTGAGCTTCAGGTCGCTCGCCTCCAGGGCCTTCTGCGCGGCGGCGCCGCACGGCACCTCCTTGTCGCAGAGCACGACCTTCAGGCCCGACTTGGTGAGGTCCTTGAGGGAGGCGATCTTGTCGGGGTTGCCCGGGAGTGTGGCGATCTCCAGTTCGTTGCGGACGAAGGTCGAGGGTGTGCCGGAGGCGTCCCCCGCATCCGTGACGATCTTCATCGTCTTGGGGCTGGCCGAGGCGAACACATCGGCCGGGGCGCCGCCCGTGATGCTCGCGGCGAGCGAGTCGCTGCCGCCGAAGCTGAAGGTGACCTTCGTACCCGGGTGCTGCTTCTCGAACTCCTTGCCCAGCGTCGTGAAGCTCTCCTTCAGCGAGGCCGCCGCGAAGACGGTCACCTCGCCGGAGAGCTTGCCCGACGAGGAGGCGGACGCGGACGAGTCCGACGTCGTCGAGGAGGCGTCGTCGGACGACGAGCAGGCGCTCAGCGCCAGCAGCGCGGCGGCTCCTGCTCCGGCCACCTGCAGGGTCCGGCGGTTCCGGCGCGCGGTACGGGTCATCACGGGTCCACTCCCTCTGGTCCTGACGGACGCACAATCACTGGTGGTCCTGACGGACCATCTTCGGTCTCTCGACCACCACGTTGGTCGACTTGATCACGGCCACCGCCGGAACACCGGGTTCCGGCTTCAGCTCCTCAGCCGACTCACGGCTGACCGTCGCCACCACCCGGACCGGTCCGGCCCGGGGATGATCCGGTGACCATGTCGTCGCGTTCGGCGGTGAGTCTCCCGCCGTCGACCAGACGCCTCACGGTGTCGGCGCTGACGCCGAGGAAGGCGGCCGCGTCCCCGATCCGGTAGGTGTGCATACGCCGATGATAATGCCGCAGATGCGAGGAGAAAGTCTCCTGTCGCATCGCATGAGCCGGAGCTGTGATCGAACGGGGTAGCATGTGCGTTTGTACGGGCCGGGGGTCCGGGTACGGTCATCCGGGAGGTGGTAGCCCGTGAGTCAGTCCTTGGCAGCTGCCGGTACGGAAATCGGGCAGGTGGCGGAACTCGCCCTCACCGGCGATCTGATCCGTCCGGCTCGCCTGACGGTGTCCGACCTGCTCGCCTGGCCGCAGCACGAGGCCGAGGTCAGCTTCGAATGCGCCACCAGCGGCATCCGGCACCACCGTTTCACCGGGCCGCTGCTGCACGACGTTCTGTCGGCGGCCGGCCCCGGCTTCGACCCGGCCCGCCGCAAGGACCGCCTGCGCTTTCTGATCGCGGTCTCCGGCGCGGACGGGCATCACGCCCTGCTGTCCTGGGCCGAGATCGACCCGGACTTCGGCCGCGCGCCCGTCCTGCTCGCGGTCGGCATCGACGACACCTCCCTAGACCGCGCCGGCCCACAGCTCGTCCTGCCCCAGGATCGCTGCGGGGCCCGGCACATCAGCGGCATCACCGCGATCCGCGTGGACGGCGGCTACACCTCGTGGGCATGAGTTCCCGGCTTCAGCGTCCGCTAGTCCCTTGATCCCGCCTCGCCGACCGCTCGCCGAACGCCTCGACCTGCGGTCGGCCCTGCTGTGCCGGTCGTGACCGGCGGAGCCGGTGGGTAGGCCCACCGCAACCCCGGGAGGTGAGGCATGCAACTGCGCCAGCTGGAATACCTGGTCGCACTCGCCCGCGAGCGCCACTTCGTCCGCGCGGCGGCCGCCTGCTACGTCTCTCCCAGCCGTCCCTGTCGGCCGCGATCCGCGCCTCGAACACGAGCTGAACGTGCCGATCGTCCGGCGGGGCAGACGCTACGAAGGCCTCACCCCGGAGGGCGAGGTGGTGCTGGCCTGGGCGCACCGCATGCTCGCCGAACGCGACGCCTTACGACAGGAGTTGGCCGCCCTGCGCGACGGCATCACCGGCACGCTCCGGCTCGGAGTCGTCCCCACGGCACTCCCCGCCGCCACCCTCCTGACGACCCCCTTCTGCGACCGCCACCCGCACGCCCGTGTCAGCATCGAGTCGCTGCCTCTCTACGAGGAGCGGTACACGCTCCTGACCCCGGTCGACGGCCCGCTCGGCGCCGCACAGGTGGCAGGTTGGTCGCAGGCCGCCGCCCTCCCGCTGTGACTGCTCAACTCCCGTATGCGCAACCGCCGCATCATCGACGAGTGCTTCGCCGCCGACGGCGCCACGACCACCCCGCGATCGAGGCGCGCCCTGCGTAGCGGCCAGTTGGCGGCCCGCCCCTGCCGACCACCCGTGGGGGGTCATGCCCCACCACGGCATGACCCCCCACATCTCCGGCTCCTCCCTCTCCGCCCAGTCCCGCTACGCGGTCGGCACCCGGGAGATCCTGGAGTCCTGGCTGGCGGGCACCCCGATACGCGATGAGTACCGGATCGTGGACGGCGGCGCACTGGCCGGAGCCGGGGCGCCCTCGTACTCCGTCACGAAGTGATCGCCCGGCCGGCCGGCAGCGGCCCCGAGGCGATGGCACAGGCGCCGGGACAGGCGGTCAGGGCGGAGCCGCCCTACCGCCGGCAGGTAGCAGTGACCGCCGGCGAACACTGTCCGTGGCGACAACTAAGCTCCCGCCCATGAGTGAGGCAGACAGAGGTCCCGGCAGACGAGTCGTCGACGGGCGCTTCGAATTGGAGGCCCGCCTCGGTGGCGGCGGGATGGGGACGGTCTGGCGGGCCAGGGATCTGGTGCTGCACCGGCTGGTGGCGGTCAAGGAGGTCCGCCCGCCGGACCGGGACCTCGCCGAATACGATCCCGACAGCGCGCGGATGCTGCGCGAACGCGTACTGCGCGAGGCCAGGGCCCTGGCCCGGATCGACCATCCGAACGTCGTCACCATCCACCACATAGTCGACGGCGGCGACGGCACCTACCCGTGGATCGTGATGGAGCTGGTCAGCGGCGGCTCGCTGGCCGACCGGCTGGCCCAGGGGCCGATGCCGCCGGCCGAGGCGGCGCGCATCGGCCGGGGCGTGCTCGCCGCCCTGACCGCCGCGCACCACGCCGGCATCCAGCACCGGGACGTGAAGCCCGCCAACGTCCTCATGCGGCCCGACGGGCGCCCCGTCCTCACCGACTTCGGCATCGCAGCGATCCGCGAGTCGACCAACCTCACCGCCACCGGTTCCATCATCGGCACGGCCGACTTCATGGCACCGGAACGCATCTCGGGGCACGAGGGCGGCTCTGCCTCCGACCTGTGGTCGCTGGCGATGATGCTGTACAACGCCGTCGAGGGCCGCCACCCGCTGCGTCGGGGCAACACCCTGGCCACCCTCGCCGCGGTCCTCCACGACGACGTGCCGCCGCCGGTGCGTGCCGGGGCCTTGGGGGACGTCCTGATGAGCGTGCTCGTACGGGACCCGTCGGCGCGGCCGTCCGCCGCAGTGCTGGACCGGAGGCTGGCCGAGGTCGAGTCCGATGCGGGCGGTGCGGGCGGTGCGGACGGGCCGGACGGCCCGGTGGTGCGGGACGAGGCAACGTCGTACTCGCTGAACCCGCCGTCCGCCCACACCTACGCGTCCACCCCGGCCTCCGCCCCTGCAACCCCCTCGTACCCCGCCGGGTTCGGGCCGCCGCCGGTCCAGCCCTGGCCGGGGCAGGCCCCTCCCCAGCCGTTGACTGTGCCCGCGCAAGCAGCCCCTCGACGCCGCCCGGGCCGGACCGCCCTGCTGGCCGTCTCCGGGACGTCGCTCGCCGGCGCCCTGGCTATGCTCTGGTGGCTGCTGCCCATCGGGGGCGACTCGGGTGACACGGACGCGCGCGGCAACACGCCCTCCACCTCGGCCCCGCAGTCGACCGTCTCACCGACCGACGCCGATGCCGGCACCGACGCCGACGCCGATCCGGCGGCCCGGCAGTCGGAGCAGCCGACGACCGGCACCCTGCTCACCCCGGACGGCATCCGCGAAGCCATCAAGGCGTTCAAGGAGGAGACCGGCCGGAACAGGTTCGGCGACTTCACCGTGTACCCGGAGTACGCCTCCGCCGAGCTGATGGTCGACGGCAGCGACACGAAGTACGACTCCTACACCTACCGCCCGGGCCAGGGTGTGGAGAAGGGCATCATCTCCGGCACCCTCTCCGGCGGCGACCAGCCCGTCAGCCTGGACGACTTCAACTGGGACCGGGTTCCCGCGCTCTTCAAAGAGGCGGAGAAGAAGCTCAACGTCGACAAGCCGGAATCCCGGTACCTGCTGGTGCGGCAGCCCAGCGACGTCTTCGGCACCCCGGCCGGAATCGCCGTCTACCTGACCGACGCGTACCAGGCCGGCTACCTGGAGGCCGACACCAAGGGCAAGGTGACCCGCGTGATGCCGGCGGAGGACTGACACCCGCGTCCGGGGCACCCGGAGTTGTTCAGGACCGTCGGGCCTCAGGCTCCTCGGCGGCCACGTCGTCCCAGTGGACCGTGCGGTCGCACCACCGCTGCAGCAGCGTGCGGTCGTGGCCGATCGCGAGTACGCCCGCGCCGGTGGTCCGGCGGTAGTCCTCGACGACCGTCACCAAGGCGGCGGTGGTGGACGCGTCGAGCATCGCCGTCATCTCGTCGCACACGAGCCAGCGAGGGCGGCACACGAGGGCGCGGGCCAGGCAGGCGCGCTGGAGTTGGCCGTCGCTGGCCTCGTGGGGGCGCCGGGAGAGCAGGTCGGGGGTGAGGCCGACGGCTTCGGCCAGTTCGGCGACCCGTTCCGCCGAGCCCTCCCGTCGCCCGGTGGCGAGCAGGGGCTCGGCGATCAGCTGGGCCAGGCGCAGCCGGGGGTCGGCGGAGAGGCGGGGTTGCTGGAAGACGACGCCGAAGGCGGTGCGCTGTTCGCGCGGGGCGGCGTGGCGCCAGCGGCGGACGGGGGTGCCGTCGAGGATGACGGTTCCGGACTCCGGGCGGTGCAGGAGCGCGGCGACCCGGGCAAGGGTGGACTTGCCGCAGCCGCTGGGGCCGAGCAGGCCGACGGCTTC
Source organism: Streptomyces sp. NPDC107528 (assembly GCF_055639295.1). Taxonomy (NCBI): domain Bacteria; kingdom Bacillati; phylum Actinomycetota; class Actinomycetes; order Kitasatosporales; family Streptomycetaceae; genus Streptomyces; species Streptomyces sp. NPDC107528. The sequence continues at coordinate 242,875 of NZ_JBVKAV010000005.1, forward strand.
ACCCGGTTCGACCGTCAGGGAGGCGTCCCGTACGACGGGCGCGCCTGTGTCGTATCCGGCGGTGATGGCGCGCAGTTCAAGCACGGGCGTCCTCCGGGACGTGCGGATGGTGGCAGGCCACGGCCCCGGTCACCGGGGGCAGACCGGCGCAGGCGTCCGTGGCAAGGTCGCAGCGCGGCGCGAAGGCGCATCCGGCGGGGAGCTCGCCGAGCTCCGGGGGCATGCCGGGGATGGGTGCGAAGGCGCGGTCGGGGAGGGCGTCGAGGAGGCCGCGGCTGTAGGGGTGGCGGGGGCCGGGGGTGCCGAAGAAGGCGGCTGCGGCGGTGAGTTCGACGATGCGGCCCGCGTACATGACGGCGACCCGGTCGGCGATGCGCTCGGCCGCCGCCAGGTCGTGGGTGATCATCAGCAGGCCCCGGTCGCCGTCGTCGATGTGGCGTCGCAGTTCGTCGACCGTGTGCTCCACCAGGTCGCGGTCCAGCCCGGTGGTGGGTTCGTCGGCGAGCAGGAGAGGCGCGTCGCCGACCAGGGCGAGGGCGGTCGCGGCACGTTGGGCCAGCCCGCCGGACAGTTCGTGCGGGTGGCGGTCGAGGTGGTCCAGGGGGAACGCCGTGCGCTCGGCGGCCGCCTCGGCAGCGGCACGTACGTCCGCCCGCCCCCGCACACCCGTCAACGCCCTGACCGTCTCCTCCAGTTGCGAGCGGATGGTGCGGACCGGGGTCAGGTGGGCCGCGGGGCTCTGCGGAACCAGGCCTATCCGGCGGCCCCGCACCGCGCGGGCAAGCGTTCGCTCGTCGGCGGTGAGCAGGTCGAGGTCGCCGAGCCGGGCCTCGCCGGCGGTCTGGGCGTTGGCGGGCAGCAGGCCGAGGAGGGCGGAGGCGAGGACGGACTTGCCGCAGCCGCTCTCGCCGATCAGGGCGAGGCATTCGCCGGCCGCCACGTCGAAACGGGCGTCGGTGACGGCCGCGACACGGCGTCCGCCGGGCATGAGGAAGCGCACGGACAGCCCACGCACCGACAGCACGGGAGGTCGCTCGGTCACAGCATCAGCTCCGATCGGCGGCGCGGGTTGATCCGCTCCCGCCAGGCCCCGGACAGCCCGGCGATGGCGAGGGTGGGGACGATGATGAACAGGCCCGGGAACAGGGTCGGCCACCACTGTCCGGCGAGCAGCGAACCCCGCGCGCCCTGGATGAGGTTCCCGAGACTGGCCAGGTGCGTGGGCAGGCCGAGCCCGAGGAACGACAGCGCCGACTCGTGCCACATGGCGTGCGGCACCATCAGTACGGCGGCCAGCGCGGCCTGCGGCAGCACGGCGGGCAGCAGATGCCGTACCGCGACCCGCCAACGCGACGCACCGCCGGAGACGGCGGCGTCGATGTACGGGCGTGACCGCAGGGACAGGACCTCGGCGCGCACGATCCGGGCGGTGGACAGCCAGTGGGTGAGCGCGACCGAGACGATCACCGGCCAGACGCCCGGCCGGAACATCGCGACGATGAAGATGCCCAGCAGCAGATGGGGTACGGAGGAGACCGTGTCGACCACCCGCATCAGCGCGCGGTCGGCCCAGCCGCCCAGTGCCCCGGCCGTGGCCCCGACGGCCGTGCCGATGACGGTCGCGGTCAGCGCGGCGGCCACGCCGACCAGCAGGGAGACCCTGAGGCCGTAGACGCAGCGCAGCAGCAGGTCCCTGCCGACGTCGTCGGTGCCGAAGGGATGCGCCCAGGACGGCGGTTGCAGTTTGGCGGCCAGGTCGACGGCCTGCTGGTCGAGCTGTACCAGCGGCGGTACGAGCAGCACCGCGAGGACGGTCACGGCGACCAGCGCGGCCGAGGTGCGTATGCGCAGGGTGCGGGTCGAGCGGCGCTCGGTGCCGGGGGAGCGCCAGGCGGGCCCGGACCGCACCTCGGTCTCAACTGACGTCATGGGAGTCACATTTCACTGAGCTTCACCCTCGGGTCGAACAGTCCGTAGAGGAGGTCGGCGAGCAGGTTGCCGACGAGGACGGCGGCGGCAGCCAGCGTCGTGAGCGCCGCGAGCAGGGGGAAGTCGACGGCGGTGGCCGCCTCGACGGTGGCCGCGGCGATGCCCGGCCAGCTGAAGACGGTCTCCACGAGCAGGGCGCCCGTGATCAGTTCGGGGACACGGGAGCCGATCAGCGTGAGGACCGGCAGGAGCCCGGAGCGCAGCGCGTGGCCGAGCAGGACGGTGCTCTCGCTCAGGCCCCTGGCCCTGGCGCCGCGTACGGGGTCCTCCGCGAGCGCGTCGCCGACCCCTTGCCGTACGTACAGGGCGAACCAGGGGAGTTGGGAGACCGCGAGCACCCCGGCGGGCAGGATCAGATGGCTCGCCACCTGCCCCGCGGTGACCTGTTCGCTGGCCGTGTCCGTGAGGCCGCCGGCCGGGAGGACGTCCAGTTGGAGGGCGAACAGCCAGACGGCGAGCAGCGCGATCCAGAAGACCGGGGCCGCTTCCAGGGTGTACGCGAGCGAGCTGACGGCCCGGTCCAGCATCGAGCCCGGGCGTCGAGCGGCCAGCACACCGAGCAGCGTGCCGGTCAGCACGGCGGCGACGAACGCGACCGTGCACAACAGGGCGGACCATACGAGGCGTTCCCCGATCACCTGCGCCACGGGCTGCCGCAGCACGCTGGAGTGGCCCAGGTCGCCGCCGAGGGCGGAGGTCAGCCAGTGCCACCAGCGGGCGGTGAAGGGCTGGTCCACGCCGAGGTTCTCCCGCAGCCGGTCCAGGGTCTCCTGGTCGGCACCGAGGGCGGCCGTGCCGGCGTACGCCTTGACGGGGTCGAAGGGGGATGCGGCGGCGATGGCGAACACGCCGAACGTGACGACCATCAGGACGGGGACGGCGAACAGGGTCCGCCGTCCCGCCAGGCGTGACATCGCTCCCCAGGGCAGGGACCTGATGCTCACTTCTTCGGCTGCCAGTCCTCGATGTTCCACCAGGGGCCGCTCGCGAAGCCGTGCTCGTGCGGTTCGAGCTGCGTGGTCAGCCCGTCCCAGCGGTCGGCGAGCACATAGAGGTGGTCGATGTGGGTGAGGAACGTGTAGCCGGGGTTCTTCACGAGCTCGCGCTGGACCGCCTCGTACGCGTTCTTGCGCTCGGCCGCGGCCTGGGTGCGGCGGCCGGTGTCCAGGGCCTTGTCCACGGCCGGATTGTCGTAGCGGGCCATGTTGTTGAAGCCGTCTCCGGCGAGGGAGGAGTGCAGCAGGGTGTAGAGGCCGAAGTCGGGGTCGCCGGTACTGCCGAAGCCGGCGAGTACCGCGTCCTTCCCCATCCGCGGTTCGATGACCTCCCAGGTGGCGCTCTCCACCGTCACCTTGATGCCCGCCTTCTTGGCGTCCGAGGCGTAGGCGAGGGCGTGGTCCTGGCGGACCTTGTCGCCGGACGGGTAGAGCAGCGTGAACGCGGCCTGCTGCGCGCCCTTGGCGCGGATGCCGTCCTTGCCGGCCTTCCAGCCCGCCGCGTCCAGAATCCGCCGGGCCTTGTCCAGGTCCTGTCCCCGCTCGATGCCCTTGGCGAACGCGGGATCGTCGACGGGCAGCGGCCCGTACGCCGGTGTACCCGCGCCGTCGAGGATCTTGTCGACCATGGCTTCGCGGTCCACGGCGGCATCCAGGGCCTGCCGGATCGCGCGGTCGCCGGTGACCTTGCCGGCGGTCGGGAGGGTCACGGCGCGGAAGTCGTAGCTCCTCGCCTCGTACGACTTCGTGCCGTCGTCGTGCTTGAAGGTGGTGGCGAGGTTGGGCGGCAGGACCGCGCCGTCCAGGTCGCCGGAGCGCAGCCGGGTGGCGCGCACGTTGTCGTCCGCGATGACCGCCATGGTGAACGTCTTCACCTTCGGCGCGCCGCCCCAGTAGTCCGGATTGGCCTTGAAGGTGAGCTTCTCGCCCTTGCTCCAGGCGGACAGGACGTACGGGCCGGTACCGACGGGCTTGGTGTTGAAGGAGCCGGTGTTGGGGTCCTGCCCACCCGCGACATGCTCGGGGACGACGGGCAGGACCGTGCGCCCGGCGAACGGCGCGTACGGGTACTTCAGCGTGAAGACGACCTTGTCGTCACCGCTCGCCCGCACGTCCTTGACGGCGTCCAGCTCGCTGCGGGCCGTGTTGTTGGTCTTCTCGTCCAGGATCGTCCGGTAGGTGAAGACCACGTCGTCGGCCGTCAGCGGCTCCCCGTCGCTGAACTTCACGCCCTCGCGCAGGGTGTACGTGTACGTGAGGCCGTCGGCGCCGATCTCGGGGAGCGTCTTCGCGAGGGCGGGTCTGAGCTTCAGGTCGGCATCGCGGGCGAGTAGACCGTCGAAGATCTTCGAGTTCCCGTCCTTGCCGTAGCCGAGCAGCGGGCTGAGGGTGTCCGGCTCGGAGGCCACGCCGATCACGACGGATTCGGCGGCCTTGCCGTCGCTGCCACCGCCGCCGGGTGCGGAGCAGGCGGCGACCCCGGCCAGCATCGCCGCCGCCGTCACGGCAGCACTTCGTACTCGACGGGTCGTCATGAGCGTCACACCCTTGCTGCTTGCGAAAGACCTGCATCCATCTAGTTATTGCGATGAGTATGCAATAAGAGTCGGGGTGCTGTGTACCAGGGGGCTGCGCGGGGGCCAGGCATGACGGAGGGCTCCCGCAAGCACGTGACGTGCGGGAGCCCTCGGGTTGGTGGGGGTCAAGTGGCGGCGGGTGCCGCGGGCAGCACGTGGTCGCCGACCTTGTCGGTGCTCAGGCACAGGGAGCAGACGACGGCGTCATGGGTCAGGCAGGCGGCCACGTCGGGCCGCTCGAACTGCTGTCGGCACACATGGCACTCGTACGTCGCGCCGCTGGGGTTGCCGTCCGCGTCCAGGATCGGTTCGGCGATGCCGTCGTCGGTACGGCGCAGGTAGTACTTGCCCCTGGTGGCCACGGCCGTCAGCGGGGTGAGGGCGAAGGCGATGACGGCGGCGGCGACGGGGGAGTACGGCTGGAGGGTGTCGCCCAGCGCATGGAAGTACATGGCGATGGAGAGCCCGGAGGCGGCGACGAAGGCGACGACACCGACCGGATTGACGGCATAGAGCATGCCGCGGCGGAACTCGGGGGCGTGCGGCGAGAGCTTCAGGAGGTACTTGTTGACGCCGATGTCGGTGGCGACGGTGACGACCCAGGCGATCGCGCAGTTCGAGTAGAAGCCCAGAATGCTGTTGAGGAAGCTGAACATGTCCGCCTCCATCAGCGCGAGCGCGAAGGCGAGGTTGACCAGGACGAAGACCATTCGGCCCGGGTAGCGCCCGGTGACGCGGGTGAAGGAGTTGGTCCAGGCGAGGGAGCCGGAGTAGGCGTTCGTCACGTTGATCTTGATCTGGCTGATCACTACCAGGACCACGGCCAGCGGGACCACGAGCCAGGACGGCATCATCGCGTCGAAAGCGCCCTTGAACTGCTGGATCGGCTCCGGCGCGGCGGTGGGCCCTACCTCGCCGAGGATGTACACGGCGAGGAAGACGCCGATGGCCTGCTTGAGCGCGCCCAGCACGACCCAGCCGGGCCCTGCCATCACCACGGCCGTCCACCAGGCGCGTTTGTTCGCCTCGGTCTTGGGCGGCATGAAGCGCAGATAGTCGATCTGCTCGCCGATCTGCGCGATCAGCGACAGACACACGCCCGCGCCCAGCAGTACGGTGGCGGTGCTGACGCCGCCCTCGCCGTCGGTGCCGGCGTGGGCGAGGAAACGGTCGACGGTCCCCGGGTCGGTGGCGACCAGGTAGACCAGCGGGGCGACCATCAGCAGCAGCCAGATCGGGGTGGTCCACACCTGGAGCTTGCTCAGCGCCGACATACCGTAGATCACCAGCGGGATCACCATCAGCGTCGACACCAAGTAGCCCAGCCACAGCGGCAGTCCGAGCCCCAGCTTGAGACCCTGGGCCATGATCGAGCCTTCGAGGGCGAAGAAGATGAAGGTGAAGCTGGCGAAGATGACGCTGGTGAGGACCGAGCCGAAATAGCCGAAGCCGGAACCTCGGGTGATGAGGTCCAGGTCGACGTTGTAGCGGGCGCCGTAGTAGGCAAGCGGGAAGCCGGTCACGAAGATGACGACGGCCGCGACGAGGATCGCGAGCAGCGCGTTTCCGGTGCCGTGGGCCAGGCCGATGCCGGCGCCGATGGAGAAGTCGGCCATGTAGGCGATGCCGCCGAGGGCGGTGGTCGCCACGACCATCGGGGTCCAGCGGCGGTAACTGCGGGGTGCGAAGCGGAGGGTGTAGTCCTCGAGGGTCTCCTTGACGGCCTGGTCGGTACCCGGCGATGCCTGCTGCTCGGGTCCGGGCTCGGTGACTTCTGCCAGTCGTGGCTTCGTGCTCACGCCACGCCTCCTTGCTGCGGGTCGGGGACTGCCGTGGGGGGCGCCTCGGTCCGGGAGCGGTGCGAGGGGTGGAGTCCCGCGTGACGAACGTCGGCGAGACAGGAACGCTAGGCAGGAGTCGTTTCCCCTGAGGACTCCTTGGATGAAGGGCATGTTTCCCGCAGGACCGGAGTGACGGCCACTGCCCTCAAGGACCTCAAGGAGCGCCGGTTTCGTATCAACTCGCCTTGTGTACCGCGGCGTCCAGCAGTGGGCCGAGCTCCCGCGCCACGGTCGTCAGCGCCCGGACGTCCCGCTCCGCGCGCGCCATCAGGATCGCCCCCTCCAGCGCGCTGATCATGAGCGTCGCGAGCGAACCGGCCCGCTCCCGCGGCACACCCATGTCCACCAGAGCCTCGGTGACCGGCCCCGTCCAGGTGCCGAACGCGGCGGTCACCGCCTCCCGCGTGGACTCGCTGGACTCGGCCCAGTCCACGGTGGCGGCGGCGACGGGGCAGCCGCCCGCGAACCCGGCGGCTTCGTACTCATCGGTCCACTGGCGGACCATCTCCGCGAACAGACCGCTCGGCGTCGGCTCGTCCAGCGCGGCAAGGAACCGGGCGACACGGTTGCCCGCGTACCGGCCCGCCCAGCCGACCGCCTCATTGACGAGCTGCTCCTTGCCGCCGGGGAAGTAGTGCTGCAACGAGCCGCGCGGCGCACCGGCGTGCACGGCGACCTCACGCATCCCCGTGGCGGCGACCCCGTCGCGCCGGATGAGCTGGGCCGCACTGAAGACCATCCGCTCGCGCGGCCCTCGTTCGGACACAGCCATGCCGACCTCCAGCCACCGTTCTCAATGTTCCGGAGTCCAGTCTATGACCGTCGTCATATCGGGGGGTTACTATGACCACTGTCATAGAGAATGGCGGTGCATCGTGGACGTGGGATTCATCGGTCTCGGAGTCATGGGACAGCCCATGGCGCTCAACCTCGCCCGGGCCGGAACGCCTCTTGTCGTGTGGAACCGCAGCCGCGACCGCTGTGAACCCCTGCGCGCCGCCGGCGCCCACATCGCCAAGACTCCCGCCGAGGTCTTCGCAAGGGCGGAGACGGTGCTCCTGATGCTCGCCGACGAGGCCGCCGTGGACACGGTCCTCGGACGTGGCACCCCGGACTTCGCCGCACACATCGCCGGACACACCGTCGTCCACATGGGTACGACCGCGCCGGAGTACTCGGCCGCCCTCCAGGACGCCGTCCGGGCCGTGGGCGGACGCTACGTCGAGGCGCCGGTCTCCGGCTCCCGCGTCCCGGCCGAACAGGGCGCTCTGGTGGCGATGCTGGCCGGCGACGACGCGGTCGCGGCCGTACGGCCCGTCCTCGCCCCCATGTGCCGCGAGACGTTCGACTGCGGCGGCGTACCGGGCGCCCTGCTGATGAAGTTCTCGGTCAACCTGTTCCTGATCACCCTCGTCACCGGTCTGACCGAGGCGTTCCACTTCGCCGGCCGGCACGGGCTCGACCAACGCCTGCTCCGGGACGTCCTGGACGCGGGACCGATGGCCAGTGCCGTCTCCCGGATGAAGGGACCCAAGCTGCTGGCCCGGGACTTCGCGGTCCAGGCCGGGGCGGCGGACGTCCTCAAGAACAACCGGCTGATCGCCGAGGCCGCCCGCAAGGCGGAAGTGGCGTCTCCCCTCCTCGACGTCTGCCACGCCCTGTACGGCGAGACCGTCGCGCAGGGCCACGGCGGCGAGGACATGGTGGCCGTACTGCATGCGCTGGAGACCCGCACGGAGGGCTCCGCCGTGCCCGGCTCCCCGGACAGCAGCGCTGATCGCCGCCCCACCGTCGACAACACCACGCCATGAACGGCGAGCCGGCACCGAACCCCGCCCGCCGCACGGCCCGATTGCACACGGAGGTACGGCCATGAGCTGGACGATCGAGCGGCGGGGCCGGGTGGCCGTGGTGACGATGACGACCAATCCGGTCAACGCGCAGGGTCGCGCCTTCTTCGCCGATCTGCATGAGGCGTTCGACCGGCTGGAGCGCGATCATCCGGAGTGCCCCGTCGTACTGACGGGCACGGCCGGCCGGTTCTCCGCCGGCCTGGACCTGGGCGAGCACTTCCCGCTGTTCGCAGGGGATCGGGCGGCCGTGGCGTCGTGGTTCGTGGACTACCGGGCGACGAACATGCGGCTGTTCACCTATCCGCGTCCGACAGTGGCGGCGGTGAACGGGCATGCGTTCGCCGGGGGCCTCATCACGGCGGCGGTGTGCGACTACCGGGTGTCGGTGGCACAGGGAGCAAGATTCGGGCTGAACGAGGTGCCCATCGGAATCCCGATGCCCTCGGTGTACGTGCGGATGCTCGCGTACGCATGGGGTGAACCGGTCGCGTCCCGCGCCTGTCTGCTCGGCGAGATCTTCAGCCCGGCGCAGGCACATGCGCTGGGGATGGTGCACGAACTGGCCGAGGCCGGTGAGGTGGTGGAGCGGGCGGTCGAGGTCGCCGGGACGACGCCGCAGGACTGCATCGAGCAGTACGCGTTCACCAAGCGGGCCTGCCAGGCCGCCGCGCTGCGGGACATCGCCGACCTGGCCGATCCGCTCGACGAGGAGTTGCCTGCCGGGATGACGAGCGACGGGGCGAGGCATGCGCACCGGCGGTACTGGCAGCACCTCAAGGGCGGCCCGGCTCCGTGGTGACGGGCCGCAGCGAGGACGCGTCGGACCGCGGCGCCGAGCATCTCCCGGCCTGGGTGACATGGCAGCGCAGGCCGTTCCCCGACGCCAACCTCCTCCTGCTGCACGGCCGTCGACCGGCCCTCGTCGACAGCGGATTCGTCGGCCACGCGCAGGAGACGTCCGCGTGGGTGCATGCCAGGGAGAACAGCCTCGCCATGGTCGTGAACACCCACTGGCACTCCGACCACGTCGGCGGAAACGCCCTGCTCCAGGCGGGCGGCGCGGCCATCGCAGCCGGTGCCCCGGACGCCAGGGCCCTCGCCCGCCGCGACCCCGGGTGCTGTCTGGCGGAGTACCTCGACCAGCCGGTCGCCCCCTACACCGTGGACCTGCCGCTCCACGACGGGCAGGTTCTTCGCCTGGGCGATGCCGACTGGCAGGTCGTGTCCACCCCCGGACACACGCCGGGCCACCTGGCACTGTGGCAGCCGGAGGAGCGGCTGCTGGCCGTCGGCGACGCGCTGTCCGACTACGATGTCGGCTGGATCAACCTCGCCCTCGACGGACCCGACGCCGCGACCCTCGCGCTCAACTCCCTACGCCGGCTGGCGGACCTCGACCCGAACGTGCTGCTGCCCGCACACGGACCGATCCCCACCGACCCCGGGGCCGCCTTCGCCACCGCACTGCGCCGCGCACAGCGCCTCGTCGACGATCCGGCCGGACCGGTCCGGTACGGCGCCCGGAGAATCTTCGCCTTCGCCCTGATGATCCGCGACGGAGTGCCCTCCGCCGAGGTCGATTCCTACCTGCTCGCACGAGCATGGCTGACCGACGCGGCACGACAACTGAACCGGGGGCCCGAGGACTTCGCGGCCGAACTGGTCGACTCGATGCTCCGCAGCGGCGCCATCGTCCTGCGCGCCGGGCGGCTTCATGCGGCGGCCGAGCACACCCCTGTCGCCGCTGCGTCCCTGCGGGCAGTACCGTTCCCGCGGGCATGGCCGAGGCAGGGCACCGTCAGCGACGGGTGACCGTTTAAGGTCATCCGATGACGAGTAGCAGCGTGTCGCGGGCCCAGGTCCTCGACGGCACCCCGCCGACGGCAACTCCCGACGAATGGCAGGCCCGTCTGCGCCGGTTCGGATACGTCGGACGCCCTCGGACCGACACCCGCGAACGTCTCGTCCCGCCCTTCCCCGAGCCCTCGACCCGCATCCCGACCGAATGGCTCGCATGGCTGGGGCCGGTACTCGTCGCCGCCCTGGCCGCGGCGATCCGCCTCTGGCACCTCGGGCGTCCGCGGGACGTCGTCTTCGACGAGACCTACTACGCCAAGGACGCCTGGTCCCTGCTGCAGTTCGGCTACGAGGGCACCTGGCCCGACCGCAAGATCGCCGACCCGCAGATACTCGCGGACCCTCAGGTGATCCCGCTCTCCGACACCGGCGCCTTCGTCGCACACCCGCCGATGGGGAAGTGGGTGATAGCCGTCGGCGAGTGGATGTTCGGTCTCGACCCGTTCGGCTGGCGCTTCATGACGGCGATCCTGGGCGCGCTGTCGGTGCTGATGCTGTGCCGAATAGGTCGGCGCCTGTTCCGTTCGACGGCGCTGGGCTGCCTGGCCGGCGCGCTGCTGGCCGTGGACGGCCTGCACTACGTGATGAGCCGCACGGCACTGCTGGACCTGATCGTCATGTTCTTCGTACTGGCGGCCTTCGGAAGCCTGCTGATCGACCGCGACCACGCCCGGGCCCGACTCGCGGCCGCCCTGCCCGTCGGTGAGGACGGCCATGCCCGCCCGGACCGTCACACCGGCGAGCACGCCGGGGCGGGAGTACGTCCATGGCGGCTCGCGGCCGGCTTCTTCCTGGGGCTGGCGGCCGCGACCAAATGGAACGGCCTGTACTTCCTCGCCTTCTTCATGGTCCTGACCCTGCTGTGGGACGTCGGCTCCCGCCGCGTGGCAGGGGCCCGGCACCCGTACCGGTCGGTACTGCGCAAGGACCTCGGATGGTCGGTGCTGTCCTTGGTCCCCGTCGCCGTGGTGACGTACGTGGCCACATGGACCGGCTGGTTCCGCTCCGACCACGGCTACGCGCGCCACTGGGCCGACGGCCGTGGCGGCACCTGGTCGTGGATCCCGGCCCCACTGCGCAGCCTGTGGCACTACGAGTACGGGGTGTACCAGTTCAACGTGGGGCTGCACAGCTTCCACAAGTACGAGTCCAACCCCTGGAGTTGGCTGGTCCTCGGCCGCCCGGTGCTGTTCGACTACGAGTCGCCGGAACCCGGAACGGACGGCTGCCGCACGACGGTCGACTGCTCGCAGACGATCCTCGCCCTGGGCACGCCCCTGCTGTGGTGGACGGCGTGCTTCGCCCTTGCGTATCTGCTCTACCGGTGGGCCCTGCGCCGCGACTGGCGCGCCGGCGCGATCCTGTGCGCGGTGGGCGCCGGTTACCTGCCCTGGTTCCTGTACCAGGACCGCACGATCTTCTCCTTCTACGCGGTCGTCTTCGTGCCGTACCTGTGCCTGGCCGTGGCGATGATGCTCGGCGCGCTGCTGGGTCCGCCCGGGGCGGGCGAGACGCGCCGTACGGGGGGTGCGGTCGCGGCGGGCGCGCTGGTCCTGCTCATCGCCTGGAACTTCATCTACTTCTTCCCGATCTACAGCGGGCAGACGATCCCCTACGCCGACTGGCACGCCAGAATGTGGCTCGACACCTGGATATGAGTCCAACGGGGGCCCGCCTGCCGGTTGTTCGCGAGGCGTCCCTCTCGTCACTCGCAGAGCGCCGTCCGTACGGCCGCCTTGATGTCGTCGCTCTGTGCGTCCGGACCACCCGGGCCGAGGTTCACCATGACCGTCGCCTGCCCGCCGTCGACCGTGGCACCGGCCGCCGCAGGGCAGCGGCCTGCTCTCCAGGCCGAGGCCGTACGCGCGGCCGTCCGAGTTGCCGGTGTGCGCGCCGTGGCCGAAGACGAGATGGCCCGGCGTGGGGCGGCTCAGGTCGAGACGGTCGGGGTCGGGGAAGCGCGTGGGGTCCCGGTTGGCCGCGCCGATGCAGGGGAACAGGGACTCGTCCGCCGGGACGGTCATCGCCGAACTCGACGGGCTCCGGGGTGCCCCGCCAGCTGGTGAAGGGCAACGGGCCCTCGTAGCGCAGCAGTTCCCCCATGCCGGTCGCGAGGAGGGCGGGATCGTCGCGGAGCGCGGCGAGTTGGCCGGGGTGGGCGAGCAGGGCGTGCAGGCTGTTGCCGACGTTGTTGATGCTGGGGTCCTGGCCGGCGACGAGCTGGTGACTCGGGGCTGATCGCCAGGGACGGAGTCGCTGGCGGCGCCACCCTGTGACCTGCCGTCCCGACTGCGCACGGCTCAGGGATGGGTTGTGGGGTGAGTAGTCATCACACACACGGCTGAAAAGGATCATGCCAGGGAGCGGAACTCGGGCGTCAGCTCCCCGGCAGATCGCTCCCGGTCTCAGGACGCGGAGAGTTCCTCACGGACCGTGCGGGCCGCGGCGACAAGGTTCTCCAGGGAGGCGCGCGTCTCGGGCCAGCCGCGGGTCTTCAGGCCGCAGTCGGGGTTGACCCAGAGCCGCTCGGCGGGGATGGCTTCAAGTCCCTTGCGCAGCAGGGCCGCTGCCTCCTCGGTGCTCGGTACGCGAGGGGAGTGGATGTCGTAGACGCCGGGTCCCGCCTCGCGCGGGTAGCCGTGCTCGGCCAGTTCGCGGGCCACCTGCATGTGCGAGCGGGCCGCTTCCAGGCTGATGACGTCGGCGTCGAGGTCGTCGATGGCCTGGACGATGTCGCCGAACTCCGCATAGCACATGTGCGTGTGGATCTGTGTGTCCGGGCGTACGCCGCTGGTGGTGAGGCGGAAGGATTCCGTGGCCCAGTCCAGGTAGGCCGGGTGGTCGGCGGCGCGCAGCGGCAGCGTCTCGCGCAGCGCGGGCTCGTCGACCTGGATGACCGAAGTGCCTGCGGACTCCAGGTCGTTGACCTCGTCGCGCAGGGCGAGGGCGACCTGCCGGGCGGTGTCGCCGAGCGGCTGGTCGTCGCGGACGAAGGACCAGGCGAGCATGGTGACCGGGCCGGTGAGCATGCCCTTGACCGGACGGGAGGTGAGGGACTGGGCGTACTGGGTCCAGCGCACCGTCATCGGCTCGGGGCGGGAGATGTCGCCGGCCAGGATCGGCGGACGGACGTAACGGGTGCCGTAGGACTGGACCCAGCCGTGCTGCGTGGCGAGGTAGCCGGTGAGCTGCTCGGCGAAGTACTGGACCATGTCGTTGCGTTCGGCCTCGCCGTGCACGAGGACGTCGATCCCGGTCTTCTCCTGGAAGGAGATGACCTCCTGGATCTCGGCCTTGATGCGCTCCTCGTACCCTGCGGCGTCGATGCGCCCGCCGCGCAGATCGGCGCGTGCGGTGCGCAGTTCGCCGGTCTGCGGGAAGGAGCCGATGGTGGTGGTCGGCAGCAGCGGCAGGCGGAGCTGGGCGCGCTGCGCGGCGGCCCGTTCGCCGTACGGCTGTGAGCGGCGGGTGTCCGCGTCGGTGACCGCCGCCGCCCTGGACCGGACGGCCGGGTCGCGGGTGATCGGAGAGCCGGCGCGGGACGTCAGGTCGGCCCGGTTGGCGGCGAGTTCGGCGGCGATGGTGTCGGTGCCCTGGGCGAGGCCCTTGGCGAGGGTGACGATCTCGGCGGTCTTCTGCCTCGCGAAGGCCAGCCAGCGCAGGACCTGTGGCTCGATGTCCCGCTCCAGACCCGTGTCCAGGGGCACATGGAGCAGTGAGCAGGAGGCGGCCACGTCGACCCGGTCGGCCAGCCCGAGCAGGGTGCCCAGGGTGGACAGGGACTTCTCCAGGTCGTTGACCCAGATGTTGCGTCCGTTGACCACGCCGGCGACCAGGCGCTTGCCGGGCAGACCGCCGGCGGCGGCGAGCGCGTCGAGGTTGGCGGCGGCGGACTCGGTGAAGTCCAGTGCCAGCCCGTCGACGGGGGCCTTCGCCAGCACCGGCAGGGCGTCGCCGAGCCGGTCGAAGTACGAGGCGATCAGCAGCTTCGGGCGGTCGGTGAGGGCACCCAGATCGCGGTAGGCGCGCTCGGCGGCGTTCAGCTCGGCCGGGGTGCGGTCCTGCACGAGTGCGGGCTCATCGAGCTGTGCCCACTGGGCGCCGGCCGCGCGCAGGTCGGCGAGAACCTCGGCGTACACCGGCAACAGGCGGTCCAGGAGCGTCAGCGGCTCGAAGTCGGCGGGCACACCGGGGCCGGGCTTGGCGAGCAGCAGGTAGGTGACCGGGCCGACCAGGACGGGGCGGGCGGCCAGGCCCAGCGCCAAGGCCTCCTTCAGCTCGGCGACCTGCTTGGCCGAGTCGGCCGTGAAGACGGTGTCCGGGCCCAACTCCGGCACCAGGTAGTGGTAGTTCGTGTCGAACCACTTCGTCATCTCCAGCGGTGCCACGTCCTGCGTGCCGCGGGCCATGGCGAAGTAGCGGTCGACGGTATCGGCCGTGACGGCGTCCCGGTGCCGCGCGGGGATCGCGCCGACCATGACGGTGGTGTCCAGGACGTGGTCGTAGTACGAGAAGTCGCCCGTCGGGACCTCGTGGATGCCGGCGTCGGCCAGCTGACGCCAGTTGGCGGCGCGCAGTTCGGCGGCCGTGGTGCGCAGGGCGTCGGGCGTGACGCGGCCCTTCCAGTAGCCCTCGATCGCCTTCTTCAGTTCCCGGTTCGGGCCCTGGCGGGGGTAGCCGTACACGGTGGCCCGTGCTGCCGCGGCTGCGGACTTCGTGGTCACGGAGATCTCCTTCGCGAGATGAATCCCTGGAATCCCGGGGACGGGACGAGAGCGCGAAGGGGTGACGAACCCGACGGTCGGAGCGTGCGCGGCTGGGCACGGTCGTCCGCCTGGTATGTACGCCGACCCGCCCTCGAGGTCACCGGGATGTCCGCGCGCGAGGTGTCCGCGCGCGGGCAGTTGGCAGGTCTTCGGACTCGCGGGCACGTCCTCCTGACCGGAGGACATCTACTGGCCGTCGCTTCCCAGGCCCCGTTCGTCGGGCCCAGTGCGGATGACGGCGGTCGTTCCCACTCACCGCTGCGGGGCAGTCCCGGATTCCCACCGGGTTCCCTCTTGCGACGCATCCCACCTGGAGGGCGGGGCGAACCAGCTGCACCCGCCAGCCTACGGGGTGGCACCTCGCAGGGGCGGACGGCGTCCGTCTTTCGGATGGTGAAATGGGACACCCGTGTGCCCGAGTTCCCCGAGCTCCCCGAGTGCCGGGAGTTCCCTGAGATCCCCGAGCTTCCCGAGCGTCCCTGGGCTCGCAACGCCACAAGGCGGGAAGCGCGCCGCGTCCGCGCTTCCCGCCCTTCCCCTGTGTCCGCCGCGCGGGAACCCTCACTCCCGGCGGCGACCTGGGCCCCTCGGCCCGCGGCGTACCAGGCCCTCAGTCCTGGTCGTAGACGTGGAACCCGCGGCCGGTCTTCCGGCCGAGCAGTCCCGCCTCCACCATCCGCTGGAGCAGCGGGGGAGGGGCGTAGAGGGGTTCCCTGAACTCGTCGTAGAGCGACTCGGCGATCGAGGCGATGGTGTCCAGCCCGATCAGGTCTGCCAGTTTCAGTGGGCCCATGGGGTGCGCGCAGCCCAGCTCCATGCCCGTGTCGATGTCGGCGGCGGTGGCGAAGCCGGACTCCGCCATCCGGACCGCGGACAGCAGGTACGGGATGAGCAGAGCGTTGACGACGAAGCCTGCCCGGTCCTGGGAGCGGATGACGGTCTTGCCGAGCGCGCGGACCGCGAAGTCCTCGACGGCGGCGACGGTCGTCCCCGACGTGTGCAGCGAGGTCACGACCTCCACCAGGGGCAGCACCGGCACCGGGTTGAAGAAGTGCAGGCCCACGACCCGGTCGGCCCGGCCGGTCGCCATGCCGAGCCGCATGACGGGGAGTGAGGAGGTGTTGGTCGCCAGCACCGCCTCCGGGTCCTCGACGATCTTGTCGAGCGTGGCGAAGACCTCGGTCTTGGCGGCCGGGTTCTCGACGACCGCCTCGACGACGAGCTGCCGGTCGGCGAGATCGTCCAGGCTGCCGCTGAAGACCATGCGGGCGAGGGCGTCCCGAGCCGCGGCCTCCTCCAGCTTGCCGCGGCGCACCGCGCGGCCGAGTGATGCCGCCACCCGGTCCCGTGCCGCGCGGGCCGCGACCGCGTCCACTTCGCAGACCACGGTGTCGAGCCCGGCCCGTGCGCACACCTCGGCGATCCCGGCCCCCATCTGCCCGCCGCCGACCACCCCGACGCGCCGGATGCCCCCGCTCACGCGCCGGCCTCCGTCCGCTTCACGAGGTGCCGGGTGTACGCGTCCGGAGTGAAGAACTGCGGCAACTCGCCTGCCAGCGCCGTCCGTTCGAACAGGGCGCGGATCTCGTCGACGGGCGCCCACGGGTATGCGGCGCCGAGCGCGACGACCTCGTCGTCGAGCAGCCGCAGCACCGTCTCCCGGTCGATCACCCGGTGCCGGAGCCACTGCCAGATCTGCACGCGGGCGATCTCGGCGGTGGCCGCGTCCTCCATCAGGCCGTACAGGGCGACGGCGCCCTGCCCGCGCAGCCAGGCGGCGAAGTAGCGCAGCGCGACGGCGATGTTGCTGCGGACACCCTCCGCGGTCGGCGGCCCGCTGATCCTTCGCACCGACAGCAGGTCGGCCGCGGTCACCTCGACGTCGTCGCGGGTACGGTCGAGTTGGTGGGGCCGTTCGCCGAGGACACCGTCGAAGACCTCGCGGCAGACGGGGACCAGCCCGGGGTGGGCCACCCAGGAGCCGTCGAAGCCGTCCTCGGCCTCACGCTCCTTGTCGAGCCGGACCTTGGCGAGCGCGGCCTCGTTCGTGTCCGGGTCCTTGCCGGGCACGTGGGCGGCCATGCCGCCGATGGCGTGCGCGCCGCGACGGTGGCAGGTGCGCACGAGGAGTTCGGTGTACGCCCGCATGAAGGGGGCGCTCATCGTCACCTTGGCCCGGTCGGGGAGGAGGAAGTCGGTGCGGTGACCGAAGGTCTTGATCAGGCTGAACAGGTAGTCCCAGCGGCCCGCGTTGAGTCCCGCGCTGTGCTCACGCAGTTCGTAGAGGATCTCCTCCATCTCGAACGCGGCGGTGATCGTCTCGATGAGGACCGTGGCGCGGATCGTGCCGCGTGGGAAACCGAGCAGTTCCTGGGCGAGGACGAAGACGTCGTTCCACAGGCGTGCCTCGTAGCGGTTCTCCAGCTTCGGCAGGTAGAAGTACGGACCGTACCCGGCGTCGATCTGGCGCTGGGCGCAGTGGAAGAGGTACAGGCCGAAGTCGACCAGGGCGGCGGGCACGGGCCGCCCGTCCAACTCCAGGTGCTCCTCGTCGAGATGCCAGCCACGCGGGCGGACCATCATGGTGGCGAGCCGGTCGCTCTCGCCGAGCCGGTATTCCTTGCCCTCCGCCGTGGTGAAGTCGATACGGCGCTCTACGGCGTCGAGCAGGTTGAGCTGGCCGCCGATGACGTTGTCCCAGAGGGGAGCGGTGGCGTCCTCGAAGTCCGCCATCCAGACCTCGGCGCCGGAGTTGAGCGCGTTGACCGCCATCCGGCGGTCCGGCGGGCCGGTGATCTCGACGCGGCGGTCGGTCAGGCCGGGTGCGGGCGGTGCGACGCGCCAGGCCGGGTCGGCGCGGACGGCGGAGGTGACCAGGGGGAAGCCGAGCGGTGAGCCCGACGCCAGCCGCAGCGCCAGCCTGCGGCGCTCCTTCATGAGTTCCCGGCGGCGTTCGCCGAACTCCGCGGCGAGCCGGCCCACGAAGCCGAGGGCGGCAGGCGTGAGGATCTCGTCGTGACGGTGGCCCGGACCGGCGAGGACGCGGACATCGTGGGTCAATGCGGTGGTGGACATCGGGTCTCCTGAGGGGTGGGAGCGGAGGGGCTGGACGGGGACGGACGCCCGCCCCTCAGCTCGACAAGTGCGGCCCGGCGGCCGAGGTCGTGTCCGCAAGGTCCCGTCGTTCGCCCGGAGGGCGGGCCCGGCGGCGTCTGGTGCGTGCTCTCGGCGTGCGGGGCGGAGGTCCTCGTACTGGACGCACTTGGGCCTTCGCCGGGTGCGGCGGTGGGGGAACCTCCCGCTCGGGCGAAGCCGAGAGGTGGGGGAGCGTGCCAGGCGTCGCGGGGCAGGCGGGACCTTGCGGACACGAACTAGTGGAACTGCTCTTCCTCCGTGGACCCGGCGAGCGCGGTCGTGGACGAGGCGGGATTGACCGCCGTCGACACCAGGTCGAAGTACCCCGTACCGACCTCGCGCTGGTGCTTGACGGCGGTGAAGCCGTGGGCCTGCGCGGCGAACTCCTTCTCCTGGAGGTCGACGTAGGCGGTCATGCCGTGCTCGGCGTAGCCGCGGGCGAGGTCGAACATGCCGTGGTTCAGGGAGTGGAAGCCGGCCAGCGTGATGAACTGGAACTTGTAGCCCATCGCGCCCAGTTCACGCTGGAACTTGGCGATCTGGTCGTCGTCCAGCGCGGCCTTCCAGTTGAAGGACGGCGAGCAGTTGTACGCCAGCATCCGGTCCGGGTACCGGGCGTGGATCGCCTCGGCGAACTCGCGGGCCTGCTCCAGATCCGGGGTGCCCGTCTCCACCCAGATCAGATCGGCGTACGGCGCGTAGGCCAGACCGCGGGCGATGACCGGCGCCATGCCGCCCCGCACCCGGTAGAAGCCCTCCGCCGTGCGCTCGCCGGTGACGAACTCGGCGTCGCGCTCGTCGACATCACTGGTGAGGAGGTTGGCGGCGAGAGCGTCGGTGCGGGCGACGATGACGGTCGGCACGTCGGCGATGTCTGCCGCCAGACGGGCCGCGTTGAGGGTGCGGATGTGCTGCGAGGTCGGGACGAGGACCTTGCCGCCGAGGTGGCCGCACTTCTTCTCGGAGGCGAGCTGGTCCTCGTAGTGGATGCCGGCCGCACCCGCCGCGATCATCGCCTTGGTCAGCTCGAATGCGTTGAGCGGGCCGCCGAAGCCGGCTTCCGCGTCGGCCACGACCGGCGCCAGCCAGTCCGTGGTGTCGCCGGCGTCCTCCGCGGTGGCGATCTGGTCGGCGCGCAGCAGCGCGTTGTTGATCCGACGCACCACCTGCGGAACGGAGTTGGCCGGGTAGAGGCTCTGGTCGGGGTAGGTGTGCCCGGCCTGGTTGGCGTCGGCGGCGACCTGCCAGCCGGACAGGTAGATCGCCTGGAGGCCGGCCTTGACCTGCTGGACGGCCTGGCCGCCGGTCAGCGCGCCCAGGGCGTGGACGTAGTCGAGCTCGTGCAGTTGGCGCCACAGCCGCTCGGCCCCGCGCCGGGCCAGCGTGTGCTCCTCGCGGACACTGCCGGACAGCCGTACGACGTCCTCGGCGCTGTAGGTGCGCTCGATGCCCTGCCACCTCGGGTCGGTGGCCCAGCGCCGTGCGAGCTCCTCGGCCGCGTGCTTCCTCGCCTCTGCCATGACTGTCACCGTCTCCTCGGTCTGTTGCGTCTGCCAAATCGTGTGTTGCTCTCCGCACGAATGGCACTGCGTGTCTCATCAAGGGGTGCGGCCCGCCGTCACCCCGAAGGGCGAAGGTGAGCAATGCTGCCGGTACGGGCTGCCGTCCTGCCGGGATCTCCGACGTCAGGGCTTGAATCGCGCCCCGGTTCCGGGCGGAGCCTGCCGGGTCCGGCGGGCCGCACTCACACTCTGGCACTGGCACTCAGTGCCGCCAACCGTGGAAGCCTGCCAAGCTTTGCGAATCTTCCGGCCGCCGTTTGCCAACTTTGCGAAGGACGTGAGGTGCTCTGGCCGGCGTACGCTGACCTGGTCTCAGCCGGTCCCTACATGGAGGAACGCACGCGGTGAGCAAGACCTATGCGGGGGCACGGCTGCGAAGGCTCCGCGAGGAGCGCCGAATGAGCCAGGCCGAGTTGGCCCGGGTCCTCGCCATCTCGCCCAGCTATCTGAACCAGATGGAGCACGACTCCCGCCCGCTCACCGTCCCCGTCCTGCTCCGGCTGACCGAGACCTTCGGACTGGACCCGAACTTCTTCTCCGAGCGCGACACGACCCGTCTGGTGGCCGACCTGCGCGAGGCGCTCACCGGTGAGATCGCCGAAGCCCGCGTCTCCCCGTCCGACCTCGCCGAACTCGCCTCCCGCATGCCCGCGGTCGCGCGGGTCCTCCTCGACCTGGGCCGCCGCAATCAGCTCCTGTCCGAGCGGCTCGCGGGAGCGGCCGACGGCCGGGACACCGCCGTCGAGACACCGCGCTCACCCCACGAGGAGATCCGGGACTTCTTCTACCGCCGCCAGAACTACCTGCACGACACCGACCTCGCGGCCGAACGCCTCGCCGACGAGATGGGCATCCGGCCCGGCGAGGTCGTCGGCGCCCTCACGGCGAGACTGGCCGACGCGCACGACGTCCGCCCGGCCGCAGGGACCGGCGACCGGCTGCACCACTTCGACGCGGCGACCCGCACCCTCCACCTGTCGACCCGCCTGCGCCCCGGCCAGCGAGCGTTCCGCATGGCCACCCAACTGGCGCTCCTCGAATACGGCGACGAACTCGACCGTCAGGCCGCCGAGGACTTTCCGCCCGGCTCACCCGCCCACGCCCTGGCCCGCATCGGCATCGCCAACTACTTCGCGGCCGCGTTGATCCTGCCGTACACCGCCTTCCACACGGCGGCCGAGGAGTTCCGCTACGACATCGAGCGCCTCACCGACCGCTACGGCCTCGGCTACGAGACGGTCTGCCACCGCCTGAGCACCCTCCAGCGACCCCGACTGCGCGGCGTGCCCTTCTCCTTCGTGCGTGTCGACCGTGCCGGGAACATGTCCAAACGCCAGTCGGCCACCGGCTTCCACTTCTCCCGGGCCGGCGGCACCTGCCCCCTGTGGAACGTCTACGAGGCGTTCGCCGCCCCCGGGCGCATCCACGTCCAGATCGCGGAAATGCCGGACGGGCAGCGCTACTTGTGGACGGCCCGTGCTGTCACCCGGCACCGAGGCGGCTGGGGCGAGCCCGGCAGGACGTATGCCATCGGGCTCGGCTGCGAGATCCGCCACGCCCATCGCCTCGTCTACTCCGACGGCCTCGACCTCACCAACGCCTCCGCGGCGACCCCGATCGGGATGGGCTGCCGGGTCTGCGAACGTCTCGACTGTCCTCAGCGGGCGGCTCCTCCGCTGGGCAGGACACTCGCCGTCGACGAGCACAGCAGCACCTTCGTGCCGTATCCGGTCGAGGCTGAGAACGACAGACGGGCGTGACCGGCCCGGGCGCTGTCGTTCAGCCGGCAGAAGGAGCCGTACCGGGTGGTGCGGTCGGCCTCCTCGATGCCGGGGACGAGGACCGCGTCAAGGGTTGGGCGGCCAGGGACCGGGCGGGGTGACGAGGGCTCAGGAAGACGACGATGCCCGTGCCGTCGGGGGAGGGGTGGGTGGCCTGCGTCCAGCCGTGGCGGCGGTAGAAGGACATGGCTCGCCCCGACCGGACGGAGGTGAGCAGCCAGGAGCGGCCTTCGGGGGCGTCTGCGGTGACCGCTTCCAGCAGGTCGGCGGCGAGGCCGGTGCCCCGGGTGGCGCCGCGGACGGCGAGTTCGTCCACCTCGCGGGCCCCGCACAGCCAGTCGACGCTGCGGTCGGGGCCGAGCCCGGCTGCGGCCTGCGGGTAGCAGCGGTCGGTGGGGAGGGGGGTGGGGGTGGTCCGGGCGGTGGCGAAGCCGAGGGCCTCCTGGCCGTCCAGGGCGAGCGCGGCGGTGAAACCAGGACGGCGGACGTCCAGCGTGAGCCGCTTGGCGAACTCGACCGCGTTTTCCTCGCCCTCGTTCCATGGTGGGCCACTGAAGGCGTCGAGATAGACGGCGCGCAGCGCGGCGGAGTGGGCGAGGAGATCGGCGCCCTTGAAGACCCGGACGACAGGGCTCATCAGGCCGCCACCGCCTTGGTGATGGCCGCCACAGGGTGCAGCGCCGCGTACTCCAGCGGCGCCGACGGATCGATCGACACGTCCAGCGGGGCCGGTTCGGCTCCGGCACGCACGAGGAGGTCGCCGACGGCGGCGATCATCGCGCCGTTGTCCGTGCACAACCGCAGGGGCGGCACACGCAGTTCGACACCCGCGGCGCGGCAGCGCTCCTCGGCCAGGGAACGGACACGGGAGTTCGCGGCAACCCCGCCGACCACGACCAGGGTGCCCACACCGTGCTCGACGCAGGCTGCCACCGCCTTGCGAGTCAGTACGTCGGCGATGGCCTCCTGCAGCGACGCCGCGCCGTCGGCGACGGGCAGTTCACGGCCCGCGTGCCCCTCCGCCCACCGCGCGGCAGCCGTCTTCAGCCCGGAGAAGGAGGAGTCGTACGGCTCGTCGCGCGGGCCGGTCAGCGGGCGCGGGAAGGGGGCAGCGCGCGGATCCCCCGCGCGCGCTGCCCGGTCGATGGCCGGACCGCCCGGATACGGCAGCCCGAAAACCCGCGCGACCTTGTCGAAGCACTCCCCGGCCGCGTCGTCGAGGGTGTCGCCGAGATGGACGATCGGATCGCGGGCCAGGTCCTGGACGAGGAGCAGCGAAGTGTGGCCGCCCGAGACGATCAGCACCATGCAGGGATCGGGCAACGGCCCGTGCTCCAGGGTGTCGGCGGCGACATGGCCGGCGAGGTGGTGCACGCCGAACAGGGGGACACCGAGCGCGTACGCGATGCCCTTCGCCCCGGCCAGCCCCACCTGGAGCGCGCCCGACAGGCCCGGTCCGGTGGTGACGGCGACCGCTCCGATGTCGCAGAGCCGCAACCCGGCACCGTCCAGGGCCTGCTGGACCACCGGTCGTACCGCATGCACATGGGCGCGGGCGGCGATCTCGGGCACGACACCGCCGTAGCGGGCGTGTTCGTCCATGCTCGACGCGATGGCATGGCCGAGCAGCCTGCCGTCCTGGACGAGACCCGCGCCCGTCTCGTCGCAGGACGACTCGATGCCCAGCACGATCGGAGATTCCTTGCGCCCCATACCGGATCACCCCTTTCTGCACCATCCATGCTATTGCAATCCATGTGCAATAAGGAAATCCTGACGCGGGCTTTGCCGCCCCTGCGTTGTTCTTGCAACTGATGGGCAGAAGCCTGGGCCGCGCGGCTGAGAACAGCCATCGGACCAGCAGTAAGGCCCCCACCTCCATGACTTCCTCGTGGCACCGCATCGTTATGTCCATGACCCGCAAGGAGTGGGCGAACCTCGGCGGAATGGCCGCGTTCATCCTGGTGCTCCACGTCATCGGCTGGTTCACCCTCGTGGTGGTCGTCGCCCCCGAGCACTACAGCCTGGGCAGCAGGACCTTCGGTATCGGCATCGGCGTCACCGCCTACACCCTCGGCATGCGGCACGCCTTCGACGCCGACCACATCGCCGCCATCGACAACACCACCCGCAAGCTGATGAGCGAGGGGCAGCGACCGCTGTCCGTCGGCTTCTGGTTCTCCCTCGGCCACTCCTCGATCGTCTTCGCCCTCGCCCTCCTGCTCTCCCTGGGCGTCAAGGCGTTGGCCGACCCGGTGCAGAACGACGACTCGGCGCTGCACAGCGTGACGGGCTGGATCGGTACGACGGTCTCGGGGGCGTTCCTCTACCTCATCGCGGTCATCAACATCGTGATCATGGCCGGCATCTGGAAGGTCTTCCGGCGGATGCGCACCGGCCACTTCGACGAGGCCGCCCTCGAAGAGCAGCTCAACAACCGGGGCTTCATGAACCGCCTCCTCGGCCGCCTGATGAAGTCGATCACCAAGCCCTGGCAGATGTACCCCCTGGGCATGCTCTTCGGTCTCGGCTTCGACACCGCGACCGAGATCGCACTCCTCGTCCTCGCCGGCTCGGGCGCGGCATCAGGGCTGCCTTGGTACGCCGTCCTGTGCCTGCCGCTCCTGTTCGCGGCCGGCATGTCGCTGCTCGACACCATCGACGGCTCGTTCATGAACTTCGCTTACGGCTGGGCGTTCTCCAAGCCGGTCCGCAAGGTCTACTGCAACCTCACCATCACGGGCCTGTCGGTCGCCGTCGCCCTCATCATCGGCACCGTCGAGCTGCTGGGCCTGATCGCCGAGCAGGCGGACCTGCACGGCCCGTTCTGGGACTGGGTGTCCGGCCTCGACCTGAACGTCATCGGCTACGTCATCGTCGGCCTGTTCTTCGCCACGTGGGCGTTGGCCCTGGTGGTGTGGAAGGCCGGCCGCATCGAGGAGAAGTGGACGGCCGGCCTGGCGCGGCCCGCGCAACCGGGCTCGGGCAGCAGTGACACCGCGCTGCGACACGGCCCAGGTCCTAGGTCCAACGCCTGATCGAAAAGCTGTCGCTCTTACTGTTAACGTGCAGCTGCATACCATTCGCAATAACGTCGGAGGACGTTGGACATGGCGGTTTACACGCTCCCGGAGCTTCCGTACGACTACGCGTCGCTCGCCCCGGTCATCAGCCCCGAGATCATCGAACTGCACCACGACAAGCACCACGCGGCGTACGTGAAGGGCGCGAACGACACGCTGGAGCAGCTCGCCGAGGCGCGGGACAAGGAGTCGTGGGGCTCGATCAACGGCCTGGAGAAGAATCTGGCCTTCCATCTCTCCGGCCACATCCTGCACTCGATCTACTGGCACAACATGACGGGCGAGGGCGGCGGCGAGCCGCTGGAGAAGGACGGCGTGGGCGAACTCGCGGACGCCATCGCAGAGTCCTTCGGGTCCTTCGCGAACTTCAAGGCCCAGCTGTCCAAGGCGTCGGCCACGACCCAGGGTTCCGGCTGGGGCGTGCTCGCCTACGAGCCGCTCAGCGGCCGCCTCATCGTCGAGCAGGTCTACGACCACCAGGGCAACATCGGCCAGGGTTCGACGCCGATCCTGGTGTTCGACGCCTGGGAGCACGCCTTCTACCTCCAGTACCGGAACCAGAAGGTCGATTTCATCGAGGCCATGTGGCAGGTCGTCAACTGGCAGGACGTGGCCAAGCGCTACGCCGCCGCCAAGGAGCGCGGCAACAGTCTGCTTCTCGCGCCGTGACGCCGTAACACGCCGCGGATGCCCTGCTCGTGATCGTCTTCTCACCCTTCACCGGCAGGCAGCACGACGAAGGGCTCCCACAAGAACCTGACTTGTGGGAGCCCTTCGCGATCTCGTGGCGCTGTCTCGTGACGCTCTGTCCTACTGCGCACCCGAGCTCTGCGGCCTCGGCCCCTCCGGGGCGACGGTCTCCCCCGGAATCACCCGAGGCGCCCCCGGAGCGTCCTCGTCCTTCATCGCCCTGGCCTCGGACTTGAGGATGCGCGCCGACTTGCCCGCCGAACGGGCGAGTTCGGGAAGCTTCTTCGCGCAGAGGACGGCGATGACGACGAGGAGGATGATCACGAGTTCGCTCAGTCCGAACATGAGGTTCCCGTCCTTCTGGTGAGCTGGGTGACGTGGTGGAGCAGGTGGAGCAGGTGTGAGCAGCGTCCCACGGTCGAGCGGGCCCCCGCTGTCAGACGTCGACACCGAAGTCGGCGGCGATCCCGGCGAGCCCGGAGGCGTAACCCTGTCCGACCGCTCGGAACTTCCAGTCGGCGCCGTGGCGGTACAACTCGCCGAAGACCATGGCCGTCTCGGTCGAGGCGTCCTCGGACAGGTCGTAGCGGGCGATCTCGGCCCCACCGGCCTGGTTGACGATGCGGATGAAGGCGTTGCGGACCTGGCCGAAGCTCTGGCCGCGGTTCTCGGCGTCGTGGATGGAGACCGGGAACACGATCCGGTCGACGTCGGCGGGCACGGCCGCCAGCTCGACCTTGACGGACTCGTCGTCGCCCTCGCCCTCACCGGTGAGGTTGTCACCGGTGTGCTCCACGGAAC
This sequence comes from Streptomyces sp. NPDC107528, assembly GCF_055639295.1. NCBI lineage: Bacteria > Bacillati > Actinomycetota > Actinomycetes > Kitasatosporales > Streptomycetaceae > Streptomyces > Streptomyces sp. NPDC107528. The sequence goes on from NZ_JBVKAV010000005.1 coordinate 268,805, forward strand.
CGTCCGGGCTGGTGAGGTTGTTGTAGAAGACGAAGTGCCGGTCGGACGGGACCTTGCCGGAGGCGTTCAGCAGCAGGGCGGAGGCGTCGAGGTCGTAGTCGGTGCCGGTGGTCGTGCGCACGTCCCAGCCCAGTCCGACCAGGACGGCGGTCAGGCCCGGTGCCTCCTTGCTGAGTGAGACGTTGCCGCCCTTGGACAGGGAAACTCCCACTGATGCTCTCCCCTTCGCGTGAGGTGAATGCGCTGATTGCGGTCCCCTGAAATCTACATCACTGTAGAAGGAATGGAAGGCCGCCTCTGCTTTCCTTACGATGTACCGCTCGATGAATCGCATATGACGCGCAGGTCAGCGGAAGGGAGACAGGGCATGGCGGATGACCGGCAGCGTTCCCGGCGCCGGGGACAGGGCGAGCTGGAGGCGCTGATCCTGTCGGCCCTACGGGAGGCGGACGGTCCGGCGACGGCCGGCTGGGTGCAGGAACGGCTCGGCGGGGATCTCGCCTATACGACGGTGATCACGATCCTGACCCGTCTGCTGGCCAAGGGCGCGGTGACCCGGGAGCGTGCGGGCCGCTCCTTCGCGTGGACGTCGGCCTCGGACGAGGCGGGCCTCGCGGCGCACAGGATGCGCAGGGTGCTGGACGCCGAGAGCGACCGCGGGGCCGTGCTCGCCAGCTTCGTCACCGGTCTGGGGCCGGACGACGAGCGGCTGCTGCGTGAACTGCTCGGCCAGTCCCGGAGCGAACCGGGCGGGTCCCGGAGCGAAGGGGACAACTGACACCTCATGGGGGTCTTCGTCTTTCTCCCGCTCGTCCTGCCGCTCACGGCATGGCCGATCGCCCGCCTCGCCGAGCAGCACCTGCATCCGCGCACCGCGACAAGGCTGCTCACCGCCGTCGCCGCCGTCATGGCGGTGTGCAGCACGGTGTGCCTGGCTCTGGCGATGGTGGTCGGCACCGCCCAACTGCCCGGCAACCCGCTGCCCGACGGCTGGTCGGACCCCGAGGTGCGAGCAGCCGTGCCGTACGACGAGATCGTCGGCAAGGCCGCCATTCCGGCGCTGTGCACGGTGGTTGTGGCCTGCGGCCGGACACTGTGGCGGCACGGCCGGTTCCGCCGCCACGCCCACCGGGCGCTCGCCGGGCTGCCGGGTACCGGGGTGGTCGTACTCCCCGACGAGGTGCCGTATGCCTACGCGCTGCCGGGTGGCCGACGGGACCGGGTGGTGGTCACCACGGGGCTGCTGGACCGCCTCGAACCCGCCGAACGCCGGGCGCTGTTCGCTCACGAGCGGGCCCATCTGGCCGCGCGGCACCACCGTTTCCTGCTCGCCGTCCAACTGGCCGCGCGGGCCAATCCGTTCCTGCGCCCGCTGCGTACGGCGGTGTCGTACACCGCGGAACGCTGGGCGGACGAAGAGGCGGCCCGGGCCGTCGGCAGCCGCAGCGCGGTGGCGAGCGCGATCGGCAAGGCGGCGCTGGTGTCCCGGGGCACTCCGGTCGCGACGCTGGCGGGCTTCGCGGCGCCGGGGCCGGTGCCGCGCCGAGTGGCCGCGCTGCTCCGGCCCGCTCCGCAGGGGCGTCGTTGGCCGTCACTGTTCACCTCGGTGGGCCTGGCGGCGTGGTGCGCTGCCGCGGGGACGGCCGTCTCGGCGATGTCCTCCGCGAACTCGGCGGTGACCATGGTCCTCATCCTGCGCGCGGCGACGCCTCTCTGAACGGGGGCTTCCCGAGCGGACATTGGGGTTCCCGGCCGGCCGTCGACGGGTGCTGCCACGGGAATTTCTCCGGTTCGTACGATCCAGGCAACGGATGTTGCAAAGATCGTCGTCTGTTCCGGGTGAGGGGTTCGGGCTTCGGCCATTCATCTACAGAGGGGGCGCGGTGACGGGAACGGGGAAACGCCGGCGTATGCAGGGCGGCGCGGGGAAGACCCGGTTGACGCGGAGGGGGCGGATCCTGGCGTGGGGGGTGGGGACGACGTCGGCCGTCGTCCTCGGAGTCGCCGGGGTGGGTGCCTGGGTCTACCAGGACCTCAACGACAACATCAAGTCCGCCGACGTCGATGACAAGATCGGCGGGGACCGGCCCGAGAACCTCAGCCCGGGGTCGAAGAACATACTCGTCGTCGGCTCCGACAGCCGCGACGGCGCCAACGCGGAGTACGGCAAGGACCTGACCACCATGCAGTCGGACACGCTGATGGTCCTGCACGTCCCGGCCAACCGGAAATGGGCCACGGTGGTGTCGTTCCCCCGTGACTCGTGGGTGGAGGTACCGGCCTGCGACAAGGGCGACGGGAGCACCTCCGCGCAGCACCACTACAAGATCAACGAGGCGTTCGCGCTGGGCGGCACCAGCGGCGAGGTCGCCGGGGCGGCCGCCTGCTCCATCAAAACGGTCGAGGCCAACACGGGCCTGCGCATAGACCACTTCATGTCCGTCGACTTCCAGGGCTTCAAGGGCATGGTCGACGCCCTGGAGGGCATCGAGGTCTGCCCCGAGCAGGCCATCCACTCCAAGAAGGCCCGACTGGACATGGAGCCCGGCTGCCAGACGGTCGGGGGTGAGAAGGCGCTCGGCTATGTGCGTGTCCGCTACGGCGTCGGCGACGGCTCCGACATCGGACGCATCGGACGCCAGCAGGAGTTCATGGACGCCCTCGCCGAGAAGGCACAGGCCAAACTGACCAGCCCGAAGGCGCTCTACGGCTTCCTGCAGTCGGCCACCAAGTCCCTGACCACGGACCCCGATCTCGCCGGCATCAAGCCGCTGTACGGCCTTGCGTCGGAGCTCAAGGGGATCCCGAGCGACCGGCTGACCTTCCTGACGGTCCCCAACTACCCGCGCGAGGCCGACGTGGCCACCGACAAGGCCAACGTCGTCTGGCAGTACCCGCAGGCCACCGACCTGTTCAGCTCCCTCGCCAGGGACAAGGAGGTCGACAAGAAGCGCCTGGAGGCGGACACGAAGAACCCCTTGTACGCCTCGTCCGTGCGCGTCCAGGTTCTCAACGGCACGGGGACCTCGGGGCTGGCCGGCACCGTCGCGGAGAAGCTGCGCGCGGCCGGCCTCACCGTCGCGGGCACGGGCAACGCCCCGCAGAACAGCGGCACTACGAAGGTCACCTACCCGGCGGGCCTGGAGAAGCAGGCCCGGGCGCTCGCGGCCCGGCTGCCCGGAGTCCGGGCCACGCCAGACCCGGCCGCGGGGGCGGGAGTGGTCACCCTGGTCGTCGGCAAGGACCTCGACCTCGACGACATTCGCTGACCCGCCGAGCCGGGGCGGACGCCGCCCGCCCCGGCAGCCGGCCGCGTCCGCCCGAGGCGGGCGGGTGCCGACCGCTCAGAGGTCGAACTCGTGCGGCGGCAGGTCGAGCGCGTAGCACGCCTCCCGCACCACGGCCTGCTCGTCCTTGTCGAAGTCGCCGTCGGCGCCGCCGATGACGATGCCGATCTGGATGACGGCGCGTGCCTCGGCGGGCTTCTTCCTCGCCTTGGCGATCTCCTGCATCACGCTCACCTTGCCGAAGTCGAAGTCGGTGGTGAGCCGGTTCAAATTCTCCTCGAAGCGCCGGCGCAGATCCTCGGCAGGGAAGTTCTGCAACACCTCGTTGGTGGCGAGCAGTTGGGCCACCCGCTGCCGCTCGGAGGGGTCGACCGTGCCGTCGGCGGCGGCGACGAGCGCGCACATAGCCATGCTCGCGTCGCGGAAGGCGCCGCTCCTGAGGTCGTTCTTCCTCGCCACCAACTGGGTCTGCATCGTCGATGCGGACTCCTTGATGCGGTCCCACAGGGCCATGAGAACTCCAAAAAGGGTATGGGCTGCTTCGCGGCCGCCGAAGCAGGCGGCCGCATCTTCTACAGTAGTGTAGAAGATGGCGCGTCAGTACACGGTGCGGTTGAATCGATGCAGGGACATGTGCTTAGGGTTCTGGCGATGTCCGTTGACGCCACCCCCGCACCCACTGTCACGCGCGCACCGGAGCGACGGCAGGAGCCGCTGCTGTCCGCAGGAGCGGCAAAGAGACGGGTCGAGCGGCGGGATCCCTTCCTCGACAACGCCAAGTACCTGGCGGTCCTGCTGGTGGCGGCGGGCCACGCCTGGGAGCCGATGCGGGAGGGAAGCCGGGCCGTCACCGCGCTGTACATGCTCGTGTACGCCTTCCACATGCCGGTGTTCGCGGTGATCTCGGGCTACTTCTCGCGCGGCTTCGAGGCGGAACCCCGCAAGCTCGGGCGGCTGCTGACCGGTGTGGTGGTCCCGTACATGGTCTTCGAGGTGGCGTACACCCTCTTCACGCGGTGGACCAGCCATGATCCCGACCGGCCGATCAGCCTGCTGGACCCGCTGTACTTGACCTGGTTCCTGGCGGCGCTGTTCGTCTGGCGGCTCACGGCTCCGATCTGGCGGCTGGTGCGCCGGCCGCTGCCGCTCGCTCTCGGCGTGGCGATGCTGGCCACCCTCTCGCCCTCGATCGGCAGTGACCTCGGTCTCCAGCGTGTCCTGCAGTTCCTGCCGTACTTCGTGCTCGGCCTGCAGCTGAAGCCGGGGCACCTCCTCCTGGCACGCCGCCGTAAGGCGCGCACCCTCGCCCTGCCGGTCCTCGGCTGCGCCCTCGTGGTGGCGTACTTGGCGGTCTCGCGGATGGACTACGGCTGGTTCTTCCACAGCGAGAGCGCCCAGGAACTCTCCGCCCCCGCCTGGTACGGCCCCCTGATGACCCTGGCCACCTTCGGCTGTTCGGTCGTCCTGGTCGCCGCCTTCCTCGCCTGTGTGCCCGGGCAGCGGACCTGGTTCACGGTGCTGGGCGCCGGCACGCTGTCCGGCTTCCTGCTGCACGGGTTCGTGGCCCAGGCGGCCAAGTACTTCGGCTGGTACGACCACGCCTGGATCCGGCAACCCGTGGGGGAGGTCGCCGTCACGCTGATCGCGGTCGCGGTCATGTCCGTGCTCTGCGCCCCCGGGGTCCAGCGCGTCCTCGGCTGTGTGACGGCACCACTCGCACCGCCGACGTCCCTGGGCCGGCCCGCCCGATACCCGAGCCGACGCCGGCCGGAGCCGGCCTGACGGCCCGTTGCACCCTTGAGTCCGTGCACGGGGTACGGACGTTGTCGGCAGTGTTCGTGCAGGTCCGCCACCAGGCGTTTGTGCAGGTCCACCACCAGGAAGGATGGGAGTTGGGCCTGATGGCGGGAGCGGCCGGGAGGGGATGCCGGAACCGGCCGTGTGCGGTGCCGAGCAGATGTGGACGTCGGCCACCGTTCGCCCTCGCCCTGCCCGTCACACCTGCCCCCGGCGAAGACGCCCATGGCTCCGGCTGCCCCACCGCCCCACCCGCTCGAGGACGGCGACCAGTACGGGGAAGGAGAGCCATGGTTCAGTCCGACGACGAGGGTCTGGGCGCGCTCGAAGCACGACTGGCGCGTGATGACCCCCGCTTCGCCCGGGCGCTGGGCGCCGGACGGCCCACCAGACCCCGCGAGTACCGCCGCACCGGCGTCTGGTGGATGCTGACGGGCGCGGTTGCCGTACTGGTCACCGGAATCGTCGTGGCCGACGGACTGCTCATCGCCGCCGGCCTGGTCCTCACCGGCATCGCCGGGCAGCTCTTCGATCCGCATCGCCCGCGCACCGGGCGCCGCTGCCCGCCGCGTCGCTGACGCGCCGGACCGGGACGGCCGCGGATACGACAACTTCCGTATGATCATCGGAATTTGGCATGCGCTAGAATCCTTTACCGAGCCCTTACGCTCCGTTGAGCGAGGGGTTGCTCAGTCGTTGGTGGTCGTTGCCGGTTCCGGCCGACGTGATGGGGGGCGTGACATGGGTCCAGTCATCCGTGTGCGCGCCGAGGTCACCTCACGCGTCGAGAACGCCGCCCGCGACGGCGTTCCTGATACCGGCAGCGTCGTCGGCCTGAGGGGCCGCTCCGCGCGCTGACGCGCCCCGCGCCCGACGAGGAAAACCGGCCACGGTACGCCGGTCACCACGTCACTCGCGGGCGGGCACACCTGCCGGCCCGTTGGAGCCCGCCGCAAGGACACGACCCACCTCGCCATGCGCTCAGCCGCTCACCCGGCCCGCGCACACGAACCTCAGCACCGTCTCGCCGCACGACACCACCGAGCCGGCCGGCCCGCGCGGTTGCCCGCACCCGCGACGGCACCCAGGCACTCCCGGAGCTCAACTCCGTTGCCGGCACCCGCACCTGGCACAGACGCCGCCACCGAACCGATCACGGAGGTCAGACGCCCGTGCACAACACCACAGCCATGCTCATCGAACTCGGCGCGATCATCCTCGCCCTGGGGCTGCTGGGCCGCCTCGCCGGCCGGGTGGGCTTCTCGCCCATACCCCTGTATCTGCTCGCCGGACTCGCCTTCGGCCACGGCGGCATCCTTCCTCTCCAGGCCAGCGAGGAGTTCGTCGCCACCGGCGCCGAGATCGGCGTCATCCTGCTGCTGCTCCTGCTCGGCCTGGAGTACAGCGCCTCCGAACTGGTCGACACCCTCAAGACCCAATACCCCTCAGGCGCGGTCGACTTCGTCCTGAACGCCGTCCCCGGCGCCGCGATGGCCCTGCTGCTCGGCTGGGGCCCGGTCGCCGCAGTCGCCCTCGCCGGTGTCACCTGGATCTCCTCGTCCGGCGTCATCGCCAAGGTCCTCGGGGATCTGCGCCGACTCGGCAACCGCGAAACCCCGGTCGTACTGGGCGTGCTGGTCCTCGAAGACCTCTCCATGGCCGTCTACCTGCCCATCCTCACTGCCCTGTTGGCCGGCGTGAGCCTCGCGGGCGGCGCCCTGACCCTGCTGATCGCCCTGGCCACGGTCGGCGCGGTGCTCTACGTGGCGCTGCGCCACGGCCGCCTCGTCAGCCGTGCGGTCTCCTCGGACAGTGCGGAGATGCTGCTGTTGGTCGTGTTCGGCCTCACTCTGCTCGTCGCGGGCATCGCCCAGCAGCTCCAGGTGTCGGCGGCGGTCGGTGCGTTCCTGGTCGGCATCGCGCTGTCCGGCGAGGTCGCCGAAGGGGCCGGCAACCTTCTCACGCCGCTGCGGGACCTGTTCGCCGCGGTGTTCTTCGTCTTCTTCGGCCTGCACACCGACCCCGCGGACATCCCACCGGTCCTGGTACCCGCCCTCGCCCTGGCCGTCGTCACCACCCTCACGAAGATCGCCACCGGCTACTGGGCCGCCCGCCGTGCCGGCGTCTCACGCAAGGGACGCTGGCGGGCAGGCGGAACCCTGGTGGCGCGGGGCGAGTTCTCGATCGTCATCGCCGGACTCACCATCGGCGTCGAGCCGCGCATCGGCCCGCTGGCCACTGCCTACGTACTCATCCTGGTCGTACTCGGCCCCCTCGCCGCCCGCTGGACCGAGCCCCTGGCCCGCCGCCTGGGTCGCCGCTCGCCGCGCGAAACGCCGGCCGTGCCGACGGTGGCCGAGCCGGCCGAGGTCGCGCATGCGAACGGCTGAGCCGCCCAGCCCGGGGCGGGTGGGCGCGACGCCGGCGGGATCGCCGACGCACGCGCCCGGCCCCGTCGGCCGACGACAACTGCCGTTGCCGAAGGGGGAGAACGTGACAACGACGGAGTGCGCCACCGACGTGTTTCTCGAAGGATTCGAGCGGATCCTCGCGGACGCCGCCGCCTCGGGCCGCCGTCTGACCCGCGCCGAGATCGAGTCCCGCAGGGCCCTCGGCGCCAGGGCAGCCGAGGCGGGGCACGGCTGGCGTGCCCTGGTGCGCGCCCATCTCGCCGCGGGCAGCCGCAATCGGCCCGTCCAGGCCGGCCCCGACACCGTCCTCGCCGTCATCGAGCAGGCGGTGGACGCCTTCGCCGACGGCTACGAGCGCGCGCAGCGGCTCGTGATCCGCAAGGAGGAGGCCGCCCGCCGCGAGTTCATCGACGACCTGCTCCACGGGCGCGGCGACCCGGGGCATCTCGCCGCCCGCTGCGAGCGGTTCGGGCTGCGGCTGTCCCGCGCCCACGCAGTGGCGGTGGCCGAGGGACCGGAGAAGTGCGACGAGACCGACCCGGCACCCCGCCAGGTGGCGGGGGAGTTGTTCGCACGCTTCGAGAACCGGCGCATCCTGTTCACCACGAAGGACGGGCGGATGGTGTGCGTCGCCCCCGGTGATCAGGACGACGTCCTCGCCCACTTCGCCAGGCTCGCGCACACCGCCACCGGCGGCGGCCAGGTCGCCGTGGGCCGTCCCCGGCAGGGCGCGGTCGGCATCGGCCACAGCTACGAAGAGGCCCTCAACACCCTGGACGTGGCTCAGCGCATGGGCCTCGACGATCCGTTGCTCCGGGCCGCCGACCTGCTCGTCTTCCCCGTGCTTGCCCGCGACCGGCAGGCACTGGTCGACCTGGTCCACACCGCACTCGGCCCGCTGGAGCAGGCGCGCGGCGGCGCACAGCCGTTGCTCGACACGCTCACCGTGTACTTCGACTCCGGCTGCGTGGCCGCCGCCGCGGCCCGGCACCTGTCGCTCAGCGTGCGCGCGCTGACGTACCGGCTGGCCCGCATCCGCACCCTGACCGGCAGCGACCCCACCGATCCCGCACACCGGTACGCCCTGCAGACAGCGGTCATCGGCGCCCGCCTCCTGAACTGGCCGAACAGACCTCTGTGAGCGCCTGGTTCTCCAGGTGCGGTGGCGATCGCCTACGACCGGCCGGCGGTGTCCGGATCGTCGACCGTTTCGAGCGGTGCCGCCGGTGATGCCGCGCGCTCGGCCGGGACATGGGCCGTCGGCGAGGGCTTCCCCAGGCGGGCGACCAGTCGCATGGCCACCGGTTCGGTGTAGCGGGCGGTGAGCGGGCCGAGGATGACCAGGATGAGTACGTAGGCGGTGGCGAGCGGGCCGAGGGAGGGCTCGATGCCCGCGGTGACGGCGAGTCCGGCGATGACGATGGAGAACTCGCCGCGGGCCACCAGGGTTCCGCCTGCGCGCCAGCGGCCCTTGGCGGAGATTCCGGCGCGCTTGGCCGCCCAGTAACCGGTGGCGATCTTCGTGAGGGCGGTCACGAGGGCCAGAGCAAGTGCGGGTACCAGGACGGGCGGAATGCTCGCCGGGTCGGTGTGCAGGCCGAAGAAGACGAAGAACACCGCGGCGAACAGGTCCCGGAGCGGAGCCAGGAGATTGTGCGCGCCCTCGGCTGCCTCGCCGGACAGTGCGATGCCGACCAGGAACGCACCGACCGCCGCCGACACCTGGAGCTGCTGGGCGAGCCCGGCGACCAGCAGGGTCAGGCCGAGGACGACCAGGAGCAGTTTCTCCGGGTCGTCGCTGGAGACGAAGCGGGAGATGTGGCGGCCGTGGCGCACCGCGAGCAGGAGGACGAGTCCGGCGACGCCGAGTGCGATGGCGAGGGTGGCGCTGCCCGCCGCGAGACCGGCCCCGGCGAGCAGGGCGGTGATGATCGGCAGGTAGACGGCCATCGAGAGGTCTTCGAGGACCAGGATGCTGAGGATGACCGGGGTTTCGCGGTTGCCGAGTCGTCCGAGGTCACCGAGGACCTTGGCGATGACGCCGGACGACGAGATCCAGGTGACGCCGGCCAGGACCACCGCGGCGACCGGTCCCCAGCCGAGCAGCAGGGCCATGACCGCGCCGGGCAGGGCGTTGAGGGCGGCGTCGACGAGGCCGGCCGGGTACTGGGTCTTGAGGTTGGAGACCAGGTCACTGGCCGTGTACTCGAGGCCGAGCATCAGCAGCAGCAGGATCACGCCGATCTCGGCGCCGATGGCGACGAACTCCTCGCTGGTGCCGAGCGGGAGCAGTCCGCCTTCGCCGAAGGCGAGTCCGGCCAGCAGGTACAGGGGTATCGGCGAGAACTGGAAACGGGCGGCGAACCGGCCGAGCAGACCCAGGCCGAGGATGATGGCGCCGAACTCTATGAGGAAGACAGCGGAGGAGTGCAAGGCCGGTCACTCCCGTCCGAGTATCGCGGCGGCCGCCTCCACACCCTCGCGGGTGCCGATCACGATCAGGGTGTCACCGCCCGCCAGCCGGAAATCCGGCGTTGGCGAGGGGATGGCTTCGGCGCGGCGCAGCACGGCCACGATGGACACGCCGGTCTCGGTACGCATCCGGGTCTCGCCCAGCACCCGCCCGTTCCAGTGCGAGGTGGCCGACAGCTCGACCCGCTCGGCCACGAGGCCCAGGTCGGTCGTGGACAGCAGGTTCGGGCTGTGGTGCGCCGGCATCAGCGCGTCGATGAGGGCCTCCGCCTCTCCCGACGTCATCCGCACCGACAGCGCGCACGCGTCCGGATCGTCCTGCTGGTACGCGTTCAGCGTCCGCGACCCGTCCCGGTGCGCGACCACGGACACGCGACGCTGCTCCCGGGTGGTGAGGTCGTAACGGACCCCGATTCCCGGCAACGGCGTACTGCTCAGGCGTGGAGCGCCCACCACGGTCCCCCTGTCTGGTTCGGGTATTTCTTTGGACAACCTTTAATGACACCCTAACGAGCGCCCGGAACCGACCGCCGGGCAGGTGACCCGGCGGCCGCCTGGAACAATGGGTTCGGGGGAGATCGGGGAGGAAACGTCAGCATGATCGAGTGGGTGTCGCTCAGCTCCGGTGCCAGGCCCGTTCCCCGGCCCGTCGCCACCCCGCTGGTGTGGGCCGCGGCCTTCGGCGGGGCGCTGGCGCTGGTGGCACTGCTCAACTCCCTCGTGGGCACCGACCGGCCCGGGCTCGCCCTGGCCTTACTGTCCCTGCTGGCCGCCCTGCTGGGCCTGTGCGCCCGCTTCACCGCGGCTCCCGGCACGGCCCTGCTGTGCTGGCTGTTCCTCAACGGCTTCGCCATTCCGCCCGCCGGCATCCTCACCTGGGTCGGGCACCGCGACACCTTCTGGCTGACCTGCCTGCTCGCCGCTGCCCTCGTCGGTACGGCTCTGGCACGCCTGCTGCACGCCCGGGCCGCCTACCGCCGCCTCACCGGCGGCCTTGGCTCCACAGGGCCGGGCACCGGCAATGGGCCGCACGACGTGTGACGCTTGACGACTGGCGCAGGCAAGGCCGCGAAGACAGCCGTCGAGGGTCATTCGGTCGGCGGAGTCAGCGACCTGACTAACCCGGTCCACCCGTCGGGAACGCCCGCCCATGTCGCTTGCTACCTGGCGAGCAGGGCCGGCCGGCGACGTCGACCGATCCGGCGGGCGCCGCCTTCTCCCTTTGCAGGCGAACCACTTCACGGGGTGGGAGTTCCCACCTCGCCGGTGCCCCGCATCGCATGGTGCCGGCCTGCGAACAGCCCGAAGAGGCCCGCCAGTTCGGATGTGCCCGGCGTCCTTGTCCGTGCGCGTCGGCATGGCCAGGAGGCCGGCACCTGGTCCGACGGGGCGGGCAGGACCATCGCCCGGATCACCACCCTGGAGGGACTGACCGTCCAGGTGCGCGACATCAGCGTGCGGACCTGACCGTCAGGTCACGGACCTGTGCGCCGGTCGGGCTGCCCTGCGGGGGCTTGTGTCGCTTCCGGGGCCGGTGTCGCTTCCGCGTCCGTGTGCGTGGGCGTCACCGCGCGCCCGCCCGGGTGGCGCAGGGCGCACAGGAAGCCGATGCCCAGGGCGATGGCCATGCCGTAGAACACCCACTGGTTGGCCTCGGCGAAGTCCATGCGCACCGCGTTCATCGAATCGCGCAGAGCCGTGGCCGCAGGTCCCGTGCCGGTGGGTGAACTGTTGTCGCCCGTGCCCGTGATTGACTCACTGATATTGCGGGCCACGTTTTCCGCCACGTCGGGCGGGAAGCCGCGGGCTTCCAGGGTTTGCGTCACGTTGGAGTTGGTGCGGTGCGTCAGCACGGTGCCGAGGACGGCCAGGCCCACGCTGGCCGCGTAGTTGCGTACCGTCTGGGTGATTCCGGTGACCTCCCCGTAGGAGGGACCGATCGCCCGGTTGACGGCGTCCGTGGAGGCGGGGGCGAGGATGAAGCCGATGCCCGCGCCGGCAAGGGCGGCGTACGGCCACTGGTCGTGCATGCTCAGATCGGTGAGTTTCTCGGCCCACAGGGCGAATCCGACGCAGCCCAGGACGCAGCCGATCTTCAGCGCCGGGCGGGCGCCCTGCTTGTCGAGGATCCGGCCGCCCCACTGCGAGGCGATCGCGAAGCCCGCGAAGAAGTAGAGCAGGAACAGCGCCGCCTGGTTCGGCGAGGCACTCAGACACACCTGGGCGTACACGGAGGCGAAGAAGAACAGCGGGACGAAGGCCAGCATGGCGAAGAAGAGCACCACCGTGTCCACCGTGAACGCCCGGTCCTTGAAGACGCGCAGATCGATCAGCGGATGGTCCACTCGCCGCTCGTACGCGACGAACCCGCAGAGCACCAAGAGACCGCCGACGATGCAGACCCAGGTCGCCGCGCTGCCCCACCCCCAGGACCACGCCTGCTGAAAACCGAGGACGCTCAGACCCATGCCGACGACGATCAGAACAGCACCCCGGACATCGAGCGTGCCGGGTCGTCGCCGGTCGGCGATATGGGCGAATGCCGTGAGGGCCAGGGCCACGATGGCCACGGGGACGTTGACCCAGAACACGGCGCGCCAGGTCCAGTTCGTGAGCCAGCCGCCCAGGAGAGGCCCGAGGGCCGTCAGCGCACCGGAGATCCCGAAGAACAGGGCGAGGGCACGTCCGCGCCGCTCGCGCGGGAACACCGCCACCACCACGGCCAGCGCCGCGGGGAACAGCAGTGCCGCCCCGAAGCCCTGGGTGGCCCGGAAGGCGATCAGCCAGCTCTGTGCCGCGTCGCCCTCGGGGACGCAGCCGCACAGCACCGACGAGATGACGAACACCAAGGTGCCGATGACGACGATCCGGCGCGGCCCGTAGAGGTCCGCGAGACGGCCGCCCAAGGCGAAGAAGGCGGCCAGGGACAGCAGGTAGGCGTTCACGACCCACTGCATGCCAGAGGTTGACAGACCCAGTTCACGGACGATGTCCGGGGCGGCGATGGCGACGATGGTCTGGTCGATGAACGTCATCGCAACCGCGAACATCATGGCCGTGAGCGCCAAGGTCTGTCGTGGTGCCGACCGAGGTTCGGGCGCGGCTTCGCCACGCCCCAGATGGGTGCCACTCACCCGTCCAGTCTGCGCCCGGTCCGCCGCCGCCGCATCACAAGCGGCTCCTGCGGGTGAGTGGCCCGGGGGCACCGCTCTCCTGACGTGCGGACGGGTTGCCGGAATGCGACATCACCCCTGAAGGGCAAGGGTGCCGTCGCAGTTCTGCCAGCCGCCTCACCATGAAGCCTGCTGGACTGACCGTCGGTCACACTGCCTTTCACGGACGGAATGTCATGTCGGCAACCACCACTGCCTGTCCGGCCAACGGTCCGCTCCCGTCCTCCCGTTCCCCGCTGACGGGATGGACGGCCGTGGTCTCCGTGATGCTGGGGATCTTCGTCATCGTCACCACCGAGATCCTGCCGATCGGTCTGCTGACCTCGATCGGATCGAGCTTCACCGTGTCGGACGGAATGGCCGGCCTGACGATGACCATGCCCGGCTTCGTCGCGGCGATCGCCGCTCCACTGGTCACGGTGGCCACTGCGCGCTGCGACCGACGACTGATGCTGTGTGTCTTCACGATCTTGTTGGCGTGGGCGAACTTTCTCGCCGCCGCGGCGCCCGATTACTGGCTCGTGCTGGTCTCGCGGGTCATGGTCGGCATCACGATCGGAGGCTTCTGGTCGATCGGGGCCGGGCTGGCGGAACGACTCGTGCCGGCTGCCTCGGCTCGCAGAGCCACCGCCGTGATCTTTTCCGCCGTCCCGCTGGGATCCGTCCTCGGCGTACCGGCCGGCACCCTCGTCGGAGACCTCGCCGGATGGCGAACGGCCTTCATGGCCATGGGAGTTCTCGCAGTCGGCGTCCTGGCCATGCTGCTCGTGTTCGTGCCGCCGCTTCCGCCGGTCCAGGTCACACGGCTCGGTGTGCTCAACGGCCTGCTCCGCAGCGCCAACACCCGCTTCGCGCTTCTGCTGACGTTCCTCGTCGTGCTGGCGCACTTCGGCACCTACACATATGTGACACCGTTCCTGGAACAGGTCACTCACGCCGGCGGAGCACTGATCACCACCTTCCTGCTGGTCTACGGAGCCGCCGGCATCCTCGGCAATTTCCTGGGCGGCGCCTGGGTGACCCGGTACCCGCGCACCGTCTTCGGGCTGGCGTCCGGCCTGATCGCCGCGGTGACCCTCCTGCTGCCGGCACTGGGCCGCGGGAAAGCCGGCGCGGTGGCACTGCTGATCGTGTGGGGCATCGCGTACGGCGCCGTACCGGTCGCGTCGCAAACCTGGTTCGCCAAGGCGGCACCACACGCCCCGGAAGCGGCATCGGTCCTGTTCACGGCCTCCTTCCAGGCGACGATCTCCATGGGAGCGCTGGTTGGGGGCATCGCGCTGGACCGCACCTCTGCGTCCGCGGTGATGCTGTTGGGCGGCTGTACGGCGGGACTCATGGTCCTGGCGGTAGGAACACGCCGCGCCGCCCTATCGTGATGTCGATCGGATCACGAGTCACAGCGGTCACCAGGGAGGACCACCATGACTTCTTCTCCGCACAACGACAGCGACAACGACTTAGCCGGCCTCCTCTCCAGGCGCCGCTTCGCCCGGCTGGGTGCCCTCGGACTTGCTGGAGTTGTAGGCGCGCTCGGTCCCGGCTCGACTGCCGTTGCTGCCGGGCGGGACGGGCAGGATCACTACGACCGTGCCCGGGCGCTCGCCGGAAGTGACCCGGTTCTGCTCGCCCTTGTGACGGCGCTGACGCCCGACTTCGAGTTTCCTCGTCCGTCCGCGCCGGAGCCGCTGAAAGTTTTCGACAACCTGGCCTTTGTGAGCACTGGTTGGGTCTCCGCGATGGCAGTGCTGACCGATGACGGGATCGTGCTGATCGACTCGCTCACCTCGCCCGCGGACGCCGAGGACGTTCTCGTCCCCGGGCTGCGTGAGCTGGGCGCCGATCCCGCGACGATCAAGTACGTCGTCGTCACGCACGGGCACGACGACCATTTCGGCGGCGCACAGTATCTCGCGGACCGGTACGGAGCGCGCGTTCTGATGGCGCCTGCCGACTGGGACCTCATCGCCCGGACCCGACCGGACAACGCCCCCACCCGGGATCTGGACATCGTGGACGGGCAACGGCTCACGCTCGGCGGCACGACGATCCGACTGCACCACACCCCGGGCCACACGGCGGGCACCGTCTCGCCGATCATCCCCCTTCGGTCGGGATCCGACCGCCACACGGCCATGCTCTGGGGTGGCGTGAACCCGCCCGGCACGGTGCCGGAACTGTGCACCTACCGGGCGTCCGTGCGTTCCTTCCGGAACCGGATGCGCCACGCGAAGGTGGACGTGGAGCTGTCCAACCACCCCAACGATTACGGCCTCCAACGCGTCGAACAGCTGCGGAACCGACCCGACGGCGTCAACCCCTTCGTGCTCGGCGAGCCGCGGGCACAGCGGTTCATGGCGGTCCTGGATCTCATGCTGCGGGGCAGGATCGCCGACGCCGGCCGGGCGCTCTCTGGTGGCGTGGGGGAGTAGGAGGTGGTGAGGTGAGGCCTGTCAGGAGGTGACTGCGCAAGGCCGCGGAAGGGGACGTGCATGTCCGCACCGGCTCGTTCCGACCCGCTGCCGAAAGTGCTGATCGCCTTGACCGCGGTCACCGGGATCGTCGACGCGGTGGCCTTCCTGGGCCTCGGGCAGGTCTTCACCGCTTTCATGACGGGCACCATCCTCTTCCTCGGCTTCGCGGTCGCCGGTGGCGTCGGACTGACGCCCATGGGTTCGCTCACGGCACTCGCCGGTTTCGCGGCCGGCGCGGTGGCCGGCAGCCGACTCGGCGCTGTCACGGCTGCCCGGCTCCGCCGGTGGCTGCTGACCTCCGCCGCCATCGCGTCCACGCTGCTGGTCGCCGCTGCGCTCGCGGCGATCGGACTGGACAGCGTGCGGGGCGACCTGGAGCCGCGGCACTATGCCGTGATCGCTCTGACCGCACTGGCCATGGGTGTGCGCAGCGCGACGATGTGGCGGCTCGGGGCGGGCCTGAACACCACGTTGGTGACCGGCACGCTCGTCACCCTGGTCAGACACTCGGAGCTGGGCGGCGGCACGCCGGACACCTCCCAGCCGTACCGCGCCGCCGCTCTCGCGGCGGTCTTCACCGGCGCGGCCGTCGGCACGCTGCTGCTGCGTGCCGGGCTGACCGTTGCGCTGCTCGTCGCCGCCGCGGGGGTACTGGGCGGCATCGGGGGCTACGTGGCTCATCCGGCGTCCGGACGGGCGCACAATGCCTGACCCGGCCGTACGTCTGCCCCGGTCGGAGAAGCGGGACCTGCCTCGCCGGTAAAGGCGGAGCAAGTCCCGCTGCATGTGCGTGCGGTGTCAGCGGATCAGCACTCGCCCCGCCAGACGACACGCGTGATGGTGAGCCCCGGCTCGGCGTTGGCCTTGTACTTGCCCGGGCCGGGGTTGTAGTGGAAGCAGTCGGTCGACGGCTGACCGCCGAGGAACGACGTCACGTCGACATGGTCGGCGCCCGGGTAGACGACTCCGTTGTTGAAGATGGAGCCGACGGCCAGGTTGCCGGACCAGTTGCCCGCGACCTTGAGGAGGAGCCGTCCCGTTTGATTGGCGCCGCTGTAGGCGCAGAAGTAACCCTTGCCGCAGCCCGGCGGGTTGGCTTCCGCCGACGCCGCAGGGGCGAGGGCGAGGACGCCGGCGAAGGCGGCCGCGACGGTCCCGGCACCCAGAGCGGCGAGTCGCTTTCCGGTCAGCATGATGAGCATCCCTCCGTTGTCAGCACTCGCCGCGCCATACGACCCTGACGACATGGGTGCCCGGAACGGCATTCGCCTTGTAGCCGCCGGGGCCCGGGTTGTAGTGCAGGCACGCCGTTTCCGTGCCGCCCTCGACGGTGTAGGTCACGTCGACGTGGTCGGCGCCCGGGAAGGGCTTTCCGTTGTTGAACGCGGAGCGGAAGGCGACGTTGCCGCTCCAGTTCCCCTTGGTTTTCACCACGAGTTGACCGGTCTGGTTCTCTCCGCTGTAGGCGCAGAAGTACTCCTTCGGGCAGCCCGGTGGATTGGGTTCGGCCGAAGCGGTCGGCGCGGTGACCAGCACGGTGGCGAAGGCGGCAGTGGCCACCGCCCCGATCGCGGCACGTTTGCGCATGTCTTTCTTCCCCCTTGGTCGGCATGGCGAAGATCTTGGTCGTGTACGTCTTTCAGGCTGCCCGTCACCGCCCCTTCCTGCCAGGTGATTCGGCGCGCGCCGAAAGTGACTGCTGACGCACATGGACGACGGTGCGCGCCGGGCGAGTTGGCGTGAAAAGAGATTTTGCGATTCACCGAAATACGGGGAGTATCGGGAGGACCATCCCACGCCGAAACTTCAGTTGATCACGCGACCGACTGAGATGGAATTCCGTGCTCCGAGTGCACTTCACGCGCCAAGACCTGCTCAGGACACGCGTCGCCGCCGCACCCGACCCGCTGTGGGAGCTCGTGCTCAGCGTGAACCTGCTGGCGACGCGTCAGGGACGTGCCGTATTCGACGCCTGGCGTGCACAGGCGCGGGTCGGGCTCAGCAAGGTGCCCCGTCAGCAACTGCACCTCGTCCGGGCGTTGGCCCCACCGCGCGGCAGTTTTCCCGACTTCCTCAACCCGGCGGAGGCCTCCGAGGGGTTGTCCGAGGGCGTGCGGGCCGTTCTGTCCACGCCTCGCCGGCGTCTGACCAGGGAGATGAACGTCCTCACCGCGGCACCGAGGTGGCTGCGTCCGCTCGCGGACGGCGAGCCCTGGGCACTGGAGAACCTCGGGCAGGCCCTGCACGGGTACTTCCACGCCGCACTGGCCCCCTACTGGTCCGCCGTACGGGCGCAGATCGAGGCCGACCGTGCGGTGCGGGCGCGGGAAATACTGCGGGGCGGGGTCGACGCGCTGCTGTCGACGCTGGGCCCGTCGATGCGCTGGCGGCCACCCGTGCTGGAGACGCAGTATCCGCTGCAGCGCGAGTGGCGCCTCGAAGGCAGGGGCCTGCTGCTGGTGCCCTCCGTCTTCTGCTGGCAGGCACCGATCACCCTGACCGACCCGAGCCTGCCGCCCGTGCTGGTCTATCCCGTCGCCCGCACGCACCGCTGGTGGCTGCCTCCCCAGGGCGGCACCGGGTCCCGGGCGCTGGCGAGACTGCTCGGCCACGGGCGGGCCGCCGTGCTCCGGGCCCTGGAGGACGGGTGCACCACGAGCGAGGTGGCCCGGCGCGCGGGGGTGACCCCGGCGACGGTCAGCGAGCACGTGAGGATCCTGCGGGAGGCAGGGCTCGTCGCTTCGGTCCGCGACCGGAACACAGTTGTGCACGTCCTCACCCCGCTGGGCCACAGCCTCCTGACCGCGAACAGGTCCGGCCAGCCGCTCACGGTCGGCAGTTAGCCCGCCGATCGCCGGGCCCACGTGCTGCGCCGGTACAACCTCCGGCCGACTCGCTGGTCTGATTCCTCGGGGTGTTCATGGGATCCGAGCAGCAAATCGCCTTCTTTCTACGGGCGTTGAAGCACGGCGACCGATGGCGGCGCGCCGCCGCGGCCAAAGGACTGGGGAGGGTCGGACGGGCCGAGCACGCGTGGGTCCTCGTCGGAGCGGCGGACGACCCTGCACCCGAGGTGCGTGAGGCCGTGGCCGTGGGGCTCGGGCGCAGCGGGGTCGCCGGGGCGGGCCGTACCGTGTTGCCCGCCCTGATGGGCGACGAGGATCCGTGGGTACGGCGCCGGGCTTCGCGCGCCGCGATCCGCCTCGGGCTCGACGGACCGGCGGTCGTGGACGCCTTCTCCCGCCTGCTGCGCGACCCTGACCATCATCTGCGGATCAACGCCCTGGACGGCTTGGCGGCCCTGGGCGTGCCAGGTGACGTCCCCGGCCTCGTGGCGCTGCTCGGCGACCCGGAGGGAGCCGTGTGGGGACGCGCCCGTGCGCTCGTGTGGCGCTTCCGGGACGACCCGGCCGTCGGCGCGGAGCTGATCCGTACGGCCGAGCAGGGCGCAGCACAGGCTCGCGTGCAGGCTCTCGAACTGCTGCCCAGGCACTCGACCGAGCGCCTTCTCGGTTCGCTGGTCACGGGACTGCGCGACGAAACGGCCCAGGTGCGGATCGCGGTGACGCGCCGCCTGCTCCACGTTGAGGACGCGCACACGCAGGACGCCCTGGCCGGGGCGCTGGAGGACGAACGGGACGCGCACGTCGCGGACTTACTGCTGCACGCGCTCGGCCGGCGGGGCGAGGAACGGGTCACCGGACCGGCGACGCGGTGGCTCGCCGACTCGGTCGCCGGACTGTCGGCCGCGTACGCGCTCGGAGCCGCCGGCACGCGGACCGCCGCCACGACGCTGCGTACGGCCCTCATCGACACCGCGCTGCCCGGCCGTACGCGTGCGGCCGCTGCGAAAGCCGTTGGGGAGGCGGGGCGATGGGACGCCGTCTGGGTGCTGCTGCCGCTGCTGGACGACCCCGACGGCGATGTGCGAGCGGGTGCCGTGGCCGGCCTGGACGCGTTGGTGCAGGAGGGGCTTCGACCGTGGGAACGCCACGCTGTGGCCGAGGCGTTGGTGGCCCACCTCGTCGCCGATCCCGACACCCTCTGGCAGACGCACAACGCCCTCATCGGCCTGGCGGAGGCGCTGCCCGCCCTGCGACGGACCGTGGACCGGACCCCTTCGGCCGAGGTGCGGGCCGCCGCGCTCTCGCTGCTGGACACGTACAACGCCACCGACGAGGACACCGGTGCGGACCTGGCGCGCTTCGTCCATGCTCTGGAGGACCCGGACGAGACGGTCCGGTTCCACGCCGCGGAGGGTCTGGCGCACTGGCTGGCGGACACCGGGACCCGGCCGCAGGACGGGGAGCGGCTGCGCGCCCTCCTCACCGCCCTCGCCGCGGAGGCCGCCGAGGCAGAGACCCGCGCGGCGGGCGACGAGGCGCTGCGGGCACTGGACGGGCGCGGTCCCGACTCGCCGTGACGGCGGCTCAGGCCGCCGCCTCGCGACCGCGCTTGTCGGTGTGGATCAGGCCCTGATCACGATCCGTTGGAGGCTTTGGTGCGGTTGTCCGGCACGGCGTCGCCGGCGAGTGCGTCGCCGCGGCCGTAGTGGTGGGTGGTGAACATGTAGAGCAGGCCGGTGCCCAGGACCACCGCGCCGCACAGCAGGACGATCCAGTTCTCCCACCAGGACTTCTCCGGGGAGCGGGCCCAGCAGATGTTGATGATGGCGAGGATGCCGTAGGCCAGCGCGGCGATGTTCACCGTGAGACCCCAGCGGCCCAGGGTGAACTCCCCCGCCGGTTTCCAGCCCTTGAGCCGGGCGCGCAGTGCGGCCAGGACCACCATCTGGAACGAGCCGTAGATGCCGAGGATCGCGAACGAGACGATGTTGGTGAGGGCGTCCTCGGAGAGCAGTGAGGCGAAGGCGATGATCAGCGGCACCGCCGCGGACACGAACAGCGCCCAGCTCGGCACCGCACGGGCGTGGACGAACCGCCGCAGCAATTGGTGCCCGACGATCATCTCGTCCCGGGCGTAGGAGTAGATGAGCCGCCCGGCCGCGGCCTGGAGGCTGATCGTGCAGGACAGGAAGGAGATCAGCACCACGGCCATCACCATCCGCGCCCCGGTCTCGCCCATGGCGTCGTACAGCACGTCCACCACCGGGTCGGCCTGCTCGCCCGAGATGATCGCGTTGAAGTCCGTGACCGACAGCAGCAGCGACATACAGGTGAACGTGGCCGCCGCGCCGCCGATGTAGATGGTGCGGCGCATCGCGCGGGGGATGACCCGGCCCGGGTGGGCGACCTCCTCGGCGGTGTCGCCGCACGCCTCGAAGCCGTAGTACTGGTAGAGGCCGATGATGCCGGCTGCCAGGAACGCCGGCAGGTAGGAGCCGTCTCCTTCGACGCCGTAGGTGTCGAAGATGACGCCGAGGTTCTGGTGGCGGTGGGTGGACAGCAGGTAGACGCCGACGACGAGGGCGCCGATGAGCTCGCCGGCGAAACCGATGAGCGCCGCCGTCGACAGTGCTTTGGTGCCCATGTAGTTGACGAGGATGGCGACGACGATGAGCACGGCGGTGCACAGCACGGTGGTGTGCACGGTGGCTCTGAAGCCGAAGAGGATGGCGATGTAGGGGCCGGCGCCGTACGCGACGGAGGTGATGGTCACCAGCAGCGCCCACATGTACACCCAGCCGGTCATCCACGCCCAGCGCTTGCCCCACAGCCGCCGGGCCCAGGGGTAGACGCCGCCCGCGATCGGGTACTGGGCGACGATCTCCCCGAAGATCAGCGCGACGAGGAACTGGCCGCAGCCGGCGATCAGGAACGCCCAGATCATCGGCGGTCCGCCGTCGGCGATCGCGATGCCGAAGAGGGTGTAGGTGCCCACCACCGGGGAGAGGTAGGTGAAGCCGAGGGCGAAGTTGGCCCAGGGGCTCATGTCCTTGCGGAACTCCGAGCCCGGTTCCCCTCCGGGGATGCCGGAGGCCGGTGCGGGAGGCTGGGTGCCGGTCACCGCTGCACCTCTCTTTCGATGTGGCCGGGGCGGCCGGTGATGCCGGCCTTCGGGACGTCGGGGGCGCCCGATCGGCGCGTACCCACCGGGTGGTACACGATGTGCGCGGTGGTGGGGGCCATGGGTGCCTTTCTTCGGTGGTCGTCGTGCGGGGCGGGCGGGCGGCCGGCCTTGCGTCGGTGGTCCTCGTGCCTCGGGCCGGCGGCGTGCTGCGTCGCCTCAGCCCTTGAACCAACCGGAGCGGGCGGGGGCGAGGTTCTGGTAGATGTGCTTGGCCTCCTGGTACTCGCGCAGCCCGGTGGGACCCAGCTCGCGCCCCACGCCGGAGCGGCCGAACCCGCCCCACTCGGCCTGCGGGACGTAGGGATGGAAGTCGTTGATCCATACGGTGCCGTGGCGCAGCCGCCCGGCGACGCGCTGGGCGCGGCTCGCGTCGGAGGTCCACACGCCGCCCGCCAGGCCGTAGCGGGTGTCGTTGGCCAGCTCCACCGCCTCGTCCTCGGTGCGGAAGCGCTCTACGGTGACGACCGGGCCGAAGACCTCCTCCTGGACGATGCGCATGGAGCGGTCGCAGTCGGCGAAGATGGTCGGCAGCAGGAAGAAGCCGCTGCTCAGATCGGGGTCGTCGGGGCGGGTGCCGCCGGTGACGAGCCGGGCGCCCTCCTCCTTGCCGATGGCGATGTAGCTCTCGACCTTCTCGCGGTGCTCGGCGGAGCTGAGCGGGCCGCTCTCGGTGCCTTCCGCCAGGCCGTTGCCGAGCCGGATCTGCCGCGCACGGTCGGCGTAGGCCTCGACGAACCGGTCGTGCAGGGAGTCCTGGACGAGCAGGCGCGAACCTGCCGAGCAGACCTGTCCGGAGTGCAGGAACGCGGCGTCGAGCGCGTAGTCGACGGCGGCGTCGAAGTCGGCGTCCGCGAAGACGATGTTGGGGTTCTTGCCGCCCAGTTCCAGGGCGATGTTCCGCGGACCCTCCGACGCGCTGGCCATGATGGCCCGTCCGGTGTTCAGACCGCCGGTGAAGGACACCAGGTCCACGTCGTGGTGGCTGGTCAGGGCCGCGCCGACGGTCGCGCCGGGGCCCAGCACCAGGTTGGCGACGCCGGGCGGTGCGCCGGCCTCCTCGATGAGACGGATCATCGCGATCGTGGTGAGGGGCGTGACCTCGCTGGGTTTGAGGACGAAGGTGTTGCCTGCGGCCAGCGCGGGCGCCACCTTCCAGGAGGCCTGGAGCAGCGGGTAGTTCCAGGGGGCGATGAGCGCGCACACGCCGAGCGGCTGGTAGACGACGCGGCTGAGGACGTCCGGGCCGACGTCCACGATCCGGCCGCCGTCCTTGCCCGCGAGCTCGGCGAAGTAGCGGAACGCGTTCGCCACGTCCTCCACGTCGATACGCGCCTCGGTGAGCGTCTTGCCCGTGTCGAGTGTCTCGGTGTGGGCGATCTCCTCCTGATCGCGCATCAGCAGGTCGCGCACGCGCAGGAGGAGGTCCGCCCGGTCGCGGGTCGGAGCGTTCGACCAGTCGCCCTTGTCGAACGCACGCCGGGCGGCGCGCACCGCGCGGTCCACGTCGGTGGCGTCGGCCTCGTCGACGGTGGTGACGACAGAGGCGTCGTAGGGGTTGACCACCTCCCGCCGTCCACCGGCCGTGGCCTGTGTCCACTCGCCGTCGATGTACAGCTCACCCACCGCGGGGCCTCCTTCGCATCCGGCCGGTGCCGATCGGCTCGACGGTCAGCAACATGGCCCATCGGGCGGGCGTCGGCCACGTGGCGCACCGCCGTGCTTGCGTCCGGGTGACCCAGAGGACCCAGGTGGGCTAGGGATGTTCCCCCTGGAGCCGTTCGCCGACGTGCGCCACGGGGCACCGCTCACGGCATCCGTTCCGCCGCCCGGTCCTTTTCGTCGGGCGCCACCATCGCCTGGGTGAGCGGAATCCGCGCCAGGGCGAGGACGCCGGCGGCGATCAGCACGACGCCGAACAGCTGGGGCAGCAGCCACCACCCGGTGCGGATGCTCTCCTCGTAGAGCGTGATGCCGAGGGCGAGGCTCACCAGCGCGTCGCCGAGGGTGAGCGCGGGCTGCGAGGCAACCAGCGGACCGGCCTGCATCGCGTTCTCCAGCAGGAACAGCGCGCACACGCCGGTCGCGGCGAAGGCGTACGTCTGCCAGGCGGAGAGGAAACCACCGAGTCCCTGCTCCTCGAGGATGTGCGTGGAGGCCTTCATCAGCGCCGCGGTCAGCGCGTAACTGATCGCCGTCGCGGCACCCAGACAGGCCGCCCGGGCCCGGCCTTCCGGGCGCCGCAGGGCGGCGAGCGCGAGACCGGCGACCAGCCCCATGCAGACGGCGAGCGCAGGAATCCAGCGGTCCAGCTCCACGTGCGTGCGATTGCCGCTGGGGGAGGCGGCGGCGAGCGCGACCCCCAGACCGGCGACCACCACCGCCACGGCCAGCCAGCCCCTGCCCGGCAGACGCCGGTGCATCAGCAGCGACGCGACGATGAGGGTGAGCGGCAGTTCCAGGATGAACAGCGGCTGCACGATCGTCAGCGGGCCGGTCGCCAGCGCGAGGGCCTGGCAGATGGCGGCGGCGATCACCGCGAGGATGCCGGCCAGCCACACGGGGCGGCGCAGCAGGTCGAGGATGAGACCGGCCCGGAACCCCTTGGAGCTCGGCACGGTGAGCGCCGCCTTGCGCTGGAGCACCGTCGCGACGGCGTTGCTCAGTGCGGCGCAGATCGCGAAGAGGACCGAGAGCGGAGTGTGCAGCTTGGGTCACCTCCAGGATCGGCGGGCGCGTGACGCCGACCGGCTTGTGCCGGACATGGCCGGCCGGCTTCGACCGACCGTGGCCGGCGGTGTTCCGCCGACCACGGTGGGCGGACTTCCTGGGGCCATGGTCGCCCGGACGGACCGGCGTGCGCGATCGGAGGCAGTGGCTGCCGGTCGTTGACCATGGGCCGGGTGGCTGAGCGCAGCGGACTGTGGGGGCCTGCGCCGAGCGTCGCCGTCGGCCCCGCGGCGACCGTGCCCGCGACGGTGGGTCGACTGGGGTGACCTGCGTGGACATGCTGCACCTGCGTTACTTCGTCGCCGTGGCCGAGGAGCTCAACTTCTCGCAGGCGGCCCGCAGACTGCACATGTCGGCCTCTCCGTTCAGCCGGCGCCGGTGAATCTCTGGAGATCCCCGGCCGCGGCTTCGGCGGGCTCACTCAGGCGGCGACGACCAAGCCGCTCATTGTCGCCGTCGAGGGCTGGGCCATGGGCGGCGGCTTCGAACTCGCCCTCGGCTGCGACCTGATCGTCGCCGCGGACGACTCCCGCTTCGGCCTCCCGGAAGTCAGCCGCGGCCTGATCGCGGCCGGTGGCGGAGTGATACGGCTGCCCGAGCGCATCCCTCACCACCTGGCCATGGAGCTGCTGCTGACCGGCGAGCCGGGTCACCGGCGAACAGGCCGGCCGGCTCGGCATCGCCAACCGTGTCGTGCCGGCCGGGGAAACCGTGGCCACGGCACTGCAGCTCGCCGAACGGATCGCGCGGAACGCCCCGCTGGCGCTGGCCGCCGTCAAGGAGTTCGTCCGCGCCGCCGACGGCGCCTGCGAGGACTGGGCGTTCGCCGACAGGCGCGGCACATGGCCCAACTGGCCGCCTCCGCCGCCGTGCGCGAGTGCATGACCGCCTTCACCGAGCGCCGCTCCCCGGTCTGGCAGGGCCGGTAGCGGCCGAGGGAACCGAGGGAGAGAACGCATCCCGCATCCCGGACGGCCAAGGCATACGTCACCTCCCGGATGCGCGAGGTCGTGGCGTGGTGCCGGGAGACCTTCGGCGGCAACGGCATCGTGCTCGGTCACGACATCGCCCGCTTCTTCGCCGACGCCGAGGCGATCTACTCGTTCGAAGGCGCCCGCGAGAGCGCCTTCGTCCGATTGCGTCCATGCAATGTGGGCGCTTGCGTGTAGTGCGCGTGCGCAAGTAACGTCCCGGGGTACACAGCCACCGAATCCGTAAGTGAAAGGGGCTGCCAGGCATGCAGATCGATCTGAAGGGCCGCACCGCACTGGTCACCGGTTCCACCCAGGGCATCGGCGCGGCGATCGCCGCCGGACTGGCCCGCGCCGGGGCCCGCGTCGGCGTCAACGGCCGTAGCCCGGAGCGCGTGGAGCAGAGCGTCGCCGAGTTGGCCAAGCAGGTTCCGGGCGCCGAGTGGGTGCCGGTGCCGGCGGACGTGACCACTCAGGAGGGCGCGGACCAGGTGGCCGAGACGCTGCCCGAGGTGGACATCCTCGTCAACAACCTCGGCATCTTCGGCTCGGCAGACCCCCTGGAGATCAGCGACGAGGAGTGGCGGCGCTACTTCGAGGTGAACGTGCTGTCCCCCGTACGGCTGACACGGCTGTTCCTGCCGGGCATGACCGAACGCGGCTGGGGACGCGTGCAGTACATCGCCAGTGACTCGGCGATCGTCACCCCGGCCGAGATGATCCACTACGGAATGTCCAAGACCTCGCTGCTCGCGGTCAGCCGGGGATTCGCCAAGCACGCCGCCGGCACGGGCGTCACGGTGAACTCCGTCATCGCCGGGCCCACCCACACGGGCGGCGTCGAGGAGTTCGTCTACGAACTGGTCGACCGGGACCTGCCCTGGGACGAGGCGCAGCGCGCGTTCATGCGCAAGCACCGGCCGCAGAGCCTGCTGCAACGGCTGATCGAACCGGAGGAGATCGCGAACATGGCGGTCTACCTCAGCTCGGACCAGGCCTCGGCCACCACCGGCGGCGCGGTGCGCGTGGACGGCGGGTACGTCGACTCCATCCTGCCCTAGCGCAGTGCGCGGGGTTGGCGGCATGGGTTACCACCTGCGCAATGGTCCGCACGGCTACGGCCTCGTCACGAAGGTGCTCCACTGGCTGGTGTTCGCAGCCATCGTCGTGCAGTTCGCCGTGGGCTACCTCCTCGACGTGGACGACCGTGGCCGGGGGCGAGGCCGTGGCCGTGGGCGGGGTGAGGGCTCGGGCCACGGACGGGGCCGTGGCAGAGGCGGGGAGGACGGCTACGACCCCTTCGGCGACGACGCGCTGCTCACGGTGCACGTCGTCCTGGGCGCCACCGTGCTGCTGCTCGCTGCCGCCCGCCTCGCCTGGCGGCTGGCCACACCGCTGCCCCCGTGGGCGCCGACCCTCACCGCACGGGAGCGACGCCTCGCACACGGCACCGAGACCGCCCTGTACGTGACCACGTTCGCCGTACCCGTCACCGGTCTCGTGCTGCTGCTGTCCGGCGACGACGACCTGCTCGGCGTCCATGTCGCGGCCCAGATCGTCCTCTACGCGGCTCTCGCGGTGCACGTCGGACTGGTGCTCAAGCATCAGCTGATCAATCGTGACCGGCTGCTCGGCCGCATGCTCTGAAGCCCGGCCGCGCCGTCCGGCCGGGAGTCAGGCGCGGCCGGTGAACAGGCCGTGGAAGCCGTACGGCACGATGTGCGGGGCCTGTGCCCGGGCCAGTACGTCCAGCGTCCGGGCGGACAGGACCAGCAGGGACGACGAGCCGTTCGCGGAGTCGAGGACCAGGGACAGCAGTACACCGTCGTCCTCGTCGGCCGCGTCCGGGGCGGGGACGAAGACCGGCTCGCCGGGATAGCAGCCCTCCTCGTGCCAGGTCAGGGTCGCGCCCGTCCGGGTGTCGACCTTGACGAGCTGGTTGATGAAGTCGTCCTCGCGGCCGTCGAGGGAGCTCACGCCGTACGCGTACCGGTAGTCGCGCCCGTTGTGCCGCTCGTAGGCGATGCGCGGCAGCTCCATGGACTCCTCCGCCAGCCGCTCCGTCTCGACGCGTCCGGTGCGCAGACCGATGCGGAAGCGGGTGGGATACGAGACCGGAACGCCCCCGCCGGCCCGCAGCCGGTCCAGGTAGAGCGCGTCGATCACCGAGGCGTCGGAATAGGCGCACAGATCGAGCACCAGGTCACCGTCGCGGTCCTCGTCCTCCCAGGCGTTGATGTGATGGAAGGCGAAGCACGCCGTCGTCTCGTACACCCCGCGCACGCCGCCCTCGCGCTGGTCGAAGACGATGAAGCGGGTGCCTCGCTCGGGATCCCAGCGGTAGTTCTCGATGAACGGCCGGCCGCTGAGGATCAGGCTGAGCGGGTTCACGGTGAGCGGGAACTCGGCCAGGACGACGTACCGGCCGGTGATCGCGAAGCTGTGCATGTACCCGGGCCTGGTGACCGGGTGGCGGCCGATCAGCTCGCGTTTCGTGCCCGTCGTCGGCTGGCGGTGGACGCGGTACTCGCTGCGCCGCGCGAAGTGAGTCAGCTGGTTCACCAGATCGCCGGTGCCGGGGTCCTGGTGCGGGTGGGCGGTGGTCAGCTGGCCCTTCAGCGCGTCCTCGTAGCCGACGACACCGGCGGTCGCGAGCGTGTCGGGGTCGAACTCCACCGGCAGCGGTGTCTCGGTCAGCGCCACGAAGCGCTCGCCGAAACGGGCCACGCTGACGTTGGTGTTCGCCACTTCCGGACGCGAGAAGACGCTGAAGAAGCGGGCGAACAGGGAGCGGCACGGGTCGGTGGCGAACTCCGGATAGGCGATCCGGCCCGACTCGCGTGCGGCCCTGCTGCTGGGTGTGTCGACGAACCTGTTCGTGTAGGTGACCCGGCCGTCGGCGAAGGCGAAGCGGTGCAGCATGGCCTGGCCGTCGAACCAGTGGCGGAACGCCCTGCCGGCGGCCCCGCTCCCGGCCTCGAAGCGTGCCGGGCCGTTGCGCAGCAGACTGCCGCGCAGCCACGTCGGCAGGGTGCCCTCCACGGGCAGTTTCCGGTCGCTGACCTCGGTGTCGAGGGTGCGGAACCCTGCCGCGTACCCCTTCTCCGTGTTCATGCGGATCACCTCACAGTCCACAGTGGACTATTGTATGTGTCATCAAGGCGACCACAGTCCACAGTGGAATGTCAAGGGAAGGCTCATGCCCGGTACCGAACTCAACGCGTCCGCGGCCTCGCTGCTGGGATTCCTGCACGCGGGCGAGGCCAGCGGCTATGAACTGGTCAAGCTCGCCGAGGAACTGATCGGCGACTTCTGGACCCTGACCCGCAGTCAGGTGTACCGGGAGCTGGCGACGCTGGCGGACCGCGGCCTCGTGTGTGCCGGACCGGCCGGGCCGCGGGCACGGCAGCCCTACCGGCTCACCGAGGAAGGTCGTGCGGCGTTCGCCGAGTGGGTCACCCGCCCGCCGGGCACCGAGCAGATCCGCTACCCGCTGCTGCTCACCATCGCGTTCGGTTCGGCCGTGGAGCGGGAGCGGCTGCTGGAGTTCGTCGCCGAGCACCGAGCCCTGCACGAGAGCCGGCTGGCCGGCTACCGGGAGCGCACCGCGGCCGGCGGACTCGACGCGTATCAGCGGGCGACCCTCGCCTTCGGGCTGCGCTACGAGGAGGCCGTCCTGGAGTGGATGGACGAGCTGCCCGGAATCCTCGGTGAGACCTGAGCCGCAGCGCCTCCCACGCCGGCGGTGGCCCGTTGTGGCAGGTCAGCCTTCTGTCTCCGCGGGGGGTTCCGGCAGCGGCTGCTCGGCCCAGATGGTCTTGGAGTTGCGGCCGTAGCGTGTGCCCCACCGTTCGGCCAGCTGGGCCACCAGGAACAGGCCGCGGCCGCCCTCGTCGGTGCTGCTGGCCTGGCGCAGGTGCGGCGAGGTGCTGCTGCTGTCGGAGACCTCGCAGATCAGCTGGCCGTCGCGGATCAGCCGGAGCACGACCGGGCCGCCTGCGTAGCGGTAGGCGTTCGTGACCAGCTCGCTCACGATGAGCTCGGTGGCGAACGCGCACTCCTCCAGCCCCCACTCGGTCAGCCGGTCCGTGACCAGTGCCCGGGCCCGCGCGGCGGCGGTGGCCTCGGCCGACAGCTCCCAGGTGGCCACCTGCTCCACCGCCAGCACCCGGGTCCGGCCCAGCAGCAGCGTGACGTCGTCGGCGGACCGGTCGGGCAGCATCGCGTCCTCCACCGCCTTGCACATGTGCTCCAGCGACTGGGCCGGACCGGACAGCGCGGCACGCAGCAGGGCCAGGCCCTGGTCGATGTCGCGATCGTCGGCCAGGAGGAGACCGTCGCTGTACAGAGCGATCAGGCTGCCCTCCTCCAGTTCCAGCTCGGCCGTCTCGAACGGCAGCCCGCCGAGGCCGAGCGGCGGTCCGGCGGGCAGGTCGAGCGGGCGGACCTGGCAGTCCGGCCCCAGCACCGTCGGCGGCGGGTGACCCGCGCGGGCCATGGCGCAGTGCCGGGAGACGGGGTCGTAGATCGCGTACAGGCATGTCGCGCCCAGGATCTGGGGCATGTTCGCATCGATCTGCTGCTGTTCGGTGGCCAGCTGGTCCACCAGGTCGTCGAGCCGGGCGAGGACCTCGTCCGGAGCCAGGTCGAGGTGCGCCAAGGTGCGCACGGCCGCGCGCATCCGGCCCATGGTCGCCGAGGCGTGCATGCCGTGGCCGACCACGTCGCCGACGACCAGCGCGACGCGCAGCCCCGACAGCGGAATGACGTCGAACCAGTCGCCGCCGACCCCGGCGGAGGCCTGCGCGGGCAGATAGCGGTGGGCTGTCTCGACCGCCGGGTGCTCGGGCACCTCACTCGGCAGCAGGCTGCGCTGGAGGGTTTCCGCGGCCTGGTGCTGCTGGGTGTAGCGGCGGGCGTTGTCGATGCAGACCGCGGCTCTGGCGGCGAACTCCTCCGCCAGGGTGAGGTCGTCCTCCTCGAAGGGCTCCGGCCGCTGGGAGCGCCACAGGCAGACCAGGCCGAGGATGACACCGCGCGCGGTCAGCGGCACCACCATCAAGGAGTGGACACCCATCGCGAGCGCCTTCGCGGTCCGTTCCGGCTCGGCGGCGAACCATCCGCGATTGCCCTCCACGAGGGGCTCGAGGACCGGACGCCGTTCGGCCAGGCACCGTGACGGCGCCGTGTCCTCGGGGAAGGAGAACAGTTTGCCGACGGGATACATCACCTGCCGGACCCCGGGCTGGATGCTGTGCGCCGCCATCCTGCGCAGCGGGCCCGTGGCGTCGGGTGCGGGCTCCTCGCCGCGCGTCACGGGCTCCAGCAGATCCACCGAGAGCGCGTCGGCGAGTTCGGGAACCGCCGACTCGGCCAGCTCACGTGCCGTCGTGGCCACATCCAGGGTGCTGCCGATCCTGGCGCCGGCCTCGTTGAGCAGCGCGAGCCGGCGACGGGCCCGGTGGCGGTCGGTGACGTCC
Source organism: Streptomyces sp. NPDC107528 (assembly GCF_055639295.1). Classification (NCBI taxonomy): domain Bacteria; kingdom Bacillati; phylum Actinomycetota; class Actinomycetes; order Kitasatosporales; family Streptomycetaceae; genus Streptomyces; species Streptomyces sp. NPDC107528. Next base: position 299,627 of record NZ_JBVKAV010000005.1, read on the forward strand.
TCGACGATCTCGGTGACGCCCAGCACCCTTCCGGACGGGTCCTGCATCCGGAAGGCGGAGATGGAGATGAACAGTTCCTTGCGGGTGTCGCTCAGCAGCCGTGCCGGTTGCTCGGCGAAGATCACGGGCCTGCCCGTCTCCAGGACCGACCGCAGCTTCTCCTCGGCGAGGTCCGCGTCCGCACCGAGGAGGAACTCGCCCGCGCGTCGCCCGCGGTACGCCTCCGGCGGCAGTCCGCCGAACCTTGCGACCGCCCGGTTCATCCGCAGCACGCGCAGGTCCGGCCCGAGAACCACGACACCCACGGGGGACCGGCTGAAGAGGCCGTCCAGCACGCCCCTGTCGATCTCCCACTGGATGACGTCCTCGGCGCGCGAGCCGACGAGAAGCCACTCGACGCTGGAGTCCAGCCGTTGCACGCACCGGGCCCTGAACCCCACGTACACGCGGTCGCCCGCGCGGTGCCGTAGCGGCAGCAGCCCGAACCAGCCGCCCTCCCGCAGGCACGCGTGCGTCGCCTCGGCGATCACGGACTCGTCCCCGCTGTCGATCAGGACCTCGCGGACCTGCCGGCCCAGCACCTCGTCGGCCCGGTATCCGAGCAGCTTGGTGGCCTGCTCGCTCCAGGCGACGACCCGACCCCCCCTGTCCACAACGGCGGAGGCGGACTGGTGGATCGAGAACGGATCCTCCGGGCTCTCGCTGAGCGTCGTCGGGGGTGTGTCGTGCATCGCCCACCCGTCCCGCGCCGTTCGCGGGGCCGTACTGCGGCCCCGGGGCGCTCCTACCGTTCGGCATGCCTGGCAGCGGCTCAGTCCCAGTATCGGGTGTACGGGCACACCGTGCCTCAGAAACTGCTCCTCAAGGTCCGGCGGGCAAGGTCATCGCGGCAGAGCCCGGGCCAGGAGAACCGCCACGTCGTCGTCGGCGCCCTCGGGCATGACGTGGGCCAGGAGGCCGTCGCAGATCTTCGCCAGTGGGCGGCCCGGCTCCCGCAGTGCCTGTGCCAGACGGTGCATGCCCTGGTCGAGGTCCGTGCCGCGGGTCTCGATCAGGCCGTCGGTGTACATCACCAGAAGCCCGTGCGCGGGGAGGACCACCTGCTGGACCTCGCAGTCCATTCGGCCGACGCCGAGGGGCGGGCCCGCCGGGCAGTCCAGGAAGGTGACCGTTCCGCGCCCGTCGGCGACCACGGGCGGCGGGTGACCCGCCCTGGCGATCAGACACAGGCCGGTCCGCGGATCGTGAACGGCGTACAGGCACGTGGCCATCTCGTTGTCGCCCAGATCCGCCACCACGGCGTCCAGGGCGGGCAGCACCTGGTCGGGCGCGGGCTCCTGGCGGGCCAGGGTCCGGATCGCCGTGCGCAGCTGCCCCATGACCGCCGCCGCGTGGATGCCGTGCCCCATCACGTCCCCGATCACCAGGGCGGTCCGGCCGTCCGACAGGGCGATGGCGTCGAACCAGTCGCCGCCGACCTCGTGGTCACCGGCCGGCAGATAGCGCCCGGCGAGTTCCAGTCCGTCGACGGGAGGCAGGACGGGGTTCATCAGGCTGCGCTGCAGGGTGAGGGCCGCGTCGCGCTCCCGGCTGTACATGCGCGCGTTGTCGATGTTCAGCGCCGCCCGGGCGACCAGTTCGTCGATCAGCAGCGTGTCCTGGTCGTCGAACGGCCCGCGATGCCGGGTCCGGGTGACGATGACCGCGCCGAGCACGCTGCCGCGGGCCACCAGCGGGATCAGGCGCGCCGCGCCCACATGGGTGCGCAGGTAGGAGCGCAGCCGGTCGGCGCCCGGGGCGATGATCATGGGGCCGATGTCGGACCGGGACAGGTTCATGGGCCGGCCCGCCGTGATGACCTGCTCGTACACCGACCCCTGCGGGACCTGCTGGGTCATGCCGACGGCGAGTTCGTCGACCGGCGCCGCCGGATCGGTGAAGGACGCCGCCGCACGGCGCACCACGCCGTGCGCCGATGCCGCGGTCTCGTCCGGGGCCACCGCCTCCTCCAGCAACTGCACGTCGGCCGAGTCGGCCAGCCGGGGCACCAGCACGCGGACCACCTCCTGCGCCGTCTGCCGCAGATCCAGCGTGGAACCCATCTGCGTGCCCGCCTCCGCCAGCAGCGCGAGCCGCCGACGCGCCCGCTCCGCCTCCAGGTGGGCGCGCTGTCCCTCCGTGACGTCGATCACCGAAGCGATCAGTCCGATCCGCCGGCCGGCGCCATCGAGCAAGGGCGCGTAGGAGCAGGACCACGTCCGCAGCAGGTCCGGCTGCTTCGTGCTGACAGCGGAGTAGCGGAAGTCCACCACCGCCTCACCCCGGTCCAGGACCTGCCGCATCACCGACTCCAGCACCTCGGTGCCGGGGGCGACCTCGCTCACGCGCCTGCCGACGTGCTCCGCCACCGGTACGCCGTCCACACGGGCCAGCGCCTGGTTCACCCGCAGGAAACGCAGGTCGGAACCGAGCATGGCCAAGCCGATCGGGGACTGGGTGAACAGCCCCTCCAGAGCCGCCAGCGCATCGCGCATCTGCTCCACGGCGGTCGTCTCCGCCGCGATGGCCATCACGCCCGTCCGCCGCCCGTCCGCGATCGGGCAGATCCACATGTCCATGTCGACCAGATGCCCGTCCCGATGCCGGACCGGTAGCCGGGCGACGACCGCCGCGCCCCCCTGCACGGTCCGGGTGAGCCGCTCGGCCAGGTCGCGGTTCTCCTCGGGGACGAGCACACGGTTGACGTCCTGACCCACCACCTGCTCCGGGGTGTGACCGAGCAGGTCGTGGGCGGCGAGCGACCACTGCGCCACGCGCCCCTCGGCATCGGCAACCCACAGGGCCAGCGGCAGCAGATCCTGGAACACCCCTGGGTGTCCCACCGCGGACATGCGCCGGTCGGGGGTTTCGCCGACCGCTTCGTGCGCATGCGCACCGTAGGGACTGGCGCTGGTCATAGGGGCACCTCGCTCACCCGACACCGGCCCACCGCGGCCCGGGGTCCGCGACGGACCGACGCCACCCTTGACCACAGGAGGCTCAAGGACAGCGTAGGCCCGTCCGGCCGCTCGGGGGTCGTCGGTGCGCTGTGACAGGTTGCCGAACCTGGGCAGGTGAGGGTGGAGATCGAGAGTGGCCCGGCTCACATGGCGTGAAAGAGGCGCCGCCGACACCATGGGTGCTCCGTCACCGCAAGGCTGAAGGGATCAAGAATGTTCCGCAAGGTGCTGGTCGCCAACCGCGGGGAGATCGCGATTCGTGCGTTCCGCGCAGGCTATGAGCTGGGCGCGCGCACCGTCGCCGTCTTCCCGCACGAGGACCGCAACTCCCTGCACCGGCTCAAGGCCGACGAGGCCTACGAGATCGGCCAGCCCGGACACCCGGTACGGGCGTATCTCTCCGTGGAGGAGATCGTCCGGGCGGCACGCCGCGCGGGAGCGGACGCCGTGTACCCGGGGTACGGATTCCTGTCCGAGAACCCCGATCTGGCCCGGGCCTGCGAGGAAGCGGGCATCACCTTCGTCGGACCGAGCGCGGACATCCTGGAACTGACCGGGAACAAGGCCCGCGCGGTGGCCGCCGCCCGCGAGGCCGGCGTACCCGTGCTCGGCTCGTCCGCGCCCTCCAACGACGTCGATGAATTGGTTCGCGCGGCCGACGACGTCGGCTTCCCCGTGTTCGTCAAGGCGGTCGCGGGTGGCGGCGGCCGCGGCATGCGCCGCGTGGAGGATCCCGCCCAGCTGCGGGAGTCCATCGAGGCGGCGTCCCGTGAGGCGGCGTCCGCGTTCGGCGATCCCACGGTGTTCCTGGAGAAGGCGGTCGTCGAGCCCCGCCACATCGAGGTGCAGATCCTCGCCGACGGACAGGGCAACGTGATCCACCTGTTCGAGCGGGACTGTTCGGTGCAGCGCCGCCACCAGAAGGTGATCGAGCTGGCGCCCGCGCCGAACCTCGACCCGGAGCTGCGCGACCGGATCTGCGCCGACGCCGTGCGGTTCGCCCGCCAGATCGGCTACCGCAACGCCGGCACCGTGGAGTTCCTCCTCGACCGCGACGGCAACCACGTCTTCATCGAGATGAACCCGCGCATCCAGGTCGAGCACACCGTGACCGAGGAGGTCACCGACGTCGACCTGGTGCAGTCACAGCTGCGCATCGCCGCCGGCGAGACCCTCACCGACCTCGGCCTCGCCCAGGAGACCGTCACGCTGCGCGGCGCCGCGCTGCAGTGCCGTATCACCACCGAGGACCCCGCCAACGGGTTCCGCCCGGACACCGGCCGCATCAGCGCCTACCGCTCGCCGGGCGGCTCGGGCATCCGCCTCGACGGCGGCACCACCCACGCCGGTACGGACATCAGCGCCCACTTCGACTCCATGCTGGTCAAACTCACCTGCCGGGGCCGGGACTTCAACACCGCGGTGGGCCGTGCCCGGCGCGCCGTGGCCGAGTTCCGCATCCGCGGCGTGGCCACCAACATCCCCTTCCTGCAAGCGGTGCTGGACGACGCCGACTTCCAGGCCGGCCGGGTCACCACGTCGTTCATCGAGCAGCGCCCGCACCTGCTCACCGCCCGCCACTCCGCCGACCGCGGCACCAAGCTGCTGACCTACCTGGCCGACGTCACCGTGAACAAGCCGCACGGCGAACGGCCCGACCTGCTGGAGCCGTTGACCAAGCTGCCCGAGCTGCCGGCCGGTGAGCCGCCGGCCGGGTCCCGGCAGCGGCTCGCCGAACTCGGCCCGGAGGGCTTCGCACGCTGGCTGCGCGCGTCCCCGACCATCGGCGTCACCGACACCACGTTCCGCGACGCCCACCAGTCGCTGCTCGCCACGCGCGTGCGCACCAAGGACATGCTCGCCGTCGCTCCCGTGGTGGCGCGCACCCTGCCCCAGCTGCTGTCCCTGGAGTGCTGGGGCGGCGCGACCTACGACGTCGCCCTGCGCTTCCTGGCCGAGGACCCGTGGGAGCGCCTGGCGGCCCTGCGGGAAGCCGCGCCGAACATCTGCCTGCAGATGCTGCTGCGCGGCCGCAACACCGTGGGCTACACGCCGTATCCCACCGAGGTGACCGACGCCTTCGTGCACGAGGCGGCAGCCACCGGCATCGACATCTTCCGCATCTTCGACGCCCTCAACGACGTCGCCCAGATGCGGCCCGCCATCGACGCCGTACGGGACACAGGGACGGCCGTCGCCGAGGTGGCCCTGTGCTACACCTCCGACCTGTCCGACCCGTCGGAGCGTCTGTACACGCTGGACTACTACCTGCGTCTGGCCGAGCAGATCGTCGAGGCGGGCGCGCACGTACTGGCCGTCAAGGACATGGCGGGCCTGCTGCGCGCCCCGGCCGCGGCGACGCTGGTGTCGGCCCTGCGCAGGGAGTTCGACCTGCCCGTCCACGTCCACACCCACGACACCGCCGGCGGGCAGCTCGCCACCTACCTCGCCGCCATCCAGGCCGGCGCGGACGCGGTGGACGGCGCGGTGGCGTCCATGGCGGGCACCACCTCCCAGCCGTCCCTGTCGGCGATCGTGGCCGCGACCGACCACTCCGACCGCCCCACCGGCCTCGACCTCCAGGCCGTCGGCGACCTGGAGCCGTACTGGGAGAGCGTCCGCAAGGTCTACGCCCCCTTCGAGGCGGGTCTGGCCTCGCCGACCGGCCGCGTCTACCACCACGAGATCCCCGGCGGCCAGCTCTCCAACCTGCGCACCCAGGCGGTCGCGCTGGGCCTGGGCGACCGCTTCGAGGAGATCGAGGCGATGTACGGCGCCGCCGACCGGATGCTCGGCCACCTGGTCAAGGTCACCCCGTCGTCGAAGGTGGTCGGCGACCTGGCCCTGCACCTCGTGGGCGCGGGCGTGTCCCCGAAGGACTTCGAGGCGGAGCCTGCCAGGTTCGACATCCCCGACTCCGTCATCGGGTTCCTGCGCGGCGAGCTGGGCACCCCGCCCGGCGGCTGGCCCGAGCCGTTCCGCACGAAGGCGTTGCAGGGCCGCGCCGAGGCCAAGCCGGTCCAGGAGCTGAACGCCGACGACCGCGAGGGCCTGGCGAAGGACCGGCGGTCGACGCTGAACCGGCTGCTGTTCCCGGGCCCGACCCGCGAGTTCGACACGCACCGCGACACGTACGGCGACACCAGCGTCCTCGACAGCAAGGACTTCTTCTACGGGCTGCGCCCCGGCAAGGAGTACTCCGTCGACCTCGAACGCGGTGTCCGGCTGCTGATCGAGTTGCAGGCCGTCGGCGACGCGGACGAGCGCGGCATGCGGACCGTGATGTCCACCCTGAACGGCCAACTGCGGCCGATCCAGGTCCGCGACAGGGCGGCGGCCTCCGACGCCCCGGTCACGGAGAAGGCCGACCGTGCCAACCCCGGCCATGTCGCGGCACCGTTCGCCGGCGTGGTGACCCTCACGGTCGCCGAAGGTGACGAGGTGACGGCCGGCGACACGGTGGCCACCATCGAGGCGATGAAGATGGAGGCCTCGATCACCGCCGCGAAGTCCGGCAAGGTGGCCAGGCTCGCCATCAATCCCATTCAGCAGGTCGAGGGCGGCGACCTCCTCGTCGAACTCGCCTGAGCGGCCTCCAGGGCCGGTGGTGCAGGGGCACGGTCTCGCGGACTTCTCCGCCGGGCCGTGCCCCTGCCGCCGGCACGGCGTCAGTCTGACTGTTCCCGAAGGGTGTCAGCCTGTCCGTTCCTGGAGGAAAGCCATGAGCAGGGCCGTGAGTTCGGCAGGCGCGTCCTCCTGGACCAGGTGGCCTGCGCCGGCGATCGGCTCCAGCCGCGCGCCGGGGATCCGGGCGGCCAGCTCGTGGCCCTTCGCCAGGGGGATCCAGGTGTCGTCCGCGCCCCAGCAGACCAGGGTCGGGAAGCCGATCTCGCCGTAGCGCTCCTGGACCTCGTCGGTGTAGCGCTGGTCGGCCTGTGCGATCTGCCGGTAGAAGGCCGGTTGGCCGACATCGCCGAGCCAGGGCAGGGTGAGCCGGTCGAGGACGGCAGGGTGCAGGCCGGGGCTGCTGGCCGAGCTGACGTACTCGCGCACCAGTGCGCGGTGCAGAGCGGGCGGCAGTTGGTCGAAGACGTCGCAGTGCTCGCCGACGAGACGGAAGAACGGGGAGCCCCACGGGGCCAGCGCCACCGGGTCGACCAGGGCGAGCGCGCGGTAGCGGGCTCCGTGCAGCAGGTGTGCCCGCAGGGACACGGCTCCGCCGAAGTCGTGCGCGACCACCAGAGGTTCGTCGAGCTTCCAGTGCGCCAGGAGCTCGGTGAAGACCCTGCCCTGGGTTGCCAGGGAGACATCCTGGTCGGCCGACATCTCTGATTCCCCGTAGCCGGGCATGTCCCACACGAACACCTGGTGGCGACGGGCGAGCGCGCGGGCGACGGCGCGCCAGACGTACGACGAGAAGGGCGTGCCGTGGAGGAGGACGACCGGATCCTGGCCGGGTTGCCCGAGGCTGCCCCAGCGGATCTCGCCCGACGTGCTGCGGAATGTCTCGGTCAGCTGCCATTCACTCACGGGTGCTGGTCCTCTCGGTCGTTTCTGCCGAAGTCGGTGTGGTCCGCCGAAGCCTCAATCATGGTGAGGACGGCACTGAGCGCGACGGCTCCGTCGAGCAGTGCTCTGGAGCGCGTGGCGATGCCGGCCTCCCTGGCGGCCAGCGCGGACGTGACGTCCTCCGAGCGGTGGGCGCCTCGCAGCTCCGGCACGAGGGCCCGCAGGGGTGCGATGCGGTAACCGGCCTTGCGCAGCTGATGCACGATCCGCGCATCCCGGACCTGGGCGGGTGTGTACCGGCGTGTGCCACGCGCGGGGTCGCGGTTCGGGACGACGAGTTCCTCCGCATCCCAGTGCCGCAGCGTCGAAGGACGGACGCCGAGAGCGGCGGCGAGGTCGGAAACGCTCATCGAGTCCGACGCCCGTACGTCCTCGATCGGTTCACCGGCGATGGCCCGGGCCGCCTCCTGGGCCAGCCTCAGTTCCCTGCGCTCCGTGTCGAGTCGGGCGTGGGCCGCGTCGAGCAGGGCCAGTGCCTGCGAGGCGGGGGTGCGGTGGACGGCCCGGACGATCCTCTTGGCCTCGGTCGGACCCACGCCCGCAGCGAGGGCACGGTAGGCCAGCGCCGACTGCACATGCGGGTCCCCGTAGATCCGGTAGCCCGTGGCGGTGCGCGTCGCCGGCGGAAGGACACCGTCGCGTTCGAGATTGCGCACCTGTTGAACGGAGTACCCGCAGCGCCGCGCGACATCGGCGGTGCGCAGAACACCTGATTTGAGACTTGCCACCCTGAAGGTCCTCTGTTTCCGCCTCGAAGTCTCCACAAGCACTTCAGTGCAACGCTAGAGCACATGACCATGGACGAGATCATCAGCTTCGTGGACGGACTGGACGGCGTGCTGACTCTCAGGCCGGCGCCCGGCGACGGCACACCGGAGATCAGCTGGGGCGACACGTTCTTCTTCTACGCGCCCGATCGGGTGCCCCCGACCACGACCCAGCCGTTCGCGACGATCGTGACCAAGAACTACCCCGGCGACGAGGCCTCCCGTCTGGACCGGGCGGACACCTTCCGCGTGAACATCAACGCCGGGAAGGAAGCGTTCGTCCGATGGACCGGTCACGCGCCCCGCGAGCCGGCCGCCCGCGAGGTCGATCCCAGCGCCGCCGACACCGTGATCGCCCACCCCGTCTACGGCGCCGCCGGCTGGCTGGCGGTGGTGAACCCGGGCCCGCGCACCGCAGCGGCAACCCGTGAGCTGCTGCGTGCGGCCCATCACTTGGCACGCTCCCGCCATGAGCGACGCACCGCGTCGACTCCCTGAGGCCGGACGCGCCCGCCCCGCATGCGCCCGGGCGCACCGCATCGCACCCTGGTGCTATGGCAGGTGCGCAGCCCATCGTCATCTATCCGCCCGCCGAGGACGGCGGCCGGCGGGTGCGTGCGGACACCCGGTTCCTGGGCATGGCGTACGGGCTCCTGGACGTGGCCGAGTTCCTGAGCCTGGCGGGGATCGAGGACGCCGATCCCGAGTACGTACGGCAGTCCGGGCTCATCGAATGGCGGGGCGGCGGCCCGGACGAGTGGGGGCACTGAGCGGGGGCGACCACGACCACAGCCTCGCCTGCACGGGCTCCTCGGTCGGTCAGGCGGCCTTCTTCTTCCCTCGGCGCCCCGACCGGGCGAGGGCGTCGATCAGCTGGTCACGGGTCATCTTCGAGCGGCCCGGGACGTTCTGGTCGGAGGCCTGCTGGTAGAGCTCCGGCTTGCTCATCCGCCGCAGCTCGCTCTTCTGCGCGGGACGGTCGGCGGCCGACTTCTTCTTGCGCTCTTTCCTGGCGCCACCCCCGGGGGAGCGGGCCTGGTCGAGGCTGTGCTGGAGGACGTCCATCAGGTCGACGACGTTGGTCGCCTCGGGGGCCTCCTCGGCGACGGCGATGTCCCTGCCCTCGGCCTTCGCCCTGACCAGCTCGCGCACCTTCTCCTGATAGGTGTCGTGGTAGCGGGCCGGCTCCCATTCGGCGCTCAGCGCGTCGACCAGCTGCAACGCCATGTCCAGCTCCTTGCCGCGGCCGGCCCGGCCGGAGGGCAGCTCGGGCAGTTCGCTGCCCGGGTCGCGGACCTCGTCGGCCCAGTGCAGGGTCTGCAGGACAAGGACCTGGTCGGCCGCGCGCAACGCGGTCAGGTACTGCCTGCCGCGCATCACGAAGGTCGCGATCCCCGCCTTGTCCGCCTCGGCCAGCGCCGCGCGCAGCAGCTCGTACACCTTCAGGTGCTCCTTGCCGCGCGGGGCGACGTAGTACGTGCGGGCGAAGTACACGGGCTCCATGTCGGCCAGGTCGACGAAGTCCGAGATCTCGATTGCCTTCGAGCGGCCCGGCGCGATCTCGTCCAGCTCGTCGGGGTCGATCACGATGTACTCGCCCTCGGCGGCCTCGAAGGCCTTGACGATGTCCTTGCCGTCCACTTCCTTGCCGGTGCGCTCGTTGACCCGCCGGTTGCGGATCCGGTCCGCGGTGCCGCGCTGCAACTGGTGGAAGTGGACGGTGTGGTCCTCGGTGGCGGTGTACAGGCCGACCGGCACGCTGGCCAGCCCGAACGTGATCACCCCTGTCCAGATCGCACGAGCCATGCCGTCCCGCTCCGTCCCGCGTGCAACCGACGGCCCGTTGGGGGCCGTACCTCACCTCCACGCTCGCACCCCGCACCCCGTCCCGCGCGCGGAGAGCGGATCGGGAGTGCCCTCACGCGTCCGCCAGACGGTTGGGCTGAAGCAGGAGCAGAGCGATGTCGTCGGTGTGACGGTTGGTGTGGCGGGTGTGGCGGACCAGGCGGTCCACGAGTTGGTGCAGGGGCAGATCGCTCGACTCGCTGAGGTGCTGTGCGAGGTCGGCGATGGTCTGGGTGATGTCGGTGCCGGGGACTTCCACGAGGCCGTCGGTATAGAGGGCGAGGAGCGTCTCCGGGCCCAGGGGCAGGGTGGTGAGCGGGTAGGAGGGGGTGCCGAAGCCGAGGCCGAGCGGAGGGCCCGGGCGGACGTCGACGGGATGGGCCCGGTTGTCGGGGTGGCGCAGGAGCGGCGGAGGGTGCCCCGCGCTGGCCAGGGTCACCTGGTGGCGGGCGAGGTCGAGGTGGGCGTACAGGCAGGATACGAAGCGGCTGGCGTGCAGGTCGGCGAGGTCGCGGTCGGTGCGGGCGAGGACCTGGTCGGGGGCGGCGCCGGCCGTGGCATGGGCGTGCACGGCCATGCGGACCTGGCCCATGAGGGCCGCTGCCGTCATGTCGTGGCCCTGCACGTCGCCGATGACGGCCGCGGCGGTGGTGCTGGTCAGACGGATGAGGTCGTAGAAGTCGCCGCCGATGTTCACACCCTGGCTGGCGGGAAGGTAGCGGGCGGCGACCTCCAGACCGGCCACGGTCGGCAGAGCGTGCGGCAGGAGGGTCTGCTGCAGGGCGTGGGCGAGGTTGTGCTTGGCGTCGTAGAGGCGCGCACGGTCCAGGGCCTGGGCGATGAGACCGGCGAGGGGCGTGAGGATGGACCGTTCGGCGGCGGTGAAGGTGTGGGGCCGGTTGTAGGCGAGGATCAGGCAGCCGATGGGGCGACCGGAACTGAGCAGCGGCAGGAAGGCCCAGGCGTGCTTGTCGCTGATCTGCGGTGCCCTCGGGTAGAGGCGGGCGAGTTCGCCGCGGTTGGCGAAGAACAGGGACGCACCCGTGGCCAGGGCGCGTCCGGCCGGCGTCAGGTCGGCGTCGGTGGGCAGTCCGTCGAACTGCTCGATGAGAGCGGGGTCGTAGCCACGGGAACCGATGATCTGGATCCGGCCGGCGTCCGCGGCCGACATGATCATGCCGTGGGCGCCGAAGGCAGGCAGGATCTGGTCGGCGATCAGGTCCACGACGTCCTGGACACCGACGGCCTCCGTCAGTGCCGCTGTCAGAGCCATCAGCAGATGGATCCGGCTCGCCGGCGGAGTGCTGGCGGGGGAGGCGGGCTGGATACCGAGGGGCTTGGACGACTGGTCGGGGGTGATGAGGATGCTGGTGCCGCTGTCGTCCGTGTGCAGGCGCAGGTCCAGCCACTGGTCCGGTGGGCGCAGGACGGTGAGGGCGAGGTGCTCCCGGCTGCTCATGGCAGTGCGGTACGCGTCCATGTACGCGATGTTGTCGAGCCACGGAAGTGCCTGCCAAGGCTCGGTTCCCAGCAGTTGCTTCGCCGGTCTGCCCAGCAGACGGGCGGCTGCGGTGTTCACGTAGGTGATGCGTCCGCCCAGGTCGAGGGCGAGAGTGCCGAGGGGAAGGCGCTCCACGAGGTCGGCCGCCGCGACCTCGGACTGGGGCCTCGGCTCCGCACGGTGCGGATGGACGAAACGGGGCCGGTCCGGAATGACCGGAGCGACGGCCTCCGCGTCCAGAACGCGCGCGATACGGCGTGCGCTGACGGCGATGCGGCCGCGCTCGCGGCGGCTCAGGCGGGGGGACCGGTCCGGGGCCCAGATCAGCAGCAGCGCACCCCGGCAGTGCCGGATCTGCTTCAGCGGGACGATCGCGAAGGCGACCTGGTAAGGGATGGTCGCCGCGGCGCGCGGGTACTCACGGGCCAGCGCCTCCAGGGAACTCACCCAGACGAGCTGCTCGTGGCGAACCGCATCCTGGGCCGGGCCGCGGATGGCGAACGACATCCGCCACCACGGTGCGAAGGCGTCTACCGGGAGACCGCACAGTGCGAGCAGACCCATGGTGGTCTCGGCCGGGTCCAGCGCGTAGACACCCCCGGACCTGGCGCCGGTGCGACGCACAGCCGTCGCCAAGGCCTCACCGAGCGGATCAGCCACCTCCGGCTGCTCACCGGACCCGCTCATGCGGCGCACCACCCAACGCCCATGTTCAGAACGCTAAGCCCGACCTGGCGTGACGGCATGTGGATCAGGCGTCCTGTGCCGTGCCGGGCGGCGACGTCGGCGTGCCGAGGCGGCGCCGCAGAAACGGCTCCTGGGACAGGACGGCCCCCGTGCTCAGGCCTACCGCGACCGCCACGCACACGATGATCAGCCAGGACAGCAGCACGAAGACCGGACCCGCGGAACCGTAGTCCGCCAGTGCCCGATTGAGCGCCCGTGGCATGTAGAAGTGCGCGGTCAGGGACAACGCGCTGACCGCGATCGCCGTGATGACCGCACCCGGCAACAGGGGTGACCAGCGGATGCCGCCGCCGAGCAGAAGGTGCTGGGTCCACCACCACAGGACCGTCTCCGCGATCAGGATGGCCGGGATTCCCAGTCCCGCCCCGAGGCCGCCGCGGTTGTGCAGCAGCCCCTGCCCGACCAGCGCGCCGAGCCACAGGACGATCCACGCGAGCCACCGCCACGGAGCGACCTTCGCCCCTGACCGGGGCAGCAGCCAGGCCCGTCTGCACAGGCGCTGCACCGCGCGACTGACGGCGGTGGCCGACAGCAGCACCATGAGTGCGCCGACCACGCCGGTCGCCTGGCGCAGATCGTCGCTCGGGGGTTGGAACGCCTGCTCCAACTGCCCCTTCGCCTGCCCGTTCAGACCGAAGACGGCACTGACCGCCGAGGTGACCTGTTCCTGCACCGCCGGCGGCGCGTACGCACTCAGCACGAACACCAGGGGAACGGCGGTCAGGAAGCACTGCGCCGCGATGCGGGTGGCGGAGTCGAAGATGTTCACCGACACCATGCGGTCCACGAGCCCCGTGACCACCGGGAAGCGGGTCTCCACGCGCGCGTGGACTGCCTTCAGCCAGGCAGTCAGTTTCCGGGTACGACCACGCCACCAGGACGCGTGCAGCAGCGAGCGTATCCGCCGGGGGCCGCCGGCCGGGACGCCCCTGCCGCCGCGCGGCATCAGTCACCGGCGCGCGGGTAGCCCGGGCATGGTGTGCTGACCCGCTCCGCCGTCGCCACCCGTGCGGAAGTCTCCATCGCGCCGCTCCTTCCCGGACTCCAGATTGCGCGACCGAGCGGGCAACGGCACTCCGTCGCCCGCCAAGAGGCGCGTACGCGGACGCCGGGGACGCCGGTCAAGAGATGCGGCGGAGCACGGCCGTGCCTACGCTCGTGCCGTACGGCGCCTGATGGGATCGCCCATGGTCGTGGACCTGCTGCTCATCGCCCTCGCCATCACGCTCGACCCCCTTCCGCTCATGGCGTTCGTGCTGGTGGTGGCATCCGGCAGGGGGGTACGGACAGGGCTCGCCTTCATCGCGGGCTGGATGGCGTGCTTCGTCGCGGTGATCGCCCTGGTCCTGACGCTGACCGGCGGGCAGCCCCCGGCTCCCAGGTCGCCTCCGTCCACGGCGAACCTCGCGGCCAAGCTCCTCATCGGGGTGTCGCTGATCGGGTACGGCCTCCACCGACACCGGCACCGACGACCCGGCCACGACCGCACATCGAAGGCCACGCCCGACGACGCCGCAGTCTCGCCGTCGCGCGGCAAGTCGTCCTCCTTCCTGGCCACCCGGATGGACCGCGGCTCGCTCTGGCCGGCGGCGGCGCTGGCCGTCCTCCTCCAGCCGTGGGGACTCGTCGCGGCGGGCGCCGTGACCGTGGTGGAGGCCGACACCTCCCACGGCACGACATGGGTGGAGCTGATCGCGTTCTGCATCGTCGCGACCGCCGGCCTGCTTGCCGTCGAGCTGTACGTCGTACTGAAACCGGCATCGGCCCGGCGCCGCCTGCTGAGCCTGCGCACCTGGATGGCGGACCACGCACATCAGGCCATCGTGCTCGGCAGCATCGCGATCGGCCTGTGGCTGACGGGAAAGAGCGTCTACGAGCTGGCAAGTTGACCGCCCGGCCGTCCCGGAGCTCCCGGACCGCCCGGACGCCCCGGACGTCCCGGAAGGACCTCTCGCGCGGCGGCTCGCCGGGTCCGGGGCGATAGTGGGCCTACCGGAGCGCTCCACCGTCACCTCAGGGAGGGAGCTTGACCGCGAAGCCCGACGGCCCTCAGGTCGTGATCGTCATGGGCGTGTCGGCGTCCGGGAAGTCCACCGTCGGGACGCGGCTGGCCCAGCAGCTCGGCGTGCCCTTCCTGGAGGGCGACGAACTGCACTCCGCGGCCGAGATCGCCAAGATGGCCGCCGGGCACCCCCTCGACGACGCCGACCGCCGGCCCTGGCTGGCGGCCCTCTGCCAGTGGATCCGGTCGGTCGTGTCACACGGGGGCGGTGGCGTGGTCGCGTGTTCCTCACTCAAGCGCCGCTACCGGGACGAGTTGCGGAGCGCGGGCGAGGGCGCGCACGTGTGCTTCATCCACCTGGCTCTGGATCATCGGTTGGCGGCGGAGCGGATCGCCGCCAGGAAGGGGCACTTCATGCCGCCTGGGCTGCTGGACTCCCAGTTCGCGATCCTGGAGCCGCTTCAGGACGACGAGCCGGGCGTCACCATCGACGCCGGCGCACCCCGGGAGCAGGTCGTGGCAGCGGCGCTGCGAGCGGTGGCCGAGCCGGACGGATAGCGGGCCTACCGCTTCCCGCTCACAGGAGACCCGGATGGAACTGGTCCACTTCCGTATGGTGATGCCGGCCGCCCTCACCCGGCCGGCCGTCGGCCTGCTCACCTCGCACGGCAGCGTGCTCAATCTCGTCGTCGTGAGGTCGAGCCAGATCCCCGAGGGCGACGCGGTGGAGTGCGACGTGGTGCAGGGCGTCGCCAACGACGTGCTGAGTCAGCTGCGCGAACTGGGCGTCGACCGTGCCGGGTCGATCGCCGTGGACGGCATCGACGTGATGTTCTCGCAGCAGGCCGAGCAACTCGAAGCCGACCAGCCGAGCGCGCTCGTCCACGCGCCGTTGTGGGCCGGCGTCGAGGCGCGCATCCGCGCGGAGGGAACCTACCGGCCGTCCTTCTACCTGTTCCTGGTCATCGCCGGGATCATCGGCTCGGTCGGCATCATGACGAACTCTCAGATCCTCATCGTGGCGGCCATGGTCGTCGGCCCCGAGTACAACGCCATCACCAGCGTCGCCCTCGGCCTCGACCGCCGTAGCCGGCGCAGGGTCCGCGAGGGGGTGCGTGCGCTGGTGGTCGGGTTCTCCCTGGCGATCGTGGCCACCTTGGGATTCGCCGCGGTGGCCCGGGGCTTCGGCCTTCAGTCGGAAGCCTTCGACCTGGGTCTGCGGCCCGTGTCCAACCTCATCGGGACGCCGAACTTCTTCTCCGTCGCCGTGGCCTTTCTCGCCGGCATCGTAGGAATCGTCTCGCTGACCGAGGCGCGCGGCAGTGCCCTGCTGGGTGTCTTCATCTCCGTCACGACCATCCCCGCCGCCTCGGACATGGCGGTCTCGCTGGCTTTCGGGGACTGGGACCACGTCTGGGGCTCGTTCGTCCAGCTGCTGCTCAATGTGGTCGTCCTCGTGGCCGTCGGTGTCCTCGCTCTCCGTGTCCAGCGGCGACTGTGGCACCGCGCGACCCGACGGGCCGCGGCTTCCGGGCGCTAGGCCGTGTCCGCAAAGTCCCGCCCGTCCCACGACGCCTGGCACGCGCTCTCGCGACGGGACTTCGCGGACACGACCTAGGGCATGCCGGACGGTCCCTGCCCGGCCCCGCACTCCCGCCGCCCTCATCCCCGCGCGCCGATCTCCGACCCCCGGCTTAGTCTGAGGCGGGGGGCATTCGGGTGAAAGCACGCCGAGAGGTGGCCTCGATGGACGACTACCCCCTGATCGAGAACCACGGCCTCCTCGGCGACCTGCAGACCGCCGCACTGGTGACGACCGACGGCTGCATCGACTGGTTCTGCGCCCCGAGATTCGACTCGCCCAGTGTGTTCGGGGCACTGCTGGACCAGAACAAGGGCGGGCACTGCACGGTCCGGCCGCAGACCGGCGCCTACGCGACCAAGCAGTTGTACTTTCCCGACACGGCCATTCTGGTCACCCGCTTCATGACGGAGGCGGGAGCCGGTGAGGTTCTCGACTTCATGCCGGTGACGGGCGCGACGGTCACGGAAAGTCACCGCCTGGTGCGCATGGTCCGCTGCGTGCGCGGCAAGATGACCTTCGAGGTCGAGATAGCGCCGCGGTTCGACTACGGCCGACAGGCGCACAGGTTGCACATCACCACGCACGGGGCGGCGTTCGCCGCGGAGGACGGCACGGCACTCACCGTGCACCCCATCCGCGAGGCCGACGACGAGCGCTTGCTCGACCTGCTCGCCGACCGACGGGACGCCCTGCACTTCACGCTGACTCTGGAGGCGGGCCAGGAGCGGGGGCTGGCACTGGAGTGGGGCGCCGACGGGCCGCCCAGGGAGATGCGACTGGCCGAATACCATCAGCTCTTCGACGAGACGGTGCGGTTCTGGCGTAACTGGCTGGGCCAGTCCCGCTACACGGGACGCTGGCGCGAAGCCGTGGAGCGCTCCGCGATCACCCTGAAACTGATGACGTTCGCGCCCACCGGCGCCGTGGTGGCCGCCCCGACGGCCGCACTGCCGGAGCAACTGGGCGGGGAACGCAACTGGGACTACCGGTTCACCTGGATCCGGGACGCGTCCTTCTCGGTGTACGCCCTGCTGGGGCTCGGTTTCACCGACGAGGCAAGGGCGTTCATCCTGTGGCTCGCCGACCGGGTCAACGAGCGAGCCGGACGGCACGGTGACACCGGTCCGCTGAACATCATGTACAAGGTCGACGGTTCTTCCGACCTGGACGAACAGGTCCTCGACCACTGGGAGGGCTACGCGGGATCGGCGCCGGTGCGGATCGGCAACGGCGCCGCCACGCAGCTCCAGCTGGACATCTACGGCGAGGCGTTGGACAGCATCTACTTCGCGCACCGGCACGGTCTGCAGCTGGGGCACCGGGGGTGGAACTCCCTGCTGACCAACCTCGACTGGCTGGTCGACCACTGGGACCAGGCGGAGGAGGGACTGTGGGAGACCCGCGGCGGCCGGCAGGACTTCACCTACGGCCGCGTCATGTCCTGGGTCGCCTTCGACCGAGCCCTGCGGCTCTCCGACGCGAACGGACGCCCGGGCCCCTCCGAACGCTGGCGCAGGGCACGCGACGACTGCTACGAGCAGGTCATGGCCAAGGGCTGGAGCGAGGAACGCGGGGCCTTCGTCCAGCACTACGGCAGCGAAGTCCTCGACTCCTCGCTGCTGCGCATGTCGACGGTCGGGATCATCACGCCGGAGGACCCGATGTGGACGAAGACCCTCGGCGCCATGGAACAGGAACTGGTCAGCGACAGCCTCGTCTACCGCTACAACCCCGACGCGTCCCCCGACGGCCTGCGCGGCTCCGAAGGCACCTTCTCGCTGTGCACGTTCATGTACGTCGACGCGCTGGCACGCGCGGGACGGACCGGCAAGGCGCGGCTGGTGCTGGAGAAGATGATGGGATACGCCAACCACCTGGGCCTGTACTCGGAGGAGATCGACCCGACGGGCCGTCAGCTGGGCAACTTCCCGCAGGCCTTCACCCATCTCGCCCTCATCGACGCGGCCATCACTCTGAACAAGGCACTCGAGCGGGCCTGACGCCGCCCCCGCTTCAACCGGCCGTGTCCACGCGCGGTGCCGGCGCGGGCCCGAGCAGCACGAGCGTGTCGCCCTCCGCGGCCGTGACCGCCCGTGCCTCGGTCGTCGGCTCCAGGCGCCCGTCCGGCCGTACGACGAAAAGCGTCTCGTGCCCCGGCGGATACGGGGCCGACGCGGGCTGTACGTGGAAGCGGGCGCCGTGCGCATGGCGGTCCGCGACGGTGTGGCGGACGAGTTCGCGGCCGAAGAGGATCTCTCCGGAGGTGTAGGGGGCGACCACGCCCCGGGTGTCCGGCGGTGGGCCCACCCGGTAGACGGGGCCGTCGACGCTGTCCCGCAGGACGACCGAGACGAGCGCGTTGAAGTCGTCGTCGTCCGTGAGGAGGAAGACCGACGTGATGCCTTCCAGGCGGGCTTGCGGATCGGTCGCCACGGCCATGAGTTCCCCGGCCGCCTGCTCGATGCCCGCCGCCTCGATCCGGGCCCGCCCCCGGGTGGATCCCGCCCACATCAGCACGTCCAGCCCGGCCGTGCGCAGCGCCCGGGCGAGGTCCACGACCCACGGGTCGTCGCCCAGCAGCAACGGCCGGAAACGCGCGGTGCGTACGACGTCCAGCTTGGTGGCCACGGGCTTCGCGGTCAGTCCGTAGACGAGGACCGTGCCGACGATCACCAGGAAGGTGACCGGGAGGATCTTGTCCGCGTCCCGCAGACCCTCGTCGGTGAGCGCGGCCGAGAAGGTCGTGGCGGTGGAGGCGGCGACGATGCCGCGCGGGGCCATCCAGCCGATGAGGGCGCGCTCCCGGCCGGTGAAGTCCGTCCTGAGGGTGGACAGCAGCGCGATCACCGGCCTGACGAGCAGGACGAGCGCCGCGACCAGCACGAGGGTGGGCAGCAGCACCGGAACGAGCGAATCGGGCGTCACCGAGGCCGAGATGGCGACGAACAGCAGACCGATGATCAGCTGCACCAGCGTCTCGAAGAACGGCCGCCGCGCGGGCATGTCGAAGCCCGGCAGGTTCGCGGCGACGAGGCCGGTGACGATCGCGGCGATGAGTCCGGTGTCGTCGTACACCGCGTCGCAGCACGCGGCCACCACCACGACGACGGCGAGCTGGGCGAGCGTGCCGAGGGTCTCACCGAGGCGGAGCAATCGGAGGGTGAGCCACAGGAGCGCGGCCCCGACCACGCCGCCCGCCAGACCGACGGCGATGCTGCCCAGGAACGAGCCCACCCGGAAGTGACCGGTCCGCAGGCCGCCGGCGACGATGGAATGGAAGACGACGGCGCCGAGGATGCCGCCGACGGCGTCGATGAGGGAGCCCTCCCACACCAGCACACGCCGCACCTTGTCCGACGGCTTGACGTGCTCCAGCAGCGGACCGACGACGGTCGGCCCGGACACCACGAGGATCACCCCGATCATGCTGGCCACGGCCGCCGGAACGCCGAACAGGGCCGGCCCCACGGCCATCACCGCCGCCCAGGTGAGCACCACTTGGAACACCAGGAGCCGGATGACGGTGTTGCGGGTCGCCCCCGTGAGCAGACGCATGTCCAGCCCCAGCCCGGCGTCGTACAGGATGAGCGCCACCGACAGCGACACCAGCGACGAGAAGTCCTCTCCGACGAGCTGGTCGGGGTGGACGATGTCGGTGAGGGCTCCCGCGGTGAACCCGGCCGGCAGGAGCACGATCAGGGCCGGGATCCGCAGCCGGCCGGCCAGGATCTGGGAGCCGACGGCGAGGGCCACGACCAGGGCGAGCCCCAGCAGGATGTCGTCCTCGCTCACGGTGCCCTCACCCTTCGCCGCGGGGCTCAGCCGTCGTCACCGGCACCGAGCCGCAGATCGGTGTCGGTGAGGCCCTCCAACTCCCCGTGGGTGTCCAGCCAGTACAGGAGGACGACCGCGGGCATGACGAGCACGACGGCGACGAGGGTGACCACCCCCAGCCAACGCAGCGTCGTGTCCGCACCCGCGCCCTGCGCGATGGTCAGGGAGGTCGGGACGAGGTACGGCCGCTGTGCCAGGCCCCAGGCGATGACCGCGGACGCCACCACGCCGACCGCGGTGACCCGCGACCATGACCCGGACGGGCGGATCAGCAGCCAGGCGGTGGCCAGGGTGCTCACCGCCGCCACGATCACGAACACGAGTCCCGCCCCGTGGGTGAGTCCGTGCCACACGTGCGCCGCGTCGTCGTGCGCGACGATCAGGGTCACCACCGACAGAGCGGCGACGGCGGCCAGGGCGGCCAGTGCCCGCCGCCGGAAGTAGCCGTCCAGGTCCGGTGCTTCGAAGCGCCGGGCGTCCGCGGCGAGGAACACGGCGCCGAGCAGGGCGGTGGTCGCCACGGCGAGCACGCCGAACAGCAGCGGGGTGGGGTGGGCCCAGGCGTGGTCCGAGGGCTTGGCGTCCGCGGTCACCCGACCCGACGCCACACCGCCCGCCGCGGCGCCGAGGAAGAACGGGGTCAGGAGCGAGGAGACGGCGAACACAGCGCCGTACAGGCGCCGTCCGGCCAGCCGCTGGGCGGGCTTGCGCAGCGCGAACCCCGCGCCGCACAGGACCGTGCCCACGACGGCGAGAGCGAGCGGCAGCCACATCGACTGGAACAACTGCTGGAAGAGGACCGGGAAGCCCGTCCACATGATGACGAGTACGAAGATCAGCCAGACGTTATTGACCTCCCACACGGGCGCCATCGCATGGTCGACCAGCCACCGGGGCCGCTTGCCGCGCTCCGCTCCGCCCGCGATCAGGTCCCAGAACCCGGCTCCGTAGTCGGTGCCGCCCGCGCAGGTGTAGGCGGCGATCGCGAGCAGCAGGACGACGGCGATGACATCGGCGATCACGGCCGGCCCTCCGCGGACGCGGACGGTCCGTCACCGCCGGAGGGCGCGGCACCGGACGGGACGGGGGGACGCGGCCCGTAGGGGGTGTCCGTCTCGGGCGCCTCCGTGCTCGCCCGCGCCCCGGTTCCCGCCCTGTCCTCCTCGTCGGCGAGCCGCCAACGGGTGCGCATCCGCAGCAGGATCGCGAGGAACGACCCGAAGATGAACACATACACGACGACGACCAGGCCGAACATGGTCCACAGCGTGCCGGACCGGGTCGAGGTGACCGCTTCGGCGACCCGCATGTTCTCGTAGACGATCCACGGCTGGCGCCCCACCTCCGTGGTGATCCAGCCGCATTCGACGGCGACGACGGAGGCCACGCCGGACACGGCGGCGCACCGGTAGAACCAGGGCGAGGCGGGCAGTCGGCGCCGCCGCCACCAGATCAGGGCGTACCACAGGGCGAGCACCGCGAGCAGCGAGCCGATGACGACCATGGCGTCGAAGGCCCAGTGGGCGATGGTCGCCTGGGTGGCGTTAGGCCGCTGGTCGGCGGGGACGGAGGTGAGCCCGGTCACCCGGGTGTCGGGGCTGAAACCGGCGAGGATGGAGTCGAGTTGCGGAATCTTGATGCCGCCGGAGATGGTTCCGTCCGGATGCAGCCGGCCGAACAGGTACTCCGGCATGTGCGTGTCGGTCTTCCAGACGATCTCCATGGCGGCGAACTTCACCGGCTGCTTCTGGAAGACCTGCCGGGCGATGGAGTCGCCCAGCATGAACTGCACCGGCGTGAACACCGCGGCGACCGTGAACGGGACGGCGAAGCCGAGCCGGTGGTAGCGGTCCCGGCGCCCGCGCAGCCAGCCGACGGCGTAGACACCGGCCACGATGTAGCCGGCCGTCACGAGCATCGCCACGACGAAGTGCCAGTACTGCGGGCCGAACATCGGCGTGAAGATCGCCTTCCAGATGTTCACGTCGACGGGGTCGCCCGCGGAGTCGAGGCGGAAGCCACGCGGCGTGTTCATCCAGGAGTTGGCCGCCAGGATCCCGAAGGCGCCGAGCAGGGCCGTGGCGGGCAGCGGCAGAGCGAGCAGGAAGTGGGTCCGGGCCGGGAGGCGTCGCCAGCCGTACAGGTAGATCGCGATGAGGACGGCCTCCAGGAAGAAGGCCCACGCCTCGACGCCGAACCCGATGCCGAAGACATCGCCCCACCTGCCCATCAGGCCCGGCCAGAGCAGCCCGAACTCGAAGGACAGCACGGTGCCGGTGACCACCCCGATCGCGAACTGGACCGCCATCACCGCCGACCAGCGGCGCGCCAGCAGCAGGGCCGTACGGTCGCCGCGGCGCAGCCCGTAGCCGTGCAGGATGAGCGTGATCAGCGGCAGGGCCACACCCAGGGGCACCAGGATGATGTGGGACGCCAGGGTAAAGGCCATCAGGGATCTGGCCGGCAGCATCTGCGCCGGCGCGTCCGCCAGCACCTGCAAAGTGATGTGCATGGATGGGTTCCGTCCGGGGCCGTCGTGCGTGCGCTGTCAGCCGCCGGTGGCGAAACCGGGGAAGAGGGTCATCCCGCCGTCCACGTACAGCGTGGCGCCCACCACGTAGTCCATGAGGTCGGAGGCGAGGCCGACGGCCGCGTGCGCGATGTCCTCCGGGTCGCCGACGCGGTCGTAGGGAATCAGCTTGAGGAGGTCGTCGCGGGCCGCGGGCGTCTCCCAGGCACTGCGGTTGATGGGGGTCGCGATGGCGCCCGGGGCGATCGCGTTGACGCGGATCTTCTTCGGCGCGAGTTCCTGCGCGAGCGTCTCCATCATCATCTGCACACCGCCCTTGGACGAGGCGTAGTTGACGTGCCCGGCCCACGGGATGACCTGGTGCACGGAGCTCATGCAGATGATCTTGCCGGCGGCGCGCGACACCTCCGGGACGACACCGCGCCGCAGGAACTCCTTGGTGGCCTCCCGGGCGCACAGGAACTGCCCCGTCAGGTTGACGTCGATGACCTTCTGCCACTGGGCGAGGGTCATCTCGGTGAACGGGGCGTCGCGCTGCAGGCCGGCGTTGGCGACCAGGATGTCGATCGTGCCGAACTCCTCGACCATCCGGTTCGTCATGGCGACGACCTGGTCCTCGTTGGAGACGTCCGCCTCGTAGGCCGCCGCCCGCACACCGAAGGACGTGATCTCCTCGACGACCTTCTCGGCCTCGTCGCCGCCGGCCACGTAGTTCACCACCACGTCGGCGCCCGCCCGGCCCAGAGCCACGGCCGTCGCCCTGCCGATGCCGGAGTTCGCGCCGGTAACCAACGCCTTCTGGCCCTTGAGCAGGTGGGCGGGGATCACGTCGCGGGGCACGCCCTCGGGGGAACTCACGATGACTGTCTCTCCATTGCGTGGCCGGGTCGCCCGGGCCGTGGCCCGGAGGTCAAGGGGTCACACAATCACCGCGGGCGCGCGGCGGCGCGTGGCACGAGCCGGTGTTGGGCCGACCGGCTCAGGAACTTCGCCCGCTCGAAGGCGAGTCGCCGGGCCCCGCTCAACCCAGCCGTTCCAGGAGGTGATCGCCCACCCGCAGGGCGTTCGCCATGGCCGTCAGGGACGGGTTGACCGCGCCGATGCTCGGGAAGAAGCTCGTGTCGACCACGTACAGGTTGTCGACCTCGTGTGCCTTGCAGTGGACGTCCAGGGCGGAGGACGCCGGGTCGGTGCCGAACCGCACCGTGCCCGCCTGGTGCGCGGTCGCCCCGATGGGCATCCCCTTGTGCAGGTAGATGCTGTGCGACAGCAGGTGGTGCTCGTGCATGCCGAGATGACCGAGCATGTGCTGGAGCTTGTGCCGCAGGCGCTTCAGCCCGGCCGTGTTGTTGTCCTCGTCGAGCGTCAGGCGGATACGGCCGTCGCCCTCCAGCGTGACCCGGTTGTCCGGCAGCGGCAGATCCTCCCCGCACAGCCAGAAGTCGACGGCGTGATGGGCCAGCACCTCGAAGGGCATGTCGGGGGCCACCGCCCCGGCCCAGCGCGGCGCCTCGCCGTGGATCTGCTCGGCGTCCGACTTGCCGAGCATCTGGATGCCGCCGAGCGGATACTCCCAGTCGTCCGCGCCGAGGTACCAGTCGTGCAGTGCCAGCGTCTTCTGGAACCGGGTGTCGTTGGGCTCCTTCGACACGGCCATCAGCGCGAGGTTGTTGTGCCGCATGTAGTGGCGGCCGACGACGTCGGAGCTGTTCGCCAGCCCGCCCGGATGCCGGTCGTCGGCCGAAGCGAGCAGCAACGCGGCCGAGTTGACCGCTCCGCACGCCACGACCACGATGTCGGCCTCGAAGCGGGCCTCATGCCCGTCGGCGAGCGTGGCGACGACCGCGGAGACGCTGCGCCCCGTCGGGTCGGTGTCGAGGCGTGTGACGTGGGCGTTGGTGATCATCTCGACATTCGGTTGCCGCAAGGCCGGTTCGACGCAGACCACTTGGGCGTCGGACTTGCCCCGGACCAGACACGGGAACCCGTCGACCCGGTTGCAGCGGATACAGGCGCTGAAGTGGGTCGCCCCGCCGTTCGCGTCCTGGGTGAGGTCGACCCCGATGGGCAGATGGAAGGGGTGCAGGCCCTGCTTCTCCAGGTCGTCGCTCAACTGCTGGATGCGCGGCTCGTGTTCGACCGGAGGATGGGCGTACTGCTCGCTGTACGGGCCCTCCCAGGGGTCCTCGCCGTGCCGCCCGTGCACCCGGTAGAGGTGTTCCGCCTGGGTGTAGTACGGCTCCAGGTCCTCGTAGCGGATCGGCCAGGCGGGGGAGAGGCCGTCGTGGTGACGCAGCTCCCCGAAGTCCTCGGGCCGCAGCCGGAACAGGGCCGCGCCGTAGAACTTGGTGTTGCCGCCGACGTAGTAGTTCACCTCGGGCGGGAACTCGTTGCCGTGCTTGTCCAGCCAGAACTCCGGGGCCCGGTACTTGCCCTTGACGAACACGGCCGTGGAGTCCCAGTTGTCGCGCTCACGCGGGAGGTAGTCACCGCGTTCCAGGATCAGGACCCGCTTGCCCGACGGGGCCAGCCGGTGGGCGAGCGTTCCCCCGCCGGCTCCGGTGCCGATGATGATGACGTCGTACTGGGGCGAGTCGCCCATCACGACCACCGTCCTTGGCTGGGGTGGTCTCCCGCCGCGGCGGTGACCCGGACACGTCTGAGGGCCCTCTTCGAACGTATACGGACCCCGCAGATGCGGCATCCGCAGGGGAACCCGCCCCGGTCGCTCACAGAACGGCGATCGGGTTCACCGGCGAGCCGGTGGCGGACGGAAGCCGCAGCGGGGCGACCACGCACAGGAACTGCGAGCGCGACGCACCGGCGCAGACCTCCGCGAGCTCCTCGAGGTCCAGCCAGTCCAGCAGGTGCAACCCCATGGCGTTCACGGCCAGGACGTGCACGGGGTAGCCGACGCCGGTCACCGCGCTCGGTGCCGCGTCGTTGTTGCCGTCCGATCCGAGTACGGCGACCCCCCGCTCGGCCGGGAAGCGCATCGCCTCCGGATGCAGTCCGGCCCTGGCCTGGGACGGGTCCCAGGCGCCGAGACTCCGTCGCCGGCCGCGATGCCCCACGCGCACGAACAGCAGATCCCCCGGGCCGACCGTGACCCCCTGTGCGGCCTCGGCGGCCTCGAGGTCCTCGGCGCTCACCTGCTCGCCGGGCTCCAGCCACGGGACGCCCCGCAGCCGGGGGATGTCCAGCAGCACACCGCGCCCGACGATGCCGTCCCGCACGAGGTCCAGCGTCAGGGCGCCGGCGTGGTCCGGCGTCACCGTGCCTGCCGGGACGCCGCCGTAGAGCCGGCCGTCGAACATGACGTGACAGAGCGCGTCGAGGTGGCTGTCGGCGTCGCCGTGCACGTTCATGGCGAACCGGTCGCGGGCGAAGTGCAGCCCGTGGGCGGTGGACTCCTGCGCCGTCGGGGCGACCATGCGGTAGGACGCGGGCTGCGGATCGTCGGGCCCCGGCACGGTCTCGATGGGTGCGGCGAGCGAGACGGTACGCCCGGTACGGACCTCGCCGACGGCGGCGACGACCCGCTCGGGCGTGAGCCGCGACAGCGCCCCGCGGGGACCACCGGTGCCGTCCGCCTGCTCACGTAACCTGCGGTACAGGGCCCGGAAGGCCGCCTCGGACATGTGCTCCGGCGCCGAGGTCCGCGGACGCGAACTCATCGCAACCGACGGCCGAGCCCGGCCGGGCTCCGCTGAGCGGTGACCTGGACGAGCACTGCGAGCGCGGTGCGCTTTCGGCGATCGGCCATGTGAACTCCGTTTCCATGGTGGCTCCCGGCAGCGTCAGGCGCCCTCCGACCGGGCTTCCGGTGCACCGGAAGCCCGGTCGGCCGAGGGCCCGTCCGGTGGGCCGGAACTCGGGTGGGCCGGGGGCCCGTCCGGTGCGGGGGCCGGCTTGCCCAGCGGTGGGACGGGACGGCCCGGGGGGAGCAGTTGGGCCGTCACGAAGCCCACCACCGCCGCGAGCAGCACCACGGGAGTCATCGCCGCGCTGCCCATGAGCAGCACGACCAGCACCGCACTGCTCACCGGCAGTCGCAGCGCGGCCGCGGCCGAGGCCGCCATGCCCGCCGCCAGGCCGGGCACGACTCCCAACCCGGGCAGGGGTGCCAGCAGGACGCCCAACGCCGCGCCCAGGAACAGCGCGGGGAAAATGGGACCGCCGCGCAGACTGCCCAGACACAGCGCGTACGCCGCCCCCTTGCACAGCAGCACGGCGATCAGAGCGCCGACGCCCCAGGAGTGGGGGTCTTCGGCCAGCCTGGCCAGCGTGGCCTGGCCGGAGGACGCCACGTCCACCGGTGACCGGTCGACGGCCAGCGTGTAGACCGTGCCGCACGCCCCGGCGGCCAGGGCGCAGACTGCCGTATGGACGACGGTACGTTTTGCGACGAACACCGCGGCCAGGCGCCCGGTGTCGAGGATCAGGTGCACAGCGATTCCGATCGCGACGGCCATCGGAATCGTCCAGAGCACGTCCCCGGCGTCGAGGCGGGGCGTGGGCACCCCCAACGTGAGCGTCAGGTTGCCTATGGACAGCCCGGTCCAGCGGCCGAACCCGGTGAAGATCAGCGACCCGATGCCGCTGGACAGGAGCGCAGGCAGCATGACGGCGAACAGCCGCGGCCCGCCCACTCCGGCCACCTCGATCAGGATCACCGCTCCGACCAGCGGGTTGCCGAAGATCGCCGGAAGCGCCGCAGCTGCGCCGGCCGCGGCGAGAAGTGCCGTGTTCTGCGCCGTGACCGGGGCGCGCGCCAGTTGCCCGAAGAGCAGGGCCAGACCGCCGCCGAGCGCGATCAGCGGGGCTTCGGGGCCGAGGGTGGCACCCAGCGGCAGGCTGGCCAGGGCCGCCAGGATGACCCCCGGCAGGGTGACCGGGGGCTGCCCCGAGGCGTGGAGGCCCGCGGCGGGAACGTGACCGCCGGCTCCCGGCAGATACCGGACCACGAGACCGACGGTGATGCCGGCGAGCGTCAGTAACGGCAGCGGCCACCACCACGGAGGGGTGTCCCAGCCCAGCCCCGAGGGCAGGTCGGCCCACAGCAGGTGTTCGAGTTCGTGCAGCGCGGCCAGGAACCAGAACGCGGCCAGCGAGACCGGGACACCGATCAGCGCGGAGAAGACGAGCGCCTTGTGGTAGGCAGGGGTGCGCAGCAGCTCGCGCAGCCGGTCGGCCTCTTCCGGCTGCGTACCGGTGGCGGGCGCGGCCGAGGGCCCCGGCTCAGGCACGACCCCGTTCCCCCCGCGTCAACCGAGGACCTGGCGCTTCTGGGCCGCGAATTCCTCGTCCGTGAGCACGCCCTGGGCCTTGAGGTCGCCGAGCTGCTTCAGCTGGTCGATCTTGCCGGCCATCTCGTCGGCGCTCGACTGCTGCGCGGCCGGCGCGGGTGCGGCGGGGGCCGGCGGTGCGACGCCCTGCTGGTAGGCGACCTGCCGTTCGGTGTCCTGCTGGGCCCACCGGCCCGCCTGCCGCCGTGAGACGCGGTTCGACACGGCCGTGGCCGTCCCCGCGACGACGGCGGTGCGGGCGACGCCGCGAAGGAGTCCTGGCATGTCACTCATCTCCCCTGTGATCCGTGGGTGGTGTGGCGCCGGCCGGTGTGGCACCGGGTGGCGTGGTGCTGCGAGGGCGGCATCGGTTCCCCCTAGGGCGCCGCCGTCGCCTCGGCGGCCTCCAGCGACGCCAGCAACGCGTCCACGGGGATGCGCCCACTGGCCACCACCTCGGCCCCGCCGCGCCGCAGCGCACGGGCCAGGGGCGCGGCCCAGACGTTCTCGTACACGACGACGGCGGCGGAGTTGCCGGCCTCCAGCGCGGCACCGGCGTCGTCCAGGTCGCCCTGGTCCAGAAGTCCTGACGAGGCTCCCTCGAACACGGTCAGGTCGACCTCGTCCCCGACGTTGCGGAGTTCCACCAGCTCGACCGAACCGTCGGTGCCCTTGTGGATGAAGACGAGGTCGAGGATGCGGATGACGCCGCCCTCGACCAGGTCGACGAGCAGGGGCAGCCCCTCACCCGTCATACGGCTGCCGGGGAACTCGACGATCAGGTAGTCGACGGGCCCCATGTCCCCGATGTCCTGGTGCATGGCCACTCCTCAGAGGTGGGTACGGGCCCGGTCACACTTCGTCGGACGTCGGTCGCCCGCGGCGCAGCCGGAGGATCAGACCCTCCAGCCATTGCAGCACTCGGCCCGGCGCCCTGCATGTTCACGGGGCGCCCGGGCCCCCGGCGTCCGACCGGATCCCCGGCCGATGTCAGGTTTTGACGCTCACCGTCTCGTCGGGCATCCGTGTCGTCTGCCCGCCCGGTCCACGTCCGGCGTAGTGCATGGCGATGCAGGCCCCCAGGTACAGCGCGGCGACGACCAGCAGCAGCGCCTGATAGCCCGTCATCAGGGCCAGGTACTCGAGCGCGCCCCCGGTCAGCGCACCCAGGAGATTCGCGCCGAACGCCGACGTCGGGTCGGCGGCCTGCGCGAGCCGGTCCGAGAAGATGAGGTTGGCGCAGAAGATGGGCGCGAAGGCCAGGGCGATGGCGGCGGCCAGCCGGCCCGCGGTGGGCAGGGAGAGCACGGCCTGCGGCGGGACGAGAAAGGCCACCGCGAGAGAGCCGAAGAGCATCAGCTGCAGCACCAGCATGTTGACCCGCCGCAACCTGCGCCGCACCTCGACCGCGGCCAGGACGGAGAGCAGAACACCGAAGAAGACAAGGGCGTTGACCAGCCAGGTCGTGCCGAAGTAGAGCGCGAAACCGATCACGTTCTTCGTTTCGAGCAACAGGAAGGCCGCGCCCAGCAGGAACATGTCGAAGTAGCGGAACGTGCTGCGGATGCGGACCCCGGCCAGGCGCACCGACAGCAGTGTCACCAGCAGGATCGCACCCAGGGCGCCCAGATAGATCGTGGGGATGGTCCGGTGCAGCAGATACGGGAACGGGTGGTCGTCGGTCGCGGCCGCCGGGACCGGCCCGCTCGGCTGCCAGGTCTGCTTGCAGGACTGGTCGGCGGGGGTCATTCCGGCCACCAGCACGGCCGCGTTCCGTTTGAACGTCGTCATGCAGGGGGCGTGGCCGTACAGGTCGTCGAGGTCGCCGGCGAAGCGGTCGACCAACCAGCTCTTGCGGTAGTAGTTGTACATCGCGAACGCGCCGTCCGGCGTCAGGTGATCGCGGGCCGCTTCGAACGCCTGCCGGGTGAAGAGGTAGCTCTCCAGCCGCAGGTTGCTCGCCCCCGACACCAGGGTCAGGGAGTCCGGCAGCGCCAGGATGATGAGGTCGTACTTGGCGTTCGTCCGCTCCAGGAACGCCCGCCCGTCGTCGATGTGGACGTGCACCCTGGGATCGTCGTACGGCCTGGCGGGGTGCAGCTGCGCGCCGATCTCCTGGAGGCGGGGATCGATCTCCACCGCGTCCACGTGCTGTGCTCCGTGCGCCAGCGCGACGGCGACGTCGTTGCCGTTGCCGGCTCCGATGATCAGCACGCGCTTGTGCGGGTTGCGGGGCGTCTGGTCGTACGCCTGCCGATAGGGCGAGTTCTCCCGCATCAGCACCGGGAGCGGCGCGGTGCTCTGGTGCGGGACACCGTTGGCGGAGATGTAGTACGTCCGCGTGGTGGTCGGCGAGGACTTCAGCTCGATCTTGTAGTACGGCGACCAGGAGATGCCGGCCGTCGTCGACTCCAGGAACAGAGCGGCGACCATCGCCGCGAGGGGGACGCCGTAGAAGAGGGTGTTGCGGCGGCCTCCGATGATCAGCAGGGCCACGGCCGCGAGCACACCCCACACCACCGAGGGGGCGCGCAGCCAGGACAGTACGGCGAAGGAGACCGAGCCGGTGATGCTGCCGAGCAGGTCGTAGCGGTAGGCGTCGAGTGAGGGGAGTTGGCGGAAGAGGTCGGCGGTGATCTTGCCGATCCCCGCCATGATCACCGCGGTCAGCAGGAAGATCGCCGGCAGCGTCACCCACTGGGGAAGGCCGGTGGTCTTCACGGCGGTGAAGTAGATGACCTCACTGCTGCTCTGACGGACCTGGACCGGATACGTGCGCACGAGGATGACGAGCAGAGCCAGGGGGATCGGGGTCCAGCGTTTGAGCCACTGTCCGCGCGCGGCGGGGAGCAGGAAGCCGATGCCGATACCGAGGAACGATCCCAGCAGGATGAAGTTCGAGAAGTAACTGAGATGGACGACGTTGGCGCCTGCCCATCTGATCAGCGCCAGCTCTACGAAGAGCATGGTGGTGCTGGCGAGCACCAGCCTCCAGCGCACCGAACTTACCTTTTGTCCGGAATCGGTCAGCTTCATGCCGGATTACGGTGCCATTTCCGGGTCGACGAGTCGAGATGCCTTGCCGGTGGGAGTCGCGGACATTGAGGCGGACACCGGACAGGAGCACTGTGGCGAGAAGCGGGACGTCAGACGTGTTCGAGGAGGCGCTCCAGCGGCCGGGGCACACGATCGAGGTCCAGGTGCGCGACCAGCGACTGCGCGTAGAGCGCCTTGCGACCGCTGTGCGTGCCCATGAAGCGCCGCAGTTGGTGTTCCACCGGCCGTTCCCGCTGGGCCGGCTGGTTCCGGAAGGTCTGGAAGGGGCGCGACTCACCCTCGGCCTCGATCACCTCCTGCACGTTCTCGGCGCCGAGAGCGCGGATCAGCTCGTCCTCCAGGTCGGCGACACACATGTGGAACCCGAGTGCCTCCAGCCCGGCGTGGGTGAGACCGGACCCGAGTCCGACCCGCTCCAGATGGCGCCGGAAATGCCGTTCCTCACCGATGTCGCAGAGACCGGCCAGCGGGAGGCCGAGCCCCGGCGGACCGCACACGTCCAGGAAGTGCCCGATATTCGTCGCACCTCCGAGCGGCACCACCGCGACGCCCTCCGTACCGAGGTCACGGCCGTGACGCGTGGCCAGCGCTTCGAGCGCGACCTGATCGCTGCTTCCCTCGACGAGCACGATCGTCCGCACCTGGCCGCCGGCCAGCTCCCGCGCCGTCGCGGCGGCCGTACCCGCCCTCGCGCCGCCGGCCGCCCAAGTGACCACCGCGCGGCGCCATCGCGTCAACTCGTCCACGAGACCTCGCTTCCCCGAGCCATCGTGACACGCCGGAGATCCTGTACGCGCGGACGTTTTCCGTGGGCGCGTGGGCGCGTGGGCGCGTGGACCCGTGGGGCACGTAAATCCGTCGCGCCCCGCGCGCGTGAGCCGTTAGCCTCCGGCTGAGGCGCAGTGGGATGCGTTTCTCGAAGGGGGCCCGGCATGGACATCGGTGGCGTGCGGACCGACCGATTCGGCTTGCTGCTCGACCAGTTCGACCGCGCCAGGGAGATGGCGGAGGTACGGCTCACGGGACTCGGCGACGAGGAGTACCTGTGGGAGCCGGCACCCGGCAGTTGGTCGATCCGGCGCCGGGCCGAGGCGACGACGCCGAGAGCCTTCGGGCCGGGTGAGTGGCTGCTGGACCAGGGCGCCCCGGACATCCCCTCCAACGAGTACGCCGAGGTCGCCCGGCAGGCAGTCGGCGGCATGTCCGTGGCGAAGATCGCCGAGGACTGGAGCGTGAGCGTCGAACGCGTCGAGCAGATCCTCGCCCACACCGGCCCGACCGAGCCGGACGAGACACCGATCACCACGATCGCCTGGCGGCTGGGCCACCTGCACTACCAGTTCGCCGGCCAGTGGGAGTGGACCTTCGGCGAACGGCGTCAGGACCCCAAGCTGATGGTCGACTTCAGCCCGTCCGCCGCTTTGACGCTCGACCGCTTCTGGGCAGTGCTCGACCGCTGGCGCGAGAGCGTCGGCGCCATGACGGACGAGCAGCTCGACACGATCGGCTTCTCCCAGTACCCCTACGGCTCCGACCCCGACGAGCCGTTCATCTCCGCCCTGTGGGGTGCCAACCTCGAGCTGATCCACCACATGGCCGAGATCGCGCTCCTGCGAGACCTGTGGCGGGCTCGCCGTACGTGATCAGCGTCCCGTAGTCTCCGTCTGTTCGGGGCAACGGGGATGCGGTACCGAAGGCGGGGGACGGGGCGATGACGATGACGTATCGGCGTGCGGTGATACCGGCGTTGGTCGGAGGGGTGCTGCTGACGGCGCTGCTCTGGTGGGCGGGGGCGAGTGCTCACGCGCTTGAACTGCCGGGTGCCGACGGGGTGCTGGGTGGGCAGACCGCCGTGGGACTCCAACAGTGGCTCGCTCCCTGGGCGTACGATCCTCCGGCCTCGCTCCAGTACGGCGACCGCTACCGCGAGTTGTACGGCACCGCGCTGCAGATCCGCTTCGGCGCGGCCTTCGCCTTCTTCGTGCTCGGCGCGCTGCTCCTGGTCCGCCGGCTGCCGCCGGTGCGGGGCCGGATCACGGCCACGTTGCTTGCGCTATGGGCCTGGGGTCTGGTGGCCGGGACCCTCGCGGTGACTGTCTCGGCCCCGTGGCTGATCGCCGCATGGGGGCACGGCAGTTACCGCTTCCTGCCGCAGTTGGCGAGTGTGGGCGCCTCCGGGCGGCAGATCCTGATCGTGACCGCGCTGGTCGCGGCGGCGGGCACGGTGCTCGCCGCCCGGGTCGCCGACAAGGGGACCGAGCCGCCGGCACCGGAGGCCGTGCCGGCGCGCGCCGCCCGCCTGGCCGCCACCGTCGGGACCGCGGTGATCGCGCTGTCCCTGGTGGTGCTGTCGTACCAGCGGGTCGCCGCCGCCATCCAGACGTCCGCCGTAGGTGATGGGCTGCTCTCCGAACCGGGCGACCTGTTGCGCCAGTGGCTGTTGCTGGGCGCCTGGTCGGGCCCCTCTGGGGCGGCTCTCGGGGACTGGCTCGTGGTTCGCCTCGCCGATGCGTTGTTGCTCGCCGTGGTGTGGTGGGCGCTACGGCGGTTGCCGGCGCTGCTCACCCGGGCCACGGTCCCGGCGATGGCGGTGGCCACGGTCTGCGCGACCGTCCTGGGGCTGCTGGCGAGCCAGTTGCTGCGGATCGCGATGGACGGGACAGGCATGAGCTACGGGCTGCTGCAGGCGTTCGCCGGCCTGGGCGGCGGCGTCCCGGCCGCACTGACCTTCGGCCTGGCGGCGGGAGCCGCGGCGGCCGTGACCCTGAGGCTGGCCGCGGGCCGCGTCGATGAGACAGCGAAGGCCACGGTCTCCGCGTAGGCCGGCGATACAGGCAGTACAGGAAGTACGGGCGACACCGGCGGCACACACGGAACGAGCAACGTCAGTGACCGGAAAGGGAGTTGACGGCCCGTCGAGTGCCGCCGGATACCTTTCCCACCCCCGGACCGGTGTGCCGCGCCAAGCGCCAACTCATTGACAGGTCCATACCAGAGCGCGATTCTGAGAGCGCTCTCAGAAGCGTCCTGATCGACCGGAGTCGAACGGAGACAGAGCATGCTGCGCACACTCAAACGCAGAGCCTCGGCCGTGGGGTTGACCATCGCCACGGTCCTCACCGGAGGGCTGCTCACGGCAGGCGCGCAGTCGCCGGCCCAGGCCGCGGTCCCGGCGACGATCCCCCTGGAGATCACCAACAACTCCGCCCGCGGCGAGCAGGTGTACATCTACAACCTCGGCACCGAACTGTCGACCGGACGGCAGGGCTGGGCCGACGCGGGCGGCACCTTCCACCCGTGGCCCGCGGGCGGCAACCCGCCGACCCCCGCACCCGACGCCTCGATACCGGGGCCGGCGGCGGGCCGGTCGACGACCATCCGCATGCCGAAGTTCTCCGGCCGCGTGTACTTCTCCTACGGCCAGAAGCTGGTGTTCAAGCTCACCACCGGAGGCCTGGTCCAGCCCGCCGTCCAGAACCCGACGGACCCCAACCGGAACATCCTGTTCAACTGGTCCGAATACACACTCAACGACTCCGGCCTGTGGATCAACAGCACACAGGTCGACATGTTCTCCGCGCCGTACGCCGTCGGAGTGCAGCGCGCCGACGGGAGTACGGCCAACACCGGCCGGCTCAAGCCCGGCGGATACAACGGCTTCTTCAACGCCCTCAGAGGACAGCCCGGAGGCTGGGCCAACCTCATCCAGACGCGACCCGACGGGACCGTGCTGCGCGCCCTGTCACCCCTGTACGGCCTGGAAACCGGCGCACTGCCGGCCTCCGTCATGGACGACTACATCAACCGCGTCTGGCAGAAGTACTCCACCTCGACCCTGACGGTCACGCCGTTCGCCGACCAGCCGGGCACCAAGTACTACGGCCGGGTCTCCGGCGGCGTCATGAACTTCACCAACACCGCCGGCGCCGTCGTCACCAGCTTCCAGAAGCCGGACGCCTCCTCCGTCTTCGGCTGTCACCGCCTGCTCGACGCGCCGAACGACCAGGTGCGCGGCCCGATCTCGCGCACACTGTGCGCCGGGTTCAACCGATCCACGCTGCTGGTCAACCCCAGTCAGCCCGACTCCAACGCCGACGCCTTCTACAAGGACGGCGTCACCAACCACTACGCCCGGAAGATCCACGCGCAGATGGCCGACGGCAAGGCGTACGCCTTCGCCTTCGACGACGTGGGCCACCACGAATCGCTCGTACACGACGGCGATCCACGCCAGGCCTACCTCACTCTCGACCCCTTCAACTGACAGCCCGTCACAGATGGGCCGGGCAGCCACCGGCACCGTGAGCCGATCGCGGTGCCGGTGGATTGCGTGCCCGCGAGGCCTCGCCGCCGTACGGAGGCGTCGGGCTGCGGTTCGTAGCGGGTCCGCCGACAATGGGCAGTGGATCACTTGTCCGGCCCGCCCAGGGCGCCGCGGCGGCGTCGGCCCGAGAGGAACGTGCTCATGCGCGCTGAGTCTTCGCCGGCCGCGCGGGCGGGGGCGTTCATCGCGGTCGCGGTCGCCCTGTTCTGCATCCAGCTCGACTTCTTCGCGCTGAACCTGGCCGTCCCCGGCATCGCCGACGAATTCGCCGTCACCGCCTCGGCCGCCCAGTGGACGCTGTCCGCGTACATGCTCTCCATCGGCTGCTGCTTCATCGTGGGCGGCCGGGTCGGCGACGTCTTCGGCCGCAGAGGCGCCCTGCTCGGCGGGACCGCGCTGTTCGCGGCAGGGTCGGTCGGCTGTGCGCTCGCGCCGGGGCTCTGGGCGCTCGTCGGGGCACGGATCGTGCAGGGCATCGGTGCGGGTTTCGTCTTCCCGGTGTCGGTCTCCGTCATCACCAACGCCTTCCCCGACACGACCCGGGCCCGGGCGCTCGGGGCGGTGTTCGGGATCGCCAACGTGGGCACGGCGCTGGGGCCGTTCATCGGCGGCGGCTTCACCGAGGGGCCCGGCTGGCGCTGGATCTTCTGGCTCCTCGCGCCACTGAGCGTGCTCGCGCTGGTCGTGGCGTACGTGTACGTCCCCGACTCCCGGGACCCGACGGCCCCACGCCAGCTCGACCTGACCGGCTGCCTGACCGTCGTGTGCGCCCTGGCGGCGCTCACGCTGGCCGTGGAGCGGGGCAGCGCCTGGGGCTGGGACCATGCCCGCACCCTCACCCTGCTGGCGATCGCCGCCGTCGCGGGCGCCCTGTTCGTCCGGCGGGAGCAACGCGCCCGGCATCCGCTCATCGACCTGCGGCTCTTCCGCAACACGCCCTACGTCCTGGTGACCGGCGCGGGGACCGTCACCAACATGGGCTACGCCGTCACCGTCTTCGTCTCGACGCTGTACCTCCAGCAGGTGCGGGGGCTGTCCCCGCTCGTCGCCGGCGTGGTGTTCCTCGCGCCCGCCGTGTTCGTGGCGCTCAGCGGGCCGCTCGGCGCCAGACTGTCCCCGCACATGCAGCCGACGGCGGTGATGGCGCTCGCCGGGGCGGTCGCCGGTTCGGGCATGATCGTGCTCAGCCTCGTCACGGCCTGGTGGCTGTACGTTCCGGTGTTCGCCTGGTGCGGACTGGGCCTCGGTCTCGGCTGGACGTTCGCCAGCGTCGCGACCCAGCAGGTGGTGGCGCCCGAACGGGCCGGCGAGGCCTCGGGTGTGCTGCTGACGTTCCTGGTCACGCTGGGCGGCGTGGCGCTGGCGGGTGCCGCGGCCGCCATCACGGCGATGGTCCCCGAGCGGTCGGCGGAGGCCGCGTACGACGTGATCCTGCGCTTCGGAGGCGCGGTGATCCTCGCGGCTTCCGTGGTCGTCATGGCGGTACGCCACCGGCTCGTGGTCATCGGCAGGGTCCCTTCGCTCGGCTCGCGGGCGCCACGTGGCCGGCGCCGGCCGTGAAGGGCGGGGCGGAGCGGACGCAGATCCTGCACCGGTCGGTGCGGGTGACTGTCGCTGCGGCCGCGGGTTTCTACAGCTTCGTGTACGGGCTCGACGAACCGGTGCTGGCGCTGTACGGCCTCTTCGCGCCGATCTCCCTCGGCCTGTTGTCCCCGATCCCCGGGTCCGGGCGGCAGCGTGCCGCGGTGATGCTGAAGGCGCTGCCCGTGGGCCTGCTCCTGGTCACGCTGGGAACCGGGCTGGCGGTGAAGACCTGGGCGGCGGTGCTCGGCATGCTCGTCGTGGGCTTCTTCCTGGCCTTCGCCGCGATCGCGGGCCCACGCCCGGCCGGAGCGGCACCGGGACTCCAGCTCTTCTACATCCTGGCCTGCTTCCCGCCGTACGAACCCGAGACGCTTGGGCTGCGGCTGGCAGGGCTGACCTTCGGAGTGGTGGCGTTGGTGCTGTGCGAGCTGTTCCTGCTGCCACAGCCGCCGGACCCGCCGTACCGGGCGACCCTCGCCGCGGCGCTGGCGACGGCGGGCGACACCATCGCGGGGCGGAACAGCCTGTCTCCGGAGGCTCTGCGCGAGGCAGGGGCGCGGCTACGGCTGTCCGGCATCCCGCCCGCGGAACGCCCTGCCGGCCCGGGCCGCGCGGCCCGCGGCCTCGCCCAGGCGGGGTCCGCAACCCGCAGGCTGCTCGAACAACTGGCCCATCTCACCGAGATCGGCGAACTGCGCGAACTCGTCCGGGAAGGCGCCGGCGCGGTCGGCGGCCGGGGCGGCACGGGCCGTCCCGACACACCCTCCGGGTTGCTGCTGCCGCAGGTGGCGGCCTTGTGCGACGAGACCGACACCGCCCTGCGCACCGGCCGGCCCGCCCCCGGACCACAGCGGATGGACAAGGCCATCGACGCCTTCCAGCAGTTGCGCGTACGCCAGGCCACGGGACCTGCCGCCGACGTACCGCCGGTGCCCGTGCTGCGTAGGCAGGCGGCGCTGCTGGCCGTCGCCGAGTCGACGCGCATTCTGGAGATCTCCGTACGGGTAGGCCTCGACGGGCGGCGCACCGCGCCGATCCAGCCACGGGAACTCTTCTGGTACACGCAGGCGGCGGCGCCCCAGCTGTGGCTGCGCCGGTTCACCGGCAACATGACGCTGCGCTCGGTGCAGTTCCAGAACGCCGTACGGATCGCCGTGGCTCTCGCCGCCGCACGGCTCGTCGCCGGCTCGCTCGACCTGACCCACGGCTTCTGGGTGCTTCTGGCGGTGCTGACACTGAGCCGGACCACCTTCGGGGCGACCTGGGCGGCCATCCGACAGGCCGTCACCGGCAACCTCGTGGGCGCCGTCGCGGCGGGCGCCCTGCTCATCGGCCTCGGCCGGCACACCGAGGCGTACGCCGCGATCCTCGCGCCCGCCATGCTCATCGCCTTCGCGCTCGGACCACTCTTCGGCATCGCCTGGGCCCAGGCCCTGTTCACGCTCGTGGTGTCCACCGCGTTCGCCCAGATCGCCCCGGTCTCCTGGCGGCTGGCCGAGGCACGGATCGTGGACGTGGTGACCGGCAGCGCCATCGGCCTGCTGTGCGCGATGCTCGCCTGGCCGGCCGGCGCCCGCAGAGAGGTACGCAGAACCATGGCGGGGCTGCTGCGGGACTGCGGCCCGCTGATCAAGGGCACCGTCGACATGCTGACCGCCGTTCCGCCGGGGTCGGCCCCTGCCCCGCCGACGCTCCCCGCCCTGCACCGGCTGCGCCTCGCCGAGTCCGCGTACGCCCAGTTCCGCAGCGAGCCCGGGGCCGACCCGCCGGTGAGTGCCGACTGGCACGGCGTGCTCATCACGGCCAATCACATCCTGCTCGGCGCCCAGTGGCTGGCCCGCTTCGACCTGCCCGCGACCGCGCTGTCCCCGGACACCGCCGACCGGGCACGGACCGGCGCCCGCGCGCTGGCCCAGGTCACCGACCGGCTCGCCGCCCTGTGCGCCGCCGGCCCGACGCAGCCGCTCGGGGCACGGCCGACGCCGCCCTCGGAACCGGACGGACCGCTGCTGCCCGTGCTGGTCGACCTCGACATGTGGTTGCGCAGCCTCACCATCCAGCTGTCCCGGATCGAGGCGGGGCTGCCCGAGGCGCTCAGCGGGACGGCCCGCGGCACGCCGGCCGCCCATGGAAGCCAGGGAAGTTAGGGGGCGCGCCGTGTCCAGCGGGAATCTCCGCTCCGAACTGCGGCCGCCCTCGGCGCGAGGGTGGGTGTGGTGGCTGCCGTTGGCCGCGGTGCTCGTCGACGTGGCGGCCGAACTGATCGTCAGAGGACGCGAACCGGTGAGCTTCATGCTCATCGCCGTACCGCCGCTGGCCGCGGCGACACGCGGACCGCGGGGCACCGCCCTGTCGGCGGTGGTGTGCCTGGGGCTCCAGATGTGGATGGCCGCCCGGCGCCCCGGCCACTTCGACGAGCAGCACCACGTCGCGATGTACCTTGCCACGACCCTCATCGGCATCGCCAGCATTGCGCTGGCCTGGCAGCGGGAGCGGACGAGGCGGCATCTGATCCGGGCCAACTCGGTCGCCGAAGCCATGCAGCGCACCCTCCTGCGTCCCGTACCGCGCAGGCTCGGACCGGTACGAGCCGCCGGGTTCTACGAGGCGGGGGAGGGCGGCACGCTCGTCGGCGGGGATCTGTACGACGTGTGCGAGACGTCCTTCGGAGTACGCGCGATCATCGGCGACGTGCGCGGCAAGGGACTGGACGCGGTCCAGACGGTCGCGGCGGTGCTGGGCAGCTTCCGGGTCTCGGCCCACGAATGGCAGAACCTGAGCAGCCTGGCCGAGCGCCTGGAGCTCAGCATCGCCCGTAACAGCCCGGCCGGCGGCGACGGCGACCCCGAACTGTTCGTGACCGCACTGGTGCTGGAGTTCCCGCCGGAGGGCGGCGAGGTACGAATCGTGGACCGCGGCCATCCCTCGCCCGTGGTGGTCGGCCCGCAGGGCGCCCGACGGCTGATCACGGCACCCGGTCTGCCCCTGGGCCTGGGCGCGATGGCGCCGGGCGCGGTCGACACGACCGTCCACCTGCTCAAGCCCTCCGAGGTGCTCCTCCTGCACACGGACGGCGTGAGCGAGGCGCGCGACGCGGACGGCGTCTTCTACCCGGTCCTGGAGCGGCTCGGCGAACGTTTCTCGGGCCGGCACGCCGTCGACCCGGAGACGGTCGTGTCGTTCGTACGCAGCGACGCCGAGCGCTGGTCGACGCAGTCGGACAACGACGACCGGGCCGTCCTCGGCCTCGCCCTGGACGATCGGCCATCTCGGCCGCGCTAGCGGGAAGTTGACTGTTCACCAGTTCTGAACATCAAGTACAACTTTGCCGGTTCTTGGTGTAGCTCTGCCGTGGATTACGTGAGCCTCGTGGGCACCACACGGTGACTGCAGGCCCACCGGTAACAGGGTGCAGCGGCCTGGTCACCAACCCCCCCCACGTACGGTGGAAAGGCAACAACGATGACGATCAACCGCGCTCTGCGGTACGGCGGCCGCACGCTGGCGCTGACGGCGACCGCCCTCGGGACGATCGCGGCGGCCGTGCCCGCTGCCGCCGACGAACAGCCCACGGCGGAGCAGATCCTGGCCGACTGCGCTTCCGGCGAAGGCAAGTGCAGCTTCAACTCCCCCGAGATCGGCGAGGCTTACCTCGGCAAGCCCCGTCAGGTCTCCGAACTGCTCTACAACTGCACCGCCTCGCCCGCCGCCCAGACGATGTCATGGGCCGACACCGTGGGCTCCTCCCACTCGGTGGGCGGCTCGATCACCGTCGGCGGCGGCATCGAGGGCATCATCACCGCCAGCGTCACCGCGACGTACAACTACACGTGGCAGAGCTCGCACACGGAGACGAGCTCCTTCACGGTGAACGTGCAGCCGGGGGAGGTGGGTTGGATCTCCCGCGCCCAGGTGATGCAGGACATATCCGGCACGTGGCAGACCCACTACGACGACCCCAAGTGGGGTCACTACTACTGGTTCGTGCCCGACGTGGTCACCGGCCCCGCCCCGAACGGCACGGACGGCAAGCACAACGCGGTCGTGGTCGAGTCCCGCAAGATGACGGCCGACGAGAAGAAGCTCTGCTCCAGCGGCTCCACCAAGAACGAGGTCTTCACCCGCGACAGCTGAACCGGGCCACCTCAGCGATGCGGGCGAGCCGGCCGGAAGACCGGCCGGCTCGCCCCCGGCTCACCTTCGTG
This sequence comes from Streptomyces sp. NPDC107528, assembly GCF_055639295.1. Lineage (NCBI taxonomy): Bacteria > Bacillati > Actinomycetota > Actinomycetes > Kitasatosporales > Streptomycetaceae > Streptomyces > Streptomyces sp. NPDC107528. Next base: position 340,464 of record NZ_JBVKAV010000005.1, read on the forward strand.
CCGCGAGGAGGGAACGGAGGTCAACGACCCGGTAACCACGGTCGGAGATCGCATCGAGGATGCGTGGCAGGGCCTGGGCATCGATCACCTCGGTGCGGCCCTGCGACGCACCCACGTGCATCTGAAGGATCGCCCCCGGGCGCACGGCGTCCAGTGCCCTGCGCACCGCGTGGTCGACGGTCATGCCGCCCTCGGAGCCCTTCCACCCGTTGGTGTCGGTGGTGAACTCGACGTCCGCGAACCCCAGCCCGTTGACTTCCCCGATCTGGGCAGGGCTGGTCTCGCTGTAGGGAAACCGGAAGAACGGGGTCAACGCCCCGCCCGCCCCGCCCGCCCCGGCCGCACGCAGGGCCCGGTCCGCTGCCTGCACCTCGCGGCGCCTTCCCGCGGCCGACAGATCCGCGAAGTACGGGTGGCTGTAGGAGTGGTTGCCCAGCCCGTGCCCCGCAGCCGCGATCCTCTTCACCACCTCGGGGTACCGGTCGGCGAAGGTGCCGGTCAGGAAGAACGTGGCCGGCGCGTGCCGCCGCTCCAAGTCGCCGAGGATGCCGGTCAGGCCGGCGTCGTTCCAGGCCGCGTTGAACGTCACGGCGACCACCCGCTCGTCCGTACGGATCACCCGGTTCTCCGATCCGAACAGTGCCCGCAGCCCCTCCTGGTCCGCGGCTGCCGCCGGGCGCGAGGGGACGGGCCCGGCCGCCAGTGCCTCCGGTCCGGGCACCACGGCCCCCCAGAGAAGGACGAACAGCGCGGCGACCACCGCGATCAGCCGGCGGTCCACACGGGGGTGCATAACGACGAGGGAACGAGTCTCCATGCCACCGGCATCGGCCGCTCGGTGCCCTTCCTTGAGTGTGCTCGCCCGCGGAGGGCTCACCGTTCTCTGATCGGCAGCGTTGGTTTGTCGCGCGATTGCCGCGGCACTCGGAAAGCCACACGGATGGTGGTGTCCTGCGGGGTGATCAGCACTGTGTGAGGTGCGTCGGCCAGACGCATCAGGACCTGGCCCGGCAGTCGGGCGGAGCATAGGGCGGTCGATGACGACGATCGGCGTTGAAGAGGAGTACCTGCTGCTCGACCCGGACACGGGCCTGCCGGTGGCGCGGGGGCCCGAGGTGCGGGAGGCGGCGGGTCTGGGGCGTCTGGCGGCCGACCGGGAGGTGCAGCACGAGCTGCTCCAGGCGCAGGTCGAGGTGGCCACCCCGGTGTGCGACACGCTGGACGAGGCCGGGGGGCACCTGCTGCGTCTGCGGCAGGCCGTCTCGGTGGCCGCCGAGGAACACGGCTGCCGGCTCGCGGCCTGTGGGACATCACCCCTGCGGCATGGTCGTCCCGAGGCCGTGACCGACGAGGCCCGCTACCGGGCGATGGTCACGCAGGCGCCGCAGCTGGTGGCGGAGCAGCTGGTCAACGGCATGCACGTGCATGTGGCCGTGCCCGGGCGTGAAGAGGGCGTCCAGGTCCTGAACCGGATCAGGGCATGGCTGCCGACACTGACCGCCATGTCGTCGAATTCCCCCCTGTGGGACGGGCAGGACACCGGCTTCGCGAGCTGGCGCACGGTGATCTTCAGCCGCTGGCCGGTCAGCGGCCTGCCCCCGTCGTTCGAGGACGCCGCGGACTACAACCGGCGCGTGCAGCGACTGCAGGACGCCGGTTTGATCGTCGACACCGGCCAGGTGTACTGGCAGGCCCGCCTCTCGCCGCGCTTCCCCACCATCGAGGTGCGGTGCTCGGACGTCCAGCTGAGCGCGGACGAGGCGATCATGCTCGCCGGGATCATCCGGGCTCTTGTGGAGACCGCCCTGAGGGAAGCCGCCGCCGGAGCGCCGGCGCTCACCCACGAACCCGAACTTCTCCGGGCCGCGATGTGGCATGCGGCCCGCCACGGCCTCCGTGACACCCTGGTCGGCCTCGGCGGCACGCTTCAGCCCGCCGCCGCCGTACTGCACCAACTCCTGCGCCACATCTCTCCCGCGCTCGACGCGTCCGGCGACACCCGGCAGGTCACGGCACTGGTACGTCGGCTCCTGCGCGACGGAACCGGCGCCGACCGGCAACTCACCGCGCTCGCCGAAGGCGGCCTCCAGGCGGTCACCGACCTGATCGGCGTTCGGAGCACTGTGCCGTAACCACAGAGATTTTCCCCTTGTAGACGGACGGCTCCTGGGTACTCGCCGCACAGCGAAAGGAGATCAAGGATGAGCACAGTCAAGGAAACCGTCGAGGTCGAGGTCCCCGTCGGCACCGCCTACAACCAGTGGACGCAGTTCCAGGAGTTCCCGAACTTCATGGAGGGCGTCGAGGAGGTCCGGCAGCTCGACGACAGCCACAACCACTGGACGACCAAGATCGGTGGGGTACGGCGGGAGTTCGACACCGAGATCGTCGACCAGCTCCCTGACGAGCGGATCACCTGGCGCACCGTCAGCGGCGACACGCAGCAGAAGGGCACGGTCCGCTTCCAGCGCGTCGACGACACCCACACCCGGGTGGAACTCGTGATGGACGTCGAACCGAGCGGAGCCGCCGAGAAGGCGGCGGACATGGCGGGGACCATCGACCGTCGCATCAAGGGCGACATGCGCCGCTTCAAGGAATACATCGAGCACCGCGGGATCGAATCCGGAAGCTGGCGCGGCCGCATCACTCCCGGATGAGCCCGAACGCCTGGATGGACCCGGGAGCCCGACGCACATCAGGTCCTGGGACCATCCGAGGCACGGAGGTCCGGGCGGTTACGCCTGGGCGAGCGCGATGAGCAGGGAAAGAGAGTTCCTCCAGGCCATGGCACTGGTGGCGGCGTCCTCCAGAGCACCGCTCTCGGTGATCCGGACCAACGTCCCGTCGCCCTCCGGCGACAGGGCGATCTCGACAAGGTCGCCAGGTTCCGGCAACCACCGGAAGGCGAAGCGGCGGCCGGGCTCGACTGCCTCCACCCTGGCGGGAAACGCTCCGTGCTCGTCCCAGCGCAGAACCATCGCGCCACCCGGTGCCAACTCGATGTCAGCGCCCCCGAACGCGTACCACTGCTCGACGTACTGAGGGCCGGTGATCAGCCGCCAGGTGCGGTCGGGGTCGGCGGGGACGAGGGCCTGTTCGGAGACTTCCATAGCTCGACGATAGGGCCGAGGAGGGCGCGGAGCGGGCCGGCTCGGCGTACATGGACGCCCGACCGAGGGCAGCGAACTCCTGGCGCGGCTGTCTAACTCCCCTGCTGACGACGCACCATCTCGCCGATCCAGATGGGTGCGAAAGGAGAGGTGCAGTTCGGGGGAGTCGGGTAGTCCTTGAGCACTTCCAGGCGCTCGCCGATGTCGATCGCGCGGGCGCGGTATTCGGCGTGCTCAATCCCGATCTGAGCCAGACAGTGGTTCATCGCCCACTGCAGACGATCCGGGGCGCCCTTCATCTCCGCCTCGATGACATCGAGCAGTCCCGCCAGGTCGAGGCCCTCGGGCTTCTTCGCCACCCGCTCGGTGGTCAGCGCCCAGCCGGCGCTGGCGACCACCGGATCCGGGTCCGTGAACCAGGCGAGGCGCAGTTCCTCGGAGTGCGGGTTCTTCTTGACCACGTAGTTCACGAGCCAGTCGTGCACCTTGGGGGCACGTGTCTCGCGGACCATGGTGTCCAGCTCGTCCCGCTCGAACGCCTTCGGCCGGCAGATCAGCATGGCGAGAAGCCTCGCGGCGGTGTCGTCCGTCGCCCAGAGCTCGCGCGCAAGGTCCTGCTGCGTCTTGAGCTGCTTCGCGAGCGCGCGCAGCTTGCCGAGGTTCACACCGTGATCGTCGCCGCGCCTCTCATTCGCCGCGCGCATCTTCGGGTCCTCAAGCACGGCCAAATCGGCCATGACCTGTGCCACTGTCGTCTCGGTCACCTCGGCCTCCTCGCTGTCGCGCCTGAAATCTAGCCGACGGTCACCAATCTTGGCGACGTTCAGATCTCGACCTCGGGGTAGGACTCGGTGTAGCTGTCGCCGTCGGCGCCGTAGTAGGTGCAGGTACGAGCGGCGAGGTCGACGTCGTACCAGACCACGCCGGCCCTCCAGCAGCCCTCGACGAACTCGGGGAAGGTGGTCTCGCCTGCCTGATCGGTGCGCAGAGCCGACACGAGTGCCTGGCCGTCGAACGGCAGGACATCGACCATGCCGGTCACCAGGGGCTCGCCCTGAACAGCGACGGGGCCGGTCTCGGTCAGGTAGAGCATGGCATTCGACGGCACCGCCATGCGGCAGCGGGCAACGCCGGCCTGCCGCAGCGATTCGGCGAGGTACGGGAAGCCGCCGACCTTGGGCCGGATGGCGGCCGCGCGCGCCAGAGTGGCCTGCAGATTTGATATCGCGGTGCTCATGATCTTCTCCAGGAGATCGGTGGGTGGTGCGGGGGCGCGTTGCGATGGCCCCAGCCAGTAATATGACAACATGTTTCCCAAGCGGAAACATGTTGTCAATGTGAGGAGCGGGCATGTCCGACGAGGTGGCCCTGCTGGTGGCGGACGTGTACGAGGCAGCTGGAGCGCTGCGGAAGTCGGGGGAGGTGATCGCCGCATCCCAGGGGCAGACGCAGGCGCGATGGCAGCTCTTGAGCGTGGCGTCCGGCACCCCGCTGACCGTGGCCCAGGCAGCCCGCCGCCTGGGAGTCGCACGCCAAGGCGTGCAGCGCCTCGCCAACGACCTCGCGAACGAGAGCCTCGTCGCCTTCCGCCCCAATCCGGATCACCGCAGTTCGCCGCTGCTGGAGCTCACGCCCGCCGGGCGCCGCGTCCTGGACGGGATCACGGTCCGCGCGGCAGAAGTCCACCGCAGGCTGGCTGCCGACATTCCGGCCGGTGAGATCGCCGCGGCCCGTGAGCTGCTACGTCGCGTCATCGACGAGGTCCGCCGCCAACACGAGGGGTAGGCCTGGAAGGCCCTGCTCGCCGGTGCGGCTCGTGGCACTCGACAGCCCGCGCCGAGTGAGAGTGTACGTTCGTACGCTCCAGCTTGTAGGCTCCGCCGCATGACAGTTGACGTATTGCGTCCGCCCACCCGGCATGAACGGCATGCCCGTGCGGCCGTAGCCATGCTGTTCTTCACGAACGGGGCCCTCTTCGCCAATCTCATTCCGAGATACCCGCAGATCAAGGCCGACCTCGGCATCGGGAACGCCGCGTACGGACTGGCCGTGGCGGCCTTCCCGGCCGGTGCCATCGCGGCCGGCCTGGCCGCAGGTGTGCTCATCCGACGGCTGGGGTCGGCCCGTGTCGCGGTGGCCGGAACCCTGCTGACCGGCGCGGGAGCCCTTGCCGCCGGACTCGCGGGGTCGGCGGCCGTGTTCGCCGGAGCGCTGTTCCTGGCCGGGGCCATGGATGCCATCACCGATGTCGCCCAGAACGCGCACGGCCTGCGGGTGCAGCGCCGCTACGGACGGTCCATCATCAACTCCTTCCACGCCGTCTGGTCCGTCGGCGCCGTCACGGGCGGTTCGATGGCCGCCGCCGCGATCGCGCTGGGTCTGTCACGCGGGCAGCACCTGCTGATCTCGGCGGTGGTGTTCGGGATCGTTTCTCTCGTGGCGCTGCGCCACTGCCTGCCCGGTCCCGACACCGAGCCCGTGGCGGAGGAGGCAAAGGTCCGGGACGAGAGTCCGCAGCAGTCCTCCCAAGGCGGCCTGCGCGTGGGTTATGTGCTCGCGGCCCTCGTCGTCATCGCGACGGCCGGCACGGTCGTCGAGGACGCGGGCAACTCCTGGGCGACGCTCTACCTCTCCGACTCCCTGCACGCCTCGGTCACCGTGGCGGCGTCCGGATTCATCGCCCTGGTCGGTGCCCAGTTCGTCGGCCGTCTCGTCGGCGACCGTCTGGTCGACCGGTTCGGTCAGCGCACAGTGGCGCGCACCGGCGGGCTCATAGCCGCGGCCGGCATGGGGCTGGCGCTGGCCGTGCCCACGGTGCCCGGCACGATCCTCGGCTTCGCCGCGGCCGGGTGCGGCGTGGCCACCCTGGTGCCGGCCGCGATGCAGGAGGCCGACGAACTGCCCGGCCTCAAGCCGGGGTCGGGGCTCACGATCGTGTCCTGGCTCATGCGCCTGGGCTTCCTGTTGTCCCCGCCCGTGGTCGGCCTCGTCGCCGACGCGACCAGTCTGCGCGTGGGCCTGCTGGTGGTGCCGCTCGCCGGGCTCCTCGTGATCCTCGTCGCCCAGGTGCTGCAGAACCGTCGCCGGTAACTCCCGTACCGCCTCGACGTAAGGGAATCGGGAACCCCATACCGATTCTGAACCCTGGCGCCCCCACGCCGCAGAATGTACGTTCGTACACTCTGCGGTGTACGCTCGTGCGCATGCCGACGGACTACTTCGCGCAGGATCCGCGCACGAACCTCGAGCGCATGCAGGCGGGCGACCTCTACATCGCCGACGATCCGGAGATCGCCCGCCGGCAGCAGGAGGCCGTTCGCCTGGCCGCTCGCTACCAGGCCGGCTACGCCGAGGACGCCGACGCCGCCCGGCCGATCCTCGCCGAACTGCTCGGCGCGCTCGGTGAGGAGGCCCACGTCCGGCCGCCCCTGTACGTCGACTACGGCAGCAACATCACCATCGGGGCGCGCACCTTCGTCAACTACAACCTCACCGCACTGGACGTCGCGGCCATCACCATCGGTGACGACTGCCAGATCGGACCGAACGTCCAACTGCTCACCCCCACCCACCCGTTGGAGCCGCAGCCCCGCCGCGACAAGCTGGAGGCCGCCAAGCCGATCACCATCGGCGACAACGTGTGGCTCGGCAGTGGCGCGATCGTCCTGCCCGGCGTCACCATCGGGGACAATTCCGTCATCGGCGCCGGTGCGGTGGTCACCAGAGACATCCCCGCGAACGTCGTCGCCGTCGGGAACCCCGCTCGCGTGGTGCGGAGCCTGTAAGTCTGTCGTCATGGCCACCGGACACACCGACCCCCAGCGCCGCGAACGCATCATCGCCGCCACCCTCGACCTCATCGCCGAGGAGGGCATCGCACGCGTGTCCCACCGGAAGATCGCCGTGCGCGCCGGCGTCCCGCTGGGATCCATGACCTATCACTTCAGCGGTATGGACGACCTGTTGCGCGAAGCGTTCAGCCGCTTCACCGACCACATCGTCGCCGTCTTCGACGCCCACCTGTCCGCCCCGGCCAATCCCGACCAGGCCCGGCAGGCAGTGGCCGACCTCGTCCACATGCTGTCCGAGGGAAGCGGACGCGACCTGGTGCTCACCCAGGAGCTGTACACCCTCGCCGCCCGCCAGCCCGCCTACCGGGAACTCACCCACGAATGGATGCGCCGCAGCCGCGTCCACCTGGAAAAGCACTTCGACCCGGACACCGCCCGCCAACTCGACGCGCTCATCGAAGGCCTGACCCTCCACCGTGCCCTCTCACGTCAACCCCACGACCGTGCCCTCACCGTCGAGGCGATCGCCCGCATCACCGCAACCGGCACGCGTGCCCCCTGACCCGAGCGCAGATGTCTGCACAGCCTTGACCGGTCCGGACCGGGGAACCGCGCAAGATCACCCCATGGATGTAGCGACAGAACGATTCGCCAGGTGAACGGCGCGATACTCCCTCAGCAGCGTGGGGCGGCACGGCGATCCTGATGCAGGCATCCAACTGATCGGCAGGCACCGGGCCTTGGGCCCTTCAGCCCTGCCCCGGCCAAGGAGTCTCCCTTGCGCATTCGCCGTATGCTGACCGGCGCTCTCGGTTCCGCCGCTCTCGTCCTCACGTCCCTGGGCGCGGTGACCGCCCAGGCGGGCCCCGCGGCAGCCGACCCGTGCGGCTTCTACGAGACCGGTTCCGACGCCTTCTACAACCACTGCACGTCCGACGGCTCGCGGGTGGTCATCAAGGTCGAGGTCGCCCTCGCGGCCGACTACGAACGGTGCGTCGGCCCGGGCAAGTCCTGGCTCGGTTCCGCCAGCAAGATTCAGGGCGCCCACTACGTCGGTCGTACCTGCTGACGGATCATCACCCCCGGGTGACGCGGCGTCGGGCAGTTCACGAACGGGTCAGCCGGCTCGGGCCGGCCGGCCCGTTCGGTCGGCCCCCGGTGGACACGGCCTAGGGCAGACGGATGTTGGTGAGTGGGATGTTCCAGTCATTGCTCTCGACGGTGCCATGGTCGTCCTGAGCCGGGGCCGGGGCGGCGAACAGCATCAGCCCGGCGAAGACGGTGGCCAGTACGGCGACGACGCGACGCTTCACAAGTCCTCCTCGACGACGACAGCACCGACCACCATGCTTCGGACCGACGGCAGAGGCCCCCGAAGGCACGCCGCGCAGCCTGCGGATTCAGCCGCTTGGTGGCGGGACCGCCCCTTCGGTGAAGGAACAGGGGCCCGCGGGATATGCCTGCGTGACCGCACCCCAACGGAAAGAGCGATCTCTACGGGAGTGTTGCAAGTGACCGTGAACGAAGAGGCCGAGGCAGCGCCGCAGGCGGATGCCGGATCGGAGCCTGCCGTGGTGTGGGTGCCCCGCGAGGAGTGGATCAAGACCCAGCCTCAGGCGCTCATCGCCTCGTGCGTCATGCTCCTGGACGGTCAGGGGCGGATCCTGCTCGTGCGCTACGGCCCCGGCCAACCGATGGCCGGGGACTGGTGGCTGCCGGGCGGAATACTCGATCACGGAGAAGACCCGTGCGCGGCGGCGAGGCGGGAAACCTACGAGGAGATCGGAGTCGAGCTCCGGTCCGCGCCGAGGCTGATCGGCATCGACCACCGCGTGGACGTCTGCGGAACCGGGCCGGTGCTCGACTGTTTCTTCGACGGCGGAACGCTCGCAGAGGGCACCCCGATTCGTCTGAGTCCCGAGCACGATCAGTACGCCTTCGTCAGCCTGGACGAACTCCAGGACGTGCAAACCGCCACGGACGTACGTACCTTGACGGCACTTCACGCTGCGGTTGTCTCCGGCACGGCGGTCTGCATGCGGGAAGGTGAGCCGGTGCAGGAACTGGCCGGCTCAGGCACCCGACCGGGTGACCGTCAGATGCGTGACTCCGCTGGGTGAGGAGGTGGCCTCGATGTCGTAGTCCTTGTCGAGGTCCTCCAGCCCGTCCCAGAGGCGGACGCCTCGGCCGAGCACGATCGGGACTACCGCGACGTGCATGTGGTCGATGAGTCCGGCGGCAAGGAAGTCGCGGATCACGGTGGGCCCGCCGCCGATGCGTACGTCCTGGCCGCCCGCTGCCTCGCGGGCCGTCTCGAGCGCCTTGGCGGGTGAGGTGTCGAGGAAGTGGAACGTCGTGTCGCCCTCCATCTCGATCGACGGGCGCGTGTGATGAGTGAGGATGAAGGTCGGCGTGTGGAAGGGCGGATTGGGTCCCCACCAGCCCTTCCACTCCTGGTCCTCGTGCCATCCGGGGTAGCCGTACTTTCCGGCGCCCATGATCTCGGCCCCGATCCCCGGCGTGAACTGCCGCACGAGGGCGTCGTCGAGGCCGCTGGTACCGCCGGGCTCGCCGACCCTTTCGTGCCACCACCGGGTGGCGAACATCCACTCGTGCAGCCTCTCGCCGGCGTGCCCGAACGGCGCGTCACGGCTCAGCCCCTCGCCGGTGGCGAAGCCGTCGAGCGAAATGGAGAAGTTGTGGACGCGGGCGCGTGACATGGCTGACGACTCCCTTGCCAATGGATCGGTGACCGGATCGGCAACCGGGCCGGGTTACTCCCAGTCGTCGCTCAGCCACCACCTGGGGCCGCTGGAAGCCGCCACCGAGGTCGGTCATACGTGCGCCTCGGCCGCGTCTTCGCCGCGGGTCGTTTCATCGTGGCACGGACTCGTCGAGGGCGGCCATCGGATCGAGCACCTTGCCACCCCGAGGTCGCGGTCCGGGCTCGGCCGGTTGGCGCCGGACGGCCCTTGATGCCGATGACCGTTGTGTCGCGGTGACGAAGGATGCGCTGCTCCACCTGCGCGCCCCTGCCGCGATGAGTTCCGGCCGGGTTGCGAGTCTGTTCTGGTGACCGCCGAACGACGCCGTACGACGCTGCCCGGCACCGAACGCCACGGAGGACACCATGACGACCACGCCGCACGACCCGACCACCGAGCTGCCGGGCCGCCCGCCCGTCGTCGACCTGGCCACCTGGCAGGCCGCCCGTGACGAGCTCGTGGTCCGCGAGAAGGCCCACACGCACGAGGGCGACGCCATCGCCGCGGCCCGCCGCCGGTTGCCGATGGTGGAGTTCGACGGGACCGTCGAGGTCGTCGGACCCGACGGGCCGGTCCCGTTCCTGGACCTGTTCCAGGGCCGCGACGAGCTCATCGTCTACAAGCACATGTGGTACGACGGCGCGCCGCACCAGGGGCAGTGCGAGGGCTGCACCACCACGGCCTGGCACATGAAGGACGCCGTCTACCTCAACGCCCGCGGTGTCTCCTTCGCCATCGTGACCACGGGCGAGTCGGACGAGGTGGCTTCGTTCGTGGACTTCATGGGCTACACCCAGCCCTGGTACTCGGTGCGCGACGTCGACGAGCCGGTCGGCGGGGACATGGGATACCTCACCTGCTACCTGCGCGACGGCGACCGCGTGTTCCTGACCTACTCGACGACCGGGCGGGGCAACGAGCCGGTCAACGGCTCCCTCGGCCTGCTCGACATGACTCCCTACGGCCGCCGCGAGGGCTGGGAGGACAACCCGGAGGGCTGGCCCGAGGCCCCTGAGGCCGGCGCCCCGGTCGGTGGGCACGGCTCGCCGATCTGCTGGTACTGGCGCACGGACGCCGACGGCGTCGCCACGTGGGGCCCGACCGGCCGCCCCGTACCGCAGTGGACCCGCCCCGGCGCGACTCCCGTGGAGACCCTTGGTCGACAGGGTCGGTGCCACTGACGCGTCTCGGCGGAAACAGCACGGCTGAGGTCCCGTCGCCGGCTCATGACCGGCGACGGGCGCCCGGTCCCAGGCGGGCCGTGACGTCCCAGGGGTTGAGGGAGGAGTGTTCCGCGGAGCATTCGACGACGACCCGGACCGGAGCGTCGCAGTCGGTGTGCCGGATGTCCAGCAGGGTGTCCTCGGGGTCGAGGAGGTGCGTCTCGCCCCACTGGCCCAGCGCCATCAGCGCGGGCCACAGGTCCCAGCCCTTGCGGGTCAGGCGGTACTCGTTGCGGGCGCGGCTGCCGGGCTCCTGGTAAGGAACGGTTTTCAGGATGCCGGCCGAGGTCAGCTTGCGCAGGCGGTCGCTGAGGACGGCCTCCGACAGGCCGATGTGGCGGTGGAAGTCGTCGAAGCGGCGGACTCCGTTGACGGCGTCGCGCAGGATCAGCATGGTCCATTTCTCTCCGACCACGTCGAGCGTGCGCTGGACGGGGCAGTTCTCCGTGCTCGCCTCAAGCCACTCCATCCCACCATCGTACGGGCCTGGCTTCGCCATTGACAGTCAGATGGAAGCAGAGCTAGCTTCAACGGACGAAGTCAGAGGGGAAGGCGCTGGACCGTGGGACGAACACGTACGTACTCCTGGGACGATCCCGTCGTCCTGGCGGAAGCCGCCGGACGCATGGCAGGTATCGACTTCCTGCATGAGCTGGTGGCCGGGCGGCTACCGGGACCGCCTGTCAGTCGCACCCTCGACTTCACCCTGGACGAGGTGGAGCCCGGCAGAGCGGTGTTCTCTCTGACGCCGGGCGAGGAGCACTACAACCCGATCGGCAGCGTGCACGGCGGCATCTTCGCCACGCTCCTCGACTCGGCCGCGGGGTGTGCCGTCCAGTCCACCCTTCCGCAGGGCATGGCGTACACCTCGCTCGACCTCACCGTGAAGTTCCTTCGGCGGATCACCGTGGACACCGGGACGGTGCGCGCCATCGGTACGGTTGTCAATCAGGGGCGTCAAACCGCGCTGGCGCAGGCGCAGTTGGTCGACGCGAAGGATCGTCTTCTCGCGCATGCCACCAGTAGCTGCATGCTGTTCCCGGTGCCGCCCACTCAGGGGTGAGCGGCCGAGGTGCCCTTCGTCGTCCGTGCCGGGTCTCAGCCGTTCACGAGGTGTGACCGGAGCGGCGGAGAACGGGCCGCAGGGCCTCGATGACGCTCGCGTCATCCACGGTGGAGGGGATGGGTTCGTCGTGGCCGTCGGCGATGCCCCGCATCGTCTTGCGCAGGATCTTCCCCGAGCGGGTCTTGGGCAGAGCGGCCACGACCGTGACGTCCTTGAGGGAGGCGACGGCGCCGATACGGTCGCGTACGAGCTGGACGAGTTCGGCCTCGACCTCGCCCGGTTCGCGGGCGGTACCGGCCTTCAGGACCACGAAGCCGCGCGGCACCTGTCCCTTGAGGGCGTCGGCGACGCCGATGACGGCGCATTCGGCGACGTCCGGGTGGGCTGCCAGGGCCTCTTCCATGCTGCCGGTCGACAACCGGTGTCCGGCGACGTTGATGACGTCGTCGGTACGGCCCATGACGAACACGTAGCCGTCCTCGTCGATGTGCCCGCTGTCGCCGGTGAGGTAGTAGCCGTCGAAGGCGGAGAGATACGAGGCGACGTAGCGGTCGTCGTCGTTCCAGAGCGTCGGCAGCGCGCCGGGCGGCAGGGGGAGCTTCACGACGATCGCTCCGTCGACACCCGGGGGTACCGGGGCGCCGGACGCGTCGAAGATGCGGACGTCCCAGCCCGGCAGTGCGCGGGTGGGGGAGCCGGGCTTGAGTGGGGCGGCTTCGATGCCGGCCGGGTTGGCGACGATGGGCCAGCCGGTCTCGGTCTGCCACCAGTGGTCGATCACCGGGATGCCCAGGAGGGCGCCGGCCCAGTGGTAGGTCTCGGGGTCGAGCCGTTCACCGGCGAGGAAGAGATAGCGCAGGTGGGAGAGGTCGTAGTCCGCCGTGAACGCTCCCTTCGGGTCCTCCTTGCGGATGGCCCGGAAGGCGGTGGGCGCCGTGAACATGGTCTTGACCCGGTACTCGGCGGCGACGCGCCAGAACTGGCCCGCGTCCGGGGTGCCGACCGGCTTGCCCTCGTACAGGACCGTCGTCGCGCCGACCAGCAGGGGTGCGTAGACGATGTACGAGTGCCCGACGACCCAGCCGACGTCGGAGCCGGTGAACATCGTCTCGCCAGGACCCACGTCGTACACGGCGCCCATCGACCAGTGCAGAGCGACCGCATAGCCGCCGCTGTCGCGGACAACTCCCTTGGGTTTTCCGGTCGTTCCGGACGTGTAGAGGATGTACAGGGGATCGGTGGCGGCGACGGGAACGCAGTCGGCCGGCGGTGCGGCGGCGGCCAGCTCGGCCCAGTCGAGATCGTCCGGCCCCAACTCGGCCCGCTCCTGCGGGCGTTGCAGGATGATGCTCTTCTGCGGCTTGTGGGTGGCGAGTTCGATCGCCCGGTCGAGCAGCGGCTTGTACGCGATGACACGCTTGCCCTCGACGCCGCAGGAGGCGGAGACGACCACCTTGGGCGCGGCGTCGTCGATACGCAGGGCCAGCTCGTGCGGGGCGAACCCGCCGAAGACGACCGAGTGGACCGCGCCGACGCGCGCACAGGCCAGCATCGCGACGGCGGCCTCCGGCACCATCGGCATATAGATCACCACCCGGTCGCCCCGCCCCACACCGAGCTGCGCGAGCGCCCCGGCGAAGGCCGCCACCTCGTCCCTCAACTGCGCGTAGGTGTAAGTGCGTTGGGTGCCGGTGACGGGGGAGTCGTAGACAAGCGCCGGCTGGTCGCCGCGGCCGGCTTCGACGTGCCGGTCGAGCGCGTTGAAACAGACGTTGAGCCGTCCGTCGGGAAACCAGCGGTAGAACGGGGCGCCCGAGGAGTCCAGGGCGCGCTGCGGAGCGACATCCCAGTCGATGGCCTCCGCCGCCGTCAGCCAGAAGCGCTCCGGGTCCTTCGTGCTGGCACGGAAGACATCCTCGTACTTTCCCATCACGGACTCCTTCGTCCCGTCGGTGCCTGACTGCGGTGGCGTGGAAAGGGGCGGGGGACACCAACACCGTATGCCGCCCGAGCGACAAGATCGAGTGGGACGCGGCCGTCGGGGCCGGTCGAGGAGTGCGGTGCCGGTGGTGCGTCCCCGGTGAGCCGGAAGTGGAGCTCAGCCCCGACGGACTCGCAGCCCCTCCGTCACCAGGCCGATCCCGAACTCGAAGTGGGGCGCGAAGTCGGTGCTGGTCAGCGTGGGGAGGGTGGCGCTGAGATGCGGATACGAGCCCGCTGTCACCGCGGCGTGCAGGACTTCCGGAGCTGCCGGAGCCCCGCTCTCCGGCTGGAGGGCCGCCTGTTCCTCCAGGGTGTGTCCCACGGTGAAGTTGACCACCGCGAACAGGGCCCGGGCCGCCTCTTCGTCGGTGAAGCCCGCATCGCGCAGAACTCCGACGAGGCGGTCGGCGAAGCGCAGGGTGTTCGCCCCGGTGGAGTGCGTGCCGGCGAAGACGCGCGCGCCGTCGCGATGGGCGAGCAGTGCCGCGCGCATCGCGTGGGCGAGAGCGCCCAGTTGCTCGCTCCAGTCGCCGTCGGTCGCCTCCCCGCCTGATTCCGCCAAGCCCGCCAGCATCCTCTCCGCCATCGCCGTCAGCAGGTCCTGCTTGGTCGCGAAGTAGCGGTACAGCGCACCGGCTTGGACACCCATCGACTCGGCGAGCCGCCGCATGGTCAGTGCTTCCAGGCCGGACTGATCCAGCAGGTCGAGTGCCGTTTCGACGGTGCGCACAGGGTCGAGTCGCGCGGGCCGTCCGCGGGCGGGGGTTGACGTGGAACTCATGGCTCTCACTATAGTGAACGGCGTTCACGTGAACACTGTTCACTAAATGGGAGGCGCGATTCTGATGGCCGTCGATGTGATCGTCGTGGGTGCCGGCCCGACCGGGCTCATGCTCGCCTGCGAGCTGGCACTGGCCGGCGTACGTACCCGGATCCTGGAGCGCCGCACCGAAGCGCAGCGCGACTCGCGGGCGCTGAGCCTGCACCCACGCAGCGTGGAACTGATCGACCAGCGGGGGCTGCTCGACCGGTTCCTCCGGCTCGGCCGGACCGTGCCGGGCTGGCACTTCGCAGGGCTGCCCACACACCTGGACTTCAGCCGCCTGGACTCCCGGCACGGCTACACGCTCTTCCTGGCCCAGGCCCGCACCGAGGCCCTCCTGCACGAGCGGGCGCGCGAGCTGGGTGTGCAGATCAGCCGGGGATACGAGACCGTCGGCGTACGTCAGGACAGCGCCGGGGTCGCCGTGGAGGCGCGCGGCCCCGGGGCCCGTACCGAGGCACTGCGCGCGCGGTACGCGGTCGGCTGCGACGGCGGACGCAGCGTCGTACGACAGGCCGCGGGGATCGACTTCCCGGGCACGGACGAGACCCTGACCGGAGTGCTCGGGGACTTCGCCGTCATGGACCCGCAGCCCGGCGCGCTCGACGACGCGCGGGCCCGCGGGCTGATCATCGCGCCACTTGAAGAAGGGCTGACCCGGATCGTCTGCCTGGACCCGGAGCGGATGCGCGTGCCGTCCCTGGAACCGGTGACCCTAGAGGAGTTCCGTACGTCCCTCATCCGTGTCGCCGGCACCGACTACGGCATCGCCGAGCCCCGCTGGCTGTCGCGCTTCGGCAACGCGACCCGGCTCGCGGCGAACTACCGCTCCGGGCGCGTCCTGGTGGCGGGCGACGCCGCCCACATCCATTTCCCGGCGGCCGGGCAAGGGCTCAACACCGGGCTCCAGGACGCCATGAACCTGGGCTGGAAGCTGGCGGCCGTCATCAACGACTGGGCGCCGCCCGGGCTGCTCGACAGCTACGACGCGGAGCGCCGGCCGGTCGGGCAGTCGGTCACGGAGAACACCGAGATCCAGACCCTGCTCGTGGAGCTGACACTCGTCCCGCGGTACGAGCGGGCGGGCGCCGCGCTGCGGGGGTTGCTCGACCAGCTGCTGGGCATGCCGGAGGTCAACCGGGGACTCGCCGACCGGATTTCAGCACTCGGCACCGTCTATCCGCCGACGGTCCCGGACGCCGATCCGTTGGTGGGGCGGCGCATGCCCGACGTCGGACTCAAGGCCGTGGAGTCGGCGGCGACACGGGTGTACGAGCTGCTCCACCAGGGCCGCTTCGTTCTGCTCTCGCCGGCCGGGGACCAGGGCCCGAAGGCGGCCGTCGACTCCGGGTACGCCGACCGGGTCGCGGCCGTGAGTGTCGACACGTACGACGAGCATGCGGAGCTGGACGGAGTGCGCGAGGTCCTCGTACGGCCCGACGGGCACGTGGCCTGGGCCACCCGGACCGGCGATGCCGACGAACGTGGTGATGAGCGGGCCCGGGCGTTGACCGCCTGGGCCGGTACTCCCGCTTGATGCGCGGCCTGTGGCCCTTGAGGCGATCCCGGACGCGCTTCGCCCTTCCGTCAGTCGAGCAGGACGCCGGGGTTGAGGATGTGGTGGGGGTCCAGGGCGTCCTTGGTGGCGCGCAGGGCCAGTGCGAAGGGCTCCGGGCGTTGCAGGTCGTAGCCGGGGCGGTGGTCGCGGCCGACGGCGTGGTGGTGGGTGACCGTGGCGTGGTGGCGGTGGAGCAGGTCCGTCACGACGGCCTTGATGTCGTCCCAGACCTCGACCTCGTCTCCCGGGCGGCCGGCGACGGCCACGGTGAAGTAGGGGGCCGCGCCGTCGGGGTAGACGTGGGTCAGACGGCAGTTGATGGCGGCCTCCTGTCCCGTGGCCTTCAAGGCGGCGGCGCCGACTTCGGTGCGGACCGCCTCGATCAGCGCGGGGAGCCTGTCCCACGTGGTGGCGGTCTCGAACGTCTCGACCACGGCGCCCATGCGGGCGAGGCCGTCGCGCAGATACGGCATACGCAGGAACGCGGAGCGCCAGGCGTTGACGGCCCCGTCGGCGGGAGCGTCGCCGTGCGCCGTCGGTGCCTCGCCACGGCCGCCGTGGGCGCGAGCCAGGTCCAGAGCGGTCGCGAGGCGATCGTCGACCTGGGCGGTGGCGGACTCGAAGCCCAGGACCAGGATGGCGGATCCGTCCTGCGAGGCGCCGGACAGCGCGGCCTCGCCGGGGTCGAGCAGGCGACAGTTGGCCGGGAAGAGGTCGGACTGGGCGATCACGCGCACCGCGTCCAGCGCGCGCTGGAAGTCCGCGAACGCCACCGACGCCGAGGCCTTGAACCGGGGGCGCTCCTGCAGCCGCATCCAGGCCTCGGTGATGACGCCCAGGGTGCCCTCGGACCCCAGGAACAGCCGGTCGGGCGACGGCCCCGCACCGGACGCGGGCAGCCGCCAGGACGTGCCCGCTCCCGCGGGTGTGATCACGCGCAGGGACTGCACGAAGTCGTCGATGTGCGTGTGGAGGGTGGCGTAGTGGCCCCCGGCCCGGGTGGCCAGCCAGCCGCCGAGGGTGGAGAACTCGAAGCTCTGCGGGAAGTGGCGCAGTGTGAGGTCGTGGGGCCGCAGCTGTGCCTCCAACGCGGGACCGAGAGCCCCTGCCTGGATACGGGCGGCGCGACTGGCGGTGTCGATCTCCAGGACCCGGTCCATCGAGGTCAGGTCGAGCGACAGCACAGCCTGGTGGGCGTCGCCGCGGTACTCCACGCCGCCGACGACCGAGGAGCCGCCGCCGAAGGGGATGACGGCCAGGCCGCGCTCGCCGGCCCACTCCAGCAGGTCGGCCACCTCCTGGTCGCGGGTCGGGCGGGCGACGAGGTCGGGGATCCGGCGGGGACGGCCGCGCAGGGCCCGGATGACATCGCGGTAGGCCTTGCCCATGGCGTGGGCGGCGCGGGCCCCGGGGTCTTCGGTGACCAGATGCGCCAGGGCGGGCGGCGGCATCACGCCGGGGCGGCCGATGGCGAGGTCGGCGACCCGGGGTATCGGCAGCGGGCGGGCCAGGGTGCCCGGCAGCAGGGCGCCCAGGGCGGCGCATTCGGCGTCCTCGGGGTGGGCGTCGGTGTAGCCCCAGCCCCACCAGGAGCGGGAGGCGCCGGGATCGATCGGGTGGATCGCGGACTCGGGCATGACGGCGCTCCCAGCGGATTGAATTTACCCTACGGTAAATTACCGTAGGGTAAATTAGAGCCCATGACAAGACTGAACTCCAAGGCCGGTACCAAGGGCGTGCCACGGGCCGCGCGCGAACGGCAGGTCCTCGCCGCGGCCACGGAGGAGTTCGGTCGTCATGGCTACGAAGCCACGACCGTGGCGGCCGTCGCCGCGCGCGTGGGCGTCACCAAACCGCTGGTGCACCAGTACTTCGGCAGCAAGCAGGATCTCTACCTCGCCTGCCTGAAGCCGATCGGCGACCGGCTGCTCGAAGCCATCCGCGCCGCGATGACTGCGGGCGACACGGACGGGCCGCCCGCGCCCCTGCGTGTGCTGCACGGGTTGTTCACGGCGCTGGACGGGCAGCGCGAGGCGTGGTTCGTCCTGTACGACGCGTCACTCCCGCCCGACAGCGACGCCGCCGACCGCGCGGCGTACTACCGCGGCGCCATCGACGACCTGGCGGCGATCGGAACCGCCGATCTCGTGCACGCGGACGGTGCCGGCGATCCGCTCGACGCCGACGCGCTCAAGCATGCCTGGAGGGGCCTTTGCACGGCCCTGGTCCGCTGGTGGATCAACCACCCCGACCAGACGCCGGAGGCCATGGCACAGAGGTGTGCGCGGCTCTTCGTCGTCGGACGCGGCGTCCTGGGCACGGGTGGCGACAGCGGGTCACCTTCGGAGCCGAGCGCACCTACCTCGTAATGCGCGTACTCGGCCGCTCTGGGACCGTGCGGCGGTGCGACGGGCATGGCCCGATCGGACGGTGCCCGCCGCTGCCGCCGCCGCTCAGAAGTCCGTGGGCAGCCCGCTGGCCTCGGCAATTCCCCGGAGCTCTTCTGTCTCCCTGTGCCGTTCCCTGATGTAGTCGGCGATCTCGCTGAGGCGGTCGGGGTCGGAGGCGGTGGTCGCGTCCGTGACGATCCGGACCGGGCCGGTGTCGTCCACGTCGATCTCGACCACTTCGTTGTCCATACGGCCGGTGACGGCGGTGGCGATCACCAGGGCGGCCTCGTCGCGCACCTCCTGCGGCAGCTCCTCGCCGCCCCCGGAGTCGAGCGCTACGTCGAGGCCGGAGAGGCGCTCCTCGGCGATCGCCTGGAGGACCGGTTCCACCAGGCGCCGCAGAAGACGGTAGTCCTCCGTGTCCATCCGGATGCGCAGGAGGTCCAGGTACGCGTCCACGGGCCGGCCGTCGCCATTCGGAATCTCGGAATCGCTCATCTGCTCCGTGTTTCCAGCACGACGCCGCTCACACACGTTGCCAGCGAGCCATGGCGAACGAGAACACACCGAACAGCACCAGACCGGCTGCGACGCAGGCCAGCAGCCAGGGGCCGAGCGGAGTGTCGGCGAATGTACGCAGAGTGTCGTCCAGCCCCTTGGCCCGGTCGGGCTCGTAATCGATCGCCGCACGGACGGCGAAGACACCCGCCACGGCGAACACCAGCCCGCGCGCCACACCACCGACCACACCGGTGACGTCCACCAGCTGTCGTGCCCGGCGGCTCATCTGCCCGAGCTTGAGCTTGTCGTGGTACTTGCGCAGGATGGCCCGTACGGCGATCCAGCCGCCGGCCACGACGACGGCGATCCCGGCCGCGCCGACCAGCCACTGGCCGGCGGGCATCTCCAGTGCCCTGGAGGTGGCGTCCCGTGACTGCTGGTCACTGGATCCGCCACCACTCTGGTTCCGGGTCGCCGCGAAGGACAGCACCGAGTACGCGACGAAGACGTAGAACGCGAAGCGGACGGTCGCCAGCAGTCGCTTGCGCGCGCTGCGGCCGTCCTTGCCGACGGAACCGAACAGCGCCTCGGACAGCCGCCACAGGGCCATCCCGACGAGGCCGATGCCCAGCGCCCACAGCAGTACCGCACCAAATGGCCTGTGCGACAGTTCCTCCAACGCCCCGCCGCGGTCGGCCTGTTCGCCGGTGTTGCCGAAGGCGATCTGCAGCGCCAGCACACCGACGAGCAGATAGATCACTCCCCGGGCGGCAAGACCCGCCCGCGCCGCTCCCTCGGTGACCGAACCCCGCGCTGCCCGCTCCGCCCGGAACCGTCCCGTACGTGCCAACGCACTCGTGTCCAT
This sequence comes from Streptomyces sp. NPDC107528, assembly GCF_055639295.1. Lineage (NCBI taxonomy): Bacteria > Bacillati > Actinomycetota > Actinomycetes > Kitasatosporales > Streptomycetaceae > Streptomyces > Streptomyces sp. NPDC107528. The sequence goes on from NZ_JBVKAV010000005.1 coordinate 360,542, forward strand.
GGAGACCTCCCGGCAGACCGAATGCCCCGGCAATGCCGTCACACACGCTGCCCTGCCGCCGGCCAGGGGAATTTCCGGTCAGCCGGGGCCGGTGCCGTGACCGCGTCGGTGTCCTGGGGCAGGTGTTCTCCATGGGCGCGTACGTGGAAGCCAACGGAACCACGATCTGGACCGAGAGCCGGGGCGAGGGGCCCGGTGTCCTGCTGATCGCAGGGCTGAGCGATCCCGCGGAGGCGTGGCAGGCGCAGCTCGACGGGCTGTCGGACCGGCACCGGGTCATCGCCTTCGACAACCGGGGGTCGGGGCGGACCCCGCTGCCCGACGGGCCCATGTCCGTGGCGATGATGGCCGACGACGCCGCGGAACTGCTCCGGGCTCTCCAGATCGACAGGGTGCATGTCGTCGGTTTCTCGGGCGGCAGCGCGATCGCGCAGGAGCTGGCGCTTCGTCACCCGGAAGCTGTCCGCAGCCTCGTCCTCACAAGTACGTGGGCACGAGCGGATGCGTACTTCACCAGCATGGCCCGCTTCTGGCGGTGGCTGGTGACACAGGCGCCGGACGAGCGCGCCATGCTGGAGGCGTTCTTTCTGTGGATCTACACGCCGCGCGCCCACGCCGACGGCACGGTGGAACGGTTCATCCAGGAAACGCTCGCCTTCCCGTACCCGCAGTCCGCCGAGGCCTTCCAGCGTCAACTGGAGGCGTTCATGCCCCACGACACACTCGACCGGCTTCCCGGCATCACGGCACCGGCCCTCGTCCTGGCCGGCGAACGGGACATCGCCGCGCCGCCGCGGTTCGGACGGACCGTGGCCGACGTCATCCCTGGCGCCCGCTTCGAGATCCTGGCGGGGGAGGCGCATCAGCCGTTCCAGGAGTCCCCGGACGTGTTCAACGCACGGGTTGGTGACTTCTGGCGCGAGGTCGAGGGCGGGATCCTGCCGAACTGAACCGACGACAGGTGACCTCGGGCCGACGAGGAGTCTCAAGGTGACCTTCGGTACCGCTCCCGTCCGCACGTACGCGTGCCCGCACTGTCAGTGGGTGCTGCCAGGATGACGTACATGAGGATCAAGGAAGTCGCACGTCACGAAGTCGCCGAGCAGCGGATCGAGAACACCCTCGAGCGCGGGGCCCACACGGCCTTCGGTCACGCATCGGCCATGCGACACGACGGTCGGCCGTTGCGCCGGAGTCTGCGTGAAATGGGCGGCGATCTGCTCGACTTCGCCGCTGCCCGCACCCTGCAGGACCCCGCCCTCGACGAGCCGCGATCCCGTGCTGTCCTGCTCACGGCGGCGGAGTGCGCCCTGGGGGAGCTGACGTTGGGCTGCTTCCCCAACGGCGACTTCGACATTCCCCTCCCTCTCGTCGGCGAGACGCTCAGCAACGCGGACATCCGGTACCGGGAACGCAGCGAACCCGCCGTTCCGGCGACCACGGCCCGGACCTGGGTCCAGGCGTTCGCCCTGTGCGTTGCCAGTGGCCTGATATGGCAGCGGGAGCGCGTGATCGGCCCGCTGCTGCACGAGGACTACGCGCCCGCCGTCCGTGACGGAATCCCGTACTCGGAGCGGGAGTCGGTATCCGCGCCCGCCGACCTCGCCGAGATGGACGCGCTGTGCGCCTACCTGACCGTCGTGCACGGGCCGGTGCCCGGCGCGCTGCCCGGCCCGGTCCCGCTGTGCAAGCCGGACGCGGAGGCCCGTGCGCGGGCGGCCGGGCAACTCGACGCCGGCGGGACGCCGACGCCGGACCAGCGGCTGCTGCGGGTTCTTCTCGACGACGACCAGGTCACTTTCGAACGTGCCCTGGAGGAGCGGCTCGTGGCGCACCGGGTGAACGTCGGAAGCGACCCGGCCCCACGCAGTCTGCTGCCGGTGGGTGTCGTGGCGCTGGCCGCGCTGGCCTCCCTCGCACACGGCTGGCAGTTGGGCGTACGGTCCGGCTACCTGCCCGAATCCCTGGTGCGTGCGCCGCGGCGGTAGCCGTCGGTAGCGTGGCCGTCGTGATGGTGGGAACGGGTGAAACCCGGCTGGTCGTCCTGCGCGGCAACAGCGCCTCCGGCAAGTCGTCCGTGGCGGCCGGCCTGCGCGAGCGGTTCGGCCGCAACCTGGCCCTGGTCGGCCAGGACAACCTGCGCCGTATTGTGCTGCGCGAGCGCGACCGCCCCGGCGCCGCCAACATCGGCTTGATCGACATGACGGCCCGCTACGCACTGTCCGCCGGGTTCCACACGGTCGTCGAGGGCATCCTGAACGCCGACCGGTACGGCCCGATGCTCACAGACCTGATCCACGACCACCGGGGTACCACGCGCTGCTACTACCTGGACGTGCCGTTGCAGGAGACCCTCGTGCGGCACGCGACGAAGCCCGATCCGGCGTTGCTGGCCCAGGTCACCGACCAGCACCTGCGCGACTGGTACCGCGAGCGGGACCTGCTGCCCGACGGGATCGAGACCGTCATCGGCGCAGGGAGTTCCTTGCACGCGACGGTGGACCGCATCATGCGCGAGACGGGCCTGGACGGGGTGCCGGCGATCGACCGCTGAGGGGACACGGGGCGGCTGGACCGGCTGACTGATCCGATGCCGCCCTCCCGTGCGCGTCATGAGACCCAGGACAGGCCGTCCGCCGCGACGGTGAGTCCCTCAGGGGTGGTCGGGCCCGGTTCGTCGAGCGGACTGCCGTACAAGGCCTGTTCCTGGAGGTCATTGCCGGTGCGGAAGGTGTCGGTGACGACTTGGGTGGCCAGCAGGGGGTTCACGCGGTCGTCGCCGGTCGCCAGGCGGTCCACCGCGCTGTTCAGTTCGGCGGACGCGGCACTCCAGTGGGCGTGGCCGGCGGCGATCACTGCTGTGTCGCCGGAGGCCACGCCGCCGGCCAGCTCGGCGAAGGCGGCGACTTCGTCCAGGTCGACCCGGGTGACCTTCTTCGCCGACCAGAAGTACGACTGCTCGTTGCGCTCCATGTCGTAGAAGGCGATGAGGAACTCGTAGAACACGCCGTACTCACGGCGGTAGCGCGCCTCGAACTCGGCGAAGCCGCGCACCTCGGGGACGCTGCCGTCCAGGGCGGAGTTCACCGCGCGGGCGGCCAGCAGGGCGCCGTACGTCGCCAGGTGGACTCCGGAGGACAGCACCGGGTCGACGAAGCACGCGGCGTCTCCGACGAGGGCCATGCCCGGTGTCCACAGTGACTTCTTCCAGTACGAGTAGTCCTTGCGCACGCGCACCCGGTCGTACGGCGGCTCGGTCGCGACCGGTACGCCCGTCAGCAGGCGGTCGACTTCCGGGCACGCCTTGATCATGTCCTGCCATGCGCCGCGCGGGTCATGCTGGACGGCCGCATAGTGCTCGGGTGAGATCACGGCGCCGACGCTGGTGAGGTCGTCGCGCAGCGGGATGTACCAGAGCCATCCGGCGTCGAACGCGGCGCAGAAGATGTTGCCGCTGTTCGGTTCGGGGAGGCGGCGGCCGCCGGCGTAGTAGCCGAACACGGCGAGGTTGCGGAAGAAGTCGGAGTACACGCGGGCGCCGCCGACGTGAGGGTGAATCCGGCTGGTGTTGCCGGACGCGTCGATCACGAACCTGGCGTGCGCCGTGCGCGCGGTCCCGTCGGAGTCGGTGTAATCGACGCCGTGCACCCGCTCGCCGTCGGTGAGAACGCGGCGTACGGGACTGCCCTCGCGCACGTCGACGCCGACGCGTTCGGCGTTGCGCAGCAGGATCTCGTCGAACCGGGAGCGCTCCACCTGGAAGGCCGTCGCGGTGGGCTCGGGCAGGCGGGGCGTCATGGAAAAGGAGAACTGCCAGGGCTCAGGGGCGCGGCCCCAGCGCAGTGTCCCGCCGCGTTTGAGGGTGAAGCCGGCTCGCGCGACCTCGTCGGCCACTCCGAGGATGCGGCACAGCCCGTGCACGGTGGCGGGCAACAGCGACTCGCCGATCTGGTAGCGGGGGAAGGTCTCGCGCTCCAGCAGGAGCACCCGGTGCCCGCGCAGGGCCACGGCCGTCGCGGCGGTCGAGCCGGCCGGCCCGCCGCCCACGACGACGAGGTCGTAGTCCGAGGTCATCGAAGGGCTCCTGTTCTCGACTATGGCTACGCGGCCAGGCATTCGTGATGGCCATTGCAGTGGTGGTGTGCGTCGTCATCGGGGCGTGGGTGCTCGTGGTCATCCGGTCAGCCAGGCACGGATCGCCGCTGCCGTGTCGTGGGCATCGCGGTTCAGCACGGAGAAGTGATCGCCGGGCAGGTCCGCGCTGTCGTGGGACAGCGGCCAGTGGGGCTGCCAGTCCCCGTCAGGAGCCGTCTGCCGCATGTGCGGGGTGGGCCGGCCACGCAGCAACAGGGTCGGGACCGGCGACGGTTCGGGCTGCCAGTTCTCGAGCACGCGCGCGTAGCCACCCCCGGTGATCAGCAACGAGTCGTCCAACTGGTCGACCACGTCGTCCGGCAGAGCGGCGCCGGCGGACACCAGGGCCAGCCCGCGAGGGTCGTTGCGGCGCATCAGTCCGGCATGGGAGTCGATCAGGATCACACCGGCCGGCGGGTGTCCCGTGTGCGCGAGACGACGGGCAACGGCGTGCGCGATCGCGCCGCCGGCGCAGTAGCCGACGATCACCGGTGCCCGGTCCGTGGGCAGAGCCCGCACGGTCTCGGCGTGCGTCCGCACCAGCGTGGCCATGCCGTCCGGGACGGCCCGGCGCGTCCCGAATCCGGGATGCTCCAGCAGGTACAGGTCGCGCTCGCCGTCGAACCGCTCGGCCAGAGCGGTGGGTTCGCGGTGCAGCGGCGAGAGGTAGTCCGGGATGTACGCCAGCGGTGTGCCGCCGCCGTGAGCGAGCCGGACCGGCGGGACGGCATGCCGGGTGCGTTCCTTCTCGGAGAAGGTCGGCAGGGCGTGGGACGCGAGATGCCGCAGACCCATCGCCTCCAACGGCCCCTGATCGCACAGCACTCGGTGGTAGAGGGCGCTGAACCGGAAGGGGGAGGAGGGCGTGGAGTGAGGGTCGTGCGCGTCCCTTACGTCGTGCGCTTCCGCTGAGCTGTCCGCCCGGTCTGCCGCCGGAGTTGGTGTTTCGGAACTGTCCTGCGGCACCGCGCCCGCCTCGACCAGAGCGGCGTGGACGTGCGCGGCCAACTCGGGCAGCGTGGGGAACTCCATCACGACGGTCGGAGCCAGGCGCACGCGGGTGAACGCGCTGAGGCGGTTGCGGAGCTGTACGGCAGTCAGCGAGTCGAAACCGAGCTCGCTGAAGGCCCGTTCGGCGGGGAGCGAGGCCGGGTCGGCGAAGCCGAGCACCGCGGCGACCTCGACGCGGATCAGCTCGGCCAGGACGGTCTCACGTTCGGCCGCGGCGACGACGGCGAGCCGCTCACGCCATGCGCCGGGCGCCGGCGCCGCAGCCCTGACGTCCCCCTCAGCCTCAGCAGTCCCAGGGTTCGGTACGTCAGGGACGTACCGCTCCGACCGAGCCGTACGCTGTGCCACCAGATCCGCGAGGACGGACGGCGCGGCCGGGCCGCCCGCTGCCGCGAGGTCCAACGGGATCGGCACCAGCACCGGTTCCGCAAGGCGCATGGCCGCGTCGAGGAGTCGTACGCCTTCCCCTTCGGTGACGGACAGCACGCCGCCCTCGCCGAGGCGGGCGGGCGCGACGCGGGCCGCCATCCCTTCCTCGTCCGCAGTGGTCCACGGACCCCACGCCAAGGCCTGGGCGGGCAGCCCGTGCGCCACGCGGTGCCGGGCGAGCGCGTCGAGGAAGCCGTTCGCGGCCGCGTAGTTCGACTGGCCCGGCCGGCCCAGGACTCCGGCGGCCGAGGAGTACAGCACGAACGCGGACAGACCGAGGTCCTTCGTCGCCGCGTGCAGATGCCAGGCGCCGTCCGCCTTCGGCGCGAGCACGGCCGCCAGCCGGTCCCCGGTCATCGTGTCCACCACGCCGTCGTCCACCACCCCGGCAAGGTGGAAGACCGCCGTCGGCGCCGGTCGGCAGGAGGCGACCAGGGCTTCGACGGACGCGCGGTCGCTCACGTCGCACGTCACCACGCGCACCTTCGCCGGCAGACCGCCCGCCCAGTCCGGGACGCGTCCGCTGCGGCCCGTCAGCAGGAGGTGCCGTACCCCGCGTTCGGCGACCAGATACCGCGCGAGGCTCACTCCGAGCGCACCTGTGCCGCCGGTGATGAGCACCGTCCCCTCGGGGTCCAGGGCGGGCGGCTCGGTGGTGGGCGGATCCGTGAGGATCAGGCGGGGCACCAGGACCACACCGTCGCGCACACGAACCTGTGGCTCGCCGGATCGCAGCGCCGTCTCCAAGTCCCCTGATGCGGTTTCCAAGTCCCGTGGCGAGCCCGGAAGTCCACCCCGGTCGACCAGCACGATCCGGTCCGGGTGCTCGGACTGGGCACTGCGCACGAGCCCGGCGACCGCGGCCTCGGCGAGGTCCGGGTCGTCGCCGGTGGCGTTGTGGGTGAGCACCATCAGACGGCCCGGCCGCGCATCGGAGGTCCATTCGCGTACGGCCTCCAGCACGGCGGTGAGGAGCTCACGGACGCGTTCGGGCGGGGTGGCGTCCGCGGGCAGGGCCGCGGCGAGTCGGGCCACGTCGAGGAGTTCGTGCTCCGTGCTCGCGTCGTGGACCGGCGCCGCGGGCCGCCAGGTGAGGCGGTATGTCTCGGCTCGCGCTGCGGCGGCCGTCGGGATCGCGCGGGTGACCATGGACTCCACGGCGGCCAAGGGCCGACCGGCGGGGTCGGTGAGGGTGACCCGGAACTCGTCCTCACCGAGGCGCCGTACGACGGCCCGCGCCGCCGAGGCACCGGTGGCGTACACCGTCAGGCCCGTGCAGGCGAGCGGGGCCCGCGGCTCACGCGTTCGCGCGCCCGGCTCCTCGGCCAGCAGCGCGGCATGCAGCGCCGCGTCGAACAGAGCGGGGTGCAGGGTGTACGACTCGGCTGTTGCCGATTCAGCAGCTGACAGCGCCAGTTCGGCGAAGACCTCTTGGTCCCGGCGCCACAGGGCGCGCACCGCGCGGAAGGCCGGCCCGTAGTGGTGGCCGTTCGCCGCGAGGCGCGGATAGTCGACGGCTGTCCGCTGGGCGCCGGCGGGCGGCCACGCCCCTCCCGGCTCGGTGGGCGGAGCCTGGGCCGGCGCGGTCGTCGCGGTGGCATGCCGGCTCCACGGCCCCGTGGTGCCGGCCGTGCGGGCCCAGACGGTGACCGGGCGCCCGCCCGCTGCGTCCGGTGCTCCGGCCACCACCTGCACCTGTATCCGATCCGCCGGGGACAGCACGAGCGGCTCGTGGAAGGCCAGTTCGGCCAGCCGGACGGCGCCGGGGGTGCCGGTGGCTCGGCAGGCCAGTTCGGCGAAGAGGGTGGCGGGCACCACGGTCCGGCCGCCGATCGCGTGGTCGGCGAGCCAGGGGTGGTACGTGGTGGACAGTACGGCGGTGTGCCGGATCCCGGGCCCGTCGGCATCGTGCTGCGGCAGGCCCATCAGGGGGTGACCGGACGGGGTGCGATGCCGGACGGCGTTCAGCCAGTAGCGCTGTCGCTGGAAGGGATAGGTGGGCAGCGCACGCCGACCTGCACCGCTGCCCGCGTACACCGACCGCCAGTCCACCGGCACCCCGTGCACATGAAGCGCGGCCAGCGCCTCCACTGCCGTACGCGGATCGGGGCACGACGTGAACACCGCGCCCGCGTCCGGCGCGACGCAGTCCTCTGCCGCCACTGCGAGCGAGGAGGAAGGCGCGGCCTCGACGTACGCCGTGATGCCTTCGCCGGCCAGCCAGCGCACCGCGTCGGCGAACCGAACCGTCTCACGCGCCTGCCGTACCCAGTGCTCGGCGTCGGTGAGCGCGTCCTGCTCCGGACGGCCGGTCAGCGTGGACACCACCGGAACGGACGGCCGTTGGAAGGTCACCGTCTCCGCGACCGCCCGGTACTCGGCCAGCATCGGGTCCAGCAGCGGTGAGTGGAAGGCGTGGCTGACCCGTAGCCGGTGGGACGGGCGTCCGATGGCGGCGGCCAGCGCGGTCACCGCGTCCTCGGCGCCGGACAGCACGACCGACGTGGGTCCGTTGACCGCCGCGACCGCCACCCGGCCGGGCTCCTCACCGAGATGGCGAGTGACGTCGGCCTGCGTCGCACGCACGGCGATCATCGCGCCGCCGGTGGGCAGGGCCGCCATCAACCGGCCGCGGGCGGCGACCAGTCGGACCGCGTCGGCCCGGGAGAACACACCGGCAAGGTGAGCGGCGGCCAGCTCACCGATCGAGTGACCGACCAGGAAGTCCGGCCGCACGCCCCATTCGGCGAGCAGCGTGTGCAGGGCGACCGTGAAGGCGAACAGCGCGGGCTGCGCGTAGTCGGTGCGATTCAGCAGGGCGGCGTCGGGGGAGTCGATCACCTCCAGCAGCGGCCGGTCGAGCCAGGGCGTGAACTCCTCGCACCACCCGGTGAACGCCGCGTCGAAGACCGGGAAGGCGGCGCGCAGTTCGCTGCCCATCCCGGGCCGCTGGCCGCCCTGGCCCGCGCAGAGCAGCGCCACCTTCGGGCGGGTACGGGCGGTGCCCCGCAGCAGCGCCGGTGTGTCGACACCGTCGGCCAGGGCGCGCAGCCCGGCGAGCAGCCCCTCGGCATCGGCGGCCAGCACGGCGGCCCTGTGGGAGAGGGGTGCCCTGCTGGTCGCCAGTGAGTACGAGACGTCCAGCGCTGCGGACGCGCCGGTCACATCAGCCAGCGCGGCGGCCAGCTTCGCGGCATGGGCGCGCAGGCCGGCCTCGTCGCCGCCGCCGACCAGCCAGGGCGTTGTCGGCAGTCGGGCCGCCGGCACGGTCGGGGCGGCCGGGAGGACGTCGGTGCCGGGTGCCCGCTCCGATCCCGCGCCCGATCCCGCGCCGGCTCCGTGCGGGGAACGGACGCCCGGTTCCGTGCTCGCCACGGCTCCGCCCTCGGACCCGGACCCGGTGACCCCCGCCCCGCCACCGGAATCGGCCTCCGTCGGCTCCTCGATGATCACGTGGGCGTTCGTACCGCCGATGCCGAACGACGAGACCGCCGCACGCCGCGGCCGTTCCCGGCGTGGCCATGGCCGCGCCCGGTCGAGCAACCGCACCGCGCCGGCGGCCCAGTCGACGTGCGGGGAGGGCTGCTCCGCGTACAGCGAGGCCGGCAGTTCGCCGTGGTGCATCGCCTCGATCATCTTGATCACGCCCGCCACGCCTGCCGCGGCCTGGGTGTGCCCGAGGTTCGACTTGACCGAGCCCAGCCACACCGGGTCGTCCGGATCACGGCCCTGCCCGTAGGTGGCCAACAGGGCGCCGGCCTCGATCGGGTCACCGAGCGCGGTGCCCGTGCCGTGCCCCTCCACCACGTCCACGTCCGATGCCCGCAGTCCCGCGTCGGCGAGGGTCAGCCGGATCAGTTCCCGCTGCGCTTCGCCGTTGGGGGCGGTGAGACCGTTGGACGCTCCGTCGGAGTTCACCGCGGACCCGCGCAGCACGGCCAGCACCGGATGGCCGTTGCGCCGGGCGTCCGACAGCTTCTCCAGCAGCACCAGACCGACGCCCTCGCCCCACGCGGTGCCGTCCGCACCCGCGGCGAACGGCCGGCAGCGGCCGTCCGGCGACAAGGCGCGCTGCCGGCTGAACGGGACGAACGGCTGCGGACTCGACAACACCGTCACACCGCCGGCCAGTGCGAGCGTGCACTCCCCGGCGCGCAGCGACTTGGCGGCCAGGTCCATCGCGACCAGCGAGGACGAGCAGGCCGTGTCCAGGGTCATGACCGGTCCGCGCAGCCCCAGGACGTAGGCGATACGTCCGGAGGCGACACTGCCGGACGACCCGATGCCGATGTGCGACTCCAACTCGTGCGGCGAGACGCCGTTGCCGTAGCCGACGTGCATCAGTCCGACGAACACGCCGGTGCTCGTGCCGCGCACGTCCGGCGCGGGAATGCCGGCGCGTTCCAGAGTCTCCCAGGCGACTTCCAGCAGCAGGCGGTGCTGAGGATCGGTGGCCATCGCCTCGCGCGGCGACATACCGAAGAACAGGGGGTCGAAGTCCGCCACGTTGTCGAGGAAGCCGCCACGCCGGGCGTACGTGGTGCCGATCCGGTCGGGGTCGGGATGGTGGAGGGAGTCGATGTCCCAGCCCCGGTCGGTGGGAAAGTCGCCGGTGGCGTCCACTCGGTCGGCCGTCAGACGCCAGAGGTCTTCGGGCGTGACCACCCCACCGGGGTAGCGGCAGCCGACGGCCACGATCGCCACCGGCTCGGCATGCGGACGCTGCGGTGCCGCCGTCGCGGGCGCGGCCGGGCAGGTGGCCGTGGGCGCGGCGGTCCGCTGCAGTCGGGCGTCCAGATAGGCGGCGACCGCGGCCGGGTTCGGGTGGTCCCAGACCAGCGTCGCCGGCAGCCGCAGCCCCGTGCGCAGGCTGAGCCGGTGCCACAGGGACATCGCGTCCATGGAGGTCAGGCCGAGATCGGCGAACGCGGTGCCGGGATCGGCGGCCGACCCGCGGATGGCCGATGCCTCCGCACACACCAGGTCGGTCAGCGCGGCCCGCCGCTCGCCGGACGTGCGGTCGGCGAGCAGTTCGAGGGTCGGCTCGGCCGCCCGCTCGGCGAGGGCCTCGCGCAGCAGGGCCCGGCGCGGCTTGCCCGCAGCGGTGCGCGGAACGGCCGGCGTGAACAGGACCTCGTCGGGAACCTTGTGCGCGGAGAGCACCGCGGCGCAGGCCCGCACCAGGCCCGCAGTGTCGAGGGTGGACTGTGCGGGAACCACGAACGCCACCGGAACCTCGCCGAGCAGCGGATGCGCCCGCGCCACCACGGCCGCGTCCCGCACCCCGGGCAGGCCGCGCAGCACCTGCTCGACCTCGGCCGGGTCGACGTTCTCGCCGCCGCGTACGATCCGGTCGCCGACCCGCCCGGTGACGCTCAGGCAGCCGTGCTCGTCGAGTCGACCCAGGTCACCTGTCCGGTACCAGCCGTCGCGTACGGCATCGGCGGTCTCCTCGGGCCGGTTGTGGTAGCCGAGCATGACGCCAGGTCCGCGGACCCAGATCTCGCCCTCTGCGCCGTCGGTGACCGTGCGTCCGCTCTCTGGATCGACCAGCCGAATGTCCGTACCGGGCAAAGGCGGCCCGCTGCTGCCGCGCCCCGACGACCCGTCGGGCAACTCCATCGCGATCTTGCCGCAGGTCTCGGTGCTGCCGTAGCCGTCGAGGAGCGGCGCACCGAACCGTGTCCCGACCTGCTCTCGCAGATCCGGGTCGCTGGGGGCGCCGGCGGTGACACAGAATCGCAAGCCGGGCATTGCCCCCAGGCCGCCATCGAGCAACTGCCGGTACGTGAGGGGAACTCCACCGAGGACCGTGGGCGCGTACTCCTCGACCAGCCGGACCAGTTCGCCCGGCTCCGGTGCCGCAGTGATCCGTGCGCTCGCACCGGCCACGGTGGTCCCCAGTACGCACAGCGAGTGGGCGTAGGTGTGCGACAGAGGCAACGGCCACAGCACCCGGTCGGTCGCCGCCAGCCCGAGCCGGGGGACGTAACAGGCGACGGAGGACCAGAGCGCGGAGCGCTGGCTGGACACCGCGGCCCTGGGCGTACCGCTGGTGCCGGACGTGTAGAGCAGCCACGCCGGTTCGTCCAGGCCGAGATCGTCAGGGGGCGAGGCCGGGGTTTGGGCGACGAGGTCCTCGAATCGCGCGGCGCCGTGGGGCAGTTGGCCCTCGCCGGTCACCACCAGCCGCAGTTTCCGACCTGCCGTCAGCCGGGCGATCCGCGGCAGGTTCCGCCGGTCGGTGACCAGTACCTCCGGATCACAGTCGGCCAGCAGCGCCGCGAGTTCCGTGTCGGTGGCGCGAGAACTCAACGGCGCACCGACGGCGGTGGCCCGTACGGTGGCGAGGAGACCCTCGACCACCTCCACGCTGTTGTCCAGGCAGAACGCCACCCTGGCACCCCGGCGGACCGCCAGCCGCACCGCCAAGCGAGCCGTCCGACGCTCCAGGTCGGCCCAGCTCACCGCGCGCCGGTCATCGGCGAACGCGACCTTGTCGCCATGGCGTAAGGAGTTCTCGACGAGCAACTCCGGGACAGACCGCACCTCGAACACGTCCGCCACACCCACCAGACATCCCCCTCGTCCGCACCGCGTCGACTTGTCGATCAGCGTACGGCGCGGGAGACGGTGCACGGCGGTGAAGGCCTGTGATGCCGCCGGGGACGCGCTCACGACGTCACACGACACTCAAGGGCGGTCACCGCCACCGAAAGGATCGCGGTGACCGCCATCGACGAGTGCCGCAGGGTCAGGGAGGGGGCGTTGGGTCAGTCGGCGTAGACCCGGCCGTCCTTGATGACGTAGTGGGTCGGCTCGGAGCAGCCGAGGGACGGAGTGAGTAGCAGGCTCACCGTCAGCGGGGCGGGCTCGGTGCTTGCGGTGGAGAGCTGGCAGACGGCGCCCGCGCCGGTGAGGGGGAACCAGAACCAGCCGTCCACGTCGCCCACGGTGACGCGGTCCGACTCCTTCCAGGTGCCGTCCGACTGCGTGTATACCTGCAGACGCACGGAGGCGGCGTACTCGTCCTGCGTCGAACGCAGAGCGGTGAGCGTGATCTTGTAGTCGGTACCGAGCACCGACGAGGCGATCTGCCGTGTCTGCGGCGCTGCGGCTGCCGTACCGGCCGTCGACGCCCCGGCGCCGGCGGCGCCGAGTGCCGCCGCCATCAGCATCGTGAGGGCTACGGCCGTGCCGCGGCGGGTGCGGGTGCGGGTGCGGGTGCGTGTGCACATGCGTGCCAAGCTCATGTGTTCCCCCGTTGGAACGAGTTGGGAAGAAACGCTCGGAGGCGTTCCGGTCAGAGGTGAAGACACGTCACCTCGGTCTGGGGTTGTACGGGCTTTCGGCCGCGGTGGCGGGCCGGCTCGGTGAAAGTGGACGCGGCTGCCGAGCTGCCCCGGAACCTGCGGTGGAAGGCACCGCACAGGGCCGGACCATCCGCCTGCCCCGTCCCGGGCCGGGGAATTGGTGTCGTAGGTGATGGTGGGAGCCTTGCCGACCTTTGGTCAGCAGGGTGTAGCCCAGAAGGATCTCCATCGGCGTTCGTCAGGACGGCGTCCCGTCGGCGGGCTACCGTACAGAAACGCTGCGTCGCCCACGGTCGTCCGAGGAGGAACCCTGTGCCATCGCCCTGCGATCCCGAGAACGCTCCCGTCGGCGATGTGGGTGCAGCACTCATGATGATCGACTCTCGGCTCAGAACCATCTACGCGGGCAAGGCCGAGACCGACCCCGAACAGCAGCAGCTGGTCGACCAGTTCATCGCGTCGCTGGGCCCCGAGGAAGTCGATGACCTGGTGGACGGCGCGTGCACGCTGATCTACATGTTCGTGCAGTGGCTGCGTATGACCTACGAGGACCACGACAGGGACGTCATCGAGTACGTGGTGCCCAGTTTCGTGGGCTCGCTGCGCATGATGCCCAAGAGCATCCCTGCCGAGTCCATTCCCACGATGGCCGCCCTGGTCGTCGCGGCCGGTACCGGCCTGAGCCCCGGGCTGTGGCGCAAGCAGTTCGGCGACTGGACCGGGGACGAGATGAACCCCCTGGAAGCCACGGCGTTCCTGCTCGCCGAGCACATCAACCGGATCACCGACGACCGCGACTTCGCCACCCGCATGATCACCGAAGCTCTGTCCAGCTCGAACATGGACTGACGCAGAGGTTGACCTGAAACCGGCCCGCAGCCATCCCTGCCCACCGGTCCAGACCAGTGGCGGTCGAACCGGAGCTCTCCAGCAGCCCGCGGATGCCGGATTCCCCCCTCCCACCTGGGCCGTAGAGCCTGGAGCGCCCCACGGCGGTCCTCCGTGATCCACCGCCGAGGCCGCCGTCGGCCCGGAGGGACCGTTCGCCACGCACCTGCGTTTTTCCGTCAGGTTGCGCAGCAAGACCACGAAAGCTCCACAGATACCTCACTATTTGACGCGACGGATGCGTCGACGACCGGTCTCTGAGGGGGAAGCCGGCGTCACGCGCGGGGGTGCGTTCGCTCAGCGGAGCCGTGCTCGCCCCTGCCCTGGGAGGGGACAGCACCGCATGAAGCGGACCTTGAGCACCACTCTGCTCACGACGGGCGCGCTCATAGCCGCCTTAGGTGTACCGACCGCATACGCCGCGGATCCGCCGCCGCCCCGCATCGACCTGCGGGTGCTCGTCGTCAGCGATGGAGGCCCGGCCACCGACGCCATCGCCGCCGAACTGGACACCGCGGGAACCCCGTACACGGAGATCGACCTCACACAGTCCGGCCGCCCGGTGATCGATGCCGGATATCTCGCGGACACCGTGGACGGCCGGGACCGCGCCAAGTTCCAGGCGGTCGTCCTTCCCAACGACAACCCGTTCCCCGCGAACTCGCCCGAGATGGCCGCCCTGGTGGCCTACGAGAAGGCCTACGACGTCCCGCAGGTCGACGCGTACACGTACGCCCGCCCCGAGGCCGGACTCCAGTACCCGGTGTACGGCGGCTACTCGGGCAGCGTCGACGGCGTGCAGGCCCGGGTGACGGACGCCGGGCGGGCGGGTCCGTTCGACTACCTCGACGGGCCGGTGCCCTTCGAGGACAACTCGCCCACCGTCGGCGAGAGTTACGCCTTCCTGTCGACCCCGATGGCCGGAGCCGACTTCACTCCCTACGTGCAGGCGCCGATCCCGGGCACGAGCAAGCAGGGCTCGCTGGTGGGGGAGTACCGGCACGACGGGCGGCGTGAACTCGTCGTCACCTTCGTCTACAACCAGTACCAGCAGCAGTTCCGGCTGCTCGCCCGCGGCATCGTCGAGTGGATGACCGGCGGAGTGCACCTGGGCGCCTCCCGCAACTACTTCGCCGTACACGTCGACGACGTGTTCGCCGCCGACGACCGCTGGAACTCCACGCTCAACTGCACACCCGGCGACGTGGACTGCACCGACCCCGACGCCACGCCCGACCCGATCAGGATGACGCCCACCGACGTCGATCACGCCGTCACCTGGCAGCGCGAGCGCGACTTCACTCTCGACCTCGCCTACAACGGCGCCGGCAGCGTCGACCACCGCGAGGACAACAACGGAGCCGACCCGCTGGCCGACCGACTCATCGCCGGACGCGCCGAGTTCCGCTGGATCAACCACACCTACACACACGCCTTCCTCGGCTGCGAACAGGACACCTCCGTCGTGCCGTGGCGGTGCGCCACCAACACCGACGGCAGCACCAAGTGGGTCAGCCGCGCCGATGTCGCCGACGAGATCGCCCACAACCAGGTGTGGGGTCAGCAGGCTCAACTGCCTTTGGGCAATGACGAGTTGGTGACCGGCGAGCACTCCGGGCTGCGGGTTCTGCCGCAGCAGCCGGCCGACAACCCCAACCTGGCGCTCGCCCTCGCCGACACCGGCATCGGCTGGCTGGCCTCGGACAACTCCCGTGAGCCCGGCCAGCGGAAGGTCGGGCCCGCCACGACGGTCCCCCGCTACCCGATGAACATCTTCTACAACGCGGGCCGGGCGGCCGAGCAGGTCGACGAGTACAACTGGATCTACACCAGCCGCGCACGGGGCGGCAGCGGCATCTGCGAGGACAACCCGGACACCACGACCTGCCTGCCCGCGCCGCTCGACACGGCCACCGGCTACGCGCAGCACATCGTGCCCCTGGAGCGGCAGATCGCTTTCGGCCACGTCCTCGGCAACGACCCCAAGCCGCACTTCATCCACCAGTCCAACCTGGCCGAGGACCGGATCGCCTACCCGGTCCTGGACGGCGTGCTCGACACCTACGACACGCTGTTCGCGCAGAACACGCCGATGGTCAACCTGCGGATGAAGGACATCGGCAACGAGCTGAAGCAGCGCGCCTCCTGGCGGGCCGCGGTGGGCGACGGGCAGGTCACCGCCTACCGGATCGGTGACACCGTCACCGTCGAGAGCCCCGGCGGCGTGGCCGTCCCCGCCACCATGCCCGAGGGCACCACCCGGGCCGGCTCGGCCTTCGGCGAGGCGTACGCGGGCGAACGGTCCGGGTGGGCCCCGGCCGCCGAGCCGCTCACCCTCACCCTGCCGCAGTCCGCGGCCTCCACCACGGCCCCCGGCACGGGCGGTGCCGCGTCGGCCACCGCCCCGGCACCGGACGCCCGCGTGCCCGAGGGCGTGGCCGAGCCGGTCCTGCCCGCGGGGAGCTGACCGGCGTACCGGCAGCGAGGTCCCGGCCGCCCGTCGGCAGGCCGGGACCGGCATCCTTCCCCACACCTCGGCCGTGGAGCACATCAATGCACGTTCACCACGGCGCGCGACGCAACGACGCCGCGCGCGTCACCCTGCTCACCGAAGGCACCTACCCGCACAGTCACGGCGGCGTGAGCGTCTGGTGCGACCAGCTCGTCACCGGCATGCCCGACATCGAGTTCGACGTCATCGCCGTCACCGGCACCGGACGGGAGCCCATCGTGTGGGACCTCCCCGACCACGTCCGCGACGTCCTGTCCGTTCCCATGTGGGGTTCCGCTCCGGAGGGCCGCCCACCGCGCGGCCGGTCCCGTCGCAGGCTCACCGACGCCTACGAGCGGTTCCTGACCGCGCTCGTCGACCCCGGCGCCGAGGACGGCTTCGCACCCGCCCTGCACACCATGGCGTGGGCGGCGGCGAACGGCGAACTCAGCCCATTCCTGCGGGGCGACACGGCGATCGCCGTCCTGACCGCCGTATGGACGCGTCCCGGGCTGGCCGTGCGCGAGGCGCGGCCGACCCTGCACGACGCGCTCACCGCCACCGCCCTGCTCGAACACGCGTTGCGCCCGCTGGCCGCGCCGTCCCCGCAGGACGGCGTCGCACACGCCGTCAGCGGAGGTGTCGCCGTCCTGCCGGGGCTCGCCGCCCGCGAGCGGTACGGAGTTCCGCTGCTGCTCACCGAGCACGGGGTCTACCTGCGCGAGCGCTACCTCGGATACCGCACCGCGCCGTACCGCTGGCCCGTCAAAGCGGTGATCCTGGACTTCTTCCGGCTGCTGGCCGAGGAGAGTTACCGCCAGGCTGCCCTGATCACCCCGGGCAACCGCTACAACCGGCTGTGGGAGGAGCAGGGCGGCGCCGACCCGGAGTCGATCCGCACCGTCTACAACGGCGTCGATCCCGCCGCGTTCCCGCCGGCCGGTCCGGAGCCGGAGGCCCTCACGCTGAGCTGGGCCGGGCGCGTCGACCCGATCAAGGACCTGGAGACCCTGATCCGTGCCTTCGCGCTCGTCCGGGACCGACTGCCGGACGCCCGCCTGCGGTTGTTCGGGGGTACGCCCCGGGGCGGAGAGGCGTACCGCGAGCGCTGCGAGGCCCTGGCCGCCGAGCTGGGGCACGGCGACGCCGTGACCTTCGAGGGGCGCGTCGACGACATCAAGGACGCCTACGCCGCCGGCAACGTGGTGATGCTGTCCAGCATCAGCGAGGGCTTCCCGTTCACGCTCATCGAGGCCATGTCGTGCGGCCGGGCGACCGTCTCCACCGACGTCGGCGGAGTGCGCGAAGCCGTCGGCGACACCGGCCTCGTGGTGCCGCCGCGCGACCCGGCCGCCATGGCCGCCGCCGCGCTGGAGCTGCTGGACGATCCCGTCCGGCGCCGGGCGATGGGCGAGGCGGCACGGCTGCGGGTGATCGAGCAGTTCACCCTGCGGCAGACCATCGACACCTTCCGCGCCATCTACCACGAACTGGCGGCAGGCAAAGCAGAGTTGCCCGCCAGAGTCGTGCTGCCCGCTCCGGCGGTCACCGGCACGAGGAGCCTCACCGGATGAGCGGACCGATATCCCTCGAACCCGGCGACGCGGGGCAGGACACCCTCGCCCTGCGGCTGGCCGAACCCCGCCCGCCGCGCCGCCGCCCACGCTGGGCGCTGGACGACGCCACACTCGCGATACGGCTGCCCGGCCACGGCCCCGACGAGGCGGCGGTCAGCACGCTCGCCGCCGAACTCGCCGACGCCATAGGGCCCGCCGTCCATCCCTACGAGGTGGCGGCGCTCCTGGAGGCGGAGGGCCTGTCCGCCTCGCTGATCAAGGAGCGGTACGGCCACCCCAACCTCTTCTCGCTGGCTACCGCGCTGTACGAGAGGGTGCCCCGGACGTTCCCCGAGCCGCCGCCCGCGACCGACCCGTGGCGACCGGACACCCTGCGCTGCCTGCTGCGCGGCGTGCTCTTCGCGCTCCCCGCCCTGGCCTACCTCCTCATCGCACCGCTCTGGCCGATCGACCGGCACGCGCCTGTGCTCATCGTGGCGGGCATCGCCTCGTGGGCGTGGGGACAGGCACTGGGCCATCGCGCGCACCTGCGACTGGTGACCGGACGCCGGGAGGCGTCAGGCACGCTGCTAGCCGGGTCCGCACTGGGCGCCGCGGTGGCCACAGCCCTCGCCGCGCTGCCCGCCGACGGCCCGTCGGCCATCGGCGTGGCGGCCGCCCAATCGCTGTATCTGGCCGGGGCGAGTGTGCTGCTCGTCCTGGGCCGCGAGCGACTGCTGCTGGCCGCGCTCAGCCCGCTCATCGCGGGCGCCGCGGTACTCCCGTGGTGGGAGCCCGGGCCGGAACTGCGGGTCGGGTTGCCTCTCCTCGCCCTGCTGGCCACGTCGGTGGCCGCCGGACGAGTCCTGTGGGCGGGGCGCGCAGGCCAGGCCGCTGCCGACGCCGGGCGGCCGCGACTTCGCGCATCCCTGCCGTACGGTCTGTTCGGACTCGCCGCGGCGGTGCTCGTCATGCTGGAGGGCCGGCGGCAGCCGTACGCGGTGATCGCACTGACCCTCAGCATGGGCCCCGCCGAGTGGCTGCTGTACCGCTACCGAGGCTGGTCGGTCGCCGCGTTACGCGTCAGCGCGACTCCCGGCACCTTCCTGCTGCGCTCGGCCGCCGTACTCGGCCTGTGCCTGTCCGGCTATCTGCTGTTGCTGCTGCCGGCGGCCCTGCTCACCGACTCCGAGGCCTCCCTTCTCCTGCTCGCGGCGGCCCTGTGGACCGCCCTGCTCCTGCAGGCGTTCGGGGTGGCCTGGCCGCCCGCCGTTCTCTGCCTGGCCGCCGCCGGCGCGGCCGGAGCGGTGACCCTGCTGCACCTGCCACCGGGACCGGCCGTACTGCCGGCCGCCTGCGGTGTGGCCGCCGTCTGTCTCGCGGCCTGCGCGATACGCCTGCTCGGCCGGCCCTCCCCGCACGCCTGACCACGCGAACGACCCCTGGCAGACCGCAGACCCGCATCCCGTCCACGCCGGGTCTCCCGCCTGACGACCACTACGAAGGGACCAAGAGTTGACCTCCGCACCGCTCGCCGCCGTCACCGGAGCCGAAGGCTTCATCGGCTCGCATCTCACCGAGGCGCTCGTCGCCTCCGGCCACCGCGTGAGGGCCATGGCCCAGTACAACTCCTTCTCCTCCTACGGCTGGCTGGAGACCCTGCCCTCCGACGTCCTCGACCAGGTGGAGATCGTCCTCGGCGACGTACGGGATCCCGGCTCGGTACGCGGCCTGCTCGACGGCGCCGACTGCGCGTACCACTTGGCCGCGCTCATCGCGATCCCGTACTCCTACCAGGCCCCGCACAGCTACGTGGACACCAATGTCACCGGCACGCTCAACGTGCTGGAGGCGGTGCGCGCCCTTCGGACCCCGCGCCTGGTGCACACCTCGACCAGCGAGACGTACGGCACCGCGCAGACCGTGCCGATCACCGAGGACCACCCCATCAACACGCAGTCCCCGTACGCCGCTTCGAAGGCGGGTGGTGACCGGCTGGCCGACAGCTACCACGCCAGTTTCGGCACCCCCGTGGTGACGCTGCGGCCCTTCAACACCTTCGGCCCGCGCCAGTCGATGCGCGCCGTGATCCCCACGGTCATCGGCCAGGTGGCGGCCGGGCAGCGCACCATCACGCTCGGAGACCTGCGCCCCACCCGGGACTTCACCTTCGTCGAGGACACCGCCCGGGCTTTCCTCGCGGTGGGCACCGCGCCGGCCGAGCAGGTCGTCGGCCGCACCTTCAACGCCGGGACCGGCGGCGAGATCTCCGTCGGTGACCTCGTCGCGCTGATCGGCAAGGTCATGGACGCCCCCCTCGACGTCCGCGAGGACCCCGAACGCCTGCGGCCCGCGGCCTCCGAGGTGATGCGGCTCGTCGCCGACGCGACCCGGCTGACCGCGGCGACCGGCTGGCAGCCCGGCCACACGCTGGAGGAAGGGCTCGCGCGAACCGCCCGGTGGTTCGTCGATCCGGCCAACCTGGCCCGCTACAAGACCGGCATCTACAACATCTGACCCGCCCGGCACGTACCCGCAGGAGGTATGTCATGCATGCAGTCATCCTGGCCGGAGGAAAGGGCGTTCGGCTGCGGCCGTACACCACCGCGCTGCCCAAGCCGCTCGTCCCCATCGGGGATCAGCACGCCATCCTGGAGATAGTGCTGCGCCAGCTGTCCACGGCCGGCTTCACCCGCTGCACCATCGCCATCGGCCACCTCGGCGAGATCATCCGCGCCTACGTCGGTGACGGCACCCAGTGGGGTCTCAGCGTCGACTACGCCACCGAGGAGAGCCCGCTCGGCACCATGGGCCCCCTGCTCACCCTGCGCGACCGGCTGCCCGAGAACTTCCTGGTCATGAACGGCGATGTGCTCACCGACCTCGACTACGCCGACGTGCTGCGCAGGCACGAGGCGTCCGGCACACCCCTGACCATCGCCACGTACGCCCGCAAGGTGCACATCGACTTCGGGGTGCTGACCACCGACGCCAGCCGCGTCGTGGCCTTCACCGAGAAGCCCAGCATCGACTACCGGGTGTCCATGGGCGTCTACGGCGTCTCCCGGGCCACCCTGGACGGCTACACCCCCGGGCTGCCGCTGGGCTTCGACGAGCTGGTGATGGACCTGCTCGCGGCCGAACGCCCGCCGCACGCCTACGAGTTCGACGGCTACTGGCTGGACATCGGCCGCCCCGACGACTACGACCGGGCCAACGCGGAGTTCACCAGCCGCAAATCGCTGCTGCTCAAGGGAGCCTGAGGGAACCATGCACATCCTCGTACTCGGCGCCACCGGCTACCTCGGCACGCACATCACCGAGTACCTGCGCGCCCTGCCGGACGCGCGGGTCCTCGTCGGCGGCCGCTCGTCCGCCGCCGACATCGGGGTGGACCTGGCCGCCGACCGTCCGCAGGACCTGGCGGCGGCCCTGGCCGAGGTCGCGCCCGACGCCGTCGTCAACTGCGCGGGCGCGACCGGGGGCGACGCCGTCACCCTCGCGGAGGTGAACGCCCGCGGTCCCGCCGTGCTGTGCGCGGCACTGCGGGTCGCGGCGCCCGGGGCCCGCCTGGTCCATCTGGGCTCGGCCGCCGAGTACGGGCCCGCCGAGGCCGGAGCACGGGTGACGGAGTCGGCGGCGACCCGGCCGGCCGGCCCGTACGGCGCAACCAAGCTCGCGGGCACGGTTGCGGTGACCGCGTCCGGGCTGGACACGGTGGTGCTACGGGTGGGGAACCCGGTGGGCGCGGGGGCACCGCCCACCGGGCTGCCCGGCCGCGTCGCCGCTCTGCTCGCGGGCGCCGGGGACGACCCGGCGGCGACGCTGCGACTCGGTGACCTCTCCGCGTACCGCGACTTCGTGGACGTACGCGACGTGGCGCGGGCGGCCCAACTGGCGGTCACCGCCGCGGGACCGCTGCCGCCGGTGCTGAACATCGGCGGCGGTGACGCCCGCCCGGTGCGGGACCTCGTGCGGGGGCTGGCGGACGCGGCAGGCTTCCGCGGCCGGATCGACGAGGCGCAGGGCACCGCATCCGTCCGCTCCGCGCAGGTGTCGTGGCAGTGCTCGGACATCACCGCCGCCCGCCACGCCCTGGGCTGGTCGCCGTCCCACGCTCTCGACTCGTCCCTGGCGGCACTGTGGGCGGCCGTCCGCCCACGGGCCCGCAGCGCCGAGGGGGCACCGGCGCGGTGAGCCTGCTCGTCCCGCTGTACGTGCATCCGGCCGAGGACCCGGGCGCCTGGCACCGGCTCATCACGCGCGCCGCGCGCACCTACGCCGTCGTACTGAACCCGGCGAACGGCCCCGGCCGCGCCCCCGATCCGGCGTTCGTCAAGGCTGCCGAGGCACTGCGCGCGGCGGGAGCCCGTCTGCTCGGCTACCTCGACACGGACTACGGAGCCCGTGAACACGCCGAGATCACCGCGGATCTGCGCCGGCATCAGGAGTGGTACGCCGTCGACGGCTGCTTCCTGGACCAGGTGCCGGCAGCCCCCGACGCACTGCCGGACTGCCGCCGCCTGGTCCGCTCCGCCCGCCGGCTCGGGGCCTCCACCGTGGTCCTCAACCCCGGCGTCCATCCCGCACCCGGCTACGCCCGGCTCGCCGACCTGACCGTCACCTTCGAGGGCCCCTGGTCGAGGTACGTGTCGGACTTCAGCCGCCCCTCGTGGACCGAGCGGCTGCCCCCCGACCGACTGTGCCACCTGGTCTACGGCGTACCCGAACCGCTCGTGCCACTCGCCCTGAGGACCGCGCAGGAGCGGGGCGCGGGCGTGTGCGGCCCGGTGACGGGAGAACCACCGAACCCCTGGTCCGGGCTGACGCCGGCGCTGACCGAGGGGGAGAGCTGACCGAGGGGGACAGGTGAGGCGAAACGTCCAGGCCGCCGCAGCCACCCCTGCTGACCCTGGCTGATCCGACCGCGTCCCTCGTCATGCCGCGTCGGCCGTGAGCCGGCCGATGACCCTGATTGCCTGCCGTCGAGTGGCCAGGCGGCGGGTTCCTGCTGTCCATGGCGGCATGCGCCGTGCGGACGACGTCGACGGGGGAGGCTCGGTGAGGCCCAGTACGAACGCTTCGCCGCGTTGACGAGTACCCCGCGCCCTGCCGTACGCAGGTGCTCGATGACCAGGCCGGCAGACGTCGCGGTGCGAGGCCGGATGCCGTGGCCTCGCACCGCGGGACGGTCAGATGCCGAAGGGTGCTGCGTAGTGGACGGTTCCGCCGGGCAGCGGGTGGGTGGCGTCCAACGTGAGGGCCATCAGGGCCTCGTCGGGTACGTCGATGGTCAGGCCGATGCCGTGGGCGGAGGCGCGGTCGAAGCCGAACCGGGGGTAGTACGTCGGGTGCCCGAGGACGACGACGTAGTGCTCGCCCTTGTCCTTGGCCGCTGCGAGTGCGGCGCGGATGACCGCGGAGCCGGCGCCGCTGCTTTGCTGCTCGGGCCGCACGGCGCACGGGGCCAGGCACAAGGCCGGGACGTCGCCGATGTGGCAGCGGGTCAGCAGGGCGTAACCGACGGGGCGGCCGTCGTCGTCCGTGGCGACGAGGGACAGGCCCTCGATCCAGGCGGGGTCGGCGCGCAGGGCGTCGACGAGGTCGGCTTCCGAAGACGTCGCGAACGCGGCGAGGTTGATGTCGCGGACGGCGGGGACGTCGGCGCTGGTCTCAGCGCGCGTGATCCAGTTGCGCATGATGGATGATGATCCGTTTCCAGGTGGTGTTCGTGCAGGCGCCCCGCGAGCTCACGCTCCCAGCGAGGGCGGACAGGACGGTGTCAGGCCACGGCCCGGGACGTGAGGGAGACCCGGACACTGCGCATGGTGGCCACGAGCGCGGTCATCAACCCCACCTCCCTGTTTCTCTGATCACCTGTGGACACGAACAGCCGTCAGCATACACAGGGCGCCTGCGTGAGGTGCCGGGTGGGATCACTCCTCCCGGCACACCGTACGAGGGTCGGCCCCCTTGCGGCCCGGCGGTGCGGAGAGCGGCTGGTCGCTGCCCGCGGGCCGCCCGCACACGGTCGCCGAGCGCACCTTGTGGTCGCGATAGGTCACCCGTACGATCTTGTAGCCGTGCCCCCGCTGGTCGGCGTAGGGCTGGCTGCCGGCGAAACTGACCGTGCCGACCGGCAGGTTCGGGTTGGGCCGCCAGCGCAGGTCGGCCCAGGTCTCCGGTGCGGTCTGCGGGGCGTCGCCGTTCTTCGAGGCCCGGTACAGCACCGCGGTTGCGCTGTAGGCCAGCACCGACTGACCGCTGGAGAACAGCGGGTCGTCCCACGGCCGGGCCGGGTCGGCGAGCGCCCTCGTCGCCGCGCCCGCCGGGAGCAGCTCGCTGAGCACGCGGTGGGAGTCCTGGTAGAAGCCCGTCGCGCCGACGAGGTCCATCGGTGCCAGCGCGAAGTGGTAGAGGGTGACCTCAGGAGGGATGCGCAGACTCTCGCCCTCGTCGTAGTTGCTCTTGGTCAGGTCGTCGCCGGTGAACACGGTCATGGGCCGACCGGAGCAGCCGGGCGTGGACCCGAGTTGGGACATCAGGTTGGGCACGTCCTCCACCCGGCCCGCGAAGTACAGGGCCCGGGGCACGGGTTGACTGGCGCAGATCGCCTCGACCGGGTCGGTGAGCTCCGGTTCGCCGTTGGGGCTGAGCCGGTAGGACCGGGAGGGCTGCAAGGTGAAGCCGGCCCGGTCCAGCATGCCCTTGCCCACTCTGGCCTGCTCGGTCGTGTAGAAGTCCTTCTCGCTGCCGACCTTGCGGGCCAGCACCACCGCCCGGTCGCCGTCCTCGCGCCGGGCGAGCTGCCTGGCGACGACGAGCATCGCGTTCGCCTCCTCCTCGTCGGTGGCGGCCAGCCCGAACCAGTTCGACAACTCCCGCGCCAGATGGCTCCCGGAGTTGGTGGTGCTCACCACGGGCAGGCCCGCGCCCTTGAGGATCTCCACGGCGTCATCGCTCTCCGTGGTGTCCCGTCCGAGGCCGACGACGCCGACGACCGACCTGTCGCGCCGGGCCAGTTCGGCTATGTGCCGGGCCATGGGCAGCACCTGGAGCATGTTCTCGCCCGCGTTGGCCAGCAGGACTCTTATCTTCGTCGGCTGGTGGGTGCTGACATTGGCGTAGCGCTGGTAGAGGTAGACGCCCGTGATCTCCTCCAGCCCCTTGCGGGTGCCGGACTCGTCGGCCGCGGTGACCGGGCCGGCGTAGACGATCGTGACGTACTTGTCCTTCGCGCCGATCTTCGCGTTCTCGGCCCGGATCGCCTGCTCGACGGCGTCGAAGGTGATGCCCTTGCCGGCGCCGTACAGTTCCAGCGCGTTGCCCGCGGCCAGCCGTACGTCCCCGGTCGCGACCCCCACGCACTCGCCGCCCACCAGGACGGAGTCCGTGTTGGAGCCGACCAGCCGGCCCTCGCAGTAGCGCTGGGCCATCCACCGGTTGCCCAGGAAACCGAGGCAGAGGGCGATGGCGAGGACCACCGCCAGGCAGGGCCTGGACCACAGCAGCCAGGCCGCGGTACGGCGGATCCTGGTGGTGGAGTGCTGTATGGAGTGCCGGCGGACCAACTCGTCGGTGGACAGCGGTATCCGCAGGATCCACGGCAGCGCGGCCGCCCGCCCGGGGGACTGGCCGACGTTGAGGCCGGTCACCCACTCCTGGTACCTGGCGTCCGCCCCGAAGAGGCGCTCCGGATCGTCGCCTGCGGACCCGGCCGGATACGGTGCTGCGGGCAGGCTGGGACCTCGGGCAGGCAGGCCGGGCGTCTCGGATCCCGGCGGGCGCAACCGCTCGGCCGCCGGGATCGCGGCCAGTACCAGCAGCGGGTCCACTTCACTGCGACGGCTTCGTACGTTGCTGATCGCCCGCAGCAACAGCAGTCCGCCGTCGTCCTCGGTGGCGCACGGCAGGTACACCACGGGCGGGACCGTGCGCTTTCGGCGCCGCAGGTCCAGTGTCCGCGGCCGGAAGTTCTCGCGGAGATCCTCCAGCAGCGCCAGCACCCGCAGCTCCAAGTGGAACTGACGTGCCGTCATGTCACCGGCCTCGGCGGCGACGACCTGCTGGGCGGCTGCGAAGGCCCGGCCGCGGATGGTCGCCCAGGACTTCGTGGGCCGCCACCGCGACCACTCGGCGGCGGCCGGGCGGTCGCTTGAAGGCGCCAGGAACGTGGTGGTCGCGAACCACCGGCTGGCCCGCCGCAGCCACAGCAGCGGCGGCGCGCTGCGCGCCAGCAGATGCGCCACACCGAACGCCGCCAAGGCCAGGGCACCGCCCCACACAGCCGTCTGCCAACCGCCCTCGCCCAACAGCACGCTCAGGCAGGCGATGAACATCGCCCCCACGAAACCGGACGGGTTCACCACGGCGCCGACGGTGTCGGCCAGCCCCGAGGCGCGGTTCGACTCGTCGGCGCCGTCCGTGTCACGCCCCGGCCGCCAGCGCAGCTCGGCCAGCCGTCGCATCAGCCGTTCGCGGCGCTGGGCGGCGGACCACACCGTGCTGACCTCTCCGCCGACCTCCGGCGCGGCCTGCTCGATGGCCCGCAGCAGCCGTGAGCGCGGAAAGGCGAAAGGCTTGTACTGGGACTGGTTCTGGTTGTCCCAGGGGTGCTCACACAGCTGGCGCACCATGTCGATCGCGGAGGAGTAGGCGTCCACGCCGCCTGAGCCGTCCAGCCGCTTGGCGATCAGCCCCCGCGGCTGATGGCCCTGGCGGACGAACTCCACGACCTGCTCGACCCGCCGGTCGAGCGTGCCGGTGTCGTCCTCCTCGGTGGCCTGCAGGACCACCAGCGGCGTCACCGGAGGGTGGTCCCGGAAGTTGTCGATGAGTCGTCTCATCAACGCGAAGACGGCGTCCGCAGCCTCGATCCCGGCGCTGCCGCTCCACACCTCTTTGCTCACTCGCTCCGCCCCCGTCGCATCCGCCCGACCCGGGCACTCCCGGATCCGATGGAGATACCCACGCCCAAACACCCTGCACCGAAAGGACGTTGCGATTCTCGCGACGCTGCACCGGCCGGCGTGTGGGCCGGTCGAGGTCAGCCGGTGGGATCGAGAAGGATCTTGCGGACCCCGTCCGAGCGGTCGGCGAAGAGTTCGTACGCGGCAGCGCCCTGGGAGAGGGGGAAACGGTGGGACACCACGACCTCCGGCTCGATCCGGCGTGCCTGGGTCAGCGCGATCAGGGTCGGAAGCTCGTAGTGGATCGAGCACAGACCGATGGCGAACTCGAGTTCCTTGATCTGTGCAAGTCCCATGTGGAAGGGGAACGCCTTGCTGTGGCTGACGCCGATGACACTGACCCGGCCGGCCTGCCGGACCGCCTTGAGGGCGAGCTCGATGGTGGCGTCCGAGCCCACGGCCTCCACCACCGCGTCCGGGCCACGACCCCCGGTCATCTCCCGTATGGCGGCCTTCGTGTCCTCGCCCTCGACCGGTTCGACGCCCAGGGATGCGGCGAACGCGCGTCGCTCCGCGACCAGGTCGGCACCGAGCACCCGTGCGGCGCCCATCGAGAAGGCGGACTGCGCGGCCATCAGACCGACGGGACCCAGACCGATGACCAGCACCGTCTCGCCGGGCTGGATCCGGGCGCGACGGCAGCCGTACCAGGCCGTCGGAGCATTGTCCGTCAGGACGACGGCAGCCTCGTCGGAGATGCCTTCGGGCAGGTGCACCAGGTTGATGTCGGCGTAGGGCACCGCGAGCGCCTCGGCCTGGCTGCCGGGGAGCTGCGGGCTCACGCCGTAGCAGAGCTCCGTACTGGACTTCGCGTTCTCGCAACGGGCGGTGAACCCGGCCGCGCAGGACCGGCACCGGGTGCAGCCGGCCGAGGCCGGAACGAGGACCCGGTCGCCGGGCTTGAAGCGGGTGACCTGGTCGCCGATGTCGACGACCACGCCGACACACTCGTGTCCGGGTGTGTAGCCCAGTTCCGGACTGAACGGGTTGCCCTGGTAAATGTGCAGGTCACTGCCGCAGATACCGGCCGTGGTCACCTGGACGACCGCGTGGGTGGGGCTCGTGACGGCCGCATCGGGGACGTCCGTGAAACGGATGTCGTGACGGCCGTGGTAGGTAAGTGCCTTCATCGGAACGCTCCTCCCCCTGCCGGCTCAGTCCGCGATCTTCAGCACGAGCTTGCCCTGGTTCTCACCGCGGAACAGGCGCATGAGGGTGTCGGGGAACGCCGCCACGTCACCGGACACCACGTCCTCAAGTGACTTCAGCCTGCCTTCCTTCCGCCACGTGGCCATCCGGGCGATTCCCTCGGCGTATCGGTCGGCGTAGTCGAAGACGACCATGCCCGTCATGGTGGCCCGGTTGACCAGCAGCGACAGGTAGTTCGCGGGGCCCTGCGGCTTGACGCTGTTGTACTGGGAGATCGCGCCGCAGACGACGACGCGGGCGCCGCGTGCGAGCCGCAGAAGTACCGCGTCCAGGACGTCGCCGCCGACGTTGTCGAAGTACACGTCGACGCCGTCGGGGGCGTGGGTGCGCAACGCCTTGCGGATGTCCTCGTTCTGGTAGTCGATCGCGGCGTCGAACCCGAACTCGTCGACCAGCAGCCGGCATTTGGCCTCGCCGCCGGCGATGCCGACGACCCGGCAACCCATGATCTTTGCGATCTGACCGACGACGCTGCCGACCGCTCCCGCCGCACCGGAGACGACGACCGTCTGGCCCGGCTCGGGACGCCCGATGTCGATCAGTCCGAAGTAGGCCGTCAGCCCCGACATGCCGAGGGCGCCCAGGTACGTCGGCAAGGGGGCCGCCGCCGGATCGACCTTGATCACATCTCGTCCGTCCGACAGGCAGTACTCCTGCACGCCGAACGACCCCGAGACATGGTCGCCGACCGCGAATCCGGAGTGCCCTGAGGCGATCACGCGTCCCACCGCACCGGCGCGCATGACCTCACCGATCTCCACCGGGCGGATGTAGGACCTGCCCGCGTTCATCCAGCCGCGCATCGCCGGATCGATCGACAGACAGAGCACCTGCACCAGGAACTCCCCGTCGCCCGGCTGCCCGATCGGCTCCTCCACGTGCTCCCAGTCGGTGGACCGCGGCTCGCCCACGGGACGCGCGGCCAGACGCACCTGGTGGTTGGTTCGGCTCATCTTCGGCGACTCCTCAGTCCTCGCGGTGACCAGGTCGGCGGGCATACCATCCGGTCGGTATGGCCCGTGAGCGTACGGTGCCGAGGCGCGCGAGGCAAGGTATGCCGGGCTCGAGACGAGGACCCGGCTTCGGGGCATACCTGAAATCCGAGGTCGGACGAACGGGTTCGGTGGGCATTCGGTCAGGGAACAGCCGTACGACAAGGAGGGGCGACGCCATGGGTACCGCCGTCCACGTGCCACAGACCCGGGACATGATCGGGGAGGAGCTCTCCGGAGACGAGGCGTTCGCCGCCCTGCGCCACTACGGGGGGCTGCGGCTGCTGGCCGACTCCTTCGCACGGTTCCGTTACGCGGACGGGTTCACCAACGCCCGAGCGCTGGCCTTCCAGGTGGTGCTCGGGCTGGTTCCCTGCACCGTGGCACTTGTCGGCCTGGCGACGTCGGTGCACACCGAGGGCGTGGGCCGGGTCGTCGAGCTCACCCTCGGCCGGATCGTGCCCGGCGCGAGCGCGGAGATCGTCGCGGACGCCTTCGACGGGACGCGGCGCACCGCGCACGGCGATGTCTGGAGCACACTCGCCCTGTGGCTCGGTCTGGGCTTCGCCCTCCTGAACCTCGCCTCTGCCATGGGCCAGATCGAGCGTGGCGCCAACCGCATCTACGGCATCGAGCGCGACCGTCCCTTCCCCCGCAAATACGCGCGGGGGATAGTTCTCGCGATCGCCGCCGGTCTGCCCCTGGTCCTGGGGTTCGTCGCGCTCGTCGCCGGTGAGGCCGTGGGCGAGGCGGTGGCCGAGACCGCCGGCTGGGCGGACAGTGTGCCGCAGTGGTGGAGTGTGCTCGACATCCCGCTGGGCCTCGCGCTGGCCTGGGTGGCCTCCGCCGTGATCTTCCGCTGGTCGCCGCGGCGCGTCCAGCCCGGCTACACGTGGCTGGCCTTCGGTTCGGCCGTGCACCTGTTGCTGTGGGTGGCGGCCACCTGGTTGCTCGCGCTGTACGTCAAGGAGAGCGGTGCCTTCGGTGCCGTGTACGGCCCTCTCACCGCCTTCATCGCCCTGCTGCTGTGGGCCAACCTCACCGCCGTCGCACTCTTCCTCGGCATCGCGTTCGCCGCCCAGCTGGAAGCGGCCCGCGCCGGCATCGAATCACCGGTGCAGCCCGACCCCGGCCCGGGCAGGTGAGGCCGGCCGCCCGGTCGTTCCTCCGCGCGAGGGATCGCGGCGGTCCGCAGGCATAGACCTTTCCAGGCGGGGCACTTGGAGTTCTGCTCGGCGCCATCTGTGTCGATCACTGGCGTGAGCCATGTATGCAGTCTGTCCCTCGCGGCGGCGTCGGCCGCCGAGCGAGCTGTGCTTCGAGAGAGGAATCGCCATGCTCCTTCCGGCTGAGAAGGAACTGCGTACCGCGCTGGCCCGATTCGCCGAGGCGCGCATCGCACACGACGTGCTCCCCACCGGTCGCACCAGCCGCGCTCTCGAAGATGCCACGTACACGCTCTGCGTGATCACAGGCGCCTGCACGGCCGACGACGCTCTGTTCGCAGCGGATGCACTGCTGCAGAGGTACCGCGCCGACCGTGAGGGCCCCACGCAGGAGGACAAGACGCTGGCCGCGTAGGACGGGAGACGGGACGACCTGCGTCACGAGCCGGCGGCTCCCGCGGAACGGCATGTGCATCGACGAGTCAGCCCGCTCCCACGCAGAGATCGACGTGATCATTGACGTGACCCACACGGGGAGGACTGGGACTCCGCCACCCCTACGGCCCTCGGACCCCCGAGCCGGAAGCTCGCCGCGAGTCGGGGCGCCGCGGGTGAGCAGTACGCCGTGGTGCTGCGGGAGCGAGGGCGCCCGCGGTCGATCGCCGTGCTGTACATCGCAGGGGCGTACGGCTGTCTCGGCGTGCGGGTGTACGTCGCCCGCCTCCAGCCGCTCGCCCGGCCAGTGGGGGGAGTCCGATCGGCGGGTGACTCCGGACTGCTCCGAGCGGAGTCCACGAGTGGTGGACGGACGGGACTCACCGACCTCGGCGAGCACGGCGCCGGCCTGGGCGATCGCTTGGTGGCTCGCGACCCCGAGGCAGGCTGAGCTACTGCGGCCGGCCCGGCCGGGCGAGCGCGGCTCTGATCGCCGGCCACTCCGGACGGATGCCTGGATGGCTGCGGAGCGTTTCGCGCGCCGCAGTGCCGGCCTCGCCGCCTTCGGCGACGGTCACCTCCAGACAGCGCCGGTGGAGCTTGCCCCAGCGGTCGTCTACGAACGAAGGGAGATCAACACGCCACGCCGTCAGATGCCTGACCGGTTACGGCAGATCAGTCCGTCGCTTCGCGGACATCCTTTCCCTGCTCGGCGAACGCCTTGAAGTCCTGCATGTGCTGTTGCGACTGCTTGCGGAAGGCGCCGGGCATCAGAAGTCCCACCACCTTCATCAGAAAGCCGCTGAACCGGTATTCGTTCTCGCACTCCCAGAGCGTCGTTTCCGGGCCGGCTTCGGTCAGCCGGTCGCGCACGGCGCTCCACATGCCCTCGCCGACGATCTCGCGGTCGAAGTGAACGACGCTCGCTTTCGGGATCTCGCGCAGGTCTGCCGGTTCCCGGCGTGTGATGGTCTCGGTGCACTCCATCTTCCGCTGGCCCATCTGCATCACGACCCGCGACTGGGTGCCGAGCTGCCCGTGCTCCCCACTCAGCGGCTCGTGCAGCACCAGGCCCCGCAGCCATTTCGGCAGGTGTACCGGGTCGGCGAGCAGCTGGGCCACCTTCTCCCGCGGCAGGGCGATCTCGAGGGAGACGGTGTATTTCATGGGGCGCATCGTTCTTTTCCTTCTAGGTGTGGGACAACGTGCTTTGTAATGCTCCTCATGCTCCTCGGCTGAGGGCACTGCATTCTGTGTCCGTAAAGTAGAGGGCAGACGTGTGATCAGCGGTTGGGTGCCAGAGGATGCGTTCACTGTGCGATCTCGGTACGCATTGATGAGCTTACGCAGTGCGGGAGCGGCCCTTCGCCCTGGCGATTCGTAATTGTCATCGTGGGTGCGAGCGCCGATGGCGCCGGTCAGCCCACCGCAGCAGGAATGTCAGGCCGGGTCGGTTCCGTAGAACATGGTGGTGGCCTCGACTGCGACCGCGACGTGCTCTGGTTTGCCAGCGCCGGCCAAATGAGCCTGGCCCCAGGCTGCGGCGTCTTAATATTGCTCAAGGCCCGGATCATGCTGCGCGAGTGGGCAAAGGGCCAGCACCTGCTGTGGCAGGCCAGCCAGGTCGAGGGCCGTTCTTCGATCGACCTCGACGCCCAGGCGCACGCACGACGCGGTCCTGTCCCTGACCGAACTCGGCGACGACGAGACCCGCTCCGAACGGGGCACCCGATGACCGAGGCCCCGCTTGCCGCGGTCCCTGTCCGCCCTCCCCCTGGGACGTCGGACTTCCCGACGTCCCAGGCCCTGCTCACCAGTCGCGACATCCTGCTGCTCGGCACCTCCGGCGGCCTGCTCCCCTCCCGATCCGCGTTCCTCGTCCTGCTCAGCGGGCTTCCGGCCGGCCGGATCGGCACGGCGATTGCGATGGTGGCGGCGTCGGAGTGGGCATGGCGATGACCCTGACCGGCGTCGGCCTCGCGGTGCTGCGCGGCCGTGAGGCCATCCTCGAATGAGCTTCGGCCTCAGCCGTGCGGCGCACTTGGAGCAGCCGCCTCCCGGCCGTCTCCGCCGGGGCCGTGGTCATCGGCGGCACCGTGGCATCAGCCGCCGCCGCGGGCCGCGTCCTGGCACCGTGAACTTCCTACCGGGCCGGCGCCGTGAGGTCGTAGCCGCCCTGGATCACCTTGGAGTGGGCGGCCGGCGCCATGCACTTGCTCAGCAACGGCTCGCCGGCCGCGGTGCCTCCGGAGAGCCCGATGCGGCTGGGACCGCTGCCCTCGCCCTCTCCCACGTAGAAGCTGATCCCGATGCGGACGTGCCGCTTCAGATAGTCGTCCCAGGCACCGACGTTGCCCCCGGTGCGCACGAGGCGTCCGGTCACGGTGGCGGTGGGGCCGCCGCTGGTCAGGCAGGCGACCTTGAAGTCACCCCAATTGACCTTCTCGGGCTCGCCATTGGCGGCAGGCATCCGGTGGTGGATGCGGAAGCTGCCCCAGGCCTTGTCGGGCGTGGTCCAGCCGATGCCCTTGAAGGTGGCGTGAGCGTCGACGGTGACCTGGATGTCGTGACCGGCATCGGGGTAGTCCATGCGGCCCCAGCCCTTGAGGCTGGACATGAGCGCCGCGGAGGAGGCAGAGGCCCGGGGGGGGTGTCGGGCGTGGCTGCGGGGACCGTTGCCGCGGAGGCCATCCCCGCGGGACGCAGTCCCGCCCGGCCGGAGCCGACGCTCCGACCGGGCGGGATCTGCGACTTCGGGCGGTGGAGCGGTGCCCTCACACTCTTCCCTGAACTCTTCCCTCTCACTGCGGCCAAGGCCGGGCGTGTGTGCTGGCCGCGCCGATCGCCGCTCTCGCCGCCCGTTCGACGAGTGAGATCCCGCTTTCCATCGTCGGGTTGCCGTCGCTGAGGACCGAGACGAGATACCGGTGCCCGTGGACCGTGACCTGACCGACGCTGTTGATGACCCACAGGTCGGTCGTGTTCCGCCGTAGCCAGCCGTTCTTGAGGGCCCATCGGGAGCCGGGGGAGCGGGCGGCGGACACCCCCCAGTCCTGGTCGTCCGTGATGCCATCCATCAGGTCCCCGATGGAGGCACGGGATGCCCGGGTCAGCCCTCTGGGTGCGGGGGGAGCCCATCGGCCCTCGGCGAAGACCGCGCGCAACAGCTTGACCTGGTCCGTCGCGGTGGTCTGGGTGAGGCCCCAACTGATGCCGCCTTGCGTCGAGGAGAGCCCCAGGCGCTCGTTCGCCGCGTCGAGGCCTTCCGCCCTGCCGATCGCCTGCCACAGGACGTTCGCCGCTTCGTTGTCGCTCGTCCGGATCATCTCCTCGGCGTGGAGGCGCTCCGGGTACGTCAACTCGCGGCCCTCGTCCTGTGCCTGGAGCAGCAGCGCCGCGAGGATGTTCACCTTGCTGATGCTTGCGGTGTCGAACGTCGCCTCCTCGCCGTACGACGTGATCTGCTGGTAGGCGCTGTCCAGGTCGAGCACCGCCACCGCCAACCGCGTGTCGCCGTCCGGCAGGACCGGCCTGAGTGCTCGCGCGAGAGTGCCACGCAGGTTCTCGCGCGGCGCCGCGGCCAGCCCGGGGGCCGGCGCGCCCGCCCGCGCGGAAGGCGTCTGCGCCTCGCGGGGCGCCTCGGTGGCGGAGCAGGCGGCGAGCGACGCCACGACTGCGGTGGCGGCGCCGGCGGCGCAGACCCTCAGAGTGTGCGCGAGGCGCTCGTGTGTCGGGTGCATTCGGTTGGGCTGTCCGTCGGGCATGGCAGGGCAGGCCTCGGTGTTCCTGTCGGGGCGGCGGAGAACAAGCAGAAAATATGACAAACGAGTTGTGATGGTGGTGATTGACATCAGGATCGGCGTGTCGGGCGCCCGCGGGTGGCTCCCGCATGCTTTCGACCCTTGCCTTCGCGGTCATTCATTGCAACGAACCGTTGCATTCAGCGACAAGGCCATTGCATCAAATTGGCGCTGTTGACCTGGGAATACGCGTTCTTGCACATTGACCGAACTGTGAATGCAACGTAGCTTTCGGGAAGCTTCAAGCCACCCGCGACATCGCGAGATGAGGAATGGGCATGAGCGAGTCCCTCCACACCGTCACGACGCTGCCGACGCAGCGTCAGTCCGGCTGCCCCTTCGACCCGCCGACAGAGCTGCTCGATGCCCGTCGGCACGGCCCCATCAGCCGCTTCACCCACGAGGGAGGAAAACCGGGCTGGCTGATCACCGGATACGACCTGGTCCGGTCGGTCCTGGCCGACCCGCGGTTCAGTTCCCGCAAGGAGCTCCTGAACGTGGGCGACTTCGAGGTCCCTCCGGCGCCGCCCGGCGAGTTCCTCCTCATGGACGAACCGCAGCACGGGCGCTACCGCAAGCCGCTGGTGGGCAAGTTCACGGTACGAAGGATGCGGCTACTCACCGAGCGCATCGAGCAGATCACCGCCGACTGCCTGGACGCCATGGAGAAGGCCGGGCCGCCGACCGATCTGGTGAGCGCGTTCGCCAAGCCCATCCCGACCATCGTCATCTGTGAACTGCTGGGCGTGCCGTACCAGGACCGGGGCTCATTTCAGCAGCAGATCGACACGTTCATGGGAGGGGAGACGAGCGACGAGGAACTGATAGCGGCCTACACCGCAACCCAGGACTACCTTGCCCAACTGGTGGCCGCCAAGCGCGCGAACCCCACCGACGACGTGCTCAGCGAACTCACCGACAGCGACCTCACCGATGAGGAGCTGAAGGGGATCAGCCTCATCCTGCTGGCCGCCGGATTCGACACCACCGCGAACATGCTCTCCCTCGGTACCTTCGCGCTGCTGCAGAACCCGGCACAACTGGCCGCGCTGCGCGCCGACCCCGAGCTCACCGACAGGGCCGTGGAGGAACTGCTGCGGTATCTGAGCGTCGCCAAGACGTTCATGAGGACGGCCCTGGAGGACGTCGAGGTGGGCGGCCGGACCATCGAGGCGGGCACCACCGTCGTCCTGTCCTACAACACCGCCAACCGAGACCCCGAACGCTTCGCCGACCCCCACACGCTGGACCTCCAACGGCCGGACACGGCCGGGCACCTGGCCTTCAGCCACGGCATCCACCAGTGCCTGGGGCAGCAACTGGCCCGCGTCGAGATGCGGGTCGCCTTCCGCGCGCTGGTCGACCGGTTCCCCACACTGCGTCTGGCCGTACCGGCTGAAGAGGTCGGCCTGCGCCCGGAGACCGCGGACATCTACGGAGTGAAGAGCCTCCCCGTCACCTGGGACGAGGAGGAGTCGGACGAGGAGGAGTCGGACGAGGCGGAGTCGGACGAGGCGGAGTCGGACGAGGAGGAGTCGGACGAGGAGGAGTCATGACCACGACGCACCTGCGCGTCGACCGCGAGCGCTGCATCGGCGCCGGCATGTGCGCACTGACCGCCCCTGAGGTCTTCGACCAGGATCCGGACGACGGCCGTGTGCTCCTGCTGCACGCCGACCCGCCCACCGCCCATCGCCAGGCCGCACAGCTGGCCGTCGGCGTGTGCCCCTCCGGGGCGATCACCCTCCACGGACCGAAATCCAGCGGCCCCTGACGCACGGGCCACCGCGGCCGGACCCAGGAACCCGAGCCACTCGTCGGCGGGGTCTTGCGTGTGTACTCGGCCCTGGCCCACGTGAGCGGGCGTAGCGCCGAGAGACAGGAGTCGCGCAGCCAATTCCGCCCAGAACCGGCCGACCGCCGAGTCGTCGGCGCCCGCGACGGCCGCCGCGTCATCCAGGCATCACTCGCTCTCGACCGCCGGTTCGCGGGAGAACGACTCCCAGCGGTCGAGCTCGGCCAGGCGGGAGCGCAGCGAGCTTCGGATCCCCTCGACCGGGTCCGCTCCGACGGCCACACGCAGGGGCGGGGCTCCTCCATCTCCACGACCGCCGTAATGGCGTTGGCCACCTGCTCGGGGTCGACGAAGGCCTCGGCCGGCAGCGCGGAGAAGTCCGTGCGGGACTTCCCCACGGTGTGTACACCTCGTTGGGGGCGACGATGTGGGCGGAGGCGGCGAAGTCGGTGCCGAGTTCGTCTACCTTGCCGATCCGGGCTCCCGGTCCGAGGAAGCCTTGGCCGTCCTGTCGTCCTGTCGTCCTGGGCCGCCGGTCCAGAGCCATGCCGACGAGCGCACGACGGCCCCCGACTCCCATCAGGGGACCGAGCGGCGGCGGAACACGGCCGGGTAGCGCTCGTCGTCCGGTCGCCGGACGGGACCTTGTTCGAGTCAGGGACCGGGCTGCCGGCCCCGACCGCCGGCGACGCCCGTCATGGGCCCGCGTGCGCTCACGTCGTGGGCGTGAATTCGGGCAGGGTGAGAGCCGAATGGGCCGGTCGTCCCTCCGCGGCGGGCATGGCGCTGAGATTGCGCAGCATCTCGTTGCGCAGCTCCAATGCCTGAACGGTGGTCGGGAAGAGTGCGGCATCCCCCTCGCCGACCAACTCCTGGTTCACGGTCACGAATTGACGGGTGTTGTGTTCGTAGGCTGCGAAGCCCGCTGCGTGGTCCCGGTCGGCAAGGGAACCGGCGAGCATGTACGCGCCGACGAGCGCGAGACTGGAGCCTTGTCCGGTGAGGAACGAGGGCGCGTACGCGGCGTCGCCGACCAGCGCGACCTTGCCGCTGGACCAGCGGGGCATGCGGATCTGGCTGACCCCGTCGAAGAACAGGTCGTCGGCGTCGCGCATGGCGGCAAGCATGCCCGGGACCTCCCAACCCGCGTCGGCGAAGACCGCTGTGACCAGGTCCCGTTGGGCTTCCGGGTTCCGGAACGCGTCGTACGGCGGTTCCGGGTGGGCGAAGTTCAGGAAGGCGTGCACGTCGGCGTTGTCTCCCACGGCGTAGAGCACCGCGGCCCTGCCCGGGGTGTTCCACAGCACGGCCTCGTGGGAGAGCCCGAAGGTGTTGCGCATGGTGAACCCGGCGAAGCAGTAGCCGAGATATCGGTGGAACTGCTTTTCTGGGCCGAACAGGAACTCGCGGGTACGTGAGTGCAGACCGTCCGCGCCGAACACCATGTCGAACGTACGCCTGCCGCCTCCGCGGAAGGTGACGTCGACCCCGTGACCGGACTGGTCGAGGGTGTCGATGGAGTCGTTGAACAAGAACTCCACGTCGTCACGGACCGCCACGTACAGAGCGCTGGTCAGATCCCCGCGCCGCACCTCCAGGTCCCGCCCCGCGACACCGCCGGTGACGGTGTGCGGGTTCACCGAGGTCACCTCGCTGCCGTCCTCGTGGAGGAAGGTCAGCCGGCGCAGGTCGACGTGCGCGTCCCGGAGGAGCGGCAGGATTCCCATCCTCCGGACGACCTCAAGGGCGGTGCCGCGTACGTCGATGGGATACCCACCGCCACGAAGTGAGCTCGCCTTCTCGACCACCGTGACGGCGAATCCGTAGCGGTTCAGCCAGAATGCGAGGGCGGGCCCCGCGATGCTGGCCCCCGATATCAGGACGTTGCGCCTCGGCGCCGTACGGATGCCCCTCGACTCCGCCGACTCCCTCGACAGGTCGGTGCGCGTCATTCCTTGACTCCTTTGCTCATGGTCCGGACGACAAGCAGGCACAGCGCCGTGACGGCGCCGGCTAGGACGAAGCCGGTGACGAAGGCCCATTCGGCTGGGACGTCCGACCCGGATGGGGTCGCGGCGGTGAGGATCGCTCCGCTGACCTGCACACCCACGGCATAGCCGAGCACGCGAGTCACCAGGACCAGGCTGGTGGCGATGCCGGTGTCGCCTTGCTCGACGGACGTGGCGGTGCCGGTCACCAGCGCCGTGACGCACAGACCGTTGGCAAGCGCGATCATCATCTTGGCGATGACGATGTGCCAGACCTCGGTGTGCACGGCGGCCAGGGCGATCAGGGCGGCGGCCATGATGACGATCCCCGCGGTGACCACGGCGCGCGAGCCGAAGCGCCGCGTCCCCATGCCACCCATCGGCCCGGCCAGCGACGCCGCCACCGCGCCGGGCAGCAGATAGAAGCCGATCCGGGTGGCGTCGGCCCCGAAACCGTATGCGTCGGCGGACACCGCGAACAGTTGCGGGACGAGATGGACCGGCACCGCGGTGCCGACGCAGATCAGGAACGTCAGCAGACACGACTGCCACACCGCGGGCCGTGCCAGCATGCGCAGATCGACCATCGGCGAGGCCGCACGACGTTCCACGGCGATCCATCCGGTCGCGAAGGCGGCCAGAACCACGATGAGGGCGCCGAGCACGAGCGGCTGCGCGCCGATGTCCGGTGCCAGCGCGAGCACGAGCATGAGCGTGACCAGCGTGCCGCTCAGGAGAAACAGGCCGGGCCAGTCGATCCCGGTGTCGCCCGACCGGCCGGACCGGCCCGGCAGATCGCGCGGCATCAGCCTGTTCACCAGCGCGGTGGCCCCGATGACCGCGATCGTCGGCAGCGCGAACATCCAGTGCCGGGACAGCCCTTCCGCCACAGGCCCGGCCGACAGCGTTCCCGCCATCCCGCCGCCCACGAACAACCCGCTGACCACCCCGATGGCGACCTTCGACTCTCCCGCGGGGAGGTGTTCGCGCACCAGAATGAACGACAGGGGCAGCGCGCCCACCATCGCTCCTTGCAGTACCTGGCCGAGCAGCAGCACGGGCAGGCTCGGCGCCAGGGCGGACACCAGGCCACCGGCCGAGACCACCGCCATCAGCCGGACCAGGACCCGTTTTCCGCCGTAGCGGTCGCCTAACTTGCCTGCGACCGGTGTGATGAGCGCGCCCGTGATGAGGAGCACGATGCTGAGTAACGCCCCTTCGGCCGGACTCATGTCCAGGTCCCGTTGCAGGAGCGGGAGCGTCGGCGTCACCACCGACTCCAAGGCGCCGGTGGCGACTGCCAGCAGGCCGAGAGCCGCGACAGCGGGCTTTCCGATGCGGACCGGGGGAGCGAGCGTTGCGGTCATGGACGTCCTTTCCGTCATGCCGGGCGAGGTGCGCTGGGTGCTCTGTGGGCAGGTCGGGTGCCGCCCTCCGGCGTGAACCCGGGGAAGTGGCAGCCGAGTTGGCGCATGCACGGCTCCGCCCGGCGGAGCGGGTCGACGAGTGAGGTCCTCGCGATGAGCCGAGATTACACTACACCGTGCAGTGTAGGACGGGTAAGATGGGGCCATGCCGACCACGAAGACACTGCGCGAGGGGTCCACGCCGAAGCGGGCCGCCATCCTCTCGGCGGCCCAGGAACTGTTCCTTGCCGACGGCTTCGACCGGTCCAGCGTCGACGCTGTCGCCGCCCGGGCCGAGGTGTCCAAGCGGACGGTCTACGACTACTTCGGCGACAAGCAGACGCTGCTGAAAGCGGTCGTCGACGCCGTCGGCCAGTCGCTGATCACCACGATCCGACGCACCCTCGACGAGACCCTCACCGCCCTCACCGAGGACGCCGAACTCGAGGACGCGCTGGTCACGTTCTCGATGCGGATCGCGACCGACATGCTCGGCTCGGCGGAGTACGCAACGCTGCAACGACTGGTCCGGGCAGAATCCGCCCACTTGCCGAGCCGGGGCTACAACTCGATGGCCGACACCCCCGACGAGGCAATCGCCGAGCGGTTCGCCGCCCTCGCCGCCGCCGGGCTGCTCGAGGTCCCCGACCCCCGCCTCGCGGCCGACCAGTTCATCGCGCTGACCTTCGGCGTCGCCCTGGACAGACTCGGTTCGGCGAACGCCGCGGAGGATGCCCGCGTCCGGCCCCTCATCGTCGAGGGAGTGCGGACGTTTCTCCGGGCCTACCGGACCAGGCAGGGCGGGCCCGTCTCGTAGGCCCTTCAGTCCACCGGATGCCCGGGCTCGATCGAGACGGCATCAGCGAGCCGTAGCAGTGGCGAGTCGTCCGTCTCCCCGCGCTCGCCGTACTGCACGGGATCCAGGACGAAGCCGACATGGTCGCCTGCGTCGGTCTTCTGCTCGATCCTCCCGACGAACCACGCGCACGCGTCCTGCAGCACGTGGGCCCCGCCGTGCCCCGGGGCCCACGCCGCACGCGCGAACTTGTCCACCTGGTGACCGGTTTCGCCACCGAACAGGGCAGCGAGCTCCTGCTGCTCCCGGGTCAGGAGATGTACGGCGAGGAAGTCGGCCGCACAGGCCACCTCATACGTCCGGTTCACCTTCGACAGCCACACCACGAACCGCACCGGCCGGATGGAGCACTGCGAGGCGAACCCCACGAGACAGCCCGCCCGCTCGTCGCCGGCCGTGGCCGTGACCACGTACATGTCGGGGTTGAGCCTGTCGGTGAACGCGTCCATGCCCACCATGTTCACGCATACGCCCGCTCTCGACTCCTCGCCTCGCCAGATGCTCGGTGGTCCCATAGGGTCACGGTGCCGATACGACATTACGGGCGGCGCGGCCGGCGAGCGCACACAGCAGCTCCCCACTGGCCGGGCGGTCCGGCGGACGTTTCCCGGGAAGCCATGGTCATGCAGCTGTGGCTCAGGCGATTGAGGAGCGCTGATGTCAGGACAGTTTGAAGCGACGGTCGAGGTCGATCGACCTGTCGAGGCGGTGTTCGACTACCTCGCCGACGGACGCAACGATCCCCAATTCAGCCCTCGAGTGCTCGGGATCGAGAGGGTTCCCGACGCCCCGACGACCGTAGGTACGGTCTTCCGCAGCACGGTCAAGGACGCCGGCATGAAGACCGCCAGGGAGTTCCGCATCACCGATCTCGAAGCCCCGGTACGTATCCGGTGGGCCGAGGCATCGAAGAACACAGTCACGGTCCGCGAAGGCGGATACGACCTGGAGTCCCTGGCCGACGGCAGGACCCGGGTTCGTATCTACAACGTTCTGGAGGGCCACGGCGTTGGCAAGCTCCTGGTGGGCCTTGCGCTCGCGGCCGCCCGCAAGGACGCCGACGCCTTCGGCGCCCGGATCAAGGCAGCGGCCGAAGGGGCGATCGTCCAGCGCTGACGCGTCTCGAACGGGTTGGCCGACGAACCAACCGACGCCGTCAACTTCCGTGACGCGGGCGGCTGTCGGACCAAGGGCGGCCACTGGGTGAAGGTGCGTGAGGCCTACCGGTCCGACGCCCTCGACCACCTCAACGACGCCGACCTCGCCAAGCTCGAACGCCCCGATACCGACGCCGTGTACGACCTGCGGATGGCGTCGGAGCGCTCGGCCGCCCCGGACCGGGTGCCGGCCTGCGCCACCTACACCGTCGCCGACGTCATGGGTGCCCCGGACGCCATCACCATGCCGCGCTCCGAGGCGGAAGCCGTACTGCTCACGGCGCTGGGCGTGCCCCGTGAGACCGTCATGGCCGACTACCTCGCCGCAACACCCACCGTGCCGCCGTCAACGAGGCGACCTTCGCGGCGCTCCCCGCCGAACAGGCAGAGATCAGCAAGCCGCTCCTCGACGTTCGCCCCGAGTACTCCGCACGGCCGACTTCAGAGGCGTAGAAACCGGCGCCCGAACTCTCATCCGCGCTTACGCAGGTATGCCTCCAGCTCCGCGGCCCCGGTCAGCATCGCCCGCCCGCGGGCGGACAGTCGGCCGCGCCAGTCGTACAGGGCGGCCTCCAGTGGTTCCAGACCGCCGGCCGACCGCACC
This sequence comes from Streptomyces sp. NPDC107528, assembly GCF_055639295.1. Taxonomy (NCBI): domain Bacteria; kingdom Bacillati; phylum Actinomycetota; class Actinomycetes; order Kitasatosporales; family Streptomycetaceae; genus Streptomyces; species Streptomyces sp. NPDC107528. Next base: position 402,741 of record NZ_JBVKAV010000005.1, read on the forward strand.
TGGGCGATCAGCGGGGCGATCTGCTCCAGCAGGTAGCCGCCCCTCCTGAGTTGGTGGGCCAGCCGGGCGTCCCGCACATCGGCCTCGTCGTAGCGGCGGTACCCGGTCCGCGGGTCACGCCGAGGGCTCACCAGCCCGACGCGCTCCCACTTACGCAGCGTCGCAGGCCGGATTCCGAGGTCCTGTGCCAACGGCCCGATGAACGTGCCGCCGGGCTCGGCCGCAGTAGGGGGCTCCAGGTCGCGGAGGGCGCTTTCCACGGCCTGCAGGGTCCGCCGGTCGTCGAGAAGCTGGGCGTGGCTCTCGTCGATGAGCCGGAACGCCTCGTCGTCCGAGCCCTGGTTCACGGCCCGCATGACCGACGACGCCGTCTGGTGACCGTGACCGGGCACCAGGGCAAGAAACGCACACAGGGCCCCCGCGTGCAGCGAGGTGTAGGTGCGGTAGCCGTGGAGTGTGCGGCCGGCGGTCGGAAGGATGCCTGCCTCCTCGTAGTTCCTGACCGCCTGGGTGGACAGGCCGTGCCCGCGTGCCAGATCAACTGGCCGCAGCCGTTCCTCGGTTTGAAGGTTTTGTCCCATGCTCCTGCCAATATCGCGAGAAACTTTCAACCGAAGGTTCAACGATACCGTTGAAGGCATGGCGACTCCCATCAAGGATTCCATCCACGCCTTCGAGGCCGCGGCCGTCATGCGGCTGCTGCCCGCCCGGCCCCGGCTGCTCGCCCTGGGCGAGCCCACCCACGGCGAGGACACGCCGCTCGAAATGCGCAACGAGTTGTTCCGGCAACTCGTCGAGCAGGAGGGCTACCGGACAATCGCGATCGAGAGCGACTGCATGACGGGCCTGCTCGTGGACGACTACGTCACCTCGGGCAGGGGGTCTCTCGATGAGGTCATGAAGCACGGATTCAGCCACGAGTGGGGCGCCTACCCGGCCAACCGCGAGCTCGTGCGCTGGATGCGCGCCCACAACGACGGCAGGCCCACGTCCGAGCAACTCCGCTTCGCCGGCTTCGACGGCCCGCTGGAGATCACCGCCGCCGCGAGCCCCCGACAGGCCCTCACCGCACTGCACGGCTACCTCACGGCCAAAGTGGACGCGGACCTGCTCCCCTGCACCGCTAAGACACTGGACCACCTGCTCGGTGCCGACGACCAGTGGACCGACCCCGCCGCGATGATGGACCCGGCCCAGTCCATGGGGCAGTCGGCAGAGGCCGCTCAACTGCGGCTGCTCGCCGACGATCTGGTCGCTCTGCTGGACACCCAGACACCGCACCTGCTCACGGCGACCTCACCGGACGACTGGGACCGGGCACGCCTGTACGGACGCACCGCGACCGGCCTGCTGCGCTACCACCACTGGATGGCCGACACCTCACCGGCGCGCATGACCCGGCTGTGCGCACAGCGGGATCTGATGATGTCCCACAACCTCCTCGCCGTCGCGGCCAGGGGCCCGGCGTTCATCCACGCCCACAACTCCCATCTCCAGCGGGCCAAGAGCACGATGCAGATGTGGGAGGGTCCGGTGGAGTGGTGGAGCGCCGGTGCCCTGGTGAGCGCTCAACTCGGCCAGGAGTACGCCTTCGTGGCCACGACCCTTGGCACGATCCGACACCAGGGAGTGGGCACCCCGCCCCCGAACACCCTCGAAGGGCTCCTGTACGCGCTCCCGGACGACCGCTACGTCATCGACGCCGCGCGCCTGGCCACCGCGCTCGGCGACATGCGGCCGGCGCTCCGCGAATCCCCCTGGTTCGGCTACGCCCCGTTCGACCCGGCCCACTTGGCGGACACCGACGGCATCGTGTTCGTCAAGGACGTCCTGGACGTCCCGCACAGCTGAGGTCAGCGAAAGGAGTCGCCATCGCCGACGGTGAGGTCAGGCACCTGTTCGCTGCCTCGGACTTGGGCCAGGACATGCTCTACAGCCCCATCGAACATCCTCCGCGGGAACAAGCACGCCGTAGATATTCGCTTGCACGTCATCGTCACTCGGGTCAACGTCGCCTGACACCTGACGAAGGCAGAGAAGATGACCACGCAGACCCACCCCGTCGACCACGAACTCATCCAGGCCGCGGCGCATGTCGCCAGCACTCGCTGCCGGGGCGACAACCACACCATGGCGGCCGCGGCCCGCGCCCAGGACGGCCGGATCGTCACCGCGGTGAACGCCTACCACTTCACCGGAGGCCCCTGCGCCGAACTCGTCCTCATCGGCGCGGCAGCCGCCCAGGGTGCGTACGGGCTGGACACGATTGTCGCCGTGGGTGACCGCGACCGAGGGGTTGTCCCCCCGTGCGGCCGGTGCCGTCAGGTCCTCCTCGACTACTTCCCCGCCCTCAAGGTCATCGTCGGCGAACAGGACCGCGTCCGAACCGTCCCTATCACCGACCTGCTTCCCGAAAGCTATGTCTGGGCCGACCACCAGCTCGACGCCGAGTAGACCGTGCCACCCAGACCGATACCGTCGCCCAAGATTGGCGCCGTCAGCCGAAAACAGAGCGAGCGTCTGGCGCATCGGCATATGGCAGCCCGGCGGCGGAGCGGATGACATTGTGCGCCCGACGAACGACGGAGGTGTGTGGCGTGGACGCGGTGACGTCGCGATACGGCGGTGAGGTCCTGCAGGATCGGGGCTGGGCCGGCGACCCGTGGCAGGGAGTGGACGCGGCGGCTCTCGCGCAGGCCGTGCGGGCCCAGGCGGGGCGGCCGGTGACGGGTATCGACGACATGGCGTCGTATCTCGCCCGCCAGGTGTCGGACGCCTCCCACCGCGAGGTCCTCGGTCCGCTTCTCGACGGTCAGGGGGCCGGCGGTGTCGTCGTGCGGCGCGGCGCGGTTCTGGCCTCGTGGGGCGACCCGTCCCGAGCGGAGATGGCCTACAGCGCCACGAAAAGCGTGCTCTCGCTGGTGGCGGGCATCGCCTTCGACGACGGGGCGTTGCGCCTGGACGAGCCCGTGTCGCAGTCGGTGGACCTGCCCGAGTTCGGCACCGAACACGGGCGTGCGATCACCTGGCGCCACCTGCTGGACCAGACCAGTCAGTGGGAGGGCGAGCTGTGGTCCAAGCCGACCTGGGTGGACGCGCAGAGCACCCGCGAGGGCACGGAGTCGGCGGGCGGCCTGCCCGGCGCGGGCTGGGCCTACAACGACGTGCGGGTGAACCTGACAGCTCTGGCGCTCACGGTCCGGTTCGGCCGTGCCCTGCCGGACGTGCTGCGCGAGCGGGTCATGACAGCGGTCGGCGCCTCCGACGGCTGGTCCTGGCACGGCTACGCCAACTCGGTGGTCGACGTCGACGGCACCGAGGTGCCGGTGGTCTCCGGTGGCGCGCACTGGGGCGGCGGCCTGTGGATCAGTGCCCTGGACCTGGCCCGCATCGGCATGCTGTGTCTGTGCGGCGGGACATGGGGGGAACGCCAGGTCCTGTCGCGTCGCTGGATCGAGGAGCTGTGGACTCCCTGCCGGGTCAAGCCCGAGTACGGCCTGTCGTGGTGGCTCAACGACCACGGCACGGTGTGGCCCGGGGCCCCGCGCACGGGCCGCTGTGCCCGCGGCAATGGCGGCAATCACCTGCTGTGGGTGGACCCGGCACGCGACCTGGTGATCGCCTCACGCTGGGGCGCCGAGGTGGAGCGCCTCCTGGCCGGGGTTTCATCGGCGGTGCCGCCCCACGCGTGACGCGCAGGAGGCGCTTCTCAGCTCGGCTTTCACGGCATCCTCGCCAGGCCTGACCCGCGTTGCCGGCGGCGCCCCTTGCCGCCGAGGAACCAGGCGATCTCACAGCGGCACTGGCAACCGAACCCCCTTGCGTCCGGGGCTTCTTGCCAGGCACCGGCGGCCGCAGGCCTGGGAGTACGTGCGCGACGGCGGCATGGTTCTCGTCCTCGCCCACCAGGACGTGACCACGCAACAGCTGGATGTGCAGGGAGGCTCCACCCTTACGGCCTGGTACGCAATTGCCTCGCGCTGAGCCGCCCTGCGATCTACCCTCGCGGCCATGACGTCACACGATGCGCCTGAAGTCTCCCGGATCGCTGCCGGCAATGCCGGGCTGGTGATCCGGCAAGAGACGCCTGACGATCACCGAGATGTGCGCGAGGTTCATACGCGCGCCTTCGGTGACAGCGAGCGGGTTCCCGGGCTCGTGGAGGCACTTCGCGTTGCGGAGGCTGCATTGGCGCCGATGTCCTTCGTCGCTGTCGTTGATGACCGGGTCGTCGGGCATGTCCTGCTGAGCGCGACGCGGTTGGACGCTCCGCGCCGGATCGTGGACGTCCTGTCCTTGTCACCGCTGGGCGTGGACCCGGAGTTCCAGCGTCAGGGCATCGGTACACAGCTCATCGCCCACGCCCTCGAGGCGGCCGACAGCCGGGGTGTGCCGTTGGTATTCCTGGAAGGTTCGCCGCGCTACTACGGCACGCGCGGCTTCGAGGGTGCCGGCGCGGTGGGCTTCCGTTCGCCGTCGCTGCGTATCCCTGAAGCGCCTTCCAGGTCGCCCGGTTGTCCGCTCACGAGCCGTGGATGACGGGCACCTTCGTTTACTCAGAGGCGTTTTGGGCGTTTGACTGCGTCGGCCTGCGCGACCCCGAGGACTGAAGGGCTACCCGACTCGACCTGATTCAGGGCTGTCAGATTCGGGTCACTGAACCCAGCCCGGCCAGCCGGGTTGTGAACGTCAGACAGCCGCTCGCGGCGGCGCGGCCCGAAGGGCACATCAGCCCCCAACGTCATCTCCCGGTGCGGAAGCTCTCGCGGCCCACGACCGGCGACGGCGTCCGCGAGGGCCGCGGCCAGGTCTCCGCCGTATGTAGTGTGCCCAAATGACAAGAAGCGAGCGGCTCGCGGAGCAACTGGACTGGCACTGGCGCACGAACCTGCGGCCACGGCTGGACGGTCTTACCGATGAGGAGTACTTCTGGGAGCCGGTGCGCGGCTGCTGGAGTGTCCGCCCGCGTGGCACGTCGGCCGCATCGATGTCGGAAGGTTCGGGGGAGTGGACGATGGACTTCGCGTCCCCCGGCCCGGTGCCGGCGCCGGTGACCACGATTGCCTGGCGGCTGGCGCACATCATCGTCTCGTGCCTGGGCTATCGGGTCGGATGGTACTTCGCTGGCCAGGACGTCGACTCCCAGACATTCGCCTACGCGGGGACCGCTGACGAGGCGCTGAAACAGCTCGATGAGACGTACGGGAGATGGAACGAGGGGGTCCGCTCGCTCTCGGACGCTGACCTGGAGAATCCACCTCCGGTGGGTCCTGAGCAGTTTCCGATGGAGAACAGGGTCCTGCACGTCAATAGGGAGCTGATCCATCACGGCGCTGAGATTTCCCTGCTGCGCGACCTCTACCGCTGGCAGGACGGAGCCGTACCGCGCCGAATGTGACTTTCCGGTGACCGGCGATCGAGCTTCGGAACCTACGTGGACTCAGTGACGCTCCTTGGCTGCGAGCGGGCTCCTTCGAGGTTCGTCAGGGCGAACAGGGCGCGCGGCAGGCCGGTCGCGCGGGCGGGATCGGTGCGGCGGTTGGTGAGGATCCGCCAGTTCTTGAGATGGGCGAAGCCGTGCTCGACCGGGCGCGTGCGGCGGCGAGCGCCCGTTTCGTTCGCTTCCTCATGCGCCGGGGCCTAGTTGTTCGACGTCGAACGGTGCACCGTGCCGTGATCAAGGCCATCGGAGAGATCAAGCCGCTGCCGGCCGCCCGAAGCTTCGCTGCCCCCACCGGGTTCCGGCTCACCGGCTCACCGCTCGCCATGCGGCAGGCGACCTCGGGAATGGATCACGCCGACTCGTGGCTGTGACGAATGGATCATGCCGGACAGTCCCGCCAATCGGCTTTGTCCGCCCCGCTACTGAGGGAGTATCAACATCGTGTCCATCACCAAGCCCGTCACCGAGCGCGAACGCGTCAGCGCCGATCCCGACTGGTACGAGACGGCCGGAATCTCACTGGGCGTCCGCGTCGGCGACCTGGTCTTCACCTCGGGACAGGCTCCGATCGACGCCCATGGCGGCACTGTGGGCGAGGGTGACTTCGAGGCACAGGCCCGCCAGGCGCTCGCCAACCTGTCGACGGTCCTGACGAACGCCGGCTCCGGCCTCGCACACGTGGTCAAGGCGACGGTGTTCGTCACCGACATCGCCCAGCAGGACGTCTACGCGGCACTGCGCGCCGAACACTTCCCCGAACGACCACATCTGGCGGAATCCTTCGTGGAAGTGTCCTCGCTCGCAGACCCCGCATGGATGATCGAGATAGAGGCCATCGGCCTCATCCACCAGGGCTGACTCCAACACCGCCGCCGGCCGGGACTGTGCCTGCCACGCTGATTCCCGGCCGAGGCACCGAGGCACCGGTGCCTCGCGGCTTCAACCGGTGCCTCGTGGCTTCATGCGGGTGCGGCGTGCCAGGCGCAATCGACAATGACGCCGACGGCGCGCTCTCGGCGCATCGAGACGGTTAGGATCAGGGGCCGAACCCTCCCGTCAGAGCTGGGATCTCCGTGCCGAGTGGACAACACCTTTCCGCCATCCGCCCCGCGACCGGGGCAGATCTTGATGATCTCCAGGGTCTGGCGCGTCGCACGATTGACGCCTGCTACCGCGCATTCCTCGGTGACGAGGGAGTGGACTGGTTCATCGGCAGTGGGGCTTCGGACGCTCACGTCAAGAGCCATCTCGAGAAAGGCGGGGTGCACTGCCTCAGCCAGGAGGGCCGGATCATCGGCTTCTCCATCATCGATGGCTCCACGATCGACTTGATGATGATCGACCCGGATCGTCATCGCCGAGGGCTTGGCCGTCGCCTGCTCCGTCACGCGGAAGAAACGCTCCTCGCCCGGTACGCGTCCATCCGGCTGGAGAGCTTCGCGGACAACGCTGCGGCCAACTCGTTCTATGAATCGTGCGGATGGCGCCACGGGGACAGGCTTGAGGGCGAGGGGCCGACCAAGGTTGAGTACGTCAAGAACGCAAGCGGCGACTGACGAACTCCGGGGCTTCAGGCGTTCGCGGACTGGAAACCCTCGGCGCTGACGTTGGGCATCACCGTGCTCGTCACACGGTAACGGCCGTTGGGGACATCGCAGGATTTGGTGACGTGCACAGCCAGCGGTCCCGCCCATTCATACCCTTCGTGCTCGCCGTGCTGTGCCAGCCGGTCGGTGAGAGCCTGCCCCACCTGACCTGCGTTGCGGGCGAGTTCATCGTGGACGTGTTCGGCCAGTTCCACGTCGTACGCGTTCGGGACCACGACCCGGCTTTGGCTGCACACCACGGCGTTGCTGTCACACTCACGCCGCAACGCATCCACCAACTCGACCGGTTCCCTGCGGAAGAGCTGTCCCCAGAGCGCCTCTCCGGCGCGCTCGAGAGTCCGTTCCCATCCGGTGAGCGTGCTCATCTGCTCGTCACTCCTTCGTCCTCGTCATCACACTCGTCGTCACGCGTCGCCATTCGTCAGGCGTCGCCATTCGTCACGCGTCCATCGTCACTCGTCATCAAGGCGGCACGCGGCCGCGGTTCAACCCGGTGCGTCCGACTGCGGCCCCGTCACCGGCAGCAACCGCAACGCCTACTCGAAACGGCACCGGTCCTCCTCGTCCCACGAGCGGGTGTCACGCGGCTCGACGTACGGCTCCTCCTGTGGCGGGTACCCTCCGGCGATGGCGCGCTGGCGGGCCGTCTCGGCGTCGAACTCAAGGCCCAGCAGGACGGCGATGTTGGTGATCCACAGCCACACCAGGAAGACGATCACGCCGGCGAAGGCGCCGTAGGTCTTGTTGTAGGAGGCGAAGTTCGCCGCGTAGAACGCGAAACCGGCCGAGGCGATCATCCAGATCACCAAGGCGAGGACGCTGCCCGGCGTGATCCATTTGAAGCCGCGGATCTTCGCGTTGGGACTGGCCCAGTACAGAATCGCGATCATGAAGGTCACCAGGATGACCAGGACCGGCCATTTCGCGATCGACCACACCGCCAAAGCGGTGTCACCCACCCCGAGCACGTCGCCGACCCGGTGGGCGACGGCGCCGGTGAAGACCACGATCAGGGCGCTGAGCACCGCGAGGATCACCAGCACGATCGTCAGGGCCAGCCGCAGCGGCAGAACCTTCCATACGGGGCGGCCTTCCGGCACGTCATAGACGGCGTTGGACGTGCGGATGAACGCCGCCACGTAGCCGGACGCCGACCACACTGCCAGGGCCAGGCCGACGATCGCCATGATCGACCCGATGCCGGAGTTGCCCTGCAGCTGGTGCACCGCGTCGCGGATCACGTCGTGGGCGGCGCCCGGGGCGAGCTGCTGGACGTGGTCCAGCACCGTACTGCCGGCCGACTGCCCGGCAACTCCCAGCAAGGAGACCAGCACCAGCAGGGCGGGGAACAGCGACAGGATGCCGTAGTAGGTCAGTGCGGCCGCGCGATCCGTGAGCTCGTCGTCCTTGAACTCCTTGAGCGTGCCGCGCAGCACCGCCAGCCAAGACTTCCTCGTCATCCGGGTGAGTGAGTCCGGCTCCTTGCGTTCCACGTCCGGACCCGGACCGAACCTTTCCTGCTCGCCTGTGCGGGCGTGCCTGTCAGGGCGGTCTTCCTGCGTGCCGGCCTCCGGGCCCTGTGTGGGGCCACGGTCAAGGCGAGCGTCCTCGCGTCTGTGTCCCGGTTTCATGAGCTTCGCCATAGGCGGCGAGTAACCACAAACGACGCAGTCACCCGGCTCGAGCCCTACTGCGGTAAGCCGGCGCGGTGTTGCCCCGGGCCGACGTCCTCTCGGGCGGCGATCCGAACCGGTGAAGGAGCCGCCGCCCATCGCGCACGGCCACTGCCTCGCGTGAGCCCCGTCTCACCTGGGCGGCGCCACTTGGCTATGCAACGAGTTGCATATAAAGATCGAGGTATGGCGCTCGAGCACGCGATCCTCGTCTCCCTGCTGGAGAAGCCGGGCACCGGCTATGAGCTGGCCCGGCGGTTCGACCGGTCCATCGGATACTTCTGGACCGCCACGCACCAGCAGATCTACCGCGTCCTCAAGCGCATGGAGAGCGATGGCCTGCTCGCCGTCCGCGGACTGCCGCAGCAGAACCGGCCGGACAAGAAGGAGTACTCCGTCGTAGGGCCCGGCCGCGCCACCCTCTCACGGTGGCTGCACGAATCGATCGAACCCGAGAGCATCCGGCACGAACTGGCCGTGAAGATCCGCGGCGCGGCCTTCGACGACCCGTCCGTGCTGATCCGTGAAGTCGAACGGCATCGGCAGGTGCACAGCGACCGGCTGGCGCACTATCTCGCCGGTGAGCAGCGCGACTTCACCGGACAGGCGGCCCCCGCCCGGCTCGACGCCGGTCAGGAACTCCAGCATGTCGTGCTGCGCGGAGGAATCGCGTACGAGCGAATGACCGTCGCCTGGCTCGACGACGTACTCGCCACCCTTCGCCGGCTCGGCACGTCAGACCCGCATTCCTGAACTGCCGGCCACGGCCGCTCGCGCTCCGCGACCTTCAGTTCTGCACCCTCAACCCTCAACCCTCGACTCTCGGAAGGCGGACCTCCATGGCCGACCCCCTCCTCTTCAATCCGCGCACGTACGATCCGGCACAGTTCGACCCCGAGACCCGCAGGTTGCTGCGCGCCACCGTCGAGTGGTTCGAGGACCGGGGCAAGCGCAGGCTCATCGAGGACTACCGCTCCCGCGCGTGGCTGGCCGACTTCCTCGCGTTTGCTGCCGAGGAAGGGCTGTTCGCGACCTTCCTCACCCCGGCGTCCGCCGCCGGAAACAAGGACCAGCGCTGGGACACGGCCCGGATCGCCGCCCTCAACGAGATCTTCGGGTTCTACGGTCTCGACTACTGGTACGCGTGGCAGGTCACGATCCTCGGCCTCGGCCCGGTCTGGCAGAGCGACAACACTGCGGCTCGCACCCGCGCGGCGGAACTCCTCACCCAGGGTGAGGTGTTCGCGTTCGGCCTGTCCGAGAAGACCCATGGCGCCGACATCTACTCCACCGACATGCTGCTGACGCCGGACGGCAACGGCGGCTTCACGGCGCAGGGCTCCAAGTACTACATCGGCAACGGCAATGCCGCCGGGCTCGTCTCGGTCTTCGGCCGACGCACCGACATCGAGGGCCCGGACGGCTACGTCTTCTTCGCCGCCGACAGCCGTCACTCTGCGTATCAGCTCGTGAAGAACGTCGTCGACTCCTCGAAGTACGTCAGCGAGTTCCGCCTCGAGGACTACCCGGTCGGTCCCCAGGACGTCCTGCACACGGGCCGCGCCGCGTTCGACGCCGCCCTCAACACCGTCAACGTCGGCAAGTTCAACCTCTGCACCGCCTCGATCGGCATCTGCGAGCACGCGATGTACGAGGCGGTCACCCACGCGCACAACCGCATCCTGTACGGCCGCCCCGTCACCGCGTTCCCGCACGTACGCCGCGAGCTGGCCGACGCGTACGTCCGCCTCGTCGGCATGAAGCTGTTCAGCGACCGCGCCGTCGACTACTTCCGTTCCGCCTCGCCGGACGACCGCCGCTACCTGCTCTTCAACCCGATGACGAAGATGAAGGTGACCACGGAGGGCGAGAAGGTCATCGACCTGATGTGGGACGTGATCGCCGCCAAGGGCTTCGAGAAGGACACCTACTTCGCACAGGCCGCCGTCGAGATCCGTGGGCTGCCCAAGCTCGAAGGCACGGTCCACGTCAACCTCGCGCTGATCCTCAAGTTCATGCGCAACCATCTCCTGAACCCGGCGGAGTTCGAGCCCGTGCCGACCCGCCTCGACGCGGCCGACGACACGTTCCTCTTCGAGCAGGGCCCGGCCCGTGGCCTCGGCTCCGTGCGCTTCCACGACTGGCGCCCCGCCTACGACGCTTTCGCCGGTGTGCCGAACGTCGCCCGCTTCCGGGAGCAGGCCGACGCCCTGTGTGAGTTCGTCGCCACCGCAGCCCCCGACGAGGAGCAGAGCCGCGACCTCGATCTCCTCCTCGCCGTCGGCCAGCTGTTCGCGCTGGTGGTCCACGGCCAGCTGATCCTGGAGCAGGCCCGCCTGACGGGCCTTGACGAGGATGTCCTCGACGAGCTGTTCTCCGTCCTCGTCCGCGACTTCTCCGCGTTCGCCGTCGACCTGCACGGCAAGGACTCCGCCACCGCGGATCAGCAGCGTTGGGCGCTCGGTGCCGTCCGGCGTCCCGTCATCGACGAAGCGCGCTCGGGACGCGTCTGGGAGCGTGTCGAGGCACTGGCCGGGGCGTACGAGATGGCGCCGTGACGGCGTCCTCAGGGGGCTCGTCGACACGTGACGGTCGTGGTCCCCGGGAGCACTGACGCCGGCACCACAGACCTCGCCGGTACCCGCTGTAGCCCTTGCCGCGGCGGGTACCGGCGACGCCCGCCCGCTTGGCCCAGCAACGTATCGGCGAAGAAGGGGGAGACGAAGCGTCTCGTGAGGGCTCTTCGTGGTTCACCGCGCTATTCGCTGATGTGGGCGAAGCCGCCCGCGGTGTTATTCAATGAGGTGTGCGGTCAGGGATCTCGGGGCCCGGTCGCACGCGTCCGATTACAGCCCCGGTGCTGCGCCGGGGATTGCTGAGAGAGTCGCATGGACTCCACACCCTCCCGCTCATCCTCTTCGGCGTTCCACCTGGTCAGCCGAGCCCTGGGGCGCTACATCCCCCGCGGTGGAGCGGCTGCCGGGCCCGCCGACGCGCAGGGCGACCGCAGCCCGCGCCACCCCGCACCCGACGACCCGGCAGCCAGTCATCAGGAGCAGATCCTCGGCGCGGTCAATGTGGACCGGGATTTGATGATCACCCGCGCCAATCTGGACGCACCCGTGTTCGCGGGTCTGGACGCCGTGGCGGGCAAGCCGTTCGTCGATCTCCTGCCACCCTGGGACGTACCGACGGTCACACGGCGGTTGCGGCAGGTCATGGAGAGCGGTGAGGCGCACGTCGCGCGAATCCAGCGCCTGCGCCGCAGCGACGGGTCGGAGCTGGTGGTCTCGCTGAGCATCCTGCCCGCTGCGGCGCCCGAGGACGGCCTGACCGTCTCCATGATCGCCATGGCCAGGAGGCTGCACCTGTACGCCGCCGAGACCGCGATCGGCACCTCGCTGGACATCGGCGAGACCGCGCAGTCGCTGGCGGAGTCCCTCTTGGCCTGGGGAGACGTGGCGGCCGTGGACCTCGACTTCGCCGTGTGGACGGGTGAGGGAGTCACCGGGCAGGTGCAGAGGCGCATCCGACTGCGGAGGGCAGCCCTGGTGCCGGACCGGGCATGGCCCGAGGGCTACGTGACACCGGGCGGCGACCTCCCCAGCGACGCCAGTCGCCTGCTGGCACAGGCAGTGCTGCAGAACGATGCTCCGCAGACCATCGTCATACCCGACCGGGAGGCGATCGAGCGGGTACTCGACAACCCACGAGTCGTGCGTGCCCTCGTGCCCGTCGACCGGTCGGCGGGTGTGGCGTGCATACCACTGGTTCTGGACGGCGTGCCGCCCCTGGTACTGGGCGTGGCGGAGGTCTGGCGGCGGGCGGACCGCCCCTTCCGCGACAGCGAGCTGTTCGACTTGCAGGAACTCGTGGCCAGGACCGCCCACCACGTCGACCTGGCTCGCCAGCACCAGCGAGAGCACACGCAGGTGCTGGCACTGCAGCGCCGACTCCTGCCGCGGACCGGCGGTGACACCATCGAGATCGCCAGCGTCTACCAGCCCGCCACTCCCGACAGCGCCGGCGTCGGCGGCGACTGGGTGAACAGCTTTCCGCTGTCGGACGGCCGTACCGCGCTGGTGGTCGGTGACGTCGTCGGGCATGGCCTGGGAGCTGCCGCAACCATGGGCCAGCTGAGCATGGAAGCCCGCGCCCTGCTCTCCGCGGGGCTCGCGCCCGACGAGGTACTGGAGCACCTGGACGAGACCGTGACCCTGCTGGACGACGCGGAGTCGGGCCTGACGGCCGGCTACAGCGCCCTCGGCTCGACCTGCTGCATCGCCCTCTACGACCCGGTCAGCCACCAGGTGGCCCTGGCCAGCGCCGGCCACCTCCCCCCGGTCCTGATCACCCCGGACGGGCACGCCGGCCCGCTCCCGCTGCCCCCTCACCCCGGCCTGGGCGCCGAGTTCGCGCTGCGGGAGCCGTTCGACGTCCACACCTTCGTCGCCGCCCCGGGCTCCCTGCTCGCTCTCTACACCGACGGCCTGGTCGAAGATCCCGCTCTGTCGATCGATGAGGGCATCGACAGACTGGCCGCCGCCGTGTCCACGGTGCACCCCTGGGACGCACTGCAGCAGGCCGCGCGGCACGTCGTCTCCGAACTGGCTCCCGTGCGCCCGCGCGACGACGTGACGCTGCTGCTCGCGCGGATGATCGGCTACCGCAAGGGGGACACGGCGACCTTGCGGCTGCCCGCCCGCTACGACGCCCCCGCTCGCGCACGGGCACAGGTCTTCGCGCTGCTGACGCAATGGCGTATCAGCGCCGCCACCCGGGACAAGGTCGTGCTGCTGGTCAGCGAGCTGGTCACGAACGCGGTCCGCTTCGCTGCCGGACCCATCACGGTACGGCTGATCAGGGCCGGCAACGGCCTGCTGTGCGAGGTGGGAGACACCGGTAACGGCAGGCCACGCCTGAGGCGGGGCGCCCTGCTCGATGACGGTGGCCGTGGCCTGAGTATCGTGCACAGGCTCACCACCCGGTGGGGAGTGCGCTGGACGGACACCGGGAAGGTCGTCTGGGCGGAAGTCGCGAGGTGAAGCTGCTTCGCGTCGGGGAGGCGGCAGGCGTACGGGAGCGCGGCCAGGTTCAGCCGGGGCGGGGTTCTCCTGGTACGCAGTTCTTCTCGTACGGGGTGGCGCGGCCTCGTTCTACAGCCACTGCCCTTCCAGTGCGGTGGCGGTGAGACCGGGCGCCGCCGCGTACAGAACGGCGCGATTGCCGGGCTTCTGCTTCCCCGCGTCATGTGCCCGCCGCAGGATGTCGAACACGGCGGCGCCTCCGCGGTTGCCGCTGGTGTAGCTGTCCCGGCTGTAGTCCAGCAGCCCCGACGGCCACGCCTCGGGCATCGTCTGCTCCATGTACTCCAGCACCCGGGTCCCGCCGGGGTGGGCGAGCAGCACGTCGGGGTGCCAGGAGTCGGGGTCGTCCTGGTAACGCTCGCGCAGCCAGTCCCACATTGCGGTGACCGTCTCCTGCACGGCACGCGGTCCACGCCGGTCCATCACGAAGTGGGTGCCGTCCGACCGTGTCTCCAGGCGGTGCAGGTCCTGGGTGCCGGGCAGGGTGTGATTCCAGGCGGCGTCCAGCCGCAGCACCGACTCGGGCCTCGGGCGGCCCGTGACCACCGCGGCCACTGCCGTGTCCGCGAACAGCAGCCGGACGATCAGCGACTCCAGGGTGTCGTCCGCGGGCTGGTAGGTCGTGCTCAGCGCTTCCGAGATGACGATCAGAACCACCCGGTCGGGGTCTGCGGCCACGAGATCCGCCGCGAGCGCCAGGGAGCGGGTCCCCGCGATACAGGCCCACTGCGTGGCCGGCAGCAACATCACATCGTTGCGGAGCGAAAGCCTGTTGGCCAGGGCTATGTCCAGTCCGGGCAGCGCCGGCGTGGTGGAGTGACTGGTGATCAGGCAGTCGACGTCCGAGGCGTCCAGCCCGGCTGACTGCAGGGCCCCGCGCGCCGCACGCTCCCCGTAGGACTGCACGGCCTCCCAGGCCGGCGCCGTGCGCTCCTGGACGGTCTGCGGCGCGGGTACGGCCTCGAGGGCGGCGATCACGCGGTCCACGTCCTGCTGTGTGAACCCGTCGCGTACAAGCGCCTCTTGGGTCGGCTCGACGCCCACAGCTTGCAGGGCGCTGCCGCTGCCGGGCGCTACAGCGGTCTCCAACGGCAGCATCCACCCGCGGGTCTCGATGCCGGTACTGGCCGCTATGCCGTCGACCCGCGGCGCCCACGCCGCATCCGGGTGCCGGTCGCTCACCTCGGCCACGATCTGGCTGGTCTTCACTGCGTGCTCGCCGTGTATCACGGCAGGAGGAGAGAGGTAAGCGGCCATGATGGGGCACCTTCCAAGAGGGAACGGGGGAACAGGGGAGGGGAAACGAGGGGGAGGGCCACAAGTGCTGTGTCATGGGCCACGTAGGAACTTCGCGCCCAAGAGCATGCAGAGGGGCCCCACTTCGGGCGTCTGCGTCCGTCCCGAGCCTGGCGCTAAATGGACATTTGCGCTGTGATGCAGACAACTTAGGCGTGGACTGGAATCCGTGACACGGCACACACCGCTGTCTGCGACGGGAGCGCGCCGCCAGGTCGGTGAGCCTTGATGTCGAGCCGTATCGCGGTGAGTTCCCCATGTCCCCACGCCGTTCGGAAGCGGCGTCGAGCTTGCGATGGCGACTGCCTGGGCGACGGCCCCTCCTGGGGTCGTCCACGTCCGGCACGGCCCGAGGTGTTCGCTGGTCGCACGGTCCTCGCGTTGACGCATGCCGATATAGGCATATGATTGCTGCATGGCACGAGCGGCGACGACCTCGGACGCGTTCAACGCGATCGCCGAACCGCAGCGGCGGGAGATCCTGCTGCTCCTGCGGAGCGGCGAGCGGCCCGTGACCGAACTGGCGCGGGACCTGGGGATGACCCAGCCGCAGGCGTCCAAGCACCTGCGGGTGCTCCGCGAGGTCGGGCTCGTGCGGGTCCGCGGGGCGGGCAAGCAGCGGCTGTACGCCCTGGACGCACGCGGGCTGCGGCCGGTCCACGAGTGGGTGGGCGGCTTCGAACAGTTCTGGCACGAGACCTTCGACCGGCTGGACGAGTACGTGCGAGATCTGAAACAGGCAAGACGGGAGGAACCACCGGATGACGACGACCAGTAGCGGCGGCGAGCATGACCACACGACGGCGGACCGCGAGGTCGTGGTCTCCAGGGACATCGGCGCCCCACGGGAGCTGGTGTTCGAGGCGTTCACGCAGGTCCGCCACCTGTCGCGGTGGTGGGGACCGGACGGGTTCACGACCACGACGCGGTCCTTCGCGTTCCGCGCGGGCGGGGTCTGGGACTTCGTGATGCACGGGCCGGACGGGACCGACTATCAGGAGTGGATCACCTGGACCGAGATCGTCCCGCCGGAGCGGATCGCGCTGGTGCACGGCGAGTCCCGCGACGACCCCAATGCCTTCGAGTCGGTCCTGACCTTCGAGCCGGCCGGCGAGGAGACCCGGATCGTGATGCGCACGGTGTTCCCCACCAAGGAACTGCGCGACGACGCGGTGGAGAAGTACCACGCGATCGAGGGCGGCGAGCAGACGCTGCGCAACCTCGCGGACTACGTCGCCCGACTCACCTCGAACGAGACCGCCCGCAACGAGACCACACCGAAGGGAGCGGAAGGCTGATGGCCGGGAAGGTGTTCTTCAGTGTGACGATGTCACTCGACGGCTTCATGGCCCCGGAGGCCGTGCCCGTCGAGGACGTGTTCTCGCCCGAAGGCCAGACCGACCCGAGGGTCCGGCGCTGGATGGCGAAATGGTCGGAACTGCAGGCGTGGGCGTTCCCGCAGCGCTGGTTCAGGGAGAACCTCAAGCTCGGTGAGGGCGGCGAGGAAGGACTCGACAACGACATCGCACGGGCGACGTACGAGCGCACCGGCGTGAGCGTCATGGGCAAGCGCATGTTCGACGCCGGCGAGCTGGCATGGCCTCAGGAGGCGCCGTTCCACACCCCGGTGTTCGTCGTCACCCACACCAAGCGTGACGCGTGGGAGCGGCCGGGCGGCACCACCTTCCACTTCGTCAACGACGGCATCACCAGCGCCCTCGACCAGGCCCGCGAGGCCGCCGGCGACCGCGACGTCCGCATCGCCGGCGGCGCCGAGACGATCCAGGAGTACCTGGACGGCGGCCTGATCGACGAGTTCTCGATCACCCTCGCGCCCGTGCTGTTCGGCACCGGCATCCGCCTGTTCGACCGTGTGGACCCGGCCCGCCTCGCCCTCGAGCAGACCCGCACGGACGCGTCATCCCGGGTGACCCACCTGACCTACACCGTCGGGAAGCGGTAGCCGGCGCACCGCACGGCAACTCACAGTCCCGCGACCTTGCCGCTCGCCGAGATCTCGTAGACCAGGGTGACCGTGCGGTGTCCGCCGGGCGCCAGGCGCAGGTCCCAGCGTGCGATGCCGTCGGCGTCGACCGCATCGGGCTCCGGGGCGCAGGCTTCCCTGCGCAGGCGTACTTCCACCGCCGAGACCTCGGACACCGGGATCCGCTCCCGAAGCGCGATGACCTGCTCGCGCTGTTCTCCGGGCGCGTTGAAGCGGGACACATGCAGCCGGACCGTGCGGGTGATGACGGTTCGCTGGGTCAACGTCGCAGTGTCGCGGGACTCTTCGGCCTGCCGGATCACCCGGTAGTCGTCGTGGCTGCCGAAGGCGAGCTCGACAGGGGCACCCGGTGCGGTGAAGCTCAGTGTGCCGCGGCCGGTGAATCCGCTGCCGCGAACCAGGTCCACGGGCCCGGCCAGCAGCGCGTGCCCGGAGACGTTGTCGAACCGCACGACTTCGGTGACCAGCGGCGACAGTTCGGGCGATGAGGAGTACTCGCTGCTCGCGGTGGCGGTGACGGCGGTGAGCGGTACCCGGTGGGCGCAGCCGTCCGCGGGGACGGAGACGGGCGCGGGGGAGTGCAGCACACGCGTCCGGCCGCCGTCGTCCACTCCAGGAAGACCGAGTACCGGGGCCGGCCCGAGGTCCGCGGTCTCCTCCTCGCGCAGCTCCACGTCGACCGTGCGGCGCTCCGCGGCGGAGCGGTCCCTGAGGGTGAGACGGTCCTCGGTCAGCTGCGGCGGTTCGGTGGTCAGTGCCGAGCGCGCCGTCGACAACGTGAGGTGTACGTCCGACCAGTCCTCGCCGGTGCGCTGCCAGACCATCGCGTCGGTCTCCAACGTCAGCGATTCCCCGTCGAGTACGGCCCGGTAGGCGGGGCGCCACAGCGCGCACGAGGTGAGGTGGGTCAGACGCAGCCGGACCGGCTCGGCGACTGGGGCCTGTACGGTCAGCTCGACATGGCCCACCAATTCGGCGGGCTGTTCCTCGGAGAGGTTGATGGCCTGCTGGGCCTCCGTCAACTCTCTGGCGAGGTCCGTCAACCGTGCTTCGGCGGCACGGAGTTGCTCGGCGTACAAGTCGCGCTCGGCGTCGATCCGGTCCAGTTCGCCGTTCCAGCGGGATTCGTCCGTCTCCCCGTAGCCGGTCCCTTCGGCGATGTCCCGCAGCAGATCGGCGGCGAGCCGGCCGAGGAGGTCGAGGCGGGCGCGCCGCCGGTCGCGTGCGTGGCCGAGCGTGAGCCGTTCCTCTTCGAGGGCGCGGATCCGCGTGCGCAGGGCGGAGTCGTCGGCCGAGGGCAGCGGCGCCTGCGGTGTCCAGGTGCGGACGATCCGCACGTCGAGGACGGTCGCCCGGTGGTCGCCCGCCAGTTCCGCGTGGAGCGTGCGGTCGACCGCCAGTGAGCTGATCGGCCCGAGGCGCAGTCGCTGGATGCCTGCGCTCAGGTCGAGTTCGGCGGTCCGCTCGATATGGGCGCGGTCCTCCAGGCAGGTGACAGCTGTGACGGGCAGGGGGATCGGCCGGGTGCCCGCATCCATGTCCGTGTCCGTGACCGTGTCTGTGTCCATGGGCATGGTGTCAGCTCCTGCGGTTGCCGCCGACCAAGGCCTTGGCGGCCGGGACGCGGATGTCGTAGCCGCCGTCGAGGGTGGCGCTGCCGCCGGCGGGGAGGTCCACCCGCCAGACGCGGGTCCCCGGGGCGTGCCGGTCGGGGCCGCTGTCCTGCTCGGGCGCTGTCCAGTCGGCCCGTTCCTCGATCCGGACCTCCGGTTCGGTGGTGACCGGAACCTGTTCGCGGACCTCGACGGTGGCGGCATGGGCCAGCCGGTTGCCCAGTTCCACGTGGACCTGGTGGGCGAGCACGGTCGTGTTGTTGCGCAGACCCGATGTCGACTCGCGCAGGTTCGTGCGGCGGGTGACCCGGATGCCCTCGGCCGGTCCCAGACCCATCCGGCGAGCGCCGCCGGGAGCGAGCGTGGGCAGGGCGGCGGTCGTCAGGAAGTCGTCGTCGCTCGTGACCTCCACCGGCCCCGCGAGCAGGGCCTGGTCGGTGGCGTTGGACAGCACGAGCGTGGCGTAGACCGTCTGCTCCACGGACGGCACGCACACGTACTCGGTGCGTAGGCCGACCGGGATGTCGGTGACGGTGACGGTGTGCCAGGTGCCGTCGGAGGGGATGTCGGCGCGGGCGACGGCGTCGTAGCGGTGGTCGAAGGAGCCCGCCGACTCGCGGGGCCGCACGGCGTGTCCGGGCAACGGCAACGCGGACACCGCGTCCGCGCTGCGGCGGTACTCGTCGGCAATCGCGTCGTAGGGCGTGTGAGGAAAGAGCCTGCCCCGGCGGCCGTCGTTCGCCTCGGCGCCGAACAGCACGAGCGCGGCGTAGTCGAGCTCCGCGCCGCTGGGCTGCGGCGGACCGACCGCCACCGGTGATGCCTGGGGCGCAGGCGGCGGACCGGCCTGGACCGCGGCCGCCGACGCCATGGCGTCGGGAGCAGCGACGCGCCTGGCCGCGGGCCCAGCCCCGGCGCTCGGTCGTCCTGACGGCGTCCTCGGCGCCGCCGGGGCCGGACCGGCGGCGCCGAACGCGGCCGGCGGAGCACCGGCGAAGCCAGTGAGTTCAGCGGGTCCGGGGGGCGGCGCGCCGTATCCCTGCGGTGCCGGCGGAGGGGGCGGGACGGTACCGGGCATGGGGGGCGGCAAGGTGTAGTCCAGCGATGCCGGCGGCGGGGGGACTTGCGCGGGTGTGGGCACGGCGGGCGTGCCGTACCCCTGCGGTACCGGAGGCGGGGGGAAGGCACCGGTCGCGGCCACAGGCACAGGCACTGCGGCCGAAACAGGACGGGGACCTGCCGCGTCGTAGCCGGAGAAGAGATCGGCTAGCCCCACGGGGGGCTCCCGCCAGCCGGAGGGCGCGGGGGCGGGCTGCCGCCGTCCCACCCGGATCGACCGCAGCCTCGGCAGGTCGGTGCGGCGCCGCAAATCAGCGGTGGCCAGCCCGACGCGGACCCCGGTCCAGTCCTCTCCGGTGCGCTGGGCGACCGAGGCACGCAGCACCAGGGTGCCGCTGTCGTCGCCCTGACGGTGCGTAAGACGGTAGGCAGGGACCCAGACGGCGCCCGGCACACCGTACTCAAGCTCCAGTTCCACAGTGCCGGTTCCGGTTCCGGTTCCGGTTCCGACGAGTGTCAGGACCGCGACGACCGTGGTCGCGACGTGTCCGGACTGCACGTCGGTGGAGGCGCGGACCCAGCGATCCGTGGCCACGGAGAGTTCGTGCTCGACGCGGCGCAGTTCCTCCTCCAGTTCGACGAGCCGGAGGTGCAGGACCCGCAGCCGCTCGTCGACGAACTCGGCGAGCCGCAGCCAAGCGTCGGCGGGGGTACGGCGGGGCGGGTCCTCGGGCTTGCGGGTCGGCGGAACGGGGCGCAGCCCCGTCACTTCGGAGATGAGGATCAGCTGCCGGTCACGGCGGCCCTGTGCCGCGGCGCAGACGTCGCGCAGCCTCTCCATCTCGTGCCGCAAGGTGTCGGCGGTGTCGGCGCCGGAGGGTTCGGCATCCACCTCCACACGCACCTCGGTGACGCGTACGCCTTGGTCACCGACGACCTTCGCGCGCAGCGAGCCCGGGTCCATCGACCGGGGCATTCCCGTCACCCGCACCCTGCCGTCCGCCGGCACGGTGCCCCGCGCCACCCGGGTGCAGAGCGCACCCTGCGCGTACACCACGACCGCGTCGAGCGACGACGCCCATCGCTGCGCTACCTCAGACTCCATACACTCCGCCCCCGTTGTGTCCGTGCCGACCGAAGCCTACGCCCCGGCCCAGGCATGACATAGATCACGTCAAAACGCTGCCGGATCTTGGAATGCGCGGTCTCCGGTCGCTGCTGCACTGTTCATGGGCTCGCCCTGTGTGGGGGCGCGCTGGGCAACGGTGCTCGACGCGGCCGGCCGAGGTAGGTCCCCCCGACCTCGGCCTTCTCTGCTCCCTCGTCCTGCTCGTCCTCGGACCGCTGTCTTCGAAAGGTTCCCCCGCACCATGCCTCTGGCTCTGCTGGCCCTTGCCGTTGTCGCCTTCGGCATCGGCACGACCGAGTTCGCCACCATGGGGCTGCTGCCCCAGATCGCCGACGGGATCGGGGTGTCGGTGCCGCACGCCGGCAACCTCGTGTCGGCGTACGCGCTCGGCGTCGTCGTCGGTGCCCCCGTTCTGACCGGCATCGGTGCACGCATACCGCACAAGAAGCTGCTGCTGCTGTTGTCGGGACTGTTCGTGGTCGGCAACATCGCCTCCGCGCTCGCCCCGAACTTCGGTCTGCTGTTCGCCGCGCGTTTCCTGGCGGGACTGCCGCACGGCGCGCTGTTCGGCGTCGGCGCCGTCGTCGCCTCCAGGCTGGTCGCCCCCGAAAGGGCCGCACGCGCCGTGTCGATGATGTTCCTCGGCCTGACGGTCGCGAACATCGTCGGCGTCCCGGCCGGCACCGCGCTCGGCCAGCAGTTCGGCTGGCGGTCCGCCTATGTCGCCGTCGCCGTCATCGGGCTCGTCGCACTCGCCGCACTGGCCGCGTTCGTCCCGCACCAGCCACGCGGTCAGCAGGCCGGCATCCGCCACGAGGTGCGGGCCATGAAGAACCGGCAGGTCGCGATCGGCCTGGCCACGGCAGTGGTCGGCTTCGGCGGCTTCTTCGCCGTCTACAGCTACCTCGTGCCGATGTTGACGCACCTGACGGGCATGTCCGACACCTCGACCACTTTGGTCCTCGCGCTGTACGGCGTGGGCATGACGGTCGGCACGCTGATGGCCGGCCCCCTCACCGACCGCGCCCTGCGCCCGACCCTGTACGCGGGGCTGGCACTGCTCGCGGCCGGACTGGTGATGTTCTACTTCACGGTCCACAGCACCGTTCCGGCCCTGGTCACGATCACCTTCATCGGCGCGATGGGTGCCCTCATCACCACCCCCGTCCAGATGCTGCTCATGGCGAAGGCCAAGAACGCCCCGACGATGGCCGCGGCCTCCAACCACTCCGCCTTCAACCTGGCCAACGCGGGCGGCGCCTGGCTCGGCGGACTGGCCATCTCCGCGGGCTGGGGCTGGGCGTCGCCCAACCTCGTCGGCGCCGCCCTGGCTGTCGCAGGCCTCGGCCTGGCCTTCACGGGGGGCCTCATGGACCGGCGCGGCGGACGCTCCGCGACCTCCGAAGTGATCACGTCATCCGCTGCGGAAACCCCGACGGAGGCGGCACCCACCACACCGGCCAAGGGATGACCCCCGGCCGGCGACGTCGCTTCGCAAGATGAGGTGGCCTGTGTGAGACACACAGGCCACCGGTTCGATCACACTCATTTACGTTCGCCGATTACCAGTTGTCCGGCGACTGCCCTTGATCCCGGGACTACCAGTTGTCCGGCGACATGATGCGCTCGCGAATCCAGACTCCGGCGGGCTTCAGCGGTGAAGTGCCGGTCCAGGGGCCGGACCTGTCGCACGTCCCGGTCTTGAAGACGGCCCCGGAACGGTTGTCGTCGGAGAAGTTCCAGTTCGTCCAGCTGATCTTCTTGGAGGCCATGAGGTCGAGGTAGCGCTGCGACATGGCGAAGTCGTTGCTGCCCTCACCGGCGTAGTTCTGGGTGCCGAACTCGGTGACGAACACCGGGAGCTTGTCGGCGGCTCGGGAGAGCGTCGCCAGGTACTCGTCGCGGTGCGAGTACGCGTAGAAGTGGAAGGTGTACATGATGTTGGACGCCCTGACCGGGTTGTTCACCACTTCCGACTCGTTGGCGCCCTCGGAGACACCGAACGAGGACCATGCGCGGGTCCCGACCAGCACGGGAGCGTCGGAGTCGATGCTGCGGATGGTCGGGATGATCTGCTCCGCGTAGCTCTTGATCCGTGACCAGCTCACGCCGCTGGGCTCGTTGGCGATCTCGTAGAGGACGTTGTTCTTGTCCTTGTTGCGGTTGGCGATGTCGGTGAAGAACTGCCGGGCCTTGCTCAGGTTCGTGTGGGGGTCGCCCGGGGTGAGCATGTGCCAGTCGACGATCACGTACATGCCGCGGTCGGTCGCCTGCTGGATCAGGGAGTTCGCGAGGTTGGTGAAGTGCCGCGGGTTCGTCTCGTAGCCGCCCTCCTGCACGTAGGTCGAGACGCGCAGGACGTCGGCCTTCCAGTCGCCGGCCAGGGCGTCGAGCGAACCGCTGGTCAGGCAGTGCGGGTACCACTGGGTGCCGTGGGTGCTCATGCCTCGCAACTGGATGGGGTTCCCGCGGCTGTTGCAGAGCTTGGTGCCACAGACTCTGAGCTGGCCGTTGACGGAGACCGGCGTGGCGGCCGCGGCACGCTGATCCGTGCCGGCCGCTCGGGCGGTGCCGGTCGGGATGACGCTGAGGAGGAGCAGGAGGATGCTGCCGAGCGCGGCGGCTACCGCACCCTGCCGAAGCGACAGAGGTGATGCCCTCATATGAACCTCGTTCAGGTGGGGGATTGATAGGAAACTTTCCTAACCAGGAAAGCAGAGCCCACTTGGGGCTACAAGAGCCCTGTCGTCATCCACAATTGCTTCGGCATTCACAGAGATGTGGTTCGCTATGTGACTGAGAGGCATACGCGGAGCCGGGCCCTCCACCAAGGCACGAGCCTGGCGGCCGGCCCGGTTGAGGGTGCGTTGGAGCTGCGCGCCGGAGCTGCTCGCGGGAGCCGCTCGCCGAGCCGAGGGGCGTTTGTTGCGGTCTGGTGTCCGTTAGCCGGGCGTTCGGAGTGGTCACGCACCAGGCTCTCGGCGGACCGTGCGGCACGCCGACCCGGGTCCGGCAGGCCTGCGGAAACGCCGAACTGTCACTGGGGCGGCGTCCACCGCCCTCCGCTGGTCGCAGCCCTCAACAACCGGCTGCGACCAGTACGTTCATCGCCGGCCCTGGTCCCCGTCGTGTACGGACGTGAGTCCGTTGAAGACGCCCGTGTAGGCGGTGCCGTCAGGGCCGATGGTGACCGGGGCCCAGTTGTTGTCGTAGAGAAGGCCGGTCCCGACGAGTTGCTTCCACCGCGTGGCGCCGGTGCGGAAGTCGACGGCCGTCAGGTACCAGGCGGCGACGCCAATGGAGTTGGGGTCCTTGGTGTACAGGTAGATCAGGCCGTTGGCGGTGGAGAGCTTCGGCACGACGGACGGGGCTCGCTCGCTGCTCTCCCAAACGGTGTGGCATCCGCTGCCGTCGGGGCTGACGTCGATGCGGGTGACGCCACCGACGACGCTCTTTGCGAAGGTGAGCGATCCGACGTTCTCGTAGCCGTAGTTGTTCTCGACGACGAGGCTGTTGCCCCAGCTGATCAGGGAGTTGTCGGTCGTGGATGCGCCGGAGCCGAAGACCGGAACCTTGCACAGGACCCGCTCGCCGGCCGACACGCCGGTGCCGCGCCGGTAGACCAGCACGTTCATGCGGTCGTCGGCGTTGTCGGTGATCGCGACGTACTTCCCGTCGGGGCCGAAGATGTCCGGGGTGGTACCCGAACCCTGGTTGACGGAACCCGGCTTGCTGCCGGTGCCCCTGTCGTAGGCCTGCCGCCACACCACGGATGGTGTTCCGTCCGCAGCGGCGGTGAACTCGTACAGGGCATGGTCGGAGACGATCGACACACCGTCGACGGCAACCGAGAAGGAGTTCTGAATCTCCTCGCCGGCCAGACGAATCGAACGGACAGCGCCCGTTCCCGGGTCGACGGTACCGACCCGGCCTTGCCGGGTGACCCACCAGATGCGGCCCTGCCAGTCCGGCATCACCGACGTGATGGGGTCGCACTCCCCACTGGGGTACAGGTTGGTCCAAGTCACGCAGTCGTGCGGGGTGTGGCCGGTCAGGTCCCAGTCGTCGGCGACGGTGAACTCCCAGCTGCCGTCGGGCTGTTGTCGGTGGGCGAGACGGATGATGTGCTGCCGCGAGTCCGCGAGCACCAGGCGGTCCTCATCGTCCAGGTACGAGTACGCGCCCCCGGACGTGTCCTTGAAGATCCGGGAGAAGTCCAGCCGGGTGATCGCTTCCACGGTGGACGGGCGCTGCGGCAGCTTGTACTCCGCCAAGGTCGCGAGCGTACGGGGATCGAGCAGCTTGACCAGGAACCCGGTGAACGTCCCGCACACCGTGACGATCCGTCCTGCCCTGTCGAAGGTCACGTTCGCGCACTCGCCGCCGAGGGCCGCCATCTTCTCGCTGCCGACCTCCGGCCCATTACCCAGAGGGCCGCTCCACGGGTACGTCGCGCTGCCCCAGGCGTCGGCGTGCATGCCGCTGCGGCCGTTCGCTGCCATGTAGGGATGCCGAGGCGGCTGCTCGCCGGGCAACGGCTTGGGCTCGGCGGGTTCGCCCGAGTAGGAGGCGACGAGACGGTGGCCGGGCGCCTTCGGGATCGGGTCCGCCTGCCCGGGGACCGTGGCGGCCACCAGCGTGGCTGCCACGGCCAGGGCGACGGCCGAGGCACGTCTGACTGCTGGTAAGGACATGCGACTCCTTGGTTGCGTACGACGATGCCGCGCCGTCGGTGACGGTAGGAGCCGGCCCTTGAGGTGTCCACGCAGATGCGGGACTTTTCCAGGGACTGCAATCATTTGCCGGGCCGAGCGACCGCACTGGTCCGGGTTTCGGGCCACTCATTGCACGTGCCCATGTGCCTCTTCGGCAGCCGCCCGCGCTGCCCCCGGCGCACCGGACAGAAGGCGTTCCTCCCGCCGGCGCGGGAGGAACCGAAGGGGCAAACTCAGCCGCCGCTCTTTCGCCGGAATGACCGCTGACTGGCGGCCGGGCCGTGCGCACCCCGGATCTTCGACGCGTCGCTGCTCGCGGACAGGGTCGCCGCGTCCTCCTCCTGCCTGGCACGCTTGCGCGCCAGGGCCTCCCGGAACTTGCCCTTCAGGTCGTACTGGCCCTCCTCGTCGGGCGCCAGGGCAGGGCTCTCGGACTCGACCGGCTCCGAACCTTCTTGCTGTGGAGACTCTGTAGTCATGGCGACCTTCCTGGGTTCGGACAGTGTGAGCACAGCTTGTCATGCTGGGTCCCGTGCCGGCCCCGCGTCCGGCGTCGAGCGATCCGGCCCGCACACCCCGGCAGGGCGATGCACTCGGGGACGGGCGGGTAGAAGTGCGAGGTGACCGACCTCGTAAGGACCGCCCGGTGCTCCGCGCGGCGAACGTGGCGAGCCAAGTGCGCACCTCGTGCGCCGGGTTGCGATGTCGATCACCCGCTTGCGGGCGTGCCTCCCGGGACGTGGCTGTGGGGTGACGGCCGTTCAGCAGCATGTCCCGCTGCGCCGGGGCAGCCGCAGGTGGTGGTGCGGCCCGGCGGGTCGGTCGCCGAGCTCGGCTCGGCCAGGTCGGATCAGTTGGCCGGCCCCGTAGTTTGCCGTTGCTGGCGTGTGCGCGCGGGGCAGGTCACGAGCGGGTCGACGATGCTGCCGGAGCGCGGTGCTCTTTCGCGGAGGCTCCGGCTGTCCAGACACGCCGTGCGAGAGCGAGAGTCCGCACAGTGGCCAGGGGGATCGGCATGAGGGTGATGGCGACGCCGCCGACAGCGATCGAGTAGAAGCAGAAGCCGGCCACGGCGGGTTGTTGACCCGCATCGCCTGTAGCCAGCCACCGCAGCGCCAGGATCGTGGTGAGCAGCAAGGAGGTCGAAACGGCCGCCCAGAGCAGCGCGAGACCGGCGAGGAGCGCCGAGTTCCGCAGCCGCTTCCACGCGGCCGTCACCCATCCGTGCGGGTGGGTGACGGCCTGAGAGGCCAACTCGGCGACATCGTGCTCAAGACGCTCTGTGCTTCCTGCCGACGGCTGACCAGGCGCTTGGCGACTCGGTGATACTCCACCGCCCCTACAAGCCATAGCTTCTCAGGGGCGCTCTCCTTGCGCAGCAGGCATGCGCCGGACCACAGATCGCCGTGAGGGTGTCGGCGGCCCGCATGGATTGTGTGAGCCGCCGGTGCGGACGATGTGCTGCGGACCGCGGCTTGATCAGACCTGGTAGCGGTCGGCGGCGAAGAGGTGGAGGTTGTCGGCGACCCAGTCGGAGGCGCGCCGCAGTCCTTCGTCGAGCGGGACCCGCGGCTCCCAGCCGGCCCACTCCCGGGCGCGGGAGTTGTCGGACAGCAGCCGGTGGACCTCACTGCCCGTCGGCCGCAGCCGGCCCGGGTCGACGACGATCTCGGCGTCGCGGCCGGAGGCGTTGATGAGCGCCTTGGCGAGGTCTCCGACGGAGATCTCCTGACCGGTGCCGAGGTTGACGGCGTGGCCGAGGGCGCGATCGCAGGCGGCCAGGGCCAGGAAGCCGTGGGCGGTGTCCGTGACGTAGGTGAAGTCGCGGGTGGGCGTGAGCGAGCCGAGCTTGATCTGCCTTGCTCCGGCGTGCAGTTGGGACAGGATGGTGGGGATCACCGCACGGGCGGACTGCCGGGGGCCGTAGGTGTTGAAGGGGCGTACGACCGTCACCGGCAGCTCGAAGGCGTGCCAGTGTGACAGCGCCATCATGTCCGCGCCGATCTTGGAGGCGGAGTAGGGGGACTGCGGCTGGAGCGGGTGGTCCTCGCTGATCGGTGCGGTACGTGCGGTGCCGTAGACCTCGCTGGTGGAGGTGTGCACCAGGCGCCGCACCTGGTGCCGGCGGCAGGCCTCGGCCACGTTCTCGGTGCCGACCATGTTGGTCTGGACGTAGGCGCCGGGGGAGTCGTAGCTGTAGGGGATGCCGATCAGCGCGGCGAGATGGAAGACGGTGTCGCAGCCCTCGACCGCGTCCATGACCCGCCCCGCGTCCCGGACGTCGCCGGCGAGTATCTCGACGGGGCTGTGCGGGTCGGCGAGATAGGAGGCGAGGTGGCCCTTGTCGCCGTAGGGCTTGTAGTGGACGAAGGCGCGGACGCGGGCACCTCGGGAGACGAGCAGATCGACGAGAGTGGAACCGATGAAACCCTCGGCGCCGGTGACCAGCACGGTGCGTCCGGTCCAGTCGAAGTCGGCGGGCGTGGGCTGGGGAGCGGGGGTGGTCATCGGGCGATCTCCGTCTCGGTCGTCGTGGGAAGGATGGGGTGGCGGGAGGGGCGGCCGGCCAGACGCAGCACATGGGCGGCCAGCAGGTCGGCCGCCTGTGCGTGCCGGCCGGGGTGCGCGGCGGCGGACATGGCGGCCAGCCGGGACGGCTCGGCCAGCAGTGGCTCGGTGAGGACGGCCAGGCGGTCGGCGTCGGTTTCGGCGTCGGGCAGCAGCAGTCCGGCGCCCGCGTCGGTCAGGACCCTGGCGTTGTGGCTCTGGTGGTCGCCCGGCGCGTACGGGTAGGGCACCAGCACGGCCGGTGTACGGGTCGTCGCGAGCTCGGCGACGGTCGCGGACCCCGCGCGGCAGACCGCCAGGTCGGCGGCCGCGTATGCCAGGTCCATGCGGTCGAGATAGGGCACGGCGGTCGCCACCCGGTCGCCACCGGTTACGGCGAGCTGCCGGCGGGTCTCGTCCAGGGCGGCAGGCCCGGTCTTGATCAGCAGGTGTACGTCGGTCCGGTGCCGCCAGCGCTGGGCGAGGCCGGTGGCCGCTGCGGTGAGCCGCGCTGCCCCCAGGCTGCCGCCGTTGACCACCAGCAGTCGGCCCTCGACCGGAACCCCGAGCCCCCTCCGGGCCTCGGCGCGCTGCCCCGTTCGGTCCAGTGCGGCCAGTCCCGCTGCGATCGGCATGCCGACGACGTCGGCGTGCCGGCTGCCGGTCAGATGCCCCCGGCTCTCCTCGAAGGCCAGGGTGATCTGGTCGGTGAGCAGCGCGGCGAACCGGTTGGCACGTCCGGGGACCGCGTTCGATTCGTGGATGACGCTGGGCAGCCCGGCCATCCGCGCCCCGACGATCACCGGGGCGCTCGGGTAGCCGCCCATGCCGACCGCGACCTGCGCGCCCTGCGCGCGCAGCACCGCCTTGGCCTGGGTACCGGACTTGATCAGCGCCGCCGGCAGCAGGAAGCGTCTGGCGCCGAGCGACGGATCGAACGGGATCATGTCGACGGTGTGGAGGCGGTAACCGGCCTCGGGGATGAGCCGGGTCTCCAGCCCGCGCTCGGTGCCCACGAAGGAGATCACGGCGTCGGGCGCGGCTCGCCGCAGCGCGTCCGCCAGGGCCAGACCGGGATAGATGTGCCCACCCGTGCCGCCCGCGCCGATCACCACCGACAGCCGGGCCTGGGATATGTGCGATGTCCTCATGGCGATCACGCTGCTGACCGCCTCTAAGAAGTTCCTAAGAGCGCGTTTTGGCAGGCTGTCTGCCATGAGTGGTGATGGTGGGTGCCCGAGCGCACCGAAGGTTCTGGTGGTCGACGACGAGCCGGAGGTGCGGTACGCCGTGGAGGACGGGCTCGCGGTCGAGGGCTATCGGGTGCGCGGGGCGGAGGACGGCATGGCGGCGCTGACCGCCATCGCCGACTGGGAGCCCGACGCCGTGGTGCTCGACGTCATGCTCCCCGGCCTGGACGGCCTCGCGGTCTGCCGTTGCCTGCGTTCCCTCGGCGACCGTACGCCGGTGCTGGTGCTCACGGCGCTCGGCTCGGTCAGTGAGCGGGTGGACGGTCTGGAGGCAGGGGCCGACGACTACCTGGTGAAGCCGTTCGCACTGGACGAGCTGGTGGCACGGATCAGGGCCCTGCTGCGCCGTACCGCCGTGACCGAGCCGGACGCCGGGAGCGAGCTGGGCTTCGCCGACCTCGTGGTCGACCCGGCAACCCGGACCGGACGCCGGGCAGGGCGCGCGATCGAGTTCAGCCGCACCGAGTTCTCCCTGCTGGAGCTGCTGCTGCGGCACCCCGGACAGGTGTTGCCCCGGGAGACGATCCTGGAACGGGTCTGGGGCCGCGACTTCGGCCCCGAGTCCAACTCCCTCGCCGTCTACGTCGGCTATCTGCGCCGCAAGCTGGAGGCGGACGGCGAGACCCGGCTCGTCCACACGGTGCACGGAGTCGGCTACCGGCTGGACCTGGCATGACCGCACCACGACGCCACCGCTCGCAGCCCGAGCCGCAACGAAACGGTCGACGCCGGCACGCCCGATGGCTGCGTCGCCGCCCTCTGCGCACCCGCCTGACCGTGACCGCGTCCCTGGCGGTGGCGGCCGTCGCCGTAGGCCTGTGCGCCGCAGCCTTCCTGGTCATCCGTCACCAACTGCTCCACCAGCTCGACCTGCACCTGACCCAGTCGGCGCGACTCGCGGCCCAGCAGTACCGGCAAGAGCCGCCCGGCGTCGTGCAGGGCCAGTGCCGCTTCCTCGCCGCCCCGGCCTGCGCCCAACTGGTCCCCGCGCAGCCCGCTGACGACCCGGAGCAGCCGTACCTGCTGCCCGTCACCAGCACCACCCGCGAGGTCGCCGCAGGCGCCCACGGGCCCTACTACAGCGAGGTGCGACTGGCGGGCCACAGCGCCAGGATGCTCACCACGCCACTGGACGAAGGCCGAGCCATCCAGGTCGCCGTGCGTGCCGACACCGTCGACCGAGGGGTCCGGCAGGCCGCGGTACTGCTCACTGTCATGGGCGGGGCCGGCGTGGTGCTGGCCGGGGTGCTCGGATCCTGGGTTTCCCGCACAGGTCTGGCACCGGTCAGTCGGCTCACGGCCACTGCCGAGCGCATCGCCTCCACGCGTGACGCCCGGCACCGCATCGAGCTGCCGCCAAAAGGCTCTGGCAGAGACGACGAGATCACCCGCCTCGCGGCCTCTTTCAACACCATGCTGGACGAGTTGGAGAAGTCCGTCACCGCTCAACGCCGCCTGGTTGCCGACGCCTCCCATGAACTACGCACCCCGCTGACCGCTCTGCGCACCAACGCCGAACTCCTGACCAGGGCCTCCCGCCTCAACGACGCCCAGCGCGAGCGCGCGGCGAACGCGCTCGCCCGCCAGCTGCGCGAGGTGACCCTCCTGGTCAACGACTTGATCGAACTTGCCCGGGACGAGGAACCGGACCCGCTGATTGAGGACGTACGTCTGGCAGACGTCGTGGCGCATGCCGTCGACGCAGCCCGCGATCACTGGCCGGCCGTGCCCTTCGCGCTCTCGGCCGACCCCGGCGTGCGCAGCGCCACGGTCGCCGGTGTGCCTGCCCGGCTCTCCCGGCTGCTGTCGAGCCTGCTGGACAACGCCGCCAAGTTCAGCCCGCCCGGCCGGCCCGTCGAGGTCACCCTCACCACCGCCCCCGGCACGCTGGAACTGACCATCCGCGATCACGGACCCGGCATTTCCGACGAAGACCTCCCTTACGTGTTCGACCGCTTCTACCGGGCCCGCACCGCCCGTGCCCTGCCCGGCTCCGGCCTCGGACTGGCCATGGCCCGCCAGATCGCCCACGCACACGACGCCGAGCTGACGGCCGAGCACGCGTCCGGGGGAGGGGCGCTCTTCCGGCTGCGGGTTCCGTGTTGATGCGCTTGACGCTCCGGCGAACATGGCGACGGAGCGCCGCCTGTGCGGCAGTGGTCGGCGGTATGTGCCGTACGGCTATCCGAGGTTGCGGTCCGGCCTCGAACACCGCTGAGGACGTTGCCCGCCCGGCCGACCGTGGGTTGAACGGCTCATGGACGATTGGTTCGCAGCGCTGGACGGCGCGACCCCGACCCCGACCGACCCCGCGGGATGCCCCTACTGCGCCTGCCTCCTGGCCGCACACCCGGCTGACGGTGCCTCGCCCGAAGCAGAGGTGGGGGAGGACGGCGACAACTTCGCGAGTTGGCTGCGCTTGTGCATGGTGCTCGTCGCAGGGGTGAGCGTGGTGCTGACGTTGTCCGGAACGTGGGCAGGATGAGGTACGCAGGCACGTCAGGGCCGGCGTGGGACCGTGCCCCGCACGCCGCGGTTGGCCAGATGTCCATGGACAGATGCCGATGGTCAGATGCCGATGGTCAGATGCCGAACGATGTGGCGTAACGGTTCCGAGGGGCGGCGGGTGGCTGGCATCCTGCAACAGCGAAACCCGGACCCACTGTTGGGCAGTTGTTGGTCAGCGCATCCAGGCTCGGGTGCCGAACGAGGTGCATGCCTGTGAGGCGAGGAGGGCGGCGGCGTGCAGGCCTTGGACGAAGCTCTGTGAGGTCAGGTGCCGCTGGTCGGCAAGGTGATGGGTGAGGGCTCCGTGCAGGATGTCTCCCGCGCCGAGAGTGTCCGCCACCGGCACGGTGGGCACCGCGATGGTCCCGCTGTCGTCGGGGCCTGCCCACAAGATGGGCCCGCCTCCCTGCGTGACCGCCGTCCAGGAGACCCCGTGGCGTCCGAGAGATTGCAGAGTGTCGGTGGGGGTGCGAACGCCAGGCGGGTGGAAATCGGCGGAGCAGACGGCCACGTCGATCCACGGCAGGAGGTTCTGTGTCCCCGGCTTCCAGCTGCCTGAGTCGAGGACGGTGCGGCGGCCGGCGACTCGCGCGGCTCGGGCGGTGGCCGTGGCCAGTTCCATGTGATGGCCGTCGAGTTGGACGATGTCGCAGGCTGCCACCAGCGAGTCCAGATCGTCGGGTGGGGCGAACCTGTGTCCGGTTGCGTTGGTCGAGGCGACGGCGCGTTGTCCGCTGGAGGCGGTGACCATGATGGAGGACACAGCGGGCGGGTCGGTCGACGGAACCGCCAGGTCCGACACCGTCACTCCTGCCCGCTCCAGGTCGGCCTTGATCGCGAGCCCCAGCGGGTGGGAGCCGATCGCCGTGAGCAGCCTGGCTGCGCCGCCCAGGTACGCGAAGGTCACGGCCGCGTTCGCAGCCGGGCCGCCGGCGGCCACGGTCTGTTCGCGGGCGGTGAGTTTCTCGTCTGGCGCCGGGACGTGATCGACGAGCTGGATGACATCCAGTGTGCACAGGCCGACGAACAGCCCTTCAGGCCGGCTTCTCTTTCGTGGCCCCATCCAGTTACATCTCCTCTCGCCCCGGCGCCGCGCCCGGGGAGTCACGTCGTGGACTCGCCGCTTCCCGCCAGATCAACGGGCCCGGTTCCTTCTTCCGTGCCCCGGCCCGCGGTGACCCATCCGCCCGCCCGCTGGTGGCTTGAGCGCTGCGTCCGACGTGTCCCTTGCACAAACGCATTTCCTGATCACAACCCGTCGCGTTCGCCCTGACCATCGGTGTGGCGATCGACGCCTTGGCCATACGCGTGACGCTCGTACCGGCGGTGCTCGCTCTCGCCGGCCGGGCGCCTGGTGGCTGCCGCGCCGGCTGGACCGGAACCTGCCCGGTCTCGACGTCGAGGGAACCAGCCTTCGGAAGGCCCGGCGACGGATGACCGGCGACTCCGGGCCGTCACTTGGAGCCCTTGTCCCACGGCATCCGGTGGACTCGTCATGCGGTCGGCACCTCCAGGCGCAGGATCCCGTGCTCGGCGCTGGGCAGCGGCACAGCCCGGGACATCGATCTGATCGCCGGGCACAACCGGGACGAGTACCGTCTCTTCCTCTACCGTCTCTTCCTCGTGCTCGGCGGCCGTCGGTACAAGCGGGCGGCGACGTTGGAGAACCCGTCCGAGGGCTACGTGCGGATGGCTCGCGCCGATGTCGAACCGCGGAGCGATGGGGCGCAGCGTCAAGGGATCGCCGGATCGCTCCCCCGGTGAGGGCGAACTCTGCCAGGGCCGGGGTGGCCTCGGGGGCATATCCCCGTCCGTGGCGGGAAGCCGCGAAGCCGTATCCGATCTTGAGGGCGCCCTCGCTGGGCGGCCAGAACAGGCCGCTCGATCCGACCACCAAGCCGCTCTCGCGTTCGACGATCAGACAGTGACCATACGCTCCGAGCCAGGCGGTGTGCTGGTCGAAAGGCCCGCGATGACTCGATCGCGGCCAGCGGGAAAGTCGTCCGCCCAGTGCGGGGACCTGGTGTCGTGAAGGACACGGCAGGTGCTCCCAGCCTCCTCAAAACGGTGCGTCAGTTGACCGGGGCGGGCAACGACGCCCTCAGGGCCGGCTCGTGATTGACACCCCGGCACCGTCGCCGCGCTCATCCGTCGATCCGGTCTCCGATGGCTACCGCTGCGAGGCAGGACCGATGCCACGGAGGTTGAGCGCGTGGGTCAAGAGACTGTGGCCGCCGGCGGGTTCCATCGGTGGGTGCGCGGCACGTTGTGGGAGACGCCGTAGTCCTGCTTGAGCTGTTCGGGGATGGCGTAGTGCATGACTCGCCCGCGGGTGAGGGAGGACAGCTCGAGGATGGTGGTCAGGTGGCCGAGACGGTCCAGGGCCCAAGCGCCGAGCGGGGAGCGGTCCTCGATGGTTTCGAGGATGCCGAGGAGGTGGGGCAGAGTCCTGACTACGGTGTCCCATGGCGTCTGCGGCACGCGGAGCCAGTCGGCGCAGGTGTCGCCGATGAGGTGCCGGATGAGGGCGGAGACGATCGGATCGAAGAAGGTACCGGGCACGACCTCCTCGTAGAGGTCGATGAGTTGCCGGGTCAGGTGCGTGCCCTCCTCGGAGGGCCCCATGTGCCGGATCATGTAAAGATCGAGGAACGCGCGCGCCTCCTCCACGGTTTTGGGGACGGCGTCCTGGTCGACGCCGAGCATGGCACCGACGACGCGCCACGCGTAGTAGTAGGCTTCGGCGCCTTCCTGTGACATGTGGATGCCGAGACGGTGCAGGCTGTCCAGGACGAGCAGGGAGAAGAACATCTGACCGCCGATCATGTCCTCCTGGCAGATCGGCGTCCCCAGCCCGGTGCTGTCCCACCGGTCCTCGCGCTTGAGGTGGTGGCGGATGGAAGCGTGCAGGAGGCGCACCTTCTGGGCGGCGGGGATGAAGCGGCTGCCGCTCTCGAAGGCGCCCGGCTGCATCAGGTAGACGGTGAACTGACCCGTCTCCGCCATGCGTTTGGAGGGGTACTTCAGTCCATGGCTGGCCGACAGCAGTCTTGCGACGTGGGGGACGACGTAGCAGGCGGGCATGGAGGCGAAGGAGAGCGCGGTGGAGATGTGCACGTTGTTGTCGATGAAGAAAAGCCGGGCCTTTTCCATCTCCGCCCAGTCCACCCAGGACGGCGGGACTCGGGTGGCCTCAAGGTACTCCCGGGCGACATCGGGCAGCCCGTCCGGCAGGGGAGCCCCGGCGGTGGAGACGTAGCGCATCAGGGTGTTGAACGTACCTACCTGGCCGCTCTCGAAGAGTGCGGCGACGGTGGCGTCGGCGAGTTCGTCGCCGCCGCGCCGTAGGGAGTCCATGGCTGCCTCGGTGTAGTTCATGGCGGGGCTCCTTGCTTCTTCGGAACCGTCGACTACCGATGGGGTCGACGACCGATGGGGGTCGACGGCTGTTCGGAGGGCCGGCGGCCGGGCCTGGCGTGGCTGTGCCAACCGGGGTGCAGAGGTTCAGGACTGGCGGTCTGCCGCGGACTGCGCCAGCGTGGCCAGCGCGCTCGTGGCAAGTGCGGGTACGGTCAGCTCGTGGAGAGCGTCGAGTGCCTCCTGGACGCGTGCGCTGATCATGTCCTCGATGCGGTCGGGTGCCCCGAGCCGGCGCATCACCTCGCGCACCGCGTCCAGCGCGACCTCGTCCGGACGGCGCCGGCCGAGCAGGGCGCGCAGCCGTTCGCGGTCTCCGTCACCGGCAAGGCGCCAGGTCTCTGCCAGCAGGGTTGTGGGCCGGTGGCCGCGCACGTCGTCGGCGTTGGCCTTACCGGTGCGTTCCGGGTCTCCGAACAGGCCGAGCAGGTCGTCCCGCAGCTGGAACGCCTCGCCCAGCGGCAGCCCGTATGCGCAGTAGCCCTCACGCAGCCGCGCCCCTGCACCGGCCAGGGCGCCGCCGATCAACAGGGGCTGTTCGACGGTGTACTTGGCGGTCTTGTAGCGGATCACCTTCAGCGACGCGGTGGTGTCCGGACCGCCTCCGGTGCGCAGGATCTCCAGGCACTCGCCCGCGATCAGCTCGCGAGCCATCACCGACCACAGGGGGCGAGCCCGGGCGAGGTATGCGGCGGGCAGCCCGCTGGTGGCGAACAACTGCCCGGCCAGCGCCATCAGCAGGTCCCCGACCAGCATCGCCAGCGACCTCGCAGCGGCGTCGGTGCGCGGACGGCGCCGCACGGCACCACGCAGCGCGATGTGCGCTGTGGGGCGCCCGTGCCGCAGCGGACTGTCGTCGATGAGATCGTCGTGCACGACTGCGGCGGCATGCACCAGCTCCATGGAGGCCGCCGCCCGCACCAGTGCGTCGCTGTCCGGCTGCCCCACCGCACGCCAGCCCCAGTAGCAGAAGGCCGCCCGCAGCCGCTTGCCCTCCGCGACCGCCGCCTCCAACTGCTCGGCCACCGGGGTCAGGAGCGGATCGATCGCGGCGAACCGGTCGGCCTCCTGGGCGACGAACTGGTGCAGTACTTCGTCGATGCGGGCCTTGAATACGGCTGGCTCCCACCGGTCAGATGATGCCATCGGCGGCCTTCCGGGACCGGGCGTGCCGGGCGAGGATCTCTAGGTGGGCCGGGGGCACGGCAGCGTACCGATCCAGGGCCAGGCGCCCACGCGCCATCAGCTCGTTCTCGGCCTGCGCTGCCAGCTCTGCGGAATCCGAGCGGCGCAGCAGCCCTCGCAGCGTCCCCACTGCCGAGCCCAGCGTGCTCACCGCCAAATCGGTCAGCCCGGCCACGAGCAGCACCGCCTGCTCGTCCAAGCCGTCACGCCGTCCCGCTTGTCGCGTCATGGTTTCCCCCACCCCACAGAACGTCCTGGCGGCGCCGGTCACGCGCCGTGCTTTTGAGCATCGGTCAGACCGGGCGCGACAGCAGAAGAACTCACCATCGAGGGATCACCTCGCTCGGGAGTACGGATCAACGGCGGGGCATCCCTGGCCGACCTTGGCCCTGTCCGGCAAGTGCAGGTGTTCGCCCCGGAACTGTGCCCGCAGTGCTCGGTCATGCGTGACCAGGACGATGGCACCCGGGTAATGGGCCAGCGCGGCCTGCAGTTCTTCGACCAGCGCGGGGGAGAGATGGTTCGTCGGCTCGTCGAGCAGCAGGAGGTCGGTGGGCTCGGAGACAAGCCGTGCCAGTTCCACGCGGCGGCGCTGGCCGTACGACAATTCGCCGATGCGGAGACGGAGTTCCACCGGGCGGAAGAGGCCGAGGGCCAGCAGGGCGTCCGCGTGCTCGTCGACGGAGACCACACGGCCCAGCGCGAATGCCTCCGCCACCGTCAGGTCCGACGGCCATGGCGTCTCGTCCTGGCGCAGATGGCCCACCCGGCCCGGCACCCGCACCGAGCCCTCGTCGGGCGGCAACTCACCTGCGAGCAACTTCAGCAGCGTGGTCTTGCCCGCGCCGTTGGGGCCGGTGACCAGTAGCCGGCCGGAAGGGCCGAGACTGAGTGAGTCCAGGTGAAGGCGGTGTCCAACGCGTATGTCCGACAGCTGCACGGAGGGGAGCTCCGCCGCTGGCGTATCCGTACCGTCCCCCGCCGTCCCGATGCGCGCGGTGAAGGTCAGCGGCTGCGGTGGCGGCGCCACCGGGTTGGCCGTCAGCCGGCCGACCCGCTCGCGCGCGTTGCGGATACGGGCCATCGCGCCGTGCGCCCGGCCGCGGGCCCGGAAGCCGCCGTGGCCGAAGTTGGCCAGCGGTGCCTTGCGCGGGATGCCGTCGAGGCGGACCGCATGGCCGGCCGCCAGCCGCTCGTTGCGGGCCAGTTCGGCCCGCCACTCCTGGTACTCCTGGAGCCGGTTGCGGCGTTCCGCGGCCTTGGAGGTGCGGTAGCCGGCGTAGCCGTCTCCGTACCGCGTGACCCTTCCCGCCTCGGCCTCCAGGACCGTCGAGGTCAGGCGCTCCAGGAAGACGCGGTCGTGGGTGACCGCGAGCACCGTGCCGCGGTGTGCCCGCAGCTGCGCCTCCAGCCACTCCACGGCATGGTCGTCCAGGTCGTTCGTCGGCTCGTCCAGGAGCAGCAGCTCCGGACGGCCCGCGAGAACGGCTGCCAGGGCCAGTCGGGAGCGTTCCCCGCCGGAGAGGGTGCCGAGTCGCCGGTCGCGGGGGAGCGCGGGCAGGCCGAGATGGTGCAGGGCGAGGTCGACGCGGTGGTCGGCGTCGTAGCCCTCGCGCGCCTCGAAGCGTTCGAGGAGGGCGGCGTACGTAGCGAGCGCCGTCGGGTCCGCGCCTGCGCCGAGCGCCTGCTCGCATCGGCGCAGCTCGGTCTCCAATGCGCGCAGATCCGCGAGTGCCAGGTCGACGGCGTCCTGCACGGTGGCGGTCGGGGGCAGGGGGATGGTCTGCGGCAGGTAGCCGATGCCATCGGCGGCGGTCACGGTCAACTCGCCGCTGTCCGGGCGTTCCTGGCCTGCGATGAGCCGCAGAAGGGTGGACTTGCCGGAGCCGTTGTCACCGATGAGCCCGACCTTCTCGCCCGGCTTCAAGGCGAAAGAGACCTGGTCGAGGACGGTGCGGCCGGGATAGCGCTTGGTGACGTGGTGAAGGGTGAGTTGTGAGCAGTGCATGAGTGGGTCCCTCCTGGCCGCGGGCTTCGCCCCGGGCCGGGTCGGGTGGATGAGAGGGCACGGTGGGGCGCGGCGATGGCGGAGCGGTGCTCTACGCCGTCGGCGCCGGCTTTCTCACAGGGAACCCATGCGGAGGACGGTACGACATAGCGGAGGGTTTGGCAAGACGATACGTATCGTCACGTAGGGAGGTGTCACCGTTGTGGTGCCGCCTTACGGAGGCGGGTGCTGGTCATGGCGCTGCGCCGGCTGCGGCGTTTCAACTGCTCGGGGTTGCACGGCCGGAGCATCTGGTGGGCCCGGACGTAAGCGGAGGATCACCGAGGCCGCGGAGGGCCCGGTCGTCGTCATCCGGGTGTCCAAGACCTCCTCCACCGTATGTGCGCAGCCGCCGCGGCAGCCGCCCCGCGACCTGCCCGGTCCGGCGGCTCTGGCGCGTGTGGAAGGAAGCCGTACGACTCGACGACCCGGACCGCAGTGGTTCCTGTCCGGGGATCCGTTCCGCCGGCCCTCCTCACCTGTCTGTGGGGAACCCGGCGGTGAGATGGGCCGACAGCTGCCCCGGCGCGTCTTCCTGGAGAAGGTGGCCCGCGCCCTCGATCCAGTGCAGCTCGGCGTGTGGGATGCGCTGGTGCAGCCATTCGGCGTACTTCGGGGGGAGGATGCGGTCCTCGCGACCCCAGAGGAGGCGTACCGGAAGCGACATGCCACCCAGCAGGTGCTCGTACGCGGCGGTGTCCGCCTGCCTGATCTGGCTGTACTGGCGGTAGAACGCGGCCTGCCCTGCGGCCCCCCGCCACGGTGCGAGGAACGTTTCAAGCACTTCCGGCCGGAAGCCGATGTGCGTCGCGTGCCGCATATGGCTGGCGACGAGCGCTTCGTGCGCGTAGACCGGAAGCTGCTGGAAGACATCCGCGTGCTCCAGGACGAGTTGGAAGAGTCCTCGCTCCCAGTCACCGCCGCTCACTGCGTCGAAGAGGGTCAGGTCCCGGTAACTCCTCTCCTCCAGCAGCAGTGTCCGCAGTGCCACGGCCCCGCCGATGTCGTGGGCGACGACGCTCGGGTGGGACAGCTCCCAGTGGTCGAGGAGCCCTGCGAAGTTCCTCGCGTGAGCCGCAAGGCTGAGGTCCTGGCCCTCGCGCTGGTCCGACTGGCCGAAGCCGAGATGGTCGAAGACGAAGACCGTGCGAGTACGGGCGAGCGCTGGAGCGATGTCCCGCCAAAGAAAGGAGGAATACGGGGTGCCGTGCACCAGCACGACCGGATCCCCGCTGCCGAGGACGCCCCACCGCACCATCCCTTCAGGCGTCTCGAATTCCTCGCCAAGTGTCCAGTTCACCCTTGGTCTCCTCTTCTGCAGCGTGCACGGCACCTTTCACCAGGACCGCGGCCGATGCCGACCTGGCAAGACGTCCCGTGCCTCCCGACCTCATCAACGACACCCGTCCGGAAACGGGCGCTTTCCCGAGCCATCGACAACTGACTTCCCATTCTCTGGGGGAGGCTGTGTGGGGCGAGGCTCGAGCGGAGGGTCCGAGCAGCTCAGAGCCCATGCCGACCCACCTGGTTGGCGCAGTAGGTATGGCGCCGCCGCCGAATCGACTGGTCCTCAGGTGTTCTGTTCACACCCCTGCAGCAGACACAGCGAGGGCCGCCGTGGACGCTGGTGGGTCCGCGGCGGCCCTCGTGGGCGTGACAGTCGGTCAGTGGCTGCCGGCGAGTTCGCCGCTGAGCCTTTCGTGGATCTGGGCGCTCGGCTTGTTCAGGCCGATGATCTCGACGGCCTTGCCGCGCTGGGCGTACTTGGTCTCGATCGCGTCGAGTGCGGCGACGGAGGAGGCATCCCAGATGTGGGCGGCGCTCAGATCGATGACGACCTTTTCGGGGTCGGTGGCGTAGTGGAACTGGCGGACGAGGTCGTTGGAGGAGGCGAAGAACAGCTCGCCGGTCACGGAGTAGACCACGCTGCTGCCGTCGGGGTCGGTGACCGCTGTGACGTTCGAGAGGTGGGCGACGCGCTTGGCGAAGATGACCATGGCGGTGACGGAGCCGACGACGACGCCGATGGCGAGGTTGTCGGTGGCGACCACGCAGGTGACGGTGATGACCATGACGGCGATTTCCCCGGCCGGCATCCGCTTCAGCGTCTTCGGGGCGATGGAATGCCAGTCGAACGTCGCGAACGACACCATCACCAGCACCGCGACCAGGGCCGCCATGGGGATGGCGGACACGACCGGCCCGAAGACGATGCACAGCGGCGTCCGGTCACCCGATACGCGGGATCCGGACGACAAGGAGCCACCTTGTCAGTCTCTGCTGGTGGGACCTCAAGACCCGCGACGTTCTGCTGGTGGGACCTCAAGACCCGCGACGTCCCCGGCCGCGGCCCTTCTCGACGGCGCAGGGCCGGCGCTTCGTGGTGGATGAGGGCGGTCGGCGCAAGGCCACCAAACCTTCATCGCCCCGACCCTCTTGACCGACGTTTCCGAGGCACCGAGGTCGCCCGCGAGGAGATCGTCGGCCCGTTGATCACGGTCGAGGCCTACGCCGACGAGGAGGAGGCGGTACGACGGGCCAACGACGTCCCGGTCGGCCTGCAGGCGACGGTGCGGACGGAGAACGCCCGCCTCCTCAGTCACGACATCTCGGCGAGGCTCGACTTCGGGACCGTGTGGGCCAACTCCCATCTGGTACTGGCCGGCGAGGTCCCCCGGGGCGGCTTCAAGGGCTCCGGCTGCGGCCGCGATCTGTCGATCTACGCCTTGGACGACTACTCGCGGACCAAGCACGTCCTGCACAACCACGGGTGCTGACACGGGAGCTGGGAAAGCATTGGATGTGCGGGAGTGTCAACAACCCCCTGATCAGTCCCTTCGGCCTGAACAACCTGCTCTCCGTAACCGCATCGTGAGCACATCCCACGAGCCCGCCCACAGCGAGGACGCCTGCCCAAGGCCGCTCGGCGATCACCTCCGGCGCCGGTGATGTCGAGGCGGTCGGCGATCAGGGGGCGGTAGGCGCCCTTGGCACACCGACGGCCTGCCCAACAGCGCCACAGGCATGAACGACCCCTGCACTTCCCACTGTTCATCTGAGAGATCAGCTCGCCCCACATCGAGAACATCGCGGCACGGGGCGAGTCACCACCCGCGTGGAAGGCGTGGCAGGATCGCGGCCATGTCCCTCCGCGTTCCCCGCCTCTGGATCGGCTCGACCGAGATCATCGCCCTCGCCGACGCCGAGGGCCCGTTCTTCTCCCCGCGCACCGAGGCCTTCCCCGAGGCCACGGCAGCTCAGTGGGCCGAGGCCGACCGCTACGACCCGGGCGCGGTCGACGCCGAGGGCCGTTGGCGGCTCCAGTTCCGCGCGTACGCGATTCGCGGTGACAAAGGCCTCACCGTCGTGGACGCCGGGATCGGTCCGGCGGACAGCCCGGCCGGCTCGTGGGCGCCCGTGCCCGGCGCGCTCCCCAAGTCGCTCGCCGCCGCGGGCATCGACCCGGCCGAAGTCGACACCGTGGTGCTCACACATCTGCACACCGACCACGTCGGGTGGGCGGTCGTGACCGAGGCGGCCGTCCCATCGACGGGCGGCGCGGTGGACGGCGACGCTTCGACCGGCGGTGCGACCAGCGGCCGCCGCCCTTATTTCCCGAACGCCGAATACCTGCTCCAGCGGGCCGAGTTCGACGCCCTCGACGCGCTCAACCCGCGGCTTCGTGAGACCCTCACCGACCCGCTCGCGGCCGCCGGTCGGCTCCGGCTCCTCGACGGGGACGCACCGCTGCGCGCCGGGCGCGTGGTCGCCACGCCCGGTCACACGCCCGGACACCAGAGCGTGCTGGTCGCCGAGGGGCGGGAGCTGGCGCTCGTCACCGGCGACCTCCTGGTGCACGCGCTGCAGCTGCTCCACCCCGAGCTCGCCTACGCGCACGAGGCCGACCCTGAGGCGGCCAGGCACTCGAGGGAGCGCATGCTCGGCCGCGACACCGCCACCACGCTCCACCTGGCGACGCCGCATTTGACGGAGCCGTTCCTCTCGGCGTGATGGAGCCGCATGACGCACGGACAAGCGGCCGTTGACCCGATCAGCGAGCGGCGTCCAGGTTCACGGCCAGCTCCTCGGTCTCTGTCCAGAACCGTTCGTCGGCGTCCTGGAGCCGGGAGGCCGCCTGCTTCATGTGGGTCAGCGCGGCGGCGCGGGCCGCGTCCGGGTCGCCGGTGCCGATAGCCGCGAAGATGGCGTGGTGTTCCTTGCGGACCTCTTCGATGAAGTCGCCGCGGCGGGCCTCGTTGGCGCGGGTGACGCGGATGCCGCTGCGCATGACCTCGCCCAGGTACCGCATGGTCGAGACCATGACCGCGTTGCCGGTCGACTCGGCGATGGATCGGTGGAAGGCCAGGTCCTCCTCCACACCGTCACCGCCGGCCGCGACCGCCGCGTCGATCGCGTCCAGGGCCGCCCGCATGCGGGAGAGGTCGGCGGCGGTGGCGCGGGTGGCCGCGAGGGACGCGGCCTCGCCCTCCATCGCGCGCCGCACTTCCACGATCTGCAGGACCTTGGACTTGGTGTCGGCGGCCTCGGCCTCCAGGTCGAGCGGCCGGGTGCGGCGCGGCAGGATGAACACGCCGCGGCCCTGGCGCGGCTCGACCAGGCCGGCGTTGCGGAGCCGGGACACGGCCTCGCGCACCACCGTACGGCTGACGCCGAGCTGCTTGACCAGCTCGACTTCCGTCGGCAGCTTGTCGCCCTGGGCCAGCCGTCCGGACTCGATTTCCTCCGCGAGGATCGCGGCGACCTGATCCGCGAGCCGGACGGGACCGCTCACCTTGGAAAACATGGTGTTCAGTCTATCGGCGCGGGTCCAGTCGAACTCGCCGCGAGCGGCTCGACGACCGCCTCCGGGTGCGCCTCGATGTAGTCGCGTACCACCGACTCGAAGCTCGGGTCGGGCTCCAGGCCGAGGGCGGCGGCGCGGGCGTTGTCGAACTCGGCGGGCCATGAGCCCACGATGGCCTCGACCGCCGGGTCGGGTGAGATCGTCACCAGGTCGGCGACGGAGTCCCCGGCGACGCGCCGCACTGTGGCCAGTATGTCGGCGACGGACACGGTGAGCGCCGGCAGGTTGACCGGCAGCCCGCCGTCGATCCGGCCCGGACCGGAGCCCCGCTCGGCCTCGGCGATGCGCAGGATGCCCTCGACGGTGCGTTGCGGCGAGGCCAGGGCCACCCGCAGGGCGGGATCGACCGGGCAGGTCGCCGGCAGGCCCGCCAGCGGTTCGCGGACGATCCCGGACAGGAAGCCGGAGGCGGCCGCGTTCGGCTTGCCCGGCCGCACCGACACGGTCATCAGCCGGGCCACCCGCCCGTCGAGGAAACCGCGCCGCGTGTACTCGGCGACGAGTTGCTCGCAGACCAGCTTCTGCGTCCCGTAGCTCGACCGTGGGCTCGGCAGCGTCGCCTCGCTGACCACCGGCGGCAGCGGCAGCGTCGGGTCGGAGCCGTACACCGCGACGCTGCTGGAGAACACGACGCGTACCGTCGGCCCGCCGGCGGCCGACTGCGCCCGCGCGGCGTCGAGCAGCGCCCTGGTCGTGTCCAGGTTGGCGCCCATCCCGAGGTCGAAGTCGGCCTCGCACTCGGCCGAGACCGCGGAGGCGAGATGGATCAGCACGTCCACCGGCTCCGCGAACACCTCACCGATCCGGTCGGCCAGATCGCCCTGCACGATGTCGACCAGCGGATCGGCCGCTTCGGGTGCCTCCAGCGGGACGAACCGGTCGGCGAGGACGAGCCGGTCGACGGGCGCGCCGCGGAACGTCCGGCGCTCCAGCAGTGCGGCGGCGACCCGGCGGCCCAGGAAGCCGAAGCCACCTGTGATGACGATCCTCATGCGGTTTCTTCTCCTCGGAATCCTCGGACGTGCAGGTTGTTCTTCAGCCAGGCGAGCCCTTCGCTCGTACCGGCGCGGGGGCGGTACTCGCAGCCGATCCAGCCGTCGAAGCCCAGCTCGTCGATGACGGAGAACAGATGGCCGATGGCGAGTTCGCCCTGGTCGGGCTCATGGCGGTCGGGCACGCCCGCGATCTGCAGATGGCCGACCCGGCCGGTCGGCAGGTCCCGGCGCAGGGTCGTGGTGAGGTCACCCTCGACGATCTGGCAGTGGTAGAGGTCGAGCTGCACCTTGAGATTCGGCGCGCCCACCGAGTGGACCACGGCGTGCGCCTCGGACTGCCGGCTCAGGAAGTAGCCGGGCATGTCACGGTGGTTGATCGGCTCGATCAGGATGTCGACGCCGACCGCG
Source organism: Streptomyces sp. NPDC107528 (assembly GCF_055639295.1). Classification (NCBI taxonomy): domain Bacteria; kingdom Bacillati; phylum Actinomycetota; class Actinomycetes; order Kitasatosporales; family Streptomycetaceae; genus Streptomyces; species Streptomyces sp. NPDC107528. The sequence continues at coordinate 447,589 of NZ_JBVKAV010000005.1, forward strand.
GCGGCCTTCTCGGCGGCCCAGGTGAGATTGGCCAGGTACGTGTCCCGGGCCGCGGACACGGCGTCGGGCCCGACCAGTCCGGCCATCACGTGCACCCGGGGGCTGCCGAGGGCCGCCGCGTACTCCAGGGCCCGTTCGATCCCGGAGCGGGTCTCGGCCTCGCGCCCGGGCAGCGCCGCGGTACCGCGCTCGCCGGAGTCCCAGGCGCCGGGCGGTGCGTTGAACAGGACCTGGCGCAGGCCGTTCTCGTCGAGCAGCCGGCGCAGTTCGGCGGCCTCGTAGGCGTACGGGAAGAGGTACTCGACGGCCTCGAAGCCGTCCGCCGAGGCCGCGGCGAAACGGTCGGGGAAATCGTGCTCGGTGTACATCATCGACAGGTTCGCGGCGAACCTCGGCATGGTGTGGCTCCTCGGTCGGGCCGGTGGTTGACGATCCGGCCCGGCTAGCGGTTGACGATCTGCTTCTTCGTGGTGAGGACCGCGCCCGCGCCGACGACGAGGCTGAGCGCCAGCACGTACATCGGGAGCTCGGTCGAACCGGTCGCGTCCTTGAGCGCGCCGATCATGTAGGGGCTGACGAAGCCGGCCAGGTTGCCCACCGAGTTGATGACGGCGAGACCGGCCGCCGCGGCGGTGCCGCCCAGGAACGCGGTCGGCAGCGACCAGAACAGTGGGGCACAGGTCAGCACACCGGCCGCGGCGAAGGACAGCGCGGCCAGGGACAGTGCGGTCGACCCGGACCAGCTCGCCGCGAGCGAGAAGCCGACGGCGCCCATCAGCGACGGGATCACCAGGTGCCAGCGGCGCTCACGGAGCTTGTCCGCGGACCGTCCGAACACGTTCATCGCGACGAGTGCGGCAAGGAACGGCACGGCGCTCAGCACACCGATCGCGAGGCTGCCCTCGATGCCGGTGGACTGGACGAAGGTGGGCATCCAGAAGGTCAGGGCGTACTGGCCCATCACGAAGCAGAAGTAGATGAGGCACATCAGCCACACCTTGGGCTCGCGGAAGGCGCCCCATACCTTGCCGTGCACGGTCTGGTGCGCGGTGTCCTCGGCGATCGCCCGCTCGACGATGCCTTTCTCCTCGTCGCTGAGCCACTTCGCGTCGCGCACTCCGTTGTCGAGGTAGAAGAGCGTCGCCACACCGATGATCAGCGCCGGGATGGCCTCCAGCAGGAACATCCACTGCCAGCCCTGCCAGCCGTTCACGCCCTGGAAACGGTCCATGATCCAGCCGGAGAGCGGGTTGCCGAAGATGCCGGCGACCGGGATCGCGGACATGAACAGCGCGATCACCCGGGCCCGCCGGTGCGAGGGGAACCAGTAGGTGCAGTAGAGGATCACGCCCGGGTAGAAGCCGGCTTCCGCGGCACCGAGGAGGAACCGGAGCACGTAGAACGTGGTCTCGCTGTTGACGAACATGAACGACGCCGAGACCAGGCCCCAGGTGATCATGATCCGGGCGATCCAGGTACGGGCGCCGATCCGCTGCAGCATCAGGTTCGACGGCACCTCGAAGAGGAAGTAGCCGATGAAGAACAGACCGGCGCCCAAGCCGTACGCGGCCTCGCTGAACCCCAGGTCGTCCGACATCTGCAGCTTGGCGAAGCCGACGTTGACGCGGTCCAGGTACGAGAAGACGTAGCAGAGGATCAGAAAGGGGACGATGCGTCGTACGACCTTGCGGAAGACGGCGTTCTCACGGGCGAGGTCGGGGGTGGCCTCGTCCGTCGTCGCAGACAGGGACATGGAGCAATCCTTCGTAAGCGGCTCAGGGGATTCTCTGACGGGGTGGGGGCTGGTCACCACGCTGCTCGGAACGTGGACCTCAGTTCGTCGATCGCGTGACGGGGGAGTGGCTCAGGGCGACGATCGGTCAGGAGCCAGAGACGGGCCGTCTCCTCGAGTTCCTCGAGGACGGCGAGGGCGGTGGCCGGGTCGGGACCCCAGACGACGGGGCCCAGACGTTCCAGCAGCACGGCCCGGATCGGAGTGCCGCCCGCCGCCCGGTCGGCGATCCGGGCGGTCACCAGGTCGGTCACGCGCGGATCGCCGGGCCGGTGGTAGGGGACGAGCGGAACGTGCCCCACCTTCATCACGTAGTACGGCGTGATGGGCGGGAGCACGTCGTCCTGGTGCCACACACCGGCCAGGGTGAGCCCGACCAGGTGCGTGGAGTGGGTGTGGATGACGAACCGGGCCGCGGGGTCGGCCTCGTAGATGCGCCGGTGCAGCGCGAGGGTCTTGCTGGCGCGGTCGCCGGCCACCTGCTCACCGGAGGCGTCGACCAGCGCGAGCCGGTCGGGGTCGAGGAAGCCGAGGGCGGCGTCGGTGGGCGTGATCAGGTGGCTGTCGCCGACCCGCGCGCTGATGTTTCCGGCGCTGGCGTGCACATATCCCCGGGCGAACAGGCTGGTGCCGACCCGGACGATCTCGCGGCGCGCGGCGTCCACGGCGGTGTCCGGTGTGGTGTCCGTGGTCACGTCGGTGGTCACGACGCCTCCCCGTCCAGGAGGGCCAGCGAGTCCGTGAAGAAGTCGGGGCCGCCGAAGTTGCCGGATTTGAGGGTGATGTGGAGGGTGTCTCCGCCGGGCAGCGTTGCCGCGCACCACGGCACTCCGGGTGCGATCTGGGGTCCGATACGGAGCCGGGTGATGCCGAGCGCCTGGACGACGGCGCCCGAGGTCTCGCCGCCCGCGACGACGAGCCGGCGGACCCCGCGGTCCACGAGTCCCCGCGCCACGCGGGCCAGTGTCCGCTCCACCAGCTCACCGGCCTCGGCGGCACCGAGCCGGCCTTGGACGGCCCGTACCGCGTCGGGTGCCTCGGTGGAGTGGACGAGGACCGGCCCGTCCGCGAGGTGCGCGTCGGCGAAGGCGAGCGCCTGCCCGGCCACGTCCTCACCGGCCGCGATCCGCAGCGGGTCCACGCTGTAGGCGGGCCGTCCGGTGCGCAGGAACTCCAGCACCTGCCCGTTCGTGGTGTCGGACACCGAGCCGGAGACGACGGCGGCATGCCCGTCGGCCGGCGGCAGTTGTGCGGCCGCGGCGGACGGCTCGAAGCCCCAGTTCGCGGGCAGCCCGATCGCGAGTCCGGAACCGGCTGTCACGAGCGGAAGGTCCCGTACGGCCTCGCCCAGCCGCACGAGGTCGTCGTTGGACACGGCGTCGACGATCGCGACCCCGGCACCCTCCTTGCGCAACTCGTCGAACCGGGTCCGGACGGCATCGCCGCCGCCCGCGACGACGGTGTGGTCGACGAGACCGACGGGCCGCCCGGTCTGCGCCCGCAGTACGGACACGAGGTTGGAATCGGTCATCGGCGTGAGCGGATGGTGCCGCATCCCACTGTCGCTGAGCAGCACGTCACCGACGAAGAGGTGACCCTTGAAGACAGTGCGGCCGTTGTCGGGGAACGCCGGAGTGGCGATCGTGAAGTCCGCGCCCAGGGCGTCCATCAGCGCCTCGGTGACCGGGCCGATGTTGCCCGCGGGGGTGGAGTCGAAGGTGGAGCAGTACTTGAAGTAGATCTGCTCGGCGCCGGCGGACCGCAGCCAGGCGAGGGCCCGGAGTGAGGCGTCGACGGCGTCGGACGTGGGGGTCGTCCGCGACTTGAGGGCGATGACGACGGCGTCGGCGTCGATGGCCTGCCCGTCGATCCGGTCCTCCGGTACGTCGATCAGCTGGACGACGCGCATGCCCGCACGCACGAGGTTGTTCGCGAGGTCGGTGGCGCCGGTGAAGTCGTCGGCGAGGCAGCCGAGTCGGATTCCCATGTCAGCCCTCCGCCTTGGGCAGGTCCGTCGGATCCGGGAGGCCGGCCCGCTTCGGCAGGTCCACGCCCGGGAAGATCTTGATCACCGCGCTGTCGTCCTCGCCGCCGAGCCCGGAAGCCGAGGCGTGCAGGAACATCTGGTGCGCGGCGGAGGCGAGGGGGAGCGGGAACCTGTCGGGCCGCGCGGCGTCGAGCACCAGCCCGAGGTCCTTGACGAAGATGTCGACTGCGGACAGCGGCGTGTAGTCCCCGGCGAGCACATGCGCCATGCGGTTCTCGAACATCCAGGAGTTGCCCGCGCTGTGCGTGATGACCTCGTACAAGGCTTCGGCCGGGACCCCGGCCTTGATGCCGAGGGCCATCGCCTCGGCCGCCGCCGCGATGTGCACGCCCGCGAGGAGCTGGTTCACGATCTTGACCTTGGAGCCGAGCCCGGCCCGCTCGCCGAGCCGGTAGACCGTGCTGCTCATGGCCTCCAGGAACGGGTCGGCGAGTGCGTACGCGGCGGGGGAGCCGGAGGTCATCATCGTGAGCTCACCGGCGGCCGCGCGGACGGCGCCGCCGGAGATGGGGGCGTCCAAGTACAGCACGCCCTTCGCGGCCAGCCGCGCCTCCAACTCGGCGGACCAGCCGGGGTCGACCGTTGAGCACATCACGTAGACGGCACCCGGGCGGAGTCGGTCGGCGGCGCCTTCGGGGCCGAACAGCACGGCCTCGACCTGTGCGGCGTTGACCACGACGCCGACGAGGACCTCCGTCTCGGCGGCGAGGGCGGCGGGGGAGGCGTACGCGGTGCCGCCGTCCCGGGCGAAGTCCGCGCCCACCTGCGGTCGGAGGTCGTGGACCCCCACCTCGTGTCCCGCGCCGCGGAGGCTGCGTGCCATGCCGAGACCCATGGCCCCGAGCCCCACCACGCCCACGCGCGTCGGTGCCGGCCTGTCCGGCGTCTGCTGGTCGTTCATGCCCATCCTCGTCCTGCTGTGCGGCTCTCTCACGGGGCGCGGCCGGTCTCGTACCGCGCGCGACCCTGGTCGCTCGCCCCGGTCATGCGGCGATCGGGTCATATGATGACCTGAGGATGGACTCCCTGCCTACTGTGATGCCAGTCACATGAGTGCGGGATCGCGGTCGGGGTCCTGAGGCGGGGCGGGTACGGCAGCCTTTGCCTCGTCGACGACGGCGCACCAGGTGGACCGTCCGTACGGGGACACAAACCTCGACGGGGACCCGCGTGAACCTCACTGCGGGCTCGACGGCTCGCCGCCGTCGTTCCGCGGCGGCCGTCGATCAGTCGGGGCTGAGCCGCACGGATCCGTGAACCCCGGCTCTGCGTCCCCGCAGTCACCTCCGTAGGACGACGCAAGCACGACGCATTAGCCGTCGCTGGTTCGGGAAACCGAAGAAGGAATAGCGCCGCGCGGCCGTCGGTGCGGCGCAGATAACGTGCGCGAATGAAGTGGATTCAGCGGGCCGCCGGCGCGGTCGTCGGCTCGGCGGTGGGTGACGCCCTGGGCGGCCCCTTCGAGTTCGGTCCCCAGGGAGCGTTCTCCGCGCGGTTTCCCGTGCCTGGTGCTGGTGGCGAGATGTGCGGAGGGGGTGGCTGGGACCCCGGCGAGGCCACTGATGACACGCAGATGGCCGTCCTAGTCGCGGAGTCGCTGCTGGAGCGGGGCGGACTGGACCTGCCGGACATCTTCGCCCGCTTCCAGCGGTGGGCGGCATCAGAACCCAAGGACATCGGTTTGCAGACCGAAGACGTCCTCACCAACGGCATGCCGTGGGACCTCGCCGCCGCGATCCATTTCCAGGTCAACCAGCGAGCAGCGGGAAACGGCTCCTTGATGCGGGCATCGACCTCCGCGGTCCACTTCGCGCCCGCCGGCCAAGAAGCCACCATGGACGCGGCCCGCCGCATCGCTGCCCTCACCCACGGTGACCGCGCGGCCTGGGAAGGCACCGCGATATTCCACGAACTCATCCGCGTCACGTTCGAGGACACCGACCCCCTCACCGCGCTCCCCGACATCCTGGCTCTCGTCCACCCTGACCACCGCGCCCGCTACGCCACGGTCCTCGCGCCCGACTGGCACCCCGATCAGGCGACCGAGTTCAACGGTGCCGTCTGGCCCTGCCTGGGCTCCGCCGTCTGGGCTCTGCGCACCACCACCGGCTTCGAGGACGCGATACGTGCGGCGATCGACCTCGGTGGTGACACGGACACCGTCGCCGCGGTGACCGGCGGCCTCGCAGGGGCGTACTACGGGCTGGATGCGATCCCCGCCCGCTGGACCCAGCCGCTCCATGTCCCCCTCCCAGGGTCCGACGGACGGGTGCTGCACCTGACAGATCTGCTCCGCCTTGCACACCGCCTCGGAGGCTGAACCGATCGGTCTCCACCTTCACGCTCCCCGAGGGAGCTTGAATGCGCCTTGGTGCGGGAGAGCCGGAGCACCACCCGGCTGGCGACGGGCACCTGCGGTCGCCGACGGGGTGTTTCGCCGCAGCCAAGGCGCGGCGGCGGGGGGCCTGGACGCGGTACGGGCCTGGCGGTGACTCTCACACGAGACCACCGACCACCTTGTGTTCGCCAGGGAACCTGCCCGCATGCATGAGCAGCAGGCGGTGGAGGTACTGGAAGCGGTGGAGGTACTGGAAAAGGCGCCGTGCGACGTCTCCGCCGATGTCGAAACTCACCGGCCTGCGGTCGAGGGCATCGCCTGGAACGTCGCGGACTCCTCGCGCGGTGCCCCCAGCCTCCTGGTGGTGGGCGCCGAGGGTCACCACCGGCACTTCGTTCTTCAGTTGGGCCGGGTGGCCTACGGAGTGCTGTACCACTCGGCCTGTCCGGTCGCCATCGTGCCCAAGCGGGGGTGAGCATTCGGGCAGGACGCCCTGCTCGACAGGGTCGCCGTCCTGCGGCTGACCCTTCCAGTTTCACGGCCCTGCGACCTACGACTTCCGGAGTTCCCAATGTCCAAGGTGGAACACCAGAACGCCACCGCACTGCCCGACGACGAACTGCTTACGCTCGAAGCCCACTGGCGCGCCGCCAACTACCTTGCCGCGGGACAGATCTACCTGATGTCGAACCCGCTGCTGACCGAGCCCCTGAAGCCGGAGCACATCAAGCCCCGGCTGCTGGGCCACTGGGGCACCTCGCCCGGGCTCAACCTCGTGTACACCCACCTCAACCGGGTCATCAAGACGCGCGGGCTCGACGCGCTGTGCGTGTGGGGCCCCGGGCACGGTGGTCCGTCCGTACTCGCCGGCTCGTGGCTGGACGGAAGCTACAGCGAGATCTACCCAGACGTGTCGCGCGACGCGCAGGGGATGGAGCTGCTGTTCCGGCAGTTCTCCTTCCCGGGGGGTGTGCCGAGCCATGTGGCGCCGGAGGTTCCGGGGTCCATCCATGAAGGCGGCGAGCTCGGATATTCGCTCGCTCACGCCTACGGCGCCGCCTTCGACAACCCGGACCTGCTCGTCACATGCGTCATCGGCGACGGCGAGGCGGAGACCGGACCACTGGCCGCTTCCTGGCACTCGAACAAGTTCCTCGACCCGGTCCACGACGGCGCGGTCCTGCCGATTCTGCACCTCAACGGCTACAAGATCGCCAACCCGACCGTGCTGTCCCGCCTCCCCGATGCCGAACTCGACCAGCTGCTTCGGGGATATGGCCACGAGCCGCTCCACGTCACCGGCGACGACCCCGCCGCCGTCCACCGGGCGATGGCCCACGCCTTCGACGAGGCACTGGACCGGATCGCCCTGACGCAGCGGTCCGCCCGCGAGGGCGACGCCGGCGAACGCGTCCACTGGCCGATGATCGTCCTGCGCACCCCGAAGGGCTGGACCGGCCCTGCCGAGGTCGACGGCCTGCCGGTGGAGGGAACCTGGCGTGCCCACCAGGTCCCGCTCGCCGGCGTACGGGAAAACCCGGAGCATCTACGGCAGTTGGAGGCATGGCTCCGCTCGTACCGGCCCGAGGAACTGTTCCACCCGGACGGCCGACCCGTCGCCGACGTCCTCGCCTGCGTTCCCGACGGTTCCAGGCGCCTGGGCGCCACCGCGTACACCAACGGTGGGCTCCTCCTACGAGACCTGCCCATCCGGCCGCTGGACTCCTTCGCCGTGCCCGTCGACAAGCCCGGAACGACCCTCCACGAACCGACCCGAGTCCTCGGCGACCTCCTCGAGCAGGTCATGAAGGACACCGCACGCCGACGCGACTTCCGCGTCGTCGGCCCGGACGAGACCGCCTCCAACCGGCTCCAGGCAGTCTTCGACGCCAGCGGCAAGGCCTGGCAGGCGCAGACCCTTCCGGTCGACGAGCACCTGGACCGTCACGGCCGGGTGATGGAGATCCTTTCCGAACACCTCTGCCAGGGCTGGCTGGAGGGCTACCTCCTCACCGGCCGGCACGGACTGTTCTCCTGCTACGAAGCCTTCGTGCACATCGTCGACTCGATGGTCAACCAACACATCAAGTGGCTGAAGGCCTCGAGGGAGCTGCCGTGGCGCGCCCCCATCGCCTCCCTCAACTACCTGCTGACTTCACATGTCTGGCGGCAGGACCACAACGGCTTCTCCCACCAGGATCCCGGGTTCGTCGACCACGTCCTCAACAAGAGCCCCGAGGTGGTGCGGGTGTATCTGCCGCCGGACGCCAACACCCTCCTGTCCGTCGCCGACCACGCGCTGCGCAGCCGCGACTACGTCAACGTGGTCGTGGCCGGTAAGCAGCCCTGCTTCGACTGGCTGTCCATGGACGCCGCCCGCGCCCACTGCGCCCGCGGCGCCGGCATCTGGGACTGGGCCGGCACGGAGAACGGCGCCGAACCGGACGTCGTCCTCGCCTGCGCCGGCGACGTGCCCACCCAGGAGGTCCTGGCCGCCGCCCAACTGCTCCGGCGTCACCTGCCCCAACTCGCCGTGCGCGTGGTCAACGTCGTCGACATGGCCCGGCTGCTGCCGCGCGAGGAGCACCCGCACGGCATGACCGAGTTCGAGTACGACGGCCTGTTCACCACCGACAAGCCGGTGATCTTCGCCTACCACGGCTACCCTTGGCTGATCCACCGTCTCGCCTACCGCCGGTCCGGCCACCCGAACCTGCACGTACGTGGCTACAAGGAGTCCGGTACCACGACCACGCCGTTCGACATGGTTGTCCGCAATGACCTGGACCGATACCGCCTGGTCATGGACGTCATCGACCGCGTCCCCGGCCTCGCCGTCCGTGCCGCCACCGTACGCCAGTCGATGGCCGACGCCCGCACCCGCCACCACGCCTGGATCCGCGAACACGGCACCGACCTGCCCGAGGTCGCCGAATGGACCTGGAACGCCTGAATCGGCCTGCTCCTGGGCGGAGTTCGCCCACGGGCAGTTGCTGAGGGCCCGGTGCTCAGCGAGAGCCGGGCCCTCAGCAACTGCCCGCATCGCCCTTACAGAGGGGCCGAGTGGGCCCCGTGCCGGACACCGGCCCCAGTAGGACAGCGCAACCGGTCAGGAATCCTGCCGCTCGCCAACGGCGTGAGGAGGGCCGCATGCGGCCTCGCCGACCAGCACCTCGGGCGGTGCGGGCCTTTGGGCGTACTTGAAGGACGTCTTCGGCGACCTGGCTGAGTCCGATCCTGGTGTGCTGAGACCGCTAGGAGCACCGTGAAGCCGCCATACGCGGTTACGCGGCCCAGCGTGGTCAGCACGCCGGTGGCTCATCCGGAGCTCGCGCCCCGTGTCCCGCCGCCTGGACCGGTTTGGTTGTCGGCCAGGGTGCGGGCGCTGTCCTCACGCCCGCACCCACTCAGGGCTCAGGCCCGGTGGCTGCCGTAGTAACCGCCGAGCTGCTCGTGATAGCCCGCATCCTCAGCGTGCTTGTCCTTGTCGAACTCGGGAGCGTTCTTGATCTGCTCTTTGGTCCGGTCGACGAAGATCGTCTCGGCGGCCGTGTCGATGTCGCTGACGAGGCCGGCCGGGACAAGGACATGCTTACCGAAGATCCACACCCCCGTGTCGACCACGAGGTGGGAGGCGCCGACGTCGTCGGAGTGCTTGTCGACCTTGCCGATGCTCCCGTCAGTCGCTTCGACCTTGTAGCCGATCAGGCTGCTGCCCGCCGTATGACCAGCCGTGGGCTGATAGCCCCACATGTCCGCACTCACGAATCCATCTCCATCTGCAACGAGTTCACGGCCGAAATAAATTGTCGGCCCGGATTCCTTGAATTGTTCATGCGCCGAGTGCCCGCTGCTGCCGACCGTACTCATCACCCGGTGCGTACATCGCAGAAAACGTACCTCTATCAGCGGTACCAGCTGCCCCGGGATCCGCCGTCGGGCCGTAGAACGAACCGCAAAACTCAGCACGCACAGGAAGAGAACGGCAACTTCACCCCAGGGGCTCAAATGTGAACCCCGCAACGAAAGCACCAGAACAAACAGAAGAATGAGGTGCAATTGAAGCCGCAATTATCGGTCTGGGGGAGCGACACGCTTCACCTTAAACTTGAACGCGCCGACTGGGTCACCCACCACCCCACCGGTGGCGCGACGAGGCAACGGGCCCGTGTCCGCGCCCCGCACGACGGATGCGTCACCACCCTTCCGCAACTGCACAGCGACTGGCTATTACAGCGGGTGCTGCGAAAGAGCAGCTCCTGGCTGCGACAACTGCTCGACGAGGCGCACGCGCACGCTCTGGGCCCCTGGGGTCGCGCGGGCCGCCGCGTCGGCGGCCAGATGCGCTCGAACGCAGGCCAAGTTGCTGCAAGGCCAAGCTCTCAAGACCCCGTCACCTCGGAGCGCGTCCTCTGTGGACTGTATCGGCGGTCCTGGGCGTGGGCAGGAATGACCGCACCGTCTCGCGTCGTAACGCGAGGGCGATGGCGCGCGCCTCGATGCCTGCCTGACGAAGGACACCCGTAAGGGGATTGGTGTATCCGGCAAAGTACAGGCGTGCGGCTTCGGGGTGGGTCTGTGCCCCTGCGGCGAGGGGTTGCCCGTCCTCGTCGAGTACGCCCAGGGGTCCGACCAGGTCGTGCAGGTTGGTCCGGTACCCGGTGGCGGCGATGACCGTGTCGGGTCGCATTCGGGTGCCGTCGGCCAGTACCACGTCGGGTCCGTCGAACGCCTGGACGGCCGCGACCGGCTCCACTCGACCGTACCGGACGGCGTTCACGAAGCCGTGGTCGAGCACGGGGTTGACCCCTTCACGGGCATTGCGGGTGTACAGACCTGTGCGGGGCGGGGGCAGTCCCCGTGAGGTCAGGTCGGGCACCGCGAGACGTTGCGTGAGCAGGGAGGTGCGGTCGCGCCACGCGAGCGGGAGGGCCTGCGTCAGTCGGCCGGCCACATGCCATCGTGCGCTGGAGCGGGGCAGGATGTTGGGTGGGGTACGGACTGCGATCCGTACCCTCCCAGCTCCGGCCTCGGCCAGGACGCTCGCGATCTCGGTGCCGCTGTTACCGGCGCCGACGACCAGGACGTCCCGCCCGCGGTAGGGGGCCGGAGAGCGGTAGTGGGCCGAGTGCAGCAGGGTGCCGGTGAAGGTCGAACGCCCGGGCCAGCGAGGGAGGTTCGGGGTGTGGCAGCGGCCGGTGGCCACCACGACCGCACCCGTGGGCACCGGGCCATCGAGGGTGTGCACCAGCCACTGTGCTTCCGAACCGGGCTCGGCCCGTTCGATGCGGTCCACCGGGGTGGTCACCCGGACGTCCAGTCGGTGATGGGCTACGTAGCGCTCCAGGTATCGCACATAGTCGTCCCGGCTCACCCACGGGCCCGCCTGGCGCGGCACCGACAGGCCGGGGAGCTTCGACGTGCCGGGAGTGGTATGCAGTCGCAGGTGGTCATAGCGCTGCGCCCAGCTCGCTCCCACGCGGTCCGACCGTTCCAGGATCACGGTCGGCTCTCCGGAGCGGTTCAGTAGCGCGGCGGCCGCCAGGCCGTGGGGGCCGGCTCCGATCACGAGCGTGGGAGCGCTGAGGTCTCGTTGTGGTGTCGGGGGCATCGCCTCCTACAACGGCAGACCGCGGCGCACGTCACGCCCAACTGGCAGGTATGGAAGAGCGGGTGACCGTCGTTACACCGCCGGTACGGACTCGTTGGACACCGGGCAGCAGACGTTGCGTGGGGGATCGGTCCGCCCGGGGCCGCACCGTGCGGGTCGGCTCGTTACATCTGTCCGATCATTCGAGGGGCTCATGTGCAGACAGTAACGACGCGCCACCGGCCACGGCTGCGGATCAGCGGAGTCTGCAAGGCGTTCGGCGGCAGGCAGGTCCTGCGCGATGTGGATCTTGATGTGTCTGCCGGGACGCTGGTGGGAGTCGTCGGCGAGAACGGGGCGGGGAAGAGCACTCTGTTGCAGATCGCCGTGGGACACCTCGCACCCGACCGCGGAACGGTGGCACGGACCGGGGCGGTGGGATACTGCCCGCAACGGGCGGTACTGAACGACGCGTTCACCGTCGGACAGCATCTGCGGTTGTTCCAGATGGCCTACCGACTGCCGACACTGGAGCGCGCCGGCGAGCTGATGGAGCTGCTGGCGCTGGCCGGCTGCCGGCGACAGCAGGTCGGCGAACTCAGCGGCGGAACGCGACAGAAGCTGAACCTGCTGATCGCTCTCATGCACGATCCGCAGTTGCTGGTCCTGGACGAGCCCTACCAGGGCTTCGACTGGGACACCCATCAGCGGTTCTGGACCCTGGCCGCCGACCTGCGTGATCAGGGCCGGTCGATCATCGTGGTCTCCCACCTGCTGCACGACCTGCACCACTTCGACGCGATCGCTCACCTGCGCCAGGGCCGTCTGCACTTCGAGGAGACCAGCCGTTGAAAGCCACCTGGACGGCATTCACCGAACTGCTGCGCTGCACTCTTCGGGGCCACCTGCGCAACCGGCTGGCCCTGGTCCTGGCGATCGCGTTCATCCCCATCTGGATCGCCGTGGCACGCCTGTGCACCTCCGATCAGGTGGTGCGCATCCGGCTGGACGCCATCAGCACCCCCGTCTCCGCCCCGGCCAGCCAGGCCGGCCAGGTGGCCAGCGCGCTGGGTGCCATCACCATGGTCGCCGGCTTCATCACCTTCATCGAGACCTTCCGATCGCGGGAGATGGACCGCCGCCTGCTGCTGGCGGGCTACCCCCGGCTGCCGATGCTGCTGGCCAAACTTGCTGCCGTCGCCCTCACCACCGCCGCGCTGGCCCTCTACACCACGATCCTGCTGTGGATCTCCCTGCCCGTGGGCCGCACAGGTCCACTGGTACTGGCCCTTGCGGGTGCCGGCCTCGTCTACGGCGGCATCGGCCTTCTGCTCGGCTCTCTGGTCCGCGGCGAGTTGGAGGGCTTCTTCCTCATCATCATGCTCAGCCTGGTCGACACCGGCCTGCAGAATCCCGTCTTCAACACGCTCATGGACGTGGCGGGCGTGTCCGCCCTTCCTCTGTACGGCGTGAACCAGCTGGCGCTGAGCTCGGCCCTCACCCCCCACACCCCCTGGTCCCACGGTCTGCTCTCCCTCACCTGGTCCGCAGCGACCGGCGCCCTGGCGCTCCTCGTCCTCCACACCCACCGCCCTTCCCGCTCCCCGTGGTCCCGCAGAACGAGAGCCCAGGCAGAGTGATCACGGTGAGGACGGTCTTCGTCCCGGGCTCTCGTTGCCCACCGGGAGGCTGTCCCGTCATCGGTGTGCACGCGCGAGTCAGGCGGGTCCTACGGGAGGGGGTGTGCGCAGCGCGATCATGGCGACGTCGTCATCGTTGTCGCTGGGACGGACCTGGTCCAGCAGCAAGTCGCAGAAGGAGTCGAGGGGGCGGTGGGCGAGGGAGGCCGCGTGTCGGCGCAGCCGGTCAAGCCCGTGATCGATGGAGTGGTGCGGGGATTCGACCAGTCCGTCGGTGTAGAGCAGGAGCATGGCCCGGGGTGGCAGGACGGTGACGGCGTCGGGGCGAGGTCTGGTGACGCCGGTGCCGAGGAGTATGCCGTGGGCGTCGTCGAGGTAGCGGGTCTGTCCGTCGTGGGTGATGAGCAGGGGCGGCGGGTGGCCGGCGTTCGTCCAGCGCAGGCGCCACAGTGTGTCGTCGCCGAGCGTGAGCCTGGCGAGGATCATGGTGACCATGGGTACCTCGGCTATGTGCATCACTGCCTCGTCGAGCCGTGTGACGACGGCGCTGGGTGCGGCCTCGGGGTGGGACCAGGCGAAGGCCCGCAGCATGTTGCGGACCTGCGCCATGCCGGCTGCGGCGTCGAGATCGTGTCCGACGACGTCGCCGATGGCCAGTGCGTGGGCATGGGCGGCCAGAGCGAAGGCGTCGTACCAGTCACCGCCCACGGATGAGGCGTCCGGAGCGGGAACGTAGCGCGCGGTCATCTCCAGTCCGGGCAGGACGGGCAACTGCGGCAGCAGGTGGCGTTGCATGGTCTCGGCGACTTTGCGCTGGCGCTGGTACAGGCGCGCGTTGTCCAGCGCCAGGCCCGCCCGGCGGGTGAGGTCCTCCAGCAGCGGCAGGTCGGCAGGGGTGAAGGCGTCATGAGGCTGGGCGCGCCCCAAGGTCAGGGCGCCGAGTACGTCGCGCAGTCCCCGAATGGGTGCGATGACGGCGGAATGCATACCTGTCGCGGTGAACAGGCGCTGCTGCTCGACCGCGATGCCGGAGTCGGGCGGACCTTGGTAGGTGGCGGGGCCGGCGAGGGAGGAGGCGGCGCCGCGCAAGGCCCGTGACAGGGGCATCGGGGACTCTGCCGGCACAGGAGGCATCGGGCCCTGCAGGTCGTCCCGCTCGACGAGAATGCCGTCCTTGTGCTCCATCACGAGAACGCGTCGTACTTCGTCACGTTCGGTGAGCAGATCGAACACGGCCCAGTCCGCGAGCCGGGGCACGGTCAGGGCCGCCAGCCGGTGCAGCGCCTCGTCCGCGTCCAGGGTGGAGGTGAGCTGCGTGGTCGTCTCCGCCAGCAAGGCCAGACGGTCCAGTTCCGTCAGCGGCGCGGAGTGCCCGCCGTCGCTGTGGCGCGTGCCCTCCGGTTTCGGCTCGTACAGCATCGCCAGCGCACCTGTCCCGCCCGGACCGAGTGCGTAGGGCGTGACGAGCCAGGACAACTGGACGAGAGCGCCGTCCCCACGGGCGAACCACTCGGCGTCGCCATGCCTGGTGTCCCCCGTGAGCAGCGCTTTCCTCATCCGGCAACGCGTGCGCGGCACCGAGTGCCCGTATCTGTCCCGGTGCAGCAGGTCGTGGAAGTCCTCACCGACGAGTTCTGAAGCTGCCCTGCCCAGCAGGCTTTGGGCTGCGCTGTTGACCGCGACGATGAGGCCATCGTCATCGACCGCGATGGCGGAAGCCCGCAGGTTTTCCAGCGTTCCGCCGAGCAGGGCGCCAGAACGCGCCTGGTGCCCCGACAGGGCAACACTTTCCCTGCCGGGAGCGGCGACGTCGTCCATGTCCCTCCTCCGTTTCAAGCCCGAATCGCGTCGAGTACCCCAACCGGATTCCGGCATGCATCGAAGGCTCGTCTGTCCTGCTGCGACTGATCGAGCACACCCTGGCGGTGCAGGAGGAAGCTTCCCTAGCTGTCCCGAAGATCCCGAATGCCGGTTCTATGACTCACTTGCGGAGTGCGTTGCCACCCCGGCCCCGGGGTGCTGCCCGTGTCCGGCCTCGATGACGGCGGGACCGCCACCGGAACTAGGGGCGTGCTCCCGGGCGGTGGCTCAGGCATCGATGATGACGGGGATGATGAGGGGCTTGCGGCGGTGGGTGCGGAACGCCCAGTTCGCCACGGCGCGTGCGACGAGTTGTTCGAGTTGGCGCGCGTCCCCGACACCTTCCTCGGCCGCGGTGGCCAGCGTCTTCTCGATGACGGGGATGACCGGCTCGAAGGTGGTGTCGTCGTGGACGAAGCCCCGGGCCAGGAAGTCGGGGGCCTCGGCGAGGGCGCCGGTGTCGGCGTCGACGATCGCCACCACCGTGACTACGCCTTCGGCGGCGAGGGTGAGGCGGTCCTTGAGGGACGCTTCGGTGGCGCCGCCGACTTCCATGCCGTCCACGTAGACATTGCCGGCGGGGACCTTGCCGGTGATGGATGCGCGCCCGTCGACGAGGTCGACGACGACGCCGTCCTCGGCGATGACAACCCGGTCGGGGTCGACGCCGGTACGGATGGCGAGGTCGCCGTTGGCCCGCAGGTGGCGCCATTCGCCGTGCACGGGCATGACGTTGCGGGGTTTGACGATGTTGTAGCAATAGACGAGTTCGCCGGCGCTGGCGTGTCCGGAGACGTGCACCTTGGCGTTGCCCTTGTGGACCACGTGGGCGCCCCACCGGGTGAGTCCGTTGATCACCCGGTAGATGGCGTTCTCGTTGCCGGGGATGAGAGAGCTGGCGAGCAGGACGGTGTCGCCCTTGCCGATGCGGATCACGTGGTCGCGGTTGGCCATCCGTGACAGCGCGGCCATCGGTTCGCCCTGAGAGCCGGTGCACACCAGAGTGATCTTGTGGTCCGGGAGCTTCTCCAGCTCCTTCGTGCTCACGACCAGACCGGACGGAACCTTCAGATATCCCAGGTCGCGGGCGATGCCCATGTTGCGGACCATCGACCGGCCTACGAAGGCCACCTTACGGCCGTGCTGGTGGGCGGCGTCCAAAACCTGCTGGATGCGGTGCACATGGCTGGCGAAGCTGGAGACGATGACCCGGCGCGGCGCGGTGCGCATCACCTGCTCGATCGCCGGGTTCAGCTCACGCTCGGAGGTGGTGAAGCCGGGCACTTCGGCGTTGGTGGAGTCGGTGAGGAACAGGTCCACGCCCTCCTCGCCGAGGCGGGCGAAGGCGCGCAGATCGGTGATGCGGTCGTCGAGAGGGAACTGGTCCATCTTGAAGTCGCCGGTGTGCAGCACCATCCCGGCGCTGGTGCGGATCGCGACCGCGAGGCCGTCCGGGATGGAGTGGTTGACCGCCACGAACTCGCAGTCGAACGGCCCGAAGCCGCGCCGGTCGCCCTCCCGCACGCGCACCGTGCGCGGCCGGATGCCGTGTTCCTTGAGCTTGGCCTCCAGGAACGCCAGCGTCAGCTTGGAGCCGACGACGGGAATGTCGGACCGCTCGCGCAGCAGGTACGGCACGCCGCCGATGTGGTCCTCGTGGCCGTGGGTGAGTACTACGGCCACGATGTCGTCCAGCCGGTCCCGGATCGAGGTGAAGTCCGGCAGGATCACGTCCACGCCGGGCTGCGTCTCCTCGGGGAACAGCACGCCGCAGTCGACGATGAGCAGCTTGCCCGCGTGCTCGAACACGGTCATGTTGCGGCCGATCTCACCCAGGCCGCCCAGGGCGATGACCCGCAGCCCTCCTTCGGGAAGCGGTGGGGCGGCTTTAAGGTCGGGATGTGGGTGACTCATACCTTGACGTTACCCGGAGAGCGGGAGGGGGTGATCCACTGCCTGCGTGATCTCTTCTTCCTCCGGAGCGGGACATGCGCAGTGGATGCCCCCAGGACGCTCGGATCACGCCGTCGGACGGGCATGCACTCACGGCCGCTGAAGAACAGAGGGTGAACGTGATGTCGACCTGCCCCGGCGGCCCGAGAGCATCACTGGGAGCGCAACAGCTCAGGAGCTAAAGACGCCCAAACTTGACTCATCTGCACCAACCCCGTGGGCCGCCCCGCCCCACGCTGTCAATCGGATGGGACGCCAGCGCCGCGACAGACTCGGAACGACAGCCGAGATCCTTCGAGCGATCGCCCGCCACACAAACAGCGCCCGCCCAAACTGTCCAGAAAAAAGAGCGACCCATGGCCATCGACCAGGACGCTGCCTGTTGCGAGTGACGGACGAAGCGCCCCACCGTCAAACAGACAGTGCCCGGCCGGGGCTTCTACTGTGCTCGCCTGCTCCGCGTCGGGCAGCGCTCCGCCCACATCCTGGCCGCCATCTCATCCGCTTCGACCTGCGGCGTACCAGCTTTCACGAGAATGATGCCGCGCGACTGGTCAGGGAACGTCACCTCGCGCATGGTCGTACCCAGGGGGCTCGGCGAAGACTCGTCCGACATGGCACACCCAATCTGTTGACAAACGGCCACGCTAGCCGCCGACAGCTGCCACACACGGCGCGAGCCGACACGCGTCCGGGTGATCTCGGACAGCAGCGGCAACACCCCGGGTTGCGTGGCCCGCCATGCCGGCTCAACTACGCACCTTCGCCCGCCGGAGCATGGAGACCCCACAAAGACCCGGACGCCACCGATGGGTCGTCGAACGGACCATGTCCTGGCTCGCTGGCTGCCTCATTCGCCGTGGAGACCCCACGCGTCGAGGCCACCGTAGACATGGGCCTCAAGGCATCGCGGGGCGTCCATGCCGACCGCCTCACCCCGGTAAACGGCGATGAGTGAGTCCTTGCCCCGCCACCATGTGTCAGTCAAGCCCCGCACTTCAGCTACCGGCTCGTACCCTTCGAGGTCTAGGGCGTCGACGGCCTTCCCGGTGATCCTCGTGATGGTTTTGGCCCAGCGTCTCGCGTGGCTGGCCAGCGCCAACGATTCCACCCAGCCCTCGGTACTGGCATGCAGTGGCGCCCAACTGGAGCCCTGAATCCCGAACTCGCCACCAGGACCGATCACGAATCCGTAAGCCATGGACACACGACAGTCCCCGGCCGGGATCCACCAGCCCTCAGCGGCCGACCCCTCGGGGACGTCAGCGCCCAGGATGCGCGGGCCGCTCTCGTAGAACGGCGCCGGTGGCAGGGCGAGACCACCCCAACGGCCTTGGAAGGCCACTGCACGGTCGATCTCCACGGTCGGGATGCCGTGCTCGATCCAGGCATCCCGGTGACGCTCGATGTCCCGCCGAGCAACCTGGATGCCCTCCACCTCGATGAACCTCGTGGCCCTGCGGGACAAACCGGCCGGTGCGACCGGGATGGGCGATGGGGGAGTGGCGGCCATCATGGTGCCGGAGTCTACGGGTGGGGGCCGGTAGCACCTTTGACGGAAGCCAGCCCGCTGGCTCGCGGGGCCAGGAACCGCGCGCAAGGGCCAAACATTCACGCTCCGTCCCACATGGCCCAAGGAGATCGCCATAAGAACGACGTCTAAGGCCAGGTCCGTCCGTGCCCCCGACTCGCGAGGTCTGAACTGCCAGGTGGTTCAGGCCCGTTCGGCTGCTGCATTACTTGGTGCACGGCCGACAGCGGTTCGAGACAGATTCCAAGTAGCCCGCGGCCCTGAACTCCCAATCAAGGCACCCGTGTGGCGTACCGAACCGAGGCTGGAGTGGCACAGCGCCGTATTTGCCGAACGCGCGGTGGCTCTGTCCATGAGAACGGACCAGCACTTCGACAGGGGTCCGGGGGTGTCCGGCCGTCGGCGCCGGCGAGTTATGTTCGCGGTTCGGGCAGCACCGGGCCTTCCTCGCGGGCCGAGTGCGGCGGGGTCTCAGCGCCAGTCGTCGATCACGTAGGCGTCGGGGTGGCTGTAGCCGGGTTCGTTGGGCCTGTGCATGGCCACGCCCTGCAACCAGGTGCGGAAACCGCGGTCGACCATTCGCCGGTAGGCATCCTGGCGGGCCAGGTTCATTCCGGCGTCCAGTTGCCCCAGGCCGCGCTCGGCGGCGAGCCGCTCGCACGCGGTGAGCAGTCGTTCGAACCGGTCGGCCGCCTCCGGGCCAGGACGCACGGCGCCGAATTTGACGAAGCACACGTCTTCTCCGGCCTCCGACCCGGCTCCGCAGTGGCAGACGGCCAGGCCATCGAGCTCTGAGCCGGCCCCCTGGAGCAGGATGGTGTCACCGAGTCCCTGCGCGTGCGTGGCCACGATCTCGCGTTCCACGCTCAGGCCCTCGAACACGGCCCCGGTCAGTGTGCGACAGAGGCTCAGGGCGGCGAGCCGCTCGGCGTCGGGAAGCTCGCCGTACAGCACTCGGCCGGGGACCGCGGCACCGCCTGCGACCTGCTTCTTCATGATGGCTGTGAGGAATCGGGGCCAGAAACCGTACCGGCGGTAGAGCTCAAGGTGCTTGGGACTGTGCGAGAAGGTGAACAGGCCCAGGTGCCGGTTCTCCCAGGTCTCGAAGCAGTCCATGACCGGCTCCATGAGGCGCCTGCCGACGCCCTGGTCCCACAGGTCCGGACGTACGGTCAGCGGGCCGAAGTACCCGACGCTGCCCCAGTTGACGGCGAAGTTCGATGCAACGACTTCGCCCTCGACCGTCGCTGCGAAGGCCGCCTGTGGATCGGCCGCCCAACGAGTGCGGACGTAGTCGGCGGTCCCGAAGAATGTCTTCGGCTCGGGAGCCCCGAGGAACGTCCCGAAGGCGACCCTGAAGACCTCGTCGGCCCGATCCAGATCCGCCTCACCGAGCGGGCGGACCGACACAGGGCCCGTGCCATTCCTGCGCTCCCGTGCCCGTGGGGTCATCGCTCTCTCCTTCCCGACCACCCCCTGTTTCATCGCACCACGGGCGTGCGCCGCAAGCGAGGCGAAAGGTCCACCGATACCCAGGGGCCGAGGACCGGGCGGTCTGCCTTGCCTGTCCGCCGGGAACTGCAGCAGTCGCGGGTTCCGAGGCCCAGGAAGGCCGCCCCCTGCCCGGGAGGGGGAGTCAGTCGACGGGTGCTGTCCGTTCTCGTGGAGGAGTCGCGCCGGACGTTCTCGCCGGCCGCGCTGTACGAGGTCGTTCAGGTCTGGCAGGCTCGCCTGGCCTCCGCGTCGGCGGTCGACGCGTTTCTCGCTTCCGGCCGGGACGAGTCCGGGTTCGTGGACCTGGAGGAGATCCGGGGCCGCCGCCGGTGACCGTACAACAGCCGTACAACAGCCGTACGGGTCCGGCTGTAGCCGCCTGCGGCGAAGGCCCTCGCCGCGCTGCCCGAGCCCAGCGGGCCTGCCACCGGCCGGAAGCGAGTATGTGTACCGTGTCGAACTCGCGTCGCCTCTGCGGCTTGTGTCCCGCCGTCAGACCCCCTTCCCGTAGCGGGCACGGATGCGGCGGACCGGCTCGACGGTGCGCGCCTCGACGTACTCGACGACCGCGCTCTCGGGGATGCGGACCGGTGGCTGAGCTTGACGTAGCGGCTGCGGCGTTCGGCGACAGGCGGCGGACGAAGCGCTTGCCCGCCGCTGCGTGGTCACCGTGTGACATCCCGCATCCTGTGCTGGACCACCGGGGTGTCGGGCTGTGCACGAAATGCATGGGCCGACCGAGCGCTCTGGAAGCCTCACGGCGGTCCTGGCGGCAATCGAGGGTGGGCTCAATCGCCGGACGGCTGCGCCCGGCGCGGGACCTGAGGCGACTTCGCAGCCTCGGCCTCTGCCTTGGCATCGCTCACCGCGGCGGCGGCCTCCTTTCCGGCCTCGTCAGCAGCCGCCGCCGCGTCGAGCGAAACCTTCCAGCCTGCATCGATCTCCGGAGTCCCGCCTTCGGCCGACGTGTCGTCGGCTGTGGCAGTGGCTGCTTCCTCTGGCTGCGCGGTTTGGGGAGGGCCCGCGGTCGACTGGTCACCGAACGCCCGGGTGACGGTCCGAACTGCCTCGGTCAGCTCCCCGGGGATGACCCAGAACGTGTTGTTGTCGCTGCCGGCCAAGTGCGGGAGCGTCTCAAGGTACTTGTAGGCCAGGATCTTCGGGTCGGCGTTGTTGCGGTGAACGGCCTGGAAGACGAGCTCCACCGCCTTTGCCTCGCCGTCCGCCCGCAAGATCATGGCTTGTTGCGTGCCTTGTGCCTCCAGGATGTCCTTCTGCTTCGTGCCTTCCGCGGTGAGGATCTTGGCCTGCCGCTCCCCTTCGGCGTGCAGGATGGCCGCGCGCTTGTCACGCTCGGCCCGCATCTGCTTCTCCATCGCTTCCTTGATGGTGTGCGGCGGATCGATGGCCTTGATCTCGACGCGGTTGACGCGGATACCCCACTTGCCGGTGGCGTCGTCGAGGACGGCGCGAAGCCGAGAGTTGATCTCCTCGCGCGAGGTGAGCGTCTCCTCCAGGTCCATGCTGCCGATGACGTTCCGCAGCGTGGTCACGGTGAGCTGATCGATCGCATGCAGGTAGTCAGCGACTTCGTAGGCCGCGGCCCGTGGGTCCGTGATCTGGTAGTAGAGCACGGTGTCGATGTTCACTACGAGGTTGTCCTCAGTGATCACTGGCCTTGGGTCGGATGAGTAGACCTGCTCACGCACGTCGAGCTTGGTGTTGACGCGGTCCGCCACCGGCAGGACCAGGTTCAGCCCGGGTTGCAGCGTCCTGCGATATCGGCCGAACCGCTCGATGTTGTAGCGGCGTGCCTGCGGGACGATCCGCACCGCGGAGGCCACGAGGAAGACAACGACAATGGCCGCCACAAGAATGGGAATGACAACTGGATCCACAGTGCCTCCGTTGCTATGTGCTCAGCCGTTCACGGAAGGAGTTCGCGGGGGTAGACGATGGCTGTGGCGCCTTCGATCTCCATCACATCCACCAGTGCTCCCACCGGGATCACAAGGCTCTCGTCGAGGGCGCGGGCGGACCATTCTTCGCCGGAGAGTTTGATCAGCCCGCGGGTCGCGGTGACCTCCTGCATGACTTCGGCCCGCTTGCCGATCAGCGCATCCGTACCGTCGCGGGTGATGGGTTGCTGGTTCATTTGCCGTAGCGCGACAGGACGGACGAGGATGACGCCCGCTGCCGCCGCTGCACCCAGGGCCAGGAGCTGGCCGAGAATGCCGATTCCCACACCAGCGACTACGGCGGCAACCAACGCGGCGCCCGCGAGCAAACCGAAGACGAGTGTCAAGGTGAAGAACTCAGCGACCCCCAGTGCCGCGGCGGCGAGCAGCCATACGAACCACGGCATCGGATCGCCCTCCTTAAGGGGCCTTCTCCACCAAGCTACCTCCCGGATCGCCAGGCAGAACAGGCACGGCAACTGTGGTTCTTGCTCATTGGGCGCCTAACCGGCCCCGGTCGGCCCAGGCGTCACGGCACCGTGCCGGCGGAGCGTCCTCAGGAGCGGACAACAGCGGTCACCAGCGGAGACCAACCCGCTCTCGCGGGGTCACCGCTGACTCACATAAGCGGAGGTCAACGACTACGCCGCGGCCCACGCACCGTCGCTGCCCAAACCGGGTCCGAAGCTGGTCGAAGGCAGGCCTGGGAATACCTGCCCCAGGAACTGGGTTTGGGTCCGGCATGACGTGCTGGCGCCGGTCGGCCGCGACGGCGGGTGGACGTTGCCCATCGCGTCTTACGGATGTCTTACGCATGGCAGACGGGCGCCCAGCGCCATCGGGCGGCTGCCTAGTGTGAGCCGATGCGATCCCTCCGTACGTTGCGCGTGATGGTCCTGGTGACCGCCGCCCCACTGCTGTTGGCAGGCGCCGGGTTGATGCACCCGCGACATCTGACAGCGGCCACGGCAGGCCACTGGGCCGGACTGCACATCGCCCTGCTGCCCGTCTTCCCGCTCCTCGTGCTCGGACTGCTGGTGCCCTTGTGGGGCAGACCGCGCCGCGACGCGGAGGGAGCCTTGGTGGTGCTGTCCTGGGCCGGATGTCTCTGCTTCGTCGCGTACTA
This sequence comes from Streptomyces sp. NPDC107528, assembly GCF_055639295.1. NCBI lineage: Bacteria > Bacillati > Actinomycetota > Actinomycetes > Kitasatosporales > Streptomycetaceae > Streptomyces > Streptomyces sp. NPDC107528. The sequence goes on from NZ_JBVKAV010000005.1 coordinate 470,918, forward strand.
CTCGGGTCTCGATGCGGTGGCGGGGATATCCGCCGGCGTCGTGGTGGATCACGGGGTGCACGGGGCGGCCGGTCGACTGTTCGTCACCGGCGATGAGCTGGGCCGATCCGGGGTGTACGGGCTGGCCGTGGCCTCGCTGGCCACCTGCGCGGTGCTGTGGCGGCGGTGTGGTGTGCGGGTACTGCCGGGCGCCGCGACCCTGTTCGTCGCCTGCTGGTCGTTCGTCGACAGCCATATCTTCTGGCCGAGGGGTGTCCTCACCATGCTCGGCTTCGCCGTGGCGTTCGCCCTGCTGTCGGCAGCGGTACCCCAATCCGCCGAGGGCGAGCGGGATTCGGGACGGCCGGCGAAGTCCTGACGTCCGCGCGCCGAGAGGCCCGTCGCGTCGGCGGACCGCAACACAGGCCCAGGTCCGCAGGCAGAGCGGCTTCGGGGCGGGTCCGCCGGGGATCATCGCCGGCGATCAGCGCGAGACGTACTCCGCCGCGTCGGCGACCCCGTCGCCGAGCCCGGCCGGCACCGCTCGGTGACAGCCGGTGTCGAGGCCGGCCGACGCGCAGACGACCGCAGCCGGGCCCCGCACATCGGCGTCGGGCTCCTCTCGGACGTCGTACACCAACGGCTCGTGCCTGTGAGCCGTGAGCGCCTGGACGACATGGGACCCGGTGCACCCGGCATGGCCGGTGACCGGTCCAGGCATGCGGCCACGCTGGATCCGCGACGGTGCAGTATCCCGTGAGCCGCCCGACCCGCCATCACTCCGTAAGAGATCGAAAGCGCGTCAAGACATCGAAAGCGCGTCGGAAGAGGGCAAAACGGCCTCTCCGCGAGACGCTGCCGTATGCGCCCGTCACCGCCGCTCAGGGAGACCGTCATGGCAACGTCGCCTTCCCCGTCCACGCACGACTCCTACCGCTTCGACGACCTCACCGCCCTGTTCGTCAACTGCACGCTCAAACCCTCCCCGCAGCTGAGCCACACCCAGGGGCTGATCGACATGAGCGCGGCGATCATGATGGGGCAGGGGGTCACCACATCCGAGGTCCGGGCCATCGACCACGACATCGCCCCTGGTGTATATCCGGACATGACCGAGCACGGCTTTGCGGTCGACGAGTGGCCCGCGCTGTACGAGCAGGTGATGGCCGCCGACATCCTGGTGCTCGCTGGACCGATCTGGCTCGGCGACAACAGCTCCGTCACCAAGAAGGTCATCGAGCGGCTCTACGCCTGCTCCTCATTGCTCAACTCCCAGGGCCAGTACGCCTATTACGGACGCGTCGGCGGCTGTCTGATCACCGGCAACGAGGATGGCGTGAAGCACTGCGCGATGAACGTCCTCTACAGCCTCCAGCACCTCGGCTACACGATCCCGCCCCAGGCCGACGCCGGCTGGATCGGCGCGGCCGGCCCCGGACCGTCGTACCTCGACCCCGGATCGGGCGGCCCGGACAACGACTTCACCAACCGCAACGCCACGTTCATGACCTGGAACCTGATGCACCTGGCGGCCCTGCTCAAACGCTCCGGCGGCATCCCCGCCCACGGCAACCAACGCTCCGAGTGGGACGCCGGCTGCCATGCCGACGCGGCAAACCCCGAACACCGCTGAGGTACTTACGCCCGAGGCGTAAGACTTCCGTCACGAAGGGGCCCGGCCTTTGGTCTCGACCGCGGTCACCTCCTGCAGTGCGTGGCTCGTCACGATTTGACGGACGTTTCGCGCCAAGGGGTGACCGACTGCTTAGCATGTGGATTCCTTGAAGTGCGCTCCACCGGCATACGCCGATCGCCGACCGGTGGAGCCACCCACCTGCGACCCGCGCGGCGCAAGACATGGCGACCCGCCGTGGTGTTCTCGCACGTCCCGTCCGTCTGGAGGGTCCATGCACACCAGTTCCGCCCGTGGCGCGGTCCGCCCCCGCGTCACCGCCGCCGTCGGCTCGCCGCTGCCCCTGCCGGAGCCCGCCGACGAGCCCTCGCCGCACCAGCTCTTCGGTCACGCCTGTCGGCGCCTGCTCGGGCGCGGCCAGGCATTCAGCGACATCGTGGCGGACCAGATCCGCACCGAGGTGCCGTACTACGCGGACCCGGTGCTCGCACCCCCCGACCTGCCGCAGTCCGTGTACAAGGGCGTACACATCACCCTGGAGGCCGCCCTCGACCCGGGCCGGATGGCGGACGTCGAGCGCTACACCCGTGAGCTCGGCATCCGCCGGGCCGAAGAGAGCCGCCCCCTCGACGAGGTGCTGCACGCCTTCCGGGTGGCCGGCTCGGAGGTCTGGAACGGGATCATCGGCGCAGTGGAGCGGGACGGCCTCGGCGACCAGCGTCACCTCGTGCACGTGGCCGAGCTGGTGTGGAAGAGCAACGACCGCGACTGCGTCCTGCTGGCAGACGCGTACCGCCAGGTCGCCAAGGGTGTGGCCAGCCGCCACGACGAGCGCGTACGCCTGATCCTCGCCGCCGTACTGGAGAGCCGCAACGACCCTGCGTTCATCCGGGACGCGGCATCGATCCTCGACCTGCCGCCCGACGGACGCTTCGCGGTCGCGGAGATACGGGCCACGCCGCCCGTCGGCCGCACGCCCGACGCCGTCCCGGAGATCCGCGGCGTGCGCGTCCTGCGCCACACCGGGGGTCGGCGCAATGTGCTCGTCGCCCATCTCGGTGACCGCGCGCTCGACGCGTTTGTCTCCGCCCTCGATGCCGGTCCCGGTATGCGCATTGGCGTCAGCCCGGTCGTCCAGGGCCTGGAGAACCTGCCCCGGGCGCGGGACATGGCCGGACTCGCCCTGCGCACCTGCCGGGGAGACGGCGAGGTCGCCCGGCTCGACGCCCGTCTGCCCGACGGCCTGCTCGTCTCACGGCCCGACCTGTCCGCCGAACTCGCGCTGCGGGTGCTCCGGCCGCTGTACCAACTGGAGCCCGCCGACCGCGAAACGCTGATCGACACGCTCGGGGCGTGGATCGAGAAGGGCGGCTCGGCGGTCCAGGCGGCCCGGCACATGCTGTGCCATCGCAACACGGTGCTGAACCGGCTGCGCCGTTTCGAGCAGATCACAGGGCTCGAACTGTCCCGTCCCCGTGACCTCGTACGGCTCACGCTCGCGTTCGACGCACTCCAATTGCTCGGGCCTCCGGCCGTCCTCGGCTGCGCGGACGCCTGGGATCGCGATCGCGATCGCGATGTGGATGGCAGAGGCCGCAGACAGCGACGTAGGCCCGCTGCGAACACGTGATGTGTGACCGGCGGGGCCGCCGCACATACCCCCTCGGCTGCTGGCTGCTGGCTGCTGGCTGCTGGCTGCTGGCTGCTGGCTGCTGGCTGCCGGCGGCCGCACCGCCATGGCCGGTTACCTTGCCGCAGTTGCTGAATGGGCATCAGCACAGTGGCCGCCCCCTGCCGTTGGGAGCGGACAACGCCGTGCCCGAAGCGCATGGACTGACTGGTCGGTACGTGCTCTCGTGAGCCCTCATCAGGGGTACTGCCGTCAGGGGCAATGCCCGCGCAAGGCATCGCCCGAGCCAGGCGATGCGCGCTTCCCTGCCCGCCAGGAGAGCTCCATGGCCCATCAGCACGTCCATCCGCACACCCCCCAGCTGCATCAAAGACCCCGGCCCCACGCGCCGGGCAGATCCTTCGCGCTCGTCAACGGACTGACCTTCGCGGTCCACCTCCTGCTCGCCTGCACCGCCGAGGACCTGCTGGCCACGCGAGTCGCCGGACAGATCACCCTCGGCGTCGTCGCACTCCTCGCCCAGGGTTCGCTCCTGGTGTGGACGGCGGCGCGCTACGACCGCGCCCCCTACGGCGACGCCCACGACGGGGCCCTCTACGGCGAGTCCGCGTGCGAGCCGCAGGGGGAGCGCTGATGCTTCCTCAGATGCTGCTCGCCGCAGGGACACCCGGCTCCCTCGACCTGGACGCGGACACCCGCTCCTGGGTCCTCGTCGGCTTTCTGACGTTCATCGTCCCGATGCTGCTCATCTGTGTGCTCAACGGCCCCGAGCGCGACCGGGTCAACGACTTCTACACCGCGGGCCGCAGGCTGCGCCCCGTGCAGGGCGCCATCGTCCTCTCCGGCGTCTATCTCTCGGCCGCGACCGTGCTCGGTACGACGGGAACCGTCGCGGTCTTCGGCTTCGACGGCCTGTTCGTCGCCCTGTGCACCGTGCTGTCGCTCGGCGTCCTGCTCCTGCTGTCCGGCCCGCTGCGCGAGCGCGGCAGCTACACCCTCGGTGACACCTTCGCCCTGCGCGCCCCGGGGCCCGCCGTGCGGATCGCGGCCGCCGTCGTCACGCTGAGCGCCTGTATCCCGTATCTGATCGTCCAGCTCTCCGGCGCGGGGCGGACCACCGCCGTGCTGCTCGGCCTTTCCGGGCCGGGTGCCGAACAGACCGTCATCGTCATGATCGGCACGCTCGTCGTCTGCGCCACGGCCTTCGGCGGGATGCGAGGCATGATCGCGCTTCAGATGATCAAGACAGCGTTCCTGCTTGTCATGGCGCTCGCCGTGGCAGCGGTGCTGCTCCACCGCTTCCACTGGAGCGCCGACTCTCTCATCGACGCCGCCGCTCAGGGCAGCGGCCGACCCGAGGGCTATCTGCGTCCGGGCCTGCGCTTCGCCGCCGGCGGCCCGGTCGAGAGCACGCTCGACTTCATCGGCCTGATGATCACCGTGGTGCTGGGCGTGGCGTGCCTGCCCCATGTAGCCACCCAGCTCAACACCGCGCCCGACCCGGCCGCCGCCCGACGTACGGTCCGCCACACCATCGGCATCGTCGGCGCCGTCTGCCTCGTCACCACGGTGATGGGATTCGGTGCCGCGGCGGTGATCGGTGCCCCGAAGATTCTCGCCGCCGACCCCGGAGCCACCAGCAGCCTGCTGATGCTCACCGGCGATCTCGCAGGAGGATCGACGGCGAAGACGGGCGAGGCATGGCTCGTCGTGCTGGTCGCCTGCGCGGTGTTCCTCACGACGCTCGCGGTCGTCGCGAGCGTGACCCTGGCGGCGGCGGGCGCGGTCGCCCACGATCTCGTCACCAACGTCGTGCGCCGCGGGCGCACCACCGAGGGCCGGGAGGTGGCCGCGGCCCGTATCGCGTCCGCCCTGGTCGGGGTACTGAGCATCTGCGGTGCGGTGTGGGTCCAGGGCTGGAACATGGGCTTCCTGTCCACGCTCTCCCTGGCCGTGGCGGCCTCCTGCCTGCTCCCGGCGCTGGTGTACGCGTTGTTCTGGAGCGGCTTCACCCGCCGGGGGCTGCTGTGGACGCTGTACGGCGGCCTGGGCTCCGCGATCGGACTCCAGGTGTGCAGCCCCGTATTCTCGGGCAACCCGATGGCGCTGGTGCCCGAGTGGCACATCGACTGGTTCCCGCTCCAGACCGTCGCCCTGGTGTCGCTGCCCGTCGCGTTCCTGCTCGGCTGGCTCGGCAGCGTGACGGGACAGCGGCATACGGCCCCGGTGGCGGAGGCGCCCGTCAAGCCTGAGGCCCTGACGTACTGACGCAGGAAAGCGGCGGTTGGCGGAGCGCCCTCACACGCTCCACCGGCCGCTGCCCCAGAACGTTTCACCGCCTCGCGCCGACCACGACTGAGCCAGCCGCGACCTCGTCGACACGCTGGTCCGCTCGCGCGGCCAGGAGAGCGGCCCACGCTTCGGTATCGCCCCCGGGGTGCGGTTCATACCCTGTCGTCGCGGTCCAGGAGGCTGTGGGAACCGATGCGGCGAAGATTTGACGGACACGCGTGAACCGCTGCGGAGACGCGTAACACCGCCGATGCGGAACGTCGTCCCCGGTACGGATCTCGTGATGACCGGGGCGCGTCGCCGCATGGCCACTTCGGTCTGCAACTCGGCCGCGCGGGCCACCCGCTGCTGCACCACGCGCACTGCCCGGTCGCGGTCGTACCGCAGTTGGCGTGAACGCTGTCCCCTCAGGAGGCGGCCCGCTAGCGGCATCCGCGGCGACGGACCATGCTTTGTCTACAGTGATCAGCCCGCGGTGCACCAGGGGCTCCACGAAGGGATTGGGCCGGAGCGACGGCCTGTACGCCCCTGGGAGGTGTTGCCGTGGTTGTACGAGCCGGTGTTCGAAGACCGCTACCGGGCGGCGGTGTTCACCCGCCAGCCCACCTTGTTCACCGCCTCGCGTCACCGACACCCGGCTGTTCTTCAAGCTCTATCCAGATGCCAGCGGCTGCAGCGTCCACATCACCTCCGCCGGCGAACGCCCACAACCCCTCAGCCCGCGCCGGTACTTCCATCCCCGGCAGAGCCCGTAAGTGCGGTCGCGCTGTACTCCCAACCCGCCTCGCCCCCACCCTCGCGGAGGCCGCTGGTGTCCGCGATGTCGTCGAGCGGGCCGCCGACCAGATGGTCCCTGCTGTCGGCCGGGAGCCCTGGCACTGCTGACAGTGGAAGACGGACGCCTGAGCATTCGCACTGGTCAGAGCAGTACGTCAGGTTTGGTTGCGGCGCTGTTTTCCGCTGTGCCGGCGGAGTCGGTCGGTGTGACGCGTGAGGTCATCGACGCGCGCGGCTAGGTCGGGGTGGCCGGATGTCAGATACGGGTGCGTGTCCGCCAGAGGTGCGACGAGCGTGGCCGGGTCGTTGTCGGCGAGGGCCTCAGTGAGCTCGGCGAGTGGGGCACGGGCGGGGGCGGGCAGGTCGGTGAGGGTGGTGATCTGGCCGGCGAGTTGGCGCAGGCTGGCGGCGTTGGCGCGGGCCCAGGCGGTGACGGTGCGGTCGGCGGCGCGGCGGTCGCGGGTGGCTCTTACTCGCTGTTCGCCTGTGGAGCCTGGGTTTCCGGGGCGGCCGCGTAGGTAGCGGCGTTCGGCGGCTTGGCGGCTGGCGACGCCGAGGGGGTGGGCGAGGTCGGCCCAGCTGGCTCCCGCGTCGCGGGCAGTTTCGATCAGACCGGTCTCCCATCCGGCGAGTTGCTCGCGGACCTGTCGCAGCAGCATCAGGGATGCCAGCGCCTGCTCCGGCGCGGGCGCATCGGAGGTGTCCGGGGACTGTAGCTGGGCGTCGCGTAGGGCGTCGTCCATGGCGGTAAGAGCTGCCGCGGCGGCGAGGAACGACGCCGGGCTGTGGGCGTTCGTATGGGTCGTGGACGGCTGGTCGGCTGCGGTCACGGACACCACCCCTCGGGTTTGTCGTCGTGTGGACGACCTCGTGTTTGTCATCCATTGGATGACATGTTACAACAGTGTCAGTGAGCGCATTGGCAGCAACTGCCTGAACCTGCTGGAGGTGTTTTCACGATGTTGATGCGCACTGACCCCTTCCGTGAGCTGGATCGGCTGGCGCAGCAGCTGATGGGTCCGGGGACTTGGTCGAAGCCGTCGGCGATGCCGATGGACGCCTACCGCGAGGGTGACGAGTACGTGGTCGCGTTCGACCTTCCCGGTGTCACCGCCGACGCGATCGACATCGACGTCGAGCGGAACATGCTGACCGTCAAGGCCGAGCGCAGGCCGGTGGCGAAGGCCGACGACGTGCATATGGAGCTGTCCGAGCGGCCGCTGGGTGCCTTCTCCCGCCAGATCGTGCTCGCGGACACCCTCGACACCGAGCACATCGAGGCCGACTACGACGCGGGCGTGCTCACCCTGCGCATCCCGATTGCCGAGCGCGCCAAGCCCCGCAAGATCTCCATCGGCGTCGGATCCGGCCGCAAGGAGATCTCCGGCTGACACCGGCCGGACCGGTGCGGAGGACGGGCACCTGATCTCCCCCCAACCTCGTCCTCCGCACCCCCGTGGGCAGTCCGAAGAAGAAGGGGTGGCGGCCGAGATGACTCTGCGACGCGAAGCGTTCCTCGGCCACGTGAAGGAACGCGGCGATTACGACACTGTGGAGGAAGCCGAGCGCGCGGCCCGTGTGGTGCTCGCCCTGCTCGGCGCGCACCTTGTCGGCGACGTCCGCGCCCAGTTCGCGGCGCGCCTGCCGGAAGAGTTCGCACTGATCCTGCTCAACCCGCTGCAGAGCGCTGAACCGCTGCCCCCGGAGCGGTTCGTCCGCGCAACCGCAGCCTGGATCGCGGGCGCCACCGAGCAGACCGCGACCTGGGACGTCAGCGCCGTGCTGTCCACCGTCGCCGACGCCACCGGCGAGGACCTGCTGGGGCAGATCCTGCTCCAGCTTCCCGCCGGCTACGACCTGCTCTTCGGCCGCCCCAAGACCACCTGACCATCCGTGTACCCCGGTGCCCGACAACCGGCCACAGCAAGAAAGGCAACCACCCCAGTGATCTCCGACCGGCACGCACCGCACCAGCAGCCGTACGGGACGGCATACGAGCAGATGCTGGAGAAGGTCCGCTACGAGGGCGCATACCCCACCCGCGAGAGAGCGGACGAAGCTGTCCGCCTGGTTCTTGCCGGACTGGGACGCCAGCTGACCGGCGACGAACGCGTCGACCTGGCGCGCTGCCTGCCCTGGGAAGCCGCGCGTGTACTGACCGCACAGATCCCCGATACCCAGCACCTGACCGGTTGGGCCTTCGTCAAGAACCTTGCCGCCCGCACCGGCGCCTCCCTGGCCACCACCCGTTGGGACACCGGCTCCGTCTTCTCCGCCGTCTCCGCCTACGCCGGCCCCAACCTGATCACCCGCATCCTCCACCAGCTCCCCACCGGCTACGCCCTGCTGTTCGGCCGCGCCGAACTCACCCCGGCCGCCTAAACGACGACGAACGTGCTCGGGCGGGCGCGAACAACACACGGGCACACGCGGACGAGCGCATCGTTTCTTGAGCCGGCAGGAACGCTGTGCCCGTCCGCGTATGACCACCGTGCGCACCGGTCCGGCAGCGGAGGCCACCCGGGTGCGCATCGGGTGCGCAGTGGAGTCCCCTCGGTGGGCACCATCCGATGAGGGAGTGCGGTGCATCGTGCGCAACTCATCGCGCCGCGGGCCCTGGTGCGCGCCTCCGCGAGCCGCCGTTCCCAGTGGCCGGTGTGCGTGGCGCGCGACGGCGACCGGGAGTCGGCTCTACGATCCGCGCGGTGGGACACCCCCCGGCACAGAAGGCCGCGACGGCGGCACGCGGGCGGCAGACGAGAAAGCGGCCCGGCACGGCGTGGCGCCTCGGTGACAGGTGGATGACGTCGTCTCACGTCTCTGGTTGGTCCGGCCGGCCCAGCCTGCCGCGTGCCGGGGTGTCGAGTACGGGGCTGCCCTCGCGCAGATCCCGCGAGGTGGCCGAGGCCTGCTCGTGCCAGCGGCCGTACCGCTCGGCGAGGGACACGGCCGAGATGCCGTGCAGGAGGACGCTGAGACCGACGGTGATCGCGACCACCCGCCCGAGCAGTTCCACCCCCGGGACGTGTTCCTCCACCACCAGCAGCGCCAGGACCACGGAGGCGAGACCGCGCGGCCCGAACCAGCCGATGTACGCCACGGTGGGTAGCCGCAGCCCGCTGCCGGCGAGCGAGAGAGCCACGGGCAGCATCCTGACCACGGTGAGGCTGAGGACGGCGTACAGGATGATCCGCCAGTTCAGGTGCTCGAGCGCGGGGCCGAGCAGCACCGCCCCGAACACGAGAAGGCTGATCGCAGCGAGGAGTTCCCCGAGGTTCTCGGTGCACTCGGCTGTGTGGTCCGGCTGTCCCGTGTCGTTCTCGATCCTGTGGCGGCGCAGTGCGAACCCGCAGGCGAACCCGGCGACCCACGCGGCGATGAAGCCGCTGCCGTCCGTCACGACGGCGAGTTCGTACGCCCCCGCGGCGACGGCCGGCAGATAGAGCTGCCGCCACTCCCGCGTGACCCATCCCTTGGCCCGGGACCACTGCAGAAGACGCCCACCGACCCACCCGACCAGCAGCCCCAGCGCGGTGCTCAGCACCAGGGCCCGCCAGAAGACGCCGACCACGCCCTCCTCCGCGTAGTGCGTGCCCGGGATGGCTGCCAGGAACATGAGGAAGAACGGCAGCACCATGCCGTCGTTCAGGCCGCTTTCGACATTCAGTCCGTGACGTACGAGCGCCGGGACCCGGGGGTGGGTGATGGCGGTCTTTCCGAGGGCGGCGTCGGTCGGGGCGAGGATGGCGCCGACGAGCGCGAGCTCCCACATCGTCAGCCCCGGCAACAGCGGCCAGGCGAGCAGCCAGCCGGCCCCGATACTCAGCGGAAGCCCGATTCCCAGCAGCCGACCAGGCATAAATCCGCCGGTCCGAAGGTCTCGTCTGCGCACCGACATGGCATCGGTGAACAGCACCAGCCCCAGAGTGATTTCGAGAAGCGCGACGATCGGCGCGGCGTCGTGCGCCAAGTCGACGATGTCCAGCACCGCTGGTCCGATGAGGATGCCGGAAGCGACGAACACCATCCCCGACGAGATCGGCGTCGTGGACAGCCGACGCGAGCTCAGCGCGTACGCGGCAGTGACACCGGCCACCGCGGCGCCCGTCCAAGCCCCACTGCTCATGTTCCAGCCCTCCGGATGATCGCCTCCGCCCCTTCTACAGGTCGGCTTACCGCTGCCTGCCGACGCCTGCGGGGACACGCCGGGCCGCACCGCCCAGGAAGTGGAACGGCGCGTCGCGGTCGGCCGGGAACGTGCGGCGCTGTCACACCGCCGAAAAGCAGACGACTCTGAACACAGGAACTTGACGGGGGAGACCACGTTGTGGACGACCTGGTCCGGGTCCTGCACCACCAGCCATCCCCGGATCGTGTACCCGGTGCTCACCGAGGTCCAGCCAGGCGACCTGCTGCACGTCGCGGGCTTCCTTGTGCGGCCCGACGACCCGGCGGTGCCCGCCCGGCTCAGCGTCGATGCCCTGGAGGTCCTGGTCCTGGCCACCGCACCGGCGCGAGCGCTGCAAATGCAGCAGCACGCTGCACGCACCGGGATGCTGTTCGCAAGCGCGCCGAGGGAAAACGCCATGCCCAGGCCGTGATCGCCCTTGCCCGCCGCCCAACGTCCCGTGCGCCCTGATCCTCGACCGGCGGCTCTACGAGTTCGCCCCACCACAGCCCACCGGTCAGGTGCTGCCACGAAAATCGAGGCGATGAGCCTTGCCCTCCCGGCAGACTGCGGGCATGTCCACCGATGTCAGCGGAATGATCGAGTGCAGGCCCTTGGCCCGGATCTTCGGAGAGGACGACGAGGACGCGGTATGGCACGCCGCCATTGATCTCTTCCTCCTCAATACCGGCAACGCCTATGACGCCTTCGCTTGCCTCTTCGGCGTCCGCAACTCCTTCGGGTTCCGACCGCTGTCCGAGGACCGCGGCCTGCCGGAGGACGCTTCCGAGGGACTGCGAGGGGCGTTCAACGCCTGGGGTGGGCCACAAGACGCGCACGGAGCGACGTGGATCAGCTGGGCCGAGTTGGCAGCCGCCGACTGGGACGAGACCGATCGGTCCGGCACACGCAGCCGAAGCACCGTGGCCGGGGCGGGGACCCACTGGGCGCCAGTCTGGGACGTCATGAGGACCCTGGCCGAGCTGCATGGCCCAGAGCACGTGCGCCTCGCGGTCTGGTTCGACTGATCATGGAACTGAGAGGGCGGTAAGTCTGTTTCCAGTGCTGTCCGACTTCCCCGCCAACGATCGCAAGGAGCGGCCCTCATAGCATTGTTTTAGACGGGTGTGCGCATTGATGTCGGGGAGGACGCCGTGGCCGTCTATGAACTCAAGAACCGTCTGGTCGTCGGTATCGCCTCCAGTGCGCTGTTCGACCTGGAAGAGGCGGATGCGGTCTTCCGGGATCAGGGGGAGGAGGCCTACCGCGCCTGCCAGGAGGAGCATCTGGACGACACGCTGGACAAAGGAGTCGCCTTTCCGTTCATCCGCAGGCTCCTGTCCCTGAACGACCTCTCACCCGACGACCCTCTGGTCGAGGTCATCATCCTGTCCCGCAACGATCCCGACACTGGGCTGAGGGTCATGAGATCCATCCAGTCACACGGCCTGCCGATCAGCCGGGCCATCTTCATGCAGGGCCGCTCGCCCTACCGCTTCATGCCCGCCTTGAAGATGTCCCTGTTCCTGTCCGCGAACGAGACCGACGTCCGCGAGGCCGTCACGCTTGGGCTGCCCGCCGGTCGCGTCCTCGGTCCTGCCACGGCGGACGAGGACGATGACCAGGATTTGCGGATCGCCTTCGACTTCGACGGAGTCCTCGCCGACGACGCCTCGGAACAGATCTACCAGGCCGACGGCATCAAGGGCTTCCACTCCCACGAGACGACGAATGCCGCCACCCCGCACGACCCGGGACCACTACGGGACTTCCTCGCCGGCATCAACCGGCTCCAGCAGCGCGAAGAAGAACAGCGGGCACAAGACTCCGACTACAAGATCCGCGTCCACGTCTCCCTTGTTACCGCCCGTAGCGCACCCGCTCACGAACGCCCGGTGCGCAGCCTGAAGAACTGGGGCGTGACCGTCAACGACGCCTTCTTCCTCGGCGGCATAGACAAGAGCACGATCATGGAGGTACTCAAGCCCCACATCTTCTTCGACGACCAGGTCAGCCACCTGACCGGCACCGCCCCCAGCACCCCCAGCGTGCACGTCCCCTTCGGGAAGATAAACCAACGCGCGCCCGGCACCCGAGCAAGCTCGGCCATGAGCCCCGTGCCGGGCAACGCCGACGCCGACGCCGGGGACGGCCCGTCTGCGACGACGTAACCGCCCCTTCACACAGGGCCGTTGGCCGAGCCGAGCCGGATCCTGTTGCCCCTTCGGGAAGGGTACGGCGGTGGCCCATGCGCTGCAGTAGACGGTGACGGGCCTTTGGTCAGGCCTTGACTTAAGAGTGGACGCCGCCGGGGAGGTTCCGCTGCCGCTGCGAGCAGTGGCGGACAGTCCGGGCTGGGCGATGAGGGTATTGATGCGCGGGAGGATGCGGTACTGCTCGTCGATGCTGCCGATCACATACGGCGTCAAGGTCAGGAAATCGTGGTGCTCGCTCTTGTCTGCGAGGGCGGCTGAGAGTCTCTGCCCATGGACGCTCTTGCGCGGCCTGCCAGCGGTGGCAACCGCGGCATCATTCGAAGACGACATGGGTGGTGCGGGTCACCAACGGGTGTCATGACGCCGGGGCTCGTCGGCGGCCCCGGCATCATGGCGATCGAGAGTGCTAAAAAGCCGCCGTCGTGGTGCCGTTGATCACGAACTGCGAGCCCGGTTCGATGAGGACGTTCCCGTCGGCCGAGTCGCTGATGCTCACATTGGTCAGTGTCGCGCTACCGCGTGCGCCTCCCATCGCGCGGATACCCGCGCCGTTGTTGGAATTGGTGATCTTCACGTTGTCGATCTTGGCGTTCGGTACGGCACCGCCACCCGTCTTGAACTGGATGCCGTCGTAGGTCGAGTCGTGGATCTCCGTGTCGCGGATCGTGACGCCCGGGATGTCGGGGCCCGCCGCGAAAAGCGTGATGGCGCCGAACTCCTGGGCCTCGCCCCAGAACGCGCCGCCCGTACGGTACAACCCGTTGTTGGCGATCAACGTCTGTCCCGAGAACGGGATCGGATCGTGGTCCGTGGCGAGCATGATGCCCGGGTAGTTCATGGTGTCGTAGACGAGGTTGTTCTCGATGGTGTTGCCGTAACCGCCGTACACGGCGATGCCGTTGGCGCGCCACGGCAGCTGGACGGTGTTGTTGCGGAAGTGGTTGTCGTGGCCGATGTCCACCGACTGGTCCTTCACGTACTTGCTGGCCCACACCGCGAGCGCGTCGTCACCGGTGTTGCGGAACGAGGAGTTGAACACGGTCGAGTTGCGCGTCCCGTTGGTGAAGTTCACGCCGTCGGCATAGGTGTTGCGGATGCGCATGCCGCTGAACTCCAGGCGGTCGCCGGGGCCCCACAGGTCGGGGATGTTGGAGTAGTCGCGGCCCACCCAGACGCCCACGTTGGCGTGCTCGATCCATACGTTCGTGATCTTGGTGTCCTCGCCGAAACGGCCGTTGAGGCCGACTCCGCCCTCCGCGCCGCCGTCGCCGCCGCGAATGGTGCCCGAGCCGAAGATGGCGATGTCGGAGATCTTGGTGTTGTCGTCGATGTCGAAGCCGAAGTTGCCCTCGTGCGGGTGGTTGATGCCGCCGGCCTGGTGCGGCGGGGTCAGGGTGTAGAGCTGGGAGTGCCACATGCCTGCGCCGCGGATCGTGACGTCCCGGATGCCCACCTGGTTGTAGTCGCCCCGGTTCAGCGGGTCGTCGGTGAGGATCTTCTGTTCCTGGCGCCACTGCCCGGCCGGGATCCACACACAGTCGATGGTTCCGTTCTGGTCGGCCGTCACCGCCCGCTGGATGGCGTCCGTGTCGTCGATGCCGTCGTTCGGGATGGCGCCGAATTCGGTGATCGAGGTGCACTCGGCGGGCTTGCTCGCGGCCGGCGCCACCTGCTCCAGGTCGATCATGTCGACGATGTAGTACGCGGCGTTGTCACCGGCGTCGCGCTGCAGCTTGAACTTGGTGCCCGCCGGATACGTCTGCGACAGCAGCGCGTGCGACTCGTCGAACAGCCGTCGCGCATCGGTCTGCGGGGTGTTGGTCAGGCCCTCGGGGTCATCGGAGTTGCCGTACAGCCAGCTGTACTTGGAGGTGAGGGTCAGCTTCTGCACGAACGTGCCGTTCGCATACAGGCTGAGCGTGGCCTCCTGGCCGCCGCCGCCCGGGGCGTCCGGGATCGAGTTGCGCACGACGATGGAGTTCGACGCGCTGGTCGAGGTGAACTCCACGTACTGTCCTGAGGAGTTGAGGCGTACGGACTCACGCCCCGACGACTCGGTGGCGAAGTTGGTGTGCCCGAAGGTGCGTTCGCTGTCGGTCTGCAGGAGCGTGCCCGTGTACTGGGCGTCCTCGGCCTCATACTCCACGTACGGCACCGCCGCGCCACGGCCTACCACGATCGAGCGCGCGAACACGTTGTTGTTCTCGTTGGTCTCGGTGACCACGCGGGTGGCGTCCGCGGTGGCGGTGAGGGTGGCGCCACCGTTGGTCGCGGTCCAGCTGCCGCCGACGGCCACGGTGGCGGTGTCACCGGCGGAGATCGCGGGAGTGGTGCCATTGAGCGTGGTTCCGCCGACGGTCAGTCGGGTGACCGAGCCGGCGCCGGCGGCGCTGGTGCCACGGTTGTGCACCTTCACGTTGAAGGTGACGTTCGAGCCCACGGCCGGGTTGGCCGGGCTGGAGACGATGCCCGTGACCTCCAGGTCGGGACCGGGGGCCTGGCCGACGACCAGCTTCGCGTTCGCCGTCCGGCTGTTGTTGCTGTTGTCCAGCTCAGCCACGGTGTCGTTGGGGTCGACCACCGCGGAGACGGTGTAGCTGCCCATTGCCCGCTTGCCGACCGTGACCGGGACGCTCGCCGTCTCTCCCACCCCGAGGGCGCGCACCGAGCCGCTGCCGGCGACCGTGCCGCCCAGACTGACGTTGAGCGTGGTCGCGGCCCCGGCCGCGGAACCGCCGTTGCGCACGGTGGCGTTCACCGTGACTGCGTCGCTCTCGCTCGGCGCTGCGGGAGTCCAGGTGAGGTCGGTGACGGTGAGGTCCGGGTTGGGGGCCGCGACTCCGGTGACCTGGAACTCGGCTACCTGGCCGCCGAAGCCGGAGCTGTTGGTGTAGATCTTCAGCTGGACGTCGGCGTAGCGACCGGTCACCGGGATCGTCACCGCGTTCTGGTTCGACGACGGATTGAAGGTGTAGTCGGCGCGCGCCTTGAGCGAGGTGTACGCGGAGGCGTTCTGCGCACGCCCGAGCACCTCGATGTTCTGGGTACGGGTTGACCATGCGGCGTCGGGGTTGAGTTTGACCACGACCCCTTCGAGGTCCGCGTCGGCGCCCAGCTTCACCGTGAGCGTCGACGGACTGCCGCTGGACTCCCAGTAGGTGCTCACGTTGTTGTCGTTGGCGTTGGCGGCCACGTAGTTCTGCGTCGAGGAGGACGCCTCGATCGGCTTGTTGACCGCCAGATTGGTCCCGTTCACAGGCGGCGGGGCCTCGCCCTCCTCCCCGTAGATCTCCAGCTCGGATACCTGCGCCGCGGGCCAACCGGTGTTCGCGGTCACCTGCACCCGCACGTACCGGACGTCCGTGGAGTCGAAGTCGACCGTGACTCTGCTTGATCGTGACGGGTCGAACTGCCGCCCGGCGGAGCCGGAAAGGGTGCTGAAGCTGCTGCCGTCACTGCTGCCCAGAACTCTCAGGGTCTGCGTACGGGCCTCCCATGAGGTGGGGAGCTTCAGAACGACCTGGTCGATCGCGGCGCTGCCGCCGAGGTCGACCTGAATCCACTGCGGGAAGGCGTTGGACGGGCTTTCCCAGTACGTCTGCTGGCTTCCGTCAGTGACGTTCCCTGCGGGATAGCCACTGTGGGACCCACTCGCCGTGGCGGTCTTGCCCAGGGCCAGGTTGGGGCCCGCGGCTTCGGCTGCGGAGGCGGCGACGGGCAGGAGCCCGACGGTGGTGAGACCCGCTATCAGCGAGCTGACGACCAACCGCCGGACGGAGTGCGTCCATCTCATGGTGTCCTCTGTTCCACGGGGATTCAGGGATCCGTGCAGAGCGGGACACATCCGGCAGATCTGTCCACACTCGGTGAACTTGCGCGTGTGCCTACGAAATTTGAGTGATTCAGTCGAAGTTTTGCGTGCAGCACGTCACAGATTTCATGGAGGCCTTGAGATTGTCAACGGCTCTCACCGGACTGTCCTGTTGCACCCTTGGACCTCGGGGCAACAGGAGAGACACGGGCCCCGGCCGAGCATCATCGCCTCGGCGGGGTTGGTGGCCTGCAGATGACTGGGCGTCAGCGACCACGGCGCGCAGCGCGTCCTCGAGGTCGAGGTCGCCGGGCAGCCTGTCAGGGCGAAGGCGCCGCGGAAGACGACGCTGCTGCGGGCGCCGGCCGCCCTGCAGAACGTGGAACTGCGGCACGGCCGACGTCCAGGTCGGCGTCCGGCCCGAAAACGTCAAGGATCCGCCCTGGGCAGCCCCTCCGTGACGATTCGTAGTTGGCTAAGCCGGGGGCTCCGGTCACCATGCCTTGATGACCGGCGCGTCGGGTTCGTGCTGCCGCCAGGTGTCGTTGAGGCGTGCGATCCGGTCCGCGGCGGCGATGCCGCACAGGGACGCGACCTTGCCGTCACTGACTTCGAACGCCACGGCGCCCACGACCCGGTTGTCGACCACGGCGAGGACGGCCGGTGAGCCGTTGACCAGGGCGATATGCATGGCGGGCGAACCGCCGGCCAGCCGCCGCTTCGCCGGCGTGGGCTTGAAACCGGCCCGCACGTAGGAGGCGACCCGCTCGCGCGTCTTGTACCGCAACAGCCGCGTGGCCAGTCCGGCGCCGTCCGAGACCGCCGTCACGTCGTCCGTGAGCAGCGCCACCAGCCGTTCGGTGCGCCCCGACGTGGCAGCCGCGAGGAATTCCTCGACGACCCGGCGCGCGGACGCGGGGTCGGCCTCGCCGCCGCGGCGGCGCTCGGCGGCGACCCGGATCCGGGCCCGGTGGACATGCTGCTGGCTCGCGGATTCGGTGATGTCGAGGATGCCGGCGATCTCGGCGTGGCTGTACGAGAAAGCCTCACGCAGGACGTAGACGGCCCGTTCGACCGGCGAGAGCCGCTCCATCAGGGTCAGGACGGCGAGGGACACCGATTCGCGCTGCTCGAAGGCATCGGCCGGGCCGAGCATGGGGTCGCCCTCGAGGAGCGGCTCAGGCAACCAG
The DNA here is from genome assembly GCF_055639295.1 of Streptomyces sp. NPDC107528. Taxonomy (NCBI): domain Bacteria; kingdom Bacillati; phylum Actinomycetota; class Actinomycetes; order Kitasatosporales; family Streptomycetaceae; genus Streptomyces; species Streptomyces sp. NPDC107528. The sequence continues at coordinate 488,614 of NZ_JBVKAV010000005.1, forward strand.
GCACCGGACGCTCGCTCGTGGCGCACCTGCGCCGAGCGGAGCCGGTCGAGGCAGAGATTGGTGACGACCTTGGTCAGCCACGCTTCCGGTACCTCGACCCGTCCGCGGTCTGTGGCCTGCCAGCGCAGGAACGTGTCCTGCACGGCGTCCTCGGCGTCGGCGGCCGAGCCGAGCAGACGGTACGCGAGCGAGGCCAGCCGGCCCCGGCTGGCCTCGAACCGATCGATGGCTGCGCTGTCCATGCTGAACAGCCTATGCAGTGGCCCTTGCACCGGCCCGGTCAGGCGCGGTGGCCAGGCGGCGCTTGCGCTTCGGCATGCCGAAGGTGGGGTGGGCGATGCCCCACCCGGCCCCCTTGAGCACGCCCGACTTCAGCCGCGCGGCGGTCCGGCCGCCCAGGTACCAGGACTTCGACCGGGCGTCCCTGTCCACCATCTGGAAGATTGCGTCCCGTCGCCCGAGGCTGATGTGGTTGCCGTGGTACTTCAGCCCGGTGGTCGGGACCTCGCTGCCCGTCAGGCGCGAAATGATCGCGGCGGTCGCCTGCATGTTGGTGAAGCCGGCCGAGGCGCAGGACATCGGCAGCGGCCGGCCGTTGTCGCCGAGGGCGTAGGCGCAGTCACCGGCGGCGTAGACGTCCAGGTGGGAGACCGAGCGCATGGTGCGGTCGACGACGATCTGGCCGGTCTCGGCGATCTCCAGGCCGCTGGCGGCCGCGAGGGGGTGCACGGCGAAACCGGCCGACCACACGGTCACGTCGGCGGGGATGGACGTGCCGTCGGTGGCGATCGCCCGTGTCGGCTCGACGGTTTCGATGCCAGTGTGCTCGTGGACGGTGATGCCGAGCCGGTCGAAGGCATGGCGCAGGTGACGGCGCGCCTTCGGGGAGAGCCAGGCGCCCAGCTCACCGCGGGCGGCGAGCGCGACCGACAGGTCGGGCCGGGACTCGGCGAACTCGGTGGCGGTCTCGATGCCGGTCAGCCCCTCACCGACGATCAGCACGGTGCCGCCCTCGCCCAGTGCGGCCAAGCGCTCGCGCAGGCGCAGCGCCGAGGACCGGCCGGTCACATCGAAGGCGTACTCGGCCACGCCGGGGACGCCATGGTGGGCTACGGAGCTGCCGAGCGCGTAGAGAAGGGTGTCGTAGGCGATCTCGCCGTCGCCGTCCTCGCCGGTCACGGCGACGGTCTTGCGCCCGGGGTCGACGCTGGTGACGAGCGCCAGGCACAGCCGCACCCCGGTGCCCGCGAATACGTCGGCGAGCCTGCGGGACGCGAGGTCCTGGCCGATCGCGAGCTGGTGGAGCCGCATCCGCTCAACGAAGTCGGGCACGGCGTTGACGACGGTGATCTCGATGTCGGCGGGGGAGAGCCGACGGGCCAGGTTTCCGGCGGCGAAAGCCCCGGCATATCCGGCGCCGAGTACGACGATGCGGTGCTTCATGCTGTTGCTCCTGTCTCGTTCGCGTGCCCCTCGAACGAGACGGCGCCGCGATTACTGACAGGAGCCGGATGTGATGCCAGTCACCTAACTCAGGCCGTGTCCCATGACTGGCAGCCTGACCGGTGGGATCTCCGAGCGGCGGTGATCCCGCTGCAAAGACGACGCAACAGAGAGGAGCGGCGGCACTGGTTCGGGGGAGCGCGCTTGTGGAGGGGGTGGAGTGCCCTCGTCATCGTCGTAGCCCCAATTGAGTGGCCACCGTGAGCCTTGCGGGACGGGTAGTTCTTGGCGTGGTGGGGTCCGAAATGGTGTGGTGAGCGGCGCCGGGGCTGTTGACGCTTGCACCCCGGCTGGGTCGCTTCACCGGGCGCGATGCTCAAGGAGGTCTTCGACCTCCTCACTGCCGGCGCCTAGGAAGCGGTCGGTGCCTTCGGTGTGCCAGTGGTTGGAACCTGCGATCCAGTCCCGGACACCGGCCCAGAAGGTAGAGCCTCTCGTCGGACGCTGAGTGAGAGGCAAGCCGCAGGTCGGGGAGCTGCGGATCCCGTTGGGTGGTGGTGACGCAGTGGCGCGTGTAGCCGGATCCGTAGCCTCTGCCTTTCCTGACGTGCGACGCAGCGCTGCGACCTGCGCGCTGATTGAGTCGTGCTGGTGAAGGGGGCGTGGCGCTGCCCGATGTGACTCCCCGGTCTGACCCAACTCGCCCTCGTCGAACGCACCCGATCAGCACCGAGCGGGACGTGTATCCATTCGTGTCCCGTGGGCTGCCGTGTTCGTTTGCAGGACTGGGCCCGGTCCGGGCATCGCCAGTCCTTGAGTGAGCCGTAGGACCGTTTGAAGCCGAATACGTGAATGCGTTCGGTCGGACTGAGGGCTCGAGAACTTCTGAGCCGGGGTGCGCAGCTATGTGGAGGGTGCAGTGGTGAGTTCACTTGACCCGGTACTGCGGGTGCGGGGTGTACGGAAGGGCTACCGGCAGCGTCCTGTCCTGCGCGGTGTGTCGCTTGACCTTCCTGCGGGTCAACTGGTGGGCATCGTCGGTGAGAACGGCGCCGGTAAGAGCACCCTGCTCCGCATCCTGGCCGGAGATCTCGTCGCTGACAGCGGTGCAGTGGAGCGGGCGGGCCTGCTGGGCTGCTGCCCGCAGGACACCGTGCTTCACCCGGCATTCACCGTTGAGCAGCACTTGCAGTTCTTCCAGGCCGCCTACGGCATCGGCAGCCTGACCAGCGCCTAAGAGCTGTTGGAGCGGTGAACTTCAGCGACTGTCGGCACGAACAGGTGGCCGCGCTCAGCGGCGGCACACGCCAAAAGCTCAACCTGGTCCTTGCCCTGATGCACGACCCTCAGGTGCTGCTGTTGGACGAGCCGTATCAGGGCTTCGACTGGGAGACCTACCTGCGGTTCTGGGATTTGGCAGCCGACTTGCGGGACCGGGGCTGCGCGGTACTGGTGGTTTCCCACCTTGCCTACGATGCCGCCCGCCTGGACGCCTTGTACCGACTTGAGGCCGGCGTACTGCAGGAGACGGAGCAGACCGAAGCGGGAGTGGCGGCGGTATGACGCGGTGGTGGTCCTGCTTCCGTACGGCCTTGCGGTTCGCGCTGATCGAGCAGGCCCGCAATCGGCTGGCGCTGCTCATCGTGGTCCTGTTCGTGCCGCTGTGGACCACGCTGGCGTTCACGGTGGTGGCCTCTGCCCCCTTGCGGTTTCGGATTCGTCCGGCCGGCCGCACCGTGGTCGTGGACGGCAATGTCCTGCTCCAGATCAACGGTGCGCTGCAGGCCCTGTCGCTGGTCATCGCGTTCATGATGTTCGTCGCCACAGTCCGCTCCGCACCGTTCGATCAGCGCCTGGTACGCGCCGGCTTTTTCCGGTCGGGCCTCGCGCTCGCCAAGTGCAGTGCGCTCCTTCTGGTCGCCGCCGCGGTCGCTGCCTACACCGCCGCGTGGATGCACTTGTTCTGGCGACCTGAGCAGCACCTGGTACTCGCCGCGGGCATGTTCACCTGCGCCTTGGTCCACGGCGGTATCGGGATGGTGCTGGCGGCCGTGGTGCGCAGCGAGCTGGCCGGCATGTTCCTCGCCATCATGATCAGTTCTATTGATCTGGTGCTGCGGAACCCGCTGATCAACCCGGACGCGGACAGTCTCGTGGTGCGTTTGCTGCCGGCCTACGCAGCGGTGCAGACCTCGGTGGCTGCCGCCGGTCTGCAGGTGGTGACGGCCAGTTGCCTCCTGCTGGGCGGAGGCTGGGCGGTGGGCATGGCCGCGCTGGGCATTACCGCCTTCGCCGCCCGGACCCGCACCCGCCTCCCGCGCGCGGGGGCCAAGGCAGCGTCGAGGGGCGTCGAGCAGGCTGCGTCGGTGTCGTGACCGGCCCGGCGCGAGTGTCGTTTGGACGATGAGCGCCGCTGGACGGTGAACGCCGAGCGCGGCGACAGCGTGACCATGTGAGGGACGGGGGCTTTCAGGGTGCCGGACGACGAGGCTGCGGCTTCGGCCGCGTCACCGCTCGCATCAGCCGCGCCGCCCGGCCAAGGGCGCTCGGCGGTGCAGGACTTGGTGCCTCGAACGGAGGCGCGCTGGGCGTGGCTGCTCAGCGACGGCGGCGACCCCCGGAACTGGATGCTGCTCCTGGCCCCGCTGCTGGGCTGGCACGCCGACGGCTGGGCCGGCATTGGCTGGGGCGTGGTCGCTGCGGTGTTCACCGCGGTGCTGCCCACGTTGCTCCTTCGGCTCGGCGAGCACCGCCAGTACTGGGGAGACCGGCATGTGCGGGGGCGGCACGACCGCATTGTGGCGGCCCCAGGGGTGATGGCCTCGGTCATCACCGGCACCGCACTGCTGTATGGGCTGGATGCTCCCGTCGAGGTGACGGCCCTGGTGGCGGCGATGGTCGCCGTTCTGCTCGCTCTGCTGGTGATCACTTTCTTCTGGAAAGTGTCGGTGCACTCCGCCATTGCCTCTGGTGCCCTCGCCATTCTCGCAACGGTCTTCGGCCCCTGGTTGCTCCTTTTGGCTCCCGTGGTGGTGCTGATCGGCTGGTCCCGCATCCGGCTGCGCTGCCACACCGCCGGCCAGGTCAGCGTCGGGTTCCTCATCGGCGCAGCCGTCAGCTCACCCGTCTTCGACCTCGTGAGGTGATGGGCATGAACCCATTCCCGGTTCCCAGTCCCGCCGATCTCGTACTGGTCAAGGCTGAAGAGCTTGCGGAGCATCCGGACGCCAACGCGAGGATCGGGGCGGTACTGCACCTGACCGGCGCTGTGCCCGATCTCGCGGGCCTGCGCGCTTACGTCACCGCGCGTCTGGACGGCCTGCCCTGTCTGACGCACGTCCTGACCGAAAAGGGGCCGACCGCACGGTGGATGCCAGCGGACCCGGACATGACCCGGCACATCCGCGCCCAGCACGTCGGCGGCGATCCGGAGGCTCTCGAGACGGCAGTGCGTCGTGCGCTGCGAGAGCCGTGGCCGGAGGAAGCCCTGGCCTGGCGCATGATCCTTCTGCACGGTCACGTGCCCGACGGGTTCGCTCTGCTGTATCTCAGCCACCACGCGGTTCAGGACGGTGCCAACATCGTCGCGGTGGTGGATGCGCTGTTCGGTCCGCGCCCGCTGACTCAACAACTCCCCGCGCCCACCCGGGACGCCTCCCAGACCCCACGGGCCGGCCTGCGCCAAACCGCCCGCAGCACCGTGACTCTACTGCGCCACGCGCGCCGGCACCGCCTGTGGCAATCCACCTCGCATCCGCTGTCGAGCCGCCGCCACCTGCTGTGGACCCAGGCACCCTCCGCCGGTCTGCGCGCCGCGGCCCGCGCCGGTGGGGCCAGCATCAACGATGTCTACCTCACTGCTGTGGTCCACGCGATCACCCAGTGGGCCAAGGACGCTTGGCCCCGCGCCGCAGGCACGACGATCCCTGTGGTGGTCCCCGTCAACGTGCGCACGCCCGACGTAGTCGCGGCCCCAGGCAACCGGCTGTTCCTGACCCGGATCGATCTGCCCGACGGCACCATGCCGGTGAACCGGCGCCTGGCACGCACGCGGGCCGTCACCTCCGTGCTGAAGCCCGCCGGACACAAGAGGGTGCTGAGAGCGGCCCTCACCCGACTTCCCCGGCGGCTGCTCCAGCTCCTCGTGGACGCGAGCACCGTCCCGGGCCGGCTCACCATCTGCGCCTCCTACCTCGTGGTGCGTCAGCCTCTGCACTACGTCGAGGCTGCAGTGCACCGCATCGACCCCATCATGTGCTGCCCGCCCGGCGTCCCCCTGGCCGTCGTGGCGACGACATACGAAGACACCACCAGCGTCTCCTTCCGCATCGACACCGCGCTTCCCGGCGCCGAAAGCCTTCCCGAACGCCGGCGCCAGACCGTCACGGAGCTGACGCGCGCGACCCCGCTACCCCGGGGCAGCACCCCGTAGGCGCCTGAACGGGCCGGTCACGAGGTGCGGTTGACGCTCCACAGCGGCACGTGTTCGAAGAAGGTGACCGCCTCTTCCCGCCACCGTGTCCGCCAGCCGGCGGCCAACTCGGTGGCCTGCTCCGCACAGCGGCGCATGTCCGCCTGCATCCTGCCCGGCACATCACGGCGCTCCCCGATCTCCCGGACGGCGGCGATGGTCTCCGGCGGGCAGGACGCGTTGCCGAGCGCGGCCTCCACCACGCGACGCTCGGCGTCGTCGCCGGCCGCCAGCAAGACACTGACCGTGTAGCTGTGCTTGCCGTCGCGGATGTCGGTTCCGGTCGGCTTGCCCATGACGGACGCGTCCCCGAACAGATCCAGGTAGTCGTCTCGCATCTGCCCGCAGATCCCCACCAGCCGCGCGTACTCCCGCAGCTCCTTGTCGAAGAGAGCCGGCTGCTCGCCCGCGGCCAGGAGCCCGAGCTGCAGGGGCGCGAGAATCGAGTAGCGGGCTGACTTGTAGTCGGCCACGCAGTGCAGGACCTCAGCGCCCGGCGCGGCTGCGAAGTCGCGTTCCAGGTCGACGATCTGGCCGACGAACGTGTCGGCCGCCGCTCGCGTCTGGACCTCGACCATGGCCTGCCGCACCGCCACAGGCACCTTCGCGTCCAGCAGCACCTGCAGCGACAGGGCGAGGGCGAGGTCCCCCGCGAGCACGGTCAGACCAAGGGCCGCCTGCGGCTGGCCGGGAAACCGCTCACGGTAGGCGTAGTAAGTGGACGGGCCGCCACGGCGGGTGGGGCTGTCGTCGATGAGATCGTCGTGCACCAGGCCGTGGGTCTGCAGCAGCTCGATACTCAGCGCCGCAGCCTCCAGCCCCTCGACCGGCTCGTCCGTCACCAGACGTGCCGCCTCATGCAGCAAAACGACCCGCATCCGCTTCCCGCCCCGTAGGGACAACTCCCGCAGCAACCGCAGGCACTCCGGAGTGAAACGGCTGAACGACGGCGCATCCAGCCCGGCGCCCAACGTGTCGAAGTACTCCTCGAAGAGCGTGTTGAACCAGCGCTCACATCCGGCGACACGATCGAGAACCTGCTCGGTCATCACGAGTTCTTCCTGCTCGGGGTCGGGTGACACCGCTGTAGACGTGCGACGGCTGACGTTTGGTGCCCTGGGGCCCCGGTCGTAGCAGGGGTCAGGAGGTGTACTGGGTGGCCTTGACCGCCAGCCCACGCAGAGCACGATCCGCGGCCGGCGGGAAGCCGGCTCCGTCCAGGACACACAGGACGTGTTCATAGCGGGAAGTGATCATCCGCTCGGTCTCCTCGCGTGCCCCCGTCGCGAACAGGATGCCCCGGATCTCCGCCGCTTCACGCTCTTCCAGGTCGGCCCGGCCCACCAGCCGGTCAAGCCGCGCCCGCTGGACCACGTCAGCATTCTGCAGGCCCAGGGCCAGCAGAACGGTCCGCTTGCCCTCCCGCAGGTCGCTCAGGCCCGGAGCGCATGCGCCGTCCGGGCTTCCGAATACGTCCAGCAGGTCATCCCGGAGTTGGAACGCCTCCCCCAGCGGCAAGCCCAGCCCGGTGAAGACCTCCATCGCGGCCTCGTCGGCCCCGGCGACCGCAGCCCCCAACTGCAGGGGCCGCCCGATAGTCGCAGTGGCGGTCTTGCAGCGGATAATCCGCAAGGCGGCCTCGACGTCGTCAGCGCCACGGCCCGTGCCCATGACGTCCAGGTACTGCCCGTACATCACCTCTTCCAGCATTGCGTCATACAGCCCATGGACCAGCCGCTGCCGGCCGGACTCGATCGGAGCGGTGTGCAGCAGCTCCTGCGCCCACATCAGGGCCAGGTTGCCCACCAGTAACGCGCCGCCCGCACCCAGCCGCTCGGCCCGCTCGCCAGCTCCCAGCCGGGCTCGCATCGCACGGTGGACCGCGGGCCGCCCGCGGCGGCTGGCCGAGTCGTCCATGATGTCGTCGTGGATGAGCGCGAAGGCCACGAACAACTCCAGCGACGCCGCCACCCGAACCGCCGATGTCACATCGCCGTGGCCACCGGCGGCATGCCAGCCCACCACGCACAAAAGCGCCCGGATCCGCTTCCCGCCAGCCGCCAGGAAGTCGCGCACGGTCTGCACCACCTCCGGCGGATGCCCCCGGCCGGCCGCCGCACGAGCCTTCTCGGCCAAGAAGCTCTCAAGCACCGCGTCAACCTGGCGCTGCACCGCGCGCAGATCGATCGCTTGCGCGTCGACCACACCCGACGTCACGACTCACCACTCCCAACCAGGGGAGCCAGCCTCATGGGAACGGACGAGCATGGACGATGGCTGCCCCCTGACTCAGGGTTCTGACGACAGCCGAGGCCGCTGACTGGCCGCGTCACCAATGTGGTCTGCATGATCCGTCCAACGACCCACACCGCTGAAGAGCACGCCAGGCACCTCGCCCAAATCCTCGCGGCGTCCGGCATCGCCGCGAGCAGTACACCGCATCTGCACGGCCCCAGGTACTCCGCCTCCGGCCGCTCGCGGGCCGGTACTGCTGATGACCCTTGCGGCCAAGGGAACCAAGACAGGGGACTCAGATTGAGGTCCCACGCGTTCCCGCGCTTGAAGTAGCGGGACATACTCACCAAGCTCCGCTTGGTGTCACCGTTCGCCTGGCACGGGAAGCCAGCGCCGCTCCAGACGCTCGTGGAAGAGCCGGCCGACCAGAGCCCCGCCGTACACCACGAAACCCACGCCGACCAGCCAGGACTGCAGAGCCAGGACGGTCCCGAACGGACCGTACGTCACCGTGTTCGACGCGATCAGCGGCGAGAAGACGTGCTGGGAGAAGATCCGCAGTCCGAGGAGCCCCAGCGCCGTCGCCGCGGCCCCCGGCACCAGCGCCCGCCAGCGGATGCGGCCGCAGAGCAGCAGCCGCTGCGACCACCAGAAGAAGACGAACGCGCCGACCACGTCGACCCCGGCGACCAGCACCGACATCAGAGCGGACGCCTCCTCGGGGGTGGGCGCGGCGAAGAACAGCAGCAGGGAGCCGGTCAGTACGGCCAGCCAGACGACATGGCGCCACATCGTGTGCCAGCGCGCCGTCGGCAGGGCCCACACCCGCTCGTACCCGGTCTGTACGGCCGCGCCGAAGGTCACACCGAACGCGGCCAGCGCCGCGAGTCCGAGCGCCGTGGTGCGCTGCAGGGCCTGCCCCGGCCGGCCGAACATCCGCTCGACCTCCTCCTGCGACACCTCCGACACACCGAGGCCCTGGACCAGCCACCTGGCGAAGCCCTGACCTCTCGCGAGGTCGGCCGCCGCGACGACGACCAACAACGGCAGCAGCGTGAGGAAGCTCAGCGCCGCGAAGCCCATGGCGCGGTGCATGAGCTCCATCTCGCGCCCTCGGTTCCAGACGATCCCGATCCACGAGCTGAGCACCCACCGGTGGAGCCGAGCGAACCAATGGCCGTGGTGCGGGGCGTGGTCGTCTTCCGGCGCACCGAATCTGAAGGGCATGTGCCGTCGACTACCCGTCCGCCGGGCGTGACCCTACGCGCTTGCCCCCGAACGGGTGTCCCCCCGCCGATCGTCGGCGGCCGCCCAACAACGGGTCGATGGCGATCACCTCGGTATCTCCTCCAGCTACCCGGCTTCACTGGCTTCGTACTGCACCTGCACCGAGACTTCGACGCCGTGACAGCCGGACTCACCCTGAACTGGAGTTCGGGCAGCATCGAGGGTGCCGTGAACCGCATCCAGAAGATCAAGAGGCAGCTCTACGGCCGAGCCGGATTTGAACTGCTCCGCAAAATGATCTTGCTTCAGTAGTTCGCGACGGTGTTGGTCTGTCGCTGGTCGGCACGTTAGAGGTCAGAGTTCGGTCGTCCAGATCCCGACAGGGTGCTCACTCGGCGGCTGCCACAACTGAGGCTGGGAGTCCCGATGCTTCTCCTCAGCCTGCTCTTCCCAATGAAAGCGGCCATCCGCGTCGGGCCAGGCGACTTGCAGCACAGGGAAAGGGGGCCGCCGGCAGAACCCGATGGCCCGCCCGAAGAAGGTTCGGTACCAGCGGAGATCGACCTGCCTGAGCGCGACTTGCTGACCATCGACAACGTCAGGTTGACTCTGGCCGTCAGCCAGGACAGCGTCGGAGGACTTTGTCCCGAGTCTGTTGAGCATGCGGCGCATGGCGTGAATGTCGAGTCCGAACAGGGCGAGTTCAGGCGCTCCGTGAGTGTGTGCGAGGCCGATCGTGTATGCGAAACCAGGACCGATCTCGTCCTCGGGAACCATTACGACGTGCCATCCATGCTGCTGCACATTCTCGATGATCGTCAGATCCATGCGGTCCGCTTCGTCCTGGTCACCGTATTTCATGGCAGAGGACGCAGCGGCACTGGAACGGATCACGAGTCATGTGCAGAGGCTACGAGGTAGGTGTTTGATTCGGGCAGCGGGTTTCTAACGAAACCGTCATCCTCAGTGACCGCTCCCCAAGATCTGTGCCAACCGAGTTTGGGGAGCGTTTGTTCACCACTTCGGACAGCACGGTGCCTTGGCACTGTTCGAAAGGCCGCCAGGGCTACTCCTTGAGTCAGAGACGGAAGGTGCGGCGGTAGGTGTCGGGTGGGACGCCGACGCTGCGGTGGAAGTGGCGGCGCAGGGTGGTGGCGGTGCCCATGCCGGTGGCCGCGGCGATGGTGTCCACGGTGGCGTCGGTGGTCTCCAATAGTTGCTGGGCGTGGCGAATGCGCTGGGTGTGGAGCCATTGCAGTGGCGTGGTGCCGGTGAGGTGCTTGAAGTGGCGGCCGAGGTGGCGGGAGCTCATGCCGGCCTGGCGGGCCAGGTCCTCCACGGTCAGCGGCTGGTCCAGCCGCTCAAGCGCCCAGGGGAAGAGCTCACCCAGGGGGTGGTTGCCTGGAGCAGGGATGGGGGTGGCGATGAACTGGGCCTGGCCGCCGTCGCGGTGGGGTGGGATGACGAGGCGTCGGGCGACCTTGTTGGCGTTGGCCGAGCCGTGGTCGAGGCGGACCAGGTGCAGGCACAGGTCCATGGCGGCGGCCTTGCCCGCGGAGGTGAGGACGTCGCCGTTGTCGGGAACGGCTCACAGAATCGCCGTCTCGCGACCGCTACGACGTCGGCAAAACGGCCAGGCAACCCGCGAGCATCATCGAGCGCGACAGCCTCAGGAGATCAAGGACAAGTTCAGGCTTTGAGCCCTACACCACCGAACATGGCTACCTCGGCGGGCAGAACGGTCTCGCCGTCATCCGATCGCCAGCGGTTGCAGGACACGACGCCCGGATTGAGGAGCTCCAGGCCGTTGAAGAACCCGGCGATGTCGGCCGGCGTGCGCTGGGTCAGTTTCGGCGTGCCGTGCTCGTTCCAGAACGCGACCGCGGCGTCGACGTCCGGCATGTCCGGCCGCGTGATCGTGTGGGAGAGGGCGAGGTGGCTGCCCGCAGGCAGCCGGTCCATCAGGCGACGCACGATGCCGGACGCCTCGTCGTCGTCCTCGATGAAGATGACGACGCCGAGCAGCATCAGCGCCACGGGCTCACTGAAGTCCAGGGTTCGCTCCGCCTGTTCCAGGATGGTGTCGACGTTGCGCAGATCCTCGTCGAGATAGTCGGTGCGGCCCTCTGGCGTGCTGGTCAGCAGGGCTTCGGCGTGGGCCAGCACGATGGGGTCGTTGTCGACGTAGACGATGCGGGATTCCGGGGCGATGCGCTGAGCGACCTCGTGGGTGTTGTCTGCCGTCGGCAGGCCGGTGCCGATGTCGAGGAACTGCCGTATCCCGCGCTCGCCGGCGAGGTATTGTACGGCCCGCCCGAGGAACTGCCGGTCGGCGAGGGCGTAGTCGCCGATGCCCGGGTGCAACGTGCGGATCTGGTCGCCTGCAGCTTGGTCGACGGGGTAGTTGTCCTTACCACCCAGCCAGTAGTTCCAGATCCGGGCCGTGTGCGGCTGGTCGGTCCTGATTCGCTTGTGCGCCTCGGCCGAGGCAGCGGGAATCCTGGTCACGCGATGTCCTCCAGATCAGCCCGATTCAGGGGTCAAGGAGCAACCTAGCGGCAGAAGTTGGGGAGAGTCGCGGCACCCGGGGCACGGTTCGACTCAGGAGGCACGCGGTCTGCTGCTGACCAGGGAGAGTCTCAGCCGCCGGCTGCTCAAATGGCGGTCAGATTGGAAGGTTCCGGCATGAACGGATCGGGCCCATGCGCCGTATTCTTACCCGATCGAGGTGCGCATTTGGTCGAATTCCTCGGTCTTCATGGGGTTTGTGCACACGGGTCGTGAGTACTGCGGCCATGGGGGGATGAGAGGCAACCATGACGGCGGCGAGTAATACGGTGCGTACGGGCACCATGCTTCCGGTGGACGCGGCGCGCTGGGCGATGTGGACCTTCGTCATCGTCAATGTGGTGATCGTCGAGGCGCTGTTCGTCAGCGCCGGTGAGGGCAAGAACGGGGTGCTCACAGTCGCCAAGTTCTTCGGCCTGCACGCGGCCCTGCTGATGCTGTTCCAACTGCTGCTGGTGGCCCGGCTGCCGTGGCTGGACCGCCGTATCGGAATGGACCGGCTCACGGTGTGGCATCGCTGGGTCGGCTTCACCTTGCTGTGGACCGTCCTCACCCACGCCACTTTGGTGGTGCTCGGCTACGCGACTCTCGACGACGCGTCCATGGGGAAGACGTTCGTCGCGCTCAGTGGGGTGCCGGCCTCCCTGCTGGGCATGCTCGCAGCGGCGATCATCGTCGTGATCGCCGCGATCTCCACGCGGGGCCTGCGGCGCCGACTGCAGTACGAGGTCTGGCATGGCCTGCACCTGCTGCTCTACGTGGCCCTGGGCCTGGCGTTCGTCCACCAGTTGCAGGAGACGACGACGTTTACGTCCTCCGCGTTCGCCACGGCCTACTGGTGGATTCTGTGGCTGTTCGCCTTCGGCGCGCTGCTGACCGGGCGGGTCGCCGTGCCGCTGTGGCGCAACGCCTACCACCAGTTCCGCGTCGCTGCCGTAGTGCCGGAGTCGGACAACGTGGTCTCGGTGTACGTGACCGGCCGGCACCTCGACAAACTCCCTGCCCGGGCCGGCCAGTTCTGCGTCTGGAGGTTCCCCGGGCACAACCACTGGTGGCTGGCCAACCCCTTCTCCCTGTCGGCGGCGCCCGGCGGCCAGGGACTGCGCCTCACAGCGAAGGCGGCGGGCAGCGCCAGCGCCGGCCTGCGGGACGTCCCGGTCGGCAGCCGCGCGTTCGTCGAGGGACCGTACGGGGCATTCACCTCCTTGCACCGGACCCGGCCCGGCGTCCTGCTGATCGCCGGAGGCGTGGGGATCACGCCCGTGCGGGCCATGCTGGAGGAACAGACGACCGGCGACGTCGTTGTGCTGTACCGCGTTCGTAGCGAGGCGGATGCCGTGCTGCTCGACGAGGTGCGTCACCTGGTCGCGCTGCGGGGCGGAAGGCTGCAGCTGCTCACCGGCAGAACCGGCGAGGGCGGCGTCCCGCCGTTCGACCCGGGCAGCTTGTACCGGCTGGTCCCCGACATCACCGACCGCGACGTGTACGTCTGCGGCCCGCCGGCCATGACCAGGGCCGTGCTCGGCGGCCTGCGAGACCTGCGGGTCCCCGCGCGACAAGTGCACGCCGAGAGGTTCGGCCTGGCCTGAGTTGGTGGTGGGCCCAACGTCCTTACCCACCCGGGCAACACGAGGGTGCCCCGCAGACCCAACTGACCGCGGCGCGACGATCGCGGCCGACATGTGCCGTGGCTTGGTGGCGAACCTCTGTGCGAACCTGGTCCGGCTGGCTGTGTAATCTCGCTTCCCACATCACAGGGGAGGGATCATGCGAGGTAGAACGGCCAGAACGGCCAGGGGGACCAGAACGGCCTGGGTTTTGGCGAGTGGGGCGGTGGCCCTGACGCTGCTGTCCGCGACGGGGGCCCATGCCGAGGGCAGGGGGGACATCCGGGTCACCAAGACGGTCGTGAACGGTGGGAACAACGTCATTCTCGGCACCTCGGCGCGCGTCACCTATCCGATCGCCATCACGATCCGGGACAACTCCGGAGTGAAGGGCCTGTCGGACGTCAGTGTGTTCAACAAGACGAACGGCTGGGGCTTCAGCGACTGGGTGGACACCCGGTGCGAGAAGAAGAGTTCCACCACGTCGGTGTGCACGGCCACGATGACGATCGCCCCGGCCTGGCTCCCCGGCAGTATGCCCGAGGACGTAAACCGCAGCGCGGGCGTCTGGCAGGTCAACGCCACCGTCAAGGCCAAGGACGGGGACTACTGGATCTCCGACCACATCGCCGAGTTCAAGATGAAGCGCGCTTCCAAGCTCGCGACGAACGCCGGGCCCGAGCCCGTGGCCAAGGGCGCCAAGCTCACCGTCACCGGCAAGCTGTCCCGGGCCAACTGGGAGGACCTGAAGTACCACGGATACGCCAGGCAGGACGTGAAGCTTCAGTTCAAGAAGGCCGGCAGCGCCCACTACAGCACGGTCAAGACCGTGAAGACGGGCGATACCGGGCAGCTCAGCACCAAGGTGACCGCCACCTCGGCGGGAAGCTGGCGCTGGTACTTCCCCGGGACGACGACCACCGCGCGGGTCGTGTCGGCCGGCGACGCGGTAAGTCTGAAGTAGCAGCCACTCAGACGAAGTTCTGCGCCCAGGTCACGTCGCCCGTGCGACGTGGCCTGCGGCTGCTGACCTTCAGCTAGTGCCATGTCAGAGAACGTTTGCCCTGTGTGGCATTCATCGCCAGCCATGGGACGCAGTTCCGACGGGGACACAGACAGCACGCCCGCCAAGTCGCTGCCGCGGACATGCCCTGTCTCCGAGGGCTGCCAGACTGCCGGGCTCGCGCGAGCGTTGCCAGCGACTACGACAGCTTCGCCGAGGCGTATTCGGCCTCGAAGAGACGAGCCTCTTCAACGCCTACCACGAGCGGCCCGCGATGCTGGACCTGGTCGGAGACGTGGCCGGTCGACGAATCGTGGACGGCGGCTGCGGCTCCGGCCTCCTGCCCGCGGTGCCGCGCGACCGGGGCACGATCGTGACCGGCTTCGACTCCAGTGCCGAGATGCTGGAACTGGCCAGGAAGCGGCACGGCGAGGACGCGGTCCTGCACACCGCTGATCTGCGCAGCCCGCTGCCGTTCCCCGACGCGGCGTTCGACGACGTCGTCGCGTCCCTGGTCCTGCACTACCTGGAGCGCAGGGCGGTGAACCGGGCCTCGATGCGGTTGCGCCTGGGGTTGTTGGTCGGGGGGGTAGGCGACCCCGACGTTGTTGGCCGCGGCCCAGTCGCCGACCTGGGTTCCTTCGTCCTGGTCAGGTGCGGGGAGAAGTTGTCGAGCAGGATCGCGACACGGATCTTCGACGGGTAGAGCCGCGCAGATCGGCCTCGGAGAACGGCTCAGGCATACGGCTCCTATCGAGGCGGCGCCACAACTGTGTCGGCCGGTCCAAGAACTCCTAACGGAGGCCCTCAACCTCGTTGAGGCTCGTACGGTGCGTAGCGGCTGCGTGCGAGGATGCTGCTGTGCTGGATGAGATCGACGTGGTGGACTGGGACTCCATACCGGGCCATCCCAACTGGTATGAACCGGATCGGGCCGCCCGTGGTCTACGAGCCCTGGCCGAGGCAGCGAACGTGGTACAGGCGGCGGAGGCGGGCTCGCAGCTCGGCGGGGGCGGGATCGTTCATGGCCACAGTGGCGCGGTGTTCCCAGCGGCTGTGGTTGCGACCCCGTTGCTCCTGGACATCGCCCGGCGGGGCCACTCGGCGGCGCAGGACACCGCGATGGGGCTGCTTGATGAGGCTCTGTCGTGCTATCCGCATGCCGGGTACACGCGGGTGACGGCTCCTGACGGCAGCGCGGTTCCCATCTGCTGTGCCATCGCCCACCATCTGAGGGATCGCGCCGATTTCCTTGTCGGGCGGGGCAAGAGGGGCAAGTCCTTGCTGGCCGACGCGGCCGCGCACTGGCGCTTCGAGATCCGCGAGTGCGTCGCCGACGGCAGCGACACGGCAGCCTTCGGCATCTTGGCCGGCTGTCTCCCCGACGGCGTGCACGCGGCGGAAATGCAGCTCGCTGGAGCCGTCACCATGCTGAGCGAACTCACCCTCGAATATCCGGCCACGGAGGACACTCGCGAAGCATGCCTGCGGGTGATCACCCGGCATCCGAGCGAACTGCCGCCAGGTGCCGTGCTGTTTCCGGCGGAATGCGGGGACCGCGTGCACTGACTGGCTCCAGCGCCTTCAAGGACCAGGTGAGGAACGCTTAATGGATGTCGTCGCGTATCTCCCAGCGGATCCGCAGGCGGCGAAACCGGGCCGGTGAGCGAACGCATGCTCGACGAACCAGCATTGAGTGCCCAGTCCAGTCCAGCCCAGCCCAGAGCCATGAGCGGTGCCGCGTCGTTCGATCACGGGCTTCACACCGAGGTCCCAGACCAACTGGCGGATCCCAGACCCCGGCCAGCGGTACTTGTCGTGGTCGTAGCCACGCGTGCCGCGCACCGGCGGCACTTACTGAAGTACCTGGCGTGCGCGGCGGAGTCGGTCCAGGGGTCGGGGGTGCTCGTGGATGTGGCTGGGGTGGGGTGGGTCGGTTGCCTCGCCAGCGCTTCAGTTGGTGTGGGTGGGCGTGTCGGCGTATGTGCCGTGGAGCATGCCCGTGGCCTGGCCGACTTCGATGAGGTAGCCGTCCGGGTCGCGTAGGTAGCAGCGCAGTTCGGCTTTGCGGTCGATGGGTGGTGTGAGGAATTCGGCGCCTTTGGCACTCCATTCCCGGTGACATGTTTCGATGTCGGCGACGCGGAGGTTGAGGAAGCTGCTCACCGTGGTGGGGTCGGTGGGCGGGCACAGGGTGACATCTGGTTTGTCCGGGGTGGGGCCGCCGCCGGGGTTCATGATGATCCATCCGTTGGCGAGTCTGATGGTGCAGGGGTTTTCCTCGAGCACTACTTCACCGCCGAGGACGTCGGTGTAGAAGGCGCGGGATCGGGCTACGTCGGTCACCGTCAGAAAGTGGGTGAGGAGGAGCCCGGAATCTGGTGCGGGAAAGCCATCACGGTGCATGCAAAACCTCCTGGTGGATCAGACATTTTTCCCATAGTGGTCGATGGGTCTCCGTGAGTGCGGATGAACACGGCCGGAGGTGGGAGCCATCCGTGCGCTCCGCGTTCGTCCCCGCCCCGGCATCCTCCTGTCGAGCCGTCGATCCCGGCCGGCCGCAGGCCCTCGCCGAGATCCACCCGGGCCGGCGTGGTCTTCCGCGCGCTTCTGCATGCCGGCTAGGAAGGCGCCGCAGCTGTCGTGGGGGAGTGCTGTTGGTTGTCACCCTGTCATTTGTCAGGGTCGCTGGTGCCGCTTTGTTTTCTAGGGTTCGAGTGTCTTTCCGGCTCCCGGCGCTGCAGAGGGTCTCCTTCGCAGACAGGAAGAGATTGCATTGATGCGCGTGCCCTTGTCCCGTTCCGTGCTCGCCGCAGGTGCCGCCTTGTGCATGGTCGCTGGCGGCGTGGTCCTTGTCCGGCCCGCGTAGCCGGCACGGGCCCCGGCCCCGGCCGCGGACTGCGGGTGGCGCTGCCGCGCTTGCCCTGACCACCCTCGCTGTCTTGGCCGGCAGCGGCCAGGCGCAGGCCGACGGCGGCTCGTGGGCGGGCTGCCCGTGCGGCGCCGACGGTGCGCTGGCCGAGACGTGCAAGTCCCTCACCGCGGGCTGTCACTTCACGATCGGCGCCCAGGAGGGCTTCTACGTCGACCTCACCCCGATCAATTCGATACTGCTCAGGGAGCACTACCAATGAAGCGCCGCCTTCTAGCCACCTCCGCCGCGCTGCTGCTGATCAGCTGTGCCGCAGCGGGGTCCGCCACCGCCAACGCCCCTGCCGATGCCCGCGTTCGGGCGGACGCTGATGCCGCCGTTGTTGCCCCTGCCGGGCGGGCTGCGCAGGCCGGTCCCGCGTCCGTCCAGGTACCCGACGGCGTCACCGCCGGGGCTGCCGTATTCGACCGGCAGACCGGTACTTTCACCGAGCAGCTCAACCCGAGTCTGCGCTTCCGGTCCGCTTCCGTCGTCAAACTGCTGCTGGCGCTGGACTTCCTGTGGAACCGCGGCCCCGACTACACGGTGCCCGCCGCCGACCGGGCCCGGCTGGAGCCGATGCTCCGCAGCAGCTGGGACGACGCGGCAAATTACTACTGGTCGCAGAACGGCGGCCCGGCGATCATCACCCGTATGGCCGACCGTCTCGGCCTGAAGGACACGGTCGGGCCGCCCGCCGGGTACGACGGTTACTGGGGCTATGCCTCCCTCTCGGCCCGTGACACCGTCACCATCTACCGCTATCTCCTGGACTCGGCGCCGGCACCGGTACGCGACTTCGTCATGGGCAACCTGCGTCAGTCCACCCGCTGCGCCTCGGACGATTTCGACCAGCACTTCGGCATTGCCGGGGCGTTCGAGAAGCCGTGGGCCATCAAGCAGGGCTGGGCGGGGTCGTCGTACGAGGAGGGCACCTGCGGCCCGCCGGGCACTGCCCGCGGGCCGGCGGCCGCGCCGCGTACGGCGGACAGAGCGACCGCGTCATCTGCCCAGGCACAGGCCGACCAGGCCCAAGCCGCCCATGCCCAGGCCGCCAAGGTCGCCAGCGCCGCAAAGGCTCCGGCCCAGCACCAGCAGAACCAGGCTCTCGCTCCCGTTGCCGCGGACGTGGATCTGACCCGGCCTGCGTTGCACAGTACGGGGACGGTGGGTGCGGATGACCGGTTCGTCGTGGCCGTGTTCACGCTCCATCCGGTCGGCACGTCGTACGGGAAGGCGTACACGGACATCGGCCGGCTGACCCGCTCGCTGGATGTTCCGGGTGTGGCGCGGTCTGCCGGGTGGTGGTACGGCACGTGGAGCAGCCATGTGAACGTCCGCCGTGACGCGTCCACACGTAACGCGCCGATCACACAACTGCCCGCCGGGGCCGAGGTGTTGGTGGGATGCCAGGCGCGGGGGGAGGAGGTGCAGGTGCCGCCGTACACCAATGACTGGTGGGCCTATCTGCCTCAGTACGGCGGCTGGGTCTCCAACATCTTCATCAGCTCGCCCGGCAACCGGCTGCCGGACGTCAAGGACTGCTGACCGCGGCGGACCTCAGAGGCTGCTGTCCCGGCGGACGTCAGGGGTTGCTGGGCGCGGCTGCGCGAGGCTTGGGTGGTGCGAAGTCGGCCGTCTCCTCACCGCTCGTAGTCGGCGAGGAAACGGAGCACCTTATCCACGTGCGGCCGTACGCGTTCGGGGACACCGCGCTCCTCGATGACCGTGCGGTCGCTGGTGCGGTAGCCGGCTGCGATAAGCGCGGGCAGGTCCTCGGCGGGCAGTCGGGCCTGTTTGAAGCGCTGGTCGAGCCAGCACACGTACAGGCTCATGGTGTGGATGGCGTCCGGCGGTGACAGGTGCTCCTTGTCGCCGTCGCCGTCGCCATCCACGGCCCAGGCCCGGAACACCGATGGCGTCCACATGGCGATGCCGTGCTCGTCGGTGGCAGGGCGGGCCGCGTTGGCGTCGAAGCCGCTTTCCGCTTTGAGCAGCGCGGCGAGCAGGGCGGGTGTGACCTCGGCGTCGGTGCAGCGTCGGGCGGCACTCACGATGACCGGCCGCAGTGCTTCGGGTACGTCGGCGTCCTGCGGGATCTCCCCGGCGGCCACGACGGGCGTACCGGTGACGACGGCCGGAGTGCCACGCCCGCCACCGCGGTCACCATCCTCGTCATCGTCGCTGCCGAACAGTCCGAACCCGGCGACGGCCACGGCGACGGCGAGCGCCACACCGGCGGCCGGCAGCAGTCGACGCCGGCGGCGACGCCCGCCGGGAAGGTCGTCCATGCGGGCGGCGAGGCCGGCGGCGGTGTGCGGGAGGCGGGTCGCGTGGTCCGGTGCCAGACAGTCACTGATGAGCCGGCGCCAGTCCTCCTCGAGTCCGGCATCCAGACGTAGTGGCGCGCTGCCGCGGGCGTAGGCCTGCGCGGCGAGCGAGCGGGCGCGGGCGGTGGCGCCGGCGAACGGGTGAAGGCCCCCGGTGAGCACCTGATGGGCCAGCACACCGAAGGCCCAGACGTCGGCGGTCGGCCGGACCACCGACCCCTCGGCGCCGGTGCGCTGGGACCACCACTCGGGCGGCAGATGGTCGAGTGTGCCGAGCGGCGGCATGTGGGCGTGGGTGCCGTCGAGTTCGGTCGTTAGGCCGAAGTCGGCGAGCCAGACCTCGCCGCCCGTGCCCAGCAGCACGTTGGCGGGTTTGAGGTCACCGTGCACCCACCCGGCGTCGTGCATGTGGGCAAGCCCGGCAGCAACCCCCCGCAGCATGCCTACCGCGTCGGGGACAGGGCGGCCGGTCTCGGCGGCATCCAGGACTTGGCGCAGGCTGGCCTCGGCACGGTCCATCACGAGCGCGATCGCACCGTCCAGGGCGGGCAGCTCCGGCACGTCGAGGGTGCACACGGCGCGGGTCCGTACGAGATGCGGATGGTCCGCCTCCGTGCTGAACCGCACCTCACGCGCCACCAGTTCTCCGAGCGCGGCACGCTGGCCCGGTGCCAGAGCGCCGGTCGGCAGCACTTTCACCGCCACCGGCGTACCGTCGGCGACCGACCGGGCCTCGTACACGGTGCCCCATCCGCCGGAGCCGATGACCGCGTTCAGCTCCCAGCCCTCGATACGGAATCCCGCCGGCAGCCGCGGCGCGGGCGCCCCCAGCGTGTCCTCCCCGTCCCGCGACGGCCCCAGCGCACCGTTGCCGCCCCCTCCTGTTGCCCCGAGCACGTCCTCTCCGTCCCCTGACGGCAGCGCACCGCCGCCGTCTCCTGATGCCCCCAGCGGACCGCTCTCGTCCCCAGATGCCCCCAGCGCGCCGCCCCCGGCGCCTGACAGGGTCACGCCCCAGCCCCCTGCGCCCCGGCCCGCCTGCGCGCCGGCAACAGCGCGAGATGCTCCTCGCGCACCAGACCGAAACGCAGAGCGAGCAGCGCCAGCCGGGCACGTTTGGCACCGGTACGGCCGTTGCCGTCCGCACCGGGCTCCTCGCCCACGTCCAGGCGCAGCTTCGCAAAGGCCAGATAGTCGATGTGGTAGTTCACCGCGGAACGAGTCAGACCACGGCAGCTGTCCAGCGGACGCAGCCGCTCCGCAATGTCCCCGGCCCCCGGCAGCGCCCCGTCCGACCCTTCACGCAGCCGCGGCTCGCACAACGCCACCAGCACCAGGAAATACTTGGCCGTCACATCGAGCGCGTAGGGAAGCACGGTCTGCTCGCCCGCGCCCGGCACGGACCGCTCGTCCAAGAAGGCGTGCTGCGGGGCGAACACCTTGAACTCCGCGGTCCCGCTCAGCGCCGGCAGCACAACCCGGGAAAACTCGAAAGGCACCGGCGCCCCGAGCCTTCTCGGCGCAACGGTCATGTACTCGCCGGCACCCTCCAGGTTCTCCACCACATACGCGCAGTCAGAGCTGAAGTTCGACAACCGCCAGTAGTCCTCGGCCGCCTCCAGCCGCCCCGCCCGCCGGGAGATCCCGGGATCGGGCAAGACGATCGAGACGTCCTCGCCACCGGGCAGCCCCCGCCCGAAATCGGCCACATCACCCGGCCCCATGTACAGCAGCCCGGGCCCGCCCGCCCCGGCAGCGCCCGGCCGCACCGGACCGGACGGCTGGACAATGATCGTTTCCATGCCGATTCTCCCCCCGAAATGATCGCCAGGACTGCAGGCGGTACCGGTTACCGCCGGCCCGGCGCGATATGTTTGCACCTCACATCGCAACTCCCGGCGACGGATGGTCAGTCCAGCCTCGGTCGGCACGACACCGAGAGCATCACCGGTCACAGCCGCCGCCGCAACCTCCCACACCCACCGCCCGGCCATGGAACCATCCCTCCACAGCTGACCTGCAGAAACGCAAGAGCCTGGGATACCCAGCCCCGCCCGCACCCCGTAAGAGCCCTGCAGCAGCAGGGCGTTGCGCACAGCGGCACGCTCGCGGACGGCGGCCCGAGAGCCCACCGAGCCCGTCAGCAGGAACCACAAGATGCCGATCGTGAACGGCCCTGCAGCCGACAGCCCCAGACGCTCCGCCACGGACGGGGAGTGTCCGCGTCCGCGTCACGGGGAGAATCCGACTCAGTCGTCATCTGATCCGGCCGGCCCCGTGGACCGTCCCCCGGGGGGCGAACCGCGGCGCGCGTTCCGTCATCGCCGGCAGCAGGAGCGGCCCCGCCCGCTTGGCGCGCCGCTGAACAAGAGCGCTCTCCACCCGGCCGATGCCCGCCAGCGCGCCCAACTCGCCTGCCAGGTAGTCATACAGAGCGCCGGTGTCACGGCACTGCACCATGGCGAACACCGACGCCCTGCCTGTCATGACGGCAGCGAAGGCGACTGCAGAGTGCTGCGACAGCGCTTGCGTCACCTCACCCAGCGAGGCCGGCGCCACCTCCAGCCACAACAGCGCCTCGACCGGGAAGCCGAAGTACGACGGACTCACATCCACCTCGAAATGCAGCACTCCGGCGGTCCGCAACCCGGCGACACGGCGCCGCACGGTCGAGACCGACCATCCGGTGGCAGCGGCCAGCTGGGCGACGTCCGCCCGGCCGTCCAGGGCCAGTTCACCCGCCAGCCGCGCCTCCGCGTCACCCCAGCCGGACACCTCGGCAACCACGTCCGGGCACTGCGGTGACACGGGCGCGGAGTCGAGGAGAGCGGCCTGCTCGGACGCCTCCAGCGCGCTTGTACGGCCTGCCCAGCCACCGACCCCGGCGACCGCCCGCAGCACACAGCCCGCCTCGACATCTCGAACCCCCGGAGTCCGCAGCAAGTGGTCGAAGAGCGGCCGACCGCCCTCCGCCCCCGCGCCCGCTGTGCGGACCATGCACGTCAGCCGCGGGCCGCCGGCGAGCGGGGCGATCCACGAGGTGTCGTCCCGCTGCGCGAGCGCGGCGGTCAGCACATCGGTGGCCTCCGGCGTGCAGTCGATCCGGACGAACCAGTCGAGCATGCCGATCCGCTGGCTGTCGACAAGCCCGACCACCCGGACCACGAGGGCCGACCGCAGCCGCTGGTAGCGACGCGCGACAGTGCGCTCCGGGACTTGGAGCACGGCGGCGATCCGGCTGAACGAGGCGCGCCCGTCGATCTGGAGAGCATGGATCAGACGGCGGTCCAGCACGTCGAGCGTGACCGATTGCGCCACCAGACCCCCTGCAAACGTCCGATCGTGTCCAACTCGGCGACCCTACAGCGCGCAGCGGAGCACCCGGCAGGACGCTGGCTGGCAACGCACCGCAGAAAGGCACACCATGCTGACCGTCCTTCCCATCAGGTACGTGGCCGACGTCGACGCGTCCCGCACCTTCTACGCCGGGCTGGGGCTCAACGTCCGCCAAGAGCCCGGCGCTGCCGTCTGGGTCCGCCTGACCGCCGCATCCGGCGCCGTCGGCATCCACGCCGCCGCCGTCTCGCAGGGCCGGCCACCCGGCACCACCGAACTGGGCTTCACGACGGACGAGCCACTGGAACAGGTCGCGCAGCGCCTCGAACGCAACGGCTACCCCTACGAGCTCGTCGAGGAGAACTTCGGCCACAGCATCCGCGTCACCGACCCGGACGGGGTCGTCATACAGATCCAGAACATCGACCCCGACACCGTCCGCAGGTCGGCCGCGGCCGTGGCCGACGACACCGCCTGACCAGCCAGTCACGGCAAACGCCCCGCCGACCGTCCTCGCACCGTCAAGCCAGGCCGTCACGACATTCGCCACGACATCCACCAGGACATCCACCAGGACATCCGTCACGGCAGAAAGAACCGGCATGGAACCGCTCGTCACACTCGTCGCCGTCACAGGCCTGCTGCTGCTCGCCGGGGCGCTCGGGGCCATACGGCTCCGTCGGCCGACCACCGCCCTGCGCGGCGGCCTCGCAGCCATGTTCGCGCTCACCGGCGGCGCTCACTTCTTCGGCATGCGCGACGAACTCGTCGCCATGGTGCCGCCCGCCCTGCCGGCTCCCGGCCTGCTCGTCACCCTGACCGGCATCGCCGAATTCACCTGCGCGCTCGGATTGCTGTGGTCACGAACGGCACGGCTATCGGCCGCCGCGCTCAGCGCGATGCTGGTCCTCATGTTCCCGGCCAACGTGTACGCCGCCACTGGCGACGTGCCCTGGTACGACGAGCTGGGCCCCCGGACCGCCATGCAGACCGTGTTCCTGGCAGCCACCATCACCGTGCTGGCCCGCCACAGCCGGGCAGCAACGGAAACCACTGCGCAAGCCTCGCTCAGCCCCCGCCCCCCCCGACCACCGCCGGGCCAAGGCCGAAGACGGCGGCGATCCGCAATCCGGACCCGCGCCAGATCCCACTCCCCGGACGTCATCCAGCTCGGCGAGTCCGTCGTAGCAGGTGAATGCCCCAAGCAATTCTCGCTCGGCCCGATGCCGGCTCCTGCGGCCACACCCTTGCACGGGCTGGGGCCCCTACGCGCGGACCGCGGCCCCGCCCCAGCCGCCGGACGGGCACGCCATCCGGGCCGGAC
Organism: Streptomyces sp. NPDC107528; assembly: GCF_055639295.1. Lineage (NCBI taxonomy): Bacteria > Bacillati > Actinomycetota > Actinomycetes > Kitasatosporales > Streptomycetaceae > Streptomyces > Streptomyces sp. NPDC107528. The sequence continues at coordinate 513,069 of NZ_JBVKAV010000005.1, forward strand.
TCCTCCGCCCGCTGGGCCCGATTCCTCTTGCACGACTATGGGAAGTTTTAGGGCGCATCGTTACCCTCCGCCCATGATTCCCACGGTGGTTTGGGGCACAGGCAACGTCGGACGCGCAGCCATCCGAGCTGTTGCGGCACACCCGATGCTCAGCCTGGTGGCCGTGCTGGTGTCGAACCCTGCGAAGATCGGCAAAGACGCGGGCGAACTCAGCGGACTCGACCGACACTTAGGCGTGGCGGCCACGGACGACGTGGACAAGGTCCTCTCCGAAAACCCCCGCGCGGTCGTGTACGCGGCCTCCGGCGACGTTCGCCTGGACGGCGCCATCGAAGACATCACACGCGTGCTCCGTACCGGCGCCGTAGTCGTCACACCGTCCCTGTACGGCATGTACGACTGCACCAACGCACCGGACGAGATCCGCGAGGTACTGCTCGCGGCCGTCGAGGCCGGCGGCGGCGCGCTGTTCGTGTCCGGCGTGGACCCCGGCTGGGCCAACGACATACTCCCGCTCCTGATCAGCGGACTGGGATCCGACATCGACGCCGTCCGCTGCCAGGAGATCTTCGACTACTCGACATACGACCAGGAGGAAGCAGTCCGCCACCTGATCGGCATGGGACACCCCCTGGACTACCAGCCCCTGATGCTCGCCGACGGCATCCCGACGATGATCTGGGGTGGACAACTGCGGATGATGGCCCGAGCCCTCGGTGTCGAATTTGACGGCATCGAAGAGACCTTGGAGCGCCGCCCTCTAGAAACGTCCGTCGTCACTGACACGATGGGGGAGTTCTCCGCCGGCACTCAGGGAGCGGTGCGCCTTGAGGTGCAGGGTCTGGTGGAGGGCGAGCCCCGCATCATCGTCGAGCACGTCACCCGCATTCACGCCACCTGCGCCCCGGACTGGCCGGCACCACCGGATGCCGGAGCGGGCGCACACCGCGTGATCATCGAAGGGCGCCCCCGCATAGAGGTCACAGTCGAAGCCACGGACGAGGGACTCAACAGAGCCGCCGGCGGCAACGCGACGGCAGCCGGCCGCCTCGTCAACGCCATCGACTGGCTCGCCGAGGCCCAACCCGGCCTCTACGACGCACTCGACGTCCCGCTGCGCCCGGCGGTGGGCAAACTGGGAAAGAAGTGATCATGCACATCGACATCCCCGACGGCGCCGAGCCGATCCCGTACGTCTGGGGCGACCTCGTTCCCGAAATCGGCCAGGCAGCCAGTGCCTTCTCCCTGGCCGTATATCAGTACACGACCCTTGGGCTGCGCGAGTTCGAGGCCGCCCGTCTGCGCATCGCGCAGATCAACGGATGTCTGTTCTGCCTGGACTGGCGTACCGAACGCGACGGAGAGAAAGTCGAGAACGACTTCTTGGACGCGGTCGCCCAGTGGCGGACCACGGAATCCTTCGACGTACGGACGCGGCTGGCCGCCGAGTACGCGGAGCGCTACGCACTTGACCATCACAGTCTGGACGACGAGTTCTGGGACCGGATGAAGGCGCACTACAGCCAGGCGGAGATCGTGGAGTTGAGCATGAGTATCGGCTCCTGGCTGGCGTTCGGCCGCCTCAATCATGTGCTGGGGCTCGACAGCGTCTGTGTGCTGCCGTCGCCACAGGGTTCCTGACAAGGCGCGCTCAGGGTTGTGGGCCGGGCCCCTCGGACACGGCCCACAGTTTCCGCACGGCACTACAGGGTCCGCACGGTCCGCACGGCACTACAGTTTCCGCACGACGCACCGACGGGACGCGCTAGCGGTCAGAAGTCCTCGGCGATGATCTTCTCGATGTTGCGCTCGGCGAGCGCGGTGATGGTGACGAAGGGATTGACGCTGACGTTGCCGGGAATCAGGGCACCGTCCATCACGTACAGACCCGGATGGCCGTGCAGCCGACCGTAGTTGTCAGTGGCCTTGTCGAGAACCGCCCCGCCGAGCGGGTGGTACGTGAGGTGGTCGCCCCAGATCTTGTACGCGCCGAAGAGGTCTGTGCGGTAGATGGTCCCTTCCTTGGCGTTGATCTTGTCAAAGATCGTTTTCGCCATGGTGATCGACGGCTGCTTCCAAGCCGTTTGCCAGTCCAACACCACTTTCCCCGCCGACGCATTCCACGTGAACCGGCCCCGGTGCGGATTGTTCGTGATCGACAGGTAGAACGACGCCCAGGTCTCGATACCGGTCGGCAGCGGCGCCACCTCGGCGAACGCACCCCCCGCGGCCCAGTTGTCGATGCCGGCCGTCGGGATCGACGACTGCAGCGCCCCGGTCGGGTCCCACAGATGATTGGCCCGGCCGCACATCACGTTGCCGTTCTCGCCCCAACCGCTGCCGACCTCATTGTTGAGCCCGGGCAGCGCACCCGTCGCCTTCAGACGGACCAGCAGTTTGCTGGTGCCGACGCTGCCCGCGGCGAAGAACACCCGTTGCGCCCGCACGGTCTTGGTGGTGGTGACGGCTCCGCTCGTGTCGAGTTGCTCCATGGTCACCGAGTAGCCGCCGGTGGCGGGCGTCACCGCGGTGACCCTGTGCAGGGGTGAGATGGTGACCCGCCCGGTCGCGCGAGCCTGCGCGAGGTAGGTCTTCGGCAGCGACTTCTTGCCGTGGTTGTTGCCGTACAGGATCTCGCCGGCCAGCGCCGACTTGGTCACCGCCCCCGCAGCCTCCTGCTTCATGTAGTCCCAGTCGTAGACGTTGGGGACGAACATGAAGCGGAAACCGGATCGCCCGGCGTGTTTGCGGCCCACGCGTGCGTACTTGTAGGCCTCGGTCGTCTCGAACCAGGCAGGGTCGATCGTCGTGACGCCGAGGGTGCTGTTCGCCCGCGGGTAGTAGACGTCGTACATTTCATCGGCGTCGACCGACGGGAGCACTCCGGGGAAGCGGCTTCGCTCGGGTGTCACTGCCATGCCACCGTTGACGAGGGAGCCGCCCCCGACACCCCGCCCCTGGTACACCACGATGCCGCCCATTTCCTCGGCGTCCAGGATGCCCGTGTACCGCGGCACGTCACGGTCGAGCGGGAAGCCGAGGAAGTTGCTGATGGGCTGCTTGGTCCGTGTGCGAAGCCAGAACGACCGGTAGTCCGGGGTGGTGGTGTTGGCGAAGACCTTGCCGTCCGTCCCCGGAGTTTCCCAAGCCATGCCCATTTCCACCATGTGCACGTCCACGCCGGCCTGGGCGAGCCGGAGCGCGGTGACGGACCCTCCGTACCCGGTGCCTATCACGAGGGCGCTGACCTGTGCACCGGGTTCGATCAGGCCGGGCTCCTCAGGCAGTGCGGCAGCGGCCGGCAGGTCGAATGCGCCCAGAGCGATGGCACCAAAAATAGAACCAGTTCTGCCAAGGAAGCGACGACGGGAGAGACCTCTTCCCTCCGGTGTTTCAGGTAGTTTGGAGTCCACGTAGATCCCCTTTCTCTCACGCAACAGAAACGAGTTCTACTGAGAATCGTGAAACAAGTCACGAGAAACCTACGGGTAACTTGAGCACCGTCCTCGGGTTTCCCGCATCAGGAATAGCCGGTTATCGCACCCGCCTCTTCAGTACCGATCTGATCCGAACTAGCGGACCATGACGTTACAAAACTGATCCCTTTTTAGATTCACCGGGCGAGCGCGACGCAGGAGGCGATCGTGGTGGCGGCCGAGGATTCAGGTCAACGGACGTTCCGTGGCTACCGGCCGAAATGACCGACGGAAGGGCGTCGTTGCGGGGCCGTTCTTGAGGATGCGTTGATCAGCGAAGGGCGGATGCGGATCGTGCTCGACCTGAATCAGGTGACCTTCATGGACTCCGCCGGACTGGGTGTGGTGGTGTACGGGATGCGCCGTGCCGAGGCACGCGGGGGCAGGCTACGGCTGGCTGGTCCTGGCTGGCCCTGGCTGCCAGGTGCGTCGGCTGCTGGAACTGACGGGGCTGGACACGGCGATCGGAGTGTTCCCCGATGCCGCCGCGGCGTGCCATGCACCGTGGCGTTGATGTTTCAGGCACCTGGCTGGCTTCTCCTGTTCCGGGGCGGGCGGGCAGAATACGCGGCGTGGACAGTTCTCCCGGGACAGATGCCGTCCCTGCCGTCTCGGGTGAGGAGTTGATGGCCGCCCGTTCGAGGCGGCGGGTGCCGGCGTGTACGCGGTGGACGCCGCCGGGCTGGTGATCGCCTGCAATCCGTGGGCGGAGCGGCTGCTGGGCTATGCGCCGGGCACGCTGATCGGCGTAGATGCCCACCGTGCCCTGCACCCGCCCCCAGGCGCAGGCAGGGGGCTGCTGGCTCAGCGCTCGATTCTCACCGACGTCGCACAGGGCAAGTGGGCCGGCGGGGACCGGACCGGCCGAAGCATTGAGAACGGCTTATCCTGCCGCCGGCTTCGGGCGCACCGGATATAGTCCCCGCCCAGCTCGAAGAAGTTGTCCAGGGACGGAGAGCGAGGGCGTCGGCAAGAAGTCCTGCCACAGGGCGAGCAGGGCCCGTTCCTGCTCGGTGGCAGGGCGGGTATTCGGCTCCGCCGTGTCCGGCTCCCCCTCGTGTCGGGCTGATGTGACGCGGTCCAGCAGGTCCGCAGTCATGTCCGGCGATACGTCCTCGCCCGCACTGACGGATGCCCGGCCGTCGGCACGCAGATGGAACGCGTTCGCAGGTTCGGCGCGACCACACCGAACCCGGCGCGGGGAGGTCGCATGTCGAACGCCGGTCCCACACGCACGCTGACACATCCACACGGGACAAAATCCACCGGCCGCAGCGATCACCGGCGAGGCCGGGACGGTGATCCGCCTTCAAGATGGCACCAGGTGTCGTCGGGTGCGGGACTCATTCCAGACGTTCGTGACTGCCGGGAGGCCGGGCGGCGTGGTCGGGATGGCCGACGGTGCGTCGTGTCTCCTTCATTTCCGCCTCGTACAGGTGGCCGCGGCCCTGGGCCAGCTGATCGACGGCCTCACGCTCCAGGAGCGTGAATGGCCTGTGGTAGGTGACGTCGTATGCCTCCACGATCTGAAAGGTCCAGTGCCCCGGGATGACGTTCCGGCCGAGGATCTCCGACTGCACTCTGTCTGCCCACTCGGGGTGGCCGGCTCGACGCAGCAGCTCAACGGCTCGGTCAAGTTGGAAGTCAGACGTGCCGGTCAGCTGATGAAAGCTGTAGAGGTGGCCTCTGGCGCGTTCGGTGGTCTCCAGAGCCTTGGACAGCGCCCCGAGTGCTTCCACGGTCTCGTCACTGACGCCTTCGGGGCGCCGGTGGGCCCGGTCAGGCCCGTCTTGATGAATCTCCATGATCCTGTCCGTCTCTCGTGATCACCGGTGTCGCAGCTTTGCGGGCTGCAAGCCAGGCGAACACGCCGCCCAGCATTGCGGTCAGCCCTTACGGCTCACTTCGCCCTCACGGAAGCCGCGCCGGCCGCCCCATCGGGTATCCCACTCCAACGGATGGATCTGTCAGCCAGTCAGCCCCAAATCAGACGCTACAAGGGCGTGGTGAGGGGACGGCAGGATTGGGTTCCGTTGGGCTGGTTGCGCGCAGTCAACACGTCTGAAGGGCGGGGCGATACTTCGCTCTCCCGGTCGTGCCCACCCATGCGCTGAATTGCTGTCGAACGAGGGACTCATGGCGACACAAACTGAACCGGTGTCTCCGGTACCGGCGGCAGAGAGCCGCAGCCGCGGCGAGGTGATCGTCACCTGGCTGACCACAACGGACCACAAGAAGATCGGGCACCTGTACCTGATCACGTCGTTCGGGTTCTTCCTGGTCGGCGGAGCACTGGCGATGGCGATCAGGGCGGAGCTGGCCCGGCCGGGGATGCAGATCCTGTCCAACGAGCAGTACAACCAGGCGTTCACCATGCACGGCACGATCATGCTGCTGCTGTTCGCGACGCCGACGTTCGCCGGGTTCGCCAACGCGATCATGCCGCTGCAGATCGGCTCCCCGGATGTCGCGTTCCCGCGGCTGAACATGTTCTCGTACTGGCTGTTCCTGTTCGGCGGTCTGATCGTGCTCGGCAGCTTCCTGACACCCGACGGTGCCGCCGACTTCGGCTGGACCGCCTATACCCCGCTCAGCGGGGGTGAGCGCACGTCCCACGTGGGCGGTGACCTGTGGATCATGGGGCTGGCATTCACCGGGTTCGGCACCATCCTCGGTGCGGTCAACTTCATCACCACCATCATCTGCATGCGCGCCCCAGGTATGACCATGTTCCGGATGCCGATCTTCACCTGGAACGTGCTGCTCACCTCGGTCCTGGTCCTTTTCGCCTTCCCCGTCCTGGCCGCCGCGCTGTTCGCGCTGGAAGCGGACCGGAAATTCGGTGCGCACATCTTCGACCCGCAGAACGGCGGCGCGGTTCTGTGGCAGCACCTGTTCTGGTTCTTCGGCCACCCCGAGGTCTACATCCTCGCCCTGCCGTTCTTCGGCGTCGTGACCGAGATCCTTCCGGTCTTCTCCCGCAAGCCGATCTTCGGCTACATGGGACTGATCGGCGCCACGATCGCCATCACCGGACTGTCCGTGACCGTGTGGGCGCATCACATGTTCGCGACCGGCGCGGTGCTGCTGCCGTTCTTCTCCTTCATGAGCTTCCTCATCGCGGTGCCGACGGGGGTGAAGTTCTTCAACTGGATCGGCACGATGTGGAAGGGCTCCATCTCGTTCGAGCCACCGATGCTATGGGCGGTCGGCTTCCTCGTCACGTTCCTCTTCGGCGGCCTGACCGGCGTCCTGCTCGCCTCTCCGCCGCTGGATTTCCACGTCACCGACTCCTACTTCGTGGTCGCGCACTTCCACTACGTGCTGTTCGGCACGATCGTCTTCGCGATGTTCGGCGGCTTCAGTTTCTGGTGGCCGAAGATGACCGGCACCATGCTGAACCACCGCCTGGAGAAGATCCATTTCTGGACGCTCTTCGTCGGCTTCCACACCACCTTCCTCGTCCAGCACTGGCTCGGCGCGGAGGGCATGCCCCGCCGCTACGCCGACTACCTCGCCGTCGACGGCTTCACCGCTCTCAACACCGTCTCCTCCATCGGATCCTTCCTTCTCGGCCTGTCCACGCTGCCCTTCCTCTACAACGTCTGGAAAACCGCTCACGAAGGCAAACTCGTGGAGGTCGACGACCCGTGGGGATACGGCCGCTCCCTGGAGTGGGCCACCTCATGCCCGCCCCCGCGCCACAACTTCCTCACCCTGCCGCGCATTCGCACGGAATCGCCGGCGTTCGACCTGCACCAACCCAGTCTGGCGCAGCTCGATGAGGCGGAGAACGCCGGCAAGCGGGACGTGGTGGAGGCCGAGGGGCACAAGGGCGAACCATCATGAAGCCCGACCCACCCGGCACACCCCGCAGCGCGGCGAACAGCGCTCTGGCCAGCGAAGCCGAGGGCTACCTCCTCGCACGCGCTCACCACGACGAGGCGCGCCGCGAGGCCGAAGACCTCTGCGCACGGATGCCGTGGCTGACCGCCTCCCAGGCGGAGGACGTCATACGCCACTACATCCACAAGCGCATCGACCTCACTCGCCGGATGCTGCTCGGCACAGTCGAACGATCCGCCCAGTTGCGGCAGGAGTACGAAACCCGGTACGCCGCCCTGCAACGGGGCCTGCTCAAACGCCATGCCGCTGGTGCCTGCGCCGTCCTGGCCTGCGTGGGCGGGATGGGGGTGCTGACATCCCTGCTCAGCCGCTGACGGTGCCCAGCCGACGCCGGCAGCGGACGGGGATGGCAGCGCGTCTTCGGTGGCAAGCGGGGGCTGCCGGACTCATTGGCTGTGGGCGTCCTTGCGGGGCAGGGGCCGGCAGCGGTTTGGCGGCCGGGGCGGGCGGCGTGGCGCTTGTCCGGGCCCCGGGCCGTGACGGGCGGCCAGAGCATCAGCGACGGCACCGGTGGCGTAGCCGTAGACGGCCTTGTGTAGGAGGTCCACGACGAGTTCGCTGCGAGGCCAGCCGCTGGATGGCGCACCGACGCCGGTCGCGTTTCTATCGAGCGCAGCACGCCGAGCAGAGCGGCCTGGCCGAAGTGCATGGCCCAGTTGACCGGCAGCGGCTGCTCGCCCGCCCGTTCGGGCCTGCCGGTGACGGCCTGCTCGATCATCTCGCCGAGGACCATCGCGACGCCTCCGGCGGCACCGGCGATCAGGCCCCGCCACAGTGCGCGCTTGAGCATGCCCATCGGGTACCCGGTACCACCCGAGCCCCCCAGCCGCCGGGAGCCCCTGGGCAGGCCCAAGCGTGAGGGACAGCCGACGACACGTCGATCGGAAAGGCGGATGCGCATGAAAGAACCGGGCCGGCCACCCAATGCCACGGGCCCCTGTACAGAGCCTCGCAGGTCGATGATCGTGTGGGCGCTGATCGGTGCGGCGGTGATGGCCGCTGTCGACGAGATCGTCTTCCATCAGATTCTGGGCTGGCACCATTTCTATGACCGATCCACTACCAGCGTGGGCCTGTTGTCCGACGGGCTGCTGCACAGCGCCGAGTTGCTGACACTGGTCGCCGGGTTCTTCTTGCACGCCGATCTGCGCCGCCGTCGGACCCTGGCACCGGCTCATGCGCGGGCGGGGTTCTTCCTGGGCCTGGGGGTCTTTCAACTGTTCGACGGGAGCGTGGACCACAAGCTGCTGCGCCTGCACCAGATCCGCTACGGCGTTGACGTCACCCCCTACGACTGGGCGTGGAACATCACCGCCCTGGCCCTGCTGGTCGTCGGTGTGATCCTGGCGGTAGGTGCGGCTCGCCGTGACGGCCGGGGGCCGGAGTTGTGAGCCTCGCGCACGTGCACCCGGGACCGGACAACCTGGCCGCGTCCGAGCCTCCCATGGCCGTAGCAGCACTGCTGACGGCAGTCATCTATGTACTGGCCGCAGGTCGGCTTCGGCGCCGTGGGGATCTCTGGCCCCAGTGGCGGGACGTGTCCTTCACCGCCGGCAGCCTCGCCACGGCCTGGGTGGCGGTCGGTCGGCCGCCGGGAGGGCCGTTCACCGGGCACATGATCCAGCATCTGGTTCTGGGTATGGGCGCCCCGCTGCTGCTCATTGTGGCTCGCCCCCTCACGTTGGCCCTGCGTGCTCTTCCGTCCGGCCGGGTGCGCCGGGCCCTGCCGGCCCTGATGCACTTTGCTCCAGCCCGCTGGCTCGTCTTTCCTCCGTTGGCGGCACTGCTGGACGTCGGCGGACTGTGGCTGCTGTACCGCTCCGAGCTGTTCGCGGCCATGGCTCACGATCCCTTGCTGCACGGTGTGGTGCATGCGCACGTACTGGCAGCGGGGCTGCTGTTCACCTTCGCTGTGTGCCAGCTCGATCCGGTGCGTCACCGTTGGAGTGTTGTCGTGCGTGGTGCCGCTTTGCTGGCCGCCGGTGCCGCACATGGCGTGCTGGCCAAGGTCCTCTACGCTCAACCGCCGCCCGGCACCGGCTTCACCACCGCTGACCTGCACAACGGTGCTCGGTTGATGTACTACGGCGGTGATGCGGTGGGAGCGGCGCTGGCTGTGGTGCTGGGGGTGGGCTGGTATGCGAGTCGCGGACGAACGGATCCGGGACGGTCGTACGCGCCGCCAAGCAGTGTCGCGCTGGGAGGTCACTGGAAATCGCGGTGATGTCCGCCAGGATGCCGATCGACATCGGCAGGTGGCCCGCCGTACGCGGCGCCGACAACCCTGCCCCCGCTCCGGGCACACCGGTCGCGCGGGTACGGGTGAGCCCCGAAGACGCGATTTCCCCGTCCGGTATGCAGCCGATCAGCCCATGGGCCTGCTCGAAGGTGGGACTGGTGCAGCCGTCCGTGCGTGGGCGATGGCTGGGGCACCGAGATGGCTGAAGCATGGCCCCGGTGCCTTGTCCGCTGATATGGAGCACGGCGGCGGGGGTACTTCGCTCACCCACCTCTGCCTGAGGAGTGCGTCCATGACCTTCAATCCTTTGGAGCAGCGGGGTATCCCGCTGGACCGCCAGTTGCGCAACTGGCGCGAGCTGAATGTGCAGCCGATCGATCCCGACCGCGGTGACCCGTACACCCGGTGCCGGATCATCACGATGAACGGGATCGAGGTGGAGGCGATCCTGTTCAGTCACCAGCTTGCCCGCAACACGGTCGATCCTGAGGTGAAGCGGCAGCTCGCCCGGACCCGTTACATCGAGGCTCAGCAGCAGAAGGTGGTGAACTGGCTGCTGCCGGGTGTGTCGTCGGTGCTGGAGACGACTATCGCCTACGAGCAGGTCGCGGTGGACCTGACGGCGTGGGTGGCGCGGATGGAACCGGATCCGTACCTGCAGCAGGCATATCAGTTCGGTGTGCTGGAGGACTTCGACCACTTGTACCGGTACGCCAACCTGTACGAGATGATCGAGCACCGCAAGGCGGAGTCGATCGTCGACGGGCTGACGGAGGTCATGCCCGGGCGGCCGACCAAGTTCCACCACCGTGACCCGGTCGACAACGTGCGTGATCCCTACGCCAAGGACGAGACGGACCCGTTGTCGAAACTGCACGCGCTGACGATCATGTCGGCGGAGCAGCAGACCATGAACTTCTACATGAACACCGGCCCCACCTACATGGAGCCGATCGCCCGCCGGCTCTACCAGGAGATCGGGCTCATCGAGGAGGAGCACGTCACCCACTACGAGTCCCTCGTCGACCCGGGCGAGACCTGGTGGGAGCAACTCGTCAACCACGAGTACAACGAGTGCTACCTCTACTACTCCTTCATGGAGCAGGAGAGCGATCCCAAGGTCAAGGCGATCTGGGAGCTTCACCTGAACATGGAGCTGGAGCACCTGCACACCGCCTGTGACCTGATGCGCCGCCATGACGGTAGGGAGCCGCAGGAGGTCCTGGCGCCCGAGCTGCCGAACGTGCTGACCTTCGAGCCGAACAAGCAGTACCTGCGGGAGCTGTTGGACACCCAGATGGACCTGACCACCCTCGGTGCCGGCTATGTGCGTGAGGCGCACGAGCGGTTCGAGAAGATGCAGGAGCAGATCCACGGCGGGGAGGAACCGCCCAGCGAGCGGGTCATGGCAGAGCACGACGAGATGTTCGGCCGCGAGTACCGCATCGAGTCCGAGGGCGAGCACCCCGACCCCGCCATGCGCGAGAAGTGAAGGGATCTGAGATGTCCGATCTTGACACCCCGCAGGCCGGTGACGACCGGTCCAAGGACACCGACGTCGTGGCGTTGCTGATGCGCCAGCACGGCGACATCCGCAACCTCTTCGACGAGGTCGAGGCCGGCACCGGCGAGGAACGCCGTGACGCCTTCCGCCGCCTGGTGCGGCTGCTGGCCGTGCACGAAACGGCGGAGGAGGAAGTCGTCCATCCCTTTGCCCGGCGGGCCCTGGCCGGCGGTGAAGAGGTCGTGAAGGACCGGCTCGCCGAGGAACGGGCGGCCAAGGAGACGCTGGCCGCCCTGGACGACCTCGACACCGACGACCCGAAGTTCATGCCGCAGCTGATGAAACTGCGCAAGGACGTCCAGGAGCACGCGCGGGCTGAGGAACGATACGAGTTCATCCACATCCGCCGCAGCACCGACGCCGCCGGCCTCGCTGCCATGGCCAAGGCCGTCAAGGCTGCCGAAGCCATGGCACCCACTCGCCCGCACCCGGGCGTCGAGTCGGCAGCGGCCAACGCGGCCCTGGGGCCACTCGCGGCGCTCACCGACCGCACCAGGGACGCGGTCCGCAAAGCCTTGGGCAAGAACGACTGATGGACAATCGGCAGCCTGGCCGACGGGCCGGGCTGCCGCCCCAAGAACTTGCACCGGTCAGTGACTCTGTGGCAGCAACGATGCGATCGGTTTTGAGGCCGATGCCCCTACGACCCACTCCGCGTATCGACTTCAGTCCGCGAGGACGGCCGACACCGTCTGCGGACTCGCCTCGATCAGACGATGCCGTACCGCCACACCACACCTCCAGGGGCATCGGTTCACAGCCAAGTCCCCACCTCCATGCGGATGAACCGGAAAACGACGGTCCTTGCCGGATGGGCGGGGCGGGCGACACGGCCGATGCGTGGAACGGTCGCGTGCTGGTCTCTCACCACGGGAAGCGTTCGAAGGCAACGCTCGTGCGATTCGACCAGATTTTCCGCAGTTGGGCCTTGAGGCCGGGCGGCACCCCACGCTCCCTCCGCGTGTCCGACCCGCGCCCGCGCGCACGCGGCCGTCTGGGCATCCCCTGCCCTCGCTACCGCCGAGCGCCCGTCACACCGGGAATTCCCGGACGACCACCAGCTCCTCCGCTTGCTCCGGGGTGGGTAGCAAGCCGCGTTCCCGTAGCCAGCGCTCCCGTGACCGCAGCACGGGCCCGTACGGGATGATGCGACGGCCAGTAACAAAATGCCTCAAGCCCGCCCCGCGCAGGTGCGCCAGCGTCCGGTCGGGACAGCTGAGGGCCGAGTGCACGACCAGTAGGACACCGCCGGGGCCCAGCAGGGCGGGGGCCTCCCCGCAGATCCGGTCGAGGATAAGCCGCCTATCACGCACGGTTCGGCGTCCCAGGACCGGGCGGCACCGCGCGGCGGCCGTCCGGTGTCGGGTGTGGGCACGTACGGCGGGTTGGCCAGGATGAGGTCGAAGGACTGACCGCGCACCGGGGCGAAGAGGTTGCCGTGCGGGGTACGAACAGGGAGGCGGGCGAGTCGGGCGTTCAGCCGGGCCGTGCACACCGCCCGCCACGACACGTCCACCGCGGTCACGTGCGTGCCGCGCCGAGCGGCCTCGATCGCCAGCGCACCAGAACCGGTCCCCGCGTCGAGGCCGCTCGCACCGTGCGGCAGCCGCTCGTCACGCAGTGCACCGATGAGTAGGTCGGTGTCTTCTTGAGGGGCGTACACGCCCGATGGCACGGCGTGGGGAGCGACGACCGGCCCGCGCCGGCCGCCGAGCAGCCAGCCGGAAAAGCCCCGGTGAAGTCGATACCAGGGACGACGCTGAACGCGGGGACACTTGCGATCCGCGCACGGCTGGCGGTGTCGAGAATCCGGCGACGGTCCGGTGCACGGCGCCCGGATGTTCAAACTCGCCAAGGACTCCGCGGTCAACGCTCGCACCCAGGCGATCAACCAGTTCAAGGCCGTCCTGGTCGAGGCGACCACGCGCCGCGGGACCGCTTGTCTGGTCCGGGCAGCCGCGAGCTGTTCCGCACGTGCGCGTGCCTCGGCCCGCGCGACGAGGAGGCAATGGCCCAGACCACCCATATGAGCCTGAGCATGCTCGCCCAGCGCATCGATCAGCTCACCGGGCAGATCGATGAGCTGAATCAGTGCCTGACCCTGCTCGTCGAGCTCCACATCCCGCAACTGCTCGTACCGGTGGGCATCGGCCCGGACAGCGCATCGTCTTCACCCGGCTGCGATTCGATCCCCGCACCCAGGCGTACGCCGAACGCCGCGCCCAGGAGGGTAGTTCCTGACCTTGGGCACCTCCCTGGGTACCACATGGCACAGGTAGGCCCGGTGGGACGGGGGACCTGGTAGGCAGGCCGAGTTCAGCAGCTTTCCCCTGGCGGACTGGCGCGGCTCAGGCTCTTCTGGTTCAGCCCACGTGCTGGGGGAGCCGCTCAGCCGGGGTCACGAGAGGCTGCCTTTTTGGCAGACGCGGTGGGCGACGTCGCGGAGCTTGATGTTGTTCTCCTGGGAGTAGCGCCGCAGGACGTTGAAGGCCTGGTCTTCCGTGAGGTGGTGGCCTCCCATCAGGATGCCCATCGCTTCGCCGATGAGGTGGCGGGTGGCGACGGCCCGCACCATCTGGGCGTGGGTGCGGGCGCTGGAAAAGGCGACTGCCGCGTGTGAGGCGAGCAGCCAGCCGGCCAGCTCGCTGGCCTCGGTGAAGGCGCCGGGCTTGCGGGAGTAGAGGTTCAGGGCGCCGAGGTCTTCGTTGTCGGTGAAGAGGAGGAAGCCCATCATGCTGCCCACTCCGAGGGCGCGGGCCTGCGGGGCGTAGGCGGGCCAGCGCTGTTGTTCGGCGGTGAGGTCGGCGATGCGGTAGACCCGCTCTCCTTGCGAGGTTCGGGCGGCATCGAAGCACGGTCCTTCGCCCAGGCGCTGCTGCAGCTGATCGCTGTCGATGACCAGCTGGTGGGTGGGAGCGAGCGTCTCCACCGTATGGTCGTGCAGAACGAGGATGCCGGCCACGTCGCAGCCGTCGACCAACTCGGTGGCCGCCGTGGTGATCCGCTCCAACGTGGCATTCACCGAATCCTGCGCCAGAAGGTCCCGTGCCATCGACGCCATCTGCTGCGCGAACCGACCCCAGTCCACCTTTGTCCTCCGCTACCCGTCCCGCCTGGACGAGCCCAGCCTTGCACGCGCGTCGCGCGGTCACAGCGCAGACGGATGACAATCTGGCCGGGCGCGCCCTCGTGCCGGTGTCTCGGCCGGGCCCGGAGACGCCGGTGGGATTCCGACGCGGTGCTGCCGGTGGTGCGGGCCGCCGGGGTTGGTCGGGTCGGTCGGCACGGTCTGGAGAGGGTCCGGCGACTGCCCAGGACTGACTGTGCGTTCGGAGGTAGCCATGAGCCCATCCATTCTTTCGCGCGGTGGGGCTTCTCGCGCAGGCCCTCCACACTCAGGGCAGGTGTTGGGTATCCAATGAGTAGGGGGATGGTTCGGGCCGCGACGGAACTTGTGGTCGGGCCAGCCGATTTCGCCGAGCGGGGCCACGAACTGTTCTCCGCGCTCGGCGCCTTCCCGGACACGCTCACCGCCGAGCGATTCCAGGGCACGTGCGGCCGCCTCCTGTGCCTCGGTCGCCTTGATGTGCGAGACCTCGGGCTGCTCGGCTTCGGCTGAGCTCGAACCGGGCATCACACGTCTCCGCCGAAGCCCTGGCTCCCGGACCAACCGGAGCTGCCGCTGGGGTGTCAGTGCCCTGACGTATCCTTCCCGCTGCCGTACACCGACTGGGAGGATCAAGAGAATTGACTGGCCTGTCTGCTTTCCCGCTGCCCTTTCATGCTTCCCGTTCCATATCGTTCGCGACACCCCGAACGCTGCGGGAACTTCAGATGATGCAGTGCAGCGCCCACATTCGGGCGAAGCCGGGGTGGTTCGACAAGATGAACGACGCCGACATTGTTGCCAGGTGGACGCAAGAAGCGGTCTCCCAGGGCCTCACTGAAGCACAGGTTTATTACGTGCTTGCTGAACTCGCGCATTACGCCGCACTGCGAGACGGGCGTACCGGTATCGAGGTCTCCGCGGTCGACGGGGTGTGGCAGTCGGACACACTCGTCGACAACGAGCTCAGATCCCGGCTGCGCGAAGCGGTTCGGGTTCTGGAACAGGTGCCCGAAGCGGAACAGGACTGGCATCCCGGATCCGATGGTCAGGTACTGGATCTGGTTCATCCCTCGCTGTTCTGCCTGGTGCGTGAGGTGAGCGGCGCGGCCGAGCGGGCTTGGCGGAACCCGACGGACCGCTATTCGCGGTACGAATTTTCGGAGAAGTTCCAGTGGCTGCCCACTGACGTCGAGGTCAGTGACGACGGCGCTGTCGCTTTCCGTTCGTACGTCAACAACGTCCACCCCGATACTCACCGCGAACTGGCCGCTGTCCTACCAGACTTGTTCGCACGCCTGCGCCCGCTGCTGGAGAACGTGCTCACCGATCTGCGCCATCCGCGGCCCCTGAGGATCGAGGCGAATCCTTACGGGTGGTACGACTCGGAGCCGGAGCACCCGGACAAATCCGCCTACAGTGATGACGGGGCCTACCAAGAAGCGGTCAGGACTTGGGAAGAGGCCCAGGACGACTGGTGGGAAAACCGCCGCCCGGTCATCCCGGACGCCCCGACGTTCACCCCGCCGGAGTTGCCCGATGACTCGGCCCGAGTCGATCTGCGCGGCCGCCGTCTGCAGGTCATCGTCAAGCTTGCCACCATTCATCTCACGCCGGACAAGCCCGAGTACTTCGGCGGTTCCTGGCATGTCGAGGGGATGATGAACGAGCGGATCGTCTCGACCGGCATCTACTACTGGGACAGCGAGAACATCACGGAAAGCCGGCTGAGCTTCAGGGCGGCACTCGAGGACCCGAGTTACGAGCAGAACGACGACAACGGTCTGCGTGAGGTCTATGGCCTGGAGGACGAAGACGCACTGAACCAGATGCTGGGCTCGGCATCGACCCCAGCGGGCCGCTGCCTGGCGTTCCCCAACATCCTCCAACACCGCGTCGGCTCATTCCGCCTCGCGGACCCCACCCGCCCGGGACATCGCAAAATTCTCGCGTTCTTCCTGGTCGACCCGTCGGAAGAAATCGTCTCCACATCCGATGTGCCACCACAACAGCCATGGTCCCCCACCTCGACCATGACGCTTGAACAAGCCAAGGAGTACCGCGAACAACTCATGCAGGAACGCAAGTTTTTCGTCGACGAACACAACGAGCAGCTCTACGAACGAGAGTTCTCCCTCTGCGAGCACTGAGGAGATCGTCCTCCGTGTACTCGTTCCGAGGCGCAAGCCTCGTACCAGGTTTCCTCGGGGTAGTCGCGAAGACGCCTCACGGCCGCGCCGCACCCGCCCGCAACCCGTCCATGACCAGGTCGAGAAGTCGTGCCGCGCGCGGTCGCCAGTCCTCCGTCGGGGTCATCTGCCACAGGCCGGCGATGGCGAGGACGAAGTCGTCGGCCGTGACCCCGGGGCGGATGGTGCCTGCCTCCTCGGCTGTGCGGAGCAGGAGTTCGGCCGCCTCGGCGACGGGGGTGGGGGAGGGTTTCGCCGGGCCCCCTGGCGCACTGGTGGCTAGGCGGATCGCGTCGGCCAGGCCCGCCTTGGTCATGGCGAACTCGGCCAGTCGGTCCATCCAGGTGCGCAGGGCCTGCTGCGGCGGCAGCTCCTGGAGCAGTTGCGTCGCGCTGTCGGCGACCTGCTGCATCTCGTGGCGGTAGATCTCCAGGACAAGGGTCTCGCGGTTGGGGAAGTTGCGGTAAAACGTGCCCTGGCCGACCCCCGCCTTCTTGGCGATGGCGCTCAGGGGCGCGTCCGGACACCGCGTCAGTTCGGTCAGGGCGACGCCCAGGATGCGTTCACGGTTGCGTTGCGCGTCCGAGCGCAGAGGGGTGTCTTTTTTGTGCTGCACCGTCACTCCTTGAGGCACGTGGCAGGAGCGCACCCTTGCCAAGCGGACAACTGTCCGTTACGTTTCCCGGGTAGCGGACAGATGTCCGGTTGGGGTCCACTCTAGCTCCGGACACGACAGGCACGTCAGTCCTCTGCCGCCGTTCAGCGCCGCCGTTCAGTGCTTCATCTTCCGCCGTGCACCTCGTGCACTGCATGCGCCCCACAAGCACAGGCCCACAACCGTCACGCCCTCACTGTCACCAGCGCTCACCATCCCCCCACTCATTGCAAGCGCCCCCGATCACCAGCGATGTCGCGCACCACCAGCACACCCTCACACCACGACGCGCACCCCAGGTGGCCGAGACGCCGCCTACCGGGTCCACGCACGCCCGAGGCTCGGGGCCCCTCAAGTACCGAATGCCTGAAGGAAGTTACTCATGGCCTTATCGACGTCCAGCGTCATCACCCTGCACATCAACGGCGAGAAGCACACGCTGCCCGTCGACCACCGCACCACCCTGCTCGACGCCCTGCGCGAGCGACTCGATCTCACCGGCACCAAGAAGGGCTGCGACCAGGGGCAGTGCGGTGCCTGCACCGTTCTGATCGACGGCCGCAGGACGGTCGCCTGCCTGCAACTCGCGGTCGCGGCCGAAGGACGTGAGATCACCACCATCGAAGGCGTCGCGAACGGCGACCACCTGCATCCGGTGCAGCAGGCGTTCCTCGAACTCGACGGATATCAGTGCGGCTACTGCACCCCCGGACAGATCTGTTCGGCGATCGGCATGCTCGCGGAGCACGCGGCCGGTTGGCCGAGCGCCGCCTCCGACGACGTACGTCCGGCGGCCGGGCCGCCGCCGCTGACCCCGGACGAGATCCGTGAGCGGATGAGCGGCAACCTGTGTCGCTGCAGCGCCTACACGTCGATCGTCGAGGCCGTCGCACGAGCTGCCGAGGCCGACGCCTCGTCAGTTGCGGACGTGCCGGGGCAGTCCAAGGAGGCCGCCGCATGAGGGAGTTCGACTACCGCAGGGCCCCCGACGTGTCGGGTGCCGTCGCCCTCCTCGACGACGATCCGGACGCGCGCTACCTCGCCGGCGGCACCAACCTGGTCGACCTGATGAAGAGCGGCGTGGAACGCCCCGCTCGCCTAGTCGACGTACGGGAACTGCCCCTGGACCGCATCGAGCCGGCCGCGGACGGCGGACTTCGCGTCGGTGCGACCGCCACCAACAGCGACCTCGCCGCCCACCCCGAAGTCCGCAGCCACTACCCGATGCTGGCCCAAGCGGTGCTCGCCGGTGCCTCCGGCCAGCTACGCAACATGGCCACGGTCGGCGGCAACCTCCTCCAGCGCACCCGCTGCGCCTACTTCACCGACACGACCAAGCCGTGCAACAAGCGCGAACCCGGCAGCGGCTGCCCGGCCATCAGCGGCGAGCACCACAACCACGCCATCCTCGGCGCGTCCGAGACATGTGTCGCCGTACACCCCTCGGACATGGCCGTTGCCCTGACCGCCCTCGACGCCGTCCTGCATTACGAAACCGCGGACGGGCAGGGCGAGTTGCCGATCGGTCAGCTGTATCTTCCCGTTGCCGGGACCCCGCACCGCGAGACGGCCCTGCCGGCCGGTGCGCTGATCACCGGAGTCTCCCTGCCCCGGGTTCCGGTCGCGGCCCGCTCCCGGTACCGGAAGGCGCGCGAGCGAGCCTCCTACGCCTTCGCCATCGGCTCCGTCGCGGCCGCGCTCGACATCCGCGACGGGGTCGTGCGCGACGCACGCCTGGCGTTCGGCGCTGTCGCCTCCCGGCCCTGGCGCGCCGGCACCGCAGAGCGGCTCCTCATCGGGGCGCCCGCCACGGCCGAGACGTACGCGGCCGCCGCCGAAGCCGAACTTGCCGCGGCCCGGCCGCTGCCGCACAACGGATACAAGGTGACCCTGATGCGCAACCTGACCGTGGCCGTGCTGAGCGAACTCGCCGAGGAGGCCGCGCGATGACCACCACCGCGCAATCAGCCGCCGTACGCGCGGTCGGCACCGGTCACGTCCGGGTGGAGGGCCGGGACAAGGTCACCGGCGCGGCACGCTACGCGGGCGACATACCGTTCACCGAACTCGCCTACGGATGGCTGGTGTTGTCCACCGTGGCGCGGGGCCGCATCCGCGCCATCGCCGGCGCTCCCGTCCTTGAGATGCCCGGCGTCGTCGCAGTCCTGGACCACCGCAGCGCCCCGCGCCTGGAGACCGACTACGTCGGCCTGCTGGGCATCAGGCCCGACCCCACCTGCGCCGTCTTCCAGAACGACACCGTGCCCCACCTGGGCTGGCCGGTGGCCCTGGTCGTCGCGGAGACTCCCGAGCAGGCGCGGGAGGCGGCCGAGGCCCTGGTCGTCGAGTACGAGCCGCTGCCGCACGACATCGAGTTCACCGGCGATCACCCGGACTCCTATCCCGTGGACGGCCACATGCCGGGAGTGACGGACAAGGGCGACCTGGAGGCCGAACTGGCCACGTCAGCAGCCGTCGTGGACGAGGAGTACACCACTCCCGAGGAACACCACCACCCCATGGAGCCCCACGCGGCGACCGCCCGCTGGGACGACGGCCGGCTGGAGGTGGTCGACTCCAACCAGGGCGCCACCTGGGTCGTCGGCGAGCTGGCGAACCTGTTCTCGCTGGATCCCGCCTCGGTGCGGGTGCGTTCGGAGCACGTCGGCGGTGGCTTCGGCAGCAAGGGTGTACGCGCCCACCAGGTGGCGGCCGTGATGGCCGCGACGATCCTCCAGCGTCCGGTGCGCGTCGCTCTGACCCGGCCTCAGATGTTCGCGCTGGCCGGGCACCGCAGCCCCACCGTCCAGCGGGTCAGGCTCGGCGCCGACGCCGACGGGCGGCTGCGTGCCCTGGACCACCGCTCGGTGAGCCGCACCGCCACCGTGTACGAGTTCGTCGAGCCGAGCGCCGGCGTGGCGCGGGTGATGTACGACGCCGACGCCCACCACACCGAGAACCGCGTCGTACGCCTCGACGTTCCCAGCCCCACCTTCATGCGCGCGCCCGGTGAGGCTCCGGGAGCCTTCGCGCTGGAGTCCGCGCTGGACGAACTCGCCGAGAAGTGCGGGATCGACCCGATCGAACTGCGACTGCGCAACGAACCGGACAAGGGCCCCGTCTCCGGCCTGCCCTTCGCCAAGCGCAACCTGCGCGCCTGCTTCGAGGAGGGCGCTCGCCGTTTCGGCTGGACCGAGCGCGACCCCCGGCCGGGTGTGCGGCGCGAAGGCCGATGGCTGCTGGGCACCGGCACCGCCGCCGCGTCCTTCCCCGCGGGCGCCGCCCCCTCCACCGCCGCCATCACCGCCGAGGCCGACGGCCGCTTCACCGTCCGGATATCGGCGGCCGACATCGGCACGGGCGCGCGGACCGCGCTCACTCTCGTCGCGGCCGACGCCCTCGACGTCGTACCGGAGCGGGTGACCGTGCGGATCGGGGACAGCGAGTTCGGCTTCGCGATGATCGCGGGCGGTTCGATGGGCACCCGCTCCTGGTCCATGGCCATCGTCGCGGCCGCCGGCGAGCTGCGGGAACGACTCGTCCCCGGCATGGTCATCCCCGCTGAAGGAATCACCGTGCGCTCGGACACCACCGCGCAGATCGCCGCGCTCGCGAACATGGAACGGCACTCCTACGGCGCCCAGTTCGCCGAGGTGGCCGTGGACCCGACCACGGGTGAGGTGCGCGTACGACGCATGCTCGGCATCTTCGCCGCCGGCCGCATCGTGAACCCGCTGACCGCACGCGGCCAGTTCACCGGCGGCATGATCTGGGGCATCTCCATGGCCCTGCACGAGGAAGCCGTGCGCGATACGGCCTTCGGCGGGCCCGTCGGCGCCGACCTGGCCGGTTATCACGTGGCCACCCACGCCGACGTCCCGCGCATCGAGGCGGACTGGGTGGACGACACCGACCCCGACGACCCGGTCGGCATCAAGGGCATCGGCGAGGTGGGCATCGTCGGCGCCGCGGCCGCCATCGCCAACGCGGTCTGGCACGCCACCGGCGTACGGCACCGCAGGCTGCCCATCCGCCCGGACCGCGTCCTGACGGCAGGCCACGATGCTTGACCTCCTGCCGGAGCTGAAGGACTGGCTGGCCGAGGGGCGTGATGTCGCCGTCGCCACCGTCGTGTCCGTCGGCGGCAGCGCCCCACGGGGCCCCGGCGCCACACTCGCCGTCGACCGGGCCGGCACCGTCATCGGCTCGGTGTCGGGCGGTTGCGTCGAGGGCGCCGTCTACGATTTGTGTGCGCAGGCGTTGGAGACCGGGCAGAGCGTGCTGGAGCGCTTCGGCTACAGCGACGAAGATGCGTTCGCCGTAGGCCTGACCTGCGGCGGTGTCCTCGACGTGATGGTCATGCCCGTGCTCGCGGACACGCCCGTCAGGGCGCTGCTGTGCTCCGCTCTGGAAATGGTGGCCAAGGGCGAGCCGGTGGCCATGGCCCGAGTCGTCGAGGGCCCGACCGCGCACTTCGGTGCCGCCCTGCTCGTCCACGGCGACGGCTCCACGGAAGGCGGCCTCGGGATCCACGAGGACCTCGACCTCACGGCCGCAGCACAGGCCCTGGCCGCGCTCGACGCCGGACGCACGGGCACGGTGGAGCTGTCGCCGGACGGCTCGCACTGTCCCGACGGCCTCACCCTGCTCGTGGAGTCCAGCACGCCTCCGCCGCGGATGATCGTCTTCGGTGCGGTCGACTTCGCCGCGGCGCTGGTGTGGGTCGGTAAGTTCCTGGGCTATCACGTCACCGTGTGCGACGCCCGGCCGGTGTTCACCACGCCGGCACGCTTCCCCGAGGCGGACGAGGTCGTCGTGGACTGGCCGCACCGCTATCTGCGCGGCACCCGGACCGACGGCCGGACCGTGCTGTGCGTCCTCACGCACGACGCCAAGTTCGACGTCCCCCTGCTGGATGTCGCGCTGCGGCTGCCGGTCGCGTTCGTGGGCGCGATGGGCTCGCACCGTACCCACACCGACCGGGACCGCAGGTTGCGTGGAGTGGGCCTGAGTGGAGAGGAGTTGGCGCGGCTGAGGTCACCCATCGGGCTCGACCTCGGAGGCCGTACGCCCGAGGAGACCGCCTTGTCGATCGCCGCGGAGATCGTCGCGACCCGCAGAGGCGGGACGGGCCTCCCGCTGACGGGTTCGGGGACACCGATCCACCACGGGGCAACGGTTCCGGCTCTCGCCCACCGCTCACCCGGCGGGCGGGAGCCGCCCACCGGGGCCGCTGACCTCGCTTCCCGGGCGGCATCACCACCTCCGCCCCCTACAACCCGGCGGGGGAGACCAAGCCCGTCACCGACCCGGCCGGAACGGCCCGCTTCGACTACCGGGGAGCATTCGACCGTGGTCGCCGTGACCTGTCGGCCCAGTTCGTCGTAGGTCGCACTGGGCGGTGCTGCCGGTGCCGTGGTCGGTGGTGGCGGTGACGGTGCCGTCCCAAGCCGAAGGCAGCTGGATGATCGAGCCGGGCACAAGGCTCGCTGCCGCGTTGGCCTTCGCCTTCGCCTTCGCCTTCGCCGGGTCCGGGTCCGACATGGTCGCCGGCCTCACCCCTGACCCCACACAGTCAGAGGTCAACTGCTACACCTACGTGGGCGGCGGCCCTCTCGCCGCAAGAGATCCCAACGGGGTCCGGAGTCGCCGACGGTGCCCCACACAGGTAGATGAACCGGCCGTCTGGACGGGCCTGAATGTGGGCTCCCCTCACATCGCGGCCACTCGGTATTGCTGGCATGGCGCAACCCAAGGTTCCAGGTGGCGAAGACGGCGTCGCCGAGCTGCCGGGCGATAAGTCTGGCCAACTCTCCGCAACTCAGGCGCACTTCACCTCTGATCGACCCGAATGGCTTGTCGGTGACCCTTCATGCCGCTAACTTAAGTCGTCAAGTAAACCAACTTAATGGGCGACTTACACTCCTCCTCTCCTCCCCTTCTCTGCGGGGCCGGGAGTCCCAGGGTCCGAGGTCGCACCTGTCGCGGCGGCGCGTGCGCTCCCCATGACGCCGCGGCAGGGCTCACCCCCCACCGCACCCATCGAGGTACCAGGAGGGCGCTGATGCGCCGAAGAGGTCCCACCTTCCTGACCGCGGCCATGCTCTGCGCAGCGGGATTCGCCGCGGCGCCCGCTCCCGCCGGAGCGGCGGACGCAGGCCCATCAAAGCCGGACGAATGGCGAGAGGCATTCTCTCCGGACGGCACCATCACCCGCGTGAAGATACCGAGGCAGGCCGAGGCCGCACCCTCACGCGCCGACGAACGAGCAGCCGCAGCTGCCGACGTGATTCCCATCCAGAACTCCGGGCCTTCCGACGCCCGCTTCGACATGGTGTTCGTGGGCGACGGCTACACCGCCTCCGAGATGGGCCTTCTTCGCCAGCACGCACAGTCGAAGTGGGACGAGCTCTCCACCACGGCCCCCTGGGACAAGTATCGCCAGAGCATCAACGTATGGCTGGTAAACGTCGTCTCCAACCAGTCCGGCGTGGACAACGACCCCACCGAGGGCGTCAACCGTGACACCGCCCTGGACATGGGCTTCTTCTGCGGCGGCCTCGAACGGCTGCTGTGCCTGAGCGAGCCGAAGGCCCAGGCGTACGCGGCGCAGGCCCCCGGCGTCGATGCGATCGTCGCCGTCGGCCACACCACCAAGTACGGCGGTGCCGGCTACCCCAGCCTCGCCACCGTCGCGGGCGGCAACGAGCACTCCGGACGCATCGCCATCCATGAACTCGGCCACTCCGTGGGCGGGTTGGCCGACGAATACTTCACTCCGGACACCACCTACCCCGGCGGCGAACCCGGCGAGCCCAACGTCACCACCGATCCGTCCGGCTCCAAGTGGGCGTCCTACCTCGGACAGAGCACCCCGGACGGCGGCACCATCGGTGCCCACGAGGGCGGCAGTCAGTACGAGCGCGGCATCTACCGGCCGTCGCAGGACTCCCTGATGCGCAGCCTCGACAAGCCGTTCAACCTCGTCGGCCTCGCCGCGATGGACCAGGCCATCGGCTCCAAGATCAGAGGAGTGGCACCCGGCACGTCCGAACAGGCCCCACGTTAGACAGCAACGCTGCCGGCCCGTCCGCGCCCTCACCTCAGTAAGGGCTGGACGGGCCAGGGAACGAGGACCGCGCCGGCGCCGGTGCCTACTGGCAACCACACCAGCGCCCGGAACAGCGCGCTGGCCGCTGGCGAGCAGCTCCCACGGACGTCATCACCGGCCGGGGCGGCGAGGACGTCGACGTGGGCCGGCAGGCGCTCCTGCGGCGCTGCCACCTGGAACACACATTCCGGCTGATGAAGCAGACCCCTGGGATGGACCCGCCCGAACATCCGCACCCCCGACGCCGGAGACCGCTGGACGTGGCTCGTGATCGCCGCCCTACCCAGTTCCGGCTCACCCGTGAAGCCATTGCGGATCTCCGCCGCCCCTGGGAGGCCGGCCGAGCCCGCACGGCTTACCCCGGCCCGTGACCGCCGGGGGTTTCGGGACCTCCGCCCGCACCTGACTGTCCGGCCCGTACACCGAAACCCTCAACACCCGGACGAGGAAGGCCACTGTTGCCCCCGGCACCCACACGCGCGCCCGCATCGGAGTCAACACCGCCTTCAGCTTGGTCAGTTCCACCGGAACGGACGCCGCCGGCTTCGCCTTCGCCCTCTTCCCGCTCCCGCTGTGCTTCGCCCCGCGGATCTCCCAGTAGCTGGAGCAGCCGCGCCGGCACTGACGACGAGCCGCCGGTCGGCCCCGCTCCGAACCCTTCGTGACACCTTCCGCGAAACGTCACAGCGATTCGGGTGCACCCTCCCGAACGGGATCCTTGGATGCCGGGTGCCCCGGACCGCTGGCCGAGGCAGCGCCGCGCAGTGCTGCCTCGACCCGGCGGTTGCTGGTCATGGTCGCTGTGACGGCGGTCATGGCGAGGAGGAGGCCGGCGGCCGTGTAGAGCGGGGTGCGTACGTCGTACACGGTGGCCAGCCAGCCGCCGAGGAAGGCGCCGAACGGGGCGGCGCACATGGCGAGCATGCGAGAGGTGGAGGCGACCCGGCCCATCAGGTGGGAGGGGACGATCGCCTGCCGCAGCGAGGGTCCGAGCACCATCGTGGCGCCCATGCCGGCCCCGCAGACGGCGAGCGCGAGGCCGGCGACGTACGGGTTCGGGGCGGCGGCAAGGCCCAGGATGGCGAGTCCCTCTACTGCGGCCGTGCAGGTAAGCGCGGCGCCGGTGCCGAGTCGTCGGCCCAGGAAGGAGGCGATGGCCGCACCGAGCAGCCCGCCGGTGGCCTCCGCTGTGAGGAGCAGGCCGAACCCGAAGGTGTCGATGCCGAGACGGTCGTGCGCGAAGAGGGCGAGTACGGTCTCCACGGCGAGGAAGGCGGTGTTCCCGACCGCCGGACGCAGCGCGAGCCCGAGCAGCAATCGGTCCCGGAAGACGTAGGCGGCCCCGGCCCGCGCCTGCCGCAGCAGCGACTCACGGGCCTGCGGTACGGGCCGGGGTGCGGTGGGCAGCGACCGTACGAGCAGGGCGGAGAGCGCGAACGACACCGCGTCGGCGAGCAGCGGAACCGCCCGCCCGAGCGCGAGCAGGGCACTGCCCGCGGGAGGCCCGGCGAAGCCGGAAGCGGCGGTCTGGGTGCCGCGCAGACGGGAGTTGGCGCGCTCCAGGAGTGCGGGGTCGCGGCCGAGCAGATCCGGCAGATAGGCCGTGGCGGCGGTGTCGAAGAAGAGTCCGCCGAGGCCGAGCAGGAAGGCGACGGCCGCGAGCAGCGGAATGCTCAGCACGTCGAGCGCGGCCGCTGCCGCCGGTATCGCGAGCAGTACGGCACGCGCCGCGTCCGTGACCCACATCGTGCGCCGGCGGTCCCAGCGGTCCACCAGCGCACCGCCGAGCACCCCGAAGAGCAGCCACGGCAGCGTTCCGGCTGCCGTGACCACGGCGAGCGCCATCGGATCCCGCGTCAGTGTCAACGCGAGCAGCGGCAGCGCGGCATGCGACACCCCGTCACCGAGCGAGGACACCGTCTGTGCAGTCCACAGCCGCCCGAACCCGGTCGGCAACTTTCGCGGGTCTGAGGTCACTTGTCGTCTCCTTCAGCCTGCTCGCGCGATGCCGGATGGAACAGTGCGAAGACCAGTGACGCGTCCGGCAGTGACGGATCGGACAGCTCCCGGTACTCGTCCGCCAGTGCCTGCAGCCGCGCCCCCAGCTCCGCGAACTGCTCCTCGGTGAGCCGCAGATGCGCCATCCGCACGTGTCGTGCGCCATCCACCGGCGCTGCCTCCAGGTCCGCCACCGCATGCCGCATCAGCACATCCGGCCCTCCCTCGCCCGGATCCGGCAGCACGATCGACCGCGCGGCCATGGCGTAGTACCGCTCGGTGACCCCCCGCACCTTCCGCGTTCGTACCACCGTCACCAGGCCGGCCCGTTCCAGCAGCCGTACGTGGTAGCTGGAACTCCCCTTGGCAAGGCCCACTCGCTCGGCGATCTGCGTAATCGTCGCCGGCTCGAAGCGGAGCACGGCCATGATCCGGTGACGCGTGAGGTTGGAGACGGCGCGCAGCTGCTCGTCAGTGGTGATGTGGAACGTCTCGGGACCATCAGCGGTAGGCATCACCCCAATGGTCAACACTTCTTGACCATTTGGCAAGGGAGTTCAGTTCGGTCATCCGGAGATCGCTGTCCGGGGCGAGAGGCCTTGACTCGTGCGCAAGGGGCCGCGGTACGCTCCCTGCCCCGCTGGTCTGGGAGTGCCGACGCGGCAACCGGCTCGTGGGCAACGCGCCGGAGACCTCGATCGGCTACGAACTTGACTTCACTCGCCGCTGGAAGAGCGCGCTTGCCGACTTGATGCCGACTCAGACCACGGCGGGAGCCCAGCCCCGACTCCACCAGTCGCTGCACCCAAGCGGTCTCCCTGACCGCTCGCCCGCGCGGCCACGGCGCCGTGCTCCCGCAGCGACTGTGGCGCACAGACCATGATGGCCGGGCGCAACCGCAACCTCCAACGAGGGCCCTACGGCAGCCAGTCAGAAGGCGCTCCGGCCGGGATGCAGGAGACGTGTGGGCTGTTCTCACAGAGATCAACGAACGGCACTTCGAGTCCACTCCGGCCAGCCGTGGCCAGGACATCGCCCACGACTTCGAGTCAGGCCCGCGGAAGACACGCGACGGCGCGGTCATCCCCGTGCGGATCACCGCCCACAACGCCTGTCCCGCCTGCGCCACCAGGGCAGATGAGAAGGCAGGGGGAGGGGCGTGTCATCCGGGAGCATCACTCCAGGCACGGAAGCCCGGTGGTGCCGAAGTCGCGCTATCTGGGCGATCACCTGCCGCACCATCCTGCCGGTGATGACCCGCGCCGTCCCTGGAGGAGCGTCAGGCGGCAACTCGCTGATGCCCAACCGCCCCCTCGCCGGCCCGCCCTGTGCCTCTCCTCTCCTCAGGGATCAGTCGACGAAGTCGGCTACCAGAGCTGCGAATTCGTCCGGTGTGGCCAGGCGGATGCCGAGGGTTTCGGCCTTGGCGCGTTTGGATCCGGCGCCTTCTCCCGCGACGACCAGGGTGGTCTTCTTGGAGACGCTGGAGGAGGAGCGGCCGCCGGCGCGTTCGATGAGCTCGTTCATCTGGTTGCGGCTGAGCTTCTCCAGGATTCCGGTCATCGAGCCGGTGACCACGACCGTCATTCCGGCCAGTGGCCCGTTCGCCGCACCCTCGATCTCGCCGTCGGCGACCGTGTCCCCGGTCGTGGCGGCGGCCGACGGGGGAGTGGCTCCGGGTTCGGTCATGTTCACCCCGGCGGCGACGAGTTTGTCGATGAGCGGGGCCAGTTCGGCGAGTTCGGCGACGATCGAGGGAGCCTTCTCGGTGCCGATGCCCTCGACATGCTGCATCGTTTCGGCGTCGGCGGCGCGGATGTTGTCCATGGTGGCGAAATGGCGGGCGATGCGGCGGGACATGGAGCGGCCGGTGCCGCGGACCCCGAGCGCGCACAGCACCCGTGACAGCGGCTGCGCCTTGGCCACCGCGATGGCGGCGAGGAGGTTGTCGGTGCTGGTCTCACCCATCCGCTCCAGGCCCAGGAGCTGCTCGCGGGTGAGGGCGAACAGGTCAGCGAGGTCGGCGACAAGGCCGGCGCCGACGAGTTGGACGATGCGGGTCGTGCCGAGGCCTTCGATGTCGAGCTGGTCGCGGCCGGACGCGTAGGACAGGGCGGCGACCATGTGGCAGTTGCGGCCGTTCCCGCAGCGCCAGCGCTGCTCGCTGGTGTCGATGTCGGCCCCGCAGCGCGGGCATGCCGCGGGAAAAACGATGGGCTGTTCGTCGCCGGTGCGCAGGTGCGCCACGGGGGCTTCGATGCGGGGGATGACGTCGCCTGCCCGGTGGACCATGACGTGGTCGCCCAGGCGCAGGTCGCGGCGGGTGATGTCGGCAGGGTTGTGCAGGGTGGCGTAGGTGATGGTGGCGCCGTCGATCACGACCGGTTCCAGGACGGCGCGCGGGGCGATGATGCCGGTGCGGCCGACGTTCCACTCCACCTCGAGCAGCCGGGTGATCTTCTCGACGGCGGGGAGTTTGTAGGCGATCGCCCAGCGCGGGGCCCGCGTCCCTGAACCGGCCGTCCGCTGGTCGGCGGCCAGGTCGGCCTTGATGACGATACCGTCGATCCCGAACGGCAAGTCGGCCCGCAGGGCCGCGATCTCCTGTACGCGGGCCAGCACTTGCTCGACGCTGGTGGCGGTGGTGCCGGGCACCGCGGTGGTGGCGGTGGTGTTCACTCCGTACGTGGCGGCCTGCACCATCAGGTCGCTGTGCGCGAGCTCGCCCAGCAGTACGGCGAGCGCCTGCTCGGTGTCGGCCAGGGGCAGCAGGCCGTAGCCGAAGAACGTCATCGGCACTGTGTAGGCGCGCTCCTTGGCGCGCAGGGTGCCCGCCGCGGCGCCGCGCGGGTTGGCGAACGGCTGCCCGCCGTGCCCGGTACGCACCTCGTTGCCATGCTCGAACTGGGCGGTGGTCATCAGGACTTCGCCGCGGACCTCCACGGTGACCGGCTCGGTGAGTTCGTCCGGCAGGCCCTCGATGGTGCCGATCGCGTGCGAGACGTCCTCCCCGGCCGTCCCGTTCCCGCGGGTGATCAGCTGTCTCAGGCGGCCGCCGATGTAGCGGGCGGCGACCGCGAGTCCGTCCAGCTTCGGCTCGACACTGAAGCGCTCCACGTCGTGGCCGACCCTCCGGGCCAGCGAGGCGGTCCAGGCGGTGAACTCCTCCGGCGAGAACACGTTGTCCAGGCTCAGCATCGCCACCGTGTGCGGCACATCGCCCTCCACCGCGCCACCGGCGACCTTCCCCGTGGGCGAGTCGGGCAGCACCTGGTCGGGATGGTCGGCCTCCCACGCGGCGATGCCGCGCACCAGACGGTCGTAGGAGTCGTCGTCCAGCACGGACGTGCCGCCCGCGTAGTAGGCGGCCGACGCCTTCACCGCGTCCTCGACCGCCTGTGCGTAGGCGGCAACATCCACGATCACTGCAGCTGGTGTGTTCATACCCGCCATCCTGCCTGCCACCACTGACAACGCCCCGGGGCTGGATCAGCTGCCGGTGGCCGCGCGTCACCGTGATCATCATTCGCCGCCGGTTTCTCCGACGGGGAGGGCCGAGGGGTCGGATCAGTCCGCCATCTGGGTGCCGAACCGCGGGGTGCCGGACGTGGAGACCTTGGCGGCGGTCAGGCCGATGCCTCGGCCGGATGTGTTGATCTTCGAACCGTCGGAGGCGAAGGCCACAATGTAGCCGTCGCTGTTGTTCTCCCCAGGCAGGCCGACCGTCAGGTCCGCCCTGCCGTCGCCGGTGGCGTCGGTGAGCAGCAGTTCGCCGCCGAAGCCGTCGTTCTTCTCGTTGCCGCCGGGCACGCCGGGCGTGTCCTGGGCCAGGGACTGGGCTGCGGCGCCCTGGAAGCCGGACGTCGAGCCGTAGAGGACGGAGACCATGCCGGCGTCGGCGATGCCGTTCAGGTCCTCGCCCGGCGAGCCGATGGCGAGGTCGTCGTAGCCGTCGCCGTTGATGTCGCCGAGGGAGAGCTCCCAGCCGAAGGCGTCACCCGTCTCGCCGGTGCCGGGGACACCGGCGCTGTTCTGCTCCAAGGTCCCCGTGCCGCCGGTCGGACCGGTCGAGGTGCCCCAGACGAGCTGGATGGCACCGCCCTTGGCGGTCCCCGGGCTGTCCGAGGAGGCGTCCCAGTGGTTGCCGATGACGATGTCGCCGTAGCCGTCGTTGTCGACGTCGCCGATGTCGGAGATGAGCCCGGCCGGCAGCTTCCGGGCACCGGAGGTGGTCACACCGCCGGTGGAGCCGGGCAGGTAGTAGTTGGCGTTGAAGTAGTAGTCGCCGCTCGTCTCGCCCTCGTAGCCGTCGACGAGCAGGTCGGTGCGGCCGTCGTTGTTCACGTCGCCCGGCGTGAGGTTGAAGATGTCGTTGCCGGGCACCTTCAGGACGGGCGTGGTGACCTTGTAGTGGCCGCCGGTGGAACCGGACTTGGTGAAGCCGCCGCGGTAGATGTCGATCGTGTTCTGGTCCGAGCCGATGGCGAGGTCTTCACGGCCGTCACCGTTGTAGTCGCCGGCGGCGAGCGGGGCGCCGAAGGAGTCGTGGCTGGTGCCGGCGGGGTCGGAGACCGTGGTGCCGCCCGACAGACCGGTGGAGCCGCCCCACAGGATGACCGCGGTGCCGCCGTTGGTGTCAGAGCCGACGTCCTCGCCGGGCACGCCCACGGCCAGGTCGGCGTAGCCGTCGCCGTTGAAGTCACCGGCCGTGGTGTGCGAACCGAAGCCGTCGCTCGCCTCGGCGCCCCCGGTACGCCCGCGCTGTTCTGGGAGAGCGTCTGGACCTTGGCGGCGCCTGCGCCGGCCGGGGAGCCGTACAGGACCGTCACGGAACCGGCCGCCGAGTGGCCGCCCACCGAGGCGCGCGGGGCGGAGACCGCTATGTCCTGGTGCCCGTCGCCGTTGAAGTCGCCCTCCAGGCCGGAGACGGCAGCCGCGGGGCCTGCGACAGCGACGAGCAGACCGCCGGTGAGTGCGCCAACGGCTGCGGTTGCCACGGCCGTACGGAGGTTCTTGCGCATGTGGTTCTCCTGCTGAATACGGATGACTTGCCCGTTGGCCGGGTGTTCTCCTGGGCTTAACGGGGTGATTGCGGTGCAGGAGACCTCCGGTGTGCGCGGATGGTTGTATGTCGAACGAGAGGTGGGAAGACGAGAGATGGGAACGACGGCGTCGAACTCGCCAACCGCGAGGCTGTAGATCTCCGTGAAAGCGACGAGCCCGGCACGGTGATCATCACCACCGCCACCGGGCCCGCCGCCCTCATACGTCACCTCAGTCGCTGAACGACCCGCCCATCAGCGGCAGCTCGGTCAGCCCGGTAGCCGTCGGCCCCCCGCTCGAACCGCGCAGCAGCACGCTGACGTCGGCCGCGCCGATGCCCAGGTCCGCTTTGCCGTCGCCGGTCACGTCGCGCAGGCGCAGGGCGTAGCCGAAGGACTCATGCGAGTCGGCGGCACCCTGAACCGACTGCGGGATCCACGAGGACCGCGCACCGGTCAGGCCGCCGGAACCGCCCCGGAACACGTGGACGCCGCCCTGGTCCTCCAGGCCGTTCACGTCCTCGTGCGGCACGCCGACCACCAGGTCCGCGTAGCCGTCGCCGTTGGTGTCGCCGGCCGAGACGGAGTAGCCGAAGTTGTCGTCCGCCTCGGGGCTGCCGGAGACGCCGGAGCTGGCCTGGTTGTACGTCATCGAGCCGCTCGGGCCGGAGGACGTGCCGCGCCAGACGCTGACGATGCCTTTGCCGTCGTTGTTGTCGGGCAGGCCGACGGCGATGTCGCCGTAGCCGTCCTTGTTGAAGTCGCCGATCGCCGCCGTCCACGGAGCGCTGATGTACGTCTTGGAGGCGCCCGAAGTCAGGCCGCCCGAGGCGCCCTTGAGGAACCAGATCCGCGGGACCGGCTTGTTGTCGATGAACTGCTCGCCGAGTACCACCAGGTCGGTCTTGCCGTCGCCGTTGACCTTGCCGGCGGCGAAGCCGTACGAGTACCAGCCCTGGCCCTCTTTGTCGATCTTGCTGACGCTGCCGGTGGTACCCGACTTGGTGAACGGGCCGCGGTACAGCCAGGCCTCGTGGCCGCCGATGACCGCGAGGTCGGGCGAGCCATCGCCGTTGAAGTCGCCGGTGGCGAGGTCGCGGCCGAAGTAGCTGCCGGCGCCGGACTTCGGGGTCACGTTGGTCCCGCCCGACAGACCGGACCGGGAGCCCCAGACGATGGTGACCGAGCCGCGGTACTGCGTGCTGCCGACCGTCTCCATCGAGTTGCCGACGATCAGGTCCGCGTAGCCGTCCTTGTTGAGGTCGGCACTGCTGATCGACTCGCCGAACATGTCGTCTTCCTCGCCGGAACCGGGGATGCCCGGGCTGTCCTGGTGGACAACCTGGGTGCGGGAGGTGTCGAGGCCGCCGGCCTTGCCGTAGACGACGTTGACGGCGCCGCCCTCCCAGCCGTCGTCGCCGGAGGTGCCCTGGTAGTAGTGGCTGTACGCCAGGTCCCGGTATCCGTCACCGTTGAAGTCGTCGTAGTGCTTGGCCACCGCTGCGGACGCCGGCGCGCTCAGGGCAAGGGGGGTGAGGCCCCCGGTGAGGAGGGCGGCCGCCATGGCCGCCGGGGTGGTGCGTCTGTGCATGGGGAGGGGAACTCCTTGGGTTTAGCCGGGCATGATCATGCCGAGTCGGGGGTGGTCGTCGCCGGTGGAGATGCCGATGCGGATCGGGCCGTACGTCGTCGCGCGGGACGTCGACATGCCCTGGGCGGAGCCTTCAGGACGGTGACGAGGCCGTCGAAGTCGTTCCCGCCGTTCGCGGCGGCCGGCAGATCGACCGCGCCGTCGCGAAAGCGAGGCGCTGAGGGTGCTGCTTGTGCATGCGGGGTCTCCTGCTGCATGCGGGGATGCCCGGCGGCCATCCGCGGTCGGTGGGTTCCTGTCCGCCCGTGTTTGCCAGGGGTTGTCCCCTGCTTCACCGGGTGGTCAGCGATGAGAAGACGCTTGGAGGGGCGTGAGGGTTGTACGTGAGTTCGGGTACCGGCTCACGCGGACGCCGACCGCGTGGGACGCGCACTGTGGCCAAGGGGTCTTCACCCGGCAGTATGTGGAGGGGCAACGGCTTTTGAAGGGGCGAGACATTGCGCGAGCAGGTCAGGATGTCGGCGGCGAGGGCAGGCAGCGCTCGGGGCCTCCGGGCTCGGCGCATGTACGGCAGGGCTGAGTGGTTCGAGGCGGCCGCATCCGCTTGAACCTGCGGGGCTAGGCGGTCATCCTCTTCGCGCAGCGCCTGAGCCTTGGCCTTGAGCTCATTGCCTAGCGGTGGCTAGCCAGGGTCGCGGCGCAACAGCTGCCCGCGCCGGGTTCCAGGTATCGCGTGGAGGTCGTCGAGAGGACCACGGCCTTGAGGGCCAGGCCCCTAGAGCGCCGCCCGCAAGGGGACGCTCGATCTGGTGACCCGGCGGTCGCGGCGGGCATCCTGACGGTGGCCAATGTGCCGTACGGTCTTCACTCGACGTCAGCAGCGTCTGACCGTCGGCAGTGCACGCGATGGTGGGCACCCGGTCGTCGTGCCAGGTGAGTACCGCGTAGGAGCGCGGGTGGTCGCGTGGGCCGGCGACGTTCCAGAGCTGGGCGTTGCCGTCCTGTTCCGCGGTGGCCAGGCGGCGTCCGTCCGGAGCGAAGGCGATACCCCCTGCACACCACCCACACAGCCGCCCCACACCGACAGCGGACGAGGGTGAGACGGGCAGACTTCGGCCCTGGACGGTGCCGCCCGCGACCTGCTGGAGGCCACCTACCTGCGCACGTTGAGGGACGCGGGGAGTGAGCTGTGCTCCGGCCGGGGATCACGGCTGTCACGGATCTGTCCGCCGCGAACACCGGGCCCCTCTGAACGGAAGGCCGAGAAGGTGCCTGAGAGCGGGCCCTTTTCCGGTCGGCCTCAGGGTGGAAGGGGCGCTGTGCGGCCTCCCGGGCCCGGTGGCCGGTGTCGTGGAATCAGGCGGGCCCGGGAGGGTGAATGTGTGTCACACGGTGGTGCAGGCACTGCCGTTCAGGCTGAAGCCGGAGGGCTTGGCGAAGGTGCCGCTGTATGTGCCCTGGAACCCGAAGGTCGCCTGGCCGCCGGCCGCCACCTCTCCGTTGTGGGCCACGTTGCTCGCTGTGACAGCTCCTGACGCCCCGGACAGGTTGGCGTTCCAGGCCTGGGTGGTCCGCTGCCCGGAGGGGAGGGTGAACGCCAGGTTCCAGCCGCGGACGGGGGAGGAGCCGGTGTTGGTGACGGTGACGTCGGCGGTGAAGCCGCCCTGCCAGACGTTCGTCGCGTACGCCACCTTGCAGGCCGAGGGGCTGCCGGGGTCACCGGAGGAGCCTGTGCTGACGGTGGAGGAGAACGAGGTCACGGCGAGGCCCGCGCCGTTCTGCCAGGGCTCGAACCCCGCCTGAACGCTCGTCAGGTACCAGTTGTGCTGGGCGAGTCCCCGGGAGACGGCCTGCCGGGCGAAGTCCATGACGTCGAAATTCCAGTTGGTGATCGCCGACGGTGCGACGAACGACAGCACGTCGTTCGAGCCGTTGTTGCCGGACCACACCTGCCACTCGCGCCCAGCCACGCTGGCGGAGCCGACCGGGGAGCCGATGGGCTGGATGGATCCGACCTTGTTGAACCAGATCATGATCTCGGTGCGGTTCACGCCGTCGGTGCGGGGGGTGGGGTCGAGCCAGATGTCGTACGAGGCGTTGTACGCCGCGTCGTTCACATAGCTGTAGGAGACGCTCGTGGGCGCGGAGGAGATGGTGCTGAGCTGGGCCGGAAGCTTGGTGCCGGGCGAACAATTGGTGTAGTGGCAGCCGTCGTAGACGGACGGGTAGGACTTCGGAGCGCCGTTCGTGGGGACGGATCCGTCGGCCTGGGTGATCCGGAATCCCGAGTCGGTGACGGCGATGCACTGAGTGGCGCTGGTGCCCCAGCGGTTGTTCTGGACCACGTAGCGGCCCTGGATGGTGGTTGTGCCGAAGGGTTGGCAGATCGTGGTGTCGGCCTGCGCCACTGACGCCGTGGTCAGCAACGCGGCGAGTGAGACGAGCGAGGTGAGCAGCGCGCCGAGCAGGCCACGCGCGCTGTGGGCATGGTGCGGTGAAGGACGCATGCGGATCCTCTTCAGAGGCGATGTGGGGTAAGGGAGGTGCTCCCGCAACCCTGTGAATGGGAGCGCTCCCAATCGTGGCTCGGCAGGGACTGTAGGGATGGTTCAGGTCCATGACAAGGTCGCCCGCATGAACCCGTCGAACCGATTTCAGAGACGCAGGTCGGACGACGGACTTGTGACACGGGGCCGGGGAGCGGGAAGTGCTCCCGGGCGGGTTGGCGGTGTCAGGTCGACTCGCGTAGCACCAACTCCGTACGGAGGATGACGTGACGCCAGGCCACGGCACCCTCCTCCATCTCCTCCAGGAGCAGTCGGACCATGGCCCGCCCGATCTCCTCGATCGGCTGGCGCACCGTGGTCAGTCGTGGGGTGGTCCGCTGAGCCAGCGGAAAGTCGTCGAAACCGATCACGGCGACATCCTCGGGCACCCTGCGTCCGGCCGCGCGCAGTGCCTCCAGGGCTCCCGCAGCTGTGGTGTCCGATGCGGCGAGGACGCCGTCGATATCCGGATGCCGTTCGAGGAGGTCGGCCATGGCGCGGCGACCGCTCTCGGCCGTGAAGTCGCTCTCCGCGACAAGGGTCTGCTCGGCCTCCAGGCCCGCCAGCGTCAGGGCCTCTTGATAGCCGCGCAGTCGGCACTGGGCGACGTACATGTCGAGCGGGCCCGTGATGGTCGCAACCACTCTGCGGCCCTGTCGCAGGAGTTGGGAGACGGCGCTGCGGGCGCCGCCGATGTTGTCCGCGTCGACGTAGCTGACGTACTCCTCTCCCGAACGGCGCCCCAGCAGCACCGTCGGCATGCGGGCCTCGGCGAGCATGTCCGGCAGCCGATCGCCGGCGCGCACGGACAGGAGCAGGACACCGTCGACCCGGCCGCCGCGCGCGTACTCGAGGAAGCGCTGCCGCTCCGCGTCCGAGCGCACCAAGGTCAGCAGCAACTGCATCCCGGTGTCCGTCAGCGCGTCCCCGAGTGAGCGTACGATCTCGGAGAAGAAGGGCTCCGCGAACGACCGCCAGTCCGGCTCCGTCACGACCAGGGCGACGGCATCGGCCCGCCGCCCCGCCAGGGAACGGGCCGCGAGATTGGGCACGTACTCCAGCTCTTCGATGGCTCGCCGCACGGCCCGGCGCGTCGACTCCTTCACCCCCGCCGCATTGTTGATGACACGGGACACAGTGCCCCGCCCCACCCCGGCACGGGCGGCCACCTCTTCCAGCGTTGGTGTCCCCGGGCGCCGTCTGCCCATGACCACCTCCCCCACGAGATCACCGATCTTACCGGCCGGAGCCAACCGAGCACACGACTTGGCCAAGGGCACGGAACAGGTGATCGCCCTGCACACGAGGGTTGGGAGCGCTCCCGATCCGAGGGGGTTGTGGGTGCCCGTCGCCGACGGCCGTGCTGGAATCGCGCGAGGATCGGGCAGCCCCCAGTGCGAGTGGGGCCGCCCGGCCGGGTGACCCCGTCACCAGGCGACGGGGTCGCGTACGCGGTCGCCGGCGGCGGCTACTTGAGGAGTTCCGCGTACGAGTCCCATGTCCAGTGGGTCACGCCGCCGGGGGAGTCGGACGGCAACAGCGCCCCCGTCCCCAATGACCAGGGCAAGGGCTTCGACCGGAGGTGCGACCCGACCTACGGCGGCAAACCCCGCAACGGCAACGCCTCAGGGATCAACCGGTCGGCGGACACTGCTGACCAGAGATCCGCCCGCAGCGTTGCCCTCCGACAGGGCCGCGCTCAGCGCGCTGCGCCGGTGGATGCCCAACTTGCGGTAGCAGTGCGTCAGGTGGGTCTCCACGGTACGGCGGGCCAGATGGAGCAAATCCGCGATCTCCGCGTTGGTGCGTCCCCCCACAGCCAGTTCGGCGATGCGGCGCTCGCTGTCGGTGAGCGAGGCAGCACCGGTCCGCGTCGCCGGACGACGCGCGCCGCCTGCCCGCAGCGCCTCCTCCGCCAGGTCCCGCAGGCGTATCGCGCCCAGACGTTCGGCGAGCCCGGCCGCCTCCCGCAGGATGTCGCGGGCGCGGGACGACTCGCCCGACGCGGTCAACTGACGGCCCAGGGCCAACAACGCCGCCACGAGCTCCGGTCCTGCCGGGCCGTCACGCAGTAGACGTACCGCCTCCTGAGTCAGCTCCAGACCCCGATGCCCGCCGGTCGCGGTGCCTAGGACCCGCAGTGCCCGGCCCACCGTGCGGGGCGTGTTCCACACCCGGGCCAGGCGCAGCTCCTCCTCGGCCAGGCCGAGCGCCTCGCGTGGGACACCCAGGGCCAGATGGCATTCGGCGGCGGCCGTGCGCCACGGCGTGACGACCGGGCTGAACTCCTCCCGGGCCGACTGGCGGCGCCCGCACTCCAGGAAGTCGTGCAGGGCTCCCGCCAGGTCACCGTTCGCGGCGCGCAGTTCCCCGCGCGCGTACAGGAACCGGTTGAGCTCCGAGGACTCCGGCGCCGTCCGCAAGTCAAAGGCTTCGGCGAGGCGTTCGGCTTCGGCGACGCGGCCCGTCTCCACGAGTGCCGACAGCGCGTGGGCATGGGCGTTGGTCGGGCCCGCGGCAGCCGGCGGCGGGTCGGCCGGCAGGCGCGTGTAGTCGGCCCGTGCCGCGACGATGTCCATACGGGTGTTGAGCAGCGCCTCGTGCATGGGGTGCAGGATGTCGGGCCGTTGCCCGGTCAGACCGCGCTCCACCAGCCGTTCGGCCTCGTCGAGTTCACCGGCCCACTGTGCGACCACGGCGGCCGTCCCCAGTAGGTACGGCTCGGACAGCGGGTCGGCCGGTTCCGCCAGCAGACCGCGCAGGCGCAGCATCGCATCCGCCGCCGAGATCCGACCTGCCGTGACCGCGTATTTCACCAGGAACGCGTGACCGGCCGTGCTGATTGTCTCCGGCGAGTGCTCGGCCACCTCGGCCAGCCGCTTGTACGCCTCCTGCCGCACCAGTTGTTCCTTGTCGGACAGTTGCAAGAACGCCTGCCGCAGGATGCGGACCAGGTCGGGACGGTCGGCGAGCGCGTCGTACAGCGAGCGCAGCACCTCGACCCCCTCGCGAGTCCTGCCACGGGCGGTCAGCGCCGTCCCCAGAGCGACCGCTGCGCGTACCCGTTCCTGCGGCGGCCCGGGCAGCCGCATCGCCTCGGTGAGCCTGAGGATCGCGGCCGAGGAGCCGGGGACCGCGTACTCCAGTGAGCCCAGATCGGTCAGCAGGCGTTGTCTGTCCTCGTCGGAGAGGGGTTCGTCCAGAGCGCGGCGCAGGAAAGCCACCGCGTCCTCGATGTGCCCCTCGCGCAATGCCAGTGAAGCGGCGTCCTGAAGCACCGGCAGTGTCCAGGGCGCGTCCACCACGTCGGTGAGGAGCAGTTGACGGGCGACCAGCTCGCTGGAGACACCGCGGTGCAGCATCGCCTCGGCGGTCGTCCGGTGCGCGGCACGCCGCCGGTCCGCGGGCACGCCGGTGAGCACCGCGTCCCGCAGCAGCGGATGGGCGTAGCGGGCGCGGCCCATGCTGTCGGGGCGCAGCAGTCCGAGGCCGGTCATCGCGGTGATCCAGCCCGTGACCCGGGCCGGGTCGGCGCCGGAGAGTTCCGCGAGGAGGGACGGGATGTGGAGGACGGGGACCCCTGGGCTGAGGGCGGGCCCGTGGTCCCAGCCCTCGTCCAGGATCGCCAGCGTCCGAGCCACCTCCGCGGTACCCGGCCCGGCACAGTCGAGCCACCACTGCACGGCGGCCGGGAACCCTCCCGAGTACAGCGCCGCCGAGGTGTCCGGCACGACCGGGTGAGTGCCGTCGGAGAGGTCGTCAAGCAGGGCCCGCAGCAGCAGGGGGTTGCCCGCGCCGGCACGTACGCAGTTCTCGATCCAGGCGTCGTCGGCGTCAGGGAAGGCTGAACGGACCTCCCTCGCCGCCGAGTTGTCGGACAGTGGGGTCAGGGTGTGTGTGGTGACCAGGGCGGGGGAGAGGCTGTGGGCGAGGCCCGGTGCGGGCGGGCCGACGTCGTACTGGCTGCGCTCGGTGGCCGCCAGGACGATCGGCAGCTGGTCCATGAGCCGTGCGGACTCCACCAGCCAGCGACGGGACGCCGGATCAGCCAGGTGCACATCGTCCACGGTGACCAGCAGCGGCGACTGCTTGGCGTAGGAGCGCAGCACCCGTCGCAGCTCGGCGCCGATCGCCCGTTCATCGCCGTTCCGAGCGGGCTCGGCCAACTCTGACGCAGGGCACAGGAGTTGACGGACTGCGGCAAAGGGGATCTCGGAGTCGCCGGCGGAGCAGCGAGCGCGCAGCACCTGCATGCCGTGGGCGGCGGCTGCCTCGGCTGCGGCCTCCAGGACCGTGGTGCGGCCCGTGCCGGTGGCACCGCGCACCAGAATCAGACGACCGGTGCCCGCGTGAGCGCGCTCCGTCGCGGCGGCCAGCAGCTGTGCTGCTTCCCGTAGTGCACATGCCGGTCGGGACATCCCTGCCTCCTCGTGCGGACGTGTGCGTCCTCACTCACGAGGACGGAGTGCGCCGGACATCGGTGGCGTGACCCCCACCGTGAGAAGAACCACCTTGATCGCGCCCCTGTGCGCAGGAACCGGGATGTCGCTTCCGTCATCAGGTTCCCACTGTCGTGGTTCCCGGACGGACGATCTCGTGGTCCGTGTCGTGGTGCTCCACGATTGCGCTGGTCACGAGGGTCACATGAATGTGAACAGCCTCCGCCCGCCTCTGACCCCACAGAAGTGGCGCGGTCGCGGACAGGAGACAGGGTGCTCAACTCAATCCGGATGACACACGCCGCTACGGCAGACGGCGCCGCCGTGCCGTCGGCTCAGGTTCCCGTGGCGGAGCATGCCCGGGTGGTGAAACGGCGTCAGCCGACGTGCTGGTTACGCCGGCCGTACCACGTGACGGCATGGACGAAGCGCCCCGAGGACGAACATCGTCTGGCCTTCGCGGTGTTGGTCGAGCGGGAACCGGAAGTACGGCCACCCGCTGTGCCACCGAGGGCGAAACCTGGCGCCAAGCCGATGGCGGAGATCGTCATGTTTGTGTCCTTGCTGCCAAATGGCACGGCGGGCCAGGATGATCAGGTGACTCAACGGCGCGTCGTCTTTCTTGTCTATCCGCGGTTTCAGGTGCTGGACCTGGCGGGACCGCATGAGGTGTTCGCGCAGACGCAGCGGTGGGTGCCCGAGGGTGAGGGCTATGCCGTGGAGATCGTCGCAGGCCGGGCAGGAGCGGTGTCGGCCTGTCACGGGATCGACGTCACTGCCGGCAGTAGCGTCCAGCAGTGCGAGGGACCGCTGGACACGGTGGTGGTCGTAGGTGGACCGGGCGATCGGGAGGTGGTGGATGATGACGAGGTTGTCAGCTGGCTCAGGGCCGCGGCCGGGAGGGCCAGGCGGGTCGCTTCGGTGTGCACGGGCGCGTTCCTGCTCGCGCGAGCCGGACTGCTC
Organism: Streptomyces sp. NPDC107528; assembly: GCF_055639295.1. Classification (NCBI taxonomy): domain Bacteria; kingdom Bacillati; phylum Actinomycetota; class Actinomycetes; order Kitasatosporales; family Streptomycetaceae; genus Streptomyces; species Streptomyces sp. NPDC107528. The sequence continues at coordinate 553,894 of NZ_JBVKAV010000005.1, forward strand.
GACGGACGGCGCGCGGTGACACACTGGGCGGCCTGCGAGCGGCTGGCCCGCGACCACCCGGACGTCACGGTCACCCCGGACCAGATCTTCGTACACGATGGGGCGGTGTGGACCTCCGCCGGAATCACAGCGGGGATGGACCTGGCGCTAGCCATGGTCGAGGAGGACCACGGGCCCGAGGTCTCCCGGGCCGTCGCGCGGATGCTGGTGATGTTCGTCCAACGCTCGGGAGGGCAAGCCCAGTTCAGCACCCAGCTCGCGGCGCGGCGACCCACGCGTGAGCCGCTGCGGGACGTTCAGGCATGGGTCACCGACCACCTCGCCGACGACCTGAGCGTCCGGGTGCTCGCCGAACGGGCCAATATGAGTGAGCGCAACTTCACCCGGGTCTTCCGCGCCGAGACCGGACTCACCCCGGCCGCCTACGTGGAGACCGTCCGTGTCGAGGCTGCCCGGGCTCTGCTGGAGACGACGGACACCACCATCGACGCGATCGCTCGAGCCTGCGGCTTCGGCTGTGCCGAGACCCTGCACCGCCGCTTCAAGCGGACCCTGGGCGTCACACCGGGCCAGTATCGCCACCACTTCTCCAGAGCAGGATGAAGGTGCGGCCGGCCTGGCCGTCGCGGTGAGAAGCCCGAGTGTCGCCGACATGTCTCCTTGGGCGCCTGCGGGCACCGCGGGTTGCGGAGTGACATCAGCCCTCCGCCGCCCGGACGCCGATCTGGGCCGTGGGACCTCACCTCAACGCCCGGACCTGGCACGGACAGCACACGCGGCGCACGTGCCGGTAAGCGACGCGGTACACCACGACATCGGTCTCATCCAGCCGAACGCTCACCGCACCCTCCTTCCCGCCGACCTCTTGAGGGTGCCGGGCGACGCGGCCAACGGCTACGGCTGAGTGACCAGGTCGTAGGTATGAGTTCCGTCCACCTTTGCAAGCCGGACCACATCGCCTGGCTAAACAGCACAGAACAGGTTATGCATGGCAGTCTCGTCAGATTACGACGGCAGCGGCGTAGCGGCAGCTACTTTCCGAGTGCTCGGGCCACTTGAGGTGAGCGGTGAGCTGGGGGCCGTATGCGTGGCACCCGGGCGTCAAGAGATCGTCCTCGGGGCGCTGGTGCTCGAACTGAACAGAGTGGTGGAGACGACCCGTCTGGTGGATGTCATCTGGGCTCACGATCCGCCGAAGACCGCTCGCGCCCAAGTGCAGATCTGCATCTCCCGGCTGCGCAAGGCACTTTCGGACGGGGGCGTCGACGCCACCATCGAGACCCGCGCTTGCGGGTACGTCCTGAGGGCGCCGGAGGATGCGACCGACGTCGGCAATTTCCGTCGCCTGGTGGCAGAGGCGCATGCGCTGACCCGTGATGGTCTGAAGATGCCTGCGGTGGAAACGCTTCGCTCGGCGATTGGCCTGTGGCGGGGGCGGTGCCTGGCCGGTGTAGCCAGCGAAGTCCTGGCCGGTACGGCAGCGCAGCAGGACGAGAGCCGCCTGGAAGCGGTGGAGACCTGCATGCGGCTGTTACTGGAGCTGGGCCGTCATGAGCACATGGTCGGCGAGTTGATGCAGCTAGTCGCCGAACATCCGCTGCGTGAGCGGCTGCGGGGGCACCTCATGGTGGCGTTGTACCGTTCCGGCCGGCAGGCGGAGGCGCTGGATGTCTACCACCAGGGCCGCGCGATGCTCATCGAAGAACTGGGCCTGGACCCAGGAAAGGAACTGCGCGACCTGGCGCAAGCGATCCTGACAGGCGACGCCGACCTGGCCCTGACCGACCCCGCTGAACCGACCGAACCGACCGAAGAGGCTGAACTGGCCGAACCACGCTCTCTCGTGGCGGCGCCGCTCTCCGAGGTGATGCCAGAGCGCAGTGCCGATCCCGACCCGGTTGTCACCCCAAGGCAACTTCCCGCCGACATCGGCGACCTCGTAGTCGACGACACCATCGTTTCAGCGGTCTGCGACGCCGTCACCGAGGCACGGGACATGGTGCACCTGAACGTGGTCCTGTTGCTTGGCAGACCTGGTGTCGGCAAAAGCACGTTGGCCAGGCACGTGGCGCACCGACTCGCAACCGAGTACTTCCCGGACGGACAGCTCTACTGCGACCTTCGAGGGCCGGACGGACAACCGGTGGGTCCCGCGGAGGCGTTGGGGCGGTTTCTCCGAGCGCTGGGTGTACCAGGTGAGGCCATACCCGATGCGCTTGATGAGCGCGCGGAGATGTACCGCAGTCTGCTGGCCCGTCGCCGGATCCTGGTGATGCTGGATGACGCGGTGAGCGAGTCGCAAGTGATGCCCCTGCTCCCCGGTACCGGCAGCAGCGGCGTGCTGGTCACCAGCCGCGGCCAGCTCACGGCGTTGCCGGGCACGTGCCGGTTCGACTTGGAGCCGCTGACGCCGGAACAGGCCGTCGAGCTCCTGGGGCGGATCATTGGAGAGCGCCGTGTGGAGAGCGAGTGGGAGGCAGCGCGGGCCCTCGTTCACTTGGTGGGCGGACTGCCCCTCGCACTGCGCATCATCGGCGCGCGCCTGGCCGCGCGCCCGCACTGGTCACTGGCCTCCATGCGGCACCGGCTTGAGAACGAGCAGCGCTGGTTGGACGAACTGGCACACGGCGAGCTGTCGATCCGGGCAAGTCTTTCGCTCAGCTACGACGGCCTGGAGGCGGCTGACCGTCGCCTGTTGTGCCTGCTCAGCCTGGCCGAGGGGACGGAGCTTCCGAGCTGGCTGGGTGCCGCCCTCATCGACGACCGCACTCACCACCCCACTGACCTGCTGGAACCGCTCATCGACATGCGGCTCCTCGACATCACCGCCTTGGACCAGGGCGGGGGAGTCCGATGCGGACTGTCACAGAGCGTGCGAATGTTCGCGCGCGAACGGCTGCCCGCAGAGATTCCCGAGCCAGAACGCGCCGAGGCGGTGCGGCGTATGGTCGGTGGCTGGATGGCGCTCGTGGAGAGGGCGCACAATGAGATCTACGGTGGTGCGCACACCATCGTGGTGGGGCGGGGCGAACGGTGGCATCCGCCGGAGGACCATGTCCAGCGGTGCCGCCGCGACCCGCTCGGGTGGCTGGAGAGCGAGCAGAACAACCTGGTGAACGCCGTCGAGTTGGCGGCCAGGTCCGGGCTCGACGAGTTGTGCTGGGAGCTGGCCACCACTCTGGTGACACTTTTCGAGGCCCGTGGCCGTCCCGAACTCTGGGAGCGCACACATCTGGTGGCGCTGACCGCGGTACAGGAGGCCGGCAACGAACGGGGCCAGGCGGCGGTACTCGGCTCGTTGGGGACCCTGCACCTGTACCGGGGCGAGCATGAGGCGGCAGGCCCTTACCTCACCTCCGCTCTGGAGATCTTCGAGCGGGTTGGTGACGTGTGTGGTCAGGCGCTTTGCCTGCGTGACCTGGCGCGCATCGAACGGCACCACGGTGACGACGATCGGGCACTGTTTCTCTACGGGAGCGCCGAGCGCAACTTCGTGCGGGCTCAGGACCCCATCGGCCGGGCGTACGTGCTCGGCGAGATGGCACACATCAGGATGCGGCGTGCGGACTTCGTGCGAACCCGTTCGTATCTCGACGAGGCTCTCGGGATCTGCCGCGCGGCCGGCTTCGACCGGGGCCAGGCCCTCGCACTGCGACGGCTGGGTCAGATGCTGATGTACCAGGAGCGGTACGAGGCGGCGGAACGAACCCTGCTTGAGGTCCTCGCCATGGTCGTGGCGAGCGGTGACCTGGTCGGAGAGGGGTATGTGCTGCATGACCTCGGCCGGGTCAATGCCCACCTGCGTCGCATGGAACAGGCCGTCCAGTACTACTCGCGATCGGCCAGGATTCGGGACCGGATCAGGGACCACAGCGGGGCCGCTGCGGTTCGGGCCGACATCGTTGTCGCCCTCGGTAGCGCGACAGGGTCATTGCGTGAGCTGGATCTGTCCGGGTTCGTCAGGTGAGGCCGAGGGCCCGTAGGTGCCGGTGGTAGTGGCGGACGGCCGCCGCGATGTTGGGCTGGCCGTACTGGCGCGGGAGGACGATGGCGAGGTTGCCCCGGGAGGCCATGCCCGGCGTTCCGGGTGTTCATCTCGCGTCGCCACCGCACGACTTGGATCATCTCGGCCCCGCGGTCGGATTGCTGCGGCCGTCCTGGTCCGCGGGCTGCGCACCCCCTTGCCGTCGACCGCGATGACCTGTCGCGCTGACACCGTGATCCGTTCGTGGACAGCGGTGAGTGAGCGAGCCCTGGTCAGTGGCAGCGGGCCCTGGTCAGTGGCGGGATGGGCCGTGCTGTTCGGCCAGGCGCGGTCTCGCGCCGTTCGCATGGGTTTCGACAACCTTCGTCACCTGCGTCAGGGCATGGCTGAAGCCGGCGTGAACCAGCTGCTTATCGCGGCCACATGCTCCCGCTATCGCCGCCTTATCCCTGCCTCGTCCCGCCGTGGATGCGCTGTGATGCCGGGCCGATAGGGCGACACCGGAGATTGGGTCCTGCCGACCTCGGCGCGCCCCTTCGGGGGATGGCCCCTCAAGGAGTGGTCCGAATGACCGTAGCGACTCGGGACGCAGTGACGCCCGCCGCGTTCGGCGTCCCGGAAACCGAATCGCAGCGCAGCAAAAAGGAACCCGCGGCAGCAGCGGTGAACCATGTCAGGGATTTCCTGCGGAAGAGGAAGGAACCGGGACGCGCGCTCCAGTGCCTCTCCTCGACCGTGGCTCAGGGGAAGGTGCACGGCCGATGACGATGGACGCGGAGTTCTACTCCCGGGTGGCCGAGCGTTTCGGCGGGTACTTCAGCGATGCGCGGAGCACCGACGTATTCGCCGACGGGCGCCCGGATGACGTCTTCGATGAACTGGTGAATGCGCTGGGAGCGTCGGACGCCCGACTGCTGGATGTCGGCTGCGCCGACGGGCGTAGTCTGTTGCGCATCTCTCGTCCGTACGGCGCCGTAGTCGGGATAGATCTGTCGCCGTCGATGCTGGAATGCGCCGCGCGCTATCGAGCGGAGTCAGGTCTGGCGCATGTCACGTTTGAGCTGTGCGATGCCGCCCACACGGGCCTGCCTGACGGCTATGCCGATGTGGTCACTTCCCGTCGCGGCCCGCTGATGGCCCGCGAGTTCGAGCGGGTGCTGCGCCCAGGCGGTGTCGTGGTGTACATGGGGATCGGCGAGCAGGATGCGCGCGAACTGAAGGAAACGTTCGGCCGCGGCCAGAACTTCGACAGCTGGAATGGCAGGCCCTTGGCGGAGGAGATTGCTCAGGAACTCTCCGACGCGGGCTTCATGGTGACGCGAAACCAAGCGTTTCGGTTCGAGGAGTTCTACCACTCGGCGAGCGATCTGGATACTTTCCTGCACCAAGTGCCGATCGTCGACAACTACGATTCTGAGGCGGACAAGAACGCATTCGATGGATATGTCACCGCGGTGACTGCCAGTCAGGGCATCCGGCTGAGTCGGCATTGGTTCATAGTGCAGGCGCAGAAGCCGGCTCGCGTCGAGTCGTCCCACTCATAGGAAACGGTGCACCATGGAACAGGATCTCGTAGTCAACGAAATCTTCGGTCCGACCGTTCAGGGCGAGGGTCAGTCTCTGGGGCGCAGGTGCGCGTTCCTGCGGCTCGGTGGGTGCAACCTGTCGTGCTCGTGGTGCGATACGCCCTACACGTGGGACTGGACCGGAGCCGGGGACAGCGGGGTCGCCCACGATCCGCGCAAGGAGCTGCACCGCCGCCCCGTCGGAGATGTCGTAGCAAAATTGCTCGAATTCAACACCGACCTGATCGTGATCTCCGGTGGTGAGCCCTTGGGGCAACAGGAGCGGCTGATTCCCCTGGTGTCAGCGCTGACCGAACGCGGGACTGAGATTGAGATCGAGACGAACGGGACGCATGCTGCGCACCCCGAACTCATTGCCGCCGGCGTCAGGTTCAATGTTTCGCCGAAGCTTTCGCACTCGGGTGACACCCTGCAGCGCAGGATCGTCCCTGATGCGCTGACAAGCCTCTCGGCCCTGCCTGGAAGCACGTTCAAGTTCGTCTGCCAGAACATTCGCGATCTCGACGAGGTGGCGGAGATAGTCGCTGCCTTCAACCTGGCCTCGGTGTGGATCATGCCGATCGGCCGTACCGCCGACGATGTCACAAAGCACATGAGCGAGTTGGCTGATGCAGTGGTGGAGCGCGGCTGGAATCTCACAACCAGACTGCACACCCTGCTGTGGGGCGACAAGCGTGCCGTTTGAGTAACGGGAAATGCAAGAAGAGGAGATGCACATCGATGGCATTTCGCATCACGAAGAAATTTGAATTCTCGGCCAGTCATCAACTCTCTGGTCTCGCTCCTGAACACCAGTGTGCCCGAATGCACGGGCACAACTATGTGATCGAGCTGGAGCTTGAAGCGGATGACAAGGGTCTGTTGCCCGTGGGCTTCGTTCGAGACTACGGAGATCTGTCCGCATTCAAGATCTGGCTCGACAAACACCTTGATCATCGGCACCTGAACGATGTGATGGACGAAAACCCGACGGCTGAGAATATGGCGGTCTGGGTCTACAAGACATGGTCGATGGAGTTCTCTGAGTTGACCTGCGTGCGCGTCTCAGAAACTCCCAAAACTTGGGCCGAGTACCGGCCGTGAGGTCCGAAAGTTCAGAGCCCGGACGAAAGGTGGCCGCATGTCGGTGACGAAAATGGACCTTGATGGTGACCCCTCGGTGTCGAGGACGGCTGAGGATCCGCTGGTCGAGCTTGCCCGCCAACTGCTCAAGGAGATCGGCGAGGACCCGAGTCGCGATGGGCTGCGCGACACACCTGCGCGGTTCGCCCGCTGGTGGCGCGAGTTCATCAACTACGACCCGGGTTCGCTGGGAACGCTTTTCGAGTCCGTCGGCACGAGCCAGATGGTGGTCGTCTCGGACATTCGAGTCTGGTCGCTCTGTGAGCATCATCTTCTACCGTTCAACTGCTCTGTGACCATCGCGTACCGTCCGACGGGGCAACTGCTCGGTCTGTCGAAGTTCGCCAGGGTCGCCCATCAGTACGCGCACAAGCTGCAGGTCCAGGAGCGCCTCGTGGACCAGATCGCGCTCGAGATCAGCAGCCTCAGCGGCACCCCCGACGTGGCGGTCATAGCGAAGGGCGAGCACCTTTGCATGTCGATGCGCGGCATCAAGGCTCCCGCGCAGATGACATCGACCGCATACCGCGGGGAGTTCGGCACGGATGCCGGGCTTCGGAGCGAGCTGTTCGACTTGCTCCGGGCGTGACGAGCCGTCCGACTCCGAAAGCGAAAGCAGTGAGCGATCGCGAACCCCTGGCCCTGCCGGGTACCGGCGGGGCCGTCGCGGTCCTACCGCTGTGACGGGTCGATCGAGGCCGACGGGGTCGACACACCTGCGCATCCGGTCCGCTCGACATGAAAGGACAACGATGGACGTAAACGATTCTTCGACGCCTGCGGAAGCGGTTCGGCTGCTCCCGGTGCTGGACGCCGACCGGCTGGTGGCCGACCTCATGACGGCACGTGACCACCTGTGGGATGAGCAGAGCTCGTACACCAACGGGCGAGTGTCCAGGTGGGCCGGACAGGACTGGCGCTGCCTCTCGGTGCGCAGCCCCGGCGGTGACAAGACACGTACCGACCCGGGGGGCCCAGGCGGTGTGGAGTTCGCCGACACCGAGTGGCTGGACCACATGCCGTACGTGCGAGAGGTCCTGCGCTCGATTCCCGGGCCCCTCTACGCAGCCCGATTCATGGATCTTGGACCCGGCGTCGTCGGATACCCCCATTCCGATCCCAAGTTCGCCCCGGACTGGGGCATGGCCCGGCTGCACATCCCGGTCATCACCCACGAGGAAGCCTCGCTGGACCTTGACGGAGAGATCTATCGCTGGCAGCCCGGTGAGTTCTGGTTCGGCGACTTCAGCCGCAAGCACCAGATCCAGAACCTCGGTCCCGAGCACCGGGTACATCTCGTCGTGGATGTGCTCGTCACACCGGAGCTAGCACAGCTGTTCCCGGCTGACTGGGCCGACTACTTCAACGGCTCGGATGTGCTCTACAACCGTCCGACGCTGGCCACGACCGACCGAGAGCGGGAAACGTCGCGGTGTACGTTCGACGCGCCGGCGCACCTGCTGGAGATAGAGGTGTTCGGGTCGCTCACCGGCCCGCAGTCGCAGGCCACCTTCAGCATCGTGGACGCCGGCACGAGCCTCGCCATTCGATCTCCTCAGGACCACCTCTTCCCGTTGGTGGCCCTCGGCGGACACGAGTACCGCCTGGTCGGGTGGAGCGAGGAGCGAACCGTCACCACGAGGCTGGACGGTCCGCGACCAGAAGTCGAACTGACCTACCGCAAGGGCCACCGATCGACCCGGCTGGTCGTCCCGGCCACGCCGGCGCCGTGACGGCCGCCCGCACGTCCGCCGGAGGGCGTCGTATGCCGAAAACTGTCGCAATCGTGTCCGGTGGCCTGGACTCGGTCACCATGGCCTACCACCTCCAGGCGCAAGGACACACACTCCATCTGCTGTCCGTGAACTACGGCCAGCGTCATCTCGTCGAGCACGAGTTCGCCGAGAAGGCGGCTCGATCGCTCGGGGTGCCGCACGACGTCGTCGATCTCAGCCCCGTCGGCAAGCTCCTGAGCGGCTCGTCGCTCACCGACCCGACCGTCGACGTGCCGGATCACAACAGTGGGTCGTCCGGCGGGAGCCCGAACGTCGTACCCAACCGCAACGCCCTTCTGCTGTCCGTCGCCTTCGCGGTCGCCGTCGCCGAGAAGGCGCAAGCGGTGGCCGTCGGGGTGGTCGACGACCTGCAGGCCGCGCCCGACAGCAATGCCGCGTTCATCGATTCCTTCCTCGCCATGGAGCGGATCGCGACCCGCGGATACGCGCACCCCGACCTGACCCTGACAGCGCCGCTGGTCAGGCTGCGCAAGAGCGACGTGGTGTCGCTCGGCGAGGAACTCGGCGTCCCCTGGACCGAGACCTGGAGCTGCTTTCGTGGCGACACGCTGCAGTGCGGAAGGTGCGCCGCTTGCAGGGAGCGGCAGGAAGCGTTCCGGGACGCCGGCGTGACCGACCCGACGACCTACCAGACCAGCGACACGAAGGAGCTGCGATGACCGACACCTTTCCCGTGCTCGACCTGCGTGACGCCGCCGGCTCGGAAGAAACCCGGGCAGAGTTCCTGAACCGGTTGCGCAAGGCGATCCACGAGGTCGGCTTCTTCCAGCTCGTCGGCCACGGTGTCGAGGACGCCGACGGCATGCTCGAGCTGGCCCGTCGGTTCTTCGCCCTGCCCGAGGCCGATCGGCTCGCGCTGAACATCCTCGACTCGCCGCTGTTCCGCGGCTACTCCGAACTCGGCCGCGAACACACCAAGGGCATCCCCGACCAGCGCCGCCAGCTGGACATCGGGCCGGAGCAGCCCGCGAGGACGTCCGCGCCCGGCGATCCCGCCTACCGGTGCCTGATCGGCCCGAACGAGTGGCCCGAGGCGATGCCCGAGCTGCGCCCGGCCATCGAGTCGTGGATCGACCGGCTGACCGACCTGTCACATCGACTGCTGCGGCTGATGCTCGAGTCGCTCGACGCCCCCGCCGGGTTCCTGGACGACGTGGTCGATCCCGATCCGCAGATCCACCTCAAACTCCTGCACTACCCCGGTCCCGCGCACGCGAGCGAGGACGCAGGCGAGGGCCAGGGGACCGGCATACACAACGACCTCGGGCTGCTCACCCTGCTCGTCCAGGACGACAACGGCGGCCTCCAGGTCGCGGTCGAGGACGGCAAGTTCGCCGACGTGCCGGTGATTCCGGGGGCGTTCGTGGTCAACCTGGGAGAGCTGCTGGAGGTGGCCACGCGGGGGTACGTGCGGGCCACCCTCCATCGGGTGGTCCGGCCCGCCCCGGGCGTCAACCGTTACTCCATTCCCTTCTTCTACAACCCTCGGCTGGACGCCACGATGCAGCCATTGCCCAGCCCATATGTCGACGGCGCCGGGGGAGTCATCGACGTCGCCGACAACCCGTTGTTCGCCCTCTACGGCGACAACGTCATGAAGGGGCTGATCCGCTCCTTCCCCGACATCGTTGCCCGACACCACCCGAACCTGGCCGCGGTAGCCGGGTCCAGGAGTTCCTGACACCGGCGGCCGAACACATCCTCACCGCCCGGCTCGAGCGGTCGGGCCCGGCGGTGGCGTCGCCGGCCGGCCCGACAGGGAACGAACGAACACGAGACAGGGCGAATTTCATGAGAATCAACCTTCTCGGGCCGCTCCAGGCCTACGGGGACGATCACCGCGTCGAGATGGCGCCGGCCGCCCAGAAAGTACGGCAGACGCTGGCCATGCTCGTGCTGAACTCGGGCCGGGTGGTGCCCTTCGAGCAACTCATGGACGAGCTGTGGAACGACAACCCGCCGGCCAGCGCGCACACCGCGCTGCAGACGTATGTGTACCAGCTCAGGAAGCGGTTCTCCCTCGGCAATCCGAGGAGCGGCGGGGCGGCACGGGCGGCCGGGCCGCTGCTGGGCACAGTCGACGGCGGCTACCAACTGTCGCTGCCCGCCGATCACGTGGACGTCTTCCGGTGCGAGCCGTTGCTCGCCCGTGCCCGGGCGGAGTTCCGTGACGAGGACTTCGCCCGGGCACGTGACACGGCCGCCGAGGCGCTGCAGCTGTGGCGGGACGATGCCTTGGTGGACGTACGCAAGGGTCCCGCGCTGAACGCCGAGGCGGTCCGCCTGAAGGAGTTGCGTACCAGCGCCCACCACCTGCGCATCGAATCCGACCTGCACCTCGGCCGGCACCACGAGGTGCTCGGCGAACTCACCTCGATGGCCGGGCGGGAACCGACGGACGAGCGGGCCCAGGGCAACCTGATGACGGCTCTGTACCGCATGGACCGGCGGGCCGAAGCGCTCCAGGTCTACCGGCGGGCACGCGAGCGGATCGCCACCGAGCTGGGTCTCGAACCTTCGCCCCAACTCCAGGCGCTGCACACGGCTGTGCTCACGTCGGACGAGGCGCTGCTGCCTCCTGGCGGGCGGCTCACGGCCGTGACCGCCGCCACCCGGGCGCCCTGCCATCTGCCCGCCCCGCGCGAGCGGCTGACCGGACGTGCCGGCCAGTTGGCGCGCCTCACGGCGGTGCTGGCCGGCCGGGGGCGGGAGGACCGGCCGATCGTGATCGTGGGGGGCGCCCCCGGCACGGGGAAGAGCGAGCTGTGCCTGCACGCCGCGCATCAGGTGAGCGGTCACTACCCGGACGGACGGCTCTACGCGCGTCTTCGTGACGGCGCCGGCCGGCGGGTGCGGCCCGCCGAGATCCTTCGCTCGTTCCTGCGTGGACTCGGCGCGACGGAGGAGCAGTTGCGACTGGGCACGACCGACCTGAGCCTGCTGTTCCGTACCTGGACCGCCGACCTGCGCGTCCTGGTCGTACTCGACGACGTTTGCGACGTACGGGACTTGACGCCGCTGCTGCCGTCCGGTGCCGGCTGCGGCATGGTGATCGGCAGCCGACGGCGACTGTTCGTGTCCACGTCGGCGGTCCACGTCGAACTGGCCGGACTGCCCTTCGACGACTGTCTGCACCTGCTGGCATCCTCCGTGCCGGGACACCCGATCGCCACGGACCCGGAGGGGCTGCGACGGCTGGCCGGGTTGTGCCGGGGGCTGCCGGGCGCGCTCTTCGCGGTCGCTTCGCAGTTGCGCCGCCGCCCGCACTGGACGGCCCGGCAGGCCACTGCCTGGGTCCTCGGGTCCGGGGGCGCCGACAGCGACCCGCTGGGCGTACGAGCCGGATTGGACCGGACGCTGGCGACGCTGCCCGCCGAGTCGCGGTCCCTGGCGTATGCGCTGTTGTCTCCCGGCGTCCCCGATCGGCTCACCCCGGCGCTTGCCGCCGCGACCCTGGGGATCAGCGACCAGCGGGCCGAGGACCTGCTGGAGGAGTTGGCGGAGAGCTACCTGCTGCGCGCGCGGCACCCGTGTGTGAACGGCCGGTTCTCCTACGCATGGGAGCCAGGAATCCGCCCGTTCGCGGCGCGGCCGAGCAGCGTGCCAGTGATGTGCTCCGCCTGACGGACACGCTCCAGAACGACCTTGCCCGTCGTGCCGCGCGTCTCCAGCGCGTGGTGCGCGGCGGCCGGTTCCGTTACCCGTGCCCCGCACGCGGTCAGTCCAGCAGCCAGTCGTCGGTGTTGATGCCACCCACCACGTACTTGTCGTACTTGGCCAGGAAATCCGCCGATCGGGTTCGGTTGTACTCGCGCACAACCCTGTCCTGCGCCTCCAACGGCCGGTCCACACCGACGAACACGCTGTAAAGCGGGGTGGGCTGGCCTCCTCGGCGCATCTTGGCCTCATAGGTGTTGATGCCCAGGTGGATGCTGGAGACCTTGCGGCCCACACCGGCAGCAATCTGGTGGTAGAACATCAAGTTGTAGTAGTCGTCGGCGTTGGGCACCGAGTAGTCGAACCCGGCGGCGCGGGCGTACAGCATGTCGTGCCGGCGGTACCGCAACACGAAACCGACAGCCTTTCCGTTCTCCTTGCAGAGCAGCACAGAGCTTTCATCGCCGAGGAAACGGCTCTGCCGATCGAAGATGGTCACCGCTCGCTCCTCGTCGTGCCCGGTGTGCCCGTACTTCTGCATGAGCGCGCTGTTCAGCGGCGCGATCTCCTTGACCACCTCTGGCAGCGGCAGCTCGGTCACGACTCGCCCGCTCTCCAGGAATCTGCGCAGCTCGCGGCGAACGCGCTGCCGCCGGCCGGACGGCAGCCAGTCGACGTACTCGTCGAAGTCCGCCCACAGGCCGATCGGCATCCTGGTCTCAACGTTGTGCAGGAGCATCATTGCCCCGTCCGAGGCGTGAGCCTTCGCCAACTCGCGTGCGGTCTCCAGCGGTAGGTAGCAGTAGGCCAGCACGCTCGAGCCCGCTTGCTCGGCGAACCGCAACGCTTCCGCAGTGAGCCGGCTGAGGGCCGACTCCCGCTGCTCGGCGGAGGCATCGACGTGCCCGGGCACCTGTCCGCGAAACTCGGACCAGCCGGCCGCGATGGATATCGGCCTCGTGTTCAGATGGGCTGCTCGCTCGTCACTGGTCACCTCGCCCAGCAACTCCCCAGGGGCGTAGAGATCATGCGGTGCGCTGGTGAAGCAGTACACCTCGAGACCCGCAACCGGCGTGCCGTCGCTGTCGCGCGCCAGCAGGTAGCGGGCGTGCGCTTCGGGTGGCAGGGCCTCCTCGCGCACTCCCACGAATCCGCTGGTGGAATAGATATTGGAACCGACCGTGAGCGTGTCCCAGTCCACGGCAGGCAACTCCGCGAAGGAGTCATAGGCTGAGACAGACATAGAAATCTCCTGTGGCGAGGGGGATGGGGCGGGAGGCGAGTGCTGGGATGGATCGCTGGGCGCCAGCGCCGGCCAGTAACTTCAGGTCGCGAAAGCGGTGGAGTTCGTGGCCGAACGGCAGGACGCCCTGACCTCACAGCACGAGCGGCTGCCTTCGTTGCAGCTGATCAGCACGAGAACAACACATCCAACCTTCGAACCAGGACACAGGGGCGGGCGAATCCAACGGCCACAGTCGGCCTCGGGCCGAGGACGTCACTGAATCGGCACGATAGGAGCTGCGCCTCAAGCGCGGGTCAAGCCGACTTACAGCGCGGCCCCGGCCGGTTCGGCTGCCGGTCCGTGTACAGACCCGCCGCTTCCATGGCATGGATCGCAGCCTGGTCGCGGTCGCGGTCGAGGCCGACCGCGCTGTCCGCGACCAAGGGAGACGAAGCCGGGTGAGCGGGCCAAGATCCCGGTGCCGGGTCGTCGGCGAGCAGGCGCAGGTACGCGCTGACGGACATCGCGGACGCGGAGGCGAGAGTCGTGAGCTTGCGCCGCCAGGGCCCGGGGCAGGGGCGGCCCGCAGTTCCCCGTGCCACTTCATTCACGATGTGCGGGATGTGCGGGCAGCCGGCGTCGAGATACATCAGCGCGTGGCACCGCTCGTCCACCATGGCCTGCGCGAGCGAGGCTTCCAGGGCCGGCCCGCCCAGGGCCGGGAACTCGCCCTCGTGCGGGCGGCGACCTCGTCCAGCAGCCCGTGGCACGTGGAGGAATGCATCACGGCCTCAGCCCTTGCTCCGTCACAACTCGCCCTGTGGCGGGAGTCGGCCTCAGCAGTACGGCTCCCAGAGCTCGTACTCCAGGGCGTCGGAAACCGCGGACGAAGAGTCGCGCAGGCGGGCGAGCAGGGCGCGGTTGTGCTCGCGGATCTCCTCGTCGTACCCGGCCAGCGGACTGTCCTCGGACAGGTCCAGCAGCCACAGCGGCCGGAGCTTCGCACCGCGCAGTGCCTTTCCTTCCGCGGTCTCGGTGCCCGCGTGAATCCGGCGCACTCCCGGCAGCCGCGCCGCCATGTAGTAGGTGAGGTTGAAGTACTCTGCGGCCGAGGCGAGTTGGTCGTGGTCGAGGCCGAGCCCCCGCAGGTACACGGTGTCGCCGCAACGGTAATACAGGCAGAAGCCGACCGGCGGCTCGCCGGGGCGCGAGCACAGCACCACTTCGGCGCGCGAACCGGCGAGTTCACCCTGCTTGCGGAAGGACTCGGCCATCGGGTCCACGTCGACAGTTCTGCCGTAGCGCAGTAGGGAACGTGCCAGCAACCGGGCGACGTCCTGCCAGGACTCGGCGAGCGTCCGGTGCTCCACCTCGTATCCGGCCTTCTCGAACTTCCGAATCTCGCTGCGGATACGGCGGGCCCGGTGCGCCGACAGTGACTCCAGCCAGGCGTGGTAGCCGCCGGGCGGGATCTCGATCCAGGCGTCGGTCTTCAGCGCGACCGGTGCGGTCCGCACCCCCGCCGCACGCAGCGCCCCCACGTCCTCGGTGGTCAGGTACATCGCCACGCGGGCGATCTTCGATTCCTCGTGCAGGGGTGAGCGCAACGCGCGGACCGCGTCGAGCACCGCGGCGGCGGCCTCGGTCCGATCGGCTCCCTCTCCGGTCAGCAGGTGCGCCAGGTAGCCGCGGCGCTGGCCGATGAGCAGGCCGCCCGGTTCGGGCGTCGGCAGGCCGCGCGCGGCAAGCAGGTCGTGCCACCGCAGGTCCGGGGTGGGCTCGTCGGTCACCGCCGCCACGGGGATCGCGGCCCGGCCGCCACCCGGGGTCTCCACGTGCAATCCGCCGGAGACCGCCCCGGGTTCGAGGGCGCACACCCGCAGCCACAGCGCCGACGAGTAGAACCTGCCGTCGGCGAGGCGGTCCCACTCGGTGTCCCCGAGCCCGCCGATGGCGTCGGCGAAAGTGTCCGTCATGGCGGGCATTGAGCCTCCCATAGTCTCTGCCTGATCGTGCCGGCGACTCCGCTGCGCGATCGGATACGGAGTCGCCGCGGGCTCCCGCCCGCACAACGTTCCCCCGTGGCTGCAGAACTGTTCTTCTTCCGGTTTTCGATCATTCCAGTCTTAACACAGAGGTTCAGTGTCCACGGGGGCCGTCGGCCGACAACTGAGCTGCAATTGAGCCGCAATTGAGTCGCACCGGGAACCGGGGTGAAATGGTGACCCCTGCGGGCCGAGGGGCCCAGTCACCATCGAGCAGGGAGACTTCATGTCGGCGGAGCGGGTAGTAGCCCAGTACAACGAGGAGTTCCGCACACCGGGCAGCGACTTGCGTACGGTCGCCCAGCACATCAAGGACTTCCCGACGCTCGCATCTTGGCATGGCGAGAATTTGGCCAGACCCCTCTTTGTCGCTGAGCGTGAGATTCGCGAGTTCGCCGATGACATGCAGCGCCTCGTCGACATACTCTTTTCCTTGCCGAACCGGATGTTCGGGGGCGATCTGGACGCATTCCGGTCCGTGCTCGGCATCAGCGACGGCGGCTGGGAAGCGATACGGCGGTTCGGTGACCTACAGCCGCCCTATTATGGCCGGGCCGACATGTACCACGACGGCACTTCATTCAAACTCCTCGAGACCAACCTGGGGAGCGAGACCGGCGGCTGGGGCCTCGCGAGTGAAATGTCCCGGGCGGCATTGGAGGTCGACGCCTTCGCCGACTTCGCTCGCCGAAACCGACTCGGTTACGTGGATCCCGTTCGCGCCGTGGTGGAGGCGCTGCGCAGCTTCGGCGCCCGGGTGGCACCCGGGCGCGACCCGGTGGTGGCCCTGCTGGAATGGCGCGGCGGCCTGACGGACTACGGCGAACTCTGGCTCAACTTCCAGTCCGCACTGCGCTGGGCGGGCCTCGACATCCTGGTGGCCGAGGTCTCCGACGTGCACGAACGCGGCGGGGCGCTCTACCTCGGGGACACGAAGATCGACGTGGTCTACCGCTCCTTCGTCCCGGACCAGATCGCCGAGGAACCCGACGGCTGGGACCTGGTCGCACCCCTGCTGCGTGCGCACCGGGCGGGCGGGACGCTGCTGTGGACCCCCCTTTCCAGCACCATGTTCGCCAACAAGGCCTGTATGGCGCTGCTATCGGACCCGGCGCGGCGGCGCGACCTCAGCGAGGACGAGTGCCGGCTCATCGACCGGGTGCTGCCCTGGACCCGGCTGATCAACACTGACGCACTCAAGGCCGACACCGACCTCGTCGACGAATGCCTGGAGCGGCGGGAGCAGTTGATCCTGAAGGTCAACGCACGCGGCGGCGGAGTCGGCGCCGTGGTGGGCTGGGAAACCGACGATGCCACTTGGCGGCGTGCGCTGGAGAATTCCGCCGTCGAAGGATGTGTCGTACAACAGCGAGTGATCCCGCGGCCTGAGCTCGTGGTGGACCCGGTATCCGGGGAAACCGAGGAATGGCATGCGGTCTATGGCATGTTCTATACCCCGCGTGGGTGTGCGGGAGCAGACGCCAGGGTGGTACCGGCCGGTTCGGGCGGGATCATCACCGGCACGTCACATGCCAAGGCGCGCTACGCAACCGTCTTCCATCAGAGCGAGTTGCCCGCCTGGGGTGAGGTGCCTGCCGCGGGCGAATTGCCCGCCGACGCAGCGAAGTAAAGAGAAGTCATGGTGCCGCAGCATTCCCCCGCGCATTCAGCGTGGCGGCGGATTCAGACGGCCTGGGGTCTGCCGGACCTCTCAGGAAGAGGCCGATTCGTCACGGCCAATCTGATCGACAGCCTGGGAAACGGGTTGGTGATGGCGTTCACCGTCGTCTTCTTCGTGAAGACGACGTCGCTGTCACTGGTCGCCGTCGGTGCCGCGCTGACCGTCGGCCAACTCCTCGCCCTGCCCGTTCCGCCCCTCATCGGGCCCCTGTTGGACACACACGGTCCGCGCACCGTGGTCGCTGTGGGCAACTGGGTTTCGGTGGCCGGGTTCATCGGCTTCCTGTTCTCGCACGCGTCCTGGCAGATCGTGCTGTGGCAATTCGTGGTGCAACTGGGTTCCACCGCCTTCTGGATGGGCAACAGTCCGCTCATCGTGCTGGTCGCCCGGGGCGACGAGCGGGCCCGCTGGTTCGGCTTCGTCCGTGCCCTGCGCAATGTCGGCATCGGATTCGGCGGCGCCGCGTCCGCGGTGGCTCTGAGCATCGGAACCGTCGCCGGGCTGCGGGCGGTCATGGTGATCAACGCGGTCTCCTTCGGCGTCGCAGGCTGGCTCGTGATCACCTTCCGGGGCGCGGACACGAGCGAGGCGGCCGACGCCGGGCACGCAGAGCCGAAGCCTGCTGAGCCGGAGCAGGCGGCGGGCGAACGCACCGGACAGCCCTGGGGCGGCTATCGCACCGTGCTGAAGGACACCCGGTATCTGCGGCTGGTCGCGACGAACCTCGCCTTCGCCTTCTCCTCCGCGGTGATCACGGTGCTGCTCGCCGCCTACGTGGCGGACAACCTCGAAGTCGGCTCCTGGATCGTCGGCGCGCTCGTCGTGCTGAACACGGCCATGGTCGCGCTGCTCCAGACGCTCGCCAGCCGGTGGATCGAGGCCCGCAGGCCGGTGACGGTGCTGATGCTGGCCCTGCTGCTCAACGCGGCGGCGTTCGTCGTCTTCGGCACGCTCCTCGTCCTGCCCGGCTGGGCGGTGATCGCCGGGCTGCTGATCGCGATGGTGCTCTACACCGTGGCCGAGATCCTCGGCTCGCCGCCGACCAGCGAACTGAGCGTGGTGATGGCCCCCGAGCATCTGCGGGGCCGCTATCTGGGCGTCTACCAGATGTCCTGGTCGGTCGGCGGTGCCCTCGCCCCGGCGCTGCTCACAGCGCTGTTGGAGGGCGGTGCGGCGCTGCCCTGGATGTTCCTCACCGCGATCAGTGTGCTGGCCGTACCACTCGTGGTCGGCCTCGACCGGCGGGCCGCGGCCACGAGCAAGGCCGCACCGGCCGGGGACGTCGCCCCTGTGGAGCAGCTGGACGGCGACGCCGTCGGCTGAGCATGCCCGCGCCTGTTGAGCGCGCACCGCGCTCGACGCCGACCGCCGCCCGGCAGCACACCGGGCGGCGGTCGGCGTTTCCCGCGTTCGCCGTTCGTGAGTCCGGGGACCTGAGGTTTCATGCCGTCCCGGCCGGCACCGGCGCACAGCCAGCGAGGCCGAGCGCTCCGAGGCGTTAGCCGCTCAGCCGTTCGCTGCCGAGCCCGGCGATGCCAGTCGCGGCAGCCCACAGCGGTTCCGTGCCGAGCAGCAGACTGGCCCGGGACGAAGACGGACGGCGTACGGCCCAGTGAGGAACGGACGCACCTCGTCGAGAGACCGGTGGCGTACACAGGTGGCGGGGGGGCATCCATCGGCCAGGCAGCCGCTGGAGGGGTCGGGGCAGTGCGCGACCCGCCCGGTCGGCCGTCGAGTGCGGCCTGGACGCGATCGGATCACCCTCATCGTGGGCACGGCTACTCCTCCATCGCCGCGGTCGTGCCTTCCCGTGCCGCTTCTCCAGCCCTTCGTGCCTGTTCGAGCTTGTCGATCAGGCGAGCGAACTCCTGGGGATGACTGACGTGGGCGGCATGTCGTGCGTCCTGGATCTCCACGAACTGCCCGTGCGGTAGCAGGTCGGCGAGTCGTCGAGCGACCTCACGGTGATGGGGGGCAGACAGGGAGCCGGCGGCGACAACGGTGGGCGTGTGGACGTCCAGAGGGTCGAAGAACGGCACATTGAAGGTCGGGTCCGCCATCTCGGCCAACAGCGAGGCTCCGTCGGCAGCGAGATCTGCCGGCTGTGCACGAGCGAGCACCAAGTGACCCGTCCGGCCGAGGATTTCGGTAAGCATCACGCGAGCCGCCTGCTCGGGTCCTCCGTCGGCCGCGTTGCGGCTGACCGTCTCCTCCCAAGGGTCGGAGGCGGGCCACCACGGCAGCCACCGCACCGGAGGTTCGAACGCGACGACGCCCGCGGTCGACTCCGGCCTGCGGGCGGCGGCGGCCAACGCCACCAGCGCGCCATAGCTGTGGCCTACCACCACGGGTGGCGCGTCCACCTCTGCCAGGACTGCACAGAGATCGTCGACATGCGTCGCCATGGACACCTTCGGACCGCCCATCGATCGTGAACGGCCCCACCCGCGCCGGTCGTAGCCGACAACCGGACGCCCCGGGAGGTAGTCCACAACCCGCCGGAAGCCGATGCTGCGGTCCATGGAACCGTGCACGAGCACCACCGGAGCAGCCGTCGCAGGGACTGCGCCGCCCACCTTGCTGACGGCGGGCCTGACCCGCAGCTCACTCGGTTCCGCGCCTGAGAACCCGCTCATCGCGCTTCCTTCCGCCGGCCCACCAACCGCACTACACCGGCCAGCGTGGGGTCTGCGAGCAGTTCCTCCACTCGGATCTCCATGTCGTACCGCTCTTCGGCGGACACCATGAACTCGGCCATGGCCAGCGAGTCTCCACCTGCCGAGAAGAAGTCGGTGTCCAACTTGACGGCCGCCTGCGGCAAGCCCAGGCAGGACGAGAAGAGACGGGCAAGCTCCCAGGTGATGTATGTGGGCTCGTCGGTGCCTTGCGTGTGGGCTTCGGTGGGCCGAGAGATTCCGCAAGGGGACGCCGCGGCAGGCTCGCCCCTGCCCGGTTCGTTCGCCTGGGCGTGGGCCCGCTCCGGGGCATCATGCCCCGCCTTGCCATTGCGGGTGAGAGGGAGCTGTTCGGCGAGGGTGAACGTTGCGGGGATCATCCCGGTGTGCAGGTGCGCCGCGAGGTACGTACGTACCTCCGCCTCCGGCCAGGGGCCAGGCGCTGAGGGCACGACGACGGCCGTCAGCCGACCCTCGCGTTCCGTGACGAGGCACGTGCCCACCCCTGGCGCCCCTTCCAGGATGCGCTCCACTTCGTCCAACTCCACCCGCTGCCCTCGGATCTTGACCTGCCGGTCGCGGCGGCCCACGTACTCCAGGACCCCGTCCGCGCGCCACACGCACACATCACCGGTCCGGTACAGCAGTCGTCCCGGCTCGTCGGCAAACACGTCCGGCACGAAGGAGTCGGCCATACGCTCCGGGCGGCCGAGGTACCTACCGACGCCCGCCCCTCCGATGTACAGCTCGCCGGGGCAGCCGACGGGCAGCAGCCGCCGGTCGTCGTCGAGCACATAGACACGTTTTCCATGAACCGGCCGGCCGATCGGCGGGGTGTCGTCGTCCGAGCACTCGTGCCACGTGGACCAGATCGCGGCCTCGGCGGGCCCGTAGAGGTTGAGCAACCGGCGTCCTCGCTCCCGCCACCGGCGCACCAGATCGCCGCGCAACCGCTCGCCGGCGAACGCGGCGATCCGCAGGTCGGGTAGCTCCACATGGGGAATCACGGCCCACACCGATGGGGTCATGGTCGCGATGGTGACCCGCCGTTCGCGCAACAGGCGCGCCAGGGACGGGCCCGGCATGAGCTCCTCAGTGCTCGCCTGAACGAGGGTCGCTCCGCACAGCAGCGGCAGCACGATCTCAAATATGCAGCCGTCGAAGTTCAGGGACAGAAACTGCAACACCCTGTCCTGGGGATGCACCTGGAACACACGCCGCTGGGCAATGTGCAGGTTCGCCAGCGACTCATGGCTGTTGATGATGGCTTTCGGCTGCCCCGTGGTGCCGCTGGTGAACACGACGTACGCGGTGTTGCCCGGCATGACACCCGTGATCGGCGGTTCGGGTGCAGGAGTGGCCATGTCCAACAGGGTGACAGCCGCGGAGACATCGAGCCCTTCGATCCGGTCGGCGGTCATGTCATCGGTGAGGACCACCCGCACGTGCGCCTGCTCAAGCATCGTCTTCAGGCGTTCGGTGGGGCACGCGGGGTCCGCCAGGAGGAAGGCGCCGCCCGCCTTGGCAACAGCCAGTAGCGCCACGACGAGGTCCACGGATCGTCGCATGGTGAGGGCGACGACAGACTCGGGTTCGACGCCGAGCGCGCGCAGACGGTGTGCGTTGCCGTTCGCGAGCGCGTCGATCCTGGCGTACGAGTAGGGCACGCCTTGGTCCTCGACCGCAATGGCGTCCGGTGTCAGACGGGATCGTTCCTCGAACAGCAGATGCCAGCAGACCAAGGCGGAGGTGCCGACCAGGGCGCTGGTGTCGTTCCATTCCGGGACCAGCTGGTGCCGTTCGAGTTCGGTGAGCGGCTTCGGCTCTTGGGGGACATCCTGTGCCCCAACCGGTGGATCGATGCTGGGCGCGTTCTCCCTGGTCCCGCGCTGAACAGTCATCCTGGCACGGGCTCGGGACCGCGTGTTGCCATGCGGGCCCCACTGGACGGCGTCTGACGGCCCGTCGAGCGGTGTGAACTCCTGGTACTGCTCGATGAAGCCCTGAATCGCCCATCCGGCCAGTCGTTCCGCGAAGGGCGCGCCGAGGCAGTAGTGCGCTCCCGCTCCGAAGCCCAGGTGACGCCCCTCACTGCGGCCTATGTCGAAGACGAGCGGCTCCGTGAACTTCCGTGGGTCGAGGTTGGCAGCGCCAAGTAGCACGATGACACTCGCTCCGGCCTTGAGCTGCGCCCCGCCGACCTCGACATCGCGCACCACATGGCGTCCGACGTACTGACTCGATCCGTCGATGCGCATCAGCTCGTCCACCGTGGAGTCGATGAGGGACGGCTCGGCGCGCAGTCGCTTGAGCTGCTCAGGTTGCTCGGCGAGCAGCAGTAGGCCGGTGGACACCAGGTGAGTGAGGGTCTGATAGCCGCCGGCGAGCAGAACCATGGCGTTGCTCGCGACCAACTGCAGGAGTTCCTCGGGCGGTTCTCCAGAGGAAACCGAGCGAGGGCTGAAGTCGCCCTGCAGGCCGGTCGCGAGGGCGGAGAGGAGGTCGTCGCCAGGCGTGGCCAGACGCTCGGCCGTCAGCCGGCGGAGTCCGGCGAGTGCCTCGTCGATGACCGGAACGATCTCGATGTCCGTCCGGCTGGGAAAGGTGGACACACTGCTCAGCAGCCGCTCGTAGGCATCCGCCCACCGGGTCAGTTCCTCGCCCCGGCCGTCCATGCCCAGCAGATGCGTCATCAGGCACGTCGGCAACTGCTCGGCGAAGTCCGCCACAACGTCGACGGTCCCGTGATCGGGCAGCGAGCGCAGCAACTCGGCGACCATGTCCCGCATGGCGGGATCGTGCCGCCGCACGCTCGCCCGGGTGAACTGCCCGCGCAGCGCGTCCCGGATTCTGGTGTGCTCGGGCGGATCGCTGAACAGGAACTGCGCCGACAGCATTTCTGCGGTCGGCAGGAAATGTTCCATGCCACGCCGCTGCAGATCTGCGGGAGGATGATGACGGGCAGAGGAGAAGACCCGGCCGTTGGAAAGGATCTCGGCCGATTCGGAATAGCCGGAGCACACCCAGACGCCTCCTACTTCGTCGTAGAAGATTGACGGAAGCTCCGCAATCGCGTTCCAGTACAGTTGCGGATCGGCAATGACGTCAGCACGCCGAAGGTTGTGGACTCCGTGTCGCACCCGGTCATAGCCTGAAACGGGTGCGGGACGCCTGGGTACCACTGTCTGTCCCAGTTCATCTGCGCCGGGGGTCATCTTGTCACGTCCCTTGCTGGTGTCTCGTGATCTGGTTTGTGTGGCAGGGCGCGCCAGCCCGGTAACGTCGTACGGCGGGAATCCCGGGAACTCGATGACGTCGGCGGTGTTGATCTGCGTGTTCATTGAGTCAGTGCGATACAGGTCGTGGAGCCCGGGACCGCAGGGCGCCGGTGCTCGACCAGGACGACGCTTGTGCTGTCGGTGCTGCTCACCGCTGTGTGTCCGCCTCCAGGGCCTCTGCGAGGCCCGCGACGGTGGGGTTTCTGAAGACCAGGACCGGCGAGACCCGGCGCCCGAGTCGCTCGCTGAGCCGGCCCGCGACCGTGGTGATGGTCAACGAGGTGCCGCCGACGTGAAAAAAGTCGTCCTGCGGCCCGAAGTCGTCCTCGACGCCCAGGCACTCCCGCCACACATCGACGACGAGGAGCTGCTGCTTGGTGACGGCCCGGCCGGTGGCGGAGCCCGGGACGGGCACCGGACGTGGGTCGGGCAGTGCGTCCCGGTCGACCTTGCCGTTCGGGGTGAGAGGGATCTCGCCGATCACGGTGTAGCTCTGCGGCAGCATGTACGGCGGCAGTTGCTCCGCCAGATGGGCGCGCAGTTCCGCCGGGTCCGGGACGGGCCGGTCGGGGTCCTCGGGTATCAGGTAGGCCGCCAGCTGGTCCACACCGGCGGGCGTGCGGCGCACGGCCACCACACAGTCGGCCAAGGCGGGGTGGCTCTGGAGTGCTGACTCGATCTCGCCGAGCTCGATGCGGAACCCGCGCACCTTGACCTGGTGGTCGTTGCGGCCGAGAAAGACCAGATTGCCGTCGGGCAACAGCCGGACAACGTCACCTGTGGCGTACATACGGGCGCCGGGCTCCCCGGCGTACGGGTCGGGCAGATACGCCCCGGCCGTGCGGGCCGGCCTGCCGAGATAGCCGCGGCCGACAGCGCTGCCGCCGACGTACAGTTCGCCGCGACAGCCCGGGGCGACCGGGCGCAGCCTTGGGTCCAGCACGTAGAGGTGCGCGTTGTCGGTCGCCCGGCCGAACGGGACGCTGGGGCGATGGCTGTGCCGGTCCAGCAGTTCCTCGGTGATCGGGCAGAACGCCGAGGTGACGGTCGCTTCGGTGGGCCCGTACTCGTTGAAGACCTGGCATTCCGGCGCGGTGGCGGACAGGATGCGGCGGGCCACATCGTGCGGCACGGCTTCGGCGCCGGTGAACACCAGGCGTACGGAGCCGAGTCGGGGAGCGGGATCCGTACCGGATTCCAGCAGGATCCGCATCTGCGAGGGTGTCGCGTTGAGCGTGGTGATGCCGCGCTCGGCGACCTCTCGCAGGAACTCCTCGGGGTCGTAGGCGGCGGTGGGGCTCGCCAGGTGCAGTTCGGCGCCGGACACCAGGCACTGGAAGATCTCCCAGACCGAGTTGTCGAACGCCACCGAGTGGTTGAGCAGGGCCCGGTCCCGCCCGGTGAGCCTGCACAGCCGCTGGTTCCACTCCAGGAAGCCGGTGATGTTGGCGTGGGTGATCGCGACGCCCTTGGGGTTGCCGGTCGAGCCGGACGTGTAGATCACGTAGGCCAGGTGGTGGGGCTGTGTCTCCTCGGTCGGCCCGAGGTCCGCGCCGGGTTCCTGGTCCACCGCCACAAGACGCACGCCGTCACCGATCAGGGCCGAGCTGGGGTGCCCCGGGTCCGCGACGACCAGGCGTACGCCCGAGTCGGCCAGCAGGTACCGGAGCCGGTCCGTCGGGTAGCCGGGGTCGAGCGGGACGTAGGCACCGCCCGCCTTCAGCACGCCCAGCAGGGCGACCACCAGGTCCACCGAGCGTTCCAGGCAGACGGCGACCAGGCTTTCGGGGCGCACGCCCTGGGCCCGCAGCTCCCGGGCCAGGGCCGAGGCCCGCGCGTCGGTCTCGGCGAACGTCAGCGACCGGCCGTCGCCCACGACGCAGATCGCGTCCGGGGTGGTCCGCACCTGGCGGTCCCACAGGCGGACCAGGGTGGTCGGCTCGGGCAGCGGCTCGGCCCGGTTGCCGATGGAGAGGGCACGAAGCTCATCGGCCGAGACGATCTCCAGCTCGGACAGTCGGGCCGTGGCGCCGGACACCATCTGCTCGATCACCCGCAGGAAGTGCCGGCCGAGGGCCCGCACGAAGTCGGCTTCGAACAGGTCAGTGGCGTACTCGATGGAGATGCTGAGGTCACCGGCCCCAGCGGCGTGGTCCGTCACGTCGAAGGCGAGGTCGAAGCGGGCAGTGCCGAGCCGGCCTTCCAGCTCCTTGCGGTCGTACAGCTCGGTGACGTGACCGGCTTTCGGCTCCTCGTGCAGGGCGAACAGCACCTGGAAGAGCGGGTTGCGGCTCAGATCGCGCTCCGGGCTCAGCTCCGCCACCAGCTTCTCGAAGGGCAGCTCCTGATGCGCGTACGCCTGCCGCGCGACCTCGCGGACCCGGCCCAGCAGCTCGCGCCAGGTCGGGTCGCCCGACAGGTCGGTGCGCAGGACGATGGTGTTCACGAAGTAGCCCACCACATCGTCCAGTTCCGGGCGGGAGCGACCGCCTGCCAGGGTGCCGACGGCGACATCGCTCTCGTCGGCGTACCGGCCGAGCAGCACCTGCAACGGGGCCAGCAGACCCATGAACAGGGTGACCCCCTCGGCCCGGCACAGCGTGCGCAGCCGCTGCGTCAAGTCGACAGGGATGCGCAGCAGCTCGCGGCGACCGCGGTGGCCGGCGACGGCAGGCCGGGCTCGGCTGATCGGCAGCTCCAGGACGGGCACGCCGGACAGCCGGGTGCGCCAGTGGTCGAGCAGCCGCTCCAGCTCGGCGCGGGTGAGTCGCTCACGCTGCCAGGCCGCGTAGTCGGCGTACGTCACCGGCAGTGGTTCGGGGGTGGGGCGACGGCCGGCGGTGAACTCCGTGTAGAGCTCGCCCAGTTCCCGCACCATCAGGTCCACCGATGCGCCGTCGCAAGCAATGTGATGAACCGTCAACAGCGTGGTGTCACGACTCGGGGTGCGCAGTACGTCCGCGCGCAGCAGCGGTGGGCGGTCGAGGGCGAAGGGGGCGCGGATCCGCTCGGTCACCAGCGCGTCCAGGTCCTCCTCGGCGACCTCGGTGCAGCGCAGCGGCACCGGTCCCGGCTCGCGCACTTCGGGACGGACTCGGCCGTCGACGGCGACGAGCGCCGTGCGCAGCGCCGGGTGCCGGCGCACCAGCGCGGACAGGCAGTCCTGCAGCAGCGTCAGGTCGACGCGCCCGCCGGGCAGGCCGAGGGCAACCGGCAGGTGGTAGGCGGGACTTGCGTCGTTCAGCTGCTCGAAGAAGCAGATCCGTTCCTGTCCGAAGGAGAGTTCGGCGGTCGCGGCCGCGGGTATCGGCTCGTCCTCCGAGGGCGCCACGCCATCCAGGGAGGCAGCGAGCGCGGCCGGTGTCGGATGCGCGAAGACCGACGGCGTGTCGACCGGCAAGCCGAGTTCCGCACGCAGCCGGGCCACGACCCGTACCGCGGTGAGCGACTGGCCGCCCAGGCCGAAGAAGTCGTCGTACGGGGACACGTCGTCGAGCCCGAGCACCTCGGCCCACACGCGGCGCACCGCCGCGGTGTGCGGCGGCAGCGGGGCGGCGTCGGGCATCGGCCCGCGCGCCCGGACCGGGCTGTGCGGGATCCGCTGCACGGCGCCGCGGTCGGTCTTGCCCGCGGGGGTGCGGGGCAGCGCGTCGAGCACTGCGTAGCCTTGGGCCACCATGTGGGCGGGCAGCCGCTGTGCGAGGTGGTCACGGACCTGGCGGGGGAGGTCCTCGGATACGTTCCGCTCATCGGATACGTTCCACGCGTCATGCGCGGGCACGAGGTACGCCACCAACTGGTCACCGGCGGCTGCCTCGCGGTCGACGACCACCACGGCGTCCGTGACGAGGGGGTGGCTGCGCACGCAGGCCTCGATCTCGCCGAGCTCGATGCGGAAGCCGCGCACCTTGACCTGGTGGTCGTTGCGTCCCAGCACCTCCAGCTTGCCGTCGGCGGCCCAGCGGGCGAGATCCCCGGTCCGGTACAGGCGTCCGGAGGAGTCCCCGAACGGATCGGGCACGAACCGGTCGGCGGTCAGCGCGGGCCGGTTGAGGTAGCCGCGCGCCACGCCCGCGCCGCCGATCCACAGCTCTCCGGTGACACCCGGACCGGCCTCGCGCCCACCCTCGTCGACGACGTGCAGCCGGGTGTTGGACAGGGCAGTGCCGACCGTGACCCGGTCGGCCACGGCGTCGATACGGGCGACGGTGGCCCACACCGTCGCCTCGGTCGGCCCGTACAGGTTCCACAGGGTGCCGCCGGTGGCGAGCAGGTCGCGGGCCAGCTGCGGATCGAGCGGCTCGCCGCCCGACAGCAACACCCGCCCGCTCCCGTCCGTCCAGCCGGACGCCAGCAGCATCCGCCAGGTGCTGGGCGTCGCCTGGACGACGCTCACACCCGCCTCGGCGATGGTGGCGGCCAACAGCTCGGGGTCGGTGTTGGCGGCGCGCGGCGCCATCACCACCGTCGCTCCCCGGGTCAGCGGCAGGAACAGCTCCAGGATCGAGATGTCGAAGGACAGCGGGGTCAGCGCGAGGACCCGGTCATCCGCCCCGAGGCCGGGGCGTTCGGCCACACTCCGCAGGAACGAGGCGAGCGCCGCGTGGTCGACGGCGACACCCTTGGGCAGGCCGGTCGAACCGGAGGTGTAGATGACGTAAGCCAGGTGGTGCGGGTGTACCACCGGGGCCACCGGTGCGGCAGGTTCCGCGCGAATGCCCTCACATTCCGCGGGAATGTCCTCGACCAGCAGGACGTCGGCCATGCCGGACGCCAGGGCCTGCGCGCGGTGGTCCGCGTCGCACAGCCACAACCCGGCCCCCGAGTCGGTGGTCATGTGCCGCAGCCGGTCGGCCGGGTAGCTCGGGTCGAGCGGCAGGTACGCGGCGCCCGACTTCAGGATGCCGATCAGGGCCACGGCCATCTCGACGGAACGGCCGAGACAGACGCCGACCAGGTTCTCCGGTCCGATGCCGCGTGCCCGCAGCTCGGCGGCGAGTGCCGTGGCCCGGCGGTCCACGTCGGCGTAGGTGGCGCGGTGTGCTCCCGCGACGACGGCGACCGCGTCGGGTGTCGCGGCTGCCTGCTGCTCCCACAGTGCGACGAGGGTGGTCGGCGCCATGAACGATCCTTTCTCAGCCCCGTGCGGGGAAGGTGCGCGTAATCGTCTCTGCCAGCTGCCGTTCAGCGCCGCGCACATAAAGGTGAGGGGCGCCCGGGAACAAGCGCAGTTCGAAGTCGGCCGAGGTGTGTTTGCGCCAGCCGACGAGCTCCGTCGCGTCGACGCTGTGGTCGTCCGAACCGGCCAGAACGGTCAGGGGGCAGGGGAGGGGTGCCTCGGCCCGGTGCGTGTACGCCTCGCACAGCGTCAGGTCCGCGCGCAGCAGCGGCAGGAGCAGCTCCTGCAACTCGGGATCCACGCCGTCGAATTCGGCTGTGGCGAGCAGCTTGTCGTCCGGCAAGGTGTGCCGCGGGTCCCGGTCCGGCAGGCCGGGGGCGCGCATGCCCGACAGGAACAGGCGATCGGGTAGGGGCGCGCCGAGTGCACGCAGCCGCCGGGCCGTCTCGAAGGCGATCAGGGAGCCCATGCTGTGCCCGAAGAAGGCGTACGGCAGGTCCGCGTGGTCCGCGATGAGCGGCGCGAGCGCGCCCACGGCCTCGTCCAGGGACGTCAAGGCCGGCTCGGCGAGCCGGGTCTCCCGGCCGGGCAACTGGACCGTACAGACTTCGACGGTGTCCGGCAGGTACGCCGCCAGCCGATAGGCGGAGGCGCCGGCTCCGGCGTGGGGGAAGACGAACAGGCGTCGCTGTGCGGTGAGTTGACGGCTGCCGAGCCCGCGTATCCAGGTCGCCGCCAGGTCAGCGGCCGTCATCGTGACGCTCGCGCCGAGCGCGGGGTCAGGTCGGTCCACACCTGCTCGATGTGGTCCAGGCACTCCTGGCGGGTGCCCTGCGTGCCGGTGGCGGTCCAGCCGGCGGGCAGGGCACGGTCGGCGAACCAGACCGAGTACTGCTCCTCGTGGTTCACCACCACGATGTACGGGTCTCCGGCGTCGGCGTTGGCGTCGGCGTCGGCGTCGGCGTTGGCAGGGCGCGGGGCGGGTGAGGCGCTCATGTGTCAGACCCCCACCCCGGTGAAGAAGTCGCTCTGGTGATGGCCTCGGCCCGCGGCGACGACCCGGTCGTGTGCCCACTTGCCGACGGCGAGGTCGAGTACGCCGAGTCCGAACGGCGAGAAGATCGCCGGGCGTCCGAGGTCCCGGCGCAGCCGTCCGCGCAGCAGGTCGCCGAGGGTGCCGTCGATGAAGTCCCGGTTGCCGGTGCGCTGTTCGGTCAGGTGCAGCGAGGTGCGCTCGCGTACGGCGTGGTCGACGTCGTCGGTGAAGTTCTGGGCGGCGAGGATCATCTCGGGGGAGAGGTCGCGCAGGGACAGGTGCAGGACCACCGGGTTGTGGGCCAGCAGCCGGGGGTCGTGCAGGTGCGGTTCGCCGGCCACGGTGGTCAGCAACACCAGGTCGCAGTCGGTGAACGCGTCGTCCACCTTGTCGGCGACCACGATCTCGGCCTTGGTCTGCTCGGCCATGGCGGCACCGAAGCGGCCCGCCGCAGCCGGGTCGAGGTCGAAGAGCCGGAAGCCGTCGATCTCCCAGTCGAGATCACGAACGAACCGCCATACGTGCTGGGCGATCAGACCCGTGCCCACGATGCCGACACGGCGGGCACGGCGCGCGCCGAGCAGCGTCTGCGCGCCGAGCACCGCGGAGGCCGCGGTCCGCGTCGCCGAGACGATGGACGACTCCATGCACGCGAACGGGTAGCCGGTGACGCAGTCGTTGAGGATCAGCGTGGCCGAGGCGCGGGGGATTCCGTGCTGCGTGTTGTCCGGAAAACTGGCGATCCACTTGTTGCCGGCGACCTCGAACTCGCCGCCCAGATAGGCAGGCAGGGAGATGATGCGCGACCGGTTCTGGTGCGGGAAGCGCAGGAACGAGCTGTGCGGGTTCGAGCTCCGTCCGGCGTCGTGCGCGAGGTAGGCGGCACGGACGACCTCGAGGAGCTCCGGACGGTGACGGTCCGTCTCGGCGGCGATGTCGCCTGCGCCGATCACGGTCATGGGCGGTGGGGCCAGGGGGGACACAGGGGGGTTCTCCTTCAGTTGACGGCCAGGGCTTCGATACCGGCGGGCTGTACCGCATCCGCGCCCAGTTGCTGGACCCACGCGGGGTCGTAGACGGTCTGGGCGTAGGCATGGCCGCGGTCGGCGGCGATGAAGGCGACCCGAGGACGAGGTGCACCGAGACGGGGTGCGCCGGGACGGGGTGCGCTGCGACGGGGTGCGCCGGGACGGTGACGAGCGAAGTAGTCCTGGACGGCGGCATAGGTGCTGCCCGTCGAACCGCCCGCATACAAGCCGTACTTGGCGACCAGGGCGCCGCAGGCCTCAACGGCGCGCACCTCGGGGACGATCTCGACGTGGTCGATCAGCGCCTGACCACACAGCGGCGGCACGATGCTGGAGCCGATGCCGGGGATCCGCCTCTTCTTAGGCGGACCACCGAAGATCACCGAGCCCTCGGTGTCGACAGCTACGACCACGCAGCCCGGGTACGTCTCCTTGATCCGGTGGGAGAGCCCGGCGATCGTGCCGCCCGTGCCCACGCCGACGAAGAGGTAGTCGAGCGGGCCGGCCTGCGCGATCAACTCACCCGCGGTGAAGCGGTAATGCGCGTCGCGAGCATCAGGATTGGCATACTGGTTGGGCCAGTAGGCCGAGTCGAGGTCGACCAGGAGCTCCCGCACCCGGGACAGTCGAGACTTGAGGTAGCTGTCCGCCGCATCACGGATGGAAACCTTCTCCACTCGTTCGCACAGCAGCCGGAGTTGGGTCTCGGTGGCCTCGTTGCAGTTCGGATCGATGACCGGGACGAACGAGATGCCGAGCATGCGGCAGTAAAATGCCAGAGCGAGCGCGAAATTGCCGGACGACGACTCCACCACCGTGGTGTCGCGCGTTATCTCCCCGCGCCCGATCGCCTGTTCCAGAATCCACCGTGCCGAACGGTCTTTGGTACTTCCGGCAGGATTGCAGAATTCCAGCTTGACGACGAGGTCGCACCGCTCGTCCGCCAGGGGAATCAACGGAGTTTCCGTGAGGCCCCTGCGGAGTTCCATTGTCCGTTCGATCAGAAATTGATCAGCGCGCCTGTGGAGCATGGGGCGAGTCTGGCAGGGGGGCGGTCGAGGCGGCTCAACTGCGACTCAAGTGCGGTGCAGCAAAAGGTTGTCGGTGGTACGAGGGGACGCTGTCGTCCTGTGGCTCCGCGGTGAGCACCGCTTTTGTCTGCCGGGGATGGTGCGCTTGAGTGCCTAAGGGCTGTCCCGCTATCGGCGTCCTGTTCGACGTAGGGTCTGCAGGACGGTGCGGCTGGCGCTGTTGTCTCGGCGACACGAGAGGGCATCGTTGAACCCGAACCCCACCTGCTGTTTCTGCTATCAGGTCATCGATCTCGACCAGGACGGGGCAGCGACCGAGCTCAGGCTCGGTGCGATTGACCCGCTGCGAGGCGGTGCCGTGCGCCAGCAGGACTACTCACACTCCGGCTGCCTGCGCGAACGGGTCCACCCGCACATCGACCTGTGGTTCGAGTTCTGAGGCCGCGCTGACCTCCAGGACTGGCGACCCGTAGGTGCGATGATCCTGCGATGCCTCGTGTGATCACCGCGTCGGAACCGTCTTGGATAGCCCCGTTCACCGGGCTGAGCCCGCGCGACTTCAGCCGGCTGATGACCGTACTGCGCCGCGAGGGTGCGGACACGGTACGGCCCGGACGGCCGTGGGGCCTGCCGCTGGAGGACCGGGTTCTGCTGGTCGCGGCCTATTGGCGCACCAACCTGACGTTGCGGCAGCTCGCGCTGCTGTTCGGGGTGTCCAAGTCGGCGGCCGACCGGATCATTGACCACGTCGGCCCGCTCTTTGCGCTCAAGGCCCGGCGGCGGTTCCGCAAGGACGCAGTGCTGATCGTCGACGGCACCCTGATTCCCACCCGCGACCACATCGTTGCCGCGCAGTCCAAGAACTACAGGTACTCCACCAACCACCAGGTCGTCATCGATGCCGACACCCGCCTGATCGTAGCCATCGGCACACCGCTTCCGGGCAACCGCAACGACTGCAAGGCATGGGAGGAGTCCGGCACCAAGGCCGTCGTTGGCAGGACGACCACCATCGCTGACGGCGGCTACCCAGGAACGGGCCTGATCATCCCGCACCGTCGACCACGCGGAGGCGAACTGACCGAGTGGCAGGCCGCGCATAACCACAAGCACAAGCAGGTCCGCGCCCGCGTCGAGCACGTCTTCGCCCACATGAAGACCTGGAAGATCCTCCGCGACTGCCGGCTCAAGGGCGACGGCGTTCACCACGCCATGCTCGGTATCGCTCGCCTGCACAACCTCCTCCAGGCCACATAGGAAGCTCACGAGCCCTTAAATCACCCCGCTGTATCCCTCCGAAGATCAATTACGGGACAGCTCTTAGCCGGGCGAGAAGAGCCGATTTCACGTAGTCGCGGGAGAGATCGCTAGTCGAAGAGAGTGACAGCGAACGGGAGAACCACAGTTCCTGGGCCGTTTCGAAGTCCGACAGCCTGTGCAGGGCCTGCAAGATGATCGTGGCGGAAGCAGGGTCTGTGGCGGCACGTTCGGGCGTCCGTTCGTCGACGGATACGTGTCCGCGGACATCTCAGCCGGGAAGAGCTCGCTACGATGCTCGGCCGGGAACGCGAACACGCTCCCGGCCGGGACCAGATCCCGTCAGGTCTCCCACACGTTTGGCCCGACCATCTCGCCGACCCACTCGCCTATGGCCACATGACGAGTCTGGCCCTGCCGCTCACGTGGCAGGGCCATAACCCAAGATCTTCATCGACCGTCTAGGGGGCTTTTGATGGATCTGGGTGTTCCGGGACGCTCAGCCGCCGTACTCGATGGCCGCGCCGCCGACGCCGGTGCTCAACGGGCCGCAGCCGATACTGACAGTGGTGGTCCCGCCCGGCGTCACGTAGTACCAATTCGAGTAAGCGTCCGGGGACCAGCCGCAGATGGCGTGTACGGAGAACGCATGCAGCTGCGTCCCGGGGTTGAAGCACTCGCCGTAGGCGCGATTGTCCGCGACCCAGGCCCTGCACTGCAGCACATTTCCCTCCGCGGCCGCCGCGGGTGAGGCGGTCACAAGACCGGCTCCGCCAGCGAGAGCGATCCCCGCTGCTCCGGTGACGAGTGCGCGTTTCCAGAGGATCTTCATGTCCTGCCCTTCTGTTCCGCCCTGTGCCGGGCGTCCTGCGCGAAAGGCTAGGAGACAGGCAGGCGGGTGGGACCCTGACAGATGTCAGGGCTCCCGAGCATGGACACGGCGAGGCCCGGTGTGCTGCGCACGATGGTCACGGCAGTCCTCGAGAAACGCTCCCCTCGCGCACAGGCCGAGGGGATGGGGGTGAAGGAGAGTGAGGGCTGGGCCTTTCGGGCCAGGACGTGGCTGCGTGCTGCTCGCTGCCACCCGCCCAGATCGTCATCCGGTAGACCCGCGGGCGGAGCCCTTCACAGCGTGATCATGGCATCACACTGGCCGGGGAGAGGCGATCACCCCTCCGTGGAGATCGCGGTCAAAAGGGCGGTTCGCTGCTGCAGCCGCCCGCACACAGATCTGCGTCTTGATCGTCAGGCAGCACATCTGTGCCTTCTCCCCAGGACTTGAGACCACGGCCAGCAATGAAGCGATACGAACGGTTGTCGCTGGAGACCAACACATCACGGACCAGCGGCGTAAGACGGGCACGCTGCTGAACGAGCTCCGGGGCGTCCAGGAGCGAAACAGCCGCAGCAATGGCCGCTTCCTGAACAGCAAGGTCTGGAGCGTGGAGGAAAGCAGAGACAGCCTGGAAGAGCCTGGGACGCAGTGCCCGGACCTGGACGGACTCTGGATGCTCCTCCAGGCAAAGCCCCACATCTGCCATTTTCGCCTCTGCCTCGCTGTCGACCTCGATGGCCACCGACGTCACCCAGGCCAACAAGGCAGCGCGCAGCGGAAGGGCTTGGCCGTCACGATCGGCTACAACGGTGCCCGTGCGCGGGTCGCTGAGGATCGCCGCCACATACAGTGCCGCAGGCACGGTCGCGGAGTAGATAGTGTTCTGGTGATGCACCGGGTCGTTGAGGTGCCGCAGAGCCCTGGCCTGCGCGCCGGCGTCGTCCGCCAACAGTCCGGCCAGCAGAGCAGGGGTTCCTGCGGCCGACCCACAGGCATGCTCGAGCGAAGCCCAGTCGGCCCCCGCCAACAGATCCCATGGGTTTGGCAGCAGATCGTCAGCATCCGTGATCGTCACACGTTGAGTATGGCTGTTGCTCCCACGCCTGCCCCTGCCACCTCATGCGCATTGCGGGACAAGCCTTAGGGCTCGGCATTGATGGTCGTCGTTGTCGAGTTCGGCTTGCACGGTCCGTCCGGTGCGACTGGTCGTGGCGATGGTCCGGAGCATGACTTCATGGCTGGTCAGGGGCCTGCCACGCCAGACATGTACTCACTTTACGGGTGCGGCGCCACGGTTGGCGGGGGCAGGTCCAGCACCCGGGCCAAGGCCCCCGTGACAGGGACCGCGTGGTCAGGCAGGTGCTGAGAGAGCCAGTCGCCAGCGAGGGCATGAAAATCGGCCAGGTCACGCTCCGCTCCGGCGAGCAGGCGTCGCAGCTCCCCGACGGTCAGCTCGATCATCGGGCTGTCGTCCTGCTCCGCGTCGAGAGTCAACCGCACCATCTCGCCGAGGCGTTCGGCGGACGGAGCAGGGTTGTGTCCGAAGGAGGCATAGCCGCTGCCGTCGACGACTTCGTACCAGTCGCGCCACTCCTCCAGACCGTTGCAGCAGCCCGGTAGGAACTCGGTACAAGTGGAGGTCTGCGTGACCCGCAGGCCGCCGGCTGCGTAGAGAGTGTCGAAGGTGAGCAGTCCGTGCAGGAAGGCATCGAGGGGCTCGGCGGGCCGGGGCGGGCGGTCGTCCTCCGGGTCGATGTCATTGCAGCCGACGATGCGCATCAGCGCCGTCCCGACCTCGGCCGGTTTGAGGGTGCCACTGAGTGGCAGGAAGCTGAACGGCTCGACCTCGGTGACAGGCCAGAGGTCGAAGCCGTCAGGGGGGTAGATCTCCAGGACGGGCTGCATCACGATCACCTGGAGCATTGTTCCGAATCTCCGCTGATACCGCCTCCCGATAACGGCGCATCCAGCAGGTCAGATCAACGAAGTCCCAACTGGAGAAGAACGGAACCCCATCGATAGACCTCAGAGGCGAAGTCGATCGGTGCACGTACCGCTATCTGCGCCGACGGCGAGTCGTGCACGGTCACCTCCACCGGGTCAGCGGGAACCACGTCCACCCAGGCACTGCGGCCACCGGCCGGTCACGCAGCCCCCTCCTCGGCCTGAAGGGCATCGAGGCAGCGCTCCCGCTCGTCCAGATCCTCATGCGATACCTGCAGACCGACCCGCCCGTTGACGAAGCCGCTCATCAGAAGGATTTCGGCTGGCTAGTACCGCTCTTCGCCCATCGTCAGAGGCGCACCGGGCATCTCACCTCAACGGCGACGCCCTGGACCGTATCTGCGAACCGGAAGAGCGCGAACGTCTACACTCCGTCAACCACGCTTGTCTCTTACGTACTTGATGGACCAGGTTGCCCTTGATCCTCTCTCACGCACCGACCAGGACGACAGCATCGGCCTGACGTGCGGGACAGCCCTTCAGGCAGTCACCTCGGTGCCGTCGCCTGGGACAGAGCGGGGGCCGCGCTGAAGAGCGTGGACGGAGGCGCGGACCTGGTCTGCAACCACCTCGGGTGTGGAGCTGTCCAGCTTGCCGTCGAGGTGCAGGAACGCCAGGCCGTGGACGAGGGCCCACCCAGTGGTCGACAGCGCCTCCGAGTTGTCCGCACCCGGGAAGGCGTCGCGGACGATGCCTTGCACGTACGCGGTGATCACGGCAGTCGCGGCGACGCGTTCCTCGCTGGTCGGGTCGCAGGGCTCGGCGGACATCGCACGGAACAGAGCCGGGTGATCGAGCGCGAACTGCACGTAGACGACCACGGCCATCAACGGGTAGTTCCACGGGGAGATGATGGCGACGACACCCTTGGGGTGGCGCAGTTCGGTGGTGTGGGTGAGGGCGGGAATCGCGCCGCGCCGCCGCTTGGGTTTGAGGTACTTGGCGGCGTTGCGAGCGTAGTAGCGGGAGGTGATCGCGATGTCGACCACTTCGAGGTGCGCGTCGCGGCGAGTTTTGCCGTTCTCGGCCTGGGTGAGGTCGAGGGCTTCGTCCTGGCGGGCCAGGACGAGGTCGTGGTAGCGCAGCAGGATCTCTTGCGCTCGTCGAGCGGCATGGCCGCCCAGACCTTCTGTGCGGTGCGGGCGCGGGCGAACGCCTCCTCGACGTCTGCGGGCTTCGAGAGCGGCAAGTCGGCGAGCGGGACACCGGTGTAGGGGGCGTGGGTGGTGACCCGCGCGCGCGTCCGCAGCGGTCGAGACCCGAGCGGCCAGACGCTGGGAGCGTGGTGGGGGTGATGGACGCGGGCAGCCTCGGGCTGCGGGCAGAGGTGGGGCGGGTGGCGTGGTCGGTGGCCATGACGGGGGTTCCTCGCTACTTGTTCCGGCTATGGACCGAGGTGGGGACCGGCATGTGCAGGGCGAGCCGGCCTTCGGTCATGACATCGAACTGAATGGTCCTGAACGGCTTCAGCGATCGCAGGTCGTCGGTTACGCGGCCTTCTCCGACCTCGAGGGCGATGCCGCGGGTCGCGCGGGTCGTGCCGGCGCTGAGCACATGGGTCTGGCTCTGGGTCGAATGCCATGCGCCGTTGATCGTCGTGTACATCGTGCGCCGGGCCGTCGAAATCGTGCAGTAGAAGTTCGGGGTGAGCGTGGGGCCGATCGGAGAGTCGATCTGATCAACTCCATCCGGCGCGTAGGAGCGTGGAGTTGGACCAGGTTCTGCCTCAGCTGCCGTGCAGTGCTGTCCTCAGCGCGTCGACGGCGAGTGTGCGGGTCACGTTGGCGGCGCGGGTGTCACGGAGGCTGTCCAGGAGCAGGAATTTGATGGACCATCCCGGCGACGCGCCAGGAGATGACGTCGGCGCGGCCTGTTCGCCGACTGCTCTCCCTCGGCTTCTGCGAATCGCCGGCACGTTCTGGTTGATCGCCACGTTCGCCGCAACAGTCGGCTGCGGCTACCACCACGGCGTGGATCTGCAATTTGAACGCGGAGCTTGCTCGCCGACGCCAGGGCTGAGCCGTGGACAGCACCCCCCGGGCCGGCGCGAGGGCGTTGGCTGGGTGGGGTAGGTCAACAGGCGGCTCCTTCAAGAGGAGCAACCGCGTCTGCGCAGGGCTGGGTAAGATCCGCGGGTCGTCTTACAGGGGGAGGGGCCATGGCTGAGGACCGCGAAGTCACCAACAACAGCATCAACAGCGCTGCCGACGTGGTGGGGGAGGCGGTGGTGCAGTTGGCGTACCGGCCATCGCCCGCCGATACATTGGTCGGTCTGCGGGCCCGGCAGCGGATCAAGCGGTGGGGGCTTGTCCTACGAAGCGTGTTCCTCACCCTGTGGGTCGCCCAGTGGCTGTTGGGCACCGTAAGCCGGGGCAGTGTCGACGTGTTCTCAACGGTTCTGTTCCTGCTCGTTGTCCTGGTGGTAGGGGGCTATCCGCGGTTGCAGGCCGCCCAGGTGCAGCGGCTCGTCGGATGGCAGGGCGAGTACCGCACAGTGGTGTCTTCGGCTGGTATCACCACCAGCAGTGACCACAGCACGCTCATCCAGAAGTGGTCGGTCCTGCAGGGCTACCGGGAGACGCGCGGCCACTTCGTCCTGCTCAGCCGGGACCCCAACATCATGTGCATTGAGGTCCTGCCCAAGCATGGGCTGAGCACGGCTGACGACGTGGACCGGCTGCGTGCCCTCCTGGACCGGCACTCCAGCCGCGTCTGACATCCGGGCCGCCCTGCCCCAGGACGACGACCTGCCAGCCGTCAGGAGGTGGCAGCCCGCCTGGGGTCGGGCCTGGACAGCCCTCCCTATCCTCTGCCGACCTGCGGAAACGCCGTCTGGCTGGCTTTTCGGAGGTGTGGGGACAGCAGACCGGTGAGGGTGGCGCCGGGCTGCTTGGGTCAGGGTGGAGCTGCGGCCGGTGGTTTTCAGGCACCCGTCGGTGTCGAAGCGTCCCAGCAGCACACTGCGGGGGCGCCGCGGGGGAGCCGGTGACGGCGCCTACGATCGCGTCCTGGCTCTGGTGCACCTTGTACTTCCGCCACCCGCGCACAGCAGGCTGGTAATGCCTGTCGAGCCGTTCGAAGAGCAGTCCCTCCAGGCCGACCGCCGTCCACGTCAGCCATTCGCGGACGGTGTCCGGGTCGTTGGTCGAGGGGCACAGCGCCTGGTGGACGGCATCCGGAGCCAGCGAGTACTCGAAGAGGGACGGGGGCAGTGTCGTGATCGCGGAGCTGTAGGCGACGAACCGAGCCTGCTTGTCGGGGTGCTGTTCAACCAGTGGCAGTGCTCGACCGGTCTGATGTCGCGGCCGCCCACCGTCCGCAACGGATCTCACCGAACCCGGCGATGCCCCCGGCACGGTCGAAAGATCTGAACCATTACCGGGAATCAGGCCGCGACGAGCTCCTGCTCGCGGTCCGGCGTCTTGACCTTGGGCGTCTTGTTCGGCAGCGAGAGCCGAAAGACCTTGCGCCACGCGGAGAACACCTGCTTGGGCAGCGGCCCGGTGACGTACTCCAGCTCGTACTTCTCGAACAGCGCGCGCACCTTCACCGCGACCTCGGCGTACCGGTTGCTCGGGAGGTCCGGGAACAGGTGGTGCTCGATCTGGTGCGACAGGTTGCCGGTCATGAAGTGCATGGCCTTGCTGCCGCTGATGTTCGCCGAGCCCATCATCTGGCGCAGGTACCACTGGCCGCGCGTCTCGCCCTTGATCGACCGGCGCTCGAAGACCTGCACGCCCTCGGGGAAGTGCCCGCACATGATCACCGAGTGGGTCCAGAGGTTGCGGACCAGGTTCGCGGTGAACGTGGCGCCGAGCGTGGTGAGGAACGACGGGCCCGACAGCAGCGGGTGGATCACGTAGTCCTTGAGCACCTGCTTGCGGATCTTGCGACCCACGTCCTTGGCCCGCGCGCGGAACTCCGGGTTCTTGCGCCGGCGCTTGTGCAGGTTCTTGCCGAGCTCCAGGTCGTACGCTGCGATGCCGTACTCGAAGAAGCAGGCGTTGATGAAGTTCCACAGCGGCTGGCCGAGGTGGATCGGGTGCCACTTCTGGTCCTCGTCGACGCGCATGATGCCGTAGCCGAGGTCGTTGTCCTTGCCGATCACGTTGGTGTACGTGTGGTGCAGCTCGTTGTGTGAGTGCTTCCACTGGTCGGACGGCGAGACGTGATCCCAGTCCCAGGTGGTGGAGTGGATCTTCGGGTCCCGCATCCAGTCCCACTGGCCGTGCAGGACGTTGTGACCGATCTCCATGTTGTCCATGATCTTCGCCACGGACAGCCCGGCGGTGCCGATCAGCCACGCGGGCGGGAAGAACGAGAACAGCAGCACGCCCCGGCTGACCAGCTCCAGCTTGCGCTGCGTCGAGATGACCTTACGGATATAGGCGGCGTCTTTCTCGCCGCGGCCGGCGATCACCTCCTCGCGGATCGCGTCCAGCTCGCGGCCGAGCTCCTCGATCTGCTCCGCGGTCAGGTGGGCGGTGGGGTCGATGGCGGTCAAGGTGCTCCTACCGTTCGATGTCGCAGGGGCCCGCGGCGGCGGACACGCAGGTCTGGATGAGGACGCCCGGCTCGGCCTCGGTGATCTCGCCGGTGCGCAGGTCGCGGACGGCGCCCGCCTTGAGCGGCGTGACGCAGCCGAAGCAGATGCCCATGCGGCACCCGGAGGGCATGAGCACGCCGGCCTCCTCGCCGATATCCAGCAACGGCGTGGCGCCGTCCGCGTCGACGGTCTTGCCGGTGGTGCTGAACGTGACCTCGCCGCCGTCGCCGGCGACGACGATGGTGGGGCGGAAGCGTTCGGTGTGCAGGCGCTCTCGTACGCCGTGCTCGGTCCAGTGCTTTTCGGCGGCGTCAAGCAGGCCTGCGGGCCCGCAGGCCCAGGTCTCGCGCTCGGCCCAGTCGGGCACGAGTTCGTCGAGACGGGCGATGTCGAGCATGCCGTCCGTGTCGGTGTGCACCTCGGTGAGTCGCAGCTTCTTGTCCGCGACCAGGTCGTGCAGTTCGTTGCGGAAGATCACGTCCTGCGGCTGTGGCGCGCAGTGGACCATGACGACGTCGTCGAACTCGATGTCGCGCAGCATGCCCATCACGGGTGTGATGCCGCTGCCGGCCGTCAGGTAGAGCACCTTGGCGGGCTTGGCCTGCGGCAGCACGAAGTCACCGGCCGGCTGGTCGAGCTGGATCAGCGTGCCGGGTTTCGCCCTGCGGACCAGGTGGTTGCTGACCTTGCCGTCCGGGATCGCCTTCACGGTGATCGTGACGCGGCCGTCCTGGCGGTTTGTCGGCGAGGTGAGGGAGTAGGCACGCCACAGGCGCACCCCGTCGACGTCGACCCCGATCCGCACGTACTGACCGGCTGTGTGGCCGCGCCAGCCCCGTCCCGGCCTGATCACGATGGTCGCGGCGTCAGGCGTCTCGGGGTGCACGGCCTCGATGCGCCCACGCAAGTCAGCGCCCGCACGCAGCGGGCTGACCAGGTCGAGGTAGTCCGACGGCAGCAGCGGCGTCGTGACCATCTCCAGCAGTTTCCACGCCCTGCTGCGGAGGGCTGCACTCGTCATGACTCCAGCTTGCTGTGCCTCAGGGCGTAAAGTCCTGACCGCAGGACGTAAATCTGGTCGACCAAATTGTTCGCAGGGAATAAAAAGTGAGCCATGTGATCCGGAGGGCCAGCGAGCTGGCCCTGGATGAGACGACGGTCACCGTACTTCGGGCCGCGCTGAAGACCACCGCCGACGAGGTCGTCCAGGCGATCATCGACGAGGTCCCTTCCTACGCCAATGCCCTTTCGGGCCGCATGGGCGGCACCATCCGCCGAGCCGTCCGCACCGCCCTGGGGCACTACCTGGACCTCGCGAGCGGGAGCGCCACGGGCGGCGACGGCGGTGACGCGGCCTACGAGCTGGGCCGCGGCGAGGTCCGCGACGGCCGTTCGATGGACGCCCTGCTCAGCGCCTACCGCGTCGGTGCCCGCGTGGCCTGGCGATGCCTGGCAGCGGGTGCCGTGCCCGCAGGTCTGCCCGCCGCCGAGGTCGCCAAGTTCGCCGAGCTGACCTTCGCCTACATCGACGAGCTCTCCGCCGCGAGCGCCGCGGGCCACGCCGACGAACTGGCCGCTCAGGGCAGGGCCCACGAGCGCCACCTGGAACACCTGGCCCGCGACCTCCTCGCCGGCGCGAGCCCGGACGTGCTGCTGGCCTCTGTTCAACGGGCCGGGTGGCAGCCTCCGGTTTCACTGACCGCGGTCCTGCTGCCCGCCGCCCAGGCCCGGCCTGCCTACCGCGCGCTCGACCCGAGCACCCTCGTCCTCGACGATCTGCCGGACGCCACCGGTGTGCTGCTCGTCCCCGATGCCGACCGATCACATCTCTTGCGGCAGCTGACCGACCGCACCGCCGTGGTCGGCCCGGCCCGGCCATGGACTCGTGCGTCCGCCTCGTACGCCCGAGCCGTACGCGCGCGCTCCCTCTCCTCTGATATTCGCGACACCGAGGACCACCTGCCCGAGCTGGTGCTGAGCGCTGACGCGGACGCGTTCGCAGACCTGCGTGCCCGAGCCCTCGCACCGTTGCGGACCTTGCCTGACGCGACCGCACGGCGGCTGGAGGAGACGTTGCGGGCGTGGCTGCTGCACCAGGGCAGGCGGGACGAGGTGGCGTCGGCGTTGTTCGTCCATCCCCAGACAGTCCGGTACCGGATGTCGCAGCTGCGGGAGCTGTTTCCGGATCTCGCATCGCCACAGCGGGTCCTTGAACTGACGCTGGCGCTCGGTCTTCGGGTCAGCTGACGCGGAATTCGACCGTCCACGCCTGCGGCCGCGAGCAGTCCAGGAATCGTGCCTCGTTCTCGGTCCATCGGCTGGCTCACGCGGCCCGGGGAGCCCGAGCTCACCGCTGATGACCTCCCGCCCGGCGGCTCAGCGGGCCCCGGGAGTCGCATGCCGCCACTGCCTGACCCGACAAGCCACCGAACAGTACCTGCTCTTGGCGCGGCCCCCCGTTCCAACGGGGAGCCACACACCGGACAGTGCCGCTGCAGCGACTGCCCGACGACTCCGGACACACCGCAGGCCAGACCTGCTCACGTTCCTGTGTGGTGTCCAGGATCGGCCGTCGAGGGTGGGGCGCTTGTCGAGTCGAGCCGGACCGAGGGGCACCGGAACTGGGTGTCCGCGCCGTGTTCGTCCGACATCACTGACCTGCACATCAGCCGTGCGGGTTGGTGGTGATGGAGGGCGTATGCGACCCCCGCTACGGGCCGATCACGCTGGGGCTGACAGCATCCACCGTCGGCCAGCCGGTCACCAGGGTTGGCTCCCTCTTCGGGTGGCACCCGTGTCAGGTTCCTGCCGCAGGTCCAGGAAGCAGCGCAGCCGTACTCCGGGCTCACCGGGCTGCGGGGTTGTACGGTCCGTCGGCGCAATCGCCCATCGGGCGGCGAGCAGTTCCCGGACGGCGAAGGCGGTCTGGTCGTCGTAGGCCGCGACCTCGACCACGACCGGCCCCGGCTCCGCCACGTGTGCTTCGTTGCTCGGCCTCATGCACGGCACGACGCGTCGTCGCCCGCGGAAGTACTTCCATTTCGGTGGCTTCACCCGACCGAGTCGGGCGCTATCCGTTCGTCAGGAGGGGGAGTGCGGTCGGGCTGACGGCTGCTGAGGTATCGCATGCCTGGGCCCCACTTCTCCAGGGCGCGGCTCATGCACCATTTACACAGCGGCTGACCGCCGCGGCCGTACTTGTGCGTCTTGCGGTGGCATGTGGAGCACGGCCCGACCTGGTCACCGGGGCAGGCAAGCGCGGACGGGTCCGGCTCGGTGACCGCGGGCGGGGGAGTTGTCATCGTATTTCCTTGTTCTGGGTGACACGTACCCATCACCTCGACCGCAGGATAGCCCGCCCCTTGGTGCGGCTGTTCGAGCCAAGCTCCGGACGGTACGGGTGGCTAAGTCGAGGATGTGCAGCCGGGTGTCGGGCTGGCAGTGGATGCAGGCCCGCAATCCCGCGGTGAGCAGTCGGCGTGCTTCCTCGCGGCTGACGGGGCGGCGCCGGTGGCCGGCCATGTGGCAGTCGCCGGCATGGACTTCGATGGGCGGTCGCCCGTCGCCGATGCCGAGTTCGACGATCCACTCCGGCGGCGGCGGCCGGCTGTGCCGGCCGTGCTCCTGTTCTGCCTGCCGCTTGTGAAGGGCTGCGATCTTGCGGTCGATGCGCTCCACCCACAGGGCATGCCAGACCCGCAGGGTGTGCAGGCGCTCCAGGTCGGGCGGCAGGTCATCGAACACATTTTTGATTCTATGCTCATGATCCACCGTCTGCGCCCCTCGCGTGTTCGATTTTACGTTCGATAACGTGAGGGTGGAAGGTGGTGTCATGACGGCGGGCGTACCGGCACACGAGATGTCCACGGTGATGCATGTACGGTCTCCGGACCGGCTTGCAGAGGAGATGTATCTGCAGGTCCTTGAGCAGCTGGCGGAGATCTCCCCGGTCGTGCAGGCGCTGCCGCCCACGGCGGCCCTGGTGGAGCTGAAGGGTGCGCTGCGCTATCACGGCCCCGACACGCGCCGCCTGGGCGAGGTCCTGCGTGTGCGGACTCTCTCCCGCCTCGGAGTCGACGTACGCGTCGGGATCGGATCCTCGATCACGGTCGCGGCCACCGCCTCCGCCCAGGTCCGTCCCCCGGGCGGCGTCCTCGCCATCAACCCGGACCAGGCCGCCGAATGGCTGGGCACACTGCCCGTCGACGCCCTGCACGGCATCGGCCCCCGGCAAGCAGAAGTACTACGCGACTACGGCATCCACTCCGTGGGTCTGCTTGCCGCGCTCCCGCCCGCCACCATTCATCGCCTGCTCGGCGGCCGCGCCGGCCGCATCGCCGCCGACCGGGCCCGCGGCATCGACCCCCGCCCCGTCGTACCCCGCGCCCTGCCCGTCGCCGCGACCGTCCGCCACGCTTTCCCCCTGCACACCCTGGACGGCGCGGTGGTCCGGGCCGCCCTCCTCGACCTCGTGGTCCGGCTCGGGATGCAGCTACGCCGCCGCGACCAGGCAGCCCGCGCGCTGACCATCACGCTGACGTTCGCCGGGAACAGCAGCTGGACCCGGACCCGCCGTCTCACCGAGCCGTCCGCACACGACGACGACCTGCGCGCCCTCGCCTACCAGTTGATGGACGGTGCCGGCCTGCAGCGCGGACGGCTGACCGCCCTCGCCCTCAAGGGCGAGGACCTCATCTGCGCCGACCAGGTCGCCCAGCAGATCAGCCTCGACCACGGCCGCGAAGCAAGGCTGGTCGCCGAAACAGCCATCGACCGAGTCCGCGACAAGTTCGGCTCCCGCGTCATCGGCCCTGCCGCCGTGTTTCGTCGCGCC
Source organism: Streptomyces sp. NPDC107528 (assembly GCF_055639295.1). NCBI lineage: Bacteria > Bacillati > Actinomycetota > Actinomycetes > Kitasatosporales > Streptomycetaceae > Streptomyces > Streptomyces sp. NPDC107528. Next base: position 598,634 of record NZ_JBVKAV010000005.1, read on the forward strand.
TCATGACCCGCCCCACCCATGTAGGTGAGTCGTGATCCTCAACCCGCCCGGGCTCGGGGCCGGTTCGGCACAGCGGCTGCCGCACTGGCCCTGTCTCCAGGCCGTCGACGAAGCCCTCATCGGACGGGGCGTCCCGCCCGGTCCGGTCCGCGCCGACCGCACCTACCCCCGACGCGGCGACACGATGTACCTCGTGCTCGTGTGGGGCGTCAGCTGCACCGGCGGCGTGGGCGGCCTCCGTTTCAACTGGGAGGAAGAGAGCGGCTGGTCCTACGCGCTGCTCGGGGTCAGCCCGTCCATCGCGACCCCGACCCAGCCGCTCACCGCATTGCACCGGGTATTCGCAGCGCCGGACGACGTCGCCGCGGTGGGCTGAACACCTCGTACGCAACTGGCGTACGCCCACCGGCGAGTACGGCGGAATGGGACCAGGCAACACACGCGCGGGTCACGATCGAACGGTTCCGCGTCACTGTGAAGAAGCTTGGCGGCCTCTGGACAGGCGCCGAGTGAACGGACCGCAGCCGACCGCGCCCCCCGCGGTCCTAGGCCGCGACCTTGCTGCTCACTTTCTTGGTCGCGATCTTGGACGGGGTGGACGGTGAGCCGGCGAGTCGAGGGTCCGGCGGATCTCCCACCGGAGGACGACGTCCACTCTTCGGCAAGGTGGCGCACGGGTGCAGGACGACCTGCTCGATGCCTACGCGCAGCGCACCGCGGTCAGCTGGTGACAGATCGTTCCGTGTCCGGGTCGGCTTCCTGAGTGGCGGCCCAGGTGGCGAGCAGACGCAGTCCTTCTTCGGAGGGCGAGCCGGGCTCGGCGGTGTAGATGGTGAGGGTGAGGCCGGGGACGGCGGCCATCTCCAGGCCCTCAAAGGCCAGGGAGAGGTCGCCGACGGCGTGGTGGTGGAAGTGCTTGGTGCCGGTGCCGTGGTGGCGGACGTTGTGCGCACCCCACCGGGTGCGAAAGGCGTCGCTGCGGGTGCACAGTTCCCCGACGAGATCGTGCAGGTCCTTGTCGTGGGGGTTGCGGCCGGCTTCCGCACGCACGATGGCGACGGTGACGTCGGCGAAGGCGTCCCAGTCCGGGTAGAAGCGGCGGGAGACGGGATCGAGGAAGGTGAAGCGGGCCAGGTTCTGCTGGTTGTCGGGTGTGGCGTAGACGTCGGTGTAGAAGGCGCGGAAGAGCTGGTTGGCGGCGAGGATGTCCATCCGGCCGTTGCGGACGAACGCCGGTCCGGCGGTGATCGCGTCCAGGGTCCATCGCAGGCTGCGGTGCGGTGTCCACGGCCGGGTCGCGGCACGGCGGCGGGGACGCGTGAGGGCGTCGGAGCCGTCGGCGGCCTGGGCCAGGTTCAGCAGGTGGGCGCGTTCGGCGTCGTCGAGCTGCAAGGCGCGGGCGAGGGCTTCGAGGACGGCCGGGGAGACTCCGGCGAGGTTGCCGCGCTCCAGCTTGGAGTAGTACTCGACGCTCATGTCGGCGAGTGCCGCGACCTCGCTGCGGCGCAGGCCCGGCACACGGCGGCGGGATCCGGAGGGCAGGCCCGCCTGCTCGGGGGTGATCTTCGCGCGCCGCGAGGTGAGGAACTCGCGGACCTCCTCACGGTTGTCCATGCCTTCGACGGTACGTCCCGCGCGCAGCCATAGGGATGTACTGCCAGTACACCCCTTGTCAGTGACTCGCTGCGCGCGTGAAGAGCGGGTTACCTGGAAGGCGTGGTGCTTCTCCTTCCGGCCGCGAAGGCGGAGAAGGCGGAGTTCCGCACCCGGCTCGGGCGGTCCGCCACCCGTGCTCCGGGGTCCGCACCCTGTACCCGGCACGCAAAGGAACCTCTCATGCGCGGCGCAGTGATTCACGCTCCCGGCGACATCCGCTTCGAGACTCTGGAGGACCCGAAAATCCTCAAGCCGACCGATGCGATCATCCGCACCGCGGTGACCTGTGTCTGCGGGTCGGACCTGTGGCCGTACCGCGGTGCGGAACCGACCGATCACGCCCATCCCATGGGCCACGAGTACGTGGGCTTCGTGGAGGAGGTCGGGCCTGAGGTGACCGCGGTGAAGCCGGGCCAGTTCGTCGTCGGCTCGTTCGCGACCTCCGACAACACCTGTGCGAACTGCCGCAACGGGTTCCAGTCGAGCTGTCTGAACCGCGAGTTCATGTCCACCTGTCAGGCCGACTACGTCCTCATCCCCAACGCCCAGGGCACGCTCGTCGCCACTGACGCGATTCCGGACGAACGGTTCTGGCCCGGCCTGCTCGCGGTCTCGGACGTGATGGGAACCGGCTGGTGGGCTGCGGAGGCCGCCGAGGTCAAGCCCGGCTCGACCGTTGTGGTCGTCGGTGACGGCGCGGTTGGCCTGTGCGCGGTGATCGCGGCGAAGGAGATGGGCGCGGAGCGCATCATCGCCATGTCCCGCCACGCCTCCCGGCAAGAGCTGGCCCGCGAGTTCGGTGCGACAGACATCGTCGCTGAACGCGGCGAGGCGGGTGTGGCCCCGATCAAGGAGATGACCGGCGGCATTGGCGCGGACAGCGTCCTGGAGTGCGTCGGCACTGCCCAGTCGATGCAGCAGGCCCTGCACTCCACCCGCCCTGGCGGCAACGTCGGCTTCGTCGGCGTCCCCCACGAGGTCGCCGTCGATGGGCAGGAGCTGTTCTTCTCCCACGTCGGCCTGCGCGGCGGCCCCGCGCCCGTGCGCCGCTACCTGCCCGACCTGGTCAACCGAGTTCTGACCGGCGCTATCGACCCCGGCAGGGTCTTCGACCTCACCCTGCCCCTCGACCAGGTCGCCGAGGGCTACAAGGCCATGGACGAACGCCGCGCCATCAAGACTCTCCTCACCCCCTGAACCTCCTACCGCACAGAGAGCGATCATGCAGATCACCCGCAGTTCGATCGACACCGTGAAAGGTCCGGCCGACTGGTTCACCGGCGACGTCTACATCGACGCCGTGGCCGCAGCGCCCGCCCCGTCCCGGGTCACCTCCAACCTGGTGCACTTCATGCCCGGCGCCCGCACCCACTGGCACCGCCACCCGCTGGGCCAGACCGTCTTCGTCACCGAAGGGATCGGCCTGTGCCAGCGCCGGGGTGGACCGGTGGAAGTCATCCGGCCCGGCGACCGCGTCCTGTTCGAGGCCGACGAGGAGCACTGGCACGGAGCCGCGCCGAACCGGCTGATGGTCCACGTGGCCATCAACGAGGGCGACGACGACCACGCCGTCGTGCACTGGCTGAGCCCCGTCACCGATCAGGAATACGCCGCCGCACCGGCCACCGGCTGATCCGGGACAGGTCCGTCGACCGCACTCACGCCCTGCCCCCTGACCCGCTGCGGCTGGCCGCCTTCCCACGCCTCGTATCTCTTCGCCCAAGGACTCACCATGACCACGTTCGCACTGGTCGGCGCAGGCCCCGGCCTGGGACTGGCTGTCGCCCGCCGATTCGGCAAGGCAGGCCACAGCGTCGCACTCCTCGCCCGCAACAACGATCGACTCAACGAACTGGTGGCGGCACTGGGCAGCGACGGAATCCGTGCCCGCGGCTACTCTGCCGACGTCCTCGACCCCGACTCGCTGACCTCGGCCCTGCACACAGCGGCCGATCTGGGCCCCGTGGAGATCTTGCAGTACAGCCCGGTGCCGCGGGCGGACTTCATGAAGCCGGTGCTGGAGACCAGTGCCGCCGACCTGGATGCTCCGCTGTCGTTCTCCGTGAAGGGCCCTCTCACCTGCGTGAACGCTGTTCTGCCCGGAATGCGGGAGCTCGGCAGGGGCACGCTGCTGTTCGTCAACGGCGGCAGCGCGGTCCGCCCGCACCCAGACCGGGCCGGCACTTCGATCGCGTTCGCCGCCGAGAGCGCCTATGCGGCGATGCTCCACACCGCGCTCGCGTCGGAGAACATCCACGCCGCGCAGCTCATCGTCCCCGGCGCGATCAGTTTCGACTCCGAGCGCTCAAGCCCCGAGGTCCTCGCCGAGCGGCTGCACGGCCTGCACACCGACCGCAAGGGCTTCCGCCACTACGCCGAGCCCATGCCGAAGCCGTAGGACGGCACCCTTGACTTCCCCCCTTCGCCGGGCCCTGACCGCCACCGCCACCGCCGGCCTAGTGCTGCTGTCCGCGACCGCCTGCTCCGACGACTCACCGGCCGAGCAGCCCTCCTCCACAGCCGTCTCATCGTCCGCCCCGGCGTCCGGGCAGTCGCAGACTTCGGCTTCGGCGAGCCCGTCCGGCTCGGACAGGAACACTCCGATGGACATCCGCATCACCATCGACGGCCGGCCCGTCGACGCGGCCTTGAACGACAGTCCTGCCGCCCGTGACCTTGCCTCCCTGCTCCCGCTCACCCTGGACCTGGAGGACTTCCACGGAACCGAGCGGATCGCCGACCCGCCGAGCAGGCTGACCACCGAGGACGCCCCCGAACCGCAAGCACCGAAGACCGGGGACCTCACCTACTACGCCCCCTGGGGCAACCTCGCCATCTTCTACAAGGACGGCCCCTCCGCCTCCTCCGACCTGCTGATCCTCGGCCACATCGACGCCGACGCCGACCTGCTGTCCGGAGCCGACCGGATCACCATCGAGGCTGCCTCCTGACCTCGCCCACCACCTCTCTTCGTACGGGAAGAAGTTTCCGCATGCCCTCCGCCACCGTGCCCGCCCCCGCCCGATTGCCCTTTGTCGTCTGGGTGCTCGCCGCCGGCACGTTCCTGATGGGCACCACCGAGTTCGTCATCGCCGGCCTGCTGTCCGAGATGGCCGCCGACCTGAATGTGAGTGTGTCGCACGCCGGTCTGCTGATCACCGCGTTCGCCGTCGGGATGATCGTCGGTGGGCCCACGATGGCCATGGCCACCCTGCGTCTGCCCCGGCGCCACACTCTCATCGGCGCACTGACCGTCTTCGCTCTCGGGCACGCCGTTGCCGCGCTCAGCACGTCCTTCAATGTCGTGCTCACCGCTCGGGTGGTGACCGCCCTGGCCACCGGCGCGTTCTGGGCCGTCGGCTTCGTGATCGCCACCACCGCCGCCGGGCCCGCGAGCGCCACGCGGGCGGTCGGCGTGATGATGGGCGGCCTCACGCTGGCCAACGTCGTAGGCGTGCCGATCGGCTCGTTCGTCGGCCAGTACACCGGCTGGCGCGGCCCGTTCTGGGCGCTGGCCGTCCTCGCCGCGCTGGCCGCCGCCTTCGTCGGGCGGTTCATCCCCCGTCTCGAGCGGCGGGCCGAGATCTCGGTGCGGGCCGAGGTACGGGCCCTTGGGCAGGGCCGGCTGTGGCTGGCGCTCGGCGCTGCCGTGCTGATCATGGGCGGTGTGCTGGCGACGTACACGTACATCACACCACTGCTGACCGAACGAGCGGGCATCCCGGCCGGCGCCGTGCCGCTGGTGTTGATTGCCTTCGGCGTCGGCGCGCTGGGCGGCACCGCGATCGGCGGCAGGCTCGGGGATCGCCACCCGATGGCCACGACCATCATCGCGGCGGCGGCCACCGCCCTCATCCTGCTGGCCCTGATCCCGGCCTCGAACAGCCCGGTGGCCGCCGTGGCCCTTGTCTTCGCCATGGCACTGAGCGGATTCACCGTCAACCCGGTCGTCACCTCCCTCGCCGTCCGCTTCGCCGGCGACGCGCCCACCCTCACCTCGGCGCTGACCACCTCCGCGTACAACACCGGCATCGCCGCGGGTTCGGCCCTCGCGGCCCAGGCGCTGGACTCCTCACTCGGGTTCACCGGCCCAGCCCTGACCGGCTCGGTCTTCGCCGCGCTCACCCTGCTGCCATTGATCGCCCTCGCCCTCAGCGGCACCACCCGCCCCTCCCGGATCGTCGCCCACCACACCACCGGCACCGGTGAACCGCAGCAGGCAGCCGATGCACCTGCGACGACGGCGCGCTGAACTCCACGCCCGTACACCTTTGTTGGGAGCACCCATCTTGAATCCCACCTACGACTTCTCCGGACAGGTCGCCTTCGTCACCGGCGCCGGCTCCGGCATGGGCCTGGCCACCGCCCGCGCCTTCGCCGCCTCGGGAGCCGCCGTCACGCTCGCCGACATCAACGAGGACGGCGTCAACGCCGCCGCCAAGCAACTTGCCGACGACGGCCACCAGGTACTCGCGCTGGTCTGCGACGTCACCGACGAGGACCAGGTCGCCGCCGCCGTCGACCGCACCGTGGAGACGTTCGGGCGGCTCGACATGGCCTACAACAACGCCGGGATCATGCCGCCGCACACCGACGCCGCCGAGGAGATCGCGGAGCAGTTCGACCGCGTCCAGGCCATCAACCTGCGCGGCATCTGGGCGAGCGTGAAGCACGAACTGCGCCACATGCGCGGCCAGGGCAGCGGCGCGATCGTCAACTGCTCCTCCCTCGGCGGCCTCGTCGGCAACCCCGGCCGCGCCGCCTACCACGCCACCAAGCACGGCGTGATCGGCCTGACCAAGAGCGCCGCCCTCGAATACGGCTCCCGCGGAGTCCGGATCAACGCCGTCTGCCCCGGCACGATCAGCACCCCGATGGTGGACGCCATGGTCGAAGGCGGAGAACTCGACCGCAGCCACGCCGAAGCGGGCCAGGCCATCGACCGGCTCGGTACTGCTGAAGAGATCGCCCAGGCCGTGCTGTGGCTGTGCAGCGACGGCGCCGGCTACGTCACCGGCATCGCCCTCCCCGTCGACGGCGGCTACACCGCCCAGTAACCACCCGGGCCGCTCCGACACCCACCCGCGTCCCGCTCCCGCTCTCGAACAGGCCGAACCGAACCCGCGTAAGCCTCTTGCCCGCCAAGAGGCAATGCCGCCATGCCCCGCACGGGCGCTACCGCTGTGCTGTTGACCGTTCCCACGACGCGAAGGTCTCCCCACATGCCCACCGAACCCGTCCCGCAAGAATCCGCCGCCGTACCCCCCGACCCGGAGCCGCGTACAGCGCCGACCCGGCGCACCTTCATCGCCACCGGTACCGCCGTCGGCACCGCCGTGGCCGGCGGCGTCCTCGGCACCGACCTCCTGACCAAGCCCGAAGCGGCAGCCGCCGCCTCGGCGCCCTCCAGCCGCCTCATCGTGACCGTCAATGGCACCCGCCACACGGTCACGGTCGACAACCGCACCTCCCTGCTGGACCTGCTGCGCGAGCACCTGGGCCTGACCGGCTCGAAGAAGGGCTGCGACGCGGGCGCCTGCGGGGCCTGCACCGTCCTGGTCGACGGACGTCGGCAGAACGCCTGCCTCACCCTCGCCGTACGGACCGAAGGTGCCGAGGTCACCACGATCGAGGGCCTGGCCGACGGCGACCAACTCCACCCGCTGCAACAGGCGTTCATCGACCAGGACGCCTTCCAGTGCGGTTACTGCACCCCGGGCCAGATCCTCTCCGGCGTCGCCTGCATCCAGGAGGGCCACAGCGGCTCCCGGGAGGAGATCGCCGAATGGATGAGCGGCAACATCTGCCGCTGCGGCTGCTACCCGAAGATCGTGAACGCCGTCCAGCAGGCCGCCGGAAAGAAGTGAGGACCGCCGCCCATGCATCCCTTCACCTACACCCGCGCCGCCGGCACACGTGAGGCCCTGGCCGCAGGACGGCGCGGCGGCCGGTACATCGCCGGGGGCACCACCCTGGTCGACCTGATGCGCGAAGGCGTCGAGCACCCCGACACCGTTGTCGACATCAGCACCCTGCCCCTGGACGAGATCCGGGCCACCGAGCGCGGCGGCCTCCACCTCGGGGCCCTGGTCACCATGGCCCGGGCCGCCGCCCACCCCACGGTGCGCACCCTGTTCCCGGTCATCTCCCAGGCGCTGGAGCTGAGCGCGTCCGCACAGTTGCGGAACATGGCCACCATCGGTGGGAACATCATGCAGCGCACCCGCTGTACCTACTTCCGCGACGTCACCGCCCCCTGCAACAAACGCGACCCCGGCAGCGGCTGCGCCGCCCGCGACGGATACAACCGCACCCACGCGATCCTCGGAACCTCCACAGCATGCGTGGCCACACACCCCTCGGACGCCGCCGTCGCCTTCGCCGCCCTGGGGGCGAGTGTCCACCTGCTCGGCCCCCGCAGCGAGCGCAATCTGCCCCTCGCCGACTTCCTGCTGAAGCCCGGCAGCACCCCGCAGCGCGAACAGGCCCTACAACGCGGCGAATTGATCACCCGAGTGGAGATTCCGGCGCTTCCGCGCCCGCTGGCCTCCGGCTATCTGAAGGTCCGCGACCGGCAGTCCTACGAGTTCGCCCTCACCTCAGCCGCCGTCGCCCTACATGTACGGCGCGGCGTGATCCGCGATGCCAAGGTCGCAGCCGGCGGGGTCGGCACCGTCCCTTGGCAACTGCACGCGGTCGAGGACCACCTCATCGGCGAACGGCCCTCCGCCGCCCTGTGGAAAGCCGCCGCGGAGAAGGCAGCAGACGGAGCACATCCGCTCGCCCACAACCGGTTCAAGGTCGAGCTGCTGAAGCGGACCGTCGAACGCCAACTGCGCACCGTTGGAGGACACGCATGAGCCCGCAGCCGCAGGCCGCCGTCGGCGCCCCGCTCTCGCGTGTGGATGGCCGCCTCAAAGTCACCGGCCAGGCCCGCTACGCCGCCGAACACGTCGTCGAGGGCACCGTCCACGCCGTCATCGTCGACGCGAGCATCGGCCGTGGCCGCATCACCGCCATCGACGCCCGCCAGGCCGAAGCACAGCCCGGCGTACTGCGAGTACTCCACCACCGCAATGCGCCGAACCTCCCCTACCGCGACAACGCCGCCTCGAACAACCCGCCCGGCCGGAGGTTGCGGGTCTTCCAGGACGACCGTGTCCTCTTCCACGGTCAGCCCGTCGCCGTCGTGATCGCCACCACCCTGGAGGCCGCCCAGCACGGTGCCCGCCTGGTCAAGATCGACTATTGGGCCGAGAAGCCCGACACCAGTCTGAGAGATGCCACACCCGACAGGCCCACCACTTACGCGCGTGGCGACGCCGGGGCCGCTCTGAGCAAGGCGCCGGTGCGCCTGGACCTGACCTACCGCACGGCCCGCAACCACCACAATCCGATGGAGCCGCACGCCACCATCGCCCGCTGGGAGGGCGGCCGGCACACCTGATTTCTCCCAGGAGGCTCCGCCCTTTAGGGCGGGGAGGAATGGGTTCTTGGCGCGTAGCCGCGCAGCGGCGGAGTTCTCTTCGCATCTGTTCTGGCCTGCGCTCTCTTTCGTTGTCAGTGGCGGGTGCTAGACGAGTAGTTCCGATGTGTTCAGTGATCGAACGCGATAAGCGACCGCAGGAGGGGTGCGCCGGTCTTGTGGTTGTGCCAGATGACCGAGGTTATTGCGAGTGGTTCAGGTCGCCCTCGTGGAACTCGGCGTCGGCCCCGAACTGCACTGCCCAGGCGTGCGTTTCGCGCGGCGACGCGACACCGCCCAAGGCAACGGCTGGGAGCGATGGCACCTTGGCGCGCTTCCGCAGCTCCTGCCACTGCTCGTGCCGGAGGCAGAGATAGGTTAGCCCGTCGAGCACCGCGGCCACCTCGATGTCGTGGACCTCGGCACGGGAGAGGTCGAGGCCGCGGAGCCGCGGGAAGGTGCGCAGTACGTACGGGTCGACGGGGCGCTCCGAGACGAGCGTGAGGGCGCGCAGCGTCGGGTGATTCGCCAGCGGTGCCAGGTCGACCGGTTCACTGGTGGCCGTTTCGTGGTCGGTCGGCGCCGGTTGGGGTGAGTCGAGGGTGAGCTGGAGTGCCTCGATGGGAGCCTGGCGCAAAGATGTGAGGTCGCGGTGGAGATCGCTGCCGGGGAGCGTTATCCGCTGCGTTGTGTTGCTGACGGTGGCGCGGCGCTCGCGCGGCAGGCCTGTCTCGACGCGCAGGAAGAGGTGGAGGTCCCCGCGATCCATGCCTTTTTGGTCCAGGTACTGGTCGAGCAGGGCGGGGTCGAGGGCCTTCGGGTCCAGACCGTCGAAGTCCGGGGTGTCGAGATCGTTGGTGCGGAGGGTGTAGTCGCCGCGCCGGAGCGCGTCGACGTGGTGTCGCAGCAGTGTGGTGACGGAGTCGGCGACGTAAAACGCCCCGTGGTCCCGGTCGAGACGGATGATCTGACCGGGCCGTCCTGTGGGGCCGGGGTCCAGGTCGACGGCGAGGAAGTCGCCTCCGGTGTCGGTGGCGAACCTGAACCATCCGTCGCGGTGCACCGACCGCCGCACCGTTCCCGGCGGATCGGAGTCGGGGGCTGTCTTCGATAGCGGGTCGTCCGTCCACTTCAGCGTGGGAAACCAGAAGTGAGACTGGTCAAGTGTGTGCGCCAGTGAGAACCAGGTCTGGTTCTCGAAGAGCATGCCCTCGTTGTACTCGCCGTCGGCCTCGCCGTAGAGGGCCATCAGATCGGGCGGCAGGGCGACGTCATGCTCCTGCAGAAGCCGCGTCCGTGAGGCCGTGTTCAGTGGCGGGTTCAGGTGGCCCTTGTGCCCGAGGATCTGGGTGCGCAGGCGAAGGTACTCACGGAACAGATGGACGGCCTCGTCTGGGTCGCCCGCGTACGTCGGGTCCGTGGGCCCTTCCTGCTCGTCGCCCGGCTCGGGCGGTCGGTTTTCCGGGTCGAGCACGAGAAGCAACCGGTCGGCTGTGGAGAATGTGCGTTCGGCCGCCGGGCTGGTGAAGGCCTCGAAATGGCCGGAGGCCTCGACGAGGAGTTCGATGCCGAGTCGGCCCGGTGCCACCTTGCCGAAGTAGAGCGCCCAGTACGCATCGCCGGTGACGTCTACGTCCACGCCGGCCTTGCGACCGTTGGACAGCTCGTACCAGCCGGCGTACTGGGACGACTGGGATCTGCTTCCCGCAGCGCTCACCCGCCCGCGCTGCCATCCCTCCGGTGCGGTCCCGGCCACCTTGTGCGCAAGGCGTTCGAGAAGCTGGGCAAGACTGATCTGCCGTCGACGTGTCATGTGAGGATTTATAACAGCAGCTGATGACAACCGAGTTCAGGCTCTGGACGAGTATTTCCGAGAGGACGTCTGAGATCGTTGTGTGTGACGAACGAGCACTTGGACGCCCTCATCACCGAACTGTATGTGAAGATCGATGACGTGATCGGAGGGAACCGATGGCTGGGCAGGCCACCGGTGTTGAGTGACTCCGAGTTGGTGTGTCTGGCGGTCGCCCAGGCCCTGCTGGGCTTCTCTTCGGAGGCGCGCTGGCTGCGCTTCGCCCGCAACAATCTGGGGCCGATGTTCCCGTACCTGCCAAAGCGGCCGGGGTATAACAAGCGGCTGCGGGCTGCGTTGCCGCTGCTCAAGAAGGCGATACGTCTGCTCGCGACGGACACCGACTCCTGGTTCGACAACCATTGGATCGTCGACTCCACGCCGGTTCCGTGCGGGATGTCTCGGCCGACGGTGAAGCGGTCGGAGCTGGCCGGCTGGGCCGAGTACGGGTACTGCGCCTCGCACTCGCGGTTCTTCTGGGGCCTGCGGTTGTTCCTGGTCTGCACCCCGACGGGCATGCCGATCGCCTGGGCCCTGGCCAACCCGAAGATCGACGAGCGGGAGGTTTTGGCCGCGATGTTGGACCGAGAACCGCACCTGGCCGTCGACCGGCCCAGCCTGCTGCTGATCGCCGACAAGGGGTTCGCCTCCAAAGAGTTCGAGACCGATCTCGTCTTCCGGGGCGTCGAGTTGCTCCGGCCGTCCTTCAAGCGGGAGAAGCGCCGCGCTGGCGAGTCCCTGCTGAAGTCGGTACGACAGCTGATCGAGTCAGTCAACGACACCCTCAAAGGCCAGCTCGACCTGGAACAGCACGGCGGACGCACTTTCGAGGGCGTCGCCGTCCGTGTCGCCCAACGCATCCTCGCGATGGCCTCGGCCATCTGGCACAACCACAAGACCGGCGCACCCGTCCTGCGGTCGCTTACCGCATTCGATCACTGAACACATCGGAACTACTCGTCTAGGTTCTGGATCATGACGGTGACACCGCTAGCCGATGGGGCCGGGCACGCCCGGTATACGTACCGGCTTCGTGTGTCGTCCACCGCGCTGGCCGAACTCGAGGACGAGTGGGCGCGGTGTCGATGGGTGTGGAATGAATGCGTGGCGATGTCCCGCAAGGTCCACGGTCTGAACCGGGACGCGGCGGAGAAGATCACGTGTGGTCCGGCGCAGCTCGACAGGATGCTGACCGAGGCGCGGCGGGCGATGACGTGGCTGCGCGAAGGGGCAAGTGTCCCGCAGCAGCAGATCATCCGGGACTTCGCGAAGTCCCGGGCGAAGGCTTTGAAGGACATCAAGGCGAAGCTGCCGATGCGGCAGCGGGCCGGGATGCCCCGCATCAAGCGCAAGCGGGATGCACTGCCGACGCTGAACTACACCATCCGCGGATTCCGCCTGAAGGATGGCCGTCTGTATCTGGCCGGCGGAATCGTGCTCACGGTGGTGTGGTCTCGGGATCTGCCGTCTTTGCCGTCGAGCGTGCGGGTGTACCGGGACAGCCTCGGCCACTGGTACGCGTCGTTTGTCGTCGCCATCGAGACCGAGCCGTTGCCCGCCACGGGCCGCGTGATCGGCATCGACTGGGGCGTGAAAAAGACCGCCACCACCACGTCCGACACCCACGACCTGGCGCACGCGCAGCACGGGAAGACGGCCGCGCAGAAGCTGGCCCGCTACCAGCGGCAGGTGGCCCGGCGCCGAACCCCCAAGAACCGGCCCGACACCGCCGGATACCGCAAGGCCCGCAAGGCGGCGGCGAAGGTGTCGAAGAAGATCGCGCGGCAGCGGCAGGACACCGGCCGCAAGTGGGCCAAGACCGTAGCCAGCGACTTCGACCACCTCGCGGTGGAAGACTTCCGGCCCCGCTTCCTTTCGAAGTCGACCATGGCCCGCAAGGCCGCTGACGCTGCGATCAGCGACAAAGACCGCGCTGGTCGAGATGGCCCGCAAGCACGGCCGCACCGTCCACCTTGTCGACCCCGCGCACACCACCATGGACTGCGCACAGTGCGGAGCGAGAGCCAAGCACGCACTGCCCCTTTCTGAACGAACGTATACGTGCACTGCCTGCGGGGCCGTCTCCCCGAGAGACAAGAACTCCGCACGCGTGATGCTCGTCCGGGCTGGTCTCAACCCGGCTAGTGCTGATCTTGTAAGCGCTGCCCCCTGCTAGGGGTCAGCCGAAGTGAGCTAGGAATCCCCGCCCTTCAGGGCCGGGAGGATGTCAATGTCTGGGACAAGACCCACCAGTGGGTGGTGGGAACCCAGACCGATTTGGCCGCCAGCTTCGACCTGCCACTGGACTCGGTGCGCGTCATCTCCCCGTTCGTCGGCGGCGCGTTCGGCACCGGACTGCGCTGCTGGCCCCACACCACCATCGCCGCCCTCGCCGCCCGGATGGTCAAGCGCCCCGTGACGCTGGTCCTCAGCCGCCGCCAGATGTACTTCGGCAACGGATTCCGCATCCGCCCGCCTCCCGCGACGGAGAACCCCATCGACGGGTGCCACCGCCGCTCTCCTCAGCCGCAGCACGGCCCGCCTCACGGTCTGCGTACCCCGTGAACCCCCTTGACTACGAGACTGCTTCTCGGCGAGCGAGAGGTGCGTCAGGGCAGAGGTACGGAGCGATTTCGTCACGGTACATGGCGCGGATGCTCGGACATGTCGCCCTTCTCCGAGGGACGTGAAATCGCCGATGGCGGGCATTCGGATGTTCCCCGAGAAGGAGGATGCCATGAGCGTGACCGACCAGACGCTGGCCGACGAGCCGCAGCCCGCCTGCCCCTCTTGTCGCAAGGCGGGAGGACATAGAACCCCGGAACCGCAGGAACCGGAACGGGAACGTCTGAATCGCCGGTGGAACGAGATCCTGCAGGAGACGAGGGTCGCGCAGACCGGCGTGCAGATCCTCTTCGGTTTTCTGCTGAGCGTGGCGTTCACTGCGCACTTCCACCAGTTGGAAACCTTCGATCACGTGGTCTACGTGATCACTGTGATACTCGGGGCCTCCGCTACTGGGGCGTTGATTGCGCCGGTGTCCATACACCGGCTGCTGTCCGGACAGCGCATGAAGGACCACATCGTCAGGGTTGCGGGCAGGCTGATGGTGTTCGGAATGGTGCTTCTCGCGTTGACGATCGGCGGCACGCTTCTGCTTCTCCTCCATGTCGTCGTGCCGAGCCTTCTCGCCGAATTGCTGGTCGGCGGGGTCATGTTGTGGTTCGCCTTGTGCTGGTACGGATTGCCGGTCTGGCTTCGCCGACGCAACGCACGCGGCGACCAGGCATGAAAGCACGGCGAGTTCGGTAGTTCCGCCCGTGGAGTACGCGGGTACCCGGCATGGACATCTGCTCGTCAGCGGCATCGGCGCCTTCGCCCCTGCCGTCGTGCATGGCCTCGTGTGCTGAGGGCAAACGACAGACCCGTCTCACGTTCAGGAGTTGCATGATGATGATCGTCGGAATCGTCGCGCTGTGCGTCGTTCTCGCCCTTCTCGCTTTCCTTCTACCTCGCCTGTCTCACCATCCGCAACGCGGCACCCAGCGCACACTCGGCGCCGGAGCACGGGCCGGTGGGAAGGCCCCCGGCTTCCTGGGGCGCGTTCTCAGTAAGCCTTTCCGCAGCAGTTCCAAGGCTGCCGGCCGCAGCGGTTCGGCTGGTCGACGGGCCCGCGGCCGCATGCCGTTCTGACCGGTGCATGTTTCCTCGTGAGCGTCAGAGGCTCAATGCGCCTCGCCGTTGTAGTACCAGGACGCGTGCAACGCGCCGATCGAGGTGAACATGTCCCTCGTGCCTTCGACGCCGGCAGTGCGGCCGCCTTGCAGCCTTGCCGCTGCTTCGGAACACCTGGATGGTCAGCCGTGCGGGTGGCCCGCCGGTCAGGGTGGACAGGGTCCACTGGGCCTGACGGCTTCGGGCCACCGCTTGCGGGCCGCCTGCCGGTGTGTTCCCACCTCCATCCGTACGAGCCGGCATAGATGCAGGGTGAGGGGGTAGACGCGGGTCGGCGCCGGTCGCATACGGCGGGCAACGGCGGTTGGTCTTGTTGGTGGGAGGGATTTGTCATGGCGCTCATGAGCGCGGAGGCGACGGACACGCAGGCGTGCGAGTTGCCAGAGGTTGCCGCTCCTTCCCGGGTGGCGCCGAAGGACGCACGCGAGCTGTCCAGGATGTTCTTCGATCAGCTGGCGGTGTTGGAGGAGGGCTCGCGCGAGTACAGCTATGCGCGGAACACATTGATCGAGATGAACATGTCCTTGGTCCGTTTCGCGGCCGGGCGGTTCCGCAGCCGTGGGCCTGAGGAGATGGAGGACATCGTTCAGGTTGGCATGATCGGTCTGATCAAGGCCATCGACCGGTTTGAGCTGACCCGTGAGGTCGAGTTCACCTCATTCGCCATCCCCTACATCGTGGGGGAGATCAAGCGGTTCTTCCGTGACACCACCTGGGCCGTGCACGTCCCTCGCCGACTTCAAGAGGCCCGCGTCCAACTGGCCCGCGCCACCGAGGAACTCCGCAGCCGCCTGGGCCGCACGCCGACAGTCAAGGAACTGTCGGAGCTGATGAGCCTGCCCGAGGACGAGGTCATCGAGGCCCGCCTGGCCGCCAACGGCTACAACTCCTCCTCCCTGGACGCTGCGGTCACCTCCAGCGACGACGGCGAGAGCGTCCTGCAGGACTTCATCGGTACTGAGGACCAGGCGCTTGAGCTGGTGGAGGACTTCCACGCCCTGGCTCCGCTGATCGCCGAACTGGAAGAGCGGGACCGGCAGATCATCCACCTGCGGTTCGTGGAGGAACTCACCCAGGCCCAGATCGGCGAGCGCCTGGGCGTCTCGCAGATGCACGTCTCCCGGCTGCTGTCGCGCACCCTCGCCCGGTTGCGGGAAGGCATGCTCGTCAACAACTGAGAGGACGCCCCGGGCAGGGCGGGCACGCCGACGCCGGTCGACGGACCGGCGATTCCTGAATGGCGGACAGGCGAAGCGCTCCTGCTACCTCAAACGCCCCTAATTGGCGGGCTTGCGCAGGTAAAGATGAGCGGCGACTTGCTTGCCGGTATCCAGGGCGACGGTGTGCAGCCGGTCGCACAGCCGGGTAACCAGGCGCAGGCCGTGCCCGCCGACGCGGCGGGCGTCGTGTGTCAGCAGTTCGGGCGGGCGCGGGGACGTGTCGCGCACGGTGATGCGAAGCAAGGCGGAGTCGGGTGTCACTTCGAGCACCAGGCTTCCCGGGCCCGGTGCGTGGCGCAGCGCATTGGTGACCAGTTCAGTGACGATGAGTTGTGCGTCCTGGCCAGACCGGCGGTCGGGGTCGTAGCCGGCCCTGGCCAGCAGCGCGCGTACGGCCGCGCGGGCTTGGGCGAGCGATGTGTCCGTGTGCCAGGTGGTGCTCC
Organism: Streptomyces sp. NPDC107528; assembly: GCF_055639295.1. Classification (NCBI taxonomy): domain Bacteria; kingdom Bacillati; phylum Actinomycetota; class Actinomycetes; order Kitasatosporales; family Streptomycetaceae; genus Streptomyces; species Streptomyces sp. NPDC107528. Next base: position 615,005 of record NZ_JBVKAV010000005.1, read on the forward strand.
GTCGCAGGGGCGCCGCAGGGTCTCGTTCGTACGATGATCGATTATCCAGCGGTGTGACCATAAGACTCTTCCCGTGGGTTGTTCCTTGTCGTTTACGTCGAGGTTGTCGTTATCGCGCAATTGCGTGTACCCGCTGTCGCCTTGTTCATGATGCTTCCGGTTGCACGGCGCGATGCTGACTCGGACTTCGAACTTGCCGGCCGCGGCAGTCTGAGTCATCAAGCGGATCAGACCGCACCTGTGCGCACCAGGCGGTCAGAGCGCGAGCAAGAAGCGGTTGCTTGCTGAATTGAGAAGGGTCTCCCGGATTGTTTGCGGGAAGGCCCTTCTGCCGGGGGAGGAGGGTACGTTGGTGCTTGAAGGCGTCCTTGGCCTTTTCCTTTGCCTCACGGGCGTCACCCGTGCTCTTTTCTGCCTGTCCCTCGGCGGCCATGCGGTCGTTGCCGGTGGGGCTTCCAGGGCGTCCTTGGTCTTGCCCTCGCCTGCTCGGTCTTCGCCCTGGCCTTCTCGCCGACAGTCATGGAACATGCCTCCTCGTAGCGTTTGGTGTCGCTGTCGCGGAGAACCCACTCGTTCCCCCGCTTTCCCTTCACAAACAAGGCGTTACGCGGGAATGAGTGGTTGATGTCCGGGCAGTCGGAGGGCAGGAGGTTGATAACTATGGTTCCCCTGCTTCTTGTTCTGCTTCTCGCGGTAATTCTTTTCGGCGCCGGATTCGCCGTCAAGATCCTCTGGTGGGTAGCCATCGCCGTCCTGGTGGTGTGGCTGCTCGGCTTCGTCATGCGCTCCACCAGCGCCGGCGGTGGCCGCGGCCGCTGGTATCGATGGTGATCCGAACTTCGAGCGCACCCTTCGTAGGGCCTGGCCGTCATGACGGCCAGGCCCTACGTTCGCTCAGCCCCGGACGAAGGCGCAAAGACGGACTTAGGGTGTGACGGTTGCGGGCCGGTCACGCGCGAAAGAACCCGCGCATCGGTGACGCTCTTGCCGCGGGAACGGCGATAGGCCCGCCAGTAATCGGCGCGCGCGCCCATCCCAGCTCTCAGCGATGAGTCATTCATCACTCTCCCCGGGCCAGCCAGACGGGTCGGTGTCCCATCTGTCCCAAAGCGCCAGGTTCAAGGCGTGCACGGCGGAGCCAGGCGGGCTGCCTGCTTCGGCAACTGCACTGTTTATGTGTGCGATGCGTGAGGAAGGCGGGTGCGGTGGAGAAGGTGAGTCCCGGCCGTACAAGAGCGGTGGGCGGGGTCTGCGAGGGTGAGGGCATGGATATCGAGCGCAGGAACAATGTCACTGTCACCGGCAACCCACAGGGGCCGACAGTGGTGCTGGCTCACGGGTTCGGCTGTGATCAGAACATGTGGCGGCTCACGGTGCCGGCTCTGGTCGAGGACTATCAGGTGGTGCTGTTCGACTACGTGGGTTCGGGGCGCGCAGATCTGTCCGCGTTCTCGGAGGACCGTTACGCCACTCTGGGGGGTTATGCCCGAGACGTGGTGGAGGTGTGTGAAGCGCTCGACCTGCGCGATGCGGTGTTCGTGGGGCACTCGGTCAGCGCGATGATCGGGGTGCTCGCCGCGGACATGGCGCCGGAACGGATCGGGGCGCTGGTGATGGTCGCACCGTCGCCGCGCTACATCGACGACGACGGCTACCGGGGCGGGTTCAGCGCGGAGGACATCGACGAACTGCTGGCGTCCTTGGAGTCGAACTATCTGGGCTGGTCGGCGGCGATGGCCCCGGTGATCATGGGTAACGCGGAGCGTCCCGAGCTGGGTGAGGAGCTGACGAACAGCTTCTGCGCCACCGACCCGGACATGGCACGTGTCTTCGCCCGGACCACGTTCCTGTCGGATTCGAGGGACGACCTGAAAACCGTTCAGGTGCCGACACTGGTGCTGGAATGCACCCAGGACGTCATCGCCCCCCGCGAGGTCGGAGCCTTCGTCCACCAGGCGATTCCCGGCTCGACGTTGGTCACTCTCGATGCGACCGGTCACTGCCCGCACCTGTCCGCGCCGGAGGCCACCAATGAGGCGATCACCGGCTTCCTGGCGGACTTGCGGTGATGTGCCGGACCGGGCAGCTGCCCGACCCGCAGGGCGCAGGCGACGAGGGAACATCCAATGCGACGTTCGCCGCGCTGCTGGAGGACAGCGTCGAGGAGTTGTACGAAAGCGCACCGTGCGGGTATCTGTCCACGCTGATGGACGGCACCATCGCGAAGATCAACACCACGCTGCTGCGCTGGCTCGGCCTGGAGCAGGAGGAGGTGGTGGGGCGTTTGCGGTTCACCGACCTCCTGACCGTGGGCGGAAAGCTGTACCACGAGACGCACTTCGCTCCGCTGCTGCGGATGCAGGGCGAGATCGGCGGCATCGCCCTGGAGATCAAGCAGGTCGGCGGCGACCGGATGCCGGTGCTGGTTTCCTCAGCGGTCAAACACGGCACCAGCGGCGAACCGTTGCTGATCCGCACCACCGTCTTCGACGCCCGGGACCGCCGCGCCTACGAAGCCGAACTCCTCCGAGCCCGGAAGGCGGCCGAAGCAGCGCGTAAGCAGGCGGAGGCCGACCGGGCCCGGCTCCAAGACGCCCTCGCCGTTCTCCAGCAGTCGCTGCTGCCCGACTCCCTGCCGTCGGTGCCCGGTGTGGAGACGGCCGCCCACTACCGCACCGCCTCTCCCGACCGCCTCGGTGGCGACTTCTATGACCTCTTTCCGATAGACGGCAAGCGCTTCGGGTTCTTCCTCGGCGATGTATGCGGCAAGGGCCCGCAGGCCGCCGCGGTCACCTCGCTGACCCGCTACACCCTGCGCGCCGCCGCCTTGCACGACCCCGACCCCGTCTCCGCCCTGTCCACCCTCAACAAGGTGCTCCACGAGCGTTACAGCGGCGGCGATCCGCGCTACTGCACCGCCATATTCGGCATCATCGAACCCGACCTCGCGACCGGACAGGCCAACGTCCGACTCGCCTCGGGCGGACACCCCTCAGCCCTCATCCTGCGTGCCGGAGGCACGGCCGACTTCCTGCACACCCCCGGCGGCCTCCTCGTCGGCATCCTTCCCTCCGCACCATTCAGCACCGCCACCACCACCCTCGACCCCGGCGACACCCTCCTGCTCTACACCGACGGCCTCACCGAGGCCCGTACCGGTGAAGACCGCACCACCCTGTACGGCGACGAGGCCCTGCGTGCCTTCGCCATCGGCCAAGCCGGCAAGCCCGCAGATGCCGTCATCCAGGCCCTGGGCGGCCTGCTGGACGACTTCGGCGACGGCCTCGACGACGACACGGCGCTACTCGCCCTCGGCGTCCCCACCGCCCGCTCTACGACGAAGAACACGGAATGAGCCTGCTGAAGATCACCACCCGAGACGCCGCGACCGGTCCCGTTCTGGAGATCACCGGCGAACTCGACTACGCCAACACCTCCGAGCTGCGCGACCTGCTCACCACCCTCACCCTCCAGCCGGGCCAACGCCTCGTCCTGGACCTGGCCGGCATGGACTTCTGCGACTCCAGCGGTCTCACCGCCCTGATTGCCGCGCGGAACCTCGCCCACGCCGCCCGGGCAGACATCGCACTCGCCGCCGTTCCTGCCCACACCCTGCGCGTTCTGAACGTCGTCGGACTCGACCAGATCTTCCCCATCCTTCCTGACAGCCACGCCGCCACCCAGCCCTGACCGCCGGAGCGGTGCCATATACGGCGGAGGGAGCCAGTGGACACCCGCGACGCCTGCACGTCGCACCACCGGTAGCGCTGACTACGAATTCGATGGAACCGCAGGTGGGCACGGGAGAGACACGCGGATGCCGACAAGAGGCAGCACAGTGTGGACTCGTCGAATGACCAGCACCGGCCCGGCGGCCTGAGGCCGACACGGGTCACGGGCGCGCCCTGGGCACGGCCAGTCGGAGATACGGGCGTGTCGACCTGCTCGAAATCGACGAACTCGTTCACTGGCGAGGCGCAGTTCGGCTGCGCTCAGGCAGGCGGGCAGCGAGTACCACCGTGTCGCGAGGGGCGCGCCATCCGCACTCTGCGCCGCCGCCCGATTGAACGAGACGCACCCGGCCTTCCTTGGCCGGGTGCGTTGACCCTGCCGGCCAGCACGGTCCGGAGATCGCGATGGCCGTTGCTGAGGGTTTTGGAGTCCAGCGTGAGCCAATCGGAACACGCCTCACTGCCCGTATCCTCCTCGCGGAGCAGCCGAGTGGCGCCTGTGCCGGGCACCGGTCCCGGAAGGACGGCGCGACCGGTCAGGGGCCTCGCCGTTCTCCGATGGCGTGGCGGGCGAGGGCCGAGTTCGACCTCGGCCTGGAGGCTTTCGGCTGCCGTGGTGGCGAGAGTCGGCTCGGGATCCGTAGAGGGAGCCATGCGCGTGGTGAGGGCCCGGCGCCGGGCGCCGGCGGAGCCAGGCCCTCACGAGGAGTCGCGCTCCCGCCGGGGGAACGAATGGCCAGGGCGCGATGACCGTCTCGAGGAAATCCGGGCCGTCCAGAGTGCAGCGTGCTCACCCGTCCGGATGCGCTGGGCAGCGTGTGCGCGGGGGCAGCCGCCAGGATGGAGGGTGCTGTCCCATGGACGAGGGAGAGGTATGACCGAGACCGACTCCGACAGGCCTGGGAGCGGTCGGCCCTCGGGGCGCCGCGAATCGAGGGCGGGCATGGCCGATCTTCGGCGGGTCGGTGCGAATCCGGATTTCTGGTATCCGGTGGCGGTGTCCGGGAGCGTGCGCCGCAAGCGGGTGTTTGCGACTGCCTTCGCCGGGGAGCGCATCGTGCTCTACCGCGGTGAGAGCGGTGCTGTGCACGCGCTGGAGGACCGGTGTGCCCACCGTCAGGTGCCGCTGAGCATGGGCGTCGTGGAGGGCGAGACCCTGCGTTGCGGATATCACGCTTGGGTCTATCGAGGCGATGGCCGGCTCTCGCAGATCCCGTACCTGTCCAAAGGTGATGGTCGGCCGCCGCGTGGCGTGCGCAGCTATCCCGTACGCGAGGCGTACGGATTGGTGTTCGTCTTCCCAGGCGATGCAGACAAGGCGGCGGTCACCGCGCTGCCTGACCTGCCAGCGTTCGGCTCGGCGAAGTACAAGGTCATGACCTTCTCGCGCACCGTTCGCTGCCACTACTCGTTCATGCACGAGAACCTGCTTGACATGAACCACCAGTTTCTCCACCGGGGCGTCGTCGGCAGACTCCATCCCGAGTTGCTGGGATACCGGACCGGCCCGCGGTCGGTGGAGGCCAGGTACCTGTTCACCCATGACGGGGGAAAGCGAAACAGGGGTGCCGGCCTGCTGGCCGCCGAGGGCATCGGCAGGGGTGACTCCAGCGACGTCATGACTATCCGAACCGAGTATCCGTACCAGACGCTCGACCTGGTCCCGGAGGGTGCCGAGCATCCGTCGTTCCGCCTCTGGGCCGCGTACGTGCCCGAGGACGCCGAGCAGCGTACATGTCACACCTACGGCCTCCTCATGATCGAGAAGCCCGGGATTCCCGGGATCCTGAATCTGGTGTGGCCCCTGATCAGGCGTTTCGCCGAGCGTGTGTTCGCCGAGGACCGCATGGCCGTTGAGGCGGAGCAGCGGGCGTGGGGGGAACAGGGTGAGGACCGTAATCATGAGGTCTTTCCTCTGATCCTGGACGTGCGCGAGGTGCTGCGCGCCAACGGTGTACCGCTACGCTCCTCCCCTGTTGCGTGTGGCATCGCTCCGGGCGGCCAGGCGACGGTACTCGGTTACCACCAGGCGGCACCCGAGGGCTTCGACGGCCCGCAGCCCTTGTCGTGTCGCTGGGCAGGGCGTCTGGGGGAAGCCTGAATGGATCGGAACGATCGGCCCCGGCCTCTCCGACGGGGCCGGCCCCGCCAGGCGTGTGCTCCTCAGACACCACTGAGGCTGGAGAAGAGCCCCCGGCTCCCACAGCACCCTTCGGCCCGTACCCGCCAGGCTGGGTGCGACACCACCGCCATACGGGGAAGCCGGAGAGGGCTCCTCTGCGACGGCCCGCTCTTCGGCTCACGCCCAACCGGTATTGCGTCGCCTCTGATCAGGTTCCTGGACACGGGGCCGCGTCGCCATGTGGCACTCGCTCGAGAATACGGGGACCGCAGGATGGCCAGGGTCAGGCCCAGCGCGAGTCGGTCGGCGGCGGCAACCCTCGTGACCAAGAGGTCTGCCACTGCTCATCACATATGACCTCGGATCACCCTGGCGGATCGGCTCGGGTAGGAAGAAGTTGGATGCGGTCACCGGCTACCCGCGCGCGGCACGCGTAACGGCGGTGGGCAGCTGTGCTATTGGGAGGGCGGGGCGAAGTCGACTTCCTTCGCCACCACGATGAGGGCACCCATGTTGCGGTCCATCATCTCCAGGGCCGCCGCCTCCAGATGCGGATGGATGGAGGCGACGGCGTCCCGCGGCACGGTGACGGTCAGGTGGCGGATGTGTGCGTCCAGGGCCGAATACAGGATGCACTGCTCGGTCACCTGTCCGCACAGCACCACGTGTCGCACCTGCAGCTGCGACAGGAGATAGGGCAAGGGTGTCTCGTAGAAGATCGAGTGACGGGCCTTCACCACGAAGAGCGAATCGTCGTCGGGCTTGATCGGTTCGATCAGGTCTGCGTGCCGCCCCGCCAGGGCGGTGTCGACGAGTTCTCCGTGGTGGGAGCGCCATACCCCGAAGTTGTCGTTCGCGTAGATCACGGGCACGTCCGCCTCCCGCGCCCGGCTGATCAGGTCCACCAGAACGGGCACGACGCGTCGGGCGGACGGCACGAGCAGCTCGGCGTCCTCGTGGTCGTAGGTGTTGATCATGTCGATCACGATGAGGGCGAGCCTCGTCGTGTCCGCGGAGCCGTTCACGGTCTCTCCCGCCTTCGGGGCGCCGCCGGCTGCGCGTTCGGATTGTCACCGCACGGTACGGGGGCCGCACCTGCTCTCGGTGACCAGTGAGCCGAGCTTGCCCGTCGTGTGGTGTCAGGTGGTCAGCAGGCGGTTGAAGAAGGCGCGGTAGTGGCGCAGGGCTTGGCGCAGGTCCTCTGTGTTCGCCTGTTCGCCGCGGTTCCACTGTCCTTCGAGTTCTTGCTTGTGGTCGGCGAAGGTGGTGGCGAGCTGTTGCATCACGTCGGCGACGAGTGCGTCGGCGGTGTGTACGGCCTCGCGGGGGTCGTCGACGAACCTGTTCTGCACGTCCTGCCAGCGTGTGCGGAAGCCTTCCTCGTCCTTTGGGGTAAGGAGCTGAGGGGCCTCGTCCTCCGCGTGGCCGTCCTGGTTCGTGGCTTGCTGCTGTGTGCCGGCGTCGGCTTGCACCACCTCGTCCTCCCGGCCCGTGTCGGCCACCGAGGCCTCGTCGTCGGCGGGCCTGCCCGGCGTGGCCGTGCTCTCGCCGGGGAAGGTCGGCACGGCGGGCCGTGCGCTCGCGGCGCTCTCCCGCGTGGACGGGTCGCGGGGTCGTGCGAGGTCGTCGGTGGACAGGCCACTCTCGGCGGCGGTGTTCGGTATGTCCTTGCGTTGCATTTCTCCTCCGTTCCCGGAGGCCCGGGGCCTCCCGGGAGGGCGTGGGGCCCGTTCGTTAAGGGTTCACGCATGGGCGTGGCGGCGGGGTTCGCCCCCGTCGGAGAGCAGCTCGTCGAACAGGGCCCTGTAGTGGACCATGGCCCCCCGCAGCTGTTCGGTGGTCGCCTCGTGCCGGGTGCTGAGCGCGTCGACATCGTGGGCGGCCCGGTAGTGCTCGAGGGTGCGGCTGTGCTGGACCGAGAGGTCCTTGAGCTGTTGCTCAAAGTCCTCGGTCGGGTAGCCACGCTCGTGCATCAGTGAGGTGACCAGTCGGTCCGCGTCGTGCACGGCGTCTTCCGGACGGTCCACGAACTCATCCTGCACGCCGGTCCACTCCCTGGTGTACCGATCCCGGGAGCTGCTGGTCAGCGGCTTGATGTCCAGTGAGTCATGCCGCTTCTCGCGGGCCCTGAGCTCACGCTCGCCGACCGTGCGGCTGTCGGCGTCCTCGATCGTTCGTTCATACTCCGGGCCGAACCGCTCGCGGAGCTTTCTGCGGCGCACGAGCATCGAGGCCGCAACGAGTGCCACGACGATCACGACCGCAATGGGAATGATGATCGCCAGAAGTGTCCCTGTTGACATCGCGCAAGCCTCCCAATGTCGCCCTTTTGCCTCTTTACTACGAATGGCTGTTTCTCCGCTTTTGAAACGAGGTGCGGAGACGAATCGGTGCGGTCAGGCGCGTCGGCCGGGCCGGGGCTGCGACGCTAATCGTGGTGTGAGAGGCCGGGCCGTCACGCGTCGATCATCGAAGACGCGGCCTTCCGGGCCGCGCTCGGGTCTGAGTGCGCGCTCATGGCCACGAGGGTTCCCCTACCTCCTTTACCTCCTTGTTCAAGGTGGGCGGGTGCTGGTTCGGGCGTTCGGAACGAGGTCGTGGGCGTCACTTCGACGCGAGTTCGGGTGTCACCTGCGGTGCCTCTGCATGATCAACGCCGGTGCGAACTGAGGTCACATGTCGCCGTGTCAGCCCCTCAGGGCTGATGCGGCGGGCTGATCGTTGGCGTAGGTGTGTCCGTCATGTGCACTGAGATTGATCACGGCCCCTGGTCGGCGATTTCTGCGTTCGGATGAGGCTGGGCGAGCTGGCGGTGACGGCCGATTTCTGAACCTTGTGATGGTATGTCGCGAATACGTGTATATGTGGTGCTCAGTCGGATACTCGTGCGCAATGGCACGGACACTGAAACGGCATGTAAGGCACGACGAACGCAGCGCGACCGACACGAGGGCCGAAACCGAGCGGACACCTGAGCCCGGGCCGGACGAGCAGGTGGAGCGGCGGGCGCCGGACACTCCGACGGACCTGCCCAAGCGCTCCTGGGGGGCGGTGCTGAAAGGCACCTTGAAGGAGTTCAAGAAGGACGAGCTGACCGACCGGGCCGCAGCGCTCACCTACTACAGCATCCTGGCACTGTTCCCGGCGCTGCTGGCGCTGATCTCACTGCTCGGGGTAGTCGGGCAGTCGGCGTCCCAGCAGGTGCTGGACAACATCCAGAACCTCGCCCCGGGCGCGGCGCGAGACGTCCTGACCAGCGCGGTGCAGCAGATGCAAGGCAACGCCGGCCTCGGCTCGGTCATGGCGATCGTGGGTCTGCTGCTCGCAGTGTGGTCGGCCTCCGGCTATGTCGCCGCGTTCATAAGGTCCGCCAACGCGGTGTACGACGTCCCGGAGGGCCGCCCGGTGTGGAAGGTGCTGCCGGTCCGCGTCGGTGTGACCGTGGTGCTGATGGTCATGGCGGTGATCAGCGCGGTGATCGTCGTGTTCACCGGCGGCCTGGCCCGCCAGGTCGGCGAGACGCTGGGGGTCGGCGACACAGCGCTCACGGTGTGGTCGATCGCGAAGTGGCCGGTGCTGATCGTCCTGGTCACGATCATGATCGCGATCCTGTACTGGGCGACGCCCAACGCAAAGGTGCGCGGCTTCCGCTGGGTCACGCCGGGCAGCTTCCTGGCGCTGGTGATCTGGATGATCGCCTCGGCCGGGTTCGCGTTGTACGTGGCGAACTTCGCCTCGTACAACAAGACCTACGGCACCTTCGCCGGCGTGATCATCTTCCTGGTGTGGCTGTGGATAACGAATCTGGCCATCCTGCTGGGCCTGGAGTTCGACGCCGAGCTGGCCCGCCAGCGCGCCGTCGCGGGCGGTCACCCTGCCGACGACGAGCCGTACGTACAGCCCCGCGATACCCGCAAGTGGGACGAGGAGGACCACCGCCGCCTTGACTCCTCTGCGGAGGCCGGCGACGGCCCGCCGGACCTGCGCCAAACGCCGAGCAAGGAAAGGTGAACACCCATGACAGCACAGGACTCCCACCGAACGGACAGCGGAGCGACGGAACCGGTGGGCGACCTGGTCCAGCGTGCGTCTCAGCAGTTGTCACAGCTGGTCCGCGACGAGATGCGCCTGGCACAGGCGGAGATGACCGAGAAGGGCAAGCGGTTCGGCAAGGGCGGTGGCCTGTTCGGCGGCGCCGGCCTGATCGGTGTCCTCACTCTGCAGGCACTGGTGGCCACCGTGATTGCCGCGCTGTCGCTCACCATGGACATATGGGTGGCGGCTCTGATCGTCACCGGTGTCCTGGCCGCCATCACCGCCCTGATGGCTGCTCTGGGCAAGAAGCAGATCAGCAGGGCATCCCCGCCCGCTCCCGAACGAACCCTGGACAGCGTCAAGTCCGACGTGGCCGAGATCAAGGAGAAGGCCCAGCGATGACCCCGGACAAGAAGCAAAAGGGCGATGAAGCAGCCACCTCCCCCGAGGAACTGCGAGAAAAGGTCGAGGCGACCCGCGAGGAGCTCGGCGAGACAGTCGAGGCACTCTCGGCGAAGACCGACGTCAAGACCCGCGCCCACGAGAAGACGACGGCCGTCAAGCAGCAGGTCGCCGACAAGACCACCCTGGCCAAAGCCCAACTCAAGGACAGGGCGACCCACGCCGCTCACGCGGTGCAGGACAGGGCTCCGGAACCGGTGCGTGCCAAGGCCGTTGCCGCGACCGAGCAGGTTCGCGGCAAGGCCGTGCACGTCGCCGAGCTGGCCCGGGACAAGACACCGGAACCGGTCCGCGAGAAGGCCGGCCAGGGCATGGAGGCGGCGTGGGCCAAACGCACCCCGCTGCTCGCAGCCGCCGGCGGGCTCATCGCGCTACTGCTCATCCGACGTGCCAGGAGGCATTGATGAAAGCCTCGAAGATCGCGTACAAGCCGGTCGGCATGGCCATGGGCGCCGTCAGTGGTGTCCTGGCCGGTGCGATGTTCAAGCAGGTCTGGAAGCGGCTGGGGCACGAGGAGGACGCTCCCGACGCCACCGACGAGCACCGAGCCTGGCGCGAGGTGGTGTCGGCAGCCGTCCTGCAGGGTGCGATCTTCGCCGGCGTCAAAGCCGCCGTCGACCGCGGCGGCGCCACCGCCACCCGCCGCCTGACCGGCACCTGGCCCGGCTGACCGACCGGGCGCGTCCGCACAACCCCGGCGTGGCGAACGCCAACGGTGACCGGTCAGGACGGGATAGCGTGCGGCAAGAAGTGCGCTCTGCCCCAGGCGTGCGCCAACTTCTGTCAGCGTCCTCCCGCTACCCGACCATGGGGGCCGGGGCCGTACATTCACTCAGCCCGGCGAGTGCAGGCATCGGTTCCTGCTGTGTCGTAGCGACCACGGCCTCCGCTACATCGTGCCGGCGCATTCGCGCATCGCCACGGCGACCTGCACGCTGCGACGAACGGTGACAAGCCTGTCCACCACCGCTCGTGCCTCGGCCGACAGCCTGCTCCACATCATCCGCGTCTACATTGAACCGGCTGATGAGCTATAACCCCAGGCCGGAGCCCCGGACATCAAACACACCCGCCGGGACAAAGAACGCTCTTTCAGCCTTCGGTGACGCGGATGATCGTTTTGCCTGGGGTGCGCTTGCCGGGCCTGAACGCCGAGGCTGCCTCGGTGAGCGGTCGGACGGCGCCGATGATCGGCTTGAGGCGGCCGTCCCGCAGGCGTTGGGCGAGGTCGGCCAGGCGGGCCCGGTCGGGTTCGACGACGAAAAAGACGGCTCGTCCGTCGTGGGGGTGGACGGTGACCGGTTCGGCGATGGTGACCAGGGTGCCGCCGGGGCGGACCAGTGCGGTGGAGCGTTCGAGGATCTCGCCGCCGATCACGTCGAACACGACGTCGATCTCGCCGATGTCGTCCAGTTTCTCGGTCTGGAGGTCGACGAAGGCGTCCGCGCCCAGGCCGAGGGCGGTGTCGCGGTCGCGGGCCCGGCCGGTGCCGATCACTCGGGCTCCGGCCTCGCGGGCCAGTTGCACGGCGATGGAGCCGACGCCGCCCGCGGCGCCGTGGATGAGCACGCTCTGGCCGGTGGTCAGGTGGGCGTGGTCGAACAGGGCTTGCCAGGCGGTGAGCCCGGAGATCGGCAGCGCGGCGGCGGTGACGTGGTCGATGTCGGCCGGGAGCGGGGTGAGGTTGCGGGCTTCGACCGCCGTGTACTGGGCCAGTGAGCCGTTGCGGGTCCAGTCCGTCAGACCGAACACGCGCTGCCCGACCGTCAGGCCGGTGGTGCCGTAGCCGAGCTCGGTGACCACGCCGGACAGCTCGTGGCCGGGCACGCTAGGGGTGCGGTCACGACCGGCCCGGTCGGTCCAGGTGCTGGGCCACTCCAGCTCGCCGGGGGTGAATCCGGCGGCGTGGACCTCCACGATCACGTCGTTCTCGGCGGCGTGCGGGTGGGGCAGCTCGGAGAGGGTCAGGCCGTTGACGCCGGCGTCACGGTCCTGGACGGTGATGGCTTGCATGAGGGGCTCCTGTGAGCAGGGGGACGGTCGGGGAGCGGGTAGAGCGCCTGGCGGGCGCGGGCATCGGCCCGCAGAAGGCCGACAGTCCGATCGCCGTTGTGAGCAGTCCCAGCGCTGTCCGCGCCTGTCTGCCACTGCACGCAGCGGCGGGCGATGGACGGCTGACGGGTGCCGTTGTGATCACGTTTTCGACCTTAGGACGGATGCGGCCCGGACGACTGGGCCACTTGCACGCGCTGCCGGTGGGCCATTGCGCTGGGGTCGGTCGGCGGTGTCGGGCAGGCGGTCGTGGATGAGGTTCCTGAAGGCGGATCCTGGGTGCTCTTCTTGAGCGGTTTGATCCGGTCGTCGACCGGCCGCGCATTGCGGCATTTCGGCGAGACTGGTGCGGAGCCTGGGGTCCCCGTGTGCTCGGCATAACGGGCTGCCGCGACCAGGCGTCTGTACGAGTGCGTGGTGGACTGCCTCGCCGGCAGGGCGTCCATCGTGCCGGCGGCACAGTGCATCCGGTGGAAGAGACCGGAGCAGGTCGTTGTGCTGTCGTAGGCCGTTCACGCCGTTGGGATCATCCGGGGAAGACTTGCAGTCCCCTCTTCCCCTCTCGGGTGGGGGGCAGGGCTCACTGGTGGTCAGAGCTTCCTCGGCGCTCAGGTGGGTCCAGCACCTGTTCTGGCATGGGCCGCTGTTCGCACGTGAAGTCGCGGGGGTTTGGGTGGAGTCAGGGTTTGTGAGGCAGGGGGCGTCAGTGTGCCGTTCGGCGTGCTGTGTCCTCTCGCCATTGCCGGCCGATGGATCGCATCAGGGCCGGGTACACACCCAGGTACCGGAAGGGTTTGATGCCGGCCATGTAGAGGGAGCCGAGGCGGCCGTTGGGTTTGACCAGGACGGCCATCTGGCCGCGGTAGCCGCCGTTGCCGTCGGGGACCCAGCCGATGTGCATGACCCCGTGCATGGTGTTGTTGGCGTACTCGGCGGCCCACTCGTCGTGTGTCTCGAAGACCGAGGTGAAGGGCGCCGCTGCAAGGTCGGGCCCGCGCGGGCCTTCGCGCAGGTCGTCCGGCAGCCGGTCGCGCAGTGTCGCCACCCGGCCGCCGACGCCCGAGTCCGGCTTGTCCCAGCCGAGCAGTGTGCCTAGCTTCCAGCGCACCGCGAACAGGAAGCGGCCCACGGGGTTGCCGCCGTCCGGTCCGTCCGTGCCGTTGGCCATCTGCCGGACCAGGTGGTGCAGGTCGTCGGGGCCGCCCGGGGTCGGCAGCGCCCACAGGTCCTCGAGCCGGAAGTCGCCGGTGATTTCGTGGATCCGCCAGGGGCGGGAGGTGTGGTCGCTTGAGGGCAGGCGCAGATCGCTCATGACGGACCCCTGTCTATACGGTGGCGTATATATCGAGCATAGACCCATCTATACGGCTCCGTATACTTGCCGGGGCAGATGAAGGGGAGACACGGCATGGGTGCGATCCGTACACCGCGGGACAAGTGGATCGAGGAGGGGCTGCGGGCGCTGGCCGGCGGCGGCCCCGAGGCGGTCCGGGTCGAGGTCCTCGCCCAGGCGCTCGGTGTCAGCAAGGGCGGTTTCTACGGCTACTTCCGTAACCGTGCCGCCCTGCTGGAGGAGATGCTCGACACCTGGGAGCGCGGGGTCACCGAGGATGTCATCGAGCGGATCGAGCGCGAGAGGGGTGACGCCCGTGAGCGGCTCGGGCGTCTCTTCGACTTCGTGGGGTCGGGCGAGACGCCCGTGACCAGTGCCGGGGTCGAGCTTGCGATCCGTGACTGGGCCCGGCGCGACGAAGGCGTCGCGCGGTGCCTGCGCCGGGCCGACAACCGGCGCATGGACTATCTGCGCGAGCTCTACGGGGCCTTCTGCCCCGACGAGGGCGATGTCGAGGCCCGCTGCCTGATCACCTTCTCACTGCGTATCGGCGACCACCTCATCGCAGCCGACAACGGCCCGCGCAGCCGCACGGAAGTCCTGGCCGCGGTCAGGAAGCGGTTGTTGGGCTGAGCGGCTCTGATGAGATGTGCTGCTGGTCTTTTGTGGTGTGCGTGGTGGCGGGTCGGTACCCGGCCGACGGTTTCGGTGGTGGTGCGGGTGCGCTCGGGACGCTCTCGTTCGCCGACCGCGCGGTGCAGGGCCGGTGATGTTGTCGCGCTTGGTGCCGGTACCGCGCCGCCCGCTGCACCAGCACCATTGATACAAGCCCACGCGGGCCGACCCCATGCGCCTGCCTCATCCATGCGCCGCACACCTCTCGCTCTTCGCCTTCATCGCCAAGGCCAGCGCATCCCGGGCAGTCGAAGCCGGTGTTTTCGTGGTTCATCCGCCTGATCGCCCGCGGGCATCCACGAGCGCGCGCTCACGCATCAGCACCCGGCTACGCTCTTCGCCGCGCCTCAGCGGACCGCGGGGTGGTGGTAGGGGTCGAAGTGCGGTTCGCCCTCGGGCTCGGGCCCGACCTGGGGTTCGGGGGCTGGCTGGTCGTCGCGGGAGGCGTTCAAGAGACTTGCCCTTCACCGTCCGGGCGCGCGACGCCGACGACTTTGCGGTGAGTGGGCATCGGCAGCACGGTCACCGTGGCCTGGGGGCGGTCACCCGACCGCCCCGAGTCTCCGCAAGTTTGGGGCTGTTCCTGGGTCATGGATGGACTGGGGTTTCGGCTGCGCGGATTGTCGGGCTGGGGTGGCCACCCCCGCTGGGTGGTGGCCACCCCAGCGGGGGTGGTGGCTGCGGGTTTTTGACTTGTCGTCGGCTGGCTGGGGTGTCATGGTCCTGGTCTCTGGCTGCTCTCCTTGTGTGGCTGCGGTGAGTGCGGCTGGGCCGTGAGCGGTCCGGCCTTCGTGGGGCGACTTCGGCAAGTCTGTCCGTGGTGGGTGTGTGTGCCCGCTACAGTTCCTGCTGTGAGGCGCTGATCAGGGCAGATCCAGGTGCCCGGGGGTGGCGTCTTAGTCGCGTGCGGTGCGTTGTCAATGCCCGACACGCGCGCAGAAGTGTGACGGGGTGTCAGTGAGTCCCCCCGTTTGGCCCAGCTCTGCTGCCAAGTCGCTTCTGCTGTCACTTTTTGATGGTCCGTCACATGTGTCGTTCCGGGTTCTTGAACGCCCGATCGGCCCCTTTCTGGTGTCTGTCACAGATTTCTGAAGTGGCGACAGTTTCCGGCGTGAGTAGGTTCTT
>NZ_JBVKAV010000006.1:0-265518 GCF_055639295.1 Streptomyces sp. NPDC107528
ATCGGCAGGCCGTGCTCCTCGGCGAAGGCGACGACCTCGTCGGCGCCGGAGACCGGGTCGGGCGTGCCCGCGACGAGCGGGGCGCCGGCGCGCTGAGCGATGTGCCGGGCCGCGACCTTGTCACCGAGGTCGCGGATGGCCTGCGGGGGCGGGCCGATCCAGATCAGGCCGGCGTCCAGGACGGCCTGGGCGAACTCGGCGTTCTCCGACAGGAAGCCGTAGCCCGGGTGGATGGCGTCCGCGCCGGACTCGCGCGCCGCGTTCAGGACTTTCTCGATGTCCAGATAACTGCTTGCCGGGGTGTCACCGCCCAGGGCGAACGCCTCATCCGCAGCGCGGACATGCAGAGCGTCGCGGTCCGGATCCGCGTAGACGGCCACGCTCGCGATCCCGGCGTCCCGGCAGGCCCGGGCCACGCGGACAGCGATTTCGCCACGGTTGGCGATGAGCACCTTGCGCACGATTGAGGCTCCCTCCTTGAAACAAGCCGAGTTTAGGGACTGCCGACACGCCACATCGACCCGTCCCCAGTGGTGAGCTTGCCCACACGGAGCGTGATTCCAGGCTCGCTCGACCTGCGAAATCCCATGTCGCGCCACGGCACGCAGGTCTCTCCCGGAAAACCCTAGCCCTCCTCTGTGGTCAAGGTCTCTGTCATCACGTGCTGCGGGCCACTCGGTTTCTTTGTGGAATCCCTACGAATGGCCCAATGATTCTTTGCCCTCGACCGAACCCTTGTCCCGGGGTTTACCCGTTAGTAGCGTTCGCGATGTAGTTGAACGTACTTGGGGTAACAGCGCGGAGCTCGGAAGTGGGTGGGGCCCGGTGGTGCGCAGGCCGGTGGCGTGGGTGGTGGCGGTCGTGCTCTTCACGGAGGCGCTCGGCATCGCCGCTGTGAACTGGTTCCTCGGGGTCGTCGTCGACCGTCAGGACATGTCCTTGGCGGGGCTCGACCCGAACGTGATGTCGGTGTCCTCGAAGGTCGGCGGCCTGGTCTTCGGCGCCTACTTCGCGCTGTGCGGCCTGGTCGCCCTGCTCGTGGCCGTGCGCGACCGCGCCCCGGCCGGCTTCGGCCGCATCCTGCTGATCAGCGCGGCCGTGGTGCACGCCCTGCTGGGCGCCTTCGCCTGGGGCCTGGTGGGCTGGACGGCGTTCCTGTTCATGGTCGTCGTGCTCGGCCTGATAGTGCTGCTGCTCATGACGTACGACGCCCACGGCGCCGCGGGGGAGCCCGCCGACGCCGCTCCCGACGGGGGCAGGGGTGGCGACGGCTCCCCGGCAGCAGGCTCCCCGGCGGGAGGCTCTCCGGTCACGCCTCCGCCGGCGCCCACAACTCCGTGATGCCGATGCCCAGGTGCGCCAGCAGCCGGCGCACCAGCGGCAGGCTGATGCCGATCACGTTGCCGTGGTCGCCGTCGATGCCGTCGATGAACGGGGCCGAGCGGCCGTCGAGGGTGAACGCCCCGGCGACGTAGAGGGGTTCGCCGGAGGCGAC
This sequence comes from Streptomyces sp. NPDC107528, assembly GCF_055639295.1. Lineage (NCBI taxonomy): Bacteria > Bacillati > Actinomycetota > Actinomycetes > Kitasatosporales > Streptomycetaceae > Streptomyces > Streptomyces sp. NPDC107528. The sequence goes on from NZ_JBVKAV010000006.1 coordinate 1,496, forward strand.
GTACGCGGCGATCTCCTCGTCGGTCGGCTCGCCGAAGCGGACGACGGTGGAGGCGGTGGCCGAGGTGTACCGGCCGGTAGCGGTGTCGTAGACGCAGTGGCCGGTCTGCAGCGTGCCCGCCCGGCCGCGCATCGACTTCCAGCGTGCCGTGGCCTCCTCCGCGTCGGCCGGCTTGCCCAGGGCCTGGCCGTCCAGGTCCAGGACCGAGTCGCAGCCGATCACGATCGCGCCCATGACCTCGGGCTTCGCCGCCACGACGGAGGCCTTCGCCTCGGCCAGGGCCAGGGCCAATTCGGCGGGGGTGGGCGCGGTGACGGCGTCCTCGTCGACGCCGCTGACGATGACCTCGGGAACCAGGCCGGCCTGGCGCAGGAGATTCAGCCGGGCGGGGGACTGGGAGGCGAGGACGAGCCGGCGACGGGGCTGATCAGTCATGCGGTCAGCGTATCGGCGTGCCCGGCCGGACTCACCTCAGACCGAGCACGATCATCGTGAGCACCATGGCCAGCGCCATGAGAACGCCCAGCCGCCGCAACATCTCCTGCGTCTCGCGCAGTTCCTCGGGCGGCTCGTTCTCGGGGTCGGACCACAGCATGCCTTCCATCGTCGGTCGGCGGTTCGCGGCGGCGCCTGAGTACGCATACTCAACTTTCCCCTAAATGGTGCTACTGTTCCATTAGCTAAAGGGATTCCAGTTCCGTTTGGAGAGTTGTGCCATGTTCACCACTTCCTGGACCGCATCACCTCAGCTGCCCAGCGAGGGCTTCACACCCAACTGGTCCCGCGAGGGCTTCTGGCGCCAGTCGCTACGGCAGGTCGTGCGGCTCTCGGCGGGGGGCGGCCGGGTGCGGGTGCGGCTCTCCCACGCGTACGGCACGTCGCCCGTCCGGATCGCGGGTGCGAGCGTGGGCCGTACGGCCGCCGGGGCAGCCGTGGAGCCGGGCTCGCTCACGCGGCTCACCTTCGGGGGTGCCGGCGAGGCCGAGATCCCCGCGCGCGGGGAACTGGTCAGCGACGACGTTCCCCTCGCCGTCGCCGCCGGTGAGTCGGTGACCGTCACGCTCCATTTCGACACCGCCACCGGCCCCGCGACCTTCCACGCCCAGGCCTTCACGACCGGTTACCGGAGCGAGGGCGACCGGTCCGCGGAGCCCGGCGGCGAGGGCTTCGACGCGGCGACCGAGTCGTGGTACTTCCTGTCGGCCGTGGAGGTCGACGCGGGCCGTACGGACGCCGTCGCCCTCTTCGGTGACTCGATCACCGACGGGTTCGGGTCGACGCCGGGCGCGGACCGGCGCTGGTCGGACGTCCTCGCCGAGCGCACGGGCCGGCCGGTCCTGAACGCGGGGATCGGCGGGAACCTGCTGCTCAACGACTCGGCGTGGTACGGCGAGAAGGGTGTCCACCGGTTGCGCCGGGACGTCCTCGACCGGCCGGGCGTGGACACGCTCGTCGTCCTGCTCGGCCTGAACGACATCGGCTTCAGCGAGACGGACGAGCAGCCGACCTACAAACCGGCGCCGGTGCTGGAGGCCGGGGAACTCATCGCCGGGCACCGGGAGTTGATACGGCAGGGCAGGGCGGCGGGAGTCAGGGTGATCGGGGCGACGCTGCTGCCGTTCGGGGGCTCGGACCACTGGGGCGAGCGGGCGGCGAAGGTGAGTCACGAGCTGAACGAGTGGATCCGCAACTCGGGGGAGTACACCGCGGTGGTGGACCTGAACCGTGCGCTGGCCGATCCGGCGGACCCGGACCGGCTGCGTCCGTCGTACGACTTCGGCGATCACCTGCACCCGAACGACGCCGGGTACGAGGTGATGGCCGAAGCCGTGTCAACGGCCCTTTAGCCGGGCCAGTACGTGCGCGCCCACGTCGACGGACCCGGCTGCGGCAGCCGGTGCGCGGCGATGCGGGACGGGTCCGACCACCCGTCCCGCGGCTTGGGTGCGCCGGGCGGCGTGGCTGCTGCCGCCGCGGCGCGGGCGCGGACCACCGCCAGTGCGGCGGCCAGCTCCTCAGGTGTCGGGTTGCCCCGCAGGACCTTGATGTTCATGACGGCTCCCAGCAGGCCTAGAGGGGGATGTTGCCGTGCTTCTTCGGGGGCAGGGATTCCCGCTTGGTGCGCAGCTGACGCAGACCGCGTACGACATGGCGGCGCGTCTCGGACGGCATGATCACCGCGTCGACGTAGCCGCGCTCGGCCGCGACGTAGGGGTTGAGGAGGGCGTCCTCGTACTCCTGGATCAGCCGCGCCCGCACCGCCTCCAGATCCTCGCCGCCCGCCTCGGCCTCGGCGATGGTGCGCCGGTGCAGGATGTTGACCGCGCCCTGGGCGCCCATGACGGCGATCTGGGCGGTGGGCCAGGCCAGGTTGAGGTCGGCGCCGAGGTGCTTGGAGCCCATGACGTCGTAGGCGCCGCCGAAGGCCTTGCGGGTGATGATCGTGATCAGCGGGACCGTCGCCTCGGCGTAGGCGTAGATCAGCTTGGCGCCGCGGCGGATGATGCCGTCGTGCTCCTGGTCGACGCCCGGGAGGAAGCCGGGCACGTCGACGAAGGTGATCACCGGGACGTTGAAGGCGTCGCAGGTGCGCACGAAGCGCGCGGCCTTCTCGGAGGCGGCGATGTCGAGACAGCCGGCGAACTGCATCGGCTGGTTGGCGACGATGCCGACCGGGCGGCCCTCGACCCGTCCGTACCCGGTGACGATGTTCGGCGCGAACAGCGGCTGCGTCTCGAAGAACTCGGCGTCGTCCAGGATGTGTTCGATCACCGCGTGCATGTCGTACGGCTGGTTCGCGCTGTCCGGGACCAGCGTGTCCAGCTCCAGGTCCTCGGCGGTGAGGGTGAGGTCGGCCTCCTCGGGGAAGGCCGGGGGCTCGGAGAGGTTGTTGGACGGCAGGTACGACAGCAGTTGCTTGACGTATTCGATGGCGTCCTTCTCGTCGCCGGCCATGTGATGCGCCACGCCCGAGGCGGAGTTGTGGGTGCGCGCGCCGCCCAGCTCCTCGAAGCCGACGTCCTCGCCGGTGACCGTCTTGATGACGTCCGGGCCGGTGATGAACATGTGCGAGGTCTGGTCGACCATGATCGTGAAGTCGGTGATGGCGGGGGAGTAGACCGCACCGCCCGCGCAGGGCCCGACGACGAGCGAGATCTGCGGGATCACACCGCTGGCGTGGGTGTTGCGGCGGAAGATCTCGCCGTACGCGCCCAGCGAGGCCACGCCCTCCTGGATGCGGGCGCCGCCGGAGTCGTTGATGCCGATGACCGGACAGCCGGTCTTCAGCGCGAAGTCCATGACCTTGACGATCTTCTGGCCGTAGACCTCGCCCAGCGCGCCGCCGAAGACGGTGAAGTCCTGCGAGAACACGGCGACGGGGCGGCCGTCGACGGTCCCGTACCCGGTGACGACACCGTCGCCGTACGGGCGGTTGGCCTCCAGGCCGAAGTTGGTCGAGCGGTGCCGGGCGAACTCGTCGAGCTCGACGAAGGACCCCTCGTCGAGGAGGAGGTCGATGCGCTCACGGGCCGTCAACTTGCCCTTGGCGTGCTGCTTTTCGACGGCGCGTGCGGAGCCGGCGTGCGTCGCTTCCTCGATACGGCGCTGGAGATCCGCGAGCTTGCCCGCGGTGGTGTGGATGTCGATCCCTTGGGACTCTTGGATCTCGTGACGCTCTTCCGGCTCGGACATCGGGATGGCGCTCCCTGCCTGCTCAAAAGGGGGGACGGTTACTCATCCGTAGAGTAGTGGGGGGCCTGCGAATCAGCAGTGCGGCGTTTCACACACCTAGGGTGGCTTGCATGACGCCGCGAGATGCATCAGACGACAGCCGTTGGTCCGACCTGGACCGTCCACCGCTGAACGCCGCCGCACTGCGGCGCGGGCTCATCCGGGACGACGGGCTGTGGCGCGAGGTGGAGGTGGTGCAGCGCACCGGCTCCACCAACACCGACCTGGTGGGCCTGGCGACCGACGGCAAGGCGGTCGAGGGCTCGGTGCTGGTCGCCGAGGAGCAGACGGCCGGCAAGGGCCGCCTGGACCGCACCTGGACGGCACCGCCCCGCTCGGGGCTGTTCTTCTCCGTGCTGCTGAACCCGGCGGAGGTGCCGGCGGCCCGCTGGGGCTGGCTGCCGCTGCTCACGGGGGTCGCCGTGGCGACGGGCCTGTCGCGCGCGGCAGGCGTCGACACGGCACTCAAGTGGCCGAACGACCTGCTGGTGACCGTCGGCGGCGAGGAACGCAAGGCCGGCGGGATTCTGGCGGAGCGGGCCGGTGACGAGGGTGTGGTCATCGGCGTCGGCATCAATGTCACGCTGCGTGCGGACGAGCTCCCGGTGCCGCAGGCGGGCTCCCTGGCCCTCGCCGGAGCCGTGAGTACGGACCGGGATCCCTTGCTGCGGGGCATCCTGCGCTCGCTGGAGGAGTGGTACGGACGGTGGCGGGCCGCGACCGGGGATCCGGTGGTGAGCGGCCTCCAGGAGACGTACGCGGCGGGGTGCGCGACGCTGGGGAGAGTGGTGCGGGCCGAGTTGCCGGGACATCGGTCGATCATGGGGGAGGCCGTCGCGATCGACGGTGACGGGCGGCTGGTGCTGGCGACGGCTGAGGGCGTGCAGGAGCCGGTGGGAGCAGGCGACATCGTGCACTTGAGGTTGGCGTGACTTCGCCTACCGGGCTTCCGGAGTGAGGTGGCCCACACCTGCCGTAAAGTGAAGGCCGGTCGATTACTGACCGCGGCAGATCGGAAGGGCAGCAGGCGTGACCGTCGACGACACGGGCTCCGGCGCGGGCGAGGACGGCCGGGTGGATTCCCCCGACGCCGACCCCGGCGAGGATCCGCTCGCGCTGCGCCTCGAACAGCTCATCCTCGGTGCCGAGCGGCGCTACACCCCGTTTCAGGCGGCCCGTAGCGCCGGTGTCTCCATGGAGCTGGCGTCCCGGTTCTGGCGGGCCATGGGCTTCGCCGACATCGGGCAGGCCAAGGCGCTGACCGAGGCCGACGTCCTGGCGCTCAGGCGCCTCGCCGGTCTCGTCGAGGCGGGGCTGCTCAGCGAGGCCATGGCCGTGCAGGTGGCCAGATCCACCGGGCAGACCACCGCGCGTCTGGCCGACTGGCAGATCGACTCGTTCCTGGAGGGACTCACCGAGCCGCCGGAGCCGGGGATGACGCGGACCGAGGTGACGTATCCCCTGGTCGAGCTGCTCCTGCCCGAACTGGAGGAGTTCCTCGTCTACGTCTGGCGCCGCCAGCTCGCCGCCGCGACCGGCCGGGTCGTGCAGGCCGCCGACGACGAGGAGATGGTCGACCGGCGGCTGTGCGTGGGCTTCGCGGACCTCGTCGGGTTCACGCGGCTGACCCGCCGGATGGAGGAGGAGGAACTCGGCGAACTCGTCGAGGCCTTCGAGACCACCGCGGCCGACCTCGTGGCCGCGCGCGGCGGGCGACTGGTCAAGACGCTCGGCGACGAGGTGCTCTTCTCGGCCGACGACGCGGCGGTCGCCGCGGAGATCGCCCTGCGGCTCATCGAGACGATGGCCAACGACGAGACGATGCCCGAGCTGCGCGTCGGCATCGCCTTCGGCACGGTGACCACCCGAATGGGCGATGTCTTCGGTACGACCGTGAACCTCGCCTCGCGCCTGACGTCGATAGCTCCGCGTGACGCCGTCCTCGTCGACAGTGCGTTCGCCGAGGAGCTCATCAGATCGGGTGAGGCCCCGGCCTCTGAGGCGGAGGCGGCGGAGGCCGCTCTCGCGGCGGAGAAGGAAGGCGAGGAGTCGCCGGTGTACCGGTTCGCGCTGCAGCCGATGTGGCAGAGGCCGGTGCGAGGGCTTGGGGTCGTCGAGCCCTGGCTGTTGACGCGGAGGGCGTTGCCGGCGGACTGAGCGCCGTTCAGCCACCGCCGGCCAGGTGGTCCACGCAGAGGCCGATGATCGGGATGCACACGCTCCCGTCGTCGGAGTCGTCCGGCCGTGGGGCCGGGGGATTCGATGCGGTCTGGCTCGGGGTCGGGATCTCGGTGGGGGCCGGGGCCGGTTGCTGCGCCTGCCCGGTCGTGGCCGGTGGGTCCGGTGCGGGAGTGGGCGCCGCGGCGTCGTCCGCGGGGCGCCCCCGGCCGTTGGGCGGCGTGGTGGCAGGGCTGTTCGTGGTCGGTACGACGATGGTGCCCGTCGTCGGTGTTGTTCCCAGGCCGCCCATGGCGGAAGTCGCTGCCGGGCTCGGCTTCGGGGTGGTCGTCGGGATCGTGGCGGCGGCGTTGGTCGCGCCGTCCGTGTCCGTACCGGGGACCGGGGTGGGGTCGGCTTCCGCTGCGCCGAGGCCGGTGACGCCGGAGTCGGGGGTCAGACGTACGAGGCTCAGCGCGCCGGCGGCCAGGGCGAGGCCTCCCGCCGCGAGGAGGACCTTGCGGGGGCGTGGCCGGCGATGGCGGCCCCGGGGGCCGAAGAGGCGGCTGACCGCCTCGGTGTCCGCCGGTGCCTCGCTCGCTTCGGCACTCCGCGCCGCCGCGCCTCTGGCCTGCGGTCCTTCCGCCGTCACACCCATCACGACCCCTCCCAACGCGCTCGCGCCCCCAATGCGCTGTGGCTCGCGCACGTTATGTGCTGTCGTTGGCGGTAGGGCGGGAGTTGGGCGGGATGTCACTCGAACGGGGTGTCGGGACTCGACTCGGGAACCGCTCGCGGTGGGCCTTTCCCCGGCGGGGTCCGGCTGCGATGATCGGGGCGAGTGTTGTTAACCCGCGTTAACCGGAGGGTGTCATGAGTGAGGAGCGGTACGGGGAGTTCGTGCTGGTGCGCAGGCACGGGCCCGGACATGTCGCGGAGCTCGTACTCGACCGGCCCAAGGCCATGAACGCCGTGTCGACGGAGATGGCCCGTTCGATCGCGGGGGCGTGTGCGGCACTGGGTGCGGACAACGGCGTACGGGCCGTCGTCCTGACCTCGACGCATGAGCGGGCGTTCTGTGTCGGTGCGGATCTGAAGGAGCGGAACTCCTTCAGCGATGCGGATCTGGTGCGGCAGCGGCCGGTGGCGCGAGGTGCGTACACGGGGGTGCTGGAGTTGCCGGTGCCGACGATCGCGGCGGTGCACGGCTTCGCGTTGGGGGGCGGCTTCGAACTGGCGCTGTCGTGCGATGTGATCGTGGCCGACCGTACGGCCGTGGTGGGGCTGCCCGAGGTGTCGGTCGGAGTGATTCCGGGGGGTGGCGGCACGCAGTTGCTGCCGCGGCGGGTGGGCGCGGCCAGGGCTGCGGAGCTGATCTTCACCGCGCGCCGGGTCGAGGCCGTCGAGGCCCGGGAGCTCGGGCTGGTGGATGAGCTGGTGGAAGCGGGGCAGGACCGGGAACAGGCGCTGGCCCTGGGGGCTCGGATCGCCGTGAACTCGCCGGTCGGGCTGCGGGCCGCCAAGCGGGCGCTGCGGGTCGGGCACGGCATGGACCTGAGGGCCGGCCTTGAGGTCGAGGACGCGGCCTGGCGGGCCACGGCGTTCTCGGGGGACCGGGCGGAGGGGGTGGCCGCGTTCAATGAGAAGCGGAAGCCCGAGTGGCCCGGCGAGTGAGGGTGGCCGGGCGGAGTGACGGTGTCTTTCGGCTTGCGGGCCGGCGCTGAGCTCCCCGTTCGCCACACCAAAGTCCCAAATCATGGCAAACCTCCCTAACCTGGAGTGATGGGCGAGGACACACGGCTCGCGGCCGTAGTGGCGTTGGCGCAGGGGATGGCGGCGGTGCACACCCCGCGGGAGTCCTGGCGGGCTGCGGCGTCTGGGGCGTGTCGGGCGCTGGCCGGGAGTTTTGCCGCGCTGTCGGTGTGGGAGCGGGAGCTCGGGCGGTTGCGGGTGCTGGTCAACGTCGGGGACCGCACCCAGGGGGAGGAGGAGTTCCCCGGTGATGAGGCCTATCCCGTGCATCAGTTCCCGGAGATCACCGAGTTCCTGCACGAGCGGTGGGCCGCCGGCGGGGAGCCCAACGCCTGGGTGGAGACGGCCGAAGGTCCCGCCGCCGGGCAGCCCGGCTACTGCCACCAGCGGGTCGCCGCCCTGCGGCGGCGGGGGCGGGGGTGCTGTGTCGTAGCGCCGATCGTGCTGAACGGGCGGGCGTGGGGCGAGCTCTACGTGGCCCGGTCCGCAGGGGCTCCCGTCTTCGACCGCGGGGATGCCGACTTCGCCACCGTGCTCGCCTCCGTCGTGGCCGCGGGCCTTGCGCAGAGTGAGCGGCTGGAGGAGGCGCGGCGGCTGGCGTTCACCGACGCGCTCACCGGGCTCGCCAACCGGCGTGCCGTCGATGTGCGGTTGGAGGAGGCCATCGAGCGGCATCGCAGGGACGGGGTCGTGGTCAGCCTCGTCGTCTGTGACCTCAACGGGCTCAAGCGGGTCAACGACACCCAGGGGCATGCGGTGGGTGACCGTCTGCTGGAGCGGTTCGGGTCGGTTCTGTCGTTGTGCGGCGCCATGCTGCCCGGCGCTCTCGCGGCGCGGCTCGGCGGCGACGAGTTCTGTCTGCTGGCCGTGGGGCCGGCCGCCGACGACGTGGTGAAAGCCGCGGATGAACTGTGTCGTCGGGCCGCCGAGTTGGAGCTCGGGGAAGGGGTGGCGTGCGGGGTCGCGTCCACGGAGGATCCGATCGGGGCCGTGCGTTCTGCCCGGCGGTTGTTCCGGCTGGCCGATGCCGCGCAGTACCAGGCCAAGGCCGTACTGTCCGACAGGCCCGTGATCGCCGGGCGCGAGGGGCCGGACGACCCGGTCGTACGCCTCGCCGACGCGGAGCCCTCCGGGGAGGGGGCGGTGGAGCGGCGGCGGTTCCGGGGGCGGCTGCCGTGACCGGCTGGATGTGCTGACCGGCGTGTAAGGGGTGTACCCCTCACCCACTAGTGACATCTTCGTCTTCACTGCGTACGCTCCTGAATATGGATATGCACACTGTGGTGGTGGGGACGTCCGGGGTCACCGCGTCCGACGTCCTTGCCGTGGCGCGGGGTGGGGCCCGGGTCGAGCTGTCGGAGGAGGCGGTCGCGGCGCTGGCTGCGGCTCGCGGGATCGTGGATGCGCTGGCGGCCAAGCCCGAGCCCGTCTACGGCGTGTCCACCGGCTTCGGCGCCCTGGCGACCCGGCACATCAGCCAGGAGCTGCGGGCGCAGCTGCAGCGCAACATCGTTCGTTCGCACGCGGCGGGGATGGGGCCGCGGGTGGAGCGGGAGGTCGTACGGGCCCTGATGTTCCTGCGGCTCAAGACCGTCTGCTCGGGGCACACGGGAGTACGGCCGGAGGTCGCGCAGACCATGGCCGACGTGCTCAACGCCGGGATCACGCCCGTCGTCCACGAGTACGGCTCCCTCGGCTGCTCCGGTGACCTCGCTCCCCTTTCGCACTGCGCCCTCACCCTGATGGGGGAGGGGGACGCCGAAGGTCCGGACGGGAGCGTGCGGCCCGCCGGTGAGCTGCTTGCCGCGCACGGCATCGCCCCCGTCGAACTGCGTGAGAAGGAGGGGCTCGCCCTCCTCAACGGCACCGACGGCATGCTCGGCATGCTCGTCATGGCCCTCGCCGACCTGGACGCGCTCTACAAGTCCGCCGACGTCACCGCCGCACTCAGCCTCGAAGCGCTGCTCGGGACCGACAAGGTGCTCGCGCCCGAACTGCACGCCATCCGGCCGCACCCGGGGCAGGGCGCCTCCGCAGCCAACATGCTCGCCGTGCTGAAGGGTTCGGAGCTGACCGGGCATCACCAGGACGACGCGCCCCGCGTCCAGGACGCCTACTCGGTGCGCTGCGCCCCGCAGGTCGCCGGCGCCGGGCGGGACACCCTGGCGCACGCACGGCTCGTCGCCGAGCGGGAACTCGCCTCCGCCGTCGACAACCCGGTCGTGCTGCCCGACGGACGTGTGGAGTCCAACGGCAACTTCCACGGGGCGCCCGTCGCCTACGTGCTCGACTTCCTCGCCATCGCCGTCGCCGACCTCGCCTCCATCGCCGAGCGCCGTACCGACCGGCTGCTCGACAAGAACCGCAGCCATGGGCTGCCGCCGTTCCTGGCCGACGACGCCGGTGTCGACTCGGGGCTGATGATCGCCCAGTACACGCAGGCGGCACTGGTGAGCGAGCTGAAGAGGCTGGCCGTTCCGGCGTCCGCCGACTCGATTCCCTCCTCCGCCATGCAGGAGGACCACGTCTCCATGGGCTGGTCGGCCGCACGCAAGCTCCGTACCGCCGTCGACAACCTCACGCGCGTCCTGGCCATCGAGCTCTACGCCGCCACCCGCGCCATAGAACTGAGGGAGGGGCTCGCCCCCGCGCCGGCCTCGCAGGCGGTCATCGACGCCGTACGGGACGCCGGGGTCCAGGGCGCCGGGCCCGACCGGTTCCTGGCACCCGACCTCGCCGCGGCCGACGCGTTCGTGCGCGCCGGGGAGCTGGTCGCTGCCGCGGAGAAGGTCACCGGCCCGCTCCAGTGACAAGCGAAGGGGCCCTGTCGTACGACCGACAGGGCCCCGATGTGTCTGACCGGCTTGATTCTTGAGCGGGTTACTTCAGCTTGGCGCTCTGCGCGTCGATCAGGGCGGCCGGGACGTCGTACGGCTTGTCCGTGAACATCAGGCCGAGGTTGATCGTGTAGTACGTGGCGATGGTGCTGCCGTGCCGCACCACCTCGATGTGCGTGGTGCCCGTGTCGCCGTCCTGCTCGCTGACCGCGGTGAACGCCACGGACTCGTCACCGGCACCGGACGCCTTCTCCGCGGTGATCTTGGTGAGCTTCTGGTCGCTGCCCTGCATGGTGACGGGGAAGCCGCCGGAGCAGCTCTTCACCGCGTCCGACACGGACTTGAAGGTCTCGGTGGCGCCGTCACCGTCGTACGAGGACAGGCCCACGACCGTCATGTTGAGGCTCATCGCGTCGGTGAGAGAGTCCTCGATCTCGCCCTCGCTCAGGTCCTCGAGGGACTTGGAGGCGTTGTCGGTGGGCTTCTCTTTCTTCTCGCGGGACATGACGGCCGCGTTCGAAGCCGAATCGCCCGGCGGCAGCCCGCCCATGGCGTAGGCCAGCGGCGTGCACTGCGCCTCGCTGCTCTTGATCTGGTCCTTGGACTTCGGCAACTGCTTGCCGGACGCGTCCACCTCGTATCCCTCGACATCGCCCTGCGCGATGATCGCCTTCTTCAACTCCGCGGCGCTGAGCGCCTTCGCGGCCTGCCCGTCCGACCCGTTCGAGTCGTCCGACCCCCCACCGCAACCCGTGACAAGGGCGAGCGACAGTGCGCTCACGGCAACCGTGGCGGCTGCACGCACGCCCGATGATCTCTTCATGGGCGGACTATGAAGCCGATGTGAAGGAATCGTCAAGCGAATTCAGAAGCCGAGGCGTTCCCGGCGCACCGAGTAGGCGACGAAGCCCGCGCCCAGCGCGAGGAACACGGTCCCGCCGACGATGTACGGCGTGGTGTCGAAGCTTCCGGTGTCGGCGAGCCGGGTGCCGTCCCCGGTGCTGTCGTCGGCGCTCGCGGACGCGGCCCGTGCCTGCTGGGTGACCTGGGCCGTGGGTATCGCCGAAGGCTCCGTTCTCGCCGGTCCGTCGCCCGTGGCGTTCGCGGAGGGTACGAACCACAGGGCGCCCAGCAGGGCTCCCGCGGCGGTGGCGGTCAGCAGCGATCGGCGTGCGGTGGACGTCGATCGATGAGCGGCGGACACGGAATATCGATCCCCTTGTGGCGCTGGCGAATTGGCCGTGTGGGGCGATGTTAGTGAAAGTCGCGGGTCACGGGAAAGTCACGGGAGAAAAGGGCCGTACTCTCCGGGCATGAGTACTGCAGAAACATCACGGTTTGTACGGCTTCGCGTGGAGCTCGTCCTCGAAGTGGACGAGCGGGACGCCGTCACCAAGGCCGCCCTGCGGCGGATCGCCGACGACGTCACCATGCCGGTCGACGAACGGGCCCACGCCGAAGCCGCTGTGACGGAAGACACTGCCGAGGCCCTCGCCTATCTCGTTGATCCATTCGACCTGGTCAGCGAGGTGCCCGGAGTCGAGCTCGCACAGGCCTCCTGGTCCAGCGAGCGGATCGACTACGACCCGGATTCGCCGGAGTGGGACCTCGGCGAGGATGATGGTGAGGAGGACTTCGACCGCGAAGTGGCCGAGCGGGCCGGCTGAGGCGTCTTGGGGAAATCGTGACCCCGGGCGGCAACCGCCGCCCGGGGTTTCGTCGTCTCATGGGGCGCACTGACCGAAACCCGCACCACCTGCCTCAGCAGACGTGGTGTGCCCCACACATGCGGGGAATGTGGAACGGGACGAACCGGTCGTAGCGTTGAAGGTTCTTGACGGGGACTCTCGGGGTTCTGGGGATTCGGGAAGATGGAGAAGCGTGTGATGACGAACAGTAGGCGGCGCAAGGGCCTGACGGTCGCGTCCGCACTGCTCGGCGGTGTCCTGGTGCTCTCGGCCTGCTCCGGCGGCGACGACAGTGCCTCCGGCAGCGACGGGGGCGACTCGTCGCAGGCCAAGGTCGACGAGGCGGCCGCCAAGAAGACCTCCGAGGCCCAGATCAAGATCAAGCCCGAGGACGGCACCGACAACGCCTCCATCAACAACTCCGCCGCCGTCACCGTGAGCAAGGGCACGCTCACCGAGGTGACGATGACCACCGCCGAGGGCGCCGCGGTCGAGGGCGAGATATCCGCCGACAAGACCAGCTGGAAGCCCAGCGCCCAGCTGGAGCGCTCGACCACCTACAAGATCTCGGTGACCGCGAAGGACACGAAGGGCCTGGACGCCCACGAGAACGCCTCCTTCACCACGGTCTCCCCGAAGAACAGCTTCCTCGGCTACTTCACGCCGGAGGACGGCTCGACCGTCGGCGTCGGCATGCCCGTGTCGATCAACTTCGACAAGTCGATCAGCAACAAGGCCGCCGTCCAGAAGGGCGTCACCGTCTCCACCACCAGCGGCCAGGAAGTCGCCTGCCACTGGTTCAACGACACCCGCATGGACTGCCGGCCCGACGAGTACTGGCAGGAGGGCTCGACCGTCACCCTGAAGATGGCCCTGGACGGGGTCGAGGGCGCCGACGGTGTCTACGGCGTCCAGGAGAAGACGGTCACCTTCAAGATCGGCCGCAACCAGGTCTCCTACGTCGACGCGAAGACCAAGCAGATGAAGGTCACGCAGGACGGCAAGACCATCAAGACCATCCCGATCTCGGCCGGTTCCCCGGAGAACAAGACCTACCAGGGCGTCATGGTGATGTCCGAGAAGTTCAAGGAGACGCGCATGAACGGCGCGACCGTGGGCTTCACGGACGACGACGGCAAGGGCGAGTACGACATCAAGGACGTGCCGCACGCCATTCGCCTCAGCGGCTCCGGCACCTTCATCCACGGCAACTACTGGGGTGCGAAGTCCATCTTCGGCAGCGTGAACACCAGCCACGGCTGCGTGGGCCTGTCCGACACCAAGGGCGCCAACGACAAGGGCACCGCGGGCTACTGGTTCTACAACAACTCGATCGTCGGTGACGTCGTGGTCGTCCAGAACACCGGCGACAAGACGATCGCGCCGGACAACGGCCTCAACGGCTGGAACATGGACTGGGCGCAGTGGAAGGCCGGTTCGGCCGTCTGATCCGTCCCGCGCGCACAGTCGCCGCACAGTCCCCGCACAACTGACCGGTGCCGCCCCCAGGGGCGGCACCGGTGTTTAGGGGCTGCTCCCAGCCTTCTCATCCATCTCTTATTTCGGCCTTATCCCTTCATCACGCGCCGTACCTACTTTGCGGCGCATGTTCTTCACCTACCTGAGGCGCGAGCTGCGCCGCCGCAGAAAGGCGGCCCTCGTCGTCGCCTCCGGACTCGCGCTGGGCATCGCGCTGGTCATCGTGGTCAACTCCGTGTCCTCCGGCATGAGCAAGGCCCAGGACAAGGTCCTGCAGTCCCTGTACGGCCTCGGCACGGACATGACCGTCACCAAGGCCGCCGAGCCGGCCGCGAGCAGCTCCGAGCGGCCGCGCTTCCAGTTCGACGCCCGGGACGACGGCTCCGACGAGGAGCAGTCCACCGACCGCGTCATGGTCCAGGGCTTCCAGACGCTCGCGAGCTCGACCGTGACCGAGGTCGGTGCGCAGAGCGGTGTCTCGGACGCCGTCGGCGGGCTGAGCCTTCAGGTCGTCAAGGTCAGCGGGCAGTTCACGCGGGGGCAGTTCCAGCAGGACCAGAGCGGCAGCGGGGGCCGGCAGGGCGGCGGGGCCGGGCAGGGCGGGGGCGGCAGCCAGCCGCAGGGCGAAGTACGGGGCGGCGGCGCCGACTTCGACGTCAACAGCTACTCCGTCTACGGCGCCGACGTCACCAAGCCGGCGCTCGGCCCGCTGACCTCCTCGAAGGTCACCAGCGGTCGTACGTTCAAGTCGGCGGAGACCAACGCGAAGGTCGTTGTCGCCGACACCTCCTACGCCAAGGAGAAGAAGCTCAAGGTCGGCTCCACCGTCACCGTCAAGGGCACCAAGTTCACGGTGATCGGCATCGCCACGCCCGACAGCGGCGACGCGGCGGCCAACCTGTACATCCCGCTGAAGCAGGCGCAGACGCTCGCCGACGCGAAGGACAAGGTCACCACCATCTACGTCAAGGCGTCCGACTCCCAGCAGATCGACGCCGTCAAGTCGGCGATTCAGAAGAACATCTCCGGTACGACGGTGACGACCTCCGCGGACCTCGCGGACACGGTGTCCGGCTCCCTGTCCACGGCGTCCTCCCTCGCCACCAGCGTGGGCAAGTGGCTCTCCATCGCGGTGCTCATCGCCGCGTTCCTGGTGGCCGGGCTGCTGACCTCCTCCGCGGTGTCGCGCCGGGTACGGGAGTTCGGCACGCTGAAGGCGCTGGGCTGGAAGTCGGGCCGGGTGACCCGGCAGGTGGTCGGCGAGGCGATCGTGAACGGGCTGCTGGGCGGCGCACTGGGCATCGCGATCGGCCTTGCGGGAGCGTACGTCGTGACGGCCATCAGCCCGACGCTGCAAGCCCAGTTGGGCGGGGGTGGCGGTGGCGGCACGGGCGGCGGCCCGGGCGGGGGCGGCTTCGGGGGCCCCGGGCGGCAGACGGCAAACACGACACTCGACGTCGCCCTGACGGCACCGGTGAGCCTCACGACGGTCGCCCTGGCGGTCGGCCTGGCGGTGACGGGTGGGCTGATCGCGGGCGCCTTCGGCGGCTGGCGCGCATCACGACTGCGCCCGGCGGACGCACTGCGGCGCGTCGAGTAGCCGACGTCGGCGGCGGGTGCTGCTGCGGCCGGGCGGGGTGCCGCCGCGCCACCCGTGCCGCCTGCGGGTAGTGGGGGCTGGTCGCGCAGTTCTCCGCGCGCCTTGGGGGTTGCAGTCCCGCCGGCTGGAACGGGCCGCTGCTCGACCGGCGCCGGGCGGGCGGTGGCAGCCGACCTACCCGCCACCTCACATCCGGCGTAGCCGCGGACCGCCGCAGCTGCGGCCGACGGGACTGCAACCCGCCCCCCGGGGCGCGGGGAACTGCGCGACCAGCCCCCACCAACCCGCAGCCGAAGACGATGCGCACCACCCCCGAACCGACGGACCCACTCAGGAGCACCCCATGTACGAACTCAGAAGCGTCACCAAGCGCTACACCCGCGGCAAGGAGTCCATCCACGCCCTCGACGGAGTCGACCTCACCATCGCCGACGGCGACCGGCTCGTCATCCAGGGCCCCACCGGCGGCGGCAAATCCACCCTGCTCCAGATGATCGGCGCCCTGGACCGGCCGACCTCCGGCGAGGTCGTGCTGGACGGCACCGACCTGGCCAAGCTCTCCGAGACCCGGCTGACAAAGGTCCGCAGCGAGAACATCGGCTTCGTCTTCCAGTCGTTCAACCTCATCCCCACCCTCACCGCACAGGAGAACGTGGAGACCGCCCTCGTCCCCCTCGGGGTCAAGGCGAAGGCGCGGCGCGAACGGGCCGCCGAGGCGCTGAACTCCGTAGGCCTGGGCGAGCGGCTCGGACACCTCCCGTCCGAGATGTCCGGCGGCCAGCAGCAACGCGTCGCGATAGCCAGAGCGCTCGTCAAGCAGCCCAAGGTGCTGCTCGCCGACGAACCCACCGGAAATCTCGACGAGTCGATGCGCGACGAGATCATGGACGTACTCGAACGCATGTGGAAGGAGCTCGGGTTGACCTTCATCATGGTCACCCACGACTCGGCGATCGCGAAAAAGGCCCCGCGGCTGGCGACCATCCGCAAGGGGCGGATCACTGTCAAGGAGAACGCGGGGGCGTAACCCGGCGACTGGGTAACGGAGTTCGCGCCGTCGCGTAACAGTCGGCCGGTGTGCTTCTTACCTTCTTCTCATCTCTTGAGGTGTCTGATCGCCCCTCGGCATACTCCGTATTCCGGGGGGCGGCGCGCATGCGTACGGGACCTCCTCCGGCCGGGTGAACGGGGTAATTCGCCCGGACCTTCTGCAAGGGGGAAACTTGCGCAGACAATTCAAAAGAGTAGGCGCGGCCTCTGTCGCCACGGCCGCCGCCGTCGCCCTCGCCGCGGGAATGACCAGCCCGGCGTGGGCCGAACCGGAGCAGCGCCCGTCCGGCGCCGCTGCCTCGCTCACGTCCCCCCACCGCATCACCCTGATCACGGGTGACCGGGTCTCCGTCGACTCCAAGGGCCGCGTGGTCGGCATGGAGCGGGCGAAGGGGCGCGAGCACATACCCGTACAGATCCGCGAGGTCGACGGACGCACGCTGGTCATACCCGCCGACGCGGCCCGGCTGGTCGCCACCGGCCGGCTCGACCGGCGACTGTTCGACATCTCCGAGCTCAACAAGTCCGCGAGCCGCGCCTCCCAGGCCAAGGGCCTGAAGGTGATCGTCGGCTACCAGGGCGCCGCCGCCGGCGCCAAGGCGGACGTCCGGGACGCGGGCAAGCTCCGCCGGACCCTGAAGTCCCTCAACGCGGACGCGGTGCAGACCCCGCACCGGGACACGACCGAACTGTGGGACGCGCTCACCAACGGCGACAAAGCGGCCTCCGGCATCGCGCACGTCTGGCTCGACGGCGTCCGCAAGGCCAGCCTCGACAAGTCCGTGGCGCAGATCGGCGCCCCCAAGGCGTGGGCTGCCGGCTACGACGGCAAGGGCGTCAAGATCGCCGTCCTGGACACCGGCGTCGACGCGACCCACCCGGACCTCAAGGACCAGGTCGTCGCGGCCAGGAACTTCACCCCCGCCGCCACCGCCGAGGACAAGGTCGGCCACGGCACGCACGTCGCGTCCATCGCGGCGGGCACCGGCGTCAAGTCCGGCGGCAAGTACAAGGGCGTGGCGCCCGGCGCCGACATCCTCAACGGCAAGGTCCTCGACGACAACGGCTTCGGTGACGACTCCGGCATCCTCGCCGGCATGGAGTGGGCGGCCGAACAGGGCGCCCAGGTCGTCAACATGAGCCTCGGCGGCGGCGACACCCCGGAGATCGACCCGCTGGAGGCGACGGTCAACAAGCTGTCCGCCGAGAAGGGCATCCTCTTCGCGATCGCGGCGGGCAACTCCGGTCCGGAGACGGTCGGTTCGCCGGGCAGCGCGGACGCCGCGCTCACGGTCGGTGCCGTCGACGACAAGGACGCCCTCGCGCCCTGGTCCAGCACCGGCCCCCGGCTCGGCGACGGCGCGATCAAGCCGGACGTGACCGCGCCCGGCGTGGCCATCACGGCGGCGTCCGCGAAGGGCAGCCTCATCGAGCAGGAGGTCGGCGAGAACCCGCCCGGCTACCTGACCATCGAGGGCACGTCCATGGCGACCCCGCATGTCGCGGGCGCCGCGGCGATCCTCAAGCAGCAGCACCCGGACTGGACGTACACCGAGCTCAAGGGTGCCCTCACCGGTTCCACCAAGGGCGGCAAGTACACGCCGTTCCAGCAGGGTTCGGGCCGTATCCAGGTCGACAAGGCCATCAAGCAGGACGTGATCGCCGACCCGGTGTCGGTGAGCTTCGGCACGCAGGCGTGGCCGCACACCGACGACAAGCCCGTCACCAAGGAGCTGACGTACCGCAACCTCGGTACGAAGGACGTCACGCTCCAGCTCGCCGCGGCGGCCACCGACCCCAAGGGTCAGGCGGCTCCGGCCGGGTTCTTCAAGCTCGGCGCGACGAAGGTGACGGTCCCGGCGGGCGGCAAGGCCTCCGTCGGCTTCACCGTCGACACCAGGCTGGGCGGCACGGTCGACGGCGCCTACTCCGCGTACGTGACGGCGACGGGCGGCGGGCAGAGCGTCCGTACGGCCGCCGCGGTGCAGCGTGAGATCGAGTCGTACGACGTCACCGTCAAGCACATCGGCAGGGACGGCAAGCCGGCCCCCGAGTACCTCACCGACCTGATCGGCTACTCGGGTCTGGCGACGGACCGTGGCTTCCAGGTGCCGGTCACCGAGTCCGGCGTGACCAAGATGCGGCTGCCCAAGGGCACGTATCTGATGGATGCCTGGATCGCCAAGGACTGGGTGAACTTCGAGGGCGGCCTCGACTGGGTCGTCCAGCCGAAGCTGAGCGTCACCAAGAACACCTCCGTGACGGTCGACGCCCGCACCACCAAGTCGGCCGACATCACCGTGCCGGACGCGCAGGCCAAGCAGGTGCTCGCCGGCACGAACTACTTCTACGCCCCGGCGGGCATCGGCATCGGCACCGCCCTCGCCTCCTTCGCCGACCTGCGCCTGGCGCACCTCGGCCCGGAGATCCCGAGCGGTCTGACCCAGACCTGGAACGGACAGTGGACCAAGGGTGACGCCGCCGAGTACGACGTCGCCACCACCGCCAAGGTCAAGAAGATCCAGGGCGACAAGGTCCGCCACTTCAAGGCGGGCGAGCTCGCCAAGGTGAAGAACGACCTGGGTGCCTCGGCTCCGGGCAAGAGCGGCTCGCTGATGCCCCTGGGGGTCTTCCCGGAGGACGTCGTGTTCGGCGCGCCGGTCGAGCAGAAACTGCCGGGCTCGCGGACGCTGTACCTGTCGACGTCGGACAAGGTCCAGTGGACATGGGACTTCCAGCAGTACGCCGGCAAGGACGCGGACGGCTTCCCGGTCACCGACGCGTTCTACACGCTGGGCACGCCGCAGACCTTCAAGGCGGGCCAGAGCTACACGAAGACCTTCAACACGGCGGTCTTCGGCCCGCACATCAACAAGGAATTCGGTCTGTTCCGCCAGGGCAACGACCTCTACGGTCTCCTGCCGCTGTTCGCCGACGCGAACAAGCACGCCGGCTCGTCGGACTTCACGGCGGTGACCACGAACCTGTACCGCAACGGCACCAAGCTCGCCACCAACGACGACCCGCTGTTCGGCGAGCAGGCCTTCACGGTTCCGGCCGCGGACGCCGAGTACAAGCTGACGACCTCGGTCAAGCGCAGCGTCAAGGTCGCGGCCGCGTCCACGCGGATCGACGCGAGCTGGACCTTCCGCTCCAAGAAGTCGACCGCCGACCGGGTCACGCTCCCGGCCTCCACGGTCCGCTTCGGCGCCAGGACCGGGCCGGACAGCCGGGTCGAGGCCGACAAGAAGGTGACGTTCCCGGTCACCGTCGTCGGCGCGGCCTCGGGCAGCAACCTCAAGTCGCTGCACGTGTACGTGTCGTACGACTACGGCCAGACCTGGAAGAAGCTCGACGTCAAGAACGGCAAGATCACCGTGAAGAACCCGGCGAAGGGGAAGGCCGTCTCCTTCCACGCCAAGGTCGCCGACAAGAAGGGCAACAAGTCGACGATCTCGATCTACAACGCGTACTACGGCAAGTGAGCCACAAATAGTCGGCTGAGCCGATAGCGAACCGCCCGCCGGAAGTGCAGCTTCCGGCGGGCGGTTCGTGTTTCCGTGAGGCCATGACGGCTCACACGGTGGAATACATCCGGTACCGCATCCCCGAGCAGAAGTCGGCCGAGTTCCTGGCCGCCTACACCCGCGCCGCGATCCAGCTCGCCGCGTCCCCGTACTGCGTCGACTACGAACTCACCCGCTGCGAGGACGACTTCGAGCACTTCATCCTGCGCATCACCTGGACGTCGAGCCAGGACCACATGGAGGGCTTCCGCGAGTCGGAGCTGTTCCCCGACTTCCTCGCCGAGATCCGCCCTTACATCCCGCACATCCAGGAGATGCGCCACTACAAGCCGACGACGGTACGCGGCGCGGGCGCGTCGGTGCCGACGCTGTACGCCTGGGCCGGCGGCGCCGAGGCGTTCGCCCGGCTGACCTCGGCGTTCTACGACAAGGTCCTCAAGGACGACCTCCTGGCCCCGCTGTTCGCCGACCTCGACCCGGCTCACGCCGAACACGTGGCCCTGTGGCTCGGCGAGGTCTTCGGCGGCCCGCCCGCCTACTCCGAGACCCAGGGCGGCCACGGCCACATGGTCGCCAAGCACATGGGCCGCGGCATCACCGAGCCCCAGCGCCGCCGCTGGGTCAACCTCATCCAGGACGCCGCCGACGAGTCCGGCCTGCCGACGGACGCGGAGTTCCGCTCGGCGTTCCTGGCGTACGTGGAGTGGGGGACCCGGCTGGCGGTGTACTTCTCCGGTCCGGACGCGGTGCCGCCGGCGGAGCAGCCGGTGCCCAGGTGGAACTGGGGGGTCATGCCGCCGTATCAGGGGTGAGGCTCGGTGCGGTGCTTCAGCGCGGGGCGTCAGTCGCCGCTGCCGTACGGCCTCGTCAGGATCTCCAGGTTGTGGCCGTTCGGGTCATCGAAGTACGCTCCGCGACCGCCGTCGTTGTGGTTGATCTCGCCGGGACGGCGGTGGTACGGGTCGGCCCAGAACGTCAGGCCGGCCTCCCGTATCCGGCCGAAGATCGTGTCGAACTCGTCCTCCGACACCAGGAACGCGTAGTGCTGCGTCGTGATGGTGCCAGGCGAGTCCAGGTAGTCCAGGGTCACACCATTGGGGATCTCGACCGGGATGAAGGGGCCGTACTGCGGGCTCACCTCCAGGCCCAGGATGTCGGCGAGAAACCGGGCCGAGGTCTTCTTGTCGTGCGCGGCGACGATGGTGTGGTTCAGCTGGACGGTCATGGGGGCTGCCTCCTCGTGTGCACGGTTCGGACGGGCTCCTGGTTCCACGCTAGGCAGGGCCGCCGCACGGCACATCGGTCCTGAGGAGGGGTGGCCGTACTCCTCCGGTACTCCGCCTGTCCACGAGCCGGGTACGCCGAAGGCCCCGGAGCGGTGCCGCTCCGGGGCCCTGGAACAGGGAACGAACGATCAGATCGTCGCCGTGTCGATCACGAAGCGGTACCGCACGTCGCTGTTCAGCACCCGCTCGTACGCCTCGTTGATCTCGGAGGCGGCGATCAGCTCGATCTCGGCGCCCAGGCCGTGCTCGGCGCAGAAGTCCAGCATCTCCTGGGTCTCCTGAATGCCGCCGATGCCGGAGCCGGCGAGGGTCTTGCGGCCGCCGATCACCGAGAAGAGGTTGAGCGCGACGGGCTCCTCGGGCGCGCCGACGTTCACGAACGCGCCGTCCGTCCTGAGGAGGGACAGGAACTGGTCCAGGTTCAGCGGGGCCGAGACCGTGGACAGGATCAGGTCGAAGGTGCCGCGCAGCTCCTCGAAGGTCTTCGGGTCGCTGGTGGCGTAGTAGTGGTCCGCGCCCAGCTTCAGCCCGTCGTCCTTCTTGCGCAGCGACTGCGACAGGACCGTCACCTCGGCGCCGAGCGCGTGCGCGATCTTCACGCCCATGTGGCCGAGGCCGCCCATGCCGAGGATCGCGACCTTCTTGCCCGGGCCGGCGCTCCAGTGCCGGAGCGGGGAGTACGTGGTGATGCCGGCGCACAGGAGCGGCGCGGCGACGTCGAGGGACAGGCCGTCGGGGATGCGGACGACGAAGTTCTCGTCGACGACGACCTTCTGCGAGTAGCCGCCGTAGGTGGGCTCGCCGTCCTTGCCGACGGCGTTGTACGTGCCGACGTTGCCGCCGGTGCAGTACTGCTCCAGACCGGCCTTGCAGTTCTCGCACTCGCGGCAGGAGTCGACCAGGCAGCCGACGCCCACACGGTCGCCGACCCGGTACTTGGTGACCCCGGAGCCGACCTCGGAGACGATGCCCGCGATCTCGTGACCGGGCACCATCGGGAAGATCGCCTCGCCCCAGCCCTCGCGGGCCTGGTGGATGTCGGAGTGGCAGATACCGGCGAACTTGATGTCGATCAGGACGTCGAACTCGCCGACCTCACGGCGCTCGATCGTGGTGCGCTCCAGCGGAGCCTTGGCGGCGGGTGCTGCGTATGCGGCAACGGTGGTCATGCCGGGGTTCTCCTAGCGGGGGTTCTGCGCCCGGCTGCCTTCTGGTCTGGTTCTGCTTCCGTCCGGGCACGGCATTCAGCCTGGTGGAGAGCGCAGAAAGTACCCAGACCCCGGTTGTACGTACGTCTGCCGGTCCTACCACTGACGGGGACAGGCTGGTGTGCGTACGACCGGGAATACTTGAGGCATGGACGATGAGCCCGAATCGACGAGGGGAGCCGCCGAAACCGGCGCCGGCCTGGACCCGCGCGCCGAGCTCAGCGAGTTTCTGCGCACTCGGCGTGCCCGGCTGAAGCCGGAGGACGTCGGGCTGCCGGACTACGGGCGGCACCGCAGGGTGCCGGGGCTGCGGCGCGAGGAGCTGGCACAGCTGGCCGGAGTGTCCGTGGCGTACTACACGCGCCTGGAGCAGGGCAACGGGCGGAACGTCTCGGCGGAGGTCCTGAACGCGATCGCCCGTGCCCTGCGCCTGAGCGACGCCGAGCACTCGCACCTCACGCATCTCGCGAAGCCGAAGCAGCACAAGAAGAAGCCGGCCACGCGGACGGAGCAGGTGCGGCCGGCACTGCGGCAGCTGCTGGACTCGATCGACGGCGTCCCCGCGTACGTCTCGGGCCGGCGCTCGGACATCCTCGCCTGGAACCGGATGGCGGCGGCGGTCTTCGGCGACTGGTCGGAGTTGCCGGCGCAGGAGCGGAACTGGGCACGGCTGGTGTTCCTGAGGCCCGAGTACCGTGATCTGTTCGTGGAATGGGACCAGAAGGCGTCCGACATGGTCGCCTTCCTGCGCATGGACGCCGGCTGCCACTCCGACGACCCGCGGCTGTCCGCCCTGGTCGGCGAACTCTCCCTCAAGAGCGAGGAGTTCCGGCGGCTGTGGGCCAACCACGACGTCAAGGAGAAGAGCTACGGCGTCAAGCGCCTGCGGCACCCGCTGGTGGGCGAACTCGCCCTGAACTTCGAGTCGTTCCGCCTGTCCGACGGCACGGAACAGGTCCTGATCACGTACCACGCGGAGCCGGGGTCAGCGTCGGCGGAGGCGCTGAGGTTGCTGGCCAGTTGGGGCGCGGACGCGACGAAGGCGGGGGCGGCCGGGGCCGCGGGGACCTCGGGGGCGTAGGGCCGTAGAGGCGGGTTTCGACCGTCTACGGCCTTCGGCCCTCGACCGCGGAGGCGACGTCGTCCAGGTCCTTCGCGATGGCTTTGCGCACCGCGCGCGCACCCACGCCGCCGAGGATCTTCGCGAGCAGTCCCGCGACGGCTCCGGCGCTCGCGACGGGCGAGCCCGAGAACGTCATCCGGACCGTCGTCGCCGACGGTCCGTCCGCGAGCAGCTCCCACTCCGAGACGTAGTGGGTTCCGTGCGACTCGGCCTCCACGACATACCGCTCGGGTGGCTCGCAGGCGGTCACCCACATCTCCTCGGTGGCCTCCTTCCCGAACATCTTCCGGGTCTCCCGCCACCGCGTACCGACGCCGAAGGCGCCGTCCGTCAGCACCTCGACCTTCGACACCCCACTGAGCACGCGCTCCATACCCCGAAGGTCGGTCACGGCCTCCCAGACAGGGCCCTGACCTGCGGCGATATGCCGCTCCACGACGACGCTTGTGTTGGCCATGCCCCCATGAAAGCAGCAGGGTCCGACAATCGCGCGGGAGAGCGGCTGCCGCCCTACGCTCGTAGAAGGGGACGGTCACGGAGGTGACAGCCATGCGTGCCTCGCTGATACAGCTCTCCGTGGACTCGTCGGATTCCGCCGACGAACGCCGCCGTAGAGCAGCCTCGCTGGTCCGCGAGCGAAGAGGCGACGATCTGGTGGTCCTGCCGGAGCTGTGGACGGCCGGTGCGTGGGCGTACGACGGCTGGCAGCGCGATGCCGAAGAGACCGACGGCCCCACGGCCGAGGTCATGTCCGCCGCCGCACGCCAGGCCGGCACGTGGCTCCACGCCGGATCGATCGTGGAGCGGGACGCGGACGGGACGCTGTACAACACCGCCCTCCTCTTCGACCGGTCCGGCGACCTGCGCGGTCGCTATCGCAAGATCCATCGGTACGGCTTCGACACCGGCGAGGCGACTCTGATGGGCGGTGGCGACGACATCGTCACCGTCCCCACCGACTTCGGCGTGATCGGCCTCGCCATCTGTTACGACCTGCGCTTCCCCGAACTGTTCCGGGGTCTGCTCGACGCGGGCGCGGAGCTGATCGTGGTGCCCGCCGCGTGGCCCGCGGCTCGTCTCACCCACTGGCAGCTCCTCACGCGCACCAGGGCCCTGGAGGAGCAGGTCTTCCTCCTGGCCTGCTGCGCGACCGGTGAGCATGCCGGCATGCGGCAGGCCGGGCACAGCATGGCCATCGACCCGTGGGGCACCGTGCTGGGCGAGGCCGGCACCGCACAGGAGACGCTGACGGTGGACTGCGACATGACCCAGGTGGCCCGGATCCGCTCCGAACTCCCCGTCCTGCGCGATCGCGTCCTGGCCATTGCGGCACCTGGAGGACGGTGACCGTTGCAGCACCAGAGGGCGGTGACCTTTGCGGTCGCCGCCCTCTGGTGAAGCGCGTTGCGGGATGGCCCGCGTTGTCATGGCAGTTACTTCGGGTCGTCGTTGAACTTCGAGGTCGACCAGAAGTAGCCGAGCACCGCGAGGCCCAGGCACCAGACGACGGCCAGCCATCCGTTGTGGCCGATCTCGCTCCCGAGGAGCAGGCCGCGCAGGGTTTCGATGGCCGGGGTGAAGGGCTGGTACTCGGCGATCGGCTGGAACCAGCCCGGCATCGCGTCGACGGGGACGAAGGCGCTGGACAGGAGGGGCAGCAGGATCAGCGGCATGGCCTGGTTGCTGGCGGCCTCGGCGTTCGGGCTGGACAGGCCCATGCCTACCGCGATCCAGGTGAGAGCCATGGCGAAGAGCACGAGCAGCCCGAACGCCGCGAGCCATTCCAGGACCGTGGCGTCGGTGGAGCGGAAGCCGATGGCCACGCCGACGGCTCCGACGAGGACCACGCTGAGGACCGACTGCAGCACGCTTCCGATGACGTGTCCGATGAGGACCGATCCGCGGTGGATGGCCATGGTGCGGAAGCGGGCGATGATGCCCTCGGTCATGTCCGTGGCGACGGACACGGCGGTGCCGATGGTGGTGCTGCCGATGGTCATCAGCAGCAGACCCGGGACGATGTAGGCGATGTACTTCGAGCGGTCCGCGCCGCCTCCGCCGATGCCCGCGCTCATGGTGTCGCCGAAGATGTAGACGAAGAGCAGCAGGAGCATGATCGGGGTGAGCAGGAGGTTCAGGGTGAGGGAGGGGTAGCGGCGCGCGTGCAGGAGGTTGCGGCGCAGCATGGTGGTGGAGTCGCGTACGGCGAGGGAGAGGGAGCTCATCGGACGTTCTCCTTGGGCTGGTTGGGCCGGCTGGGCTGGTTGGGCCGGTTGGGCTGGTGGGGGATGGCGGTGCCGCCGGTCAGGGCGAAGAAGACGTCGTCGAGGTCCGGGGTGTGCACGGTGAGTTCGTCGGCCTCGATGCCGGCGGCGTCGAGCCAGTCGAGGATCGAGCGCAGCTCGCGCTGACTGCCGTCGCTGGGGATCTGCAGGGCGAGGGCCTCGTCGTTTCGGGTGGCTTCACTCAGTGCCGTCGCGGCGTTCTGGTAGGTGGCCGGGTCGGTGAAGCGGAGCCGGACGTGTCCGCCGGGGATGAGCCGCTTGAGTTCGGCGGCGGTGCCCTCGGCGGCGATCTTCCCGTCGTTGAGCACGGCGATACGGTCGGCGAGTTCGTCGGCCTCCTCCAGGTACTGCGTGGTGAGGAAGACGGTGACACCACCGGAGACGAGCTCGCGGATGATCTGCCACATGTTGTGCCGGGAGCGCGGGTCGAGACCGGTGGTCGGCTCGTCGAGGAAGATGATCCGCGGGTTGCCGACCAGGGTCATGGCGATGTCGAGGCGGCGCTTCATACCGCCGGAGTAGGTGGAGGCGGGCTTCTTGGCGGCCTCGGTGAGGTCGAAGCGCTCCAGCAACTCGGCGGCGACGCGCCGCCCTTCGCGCTTGGACAGGTGGTGCAGGTCCGCCATCAGGAGCATGTTCTCCTCGCCGGTGATCAGGCCGTCGACGGCGGAGAACTGCCCGGTCACGCCGATCGCGGCACGCACGGCCTGCGGGTCGGCGGCGAGGTCGTGACCCGCGACCTGCGCCTGTCCGCCCTCGGCGGTGATGAGGGTGGACAGGATCTTCACGGCCGTGGTCTTGCCGGCGCCGTTCGGGCCGAGCAGGGAGAAGACCGTTCCTTCCGGGACGGCCACGTCGACGCCGTCGAGGACGAGCTTGTCGCCGTAGGACTTGCGCAGCCCGTTCGCCGCGATGGCCACGTTGGTCATGAGGGGTGCTCCTTCTACAGCTGCGGGCGGGTCAGAGGCTGCGGGCGGTCACGTCGCCGTAGGCGGTGGTCGCGTGGATGTTCAGGCCGGCGGCGGCGCCGTCGGCGTTCTTGAGCGAGTTGTGGATCCGGCCGTAGGTGGTGCCGGCGTCCAGGGAGGCGGAGACCCCGCGGGCGGCGCCGACCGAGATCTCGCCGTGCTCGGTGCGCAGCGTGACGGTGCCGCGCACGGCTTCGGTGATGTGGAGGTCGCCCTTCAGCGTCCTGATCTCCGCGGGCCCGGTGAGGCGGCCGACCGTGATGTCGCCGGCCTGGAGGGCGAGGCGGGCGCTCGCGGTCTCGTCGAGCTTGACCGTGCCCTGCGCGCCCTCGAAGGTGACGTCGCCGAGGCGTCCGACGCCGCGGAGGTCGGCGGCGGCCGCCTTCGCCTCGACGCGGGAGCCGGCGGGCAGTTGGACCGTCACCTCGATCGACCCGGAGGAGGCGCCGAGGATCCGGTTCTTCGCCGCCGGCACCTCGATGCGCAGGACGCCGTCGCCGTAGGCGACCTCGGTCTGCTCCGCCGCCTGCACGTCGCGGCTCTTGGAGGCGTCCGCGGGGAGGACCTCGACGGTGGTGTCGGCCCGGTCGGCGGCGATGAGACGGATGCGTCCGGCGGGGATGTCGAGGACGGCGGAGACGGGGGCGGGGGTGTCGAACTTCTGCATCGTTGCTCTCCTTGACTCGTTGTTTCCGATGAGGGAAAAGCTACGTTGCGTTCAAGGATCGCGCAATGAAGTCGTTGCGCTATGGCGACATATTCGCAGCTCAGATAGGGAATTTCGTTGCAACGGTTCTGAAAGTAATGCAACGGAATGCGACTGTTCGTTGCAATGAAATGGAACTGAACGCTATGCTGGGCGACACCAGAACATGTGAAGGAGATCGCGGTGCCCGGAGGCAGACTCACCCAGCAGGAACGCCAGCAGATCGCGCTGGGACTGGCCGACGGCCTCGCCTACGCGGAGATCGCCAGACGCCTCGACCGTCCCACCTCGACGGTCACGCGCGAGGTGATGCGAAACGGCGGCCCGACCGCCTACCGGGCCGACCTCGCCCACCGTGCCACCGAACACCGCGCCCACCGGCGCAGGCAGGCCGCGCCCCGGGGATCGGAGGCGCCCCCGCAGGCCCACGGGCGGGACGCCGAGGCCGTACGTGAGTACGAGGAGCTGCTCACGACCGTCTTCATGCAGTCGGGCATGCCCAAGATGATGTCCAGGGTGATGGCCTGTCTCACCATCACCGACGCGGGCAGCCTGACCGCGTCCGAACTCGTCCAGCGCCTTCAGGTCAGCCCGGCGTCCGTCTCCAAGGCGATCACGTTCCTCGACAGCCAGGGCTTCGTCCGCCGGGAACGCGACGAACGCCGCCGAGAGCGCTACGTCGTCGACGACGACGTCTGGTACGAATCGCTGATGGCCAGCGCCCGCGCCATCGCCCAGGTCGTCGTGACCGCACGGCAGGGCGTCGGAGTTCTCGGCCCCGGCACCCCGGCCGCCACCCGCCTCGACAACATCGCCCGCTTCCTCGACTTCGTCTCCGAGAGCACGGCCCGCGCCGCGGAGCAGGCCAGGGAAGTGCTCTACACGAAGCCCGAGACGACCTCGGACACGACTGCCGAGTCGAAGGGGACGGCTGAATCCGGCTGACGGGAATGCCTTCTCCACCCGGAGCGGGCGGCGGGCAGCGAGCAGCGGGCGGCGGGCAGGGGTAGAGGAGGGGCGGCGGGCACGGGCGAGGGCGAGGACGGCGGAATCGCCAGGACCCCTCATGCGTTGACAGCAGTGGGCATGGGATGCCGGTGTGCGAGCAGAGCAGCCCGAGTGACCGAGCTGACCGATATAGGAGGGCCACGATGGCTGCGCAGACGCAGAGGGCCGTGCTGGCAGGCGGATGCTTCTGGGGGATGGAGGAGCTGATCCGCCGACTGCCGGGCGTGACGGCGACCCGGGTGGGATACACCGGGGGTGACGTGCCGAACGCGACGTACCGCAACCACGGCACGCACGCGGAGGCCATCGAGATCCTTTTCGACCCCGCGAAGACCGACTATCGCGCGATCCTGGAGTTCTTCTTCCAGATCCACGACCCGAGCACGAAGGACCGCCAGGGCAACGACATAGGCCTCAGCTACCGCTCGGCGATCTACTACGTGGACGACGAGCAGAAGCGGATCGCCGAGGACACGATCGCGGATGTGGACGCCTCTGGCCTGTGGCCGGGCAAGGTCGTCACCGAGGTCGAGCCGGTGGGCCCCTTCTGGGAGGCCGAGCCCGAGCACCAGGACTATCTCCAGCGCTACCCGGACGGCTACACCTGCCACTTCCCGCGCCCGGGATGGCGGCTGCCCGCCCGCGCCGAGGGCTGACCGGAGGCGGGCCCGACGGACGGCGGAGGCCGACCGGCACAGACTCCGCCGCCCGCGGCACGCCAGGATGAACCCGTCCGTCACCGTGCGTCGCGTAGCCGGAGAAGGTACGCCGCGGTCAGCGCAACGGCACGTTCCCCGTCCTGCGACAGGTCCACGAGGGCATCCGAAACCGTGTTCCCCGGGATGTCCGCCAGCGCCTGGGTCAGCCGTACGCGTGCGGGTGCTTCGGTGGCCTTGTGGGCGAGGCGGTCGACGAGCCCGGAGGCGATCTGTTCCGCGGCGGTCGGATCCACCGTCGCGGGGTCGCCGGCCAGCATGCTCAGCGCATCGGCGGCATCGGTGTCGTTCTTCCCCGCCACGATCATGTCGATGAGCGCCGGGATCGCCTCGGCCACTCCACGCGTCCCGAGCGCCAGAGCCGCATGGCCGCGGACGACGACATCGGGGTTCGCGAGGGCGTCCCGCAGCCGGGCGGTGGCCTCGTCACCGGGCATCTCTGCGAGGGTCTGAACGGCCCGCTCCCGCACCGCGGCCACCGGTGAGTCGAGGCCCTCCGCGAGCAGTGCCGTGCCGCCGTCACCCGATCGCGCCAGCGCCCATCGAAGGGCTCCGGCGACGTTCGGATCCGACTCCCTCAGTACCGCCTCGACCAGGGCTTCCACCGGCACCGGAACCTCGCCGGCCGAGGAGAGGGCTGCGCGCTGGCGGGCGGCTGCGCTCTTCGACCCCAGCGCCTGGAGGAAGGCGACGACCTGGAGGACGTCCTCCCAGTCGGTGGGTTCCGCGGCATCGATCCGGCGGAGCCGCGTGAGCATCTCGTTCTCGGCCGTGATGCGTTCGTGTGTCTGACGGATGAGGTCGTCGACGAGCGCCGAGGGCGTGAAGCGGGGATCGTCGAGCGCGCGTCCGATCTCACGCAGCGACAACCCCAGCGACCTCAGGCTCTCGATGTGGAAGATCCGCCGGATGTCCTCGCCGGAGTACTCCCGATAGCCGGAGCCCGTACGACCCGAGGGCCGCAACAGGCCGAGCGACTCGTAATGCCTGAGCATGCGCGCACTGACCCCGGACCGTCGCGCCACCTCACCGATCAACACTTCCTATCGTCCCTCCTGGCCGGACCCGCCGAGGGCCACGATGCGCTTCGCCTCCTCGATCGCGAACTCGAATCCCGCATCGGGGTCTTGCAGCAGCCGTTCCGTGGCGAGCGCGTGCGTGCGCACCCGCCGGTCGGTGGCTGTCGTCGCAGCACGCAGAGCCGGCACAACGGCCTCACCCAGTGCGACCAGCGCCCGGCTGAGGCTCAGCTGCGTCTCCCGCTCACCGCGCCCGAACTGCGTCGCCAGTACGGCGGCCAGCCCGGACTCCTCGCCTTCCGGCACGAGCACGACTGCGGTCCGCCAGGCGCTGCGCGCCACCTCGTCATCGACGTCGGACAGGAGCGCCCGCGTGATCGCCGGCCATGCCTGCCGGTCCCCGATCTTGGACAGCGTGTGCAGCGCTTGACTCCGTGCTTGCGCCCGCTCCGAGCGGACTGCGCGGAGCAGCACGGGGAGCGTCAGGGACACCGGGTGGCGGGTGAGCGCCCAGGTCAGCATGTCGCGGACGAAGAACTCGGGCTCGACCGCGCAACGCTCGACGAGCTTGTCGACGAAGCGCGGATCCGGCGTCGTGCCGACCGCCAGAGCCGCCCGCAGCCGCACGGACGAACGGCCGTCCTCCAGTGCCTGGAGCGCACGGATCGCATCCGTCGCCTGTCGCGTCATGGTCATCGGGACCACCTCCTCGGCAAGCAGTGAAGGCCTTGTCACCGTGTCAAGGTCAACGCCTCACGGAAGCCTTCGCACCTTCGCCGGTCCTGGGGGAGGTCCTGGGCATCCCGCATCCCGCATCTGGTATCCCGCGTCCGCAATCCCGCGTCCGGCCGCGCGACACTCGCCGCAGAGGCGGCTTGATCCACGAGACCGCCGCGTACTCAGCCATCCGCCTGGGCCACGCCAACGGGGCAGGACACACCGGTCCCGCCGATGCCGCAGTACCCGGCGGGGTTCTTGTCCAAGTACTGCTGGTGGTACCCCTCAGCCGGATAGAAGACCCGCCCCTCCGCGGGCAGTATCTCCGTGGTGATCGAGCCGTAGCCGGAGCGGGTCAGGACCTCCTGGTAGGACCTGCGCGACGCCTCGGCCGTCTTCGCATGTTCCGGGGTGTGCGGGTAGATCGCCGAGCGGTACTGCGTGCCGACGTCGTTGCCCTGGCGGAAGCCCTGCGTGGGGTCGTGGGACTCCCAGAAGGTCTTCAGGAGCCCTTCGTACGAGATGACGCTCGGGTCGAAGACCACGCGGACGGCCTCCGTGTGGCCGGTGAGGCCCGAGCAGACCTCCTCGTAGGTGGGGTTCTCGGTGTGACCCCCCTGGTAGCCGACCAGGGTGGTCCACACGCCCGCCGGGAGCCGCCAGAACTTGCGCTCGGCGCCCCAGAAGCAGCCCAGTCCGAAGTCGGCGATCTCCAGGCCCTCGGGGTAGGGGCCGAGGAGCGGGTTCCCGAGGACCGTGTGCCGGTCGGGGATCTGGAAGATCGGTTCCGGACGGCCCTGCAGTGCCTGCTCAGGGGTGGGCAGGACGGGCGTACGGCCGAAGAGCATGAGGGTTCCTTCCTCGCGGGCACAGCGCAGCCCGGAGGGCGACGGCTGCTGTACGCGCCTCAACGTACGGCCGGGCGCTCAGATTCCGCCCCGCGCCTTCACCACCTGCGCGGCGCTGAAGTCCCGTTGCTGCACATAGGCCTTGATCATCGCGTCCCGGCCGCCCCGGTACGACCACGGCACCGCGTTGATGTACCCGTCGACCAGCCGGAACTGCTCGGCCGCCGCCTCGTACCGGTCCTGCCAGAACAGCAGGCTGGCCAGCAGGTGGCGGACCGGCGGGATTCGCCAGTCCTCGGGGTCCGCGGCAGCCGCGGCCGCCACGTCGACCAGGGCTGCGTCGACCGCCGCCACGATTTCCGGGCGCTTGTAGAACTCGTCCTGCTCCAGGTCGGAGTGCTGGATCTCGTACTCGAAGTACGCCTCCAGCGGCAGCAGGGTCAGCAACTGCCCCGGCGTGCCCTTCTCGGCCGCGGAACGGGCGAAGCCCTCCGCCAGCTCGTGCGAGCCGCGCCACTTCGCGCACCAGTACTGGAGGGCGGAGGTGTGCGCGGCCAGGTGGTGCGGGTCGCGCTGGACGATCTCGGCCCAGATCTCCTCGAACCTCTCGTGCGGGTATCCAAGGCCCTTCGCCAGCGGGATCTCCACGATGAACGGGCACGGGTCGTCCCCGGCCAGCGCCTGCGCCCGCGCGCACGCCTCACGGGCCTGGTCAAGGATCCGGCGGAAGCCCGCGAACTGCTCCTGCGTGGTGTGCTTGGCGGTCGCCGAGCCGCGGACCTCCCAGGCGAGGTAGATCATTGACTCTGCGAACACCAGCGCCATGTCGGGGTCCTCCGGCCGCTCGGTGCGCCAGGCCAGCAGCCAGGAGTCGTCCTTGACGGCCTCGTCGGCCAGCACGCTGGAGCGCCGCTCCCGCTCCTGCCAGTCCCGCCCTGCCTCGGCCAGGAACTGCGCACCGGCCTTCCAGTCCCCCGCCCGTACGGCTTCCCGTACGGCAGCGATCCGGGGGTCGGGGGCGTAGGCCCGGTCGGTGTCCAGCTGCTCGCCGGGAAGGAAGCCCAGCTGGGCGGCGGCCTTGGCCAGATCCCGGTTGCGGACGGACGCGCCGCCTCCGCTCGGCGCCGACTTCTTCTGCGTGCGGTACCAGGAGTAGATCGCGAGCAGGATCACGATGATCGGGAGTATGTGACTCATGGGTGTGTCTGCGTCCTTGAGCAGTGAGGGGCCTGAGCGGGGAAGGGGAAGACGAAAGGGGAGTGGGAAGGGGGAAGAGGAAAGGGGAGTGGGACGGGGAAGGGGACGGGCTGTGCTCGATGGCGGGCCTCGGTCAGGTGTCGGCCCTGAACCCGGCTTCGGCCTGTCCGTTGGTGCCGGTCACTGCGCTCGCGCCAGCAACTGCCGCAGTTCCCGCGTGTCCGGTACGTCCTCCACCACCGCGTCCAGCGCCTGCTTCAGCGCCTCCTCGTAACCGTCCGGCAGGCGCAGCCGTGCCGGGTCCGACCAGGACAGCTCCCAGTGGGCCCGGCCGCGGCGGACGAGTTCGGAGACGACCATGCGCGAGAGGCGGGCGCGCACCTGGGGGCGCGCGAACTCGCGGGCCGCGCGGCCCGTGGCGGCCTGCGCCTCCGGCGACTTGGGCAGGCGGTCGGCCATCTGCCACAGCTTGCCCGCGTCGACGGCATCCAGGAACGAGGCCAGGGAGCCGTCGCCGCCGTCGAGTTCGGTAGCGGCCGTGCGCAGCGGCTCGGCGTCCTGGTCGGCGTGCCAGAGCATCGACTCGTTGACCAGCTGGGTCCAGTCGGCGGTGCGGCGCAGCTGATGGGCCTCGGGGGTGAGGGCGGCCTGTTCCAGTGCGGCGAAGGCGTGGGCCGGGTCGGTGAGCAGGGCGAGCGCGGGGCGGGCGCCGGTCAGGGCGCGGCCGTCGTCGGGGAGTTGCTCGATGCGGGCGATGCGCTCGGCGATCGGAGGGTGGGAGTCGTACGGCGACCGCTCCTCCTCGGGCAGGGCCTGCCGCATCTCGTCCAGCTCGTCGGCGCGCCCGGCCAGCAGATGGCGGAGCCCGCCGAAGACCTCGCCGGGCGGCGGCAGCAGTCCGGCGCCGGTGCCGAGGGTCGCGTACGACTGCATGTAGAAGCCGTGGGCCGAGTCCAGCACGGGGATCTCGCGCAGCGCGGACGCGGTGGCGTCGCGGCCGGCGATACGCGCGGCGGCCAGGTCGGCGGCGAGCTCCTGGCGCCGGCCCACGCCCTGGGAGGCGCGCAGGTAGAAGGTGCCGTACCAGAGGAACGGCTTGGCGGCGAGGCGGTAACTCAGGCCCGCCGTCCCGGCGGCGACCGTGCCCGTCGTCTTGCCCTTGGCGAGCCGCTTGGCGTTCTTCTTCTCCTGCTTGGCCTCCTCCTTCGCGACCTTCTTGCGGGAACGTTCGTGCAAGCTGGCGACGGTGCGCAGCACCTGGAGGCGGCCGCGCAGGGTGATCGCGGAGAGGCGGGTGTCGTGGTTCGTGTAGTGGCCGAACTCATGGGCCAGCACGGCCCGCAGCTGCGGTTCGCTCAGCCCCGCCATCAGCGGCAACCCGATGTACATACGGCGCCGGCCGGGCTTGAGGCCCAGGAGGGTCGCGTCCTCGGCGACGGCCGCGTTGACGTCCGGCGTCAGGACGATTACGTCCGGCGCGCGGGTTCCGGTCTCCTCGGCCAGTGTGCGTACGGCTGCCCAGAGCGCGGGCTCCTGCTGCTCGGTCGCGAGCAGGCCGGGCGGCGGTTCGTCCTTGGGCGTGCGCAGCGCGAACATGCCCTGCACGATGGGGATCGCCAGCAACGCGCTGACGATCCACACCTTGGCGGTGACGCTGCCGACCCCGCCCTCCGCGACGGCCCAGTCGACGGCGACGAGCGCACCGAGCATGACGAAGCCGAGCAGATAGAACCCGGCGAGCAGGATGAGCGCGCGCACGGCACGCAGAGTTGCCCCCATGTTGGGCAATTCCCCCCACGAGAAATGGACATGACGAAGTGGGTGTGGGGGGAAGCGGAGTATGCCCTACCGCAGGTCAGTGCGGCAATGCGGGTTTTTTCCGGGGGGTGCGTGGCTCAGTGCGGCAGGGTCGCCGGGCTTCCGCCGTTGGCCTCGTAGCCCGCCACGGCCAGCGCCCGGTAGACCGCGAACTCGGCGGCCGGGTCGGGGGACAGGGTCCAGGGGAGGGCGCCGATGTGGCCGTCGACGTGTATCAGCTGGTCCATGGCCTCGGCCCAGCGCTCGCCGCGGACCAGGAAGAACACCAGCAGGTGGCGTACGTGCGCCAGCATCGGGTCGTCGGGGCGGGCCGCGTGCACGGCGTACAGCGCGCCGTGGATCGCCTTCGTCACGACCTCGCTCTGGTAGAAGCCGCTGACCAGGTTCACCTCGGGCAGGTGCTCGAACACCGCGAACAGCGGCATGGCGGCGAGGAGGGAGCCCTGGGGTGAGCGGGCCGCCGCCGCTTCCGCGAACTCGTAGGCCAGCTGGCGCGAGCCGTGCCACTTCTCGCACCAGTAGTGCAGGGCCGCCAGATGCGCGCCCATGTGGGACGGGGCGCGGTCCAGGATCTTCAGCCAGAGCTGCTCGAACTCCGCCCGGGGGTAGGCGAGTCCGCGCGCGACCGACAGCTCGACGATGTACGGAATCGGGTCGCCGGGGGCCAGCAGCGCCGCGTCACCGCACGCCGACTTCGCCTCCTCCATGATGATCCGGAACTCGTCCGTGCCCGGCGTCGCCGTGCGCCACGCCTGCTGCACCAGGAACTCCGCGTGCACGGCCGCGCCGCCCGCGTCCTTGGGCTGCTCGGTCCGCCATACCCGCAGCCACTGGCCGCCCGGCGACTCGCTGACGCCGCCCGGCCGCTGCTGGAGCTCCAGTGACGCGGCGCCCGCGAAGGCCTGCACGCGCTGCCAGCGCCGCTCGCCCTCAGCCTCGGTGCCGGCGAGGAGCTGGGAGGCCGCCCTGTAGTCCTGTGTGCGCTGCACCAGGTCCAGGACATCCAGCAGGTCCTGGTCGGGGCCGGGCATGCGCACGTCCAGCTCCTCCTGCCGCACGAAGCCGTAATTCGCCGGGTCCGCGGCGTCCGGGTGGCCGGGGTGGACCTGCTCGATCATGCCCCGCCTGCGCCGCATGAACGGCACGACCACAAAGCCGATCATGAGCAGCGCGATCAGGACCCAGAGAATTTCCATGCCTCCAGCGTTCCAGACGCCGCCGACAATTGGCCAACGAGGTCGGGCGGCCTGTGGAAAACGGGTTCCGTGGCGCGCGGGCCTGTGGAAATCGGGGTCCGAGGTGGGCGGGCGGAGCGTGCAGGACGGGCCGGGTGGGTCGAGCGGGCCGGGCGGGCCGAGTGGGGCCGGGAATCGGCCGGGAACCCCTGCCGTCCGGCATCCGCCCCGTTCGCGCATTACGCTCGGTGCCCATGAGCGACAGGCATATCAGTCAGCACTTCGAGACCCTCGCGATCCATGCGGGAAACACCGCCGATCCCCTCACCGGCGCGGTCGTCCCGCCGATCTACCAGGTCTCGACCTACAAGCAGGACGGCGTCGGCGGCCTGCGCGGCGGCTACGAGTACAGCCGTAGCGCCAATCCGACGAGGACCGCCCTGGAGGAGAACCTCGCGGCCCTGGAGGGCGGCCGCCGCGGCCTCGCGTTCGCGTCCGGACTGGCGGCCGAGGACTGCCTGTTGCGTACGCTGCTCAGCCCCGGCGATCACGTGGTCATCCCCAACGACGCGTACGGCGGAACGTTCCGGCTGTTCGCGAAGGTCGTCGCGCGGTGGGGCGTGGAATGGTCGGTCGCCGACACCAGCGATCCGTCCGCCGTCCGGGCCGCCATCACCCCGAAGACCAAGATCGTCTGGGTGGAGACCCCCTCCAACCCGCTGCTCGGCATCACCGACATCGCGGCCGTCGCCCAGATCAGCCGGGACGCGGGCGCGAAGCTCGTCGTCGACAACACCTTCGCCACGCCGTATCTACAGCAGCCGCTGTCCCTCGGTGCCGACGTCGTGGTGCACTCCCTGACCAAGTACATGGGCGGCCACTCGGACGTCGTCGGCGGTGCGCTGATCGTCAGCGACGAAGGCCTCGGCGAGGAACTGGCCTTCCACCAGAACGCGATGGGCGCGGTCGCCGGGCCCTTCGACTCCTGGCTGGTGCTGCGCGGCACCAAGACGCTGTCGGTGCGCATGGACCGGCACAGTGAGAACGCCACGAGGATCGCCGACATGCTGACCCGGCACGCGCGCGTGACGAGCGTTCAGTACCCGGGCCTGCCCGACCACCCCGGTCACGAGATCGCCGCCAAGCAGATGAAGGCGTTCGGCGGCATGGTCTCCTTCCGTGTCGCCGGCGGCGAGGCGGCGGCCGTCGAGGTCTGCAACCGCGCCAAGGTGTTCACGCTCGGCGAGTCCCTGGGCGGCGTCGAGTCCCTCATCGAGCACCCCGGCCGCATGACCCACGCCTCCGTCACCGGCTCCGCCCTCGAGGTCCCCGCCGACCTCGTCCGCCTCTCCGTGGGAATCGAGAACGTCGAGGACCTCCTGGAGGACCTCCAGCGGGCGCTCGGCTAGCCCTCAGGGCGGCAGGAAGGGGCAGGGGGCCGAAGGAAGGGTTCACCAGCCCGTCAGCGGTGGAGTCGTCTCCGACGGCGGCTCCACCCAGGGGCGTGCCGTCAGCGCCCACACCACGAACGCCATCGTCGCGGCGAACAGCACCAGCCACATCAGCAGCACGGCGGCCTTCCTGCGGCGCAGCATGCGGCCGCCGCGCTGCACGGCCTCGGCGTACAGCTCCGGCGGCACCGGCGGCGGCGTGCGCTCCATGATCCGCCGGGCGGCCGCTTCTCGTTGGGCGCGATTCACGGCGACACCGCCTTCGGGCCCAGCACGGCCGGCGCGGGCTCGCGCGGAGGATGCAGCAGGGTCGCCGTCGCCCGGTCACAGATCGCGTGGACGCGCTCCCTGGGCATGCCGAGCAGGGCCGCCGCCTGCTCCTCGGCGACACCCTCGTACAGCCTCAGCACCAGGATCAGGCGTTCCTGCGGGGAGAGCCGGGCGAGCGGGCTGTCGGGGTGCGGGCGGGACCGGCCGAGGGCGGCGAGAGGGCCGTACTGGTGCCATACGGTCCGGGAGAAGCGGGTGGCCAGGTATTGGCGTGCACGGTCGTACGGGTCCTCGCCGCGCAGTCGGTCCCAGCACGCGTACGTGTGCGCGAGGGACAGCGTCAGCAGGCGCCGCGCGCGCGGGTTGTCGCCCGGCGGCTCCGCGGTGAGCAGTGTGGCGGCATGCAGCAGCCGCCCTGCCGCGCCCGCGACGAACGCCGCGAACTCGCGGTCCCGGCGGGCGTCCTGGACCACTCGCTGTCGTCCCACCGCCCCTCCTGCCTGGCCGACCCTGAGGAACCTGACCCCGGCCCCGCGCGGGACGCGTTTCGGCCGCGCATGAGGAGGGTCCGGTTTCATATGAGGCCAGTGGCGGCCCGGGGTCAAGAGCCGGGAGCGGATCACACGAGTACGCGCGCGTGCGGGTGGCGGATTCGGTGCGGCGACGGGCGTCACCGCGGCGCCGAAAGGCTCAAAGGGCTCTCAGGAGGCCGTGGGCGAGTCCGTGCCCGAGATTCCCTGCGCCGCCATCCGCGACGAGAGCGCGGTGTTGAAGCGAGTGAGGAGCGTGCAGAACGCCTCACGCTCCTCCGGCGCCCAGTCCTGCGTCAGCTCGGCCATCAACTGACGCCGGGACGAACGCACTTCCTCCAGTCGTGACTGCCCGCGCGGGGACAGTTGGAGCACCACCGCCCGCCCGTCCTCGGGGTGCGAGGTGCGCTTGACGAGCCCTGTGTCGACGAGGGGCGCCACCTGGCGCGTCACCGTCGACGAGTCGATCCCCATGCTCGCGGCGAGCGCCTTGACGCCCATGGGGCCTTCCTTGTCGAGGCGGTTGAGCAGCAGGTATGCGGCGCGGTCCATGGAGTTGCGCACCTGTCCGACCCCACCGAGCCGGGTCTGTTCGGCACGACGGGCGAACACCGCCACCTCGTGCTGCAGCGTGTCGAGGAGACCGCTGTCAGCGACGGTCGTCATGTCCATCGACATTTCAGGTGTTGTGGGCATGGCCGGGGGCTCACTTCATGAAGGGGGTGCTGGGTTGGGGGACAGGGTACGCGGCCCGGACGCGGGGTGTACCGGGGCTGCGCAAACCCATCTCGGTGCTTGGTCACACCAGGGCCGTGCGCCTGTGAACTGCGAGACTTGGGTCATGAGCTACAGCACGGCTGACTCCTTGCCTCCCGTCACCCTCGACGACGTGCGCGGGGCGCAGAAGATGCTGACCGGCGTGGCGCGCGTGACGGCGATGGAGGGCAGCAGGCACCTGTCCCAGCTGGTGGGCGCGCCGGTGCACCTCAAATGCGAGAACCTCCAGCGGACGGGATCGTTCAAGCTGCGCGGCGGCTACGTCCGGATCGCCGGGCTGCTCCCGGAGGAGCGGGCGGCGGGGGTCGTGGCCGCGAGCGCCGGCAACCACGCACAGGGCGTCGCCCTCGCGTCGTCGCTGCTCGGCGTGCACTCGACGGTGTTCATGCCGAAGGGCGCCCCGCTCCCCAAGATCAGCGCCACCCAGGACTACGGCGCCGAGGTGCGCCTGTACGGCCAGGTGGTCGACGAGACGCTCACCGCGGCGCAGGAGTACGCCGCCGAGACGGGCGCGGTGTTCATCCACCCCTTCGACCACCCCGACATCATCGCCGGCCAGGGCACGGTCGGCCTGGAGATCCTCGAGCAGTGCCCGGAGGTGCGGACGATCGTCGTCGGCATCGGCGGGGGCGGGCTCGCGGCGGGTATCGCGATGGCGGTGAAGTCGCTGCGGCCCGACGTGCGGATCGTGGGCGTGCAGGCGGCCGGTGCCGCGGCGTATCCGCCCTCGCTGGCGGCCGGGCACCCCGTCGCCGTCGAGAACCCGGTGACGATGGCGGACGGGATCAAGGTCGGCCGACCCGGAGAGGTGCCGTTCCGGATCATCGGCGACCTGGTGGACGAGGTCCGCACGGTCAGCGAGGACGAGCTGGCCACCGCCCTGCTGCTGTGCCTGGAGCGGGCCAAGCTGGTCGTCGAGCCGGCCGGCGCGAGCCCCGTCGCGGCGCTGCTGAGCGACCCCGGCGCCTTCGAGGGTCCGGTCGTCGCGGTGCTGTCC
This sequence comes from Streptomyces sp. NPDC107528, assembly GCF_055639295.1. NCBI lineage: Bacteria > Bacillati > Actinomycetota > Actinomycetes > Kitasatosporales > Streptomycetaceae > Streptomyces > Streptomyces sp. NPDC107528. The sequence continues at coordinate 41,417 of NZ_JBVKAV010000006.1, forward strand.
GGCGGCAACGTCGACCCGGTGCTGCTGGAGCGCGTCCTGCGGCACGGCATGGCCGCGCAGGGCCGCTACCTGGCCGTACGGCTGCGGCTCACGGACCGGCCGGGCGCGCTCGCGACGCTTTTGGGGGTGTTGTCAGTGGTGGACGCTAACGTCCTCGATGTGAGTCACGTACGGACCGACCCACGGCTCGGGCTCACGGAGGCGGAGGTCGAGCTGCACCTGGAGACGAAGGGCCGTACGCACTGCGTCGAGGTCGGCCAAGCCCTGCGCGAGGCGGGGTACACGGTCATCGGCTGAGACGCGAGCGGTCGTCGGTCGAGGCCTCGGCGGGCGAAAGCGCAGGTCGGAATCCCTTTGTCACTCCTTCGGGTAATCCCGTTGAGAGACGCGATACATCGCGTTATGGTGTGTCTCGTATCTACGCGACAGCGCCGAGTCATGGCGCGGAACGAACAGTGCAAAACCTAGGCTTTCCGAAGTTTCCCCGAAGACGTGGAGATTCATATGCCAGGCGCCATCTATGCCGAAGGCCTGGTGAAGACCTTCGGTGACGTAAAGGCTCTGGACGGCGTCGACCTCGATGTTCCCGAGGGCACGGTCCTGGGCCTGCTCGGGCCGAACGGCGCGGGCAAGACGACGGCCGTCCGCTGTCTGACGACCCTGCTGCGCCCCGACAGCGGCTCGGCGGTCGTCGCGGGCATCGATGTCCTCAAGGAACCCGATGCCGTGCGCCGTTCCATCGGTCTGTCCGGACAGTTCGCGGCGGTGGACGAGTACCTCACCGGCCGCGAGAACCTGCAGATGGTCGGCCAGCTCTACCAGATGAGGTCCAAGGCCGCGAAGGCACGCGCGGGCGAGCTGCTGGAGCAGTTCGACCTCGCCGACGCCGCCGACCGTCCCACGAAGACCTACTCCGGCGGCATGCGGCGCCGCCTCGACCTTGCCGCCGCGCTGGTGGTCTCGCCGCCCGTGATGTTCATGGACGAGCCGACGACCGGCCTCGACCCCCGCAACCGGCAGATGCTGTGGGAGGTCATCAAGCGCCTGGTCTCGGGCGGTACGACACTGCTGCTCACCACCCAGTACCTCGAAGAGGCCGACCACCTCGCGCACGAGATCGCAGTCGTCGACCACGGCCATGTCATCGCCACCGGCACCTCCGACCAGCTCAAGGCCCGCACCGGCGGCGAGCGCGTCGAGCTGGTGGTGCACGAGCGCGACGAGATCCAGGCCGCATCCGAGGTGCTGCGCGGCTTCGGCAAGGGCGACACGACGGTCGAGGACCACATGCGCAAGCTCACCGTCCCCGTGACCGGAGGTGCCAAGCTCCTCGCCGAGGTCATCCGTGAGCTCGACACCCGGGGCATCGAGATCGACGACATCGGGCTGCGCCGCCCGACCCTGGACGACGTCTTCCTGTCCCTGACAGGACACCTGGCCGAGGTGAAGGACGAGGAGAACGGCAAGGAGGCCGCCAAGTGAGTGCTCTCGACGCCGTGCGGGTCGCACCGGCCACGAACCCGGTCAGCCAGTCAGTCCGGGACTCGATCGTCGTTGCCAAACGCAACCTGATCCGGATGTCCCGGATCCCCGAGATGATCATCTACGGCCTGATCCAACCGATCATGTTCGTGGTGCTGTTCACGTACGTCTTCGGCGGATCCATGCAGATCGGCAGCAGCACCAGCGCCGTCGACTACAAGAACTTCCTGATGGCCGGCATCTTCGCGCAGACGGTCACGTTCGCCACCGCCAGCTCCGGCGCGGGCATCGCCGACGACATGCACAAGGGGCTCATCGACCGCTTCCGCTCCCTGCCCATGGCGAGAGGTGCGGTGCTCACCGGGCGTACCTTCGCCGACCTCGTCCAGACCGCCCTGACCCTGGTCGTCCTGGCGGTGGTCGCCCTGCTGGTCGGCTGGCGCGTCGGGTCGGACGGCAGCACCAACGCCGGCAGGGTGCTGGCGGCCTTCGGACTGCTGCTCCTGCTCGGCTACGCGTTCACCTGGATCGGTGCCCTGATCGGCATGTCCGTCCGTACCCCCGAGGCGGCCACGTCCAGCGGACTGATCTGGCTCTTCCCGGTCACCTTCATCTCGAACGCGTTCGTGGACACCAGCCACATGACCCCGTGGCTGCGGCACGTCGCCGACTGGAACCCCTTCAGTGCCACGGTCCAGGCGTGCCGCGAGCTCTTCGCCAACCCGGGAGTCTCACCGTCGGACGCCTGGCCCATGCAGCACCCGGTGTGGGCCTCGCTGATCTACTCGATCCTGATCATCGTGGTCTTCCGCACCCTGGCGGTTCGGAAGTACCGCTCGGCGACGGCATGACGAAGCCCCCGGCGCCGGTGGGCGCCGGGGGCTCGTAAGGGAGATGCAGGCCGGGGCAATGCCGCACGGCCCGGGTCAGCCGCTGTAGGGCTCGGCCTTCAGGATCTTCACCGAGGCCGTCTTGCCGTTCGGCAGCTCGTACTCCGCGTCCTCGCCGACCTTGTGGCCGATCACGCCGGAACCCAGCGGGGACTGCGGGGAGTACGTCTCGATGTCCGAGCTCGCGTACTCGCGCGAGGCGAGCAGGAAGGTCGTCGTGTCGTCCTCGTCACCGTCGAAGGCGATCGTGACGACCATGCCGGGCGCCACCTCGCCCTCCGCCGACGTCGGCGCCTCGCCGACCTTGGCGTTCTCCAGGAGCTGGGTCAGCTGGCGCACACGGAGCTCCTGCTTGCCCTGCTCCTCCTTGGCCGCGTGGTACCCGCCGTTCTCGCGCAGGTCGCCCTCCTCGCGCGCGGCCGCGATCTTGGCGGCGATCTCCGTGCGCGCAGGACCAGACAGGTGCTCCAGCTCGGCCTTGAGCTGGTTGTACGCCTCCTGGGTCAGCCAGGTGACGTTCTCGCTGGTCTGGGTCACAGGTGCTCCTCGTAGGTACTGGGAATACAAAGCATCGCCCTACCCAGAAGGATGTTCCTTCATGGAAGGGCGAAACCACGAGCCTAACAATTCAACGGCCGAAGGGGGAGGACATAAGCCATCAGAATCACGTCAACGCAGGTCAGCGCCTACGTATTCCGGACAAAGGCGGTCGGTGTCGACCAGGGTCGGTCAGTTCCGGACGGCCCGGTCAGTCGGAGTGGCAGCCGAGCAGCTCGGCCGTCGTTCCCGGGGACGCCGTGCGGAGCGTGACGACCTTGTCGATCCGGGTCGCGTCGCCGTCGAAGCGGAAGTCGGCCCGGCCCACCTCGGCGCCACTCTCCGCCTGGGAGCGCAGCGTGCAGTAGCCGGAGGCGCCGGCGTCCTTGCGGACCTCCAGATGCACCTTCACCGCGTTCTTCCCGGCGTCGAACTCGATCACCTCGGCGCTGATCTTGTTCTGGCCGACGTAGTGGTAGCCGAAGTAGCCGATCACCGCCAGCAGTACCGCCCCGAGGACGGCGCCGACGACCTTGAGCGTGCGGTCGGCGCGCTCGTCCGAGGAGCGGCCGTAGCGGCTCTCGGACCGCCGCGTCGTCGCCGTGCTCATGATCGTCCTCTCGGCCGGGGCGGGACGGATGTCCCGAAAGGGGTTCTCAGGGCCGTACCCCGGAATTATCCGCCCCCCGATTCGGTCACTATAGAAGCCGCCGATCGCACCGGTTCACACCGGGCGCCGACTTATGAGGATTGAGTCTTGACTGACCAGCTGCGACTGATGGCCGTCCACGCCCACCCCGACGACGAGTCGAGCAAGGGCGCGGCCACCATGGCGAAGTACGTGTCCGAGGGGGTGGACGTGCTGGTCGTGACCTGCACGGGCGGGGAGCGCGGCTCCATCCTCAATCCGAAGCTCCAGGGCGACAAGTACATCGAGGAGCACATCCACGAGGTACGCAAGAAGGAGATGGACGAGGCCCGCGAGATCCTCGGGATCAAGCAGGAGTGGCTCGGCTTCGTCGACTCCGGCCTGCCCGAGGGCGACCCGCTGCCCCCGCTCCCCGAGGGCTGCTTCGCCCTGGAGGACGTCGACAAGGCGGCCGGTGAGCTGGTGAAGCAGATCCGCTCCTTCCGTCCCCAGGTGATCACCACCTACGACGAGAACGGCGGCTACCCGCACCCCGACCACATCATGACCCACAAGATCTCGATGGTGGCCTTCGAGGGCGCGGCGGACACCGAGAAGTACCCGGAGGGGGAGTACGGCCCCGCGTACCAGCCGCAGAAGCTCTACTACAACCAGGGCTTCAACCGCCCCCGCACCGAGGCGCTGCACCAGGCCATGCTCGACCGCGGCCTGGAGTCCCCCTACGGGGACTGGCTCAAGCGCTGGGACGAGTTCGGCATGAAGCAGCGCACGCTCACCACGCATGTCCCGTGCGGCGACTTCTACGAGATCCGCGACAAGGCCCTGATCGCGCACGCCACCCAGATCGACCCCGACGGCGGCTGGTTCCGCATCCCGCTGGAGCTCCAGAGAGAGGTCTGGCCGACCGAGGAGTACGAGCTGGCGAAGTCCCTCGTCGATACCTCCCTCCCCGAGGACGACCTCTTTGCGGGCATCCGCGACAATGCCTGACATGAGCGCAAGCGCAAGCCTGGCAATGACACAGCTCGCCACCCTCGCCAAGGAGGTGGACGAGGACAAGGTGACCCCCGGCGTCCTCGGCTTCATCGTCTTCGCGGTGATGGCACTGGCGGTGTGGGCCCTGATGAAGTCGATGAACCGCCACATGAGCAGGGTCGACTTCATGGAGCCCCCGGCTCCGAAGACGGAGGGCTCCACCGAGGACGCCGAGGTTACCGGCCCGGCCAAGCCGCGGCAGGGCTGAGCCTTCCGGGATCGGCGGGCCCGGCGTCTCCGGCGTCCTCGGCTCCTGAGGGTCGTACCGCCGGGCCGGCGGTACCGACGGCACCCGAGTCACTGCCGGGCGGCGACCGCCACCCCCATGACCTCCCGGGCATGGCGGTTCGGCACCATGCCGAGCCGCCATGCCTGCCATCCCGCCTCCAGGTTCACGCCGCGCTCCAGCAGGAGCTGGTACGCCTCCAGGTAGCCGTCCAGCTTCGCGTCCCGCAGCGGATGACCGGCGCGGGCCAGCTGGGCCAGTTCCTCCTGCGCCACCGCCGCGCCGACCTCCACGCCGCCGGGAGCCGCGTACGGCAGCAGCGTGCAGCGCAGGAAACGGGCCCAGTCCTCGCCCCGCCGGTCGCCGTACGAGACGAACAGCCCCACCGCGTCGTCGCACAGGGCCAGTGCCTGCTGCGTACGGGTGTTCCCGGCATCCACCACCGCCAGCTCCAGGCATGTCCACGCCTCCCCGTGGGCGACACCGATCCGCTGGAAGTTGGCGCGGGCGTCCACCAGGAGCTGGCGGGCGAAGCCGGAGTTCTTCAGCGACCCGGTCTGGGCGGCGCGCTGGTCCCGGGTCACGCGGGCAGAGTGGTGCCGGGCGCAGGCGAGGCCGTAGACGTCCTGCATGCGCGAGAACATCGTGCGGGAGCGTTCCAGTTCGCGTACCGCGACATCCAGGTTGCCCGTCTCCTCCAGGGCCTGGCCCAGGTAGTAGACGGACCAGGCCTCACCGCGCGCGTCCTCGTTGTCGCGATGCCGGGACGCCGCCTGCCGCAGTCCGTCCACCGCCTGGGAGGGATCCCCGGCGACCAGGCGGGCGCGGGCCAGCTGGGTCAGCGCCCACGCCTCCCCGCGGGCGTCGCGCGTACGGCCGTACAGGTCGAGGGCCCGGCGCAGCTCGGACTCCGCGCGCGGCACGTCCCCCATCCGCAGGCCCAGCTGGCCGAGCTGGAAGTGGGCCCACGCCTCGCCGTGCACCGACTCGCCGGCGCGGTGCAGGACCAGGGAATCGGTGAGCAGGTGCAGCGCCTCCGGCACGCGCCCCCGGTCCCGTTCGACCGCCGCCAGCGCATGCATCGTCCAGGCGCGGTCCGTCGCCAGCTGGGGCGCCGACTGTAGGTCCAGGGCCTCGCGGAGTTTGGCCGCCGCCTCGGTGAGGTGGCCCTGGTGGTGCAGGGTGATGCCGAGGGAGCACAGGGCGCGGGCCGCGCCCGCATCGTGGTGGGCCTGCATATAGAGGTCGACCACCGAGGTCAGGGTCGTGCGGGCCTTGTCCAGCTCACCCAGCTGACGGGCCGCGATGCCCGTACGCCACTGCACCGAGCGGACCAGCAGGCCCTGGTCCACGGCCTGGGCCAGCTCGCTGATCTCGCCGAGGCGGTAGAGGTCGCCCCGCAGCAGGCAGTAGTCGCACAGGGCGCCCAGCAGATTGAGCACGGCCGCCTGGTTCGCGTCCTCCGCGTGCCTGAGGGCCGCCGTGATGAAGCTCGACTCGTCGTCCAGCCAGCGCAGCGCGTCGTCCAGCGAGGTGAAGCCGTGCGGGCTGAAGCGGTCCGAGCGGGTCGACATGTTGCCGTCGACCAGGCGTAGGACGGATTCCGCGAGGTCGGCGTAGTTCACGATCAGCCGCTCCTGCGCCGCCGTACGCTCCGAGGGCTCCTCCTCGTCGAGGAGGCGGGCGTGGGCGAAACCGCGGACCAGGTCGTGCAGGCGGTAGCGGTTGCCACGGACGTGGTCGATCAGGCCCGACTCTGACAGGGCCACCAGATGGCGCGTCGCCTCCGCCTCGTCCGTGGCCAGGAGCGATGCCGCCGCTGCCGCGCCCAACGACGCCCTGCCTGCCAGCGCCAGCCTGCGCAGCAGTCGTCTCGCGGACTCCGACTGGTCGGTGTAGCGCAGCCACAGCACCCGCTCGATCGGCTCCACCGGGCCGTACGCGCCCAGATCCGTTGCCAGCGTGCGCGGTGAGCGCGGCCCCAGCGACGAGCCCGCGATACGCAGCGCCAGCGGCAGCCCGCCGCACAACTCCCCGATCAGTTCGGCGGATTCGGCGTCATAGGGGCTGGCGGAATCCTGCGCCGCCGCGGACAGCAGCTCCTCCGCGCCCGCCGTGTCCAACGACTCCACCGGCAGCTGATGCACCCACGCGGCGAGATCCGCGGGCAGGTCGAGAGCCTCCCGCGCGGTGACCAGGACCAGACTGTCGGAGCGCTCGGGGACGAGGGTGCGGACCTGCTCGGGGTCCGAGGCGTCGTCGAGCACGACGGTGACCGGGAGACCGGTCAGATGCTGGTGGTAGAGCTCACTCAGCCGCTTGACCTGCTGATCCGTCGAGGATCGCTCACGGAAGAGAAGCTGCTCGCGCGGGGCGCCCAATCGGTTCAGCAGATGCAGCAGCGCGTCCCGCGTCGACAGCGGCGGCTCCTCCGTCGTGTCACCCCGCAGATCCACCACGCACGCCCCGCGGAACTGGTCCTTCAGATCGTGGGCCGCGCGGATCGCCAGTGCCGTACGGCCGCTGCCGGGCGCCCCGTGCAGGACCACCACCGTCGGCTTCGTCTCCGTACTCGCCCGCGCCGCCTGCACCCACTGCCGGATGCGGGCCATCTCCTGCCTGCGGCCCGTGAACGGGCCCATCGGCTCGGGGAGTTGACCGAACGACTGCTCCAGCACGTTCCGGCCGCGGGCCGCCGCGCTCTTGTCCGCGCCCTTCAGCCGCGGCGCCGACTTCTGCGGGCCGGTGGACGCGCTCAGCACCCGCTGCTGGTCGAGGAACGGGCGGATGCCCCGTACCTCCAGCGCCGTCAGCCACTGCAGCCGCAGCTGTTCCGGACCGCCGGGCTGGCCGACGGCGCCCGCGCGGTGGTGCGCGGCCGGCAGATGCGTGCCTGCCACCTTCACTACCGTCGCCGCGGCGCCGACGACGCCCACGGTCACGCCCGCGCCGACGGCCGTCACCGTGCCGGTGCCGAGGGCCAGGTCGGACACCACGGCAGCGACCGCGGCCACGCCGGCCACCATCAGCGGCGTACTGCCGCCCTCCCGCGCGAACCGCTGCCCGAACGTCAGCCTCCCTGCCTCCGCCTCGTCCAGGGCCTGCGTGTACGCCTCGTACTCCTCGGCCGCCACCTGCGCCATGGCGTCCAGCGCCCCGCGCGCCCGCGACAGCAGCACCTGCCCCTCGACGCGCCCGCCCGAGCGGCGCACCTCCTCCTCCACGGCCCGAGCCAACAGCCGCTCGGCCTCCGTCCGATGGCTGTCCCGCATGTCACGTCCCCCTCCGGCGGCAACGGCGTTCTTGGTCAAGTGTGCTGCCCACCGCGCATCGGGGCGAGGGGGCGAGCGGACTTCGATCACCTTGCGGGTGCGGTGAATTGGCGCAATCCGCTGCAGGGGCGCCGAGGCGCAGGGTTCCGGCCGCCCTGCTCTGCCTGCCATCAACCTGACCCCGCTCCCCGCCTCCGGCGCCGCTCCCACGGCCGCTGCACCGAGAGCCTCGACACCGGTGCCGCCTATTCAGGGGACGGGAAAGCGCGAGGTCACCGTCTGGTGGACGCCTGACGCATGATGGACCGGGTACTGCGGCAGGATGGACCCCATGCCGAACCGACTGGCGCACGAGACGTCCCCGTACCTCCTTCAGCACGCCGACAACCCCGTCGACTGGTGGCCCTGGTCCGGCGAGGCCTTCGAGGAGGCGCGGAAGCGGAACGTGCCCGTGCTGCTCAGCGTCGGCTATAGCAGCTGTCACTGGTGCCACGTGATGGCTCACGAGTCGTTCGAGGACCAGGAGACCGCCGACTACCTCAACGCCCACTACGTCAACATCAAGGTCGACCGAGAAGAACGCCCCGACGTAGACGCCGTCTACATGGAGGCCGTCCAGGCCGCCACCGGGCAGGGCGGCTGGCCCATGACGGTGTTCCTCACGCCCGACGCCGAGCCCTTCTACTTCGGCACCTACTTCCCGCCCGCTCCCCGCCAGGGGATGCCGTCCTTCCGGCAGGTCCTGGAGGGGGTGCGCAGTGCCTGGGCGGACCGGCGGGACGAGGTCGCCGACGTCGCGGGGAAGATCACCCGGGATCTCGCCGAGCGGGAGATCTCCTACGGCGGGACCGAGGCGCCCGGCGAGCAGGAGCTGGCGCAGGCGCTGCTCGGGCTGACGCGGGAGTACGACCCGCAGCGCGGCGGATTCGGGGGCGCGCCCAAGTTCCCGCCGTCCATGGTGGTCGAGTTCCTGCTGCGGCACCACGCGCGGACGGGGGCCGACGGCGCGCTGCAGATGGCCCAGGACACCTGCGAGCGGATGGCCAGGGGCGGGATCTACGACCAGCTCGGCGGCGGCTTCGCGCGGTACTCCGTGGACCGGGACTGGGTCGTGCCGCACTTCGAGAAGATGCTGTACGACAACGCCCTGCTGTGCCGCGTCTACGCCCACCTGTGGCGCGCCACCGGCTCCGAGCTCGCCCGCCGCGTCGCCCTCGAAACCGCCGACTTCATGGTGCGTGAACTGCGCACCAACGAGGGCGGGTTCGCCTCCGCGCTCGACGCGGACAGCGACGACGGGACCGGCAAGCACGTCGAGGGTGTCTACTACGTCTGGACCCCGGAGCAACTGCGTGCGGCCCTCGGCGACGAGGACGCCGAACTCGCCTCCCGGTACTTCGGTGTGACGGAAGAGGGCACCTTCGAGCACGGTTCCTCCGTCCTTGCGCTTCCGCAGCAGGACGGGGTGTTCGACGCCGAGAAGGTCGCCTCCGTGAAGGAGCGGCTGCTCGCCGCGCGGGCCGAGCGTCCAGCGCCCGGCCGGGACGACAAGATCGTCGCCGCCTGGAACGGCCTCGCGGTCGCCGCACTCGCCGAGACCGGCGCCTACTTCGACCGCCCCGACCTCGTGGACGCCGCCGTCGCCGCCGCCGACCTCCTGGTGCGGCTGCACCTCGACGACCACGCCCGCCTCTCCCGGACCAGCAAGGACGGCAAGGCCGGCGCCAACGCGGGTGTGCTGGAGGACTACGGCGACGTCGCCGAGGGTTTCCTCGCGCTCGCCTCGGTCACCGGCGAGGGCGTCTGGCTGGACTTCGCGGGATTCCTGCTCGACCACGTGCTCGCGCGTTTCACCGACGCGGAGTCCGGCGCCCTCTACGACACGGCCGCCGACGCCGAGCAGCTGATCCGCCGCCCCCAGGACCCCACCGACAACGCCGCCCCGTCCGGCTGGAGCGCGGCGGCCGGTGCCCTGCTGAGCTACGCGGCGCAGACCGGTGCGGAGCCCCATCGCGCCGCGGCCGTCAAGGCGCTGGGCGTCGTCAAGGCGCTCGGCCCGCGCGTCCCCCGCTTCATCGGCTGGGGGCTCGCCGTCGCCGAGGCCAACCTCGACGGGCCGCGGGAAGTCGCGGTGGTCGGGCCGTCCCTGGCCGACGAGGGCACGAGGACCCTGCACCGTACGGCGCTCCTGGGCACCGCCCCGGGCGCGGTCGTCGCCGTGGGCACTCCGGAGAGTGACGAGTTTCCGCTCCTTGTTGACCGGCCGCTGCAGCAGGGCGCACCCGCCGCGTACGTCTGCCGCAACTTCACCTGCGATGCCCCGACCACGGATCCCGACCGTCTGCGGACCGCGTTGAGCAGGTGAGACGGCAGTCAAATCGGGGCACTTACGCAGCCTGTGTTCGATTTACTCACTCTCGGGGCTCGTTGTGAGGAAACGCGCTCTTCATCAAAACAGCCTGCGGACTTCACAGATCCCCCTTAATGTCTCCACAGTGACGCGACGGCTGTAACTCACCGTTGCGACAGGGGGCATTGGGGATCTGGGGGGATCTGTTGCTGACGTCTGTTTTCATAGCCGTCGTCTCGCTGGCCTTGTTCTGGATGGCGGCTTTCACTTTGTGGTGGCAGATGCACGCGTGGCGTACGCCCGAAGTGCTCGCCTCCACCCGGTTCAGCAGACCGGACGGCGGCGAGCACGTGTCGTTCTCGCTGCTGTTGCCGGCCCGGCACGAACAAGCCGTGCTGGACCACACGATCCAGCGGCTGCTGGATTCCACACACACCGACTTCGAGATCATCGTCATCGTCGGGCACGACGACCCGGAGACCACCGAGGTGGCCGAGCGGGCCGCGGCACGTGATCCGCGCGTCCGCGTCGTCGTCGACACTCACGAGAAGAAGAACAAACCGAAGGCCATGAACACGGCGCTGCCGCACTGCCGCGGCGATGTCGTCGGGGTCTTCGACGCCGAGGACCAGGTCCATCCGGAGCTCCTCGCGCACGTGGACCACGCGTTCCGCACGACGGGCGCGGATGTCGTCCAGGGCGGGGTCCAGCTGATCAACTTCCACTCCAGCTGGTACAGCCTGCGCAACTGCCTGGAGTACTTCTTCTGGTTCCGTTCCCGGCTGCACCTGCACGCGCAGAAGGGGTTCATCCCGCTCGGCGGCAACACGGTCTTCGTACGGACGGACGTGCTCCGGGAAGCCGACGGCTGGGACTCCAACTGCCTCGCCGAGGACTGTGATCTGGGCGTGCGGCTGTCCAGCGTCGGCAAGAAGGTCGTCGTCGCCTACGACTCCGACATGGTGACCAAGGAGGAGACGCCCGGCAGCCTCATGTCGCTGCTCAAGCAGCGCACCCGCTGGAACCAGGGCTTCCTTCAGGTCTACCGGAAGAAGGACTGGAAGCAACTGCCCACGTTCGGGCAGCGGTTGCTGGCCCGGTACACGCTCATGACGCCGTTCATGCAGGCCTTCACCGGGCTCATCATCCCGCTCAACATCGCGATCGCGGTGTTCCTCGACGTGTCCGTGACCGTCGCCTTCATCACCTTCCTGCCGGCCGTGACCGCGCTCGTCACGTTCGTCTTCGAGATCGTCGGGCTGCACGACTTCGGCAAGCAGTACGGGCTTCGGGTCCGCTTCGTCCACTACCTGAAGCTCGTCGTGGGCGGCCCCTTCTACCAGGTGCTCCTCGCCGGGGCCGCCATCCGCGCCGTATGGCGTGAGCAACGCGGCCGAAACGACTGGGAGTTGACGAGCCACGTCGGCGCACATCTCGCGCACGTGAACCGAGAGGACGTTCCTGCGTGACCTCCACCCTTCCCGCGGTGACCACAGTCAAGGTCCCCGCGCAGCGGCAGCCTGCGCCCACGACGCGTTCGACCAGCCGAACGACCCCGCCGACGCGCCTGCGTTCGTCCCGGCCCGACCTGATCCTGTGCGGCGTGCTCCTCGTCGCGATCCTCGTCGTGCAGGGCTGGAACATCGCCGACTACCCGACCCTCAGCGACGACGAGGGCACCTACCTCGCCCAGGCCTGGGCCGTCCAGGAGGGCCGGGGCCTCGCCCACTACACGTACTGGTACGACCACCCGCCGCTCGGCTGGATCCAGCTCGCCCTGCTGACCTGGATACCCGCCGCGCTCAGCCCCGAGTCGATGACCGTCGGCACCATGCGGGCCGCGATGCTGGTCATCAGCGCGATCAGCGCGGTCCTCGTCTACGTGCTCGGGCGGCGGCTGTCCCTGCCGCGCTGGGCGGCCGGGCTCGGCATGGTCCTGTTCGGGCTCTCGCCGCTGTCGGTCGTCCTCCAGCGGGAGATCTTCCTCGACAACCTCGCGGTGATGTGGACGCTCCTCGCGTTCGCCCTCGCCGCCTCCCCGAGCCGCCATCTCTGGCACCACTTCGGCGCGGGGATCGCGGCGGCCACGGCCGTGCTGACCAAGGAGACGATGCTCTTCGTCCTTCCGGCGGTCTTCGTCACCATGTGGCGCCACAGCCACCGCGACACCCGCAAGTTCGCCCTGACCGGCGCGATCACCGCATGCGCGCTGATCGGCCTGTCGTACCCGCTGTTCGCCCTGCTGAAGGGCGAGTTGTTCCCGGGGAGCGGGCACGTCTCGCTCTGGGACGGCATCAAGTACCAGATGACCAGGCCCGGTTCGGGCTTCATCCTCGACCAGGGCTCCGGCTCCTGGGGCGTCCTGCAGTCGTGGCTCTACTACGACCGCGTCCTCATCGTCGGCGGCCTCGCGGGCGGCCTGCTGCTCCTGGTCACCTGGCGCTGGTCGGTCACCGCCCGGGCCCTGGCAGGCCCCTCCTTCGCGGTGGTGATCCTCGCCCTGGTGGCCATGCGCCCCACCGGCTACCTGCCCGCGATGTACGTCATCCAGGCGCTGCCGTTCCTCGCCCTCGTCCTCGCCGGCGGCACGGCCTCCGTCGCCCACGCCGTCCTGCGGCGACGGCGTTCCGAGGCCGAGAACCGGTATGTCACCGGCGGGCGGTACGCCCTCGCGGCCGTCCTCGCGATCGCGGCCGGCGCCTATGTCGTACCCCGCTGGTACGACGGCGCCCACACCGCCGTCACCGCCGACGCCAACGCGCCCTACCAGGCCGCCTCGAAGTGGCTGGCCACGGAGGTGGACGACCCGAAGGACACCCGGGTGCTCGTCGACGACGCGCTGTGGCTGGACCTGGTGCACGCCGGGTACGAGCCCGGGCTCGGCGCCATCTGGTTCTACAAGGCGGATCTCGACCCGGCCGTGACGAAGACGATGCCGCGCGGCTGGAAGGACCTCGACTACGTCGTCGCCTCGCCGACGGTGCGGCGGGACGCGGTCGACCTGCCCAACGTCAAGGCGGCCATGGAGCACTCGAAGCCGGTCGCCGTGTTCGGCACCGGCGCGGACCGGATCGAGATCCGGCAGATCCAGACAGCATCCGGAGGGGTTCGATGACGCACGAGTACACCGCCCCCGGAGAGCTGGGCGAACCGTCGGTCGATGCCGCCGAGGTGCCCGAGCCGGGCGCCGTCACCATCGTCATACCGACCTACAACGAGTCGGCGAACGTACGGCAGTTGCTGCACCAGATCACCGAGTCGGTGCCGGCCCGGCTGCCCTGCGAGGTCGTCTTCGTGGACGACTCCAGCGACGACACCCCGCAGGTCATCAAGGAGGCTGCGCAGGACTGCCCGTTCCCGGTCACCGTCATTCACCGCGACGAACCCGTCGGCGGGCTCGGCGGCGCGGTCGTCGAGGGGATGAAGGCGGCCGGGTCGGACTGGATCGTCGTCATGGACGGCGACTGCCAGCACCCGCCGTCCCTGGTGCCGGACCTGGTCGCCACCGGCGAGCGCGCGAACGCCGGGCTCGTCGTCGCCTCCCGGTACATCAAGGGCGGCAGCCGGGCCGGGCTCGCCGGCAGCTACCGCGTGGCCGTGTCGCGCGGCGCGACCTGGCTGACCAAGTCCCTCTTCCCGCGCAGGCTGCACGGCATCAGCGACCCGATGAGCGGCTTCTTCGCGATCCGGCGCAGCGACATCACCGCGGAAGCGCTCAAGCCGCTCGGTTACAAGATCCTGCTGGAGCTGGCGGTCCGCAGCCGCCCGCGCACGGTCACCGAGGTGCCGTTCGTGTTCCAGGACCGGTTCGCGGGGGAGTCCAAGTCCACCGCGGCGGAGGGCCGGCGCTTCCTGCGGCACCTCGCCGGGCTGCGGACGGCCGATCCGCTGTCCCGGATGGTGGTGTTCGGGCTGATCGGGCTGACGGGCTTCGTGCCGAACCTGGCCGCGCTGTGGGCGCTGACCCAGGCGGGGCTGCACTACCTCCCGGCGGAGATAGTCGCCAACCAGTTCGGTGTGGCCTGGAACTTCCTGCTCATCGAGAAGCTGCTGTTCCGCGACCGTCGTGTCCACCGCCACTGGGCCGACCGCACCGCACGGTTCGCGCTGCTCGCCAACGCCGACCTGGTGCTGCGCATCCCGCTGATCGCGCTGCTCGTCGGGCAGTTCGGGCTGGCCGTGCTGCCGGCGACCGCGCTGGCCCTGGTCATCACCTTCGTCCTGCGTTTCGTCGGTACCGAAGCGCTGGTCTATCTGCCGCGCCGGAGCGGGAAGGGCCCCGGGCGCGGGAGCCGCACAGCAAGGAGTTCCGCATGAGAACCAGCCGCAAGAGATCCGGGAGGAGAACGGCCCTGCTGGCCGTCATGGGCCTGACCGGGGGCCTGCTCCTCACCTCGCCCGAGTCCGCCTCCGCCGCCAACCTCATCAAGAACCCCGGCTTCGAGACCGCCGGCACCGACGACATGCCGTACTGCTGGAAGAAGTCCGGCTGGGGCGACAACGACTTCACTTTCGAGACGACCACGGACGCCCACAGCGGCTCCAAGGCGATGAAGGTGTCGCTGACCCGCCGTGCCGAGGGCGACCGCAAGGCGCTCATCACCGAGTCCGCCGACTGCGCGCCGGTCGTCACGCCGGGCAAGCAGTACGACCTGGGGCTCTGGTACAAGTCGACCACTCCCGACACCTCGGTCACCCTCTTCCGGCACGACGCGACTGCGGGCTGGCAGTACTGGACCGACCTCAAGACGCTGGAGATGGCGGCCGGTTGGACCGAGGCGACGGTCCGCACACCCGAGGTGCCCGCCGGCACCGACCGGATCGCGTGGGGCGTCTCCGTGTACGGCACCGGCTCCGTCACCACCGACGACTACACGATGGACCAGGTCGCCGAACCGGTCCCGGACCCGGTGTGCACGGGGACGGCCGAGGAGTGCGCGAACGGCCGCTGGGACGTGCTGCCCACGAAGAACCCGGTCCGCTCCATGCACTCCGTCGTCCTGAACAACGGCAAGGTGCTGCTGATCGCGGGCTCCGGCAACGACCCGACGATGTTCCAGGCGGGCACCTTCACGAGCGCGGTCTACGACCCGCAGAACGGCACGTACAAGCAGATCCCGACGCCCAAGGACATGTTCTGCGCCGGTCACGTCCAGCTCGACGACGGGCGTGTGCTCGTGATGAGCGGCAACAAGGGCTATCCGTCGGCGGACGGCACGATCGGCTACCAGGGCTACAAGGACTCGTACATCTTCGACCCGGTCAGCGAGACCTACAGCAAGACCAACGACATGAACGACGGCCACTGGTACCCGTCGGCCACCATCCTCGGCAACGGTGACGTGATCTCCTTCGGCGGGCTGAAGGAGGACTCGACCGGTTCGGTGACCGCCGAGCGGTGGTCGGACGCCGAGCAGAAGTGGCTGGAGCTCTGGAAGGTCAACCAGACCTGGTCGTACTGGGGTCTGTACCCGTCGATGATCCTGATGCAGGACGGCCGCCTCTTCTACTCCGGCAGCCATGTCTTCGGCAACAACATCCCGGGCACCGGATCGGCGATCTACGACTACGACGCCAACACGGTCACCCAGGTCCCCGGTCTGCAGCGCAAGGACGAGCGCGACCAGTCCGCGAGCGTGCTGCTGCCCCCGGCCCAGGACCAGAAGGTCCTCACCATCGGCGGCGGCAACATCGACTCCAACCCGGACGCGAACCGTCTCACCGACGTCATCGACCTCAAGCAGCCCAACCCGTCCTACGTCGCCGGCCCGCCGCTCCCGCAGGGCACCGTCGACCTCGGAGCCGGGAAGGTCCCGCAGACCGGCAACCAGGGCAAGATGTACGTCTCGGCCGTGCTGCTGCCCGACGGCAAGGTCCTGGAGACCGGCGGCGCGCTGCACAACCGGGCCGACCCGGTGTACGAGTCGTCGCTCTACGACCCGGCGACCGACACCTTCGACCCGGTGGCGGCGGACCCGGAGGAGCGCGGCTACCACTCCTCGGCGTTCCTCCTGCCCGACGGCCGCGTGATGGCCACCGGCGACAACCCGGGCAACGGCTCCTGGAACCACGACGTGTCGATCTACACCCCGCCCTATCTCCTCAAGGGCGAACGCCCGACGATCACTTCGGTCATCGACACCGAGTGGACGTACGGCGACACCCAGCGGATCACCGTCGACCGGCCCATCGCCAAGGCCGAGCTGATCCGCCCGGCCGCCGTGACGCACTCGTCGGACCCGAACCAGCGCTTCGTGGATCTCCCCCTGTCGGTCGACGGCAACAACGTCGACCTGAACGTGACGAGCAACCCCAACCTGGCCCCGCCCGGCTGGTACATGCTCTTCGCGGTGGACGCCAACGGCGTGCCGTCGGTGGCCAAGTGGGTGCACCTCCAGGGCCCGCAGGCGCTGAGCGCCAAGGACGCCTCGGCGCATGTCCACGACTTCGCCGACAACCTCAAGGGCAAGGTCATGGGCCCCGGCAAGAAGCGCACGTCGCAGAAGGTCAGCCCGACCGTGTCCGGCTGCGACCGGCACTACGGCTCCGCCAACGTCTGTGTGCCGACGGACTTCCCGCCGACCGTGAAGGCGACGACGAAGGCCCGCTGCGACTGGCTGAAGAAGAACGACTACGGCCGTCTCAAGGTCAACGGCAAGGACGACCCGCTGCGGCTGGACACGAACAGAGACGGAATCGCCTGCGGAAAGGGTGATGTGACCCGGCGTTAGCCCGCGTAGTCCGCGAGGGCGCGCTCCACGATGGCGACCAGCTGTTCGTGGTGCGCGCCCTTCCAGTACGCGCGCTTGCACGCGGTGCACTGCGCGAAGACGTCGTACGACCGCTGCGTGCCGCCCTCCAACTGGTCGGCGACCTCCTCCTTGGTGGCCTCCTTCAGCAGGCCGTTGCAGGCCGTGCAGCGGGTCCATGGCCGCAGCTCGGGGCGGAACCGGTCCAGGATGTCCCGGAGTTGGTCCTCGGGGCGGGTGCTGTAGACGAACGCGCCGGCCCACAGTTCGCGGCGCCGCAGCAGGCCCCGGTCCCGGCTGAGCAGGACCCGCTGCTCGGCCGCCGAGAGGGCGGCCAGCGCCGGGTCGCCGATGTCCGTCGACTCGTAGGCCGTGTCCACGCCGAGCAGGCGCATACGGCGGGCGAGGGTGCCGAGGTGGACGTCGAGCAGGAAGCGCAGCGGGGCGCCGGGCACCCGCTGGGGGCGCTCGACGGGCCGTACGGAAACGGACTGGCCCGCGGTCGGGATGTGCGAGACCGGCGCCTTGTGGCCGTCCACGACCAGCGGACCGACCTCGGTCAGCGGGACGCCGAGGGACTCGACGACATGGCCGAGGGTCGAGACGCCGTCGGCGCTGACCTGGGCGGCACCGTCCTGGCGCCGTCCGTTGGGGAGGAACAGGCGCAGCTCGGGGGCGAACTCGACGTGGATCTCGGGACCGTTCACCCGGTCAGGATGGCACGGGAGCGTGCTGTGGCCTCAGGGCTTTTCCGGGGCCAGGCCGTGCTCGACGACGTCCAGGGCACGGTCGACCAGGTCGTTGAGGTCGTCCTCGAAGCCGTTCTCGGCCCAGTACAGGGAGACCTCCGCGAGGGCGCCGATGAGGGACATCGTGAAGACCCGCACCTCGAAGCTGTCCCGCGCCCTGCCGGTGCGCTCGGCGATGGCCTCGCCGAGCATCCGGCCGGTGACCGACATGCTCTCCAGCATCCGGGACCGCACCGCGGGGACCTGGACCAACAGGTGGGACCGCAGCCGCACGGCCTCCGGCTCCTCGTCGGTCGCGGCCGCGATGGCCAGCTTCATGACGTACCGCAGCGACTCCATCCACGGCTCGTCCGCCGGCCGCCTGCGCAACTCGTCCAGCAGGATCGGGTCGTACTCGTCCGTGAGGACGATGTCCTCCTTGGTCGGGAAGTAGCGGAAGACCGTTGACGGCGACACCTCGGCACGCTCGGCGATCTGCTCGATCGTGGTGGCGTCGTAGCCCTGCAACTTGATCAGCGCGTACGTCGCGTCGCGGATCGCCGTCCGGGTCTTGATCTTCTTCCGCTCACGAAGCCCCAGCTGGGGACGGTCGGTCAGGGGAGAGGAGTGCGCGGGGGTCATGGGGCTCATTGTCGGGCATCGGCTCCCGCGGCGGCCATGTCCGGGCTCTCGGGCTCACGCGCAGCGGGCGTGCGTGCCGTGCCCGGCAGGAACGCCGCCGCCGGCAGGGCGGAGACGAGGGCCGCGATCCCGCACACCAGAGGCACGACGCCCATGCCGTGGACGTAGGCCCTGTTCGCGGAGGCCGCCGACTCCGCCGGGCCGGCCCGCTCGGCGACGAGGTGCGCCGCGACCACGGACTCCCCGGCGGCGCTCGCGGGCAGCCCGGTGACGTCGAGCCGGTCCCGGAAGGTGCCGGCGAGCAGGCTGCCGAGCAGGGCGATGCCGATCGCACCGCCGACCTGACGCATGTTCATCAGCAGCCCGGATCCTCCCTCACTGCCTTGAAGGCGTGGGGGGACCCCCAGCCGGCGCGGTCGCGGGGCAGGGCGCTCAGGCCGCCGTTCATGGCGGGGATGAGCGAGAGGCCGAAGCCGAGGCCGGTGACGGTGAGCCACAGCGCGACGAATCCGCAGCCGGAATCCGCCGTCGTACGGCTGCCGAGGAGCCCTGCGAAGGCCGGCACCACCAGGCCGGCGCTCACCGCGGCACGCGCACCGAAGCGGGCGACGACCTTCGGCGCGAGGCGGGAGGCGACCAGCAGTCCGCCCATCACCGGCAGCACGAACAGCAGGCCGGTCAGGATGAACGTCACCAGGGTGGCGGCGACCGTGTTGCACAGGAACCTGCGGTGGGTGAGCAGAGTCATGTCGGGCATGGGGCGCTCGACCCGGCGTTCACGCAGCACCAGCGCGGCGATCAGGAGCACGGCGGCCCCGAGCATGCCCAGGACTGGGGGTGCCCCCACGTCTTCAAGACTGTGGGGGAGGGTCGCCCCAGCCGCGGGTGGGCGCCTCGATGATCCCGTGGACGAGGGCGCCGAGCCCGGACGCGGCCAGGGCGGTCGAGACGGTGTCGACCTTGGGGGGAGGCGGGGTCCTTCGTCTCGGGGAGCAGGTAGAGGCAGGCGGTGACGCCGATCGCGGCCATCGGGACGTTGATCAGGAAGACCGAGCCCCACCAGAAGTGGTTCAGCAGCCGGCCGCCGATGGTCGGGCCGAGCGGGCGGCCCAGCGCGGAGGCGGCGGAGGTGATGCCGACGGCCTTGGTGCGCTCCTCGGACCGAGGAGCGTGGGCAGCACGGACAGCGAGAGCGGGGTGACCAGGGCCGCGCCGACGCCCATCACCGCTCGTGCGGCGATCACCGCGGTCACGTCGTCGGCGAGGGCGCCGGCCAGCGACCCGGCGAGGAAGATCCCGAGCCCGGTGATCAGCATCAGTCCCCGCCCGAACCGGTCGCCGAGCAGGCCCGCGGGGAGCATCAGCGCGGCGAAGACGACGCCGAGCACCCATCAGCGGCGAGCATCCGTAGTGAGAGTAGCCCTGAAATGAAAGTGACTCTCTAAAGAGTAAGGCTGTCCATATCCTCCGCCTGTCGACGTTTCTGGACGCGAAAAAGGGCCACGGCCTGGAAGCCGTGGCCCTCGAAGAGGCTGTGCGGTGCGCTACGCGTGCTGGTACGCGACCAGCGAGATCCCGACGTAGTGCACGACGAACGCCGCAAGCGTGAAGGAGTGGAAGACCTCGTGGAAGCCGAACCAGCGCGGTGACGGGTTCGGGCGCTTGATGCCGTAGATCACGCCGCCCGCGCTGTAGAGGAGGCCGCCGACGATCACCAGGACCAGCACCGCGATGCCGCCGGTGCGCATGAAGTCCGGCAGGAAGAAGACGGCCGCCCAGCCCATCGCGATGTAGCAGGGGGTGTAGAGCCAGCGCGGGGCGCCGACCCAGAACACCCGGAAGACGATGCCCGCCGCGGCCGCGCCCCAGATGCCCCACAGCAGCCACTGTCCCTTGGCGCCCGGCAGCAGCAGCATCGTCAGCGGGGTGTACGTGCCAGCGATGATCAGGAAGATGTTGGCGTGATCGAGTCGGCGCAGGACGCCGTCCATGCGCGGGCTCCAGTTGCCCCGGTGGTACAGCGCGCTCACGCCGAACAGCAGGCAGGCCGTGAGGGCGTAGATCCCGCAGGCGAGACGGCCCCGGGGTGAGTCCGCCAGGGCGGTGAGTACCAGGCCCGCGACGAGCGCGGCCGGGAACATGCCGAGGTGCAGCCAGCCGCGGAGTCTGGGCTTGATCTCGTCCGAGAGCTGCTGGGCGTGGTGTGCGATCTGGTGCGGCAGGGAGGGCGCGCCGGAGTCGCGGCCGGCGGCCGGCGTGTCCGAATGTGCGTCGGGGACGGGCGCAGTCATGCCCTGCATCGTACCTACGGAACCGTAAGTTACGTATCAGGGCGGCGAGATGGGCGCCCGGAAGTGGCCATCGTCTCATGGGGTACCCGCCAGCGCCGCACCCGGGGTGAAGCAATGGTGACGCATTGAAAACATCCGGATGAGTGGCGATGCTCACGCCGCTCACCTGTGACGCCCTCTGGACATATGCGCAGTAGCGTCGGATGATCAAATGAGTGCGGTCGGCACCGGATGAGCGCGGAAGATCCACGGCAGATCAGTCCGCGAAGCATCCGGGTCGCGGCCCCCACGGGGCATACAAGGGCATATTCAGGACAAAAACCCCTCATTTAGGAGCAACCGTGGCGCGCGACATCGCGGCTCCCCCCGTCGTACCCACCACCCACCGGGAGCTGGTCTCGTGGGTGAACGAGATCGCTGAACTGACGCAGCCGGACAGCGTGGTCTGGTGCGACGGATCCGAGGCCGAGTACGAGCGTCTGTCCGAGGAGCTCGTCGCGAAGGGCACCTTCAAGAAGCTCGACCCGATCAAGCGCCCCAACTCGTACTACGCGGCCTCCGACCCGACCGACGTCGCCCGCGTCGAGGACCGGACCTTCATCTGCTCCGAGAAGGAGGAGGACGCAGGCCCGACCAACCACTGGAAGGACCCCGCCGAGATGCGGGAGATCTTCGCCGGTGAGAAGGGCGTCTTCCGCGGATCGATGCGCGGCCGGACGATGTACGTCGTCCCGTTCTGCATGGGCCCCCTCGGCTCCGACCTCTCCGCGATCGGCGTCGAGATCACCGACTCCGCCTACGTCGCGGTCTCCATGCGCACCATGACCCGCATGGGTCAGCCCGTCCTCGACGAGCTCGGTGAGGACGGCTTCTTCGTGAAGGCCGTGCACACGCTCGGAGCGCCGCTGGAGGCGGGCGAGCAGGACGTGCCCTGGCCGTGCAACAGCACCAAGTACATCTCCCACTTCCCCGAGACCCGCGAGATCTGGTCCTACGGCTCCGGCTACGGCGGCAACGCCCTGCTCGGCAAGAAGTGCTACGCCCTGCGCATCGCCTCCGTGATGGCCCGCGACGAGGGCTGGCTGGCCGAGCACATGCTGGTCCTCAAGCTCACCCCGCCGCAGGGCGAGGCCAAGTACGTCGCCGCCGCCTTCCCGAGCGCCTGCGGCAAGACCAACCTCGCCATGCTGGAGCCCACGATCTCCGGCTGGACCGTCGAGACGATCGGCGACGACATCGCCTGGATGCGCTTCGGCGAGGACGGCCGGCTGTACGCCATCAACCCCGAGGCCGGCTTCTTCGGCGTCGCGCCCGGCACCGGTGAGCACACCAACGCCAACGCGATGAAGACGCTGTGGGGCAACTCGGTTTTCACCAACGTGGCCCTCACCGACGACAACGACATCTGGTGGGAGGGCATGACGGAGGAGACTCCGGCCCACCTGACGGACTGGAAGGGCAACGACTGGACGCCGGGCAGCGAGACGCCGGCCGCCCACCCGAACGCCCGCTTCACCGTCCCCGCCGCCCAGTGCCCGATCATCGCGCCCGAGTGGGAGGACCCCAAGGGCGTGCCGATCTCGGCGATCCTGTTCGGTGGCCGCCGTGCCACGGCCGTCCCCCTGGTCACGGAGTCCTTCGACTGGAACCACGGCGTCTTCCTCGGCGCCAACGTGGCCAGCGAGAAGACCGCCGCCGCCGAGGGCAAGGTCGGCGAGCTGCGCCGCGACCCGTTCGCGATGCTGCCGTTCTGCGGCTACAACATGGGCGACTACATGGGCCACTGGGTCGACGTCGCCAAGGACAAGGACCAGGCGAAGCTCCCGAAGATCTACTACGTCAACTGGTTCCGCAAGAACGACGAGGGCAAGTTCGTCTGGCCCGGCTTCGGCGAGAACAGCCGCGTCCTGAAGTGGATCGTCGAGCGCCTCGACGGCAAGGCCGAAGGCGTCGAGACCCCCATCGGCATCCTGCCGGCCAAGGGCGCCCTGGACACGAACGGCCTGGAACTGGCCGACTCCGACCTGGACTTCCTCCTCACCGTCGACAAGGAGGTCTGGCGGGAGGAGGCCGCGCTCGTCCCCGACCACCTGAACACCTTCGGCGACCACACGCCCAAGGAGCTGTGGGACGAGTACCGCGCTCTGGTGCGGCGCCTGGGCTGACCCAGCCCCCAAAGACGCCGCGGCCGGCTCCGATTGTGCCCTGACCAGCAATATCGTCACGGCCGGCCGCGGTGACAGCACCACAGACCGGCGAGGTTCCGTACAACGACGTGCGGGGCTGTGGGCCTGTCGTCGCACGCTCCCGTCCGCCCCGACGGGAGCAACGCGACGACAGGCCCTCGCCAGCTCACAGCGTCCCGCCCCGGCCCTCCAGATACCGGGTGTGGGTCTCCTGGCGGCGGGCCTCCACCTCGTGCAGGCTCGCCGCCAGGCGCTCGGCGTCCTTCTTCAGCAGGCCGAGCTGGCGCTCCAGATGCAGCTCGGGGGACTCGGTTCCCGGCGTCATCCGCGTCCACCAGCGCGTCCGTACGAAGCTGTCGACGGCCTCGGGGAGATCGCGCCGCACGATCCGGGAGAGCACGTGCACGCCCTCCGGGTCGTGGGTGAGCAGCTCGGCGACCCAGCCGCGGTCCAGCAACGCGGTGAGCAGCTCGGTGAGTTCACGCAGCCGGGCCGCTGCCGTGACCGACAGCTCGATGTCCGCCAGATAGCCGCGCAGCTTCTCGAAGTCGCCCCGCACCTCGTCGAGCTGGGCCGACGGGCCCGGGAAGTCGGGCGGCGCGGGCCGCTCCGGCGGGGCGATCAGCGCGCCCGCGCCGTACAGACCGGCGACGACGACGGGCCAGTACGGTCCCGCGACGCCCGTGAAGGTCAGTACGATGCCGACCAGCCCGCACGCGCTTCCGGCGATGTTCTTGCGGGACTCCAGGTACGCGAACGCCTTACTGGTAGCCACGGATCTCCTCGAAGGCGCCGTCCAGCGAGCCCTCCTGGGCGTCGAAGAGGCGGCCGCCGGTCAGCTCGGCGATGTGCTCCAGCTCGGAGCGGTCGGAGTCGCCGAAGAGGATGGGGAAGACGGGCGTCTCCCGCCGGTCGCGGTCGAGCCCCGCGTAGAAGGAGTCGAAGTCCGCCGCCTTGTCGCCGGTGGTGTTCTCGCCGTCCGTCATCAGCACGATCGACGTGAAGGTGTCCTGGGAACGGCCGGCGCCCAGATGCCGGTACGCCTTCTCCAGCGAGGTGTAGATCGCCGTGTCGCCCTCGGCGCTCAGCGCGTCGGTCTCCTCGCGGATCCCGGCGAGCCCGGCCTTCGGGTCGGCCGGATCGACGACATGCGTGGCCACGCTCTTCACATCGGAACCGAAGGGCATCAGCGTGACCTCCTCGCGTTCACGGAAGTCGCCGGTGAGGTCGGAGAGCGCCTGCTTCAGCTGCTCCAGCCGGTCGCCCTCCATCGAGCCCGAGGTGTCGAGGACGTAGACCGTCCTGGACGGGCGGCGCAGCTCGTTCTCGTACGAGTCGAGCAGGCCGTCGGCCACGGAACGGCTGCCCGGGAAGGGCAGTTCGCGCCGCCTGCTGGTGTCGAGGCCGGGTCCGGGGCGGACGGAGGCGACGACGGGGCGGCGGTGAGTGCGCTCGGTGATCAGCCGCTGGAGGTCGTCGGTGCGCAGGGCCTCGGTGACACGGCGGACGTCCTCGCGGGTGGCGGCGTCGGTGGACGCGAGGGAGGACATCGGGTAGTCGGCGGTGACGAGGCCGTCCTTGGGGCGGATCACGGTCAGGCCCGGGATGCCCTTGAGGACGGACTCGTAGTTGAGCAGCGCGTCGACGTTCCCGCGCCGCTCGTACGCCGCCGCCAGCCAGCCCGACGAACCCGACGTCAGCTTCTGCCCCTTGAAGAACTCCTTCAGGCGGGGCGTGGCCTTGGTGACGTCGGCGTCGGTGAGCGCGGACTGGGCGCCGGAGAGGGCCGAGGCCACCGAAACGAGCGTGGCGAAACCTGAGTTGGAACGGGCCGGGTCGGTCATGCCGTACGTCAGCCTGCCGTCCTGGACGGCCTGCTCGATCTGCGACCACGTGACGTCATCCGGCTTCCAGCCGAGCCGGCCGAGGGTGGTGGTCCTGACCCCCAGGGCGACCGGGCTCGACATGACCGGCGTCTCCGACACGACCTTCTTCGCCGCGTCGGGGCGCAGCCGCAGATAGTCGTTGGAGGACAGCCACAGGGCGTCGTACTCCCCGTCCACCTTGCCCTTCGCCAGCATCTCGACGGCGTCGAGAGTGCCCATGTACGTGGGCCGGATCCTGACGCCCGTGTCGCCGGCGATCCGGTCGAGGACCGGGGTCATGTCACTGAGCTCGCTGGAGGCGAGGACACGCAGGGTGCCGGGCTGCGGAGCGTTCGGGTCCGGGTCGTCGGTGCCCTTCTGCGCGGTGCAGCCCGCCAGCAGCGCCACCGCCGCGAGCGCGACGGCGAGCAGGCGCCCGGGGCGTCGAGTGTGTCGGGTGTATGGGGTGTGTCTCATCCGAGGCCGCCCTCCAGCGCGCCCTGCGAGCGGCTGCGCTCCAAGTAGGCGCTCGCGTGCTGCAGTTCGGCGGTCAGGTTCTCCACCGTCGTCGCCATCGCCTCGGTCGCCTGCACCTTGTAGGTGTCGATGGCGTCAAGGGTGCGGTAGATCTGCTGGAAGGCCGAGCGCAGGGTCTCGGCGCCGACGGCCGGGTCGGCGGCGATGCGCTGGATCTCGCCGCTCTGCGTGGCGAGCATCTCGGCGTTGCCCCGGATGAGGTCCTCGGTCGTGCCGCGCAGGGCGTTGACCTGTTCGATGACCTTCTTCTGGTTGTCGAGGGCGGACGCCAGCATCACGGAGATGCGCAGCGCCGAGACGGTCGTGGTCGCGGCCCGGTCGACGCCCTTGATCAGTTCCTCGTTGTTGCGTCGTACGACGTCCATGGCGAGGTAGCCCTGCGCGCACACCGCGAGCTGGGTGAGCAGGTCCTGGTGCTTCTGCCGGACGGGGAAGAGGATGTCGGCCCGGAGGTTGTCCGCCTGCGCGGGGTCCTGTGTCTCCACGCCGGTGATGTGCTGCCCGACGGCCGTGTCCAGGGCTTCCGTCAGGACGACGTACTCCTGGAGCTTGCCCATGGTCTCCCAGAGCCGCACCCGCTCGGTCTGCAGGGCGGCGTTGTCACGGCGGAGCTCGTCCTGCCCGCCCCGCAGCGACCCGACGATCTTGTTGAGGGTCCCCTGGGCCGAGGCGTACTTGGCGACGTGGTCGCGCAGTTTGTTGCCGCCGGGAAGCCTGGAGAGGAACTTGCGCCCCTTGGAGGCGGGCAGGTCCCGCGGGTCCAGGTCCTCCACGACCCGCCGCAGTTCCACGAGCGAGCCCGCGACCTGCGACTGGGCGTCCCCGCCCTGGTCCGGCAGACTGCGGATGGTCCGCTCCAGCATGCGGTTGGACTGCGCCGCGGCGCTGCGCATCTCGCCGGCGCCGAGGCCGGTGATCTCACCGACCTTGCCGGCGAACTCGGGGGAGCGGGCGTCGAGCGCCGCGAGCCCCTCCACGTACGCGGATGCCTTCTTCGCCATGTCCGTGCGGACGCCCTCGTCGACCGGGACGAGTCCGCCGGCCTTCTCGCGCGGCACGGTGGCCACGGGCTCGGGCGGAGTGAGGACGAAATCGTCGTCGCTGTTGTTCATGAGGTGCTGCCCCCCTTATCCGCGCGCCCGTCGCGCCAGCTCGTGCAGCACCTTGGCGGTGGGCACGGGCGCCTGGCGGACGCCGGTCAGTTCCTTCTTGAGATACGTCGTGTCCGAGGCGAACTCGGTGACCTCGCCCTGCGGGCGGAACCCGTGCTTGACCTCCAGCGCCCGCAACTTCGGGTCCGTGGCGAGGAGTTCGGCGACCGCCTTGCCGTTCTCGGTGAGCGGTACGGCCGTGTGGTCGCTGTTGACCGTGGTGTCGGGGTAGAGGACGACCAGGTCGCCCTGCTGCTGCCCGTCCGTCAGCAGCGAGGCCACCTGGGACTCGTAGACCACGACGAGAGGATTGCCGGCCCCGCTGACGAAGTCGCGGAAGGCGGCGTCGCTGCTGGACTGCTGGGCGCCCTGCACACTGACCAGCTTGTGCAGCAGCGGTGAGGTGCGGTCCACCTCGGCGCCGGAGGCGACGACCTTGCCGCCGTTCGCGACGTAGGAGGCCGCGGCGAGGTAGAGGGCGCCGGAGTTGGAGGTCTCGGGGTCGGTGCTGGACAGGTAGAGCGTGCCCGTCAACTCCCCGTACTTCCCGGCGCCCTTGAGCTGCTGCCAGGTGCGGTCGGCGCGGGCGGCGTCCAGATAGGCGGCCATCGCGAAGGTGCCGCGGTGCTCGGTGTCCAGGGTGGCGAGCTTGTTCGCCGCGAGCACCTCGGCGGCGCTCTTGTGCGCCACGACGACGAGGGGCGAGTAGAAGGGGCGGGGGAGAGTCCCCGTCACCTTGTACTTCGCGGCGAGTTCGGCGGCCGGCGCCTGGCTCGACGGCAGTGCGAGGTCGTACCCCGCGAGGTCGAGTCCCTCCATGGCCCAGGACCCGGAGGTCTCGGCCTTCACGGTGTAGCCCTTGGCGGCGAGGGCCCGCACCACGTCGGGATCGGCGAAGAACTCCGCCTTCTCCGATCCGATCACCGCGCGCACGGTCTTCGTTGCCGTGCTCGTGTCCCCATCACTGCGGCCCGCGACGACGGCGGCCACCACGCCACCGATCAGCAACACCGCGAGGACGATTCCTGCGATTCGTCTCACGCCGGGGAGAGTGCTCGCGGAATCCAACGTTCCCCGCCGCGGGGGGTGAACGAGGGGTGTATTACCGGTCCCGGTATGCCACGGGTCGGGCAACGCGGCTTTTGTCTTTTGCCTTCAGGGGCGCGGGGAACTGCGCGACATGCCACAGACAACCCGCAGCCGCCGCACGACACGGACCATCACGGCGAACGGGCGAACCCGGCCGAAGCCAGCGCAGTGCTGTGGCACCCGGTCCGCGCGTCGCTGCGGGTGCACGCGGACCGGGGCCGTTCGAGGGGGTGTCAGCCGACGCCGGTCAGCTCCTGCGACTCGGGCTGCGCGGCGGCGTGCGCGTCCATCCGCTCGGCGGCGAGGATCGCGGCAGCGGTGTCCGCCCGGGAGGCCGCGACGACCAGCGCCCGCCCCGCCAGGGCATGCGCCCGGTGATGCAGCGCCGCGAGCCTCGCGTCACCGCCGGCGGCAGCCGCGCGGGCCGGCGCACGTCCGCCCCGCAGCCGGGCCACCTGCCCGGCGAGCCGCTCGGCGGCCTCGTCGAGGTCGGTGGACGGGGCCTGCGCACGCAGCTCGTCGGTGACGGCGAGCAGCGCCGCGAGGTGGCCCGCGAGCTGGATGTCCAGCTCCTCCTCGCGCGACCGGTGGGGGAAGTCGGAGGTGGTGCCGGCCATCGTGCTGTGGACCGACTTGGTGCGGATCGGTTCGTACATGGGGATGGCCTCCTGTGCTCTGACAGGAAACCATCCTAGCTTAGATTTCGTCTAAAGTTGAGCGCGTCACAAAACAGGGGCGCCCGCACACGCAGCGTGAACGCCCGTCCGGGCCGTCAGGGCTGGCCGTACCCGTCGAGGAACCGCCCGATCCGTCCCATCGCGTCCCGCAGGTCCGTGACCGTCGGCAGGGTCACCACCCGGAAGTGATCCGACTCGGGCCAGTTGAAGCCCGTGCCCTGAACGACCATGATCTTCTCGCTCCGCAGCAGGTCCAGGACCATCTGCCGGTCATCCTTGATCTTGAAGACCTTCGGGTCGAGGCGCGGGAAGAGATACAGCGCCCCCTTCGGCCGAACGCAGGTCACGCCGGGGATCCGCGTCAGCAGCTCGTACGCGACATCCATCTGCTCCTTCAGCCGCCCCCCGGGCAGCACCAGGTCATTGATGGTCTGCCGCCCGCTGAGCGCGGCCACGACACCGTGCTGACCGGGCATGTTCGCGCACAGTCGCATGTTCGCGAGGATGGTGAGGCCCTCGATGTAGGAGTCGGCGTGGGCGCGCGGGCCCGAGATCGACATCCAGCCCACCCGGTACCCGGCGACCCGGTAGGCCTTCGACATGCCGTTGAAGGTGAGGGTGAGCAAGTCGGGAGCGACGGCGGCCGTGGGCGTGTGGGTGGCGTCGTCGTACAGGATCTTGTCGTAGATCTCGTCGGAGCAGACGAGGAGGTTGTGCCGCCGGGCGATGTCCGTCAGCCCTCGCAGCATGGCCTCGTCGTACACGGCCCCCGTCGGGTTGTTGGGGTTGATGATGACGATGGCCTTGGTGCGGTCGGTGACCCTGCGCTCGACGTCGGCGAGGTCGGGCATCCAGTCGGACTGCTCGTCGCACCGGTAGTGCACGGCGGTACCGCCGGACAGGGAGACGGCGGCGGTCCACAGCGGATAGTCCGGCGCGGGCACCAGGACCTCGTCCCCGTCGTCGAGGAGCCCCTGCATCGCCATGACGATCAGCTCGGAGACGCCGTTGCCGATGAAGACGTGCTCGACGTCCGTCTCGATGCCGAGGGTCTGGTTGTGCATGACGACCGCGCGGCGTGCGGCCAGCAGTCCCTTGGCGTCCCCGTATCCGTGGGCCGAGGACACGTTCCGGAGGACGTCCTCCAGGATCTCGGGCGGGCACTCGAAGCCGAACGCCGCCGGGTTGCCGGTGTTGAGCTTGAGGATGCGGTGACCTGCTGCTTCCAGCCGCATCGCCTCCTCGAGCACCGGGCCCCGGATCTCGTAACAGACGTTGGCGAGCTTGGTCGACTGGATCACCTGCATGTCAAGGAGCTTACGGCTCGGTAACGCGGCTTGCGTCGTGTTTTCCGACACGTGAGACGCGGGGGTTTGGGTTGTTATCACCGATAGCTGCCCCACACCCCCTCCCATCTCTGGAAGCCGCGCCCCGGCGGGATCCGGCAGCCGACGCGCCCGAGGGGCCGCCAAACGTGTACCACCCGCACTGGCGTCGAGGGGGCCCGCAGCGGTGCGGGCCCCCTCGAGTCTCAGACGAGGCGTGGGCTCGTCAGCCGATGGCCATCTTGTACTTCCAGCCGCCGGAACTGTTGCTGACGATCTCGACGCCCGCGTGCGGCATCTCCCCCCGGGACCTGCCGGCCGAGGCGATGGTCGTCCGGGTGCTCTACCACTCCTGAGCGGCGCCGACGGGGCTCCTCCGGTTCCCGGGTCCACTCGAACTCCACACATCGGGACCCGGATCGTGGTGATCCCCGCCCCTCCCGTGAACGTCCTGCGCCGCCCTCTCCGCACTCCCCATTCACCGTGATAGGGAATCCCCTACGGGTTGAACTCACGGGTAACCAACTCCTTGTCCGCACCCCCCTCGTGCGTGACAATGCGCATGACAAACACGTGGGTGACCGGAGGTTTTCCGGTCACCTTCTCCGTATGAGGGGACCCCCACATGAGAAAACCTCTCGGCGCCGCCCTCCTCGCCCTGGCGATAGCCGGGGCCGGCGCCGTACCCGCGGCTGCGGCTCCCGTGAACTCGGCCGAGTCCTTCGGCAAGGGCGCGGACACCGACTCGGTCACCTCCCTGGTCCGGGACACCGTCACGTCCACCACGGAGAGCCTCAACCAGGTCCTGAACCCCAAGGTCCAGGCCGTCAACTTCGCGGGCACCGTCTCGCTCAGCAACTGCTCCGGCTCCGTCGTCCGCTTCTCCGACTCGGAGGACAACGACCCGGCGCTGGTGATGTCCAACGGCCACTGTCTGGAGACCGGCATGCCGGGACCCGGCGAGGTCGTCGTCGACCGGGCCTCCAGCCGGACGTTCGGTCTGCTCAACGCCTCCGGGAGCCGGGTGGCCAACCTGCGCGCCAGCAAGATCGCGTACGGGGCGATGACCGACACGGACGTGGCGATCTATCAGCTCACCACCACGTACGGGCAGATCAAGAGCTCGTACGGCATCGACGCGCTCACCATGGCCGACACCCACCCCGTCGCCGGTACCGCCATCACCGTGGCCTCCGGTTACTGGAAGCGGCTGTACAGCTGCAACATCGACGGGTTCGCGTACCGCCTCAAGGAAGGCGACTGGACCTTCAAGGACTCGGTCCGCTACACCTCCGCCTGCAACACCATCGGCGGCACGTCCGGCTCCCCCGTCATCGACCAGGCCACCAACAAGGTCGTCGCCGTCAACAACACCGGCAACGAGGACGGCCAGCGCTGCACGGTCAACAACCCGTGCGAGGTCGACGAGAGCGGCAACGTCACCGTCCACCAGGGCATCAATTACGCCCAGCAGATCTACCAGATCCCCGCCTGCTTCGGCGTCGACAACAAGCTCGACCTGAACGCGAGCGGGTGCGTGCTGCCCAAGCCGTAGCCGCAGTCGTAGCCACGGCCCGCGCGGCGGGCGGTCCCCAGGTCACTGAGACAGTTCACGGTGTCCTGCGGACCGCCCGCCCCGCCAGTACGTCCGTCCGGCGCCCGTCCTCGATCACGAAACGGCCGTCGACGAGGACGTACGGGATGCCCGTCGGGAGCCTTCTCGGCTCCTCGAACGTCGACCCCGCCGCCACCGTCCGCGGGTCGAACAGCACCAGGTCCGCCCGGTAGCCCTCGCGGACCAGCCCCCGGTCCGGCAGCCGCAGCCGCGCCGCCGGACGCGCGGTCAGATGGGCCACGCACTCCTCCAGGGACAGCACGCCCAACTCCCGTACGTAGTGGCCGAGATAGTGCGGGAACGTGCCGTACGCGCGCGGATGCGGCTTCGTGCCCTGCAGGATGCCGTCCGAGCCGCCCGTGTGGACGCGGTGGCGCATGATCGTCCGTACGTTCTCCTCATGGCCGACATGCTGGAGGATCGTCGAGCCCAGCCGGTCCTGAAGGAGCAGCCCGCGCGCGGTCACCCAAGGTGCCTCGCCCCGCGCGTCCGCGGACTGCTGGATCGTACGGCCGACGAAGTCCCCGAGCGCCGGGTCGGTCACGCCCGAGATCTCGATCGTGTCCCACTCGATGGGCACGCCGTGGCAGCCGTCAGCGCCGATGACCTCCATGTGGTGGCGGATGCGCTCGGCCGTGCCGTCGTCCGACAGGCGGGCCAGGATCGCCTCCGGGCCGCCCTCGCTCGCCCAGCTCGGCAGCATCGCCACGAGGGTCGTGCAGCCGGGGGTGTAGGGGTAGGTGTCGAGGGAGATGTCGGCACCGGCCGACAGTGCCTCGTCCAGGAGCTTCAGCAGGTCCGGGGCCCTGCCCTCGTTCACGCCGAAGTTCATCGTGGCGTGGGCGAGATGGAGCGCGCAGCCCGCCTCCCGCGTCAGCGCCACCATCTCCTCGTACGCCTCCAGGGCCCCGGCCCCGTAGGAGCGGTGGTGCGGGCAGTAGTAGCCGCCGTACGACGCCACCACCCGGCACAGCTCCGTCAGTTCCGCGTCCTTGGCGTACATGCCGGGCGTGTACGTCAGCCCGGACGACATGCCGACCGCGCCCTGTTCCATGCCCTGCGCGACCAGCTGCCGCATCCGGTCCAGCTCGTCCGGCGTCGCCTCGCGGTCCTCCCAGCCGACGGCGAGGGCGCGGACCGTCCCCTGCGGGATCAGGTACGCCGCGTTGACGGCGATGCCCCGGCCTTCGAAACCGGCGTCGAGGCGGTCCAGGTACTCGCCGACCGTCCGCCAGTCGAAGTCGATGTCGTCGCCGGAGCCGTTCCAGCCGGTGATCGCGCGGCGGACCTCCGCGAGGGTGCGGTCGTCGACGGGGGCGTACGACAGCCCGTCCTGGCCGATGACTTCGAGGGTGACCCCCTGCGCCGCCTTCGCGCTGTGGTCGGGGTCCCTCAGCAGCGCCAGGTCGCTGTGGGCGTGCATGTCGACGAAGCCGGGGGAGAGGACGAGGCCCTCCGCGTCCAGCTCCCTGCGGGCCTTGGGCCGTTGGCAGCCGGCCGCTGCCGCCTCCTGGACGATCGACACGATCCTGCCGCCGTCCACGACGACATCGGCGCGGTAGGACGGGCCGCCGCTGCCGTCGACGACGTCCGCGTCCCGGATCACCAGCTCTTCCATGGCTGACGCCTCCCTGTCCTAGAAGAACGTGCGGATGTAGTCGACGACCGTCCCGTCCGCCTCGGCGACCGGAATCAGCTGCCACTTGTCGAACGACGTGCACGGGTGGGACAGCCCCATGCCGAGCCAGTCCCCGACCTCCAGGTCCGCCTCCTCGGTCGTCCGCAGCCACGCGTGCTGGTCGGACAGGGCGGTCACAAAGATGCCGGTGGCCGGGCGCTCGGGTCCGTCGCGCCGGACCACCTGGGCGAAGGGCAGGTCGAGGTCGTACGCCGCGTCGCGCTTGCCCGCGTTGACGAAGGCCTGGTCGGGGGTGGGGCGGGAGACGACCTGGGCCCACAGGCGGAAGGCGGGTTCGAGGGCGCCCTCCTGCGGGACCCGGTTGAACGGGGTGAGCTTGCGGTAGTGGCCGTCGTCGTGCGAGACGTACGCGCCCGAGCGCAGCAACTTCAGTACGGGGAGCGACAGTCCGGGGATCTCGTCGAAGACGTCGGCCACCGCGTCGAACCACGCGCTGCCGCCCGCGCTGACGACGATCTCGTCGAGGCCGGCGAACCGGCCGGACTTGTCGAACTCGGCCGCGAGCAAGACGAGCCGCCGCAGCCACGCGTGCACCCGCTCGGGGTTCGCGTCCGGCACCTCGCCCTCGTACCCGGCGACGCCGACCAGCCGCAGCGTCGGAACGGCGGCCACCGCGTCCGCGACGGCCGCGCACTCCGCCTCCGTACGGACACCGGTACGGGCGCCGTCACCGGCCGCCAGCTCCACGACGACGTCCAGCGGGCGGGTGGCCCCGGCGCCGCTCAGCGCCGCGTCCATCTGCTGCACGCCGCGCACGGAGTCGACGTAACAGATGAGCCGGAACTCCGGATCGGCGGTCAGCTCACCGGCGATCCAGCGCAGGGCGGCGGCGTCCACCAGCTCGTTCGCCAGGAAGATCCGCTCGGTGCCGTACGCCCGCGCCACCCGCACCTGGTGCGGTACGGCGAGGGTGATGCCCCACGCCCCGTGCTCGATCTGCCGCTGGAACAGCTGCGGGGCCATGGAGGTCTTGCCGTGCGGGGCGAAGGCGAGGCCGTGCCGGGTGGCGTACGTCTCCATGAGGTCGAGGTTGTGCTCCAGGCGCTCGGCGGAGAGGGCCAGCACGGGGGTGGCGAAGCCGTCGGTGAAGAGGTTGCGGCGCTGGGCGGCCAGTTCGGCGACGGTGAGGCCGTCGGCGTCCGGCGGGAGGCCCTTGAAGCGGTGGTCGACGCGTTCCTCGGCCAGGCGGGCGAGTGCCTCGTTGCTCATGGAACCTCCCTGATCTGGGGAGTTGCATTCTCTGCAACATCCATTGCGTATATCGCTTACCGCTGTCTAACATCTCGGCGAACCGCGGGTCAACGAAGTCCGCGTCCCACGCAACCGCCGAGGAGCTACGACGATCGTGACTGTCACCGGACCCTGCAATGCCCTCGACGTCGTGGACGTTGTCGCGCTCGGCGAGTCCATGGTCACGTTCCTGCCGACGCGGCCGGGGCGCCTCGCCGACGTGCCGTCGTTCGAGCGGGCGATCGGGGGCGCGGAGTCGAACGTCGCGTGCGGGCTCGCCGCCGCGGGGCATGCCGTGCGGTGGGTCAGCCGGGTCGGCGCCGACGGGTTCGGCGACCATCTCGTCGAGGCGATCCGGGAGTACGGCGTCGACGTCTCGGCCGTGCGCCGGGACCCGGTGCGTCCGACGGGCGTGTACTTCCGCACCGCGGGCGACCGGGCCACGGACGCGCACGAGGTGGCGTACTACCGGGCGGGCTCCGCGGCATCCGCGATGTCCACGGCGAACGTGGACCTCGCGGCGGTGCGGGCCGGACGGGTGCTGCACCTCTCGGGAATCACGGCGGCACTGTCGGACGCCTGCCTCGCCCTGCTGAGGGAACTCGTCGACGGCCCGCGCGCCGACGGCCCCCTCGTCTCCTTCGACGTCAACTACCGCCCGGGCCTGTGGCACACCAGCGACGGCCCCCACGTCCTCCTGGACCTGGCCCGCACCTGCGACGTGGTCTTCGTGGGCACCGACGAGGCAGAGGCGGCCTGGGGCGTCACCGGCGGCCCGGAGGCGATCCGCGCACTGCTGCCGGAGCCGAGCGTCCTGGTCGTGAAGGACGGGGCGCGGGGGGCGACGGCGTTCGAGCGCGCGGCGGTGAACGCGGCGCGGTCCGAGTCGACGACCACCTTCGTGCCCGCCCTCCACGTCGACGTCGTCGCGGCGGTCGGTGCCGGTGATGCCTTCGCTGCCGGGTTCCTCTCCGGGACCCTGCGGGGGCTCTGCGTTCGGGACCGGTTGCGGCACGGGCACCTGATGGCTGCCGCCGCCCTCGCCGTTCCCGGGGACCTCGCCGCACCGCCCTGCCGGGACCACGCCGACCGGTTGGTGGCCCTGGAGGACGTCGAGTGGGAGAAACTTCGACTCGGCCCCGGCTGGACGCAAGCCACTGAGCGGGCCGTCGAGGAGGTACGTACGCCATGAGCCAGACCGTCGACCGTGCGCTCAGCATCCTGCCGCTGCTCGCCGAAGGTCCCGCCGACCTCGGACAGGTCGCCGACCGGCTGGGTGTGCACAAGTCCACCGCGCTGCGGCTGCTGCGCACCCTGCACGAGCACGGCCTCGTCTACCGCCAGTCCGACCAGCGCTACCGCCTCGGCGCCCGCCTCATCGCCCTCGCGCAGGAGGCCATGGAGAACCTCGACATCCGCGAGATCGCCCACCCCCACCTGGCCCGTCTCAACGAGCAGTGCGGGCACACCGTCCACCTCGCCGTGTACGAGGAGGACGAGGTGCTGTACATCGACAAGGTCGAGAGCCGGTACCCGGTGCGCATGTACTCGCGGATCGGCAAGCCCGTCGCCATCACCGTCGCCGCCGTGGCGAAGCTGCTGCTCGCCGACCGGCCCGAGCACGAGCGCCGCGCCCTCGCGGAGAAGCTCGACTACCCCATGTACACGGCCCGTTCCACCCCCAACGCCCCCGCCTTCCTGCGGGAGTTGGAAAAGGTGCGCGAACAGGGCTGGGCCACCGACCTCGGTGGCCACGAGGAGTCCATCAACTGCGTCGCCGCACCGATCCGCGGCGCCGACGGCCGTGTCGTCGCCGCGATGTCGGTCTCCGCGCCCAACGTGGTCGTCACCGCCGACGAACTCCTCACCCTCCTCCCGCTGGTGCGCCGTACGGCGGACGGCATCAGCGGCGAGTACTCCGGCAGAAACCCCGTGCACCCGGCAGCCCCCCGACAAGGACCGTAAGGACACCCCGCATGACCGAGAAGATCGCACTCACCCCGAAGACCCACACCACCCCGCCCGCGAAGTTCTCGCACGGCGTCAGGAAGGGGAACGTCCTCCAGGTCGCCGGGCAGGTCGGATTCCTCCCCGCGGTCGAGGGCCAGGCCCCGACGCCCGCGGGCCCCACCCTGCGCGAGCAGACCCTCCAGACCCTCGCCAACGTCAAGGCGATCCTGGAGGAGGGCGGCGCCTCCTGGGACGACGTGATGATGATCCGCGTCTATCTGACGGACGTGGACCACTTCGCCGAGATGAACGAGATCTACAACACCTACTTCGAGGAGCAGGGCCTGACCCAGCCGCCCGCCGCCCGCACGACGGTGTACGTCGGCCTGCCGGCGGGCCTGCTCATCGAGATCGACGCGCTGGCCGTACTCGGCTGACGCCCGAAGCACCTCCCGCACGCCGCACAACGGCATGGCGTCCGTCATCCCCCCGGGACGCCATGCCGCGATCCTCCCTGCCCGAAAGCCGTATGTACTTACCCAGAGGACCCCCAATTGTCCCCGATATCCTTCCCCCTGGCCGCGTCGGCCCCCGCCGAGACACCACCCCACACCGGCGGCCTGCTCCTCCTCATCGACGGCACGGCCGGACTGCTCACCGTCGCCGCCATCGGTATCGCGCTCCTGCTCTTCCTGATCATCAAGACGCGCCTGCAGCCCTTCGTGGCGCTTCTCGCCGTCTCCATAGCCGTCGGCCTGATGGCGGGTCTGTCGGTGACCGAACTCTTCGGTACCGTCCAGCGGTCGGACGCCGTGTCCACCATCGAGTCCGGCATGGGCGGCATCCTCGGCCATGTCGCGATCATCATCGGCCTGGGCACCATGCTCGGCGCGATCCTCGAAGTCAGCGGCGGCGCAGAGGTGCTGGCGTCCCGTCTGCTCAACCTCTTCGGCGAGAAACGAGCCCCTCTCGCCATGGGCCTCACCGGCCTGATCTTCGGCATACCGGTCTTCTTCGACGTCGGCATCTTCGTGCTCGCGCCGATCGTGTACGCCGCCGCCAAGCGCTCCGGGAAGTCCATCCTTCTCTACTGCCTGCCGCTGCTCGCCGGCCTGTCGATGACCCACGCCTTCCTGCCCCCGCACCCCGGTCCGGTCGCGGCGGCCGGTCTGCTCCACGTCCAGCTGGGCTGGGTCCTCCTCATGGGCATCATCTGCGGCATCCCGGCGGTAGTGGCCGCGTGGGTCTTCTCGGCGTGGATCGGCAAGCGCATCTTCGTCGCCGTGCCGCAGGACATGGTCGAGGCGGCGGCCGAGGCGAAGCAGGCGGTCATCGACGAGCAGCGTGCGTCCGGGGTCGAGCCCCGGGAGACGCCCGTACCGCTCGGCACCGTCCTCGGCATCATCGGTACGCCGCTGGTGCTGATCCTGGCCGCCACGTTCTCCTCGATCGCCCTGGACCCCTCCACCACCCGCTCGGTGATCGAGTTCTTCGGCAACCCGTTCGTGGCCCTCACGATCGCCCTGCTCCTGGCCTACTACCTGCTGGGCATCCGTCGCGGCTGGTCCCGCAAGTCCCTGGAGACGGTGTCGACTTCCTCGCTCAAGCCGGTCGGCAACATCCTCCTGGTCGTCGGCGCGGGCGGTGTCTTCGGCGCCGTCCTCAAGGCCAGCGGCGTCGCCCAGGCCCTCTCCGACACCTTCAACGACGTCGGCCTCCCCGTGCTCGTCCTGGCCTACCTGATCTCGCTGGTCCTGCGGGTGGCCCAGGGTTCGGCGACGGTCGCGATCGTCACGACGGCCGGCATCGTCGCCCCCCTGCTCACCGAGGGCGATCACTCCCAGCCCTTCGTCGCCCTCGTCATCATGGCCATCTCGGCCGGCTCGATCTTCGCCTCCCACGTCAACGACGGAGGCTTCTGGATCGTCGCCAAGTACTTCGGCATCACCGAGCGGGACACGTTGAAGACGTGGACGGTGCTGGAGAGTGTGCTGTCGGTCGCCGGGTTCGTGGTGGCGGCGGTGCTGAGTCTGTTCGTCTAGCGGGGCGTTCGCCCGGCGGTGCGGAAAAGTCGGCGGCCCCTGCTGCGCTGGTGGGGGCCGCTCGCATGTGAATCTTCCGGTAACGATGCGGGGGCTGGTTGCGCGGGACACAGGGTTGTCGACCATACTGCTCCGCTGTGGAGCAGCGCATAGGTTCAGGCAGCCAGCCCCTGGAAGGCGCCGGGTTCGACCCGGCCTTCATCCCCGGGCTCACGTCACCCGCGTCCGCCAAGCCGGAAGGCGTGAAGGAGAAGGACGCGGCCGAGGAGGCCGCTTCCGGCGTGACGGACTCCGAGGAGACGGAAGCCGAGGTGAGGGACCCCAAGGAGACGGATCCCGAAGCCGCCGACGAGGCCGAGGCGGACGTCGACGACAGGGCCGAAGAGGACGACTGGGCCGAAGAGGACGACGAGGACGCCCCTGTCGACGGACCCGTCTTCGAGGCCGCCGACCGCCGGGCCCGCATCGTCGTCGACCACAAGGGCGTACGGCTCTCCCTGGACGACCAGAAGTGCGAGTTCCACTGGGACGAGATCGGCGCGATCGAGACGGAGGCCCCGCGCTTCGGGAAGCGATACACCGTCACGGTGCACACTCCTGACCGCCGCTGGTACCCGATCGAGATCGAGGCGACGGCCAGGAGCCGATTCAAGGAGTGGGACGAGCAGCTGGACGCGGTCCTCGACGCCTACTTCGAAGACGGGGACGCCAAGGAGGCGGACGCCGTCGAGGATGCTGACGTCAAGGATGCGGACGTCGAGGAAGCCGACGCCAAGTAGCTAGCTGCAGTACTGGGCTTCCTTTCCGATCGACCGGTACATGCAGTCGGAGTTCTCCAGCAGCTGCAGCACCGCATCCCTGTTCCGGGACGTCTCCCGCTCGATCACCTCGTCGGGCGGGTAGAAGCCCCCGCCACCGGAGCGCGGGTACATCTCGAAGGTGTACGCGAAGATCTTCTGGTTGCCCCACAGCCAGTCGTCGATCGACCCGTCGGTGATGTACAGGTCACTGGCCTGCTCGGCCGTATAGCCGTTGCTGGCCGCCATCTTCTGCCCGACGGCCGCGAACGCGTTCCGGTCGTCGGCCGTCATCCCGGTCGTGGTGTCGGAGTACGTGTACCCGAACGGCCACAGCACCAGCTCGCTGTACGTGTGGAAGTCGACCCCGGCCTTGATTTGCTGCACGCCGCCGACGACCCGGCTGCGCACGAAGTTGGCGACGACCTTGACCTCCGGCGCCGACTCGGCGGACGCGCCCCGGTAGGTGTCCGAGGACGCCGACCCCGACGAACCGCCGCAGCAGCCCCACCGGTAGGCCCAGTTCCGGTTGAGGTCGGTCCCGACCGCCGACGAGCCCGAGTTGGGCTGCCGGTTCTTGCGCCACGACCGGTACGAGCCGGTGGCGATGTCGTACTCGCCGCCGTCCGGGTTGAGGTCCGGCACGATCCAGATCTCGCGGTTGTTCACCATGCTGGTGACCCGGGAGTCGCTGCCGTAGTCGGAGGTCAGCTCGCGCAGCAGGTAGAGCGCCATCTCGACGGTGAGGTGCTCACGGGCGTGCTGATGGTGCGTGAAGAGCACCTCGGGCTCGGCCTCGTCGCTCGCCACGTTGTCGCTGATCTTGATGGCGACGATGTTCCGGCCCTGGTAGGAAGTGCCGATGACACGCTGGCTCGCGATGGAGGAGTTGGCCGAGACGAGCGAGTTGATCTCGCTCGTCATCTCCGCGTAGTTGTGGTAGCGCGAGTCACCGGACGGGAAGTCGTACAGGCGGACGTCGTCCTCGCCGGCGGACCGGTCGGGGACCGCGCCGAGCGGGGTGACGTCGTAGCCGAGCGCCTTCAGCTTCTTGATCTGGTCCGCCCGGCCGGAGACGACGACGCCGTGGGAATCGGCCTCGTCCACGGTCACGCCGGCCTGCTGAAGCGCCGTGCGGTCCTTGGCGGTGGAGTGGATGTGGACCTCGTACTGCCGGATGTCGTCGGCCGTGGGGGCCGGCTTGGCGTCGCTGTCGGCGTTGGCGGACACGTTCGCCGACAGGGGAGCGGCGAGTGCGAGGGCGAGCAGCGCGGCGAGAGCGGCGGAACGTCTGCCGCTGCGGCCGCCTGAGCCGCGGATGCGAAGTCGCATGAATTCTCCTTGTGGGAGTGGGGGGTGGGGTTCAGTGCGACGTACGGACGTGGTGCGGGTGGGGCGTCGCTCATCGTCCGGCGGTGGCATGGACAGGTCAAGGGTGACACTCCGGTTGGCGGCGTGAACCACCCGAAAATCAGCCGCGCAGTGTACGCGGGCCGGTTGGGCCCGGAGCGGTCCCGCGCGAAGTCCACCCGGCGGTGTGATCCGGGTGTGCGTGCCGGCTCGGGGGCGGGGGAGGGTGAGGTTCCGCGCAAGGGGGGAGCGGCGGGAGCGGCGGCATGGCGGGGACCGGCGCACCCGCCGGCTCCCCGACTCCCTTGCCGTCGACTCCCGGACTCCCCGGTTCCCTTCGACACCCCCCACAGGAACGGCTGATCATGAGCGGATCAGCGCCACGACGGGATCACCATCTGCCGGTCGAGACGACCAGCTTCGTCGACCGGCGCGGTGACCTCGCGGCCGGCCGCGAGCTGCCGGCCAGGACCCGGCTGGTCACGCTCACCGGGCCCGGCGGCGTCGGCAACCCGCCTCGCCGCACGGATCGCGGCCGGAGTGCGGCGCACCTTCCCGGACGGCGTGCGTTTCGTGCACCTCTCCGGCCTGGACGACCCGGCGCTCGTCCCGCTCGCCGCCGCCGCGCTCGACCTGCACGACCACTCCGCGCAGCCGCCGCTGCGCGCGCTGGTGGAACAGCGAGACCCGGGCCCGCGAGGAGCTGGGCCCAGCCGGCTTCCGTCGGGCGTACGAACGTGGTCTCGGCCTCGACCTCGCGGAGACCGTCGACTACGCCCTGCAGGACCGCAGCCGGCCGCTCCGGCCCACCGGGCCCGGCGAGCCGAACGCCGGCCGTCCCGGATCCCCCGGGCCACGACCGGCCTCCGTCTCACCCACCGCGAGAGCGAGGCCGCCGAACTCGTCGCCCAGGGACTCGCCAACCAGCAGATCGCCGACCGTCTGGTCCTCGCCCGCCGCACCGCCGAGGGCCATGTGGAACGCATCCTCGGCAAGCTCGGCTTCAGCAACCGCAGCCAGATCGCGGCCTGGGTGGCGGCCCAACGCGGAGACGCCCGGCCGACGGGCCCCCTGGCACCCTCGTCCCGACAATTAGCCCCGACTGCCAGCCCCGAGGAGAGCGCACCCCATGACCGACCAACCGGCTCCACCCCACAGCCACTTCGACCACCGCATGGCCGTCTTCGCGGCCGACGACGAGTTCCTCGCCACGGCCCTGCCCTTCCTCACCGAGGCCCTCGCCGCCCCCGGCGAACCCCCGCCCGTCGCCATCGCCGCCCCCGGCAACCTGGACCTCCTGCGCGACGCCCTCGGCAGCGACGCCAAGAGCGTCGGCCTCGTCCCGCACACCGAGTGGTACACCGGCTCCGCCGCCAACGCCGTCGCCCAGGGCGCCGGTTACCTCGCCGCGAACGCCGGCCCCGACGGCCGTATCCATCTGCTCATGGAGCCCGTCTGGGGCGGCCGTGCGGGCCGATCCCCGCGGGAGACCGCCGAGTGGATCCGCTACGAGGCCCTCGCCAACCTGCTCTTCGCCCCGCTCGCGACGACGGCCCTGTGCGCCTACGACGCCCGCGTCGCGGGCCCGGCCATCGTCGCCGCCGCCCGCCGCGCCCACCCCGACACCGACGTGTACGAGGACCCGGCCCGGCTCGCCGCCGAACTCGACGCCGTACCCCTGCCACCGCTTCCCGCCGACGCCGAGCGGTTCTCCGGCCCGGCGCCCACGGATGACGCGGTCCGCGGCTGGGCGGCCGCC
Source organism: Streptomyces sp. NPDC107528 (assembly GCF_055639295.1). Lineage (NCBI taxonomy): Bacteria > Bacillati > Actinomycetota > Actinomycetes > Kitasatosporales > Streptomycetaceae > Streptomyces > Streptomyces sp. NPDC107528. The sequence continues at coordinate 83,540 of NZ_JBVKAV010000006.1, forward strand.
CACGGGCTGAGCGCCGCGGACGCGGAGCTGTTCGCGCTGGCCGTCACCGAGGCGGCCGCCGCGCTCGGCCCGCTCGACGGTGCCCTGCTGTGGGGCGACGCCCCGGCATGCGTGTGCGAACTGCGCACGGTCCGCCGCGTGGACGACCCGCTGGCCGGCTTCGTACCACCGGCGAGCGCGGAACTGGAACCCGGGCAGGGGCTGTGGTTCGCCCGGCAGGTGTGCGCGTACGTGGATGTGCGCGACGAGGGGGAGGGGACGAGCGTACGGCTCCAGTACGGATAGCCGGGGCCGGCGGAGCACCCCGGGGGCGACCGGTTGCAGGTATGGAATCGGGTATTCCTCCCCGTGTGCGGTACCCCCGCGCGAGCCACTGTGGAGCCATGCCGCACCAGTACGGCTCGTCGTCCGCGAGGCCCGTGCGGAGGTCCGTCGGCAGCTGGAGGGATGGGGGCTCGCGAACCTCGACGAGCTGGTCGACGTGGCCGAACTGCTGGTGAGCGAGCTGGCCACGAACGCCGTGCGGCACTCGGCGAGCCGCTTCAGGCTCACCCCGTCCGCCGCGCACGGGATCCTGCGCTGCGAGGCGCTGGGGCTGTCACCAGGACGGACCGGGCAAGACCGTATGGTTCGAGCTCGGCGCCTGCGGGTCGGAGGACTGCGGCGCCAAACCCTGGTGAGCACATTGGGTGGAGATCGCGCACGCCCTCTTGTCCCCCCGGCACCTTTGAGATTTCTTGACCCTCATGGCGGACACCACAGGAAACACAGCGGCAGCACAGGTCGGCGAGGCGGAATCCCAGCCGCGCAAGTCCAGTTGGCGGTACATCGGCCCCGGCATCGTCGTCGCCGCGACCGGCGTCGGGGCCGGCGACCTGGTCGCCACCCTCATCGCGGGCAGCAACTTCGGCTACACCCTGCTCTGGGCCGCGATCATCGGCTGTCTGGTCAAGATCTCCCTCGCGGAGGCGGCGGGCCGCTGGCACCTGTCCACCGGCCGCACCCTCTTCGACGGCTGGGCGAGCCTGGGCCGCTGGACCACATGGTTCTTCGCGGTCTACGTCGTGATCTGGGGCTTCGTGTACGGCGCGGCGGCGATGTCGTCGAGTGCACTGCCGCTGCAGGCGCTGTTCCCGAACGTGATGGACCTCGAATGGTGGGCCATCGCCTGTGGTCTGGTCGGCCTGGTCTTCGTCTGGTTCAACAAGTACTCCGTCTTCGAGAAGGTCATGACGGTCCTGGTGGGCGTCATGTTCGTGGTGACGGTGTACCTGGCGATCCGCGTCACGCCCAACCTCGGCGAGGCCTTCGCGGGCCTGCTGCCCGTCCTGCCCGACGAGAAGGACTCGATCCTCAACACCCTCGGCCTCATCGGCGGCGTCGGCGGCACCATCACCCTTGCCGCGTACGGCTACTGGGTCAACGCGAAGGGCTGGACGAACACCGGCTGGATGAAGGTCATGCGGCTGGACAATCGCGTCGCCTACGCCACCACCGGCATCTTCGTCATTTCGATGCTGTTCGTCGGCGCCGAGCTGCTGCACTCCGCGAACATCGCGATCGCCAGCGGCGACAAGGGCCTGATCCAGCTCGGCGACATCCTGGAGGACGAATACGGCACGGCGACGGCCAAGTTCTTCCTGATCGGCTTCTTCGCCACCTCCTTCACCTCCCTCATCGGCGTCTGGCACGGCGTGAGCCTGATGTTCGCGGACTTCGTGTCCCGCTACCGCACCGGTGAGGCCCTCAAGGGCGAGGAGGTCGCCTCGGGCCAGCGGGAGCGCTCCTGGTCCTTCCGCGCCTACCTGCTGTGGCTGACCTTCCCGCCCATCGTCCTGCTCTTCCAGGGCGAACCCTTCCGCCTGATCATCATCTACGGCGTGCTGGGCGCGGCCTTCCTGCCCTTCCTCGCCGGCACGCTGATCTGGCTCCTCAACTCCTCCCGCACCCCGGCCCAGTGGCGCAACGGGCCACTCAGCAACGCCATGCTGGCCGTCGCGGGCCTGCTGTTCCTGGTGCTGTGCGTGAAGCAGGTCTGGGACCAGCCGTGGGCGGACTTCTTCTAGCGGAAGTCGTCCCACCGCGGGCTGAGGGCGATCTCCCGTAGCTGCTTCTCGGTCAGGGCGGGGGTCTCGCGGCTCGGGGCGTCGTGCTGGGTCCCGGCGGTCAGCAGACAGGCGGACCGGTACAGAGGCCCGGCCCTGGCCACCGCGAACTCCGCGTACTCGTCCACGCGGGCCTGTCTCATGCCGTCCCCCTGCTGGTGCGTGCCGGCCGTCGGTGAGGCCCTCACTTCACTGATGCGGCGGGGCAGGGAGAATGTTTCACCGCAGCGCCGAGAAGTGCACAGCCAGGGCAAGGACAGGACCGAGGACCCGACGGATGACCGAGCAGCCACCCCCACCGCCCGTGCCGGGCTTCGGTCCGCCCCCACCGCAGTTCGCGCCGCAGTACCCGCCCGCGCAGCCCCCGTACGCCCCGGTCCCGGGGCAGCCGGTGCCGCCCCAGCCGGTGCCGCCCCAGCCTGTTCCGGCCGGCCCTGAGTTCCTGGCCGTGGACAAGCGCAACGCGGTCGTTGTCGACGCCTCCGGTGTCGTCTTCGAGATGTCCGGCCTCACGATCGAGTTCCGCTGGCCCGAGATCCGCGGCGTCCACTACAAGGCGAGCCCCGACGGCAAGGCCCTGATGGTCGCCGTGGTCCACATGGACGGCCGGTTCTACGAGTGCGTGGTGGAGGCCAAGCCCAGGACGCGGCTGCAGGAGTGGTTCCCGCAGCTGGCCTGGGTACTTGGCCACTACCGGCCGATGGGGTGACGGCGTCCGGCGCTGCTACGGCAGCCCGTGGACGTGCGGCCCCACCGCGTTCGACCAGGCGTTGCCCGCCGTCGCGTCCCAGTTCGTCGACCAGGTCATCGCGCCCCGCAGGTCCGGATACGTCCGCGACGGCTTGAACGAGCCGCAGTTCGTGCCCTTGGCCAGGCAGTCCAGGGCGTTGTTCACCACGGACGGCGCCACGTACCCGCTGCCCGCGCCCCGCGTCGACGCCGGCAGGCCCAGACCCACCTGGGACGGGGCGAGGCCGCCCTCCAGCTGGATGCAGGCCAGGGCGGTCAGGAAGTCCACCGAGCCCTGGCTGTAGACCTTGCCGTCGCAGCCCAGCATCGAACCGCTGTTGTAGTACTGCATGTTGACGACCGTGAGGATGTCCTTGACGTTCAGCGCGGTCTGGAAGTACGAGTTGGACGTCGACTGCATGTCGATGGTCTGCGGTGCCATCGTGATGATCAGGGACGAGCCCGCCTTGGCCGACAGCGACCGCAGGGCCTGCGTCATGTAGGTGGCGTTGAGGCCGTTCTCCAGGTCGATGTCGACGCCGTCGAAGCCGTACGTCTGCATCAGGGAGTACACGGAGTTCGCGAAGTTCGTCGCCGACGTGGCGTCGTTCACCGCGACCGTGCCGCGCTCGCCGCCCACCGAGACGATGACCTTCTTCCCGGCCGTCTGCTTGGCCCGGATGTCGGCCTTGAACTGGTCGACGGTGTAGCCGCCCAGTCCTGCCGAGTCCAGGTTGAAGGTCACCGCGCCCGGCGTCGAGGTCGCGTCCGCGAAGGCGACGGCGATGATGTCGTACTGGGACTGCACGTCGGCGAGCTTCTGGACCGTGGCGCCGTTGTTGAAGTTCTGCCAATAGCCGGTCACCGCGTGCTTGGGGAGGGCGGGGCCCGGCCCGGTCGGGTTGTTCGTCGTGCCTGTGACGGCGGCCGACTTCGGTGACTCACCGGCCGCGTTGGTGGCCGTGACCTGGAAGGAGTACGACGTCGAGGCCGCGAGTCCGGTCACGGTCGCGGAGGTGCCGGTGACCGCGGCGACCTTGGTGCCGCTCCGGTAGACGTTGTAGCCGGTCGCCCCCGAGACGGTGTTCCAGGCCAGGGAGACCGACGAGGAGGTCGTGCCCGACACCGAGAGCCCGCTCGGCGCCCCGGGGACCGTCGGCGAGGGGTCGGTGCCCCCGCCGCCGTCGGGGCCGTACACCGACACGTCGTCCGCGTAGTACGCGGCCTGTCCGTACCACCCGTGCGTGTAGAGGGTCACAGAGGTCGTCGAGGAGCCGGTGCTGAAGGTGGTCGACAGCTGCTTCCACGACGCCGAGTCCGGCGTCCAGGTCGACACGTCCGTCGTGCCCGTGCCGGTGACGCCGAGGTAGGTGTAGCCGCCCTGCACCCAGGCGCTCAGCGTGTACGTCGAGTTGGGCTTCACGGCCACCGTCTGGCTGCACCGGGCGTTGTCCTGCCCGGCCGGTGTCGCCTTCAGCGCGGTCGAGCCGCCGTGCACCGGTGCGGAGACGGTCGTCCCGCTGTTCGCGGAACACGTCCAGTTGCTCAGGCCGGACTCGAAGCCGGCGTTCTTGGCGTTGTTGACGTCCGCGGCGGACGCGTGACCCGCGCCGATGAAGGTGAGGGAGAGGGCGGAGGCGAGGGCTGCCGCCCACAGACGGGCTCTGTGTATGAACATGTCAACCAAGTTGGTCCAGACCAATCCGGCTGTCAAGGGGTTCTGGTCGTGGAGCATTGGTGTGCGTGACCTGCCCCGTTTTGGCGTGAGTTGTGCGCGGTGAGTTCCTTCCCGGCTACAGAAAGGCTGTTCTCCGGTCATCAAGCCGTGGATACAGTGCTGAGATAGTCACGCAATGAAGTCATCTCGGTGCACCGGAGTAACACCCGTGCACCGGACCGGGCGGGAACGGGGAGCTGCGCGTGCCAACTGCCATTGCCGTGACCAGTGCCGACATGGCGCTGCCGGCGCAGGACGAGCGAACCGTGCCCGCCGTCGTGCTCCAGGACCTCGACCGGGAGCCCCTGGAACGGTCGTTGGCGGGCATGCAGACGCTGATCGAGCAGCACGGGCATGTCGTGGTCGTCTGCTCGCAGGCCGTTCCCCGCGGCGTCCAGCAGCGACTGCACACCGTACGGTCCCTGTTGGAGAGCGACCGCATCGCCGTGTTCCGCCCCGAACTGCCCCCGCTCGGACTCGCCGTCCTCGCCCGCCAGTTGCGGCAGCTGGCCTCCTGCGACCTCAGCCCCGGAGTCCTCGCCTCGGCCGGCCGGCTGCTCACCCACTACCTCCACGCCGGAGCCCTCCTCGGCTCCGTAGCCAAGCTGGACCGCGTCCCCGTGGACCTCAAGTCGCACGCCAAGTCCTGGATGCCCGGCAGCCAGTTCGGCGTCCTCGCCCACCCGGCCCCACACCTCGTCCGCATCGCCCCCGGAATCACCCTCCCCGGCCCGGAGTTCGGCACCTCGATGCTGGTCGCCCAGGGCCAGCTCCAGTCCGACTGGGTCACCGCCGGCCTGGCCAAGTCCTGGAACGCCCAGGGCCTGAGAGAGGTGGTCCTGCCCGCCGAGTCGACGGCCTGGTGGGGGACGGCCAAGCTGATCGAGTTCTGCGCCTTTCTGCCCGAGCTGTCGGTGCTCTACCAGCTCGTCACCTCCGTACGGCAGAACTCCTGTCACTGGTGCGGCATCGACGTCATCGGCGATCGCTGCGTCTTCTGCTCCGCCACCCCGCCCACCCACGAGCAACCGGCCCGCGCGGGCTGACCGGGACAGGCCGTTCACGGCAGCCCGACCCGACCGAACCCACTCCGACCGCACCCGACCGATTCCCCCAATGAGGTTGCACGGTTTCATGAACTCCCGTCAGCGCCGCGGCGTGATACTCCTGCTCCTGTCGGTCGTCTGCGCCCTCGGCGCCTTCGCCGGTGTCCTGTCCGTCATCAACGACGTGAAGTCCAAGGTCGGGCCAGAGGTCACCGCGTACCGGCTCAAGCGGAACGTGGATCCCTACACCCCGCTCAGCGCGGGCCAGTTCGAGAAGATCGAGATGCCCGAGCGGTGGCTCTCCGACAACGCGGTCACCAGCCTCCGCGAGATCCAGGGCAAGATCGCCGTCACCAGACTGCTCGAGGGCTCCCTGCTGCAGAGCGACATGATCGTCGACCAGCCCGCCCTCCAGCAGGGCGAGCAGGAACTCGCCATCATGATCGACGCGGCGACGGGCGTGGCCGGCAAGATCACCCCGGGCTCCACGGTCAACGTCTACGCCACCTTCGAGGGGCAGCGCGACGGCGACCCCGACCAGTCCAAGCTCATCGTCGAGAACGCCCGCGTCATCGACGTGGGCAAGCTGACCTCCCTGCGCCCCGACGCGGACGACCGGGACCGGCAGTCCACCGAGGCCGTCCCGATCACCTTCGCCCTGCGGACCGTCGACGCCCAGCGCATCACGTACGCCGAGTCCTTCGCCGACGAGGTCCGGCTCGCCCTGGTGGCACCCGGCGCCGACTCCGACATCTCCGCGACGGACCGCACCTACGAACTCGCCAAGGACAAGTGAGAGGCCCCCATGCCCACGAGGATCCTCCCGGCCGTCGGCGACGCGGACGCGGTCCGGTCCCTCACGACCCTTCTCAGCCAGCTCCCCGACGCCGAGCCGGTCGCCCCGGTCACCGACTCCACCCAACTCGTCGACACCCTCGCGCGCCTGGCCGCCGAGTCCATCGACGAACTGCCCGAGGTCGTCGTCGTCCACGAGCGCATCGGCCCCGTCCCGGCCCTGGAGCTCATCCGCGAGGTCGCCCTGCGCTTCCCGGCGGTGGGCGTCATCCTCGTGACGTCCGACGCGAGCCCCGGTCTCTTCCAGGCCGCCATGGACTACGGCGCCCGGGGCCTGGTCGCCCTGCCGCTGCACTACGAGGAGCTGGCAAGCCGCGTCCACGCGGTCGCCCAGTGGTCGGTGGGCGTACGGCGGCATCTGGGCGCCGGCGGCGATGTGTTCAGCGGCGTCGGCGGCACCGTCGTGACGGTGAGCGGCGCGAAGGGAGGCGTGGGCGCCACCCTCACCGCCGTTCAACTGGCCCTCGCGGCCCAGGCGTCCGGCCGTAGCACCGCCCTGCTCGACATGGACCTCCAGACCGGCGACATCGCCTCCTACCTGGACATCCAGTTCCGCCGCTCGATCGTCGACCTCGCCGCCATCAGCGACATCACGCCCCGCGTGCTGGCGGACGCGGTGTTCCGGCACGACACGGGGGTGGCGCTGCTGCTCGCCCCCGGCGACGGCGAACGCGGCGAGGAGGTCACCGACCGCGCCGCCCGCCACGTCGTCACCGCCCTGCGCTCCCGCTACGAGGTCGTCGTCGTCGACTGCGGCGCCCAGCTGAGCGGCGCGAGCGCGGCAGCCGTGGAGATGGCCGACACTGCCCTCCTCGTCACCACCCCGGACGTGGTCGCGGTGCGCGGCGCCAAGCGCACGGTCCGGATGTGGGACCGCCTCCAGATCCGGAAGGCGGAGGAGACCATGATCGTCGTCAACCGGCACTCGCGCGGTACGGAGATCCAGCCCGCCCTGATCCAGCGGATCACCGGCACGTCGGTCGCGGCCACCGCGATCCCGGCCAACTTCAAGGAACTCCAGGGCGCGGTCGACGCCGGCCGGGTCCACGAGCTGGACAACAGGGGGACGGTCAAGCAGGCCATGTGGGCGCTCGCGGGGGAACTGGGCCTGGTCAAGGGCACCGAGGCAAGCGCACAGCGCCGGGGTGGCCGGGCGCGGGGCGGGGACCGGGCGGCGCTGACGTTCCGGCGCCGGAAGGAGATCGGGAGGTGAAGGGGCGGGGGACCAAGGGCCGGCTCGGGGACGACCGGGGGCAGGTGAGCGTCGAGTTCCTCGGCATGACCCCGCTGATCATCCTGACGCTGGTGCTGCTGTGGCAGTGCGTGCTGCTGGGGTACACGTTCACGCTCGCGGGGAATGCTGCGGACGAGGCGGCGCGGGCTGCGACGGCGTCGGAGGGGCAGTCGGCCTGCGCGGAAGCGGGGCTCCAACACCTTCCGGACTCATGGCAGGGGGGCGCCACCGTGGAGTGCGACGCGAACGGCGACTTCGTCACCGCCGACGTGACCCTCCAGGTGCCCGTCCTCTTCCCCGGCGCCATCGGCTTCCCGTTCACGGTCGAGGGCCACGCGGGGGCCGTGCAGGAGGAGAAGGACTGAGATGTCGTACCGGCTCTTCCCCCGCCGCGCGGGCCGCGACCGTGGTCAGGTCGCCATCGAGTACCTCGGGTTCATCCCGATCCTGATCCTCGTCGCCATGGCCGGCATCCAGGTCGGGCTCATCGCCTACACCGCCCAGCAGGCCGGTACGGCGGCCAGGGCGGGGGCGCGGGCCGCCTCGCTCGAACCCGGTGCCGCCCAGGAAGGGTGCCAGAACGCGGTCAGCGGCTGGCTCGCCGACGGGACCGACTGCTCGGAGGCGGCCGGCGGCGACGAGGTCACCGTCACGGCCACCGTCGAGATCCCGTCGATCGTCCCCGGCTGGAACTTCGACCCCGCCCAGAAGACCGCGACCATGCCGCTCGACCACTGAACGAGGATCCACATGAGCCTGAGGTCACGCATCAACGCCCCGGAGGAGAACGCCGGCCGGGGCGAGGACGGTCATCTGGTCGCCTCGTACCGGGCCAAGCTCCTTGAGGAGATCGACCTCGCGGAGATGAGCTCGCTGGCGGCGGCCGAGCGCAGGGCCCGCCTGGAACGAGTCCTCGGGCACATCATCAGCCGTGAGGGCCCCGTCCTTTCGACGGTCGAGCGCTCGCAGCTGATCCGCCGAGTCGTCGACGAGGCACTCGGCCTGGGCATCCTGGAACCGCTGCTCGAAGACGCGTCGATCACCGAGATCATGGTGAACGGTCCGGACGCGATCTTCGTCGAACGAGGCGGCCGCGTCGAGCAGTTGCCGCTCCGCTTCCCCTCCCACGACCAGCTGATGCAGACCATCGAGCGGATCGTCTCAACGGTGAACCGGCGCGTCGACGAGTCGAATCCGATGGTGGATGCGCGCCTGCCGTCCGGTGAGCGCGTGAACGTCATCATCCCGCCGCTGTCCCTGACCGGCGCGACCCTGACGATCCGCCGCTTCCCCCGCTCCTTCACCCTGCACGAGATGACCGGCCTCGGCTCGCTCGACGAGCCCATGGTGTATCTGCTGGCCGGGCTGGTGCAGGCGAAGTTCAACATCATCGTCTCGGGTGCGACGGGCACCGGCAAGACGACGCTGCTCAACGCGCTGTCGGGCCTGATCCCCGAGTCCGAACGCATCATCACCATCGAGGACTCGGCCGAACTCCAGCTCCAGCAAAGCCACGTCATCCGGCTGGAGTCCCGCCCGCCGAACGTCGAGGGCAAGGGCCAGGTCAGCATCCGGGACCTGGTCCGCAACTCCCTGCGGATGCGCCCCGACCGCATCGTCGTCGGTGAGGTCCGCGGCGGCGAGTCCCTCGACATGCTCCAGGCGATGTCCACGGGTCACGACGGCTCCCTCGCCACCGTCCACGCCAACAGCGCCGAGGACGCCCTGATGCGGCTGAAGACCCTCGCGTCCATGTCCGACGTGTCGGTCCCCTTCGAGGCGCTGCACGACCAGATCAACAGTGCGGTCGACGTGATCATCCAGCTGACCCGGTTCCCGGACGGCGCCCGCAGGATCACCGAGATCGCGATCCTGGACAGCCACGGGGCGGAGCCGTACCGGCTGGCCACGGTGGCCCGCTTCCACGCCCAGCCCATGACGCCGGACGGCCGCGTCCACGGCGCCTTCGCGTACTTCCCCCTCCCGCGCCGCACCGCCGACCGCCTCTACATGGCGAGCCAGCCGATACCCCAGGCCTTCGGCGTCGCCCAGTCCCCGCTCGAGCTCGCCACCCGAGAAGCCAGGTAGGACCCCGCTGATGGACCTCCAGACCCGTATCACGCTCACGACCGGCGTCGTGCTGCTGACCTGCGCCCTGGCCGTGGCGGGCGTACACGTCCACGCCGCCGGCCGGGCCCAGCGCCAGGCCCTGGTCGAGCGTCTGACCTCCGTCGGCCAGATCACCGGAGGCGGGCGCCGGCGCCGCTTCGCCGACCTGGACCGCCGCCTGCGCCGCACGAAGCTGGGCAAGCGGCTGGAGTTGCGGCTGGTGGCGACGGGCCTGGACGTCACGCCGGGCGAGTTCTTCGTCTACATGCTGGCGACGGTCGCGGGCCTGTGGCTGGTCGGCCAGGCGACCCTGGCCCCCTTCTTCGGCCCGATCGCGGGCCTGCTGGGCGTCTGGGCTGCCTGGCAGTTCCTGAACTGGCAACGCCAGAAGCGCATCGAGCGGTTCATCAACCAACTCCCCGAACTGGCCCGCATCCTGGCGAACGCCGCCCACGCGGGCCTCGCCCTGCGCACCGCCATCGGCCTGGCCGCGGAGGAGCTGGAGGCCCCGGCGGGCGAGGAACTGGCCAAGGTCTCCAACCAGTTGGCGCTGGGTGCCTCGATGGACGACGCCCTCGGCGAGCTCGCGGAACGCCTCCCGTCCCGCGAACTGGTCGTCCTGGTCACCACGCTGGTCCTGTCCAACCGGGCCGGCGGCCAGGTGGTGAGCGCCCTGCGGAACCTGACGGAGACCCTGGAGGAGCGCAAGGAGACGCGACGCGAGGTCCGTACGCAGCTGTCCCAGGTGAGCATGACCTCGTACGCCGTCCCGGCGCTGGGAGTCGGGTCGCTGTTCCTGATGAACGGGGTGAAGGACGGGGCCCTGGACCGCATGACGGGCTCCCCGGTGGGCCAGGTGGCGGTGCTGATCGCGTTCGGACTGTATGCCGTGGGCTTCGTCCTGATCCGCCGCCTCTCGCGGATCGACGTCTGAGGCGCCTGGGCGCGGGAAGGGAGGACGACGGACCATGGGAATCGTACTCGGACTCGGACAACTGGGACTTGTACTGGCCCTGGTGATGGCCCTCAGCGTGTGGGGGATCTTCGCCGGCATCCGCATGTACCGCGCGGACGCCAGACTGCCCAGCGATCTCGCGCTGGCCCTGGAGATCGGCGCGACCCGCACCGGCGCCGTGGACTCGCTCATCGACCGCATGGGCATGCGCTACGCCCCCGCAGTACTGCGCCTGATGGGCCCGAAGCTGGTCGCCGAGTACCGCCGCAAGATCGACCTGGCGGGCAACCCCGGCGGCCTCACCATCGACCGCTATGCGGCCCGGCGCGCGGTGTACGGCTTCCTGGGCGCGGTCGGCTTCCTGGTGTTCCTGCTCCGGGGCCAGGTACTGGTCGCCCTGCTCCTGCTGGCGTTCGGCGCCTTCTGGACGGAGGTCGGCATCTGGTCGGCGATCCGGATCAGGAAGGACGAGATCGAACGCACCCTGCCCGACTTCCTGGACGTCCTGGCGGTGGTGGTCAGCGCGGGCCTGGGCTTCCGCCAGGCACTCGACAGGGTCGCGTCCAAGTACGAGGGCCCCTGGGCGGACGAACTGCGCATCACCCTGCGCCAGATGGACCTCGGCATGAGCCGCCGCCAGGCCTTCGCGGAACTGCGTCGCCGCAACGACTCCGAACAGGTGGCGATGTTCGTGACGGCGCTCCAGCAGGGCGAGGAACTGGGCGCGCCGATCGTCGACACGCTGGTCGCCCTCGCCAAGGACATGCGCCGCACCGACGCCCAGAACGCCCGCCGGAAGGCGGCCAGGGCGGTGCCGCGCGCCACGCTGATGATCACGACGTTCATGGTGCCGGCCACGATGATCCTGCTGGGGGCGGGACTGCTGTTGGGGTCCGGGACGGACTTCGGGTCGTTGACGGGGGAGTAGGGGGGAGGGCTGTATGGCGGGCATGCCGGTGAGGATGCGCGGGGCCACGGGCGTGGGGACGGGCCCGGGCGTGGGGACGGGCCCGGGCGTGGGGACGGGCACGGGCCGGGGCGTGGGGACGGGCACGGGCCGGGGCGTGGGGGCGGGGCAAGGGGCGCCGGCTGCGGCGCCGGGCTTTGCGCTCCCGCTGCGGCGCCGCTGGAAGTCGCGCCTGTCCTGCCTGTTCCGCCTGTCCAGCCAGTCCGTCCAGTCCCGCCTGTCCCGTCCGTCCCGGGCCGCCGGGGAGCGCGTGCCCTCCGCCGCAATTCCCCTCCAGATAAACGCCCTCCAGGCGTTGTGCCGCCAGGTCTTCGGCTTCCGCCTCGCCATGATCGCCCTCGCCGCACCTGCGGCCCTGCTCAACGCGATGCCGGGCGTGGGAACCCGTCTGATGGGCGCGGCGGTCGTGGTCACGTTCATGGGCTCGTACGCCCTGTTCCGCGACTGGGAACGCTTCGGCCCGCTCCTCCTGCGCCACCCCACCCTCCTGGCGGTGGACACCCTCTTCACCGCCCTCCTCCTCATCTCCGCGGGCCCCGACACCACGCTGGCCTACGTCAGCGTCTGCACGCCCCTGCTCGCCGGCATCGTCTACGGCTACCGGGGCGCTGCGGTGTTCGCGAGCGTGCAGTCGCTGATCCTGCTGCTGGCCTACGCCATCAACAAGGAGGCGCAGGCGGGCAGCGGCCTGGCGGAGAAGCTCCTCCTCCCGGGCCTGTGCGTCATCACGGGCGCGCTCGGCTCGTCGCTGCGTAACCTCATGCTCCGCTTCGGCACGGCCACGCAGGCACTGACGACGATCCAGGCGCGGCTGGCGGTGACCGAGGCGGTCGGCGCGGAACGGGCCCGCCTGGCCCGCGAGATGCACGACTCGGTGGCGAAGACACTGCACGGCGTGGCGCTGGCGGCGGACGGCCTGGCGCTCTTGGCGGCGTCGGCGTCGATGGACCCGGCCCGCGTCAGCCGGCAGGCCGAACTGGTGGCCCGCGCGGCACGCCGAGCCGCCGCGGAGTCCCGGGAACTCCTGGCGGACCTGCGCCGCGAGTCCGACCCGGACCACGCGACAGACATCACGCCGGAACTGGCCGCCCGTACCGAGGCGTTCACGAAGCGCACGGGCATGACAGCCACGTACGCCACTCTGGGGGAGGCCGCCCGCACCGCCCTCCCGGTGCCACCGGCGATCGCCCGCCACCTCCTCACCATCACCGAGGAGGCCATGGAGAACGCCCACCGTCACGCGGCCGCGACCCGGGTCGACGTACGAGCGGGCGTGCGGGCGGGCGCACGGGGCGAGGTGCTGTGCCTGACGGTCCAGGACGACGGTCAGGGCCTGCCCCCCGGCACGGCACTCGAACACCTCCGCCGCTCGGGCCACTTCGGCCTGATCGGCATGGCCGAACGAGCCGCCGCGATAGGAGCAGGCATCCACATCGGCAAGGGCACCCACGCGCGCGGCACGGAGGTCCGCCTCGCACTCCCGCTGGCGGCCCTGACGACGACAAAGGCGACCCCATGAACACCCCCCTCCGGCTAGTGGTGGCAGACGACAACCCGGTGGTCCGAGCGGGCCTGACGGCTCTCCTCTCCACCCACGTGGACATAACGGTGGTGGCCGAGGCGGCGAACGGCCAGGAGGCCCAGGAAGCGGCCCGCCGCCACCGCCCCGACGTGATCCTCCTCGACGTCCGGATGCCCGGTACGGACGGCATCACGGCCCTCCCGCACCTGGTCGGCATCGCCCCGGTGATGATGCTGACCTACAGCGGGGAGTCGGAGACGGTCCGCGAAGCCCTGCGTCTCGGCGCCGCCGGCTATCTGGTCCACGGTGAGTTCACGACGGACGAACTGGTGGCGGCTGTGCGGGACATCGAGCGGGGCGGAGGGTCGACGGAGCCCAGGCTCACCGCCACAGCAGCGGCTTCACTCGCGCAAGCAAACGCCGAACTCCCAACTGGGACAGGGAATTCCGCGGAACCGCTTTCGCAAGTGCAACCTATTGTGGGACAGTCGTCGTCGTATCGGTCACGGTTCCGGCTGAGCAGGAGGGAGGCGGAGATCATGGACCTCATCGCATCCGGTATGAACAACCAGCAGATCGCCGCCGCCTGCTTCATCAGCGAGAAGACGGTCAAGAACCACATCAACCGCATCTTCGCCAAACTCCACAGCAGCAGTCGCGGGGAGGCTGCGGCCAAGTGGCTGGGGACGGCGCCGGGTTCACACCCAGGACGGGGATGAGCGGCGATGCTGCGACGGCGGTTTTCGGCCGAGGCCTGGAATTGGGTCCTGGGACCCTCTGGTGTTCGGGGTGTTCGCGCTTACTTTTCTCCTGAGACTTCTCACAGGACTTGCGTGCCCAGAGGGGAACACCATGAGCAACTGGATCAACACCACCGTCGAGTACTTGCGCTCCCGTGCCGTGCGCGACGACAAGGGGCAGACGGCGGTGGAGTATCTGGGGATCATCGCGGTGGTGGTGGCGATTGTGTTGGCCATTACGGGGACGGACATCGGGCAGACGATCTACGACGCGATTGTGGAGCAGATCGACGAACTCACCGGATGATCAGGCGCTGTACCTTCGGCGACGCTGGGCAGGCCTTCCCCATCTACATCACGGTGGTGGGGGGCCTGCTCTTTCTCGCGTTCGCCTACCTTGCGGTCGGCCAGGCAGCGGCGAATCGGAACGGCGCCCAAACGGCCGCCGATGCGGCGGCGCTGGCGGCAGCGCAGGAGTCCCGGGATCAACTCGCGGGGGACTGGCTGGAGGTCGTGGGCGATCCGACAAAGTGGCAGGACATCCTTGACGGCGACACTGAACTGGTCGACGGATGCTGGCGGGCCTACGAACTGGCGGCCCAGAACGACGCCGACGTCCAAGGCTGTGGGCCGGCGGAGCCGTTGGGCTACACGGTGGATGTCGAAACCGACAAGTCCGTCGGCGACTCGATCGTCCCCGGCACGGAGGACTTCAAGTCGACGGCGTCAGCCACTGCCGTGATCGAGCCTCGCTGCACGTTCGATCTCCCCGGAGAGGGCGGCGACGACGGTGACGGGAACGACACACTGCCGCTGCCACAACTCACGTGCGACGACACGGACTGGGACGTGGACCCGGAGGACCCGACCACTCTTCCGGCCCCCGAGGACCTCTTCGACGTCCATCTGGCCGACTCACAGGCGAACGACGAGTGACGAAGGAAGCAGAGGCATGAGCATTCGGTTCACGACGAAGGCCCGCAGGGGGATGGTCGCGTTGACCGCCGTGGCCGGACTGGCCCTCGGAGTGGCCGGCTGTGGAGGGGGAGGCGGCGACGACGACAAGAAGCCGGAGACGTCGGCGTCAGCCTCCAAGGGCGGCGGGTCCAATCCGAGTGCTCAAGAGGGAGCCGATGACCTCCTTGCCGAGCTCAAGGGCGAGGACGGTCTGATCCTCAGGATCACCTCTGCTCGGCGCGACTCCGGTGGGTTCGTCACCGTGAGCGGCGAAATGAAGAACGACGGCGACGAGGCGGCCCGCGTGTCGGCGCGTACTTCGGGTGACGAGACCGAGATCGTCAGGCACGGAACATCGCTGGGCGGAGCAACGCTCGTCGACTCGGCCAGCAAGAAGCGGTACTACGTGCTGCGTGACACTGATGGCCGTCCCCTGACGACGACGAGCATGCCGCGTATCAAGCCTGGCGGTTCCATTCCTGTGTTCATGCAGTTCCCGGCCCCGCCCACAAGTACAGGCGAGGTCAGCTTCCAACTGCCGACCTTCGCGTCCGCCACCATCCAGATCTCCGGGTGAGGCACCCATGACTCGCACCCCCCGCCTCCCCCTCACCCTCACCGCAGCCACCCTCCTGGTCGCCACCAACCTCCTCGGCGCCACAACAGCCGACGCCGCCGACGACCCCAGCGTCCCCCCGGGTACCGAAGCCACGGCCACCGCCCCCGTAGAGGTGGACGCCAACGACCCCGACCTCAAGCTCCCCGAAGGGGCGACGCTCGCCGAGGCCAAGGTGCTGGACATCAAGCAGGTGGTCGAGGACCAGGCCGGCGAGGAACGCCGGGAGGACACGAACTCGGACGTGAAGTTCGCGCTGCAGGCCGAGGTCCTCTTCCCCAAGGACAGCGCGAAGCTGACCGGTGAGGCCAAGGCCCGTATCTCGGAGATCGCCGAGGAGATCAAGACCCAGAACGCCACCCGCATCCGTGTCTTCGGCTTCACCGACAACCTGGGCTCCTCCGCCCACGGCGACGTCCTGTCCAGGAAGCGCGCGAACGCCGTACAGGGCGTCCTGGAGTCGGAGCTGACCGACTCCACGGTCACCTACGAGGTACGCGGCTACGGCGAGCAGTACCCGATCTCCTCGAACGCGACGGAGTCGGGCCGCAAGAAGAACCGACGGGTGGAGGTGTCCTTCCCGCGCACGGACAACTGACCCGGCGCGGGGGAGTCACCCCAACCACAGTCACCCCACCCGGAGCCACCCCACCCACACCTACACCTCGACGGTCACCCGCACCCCCACCCGCACCCCCCACCCGGCCATGGCCCCGGCCTCCGCCTCCAGCACATGGCGTGAACGAAGTCGGGGCCGGCCCAGCCGCCCCGGTGGCATGGTGCGCACGGCGATGACGTTCAGCCGTCGGTCGAGATAGGCGACGTCGATGGGCATGCGCATCCGGAAGGTATGCACGCTGCCTGCCGGCGTGAGCAGCATCGCCCCGTCGAGGGAATCCCGGCCCAGCAGCCCCTTCGTACGGGCTCGATAGGACGCGGCGATTTCCAGGGGCACCGGGACGACATCCCCCCGCTCCCCGTGAACGACCAGCGTTCCCCAGCCGTCCCGCCACCGCCGCCCCATCCCCAGCCACCTCCTGGATTTCCTGTTGTCCGGCGAGTGCTACCCGGGTAGGAAAGGCCTCATGACCGGACTAGGCGCAATCTTCCGCCCCCAACTCGCCCCCGAGCGACTCCGTTCCGTCGCCCGCATCGCGGACGAGGCAGGTCTCGAAGAGCTCTGGCTCTGGGAGGACTGCTTCCGGGAGGGCGGGATCTCCACCGCGGCGGCCGCGCTCGCCTGGACCGAGCGGGTCAAGGTCGGCATCGGGCTGCTGCCCGTCCCGTTGCGGAACGTCGCCATCACCGCCATGGAAGCCGCCTCGCTGCACCGGATGTTCCCGGGACGGCCGATCCTCGCCCTCGGACACGGTGTGCAGGACTGGATGGGGCAGGTCGGGGCTCGGGCCGAGTCGCCGGTGACGCTGTTGCGCGAGCATCTCGTCGCCCTGCGCGCCCTGCTCGGCGGGGAGACGGTCACTACCGATGGGCGGTACGTCAAGCTCGACGGCGTCGCCCTCGACTGGCCGCCCGCCGGGCCGGCGCCCGTCATCGCCGGCGTCACCGGGCCTCGCTCGCTGCGGCTCGCCGGTGAGGCGGCCGACGGGACGCTGCTCACCGCCTCGACCTCGCCCGAGGGGGTGAGGAAGGCGCGGCAGCTCATCGAGGAGGGGAGGGACGCGGCGGGCCGTACCGGCGACGAGCCGCACCAGGTCGTCGTCTACCTCCTGACCGCCACCGGCCCCGACGGGCCCGCCCGGCTCAAGGCCGAGCTCGAAGCCGAGGGGGACGGTGCCGTCCCCGGTCTCGGCGTCGCCGGAGACGCCGGCACCGTCGCGAAGGCCGTCCAGCGGCTCGCGGACGCCGGTGCGGACACCGTGGTCCTGCAGCCGACCGGGGACGAGCCCGACCCGGAGGGGTTCGTGCGGTTCGCGGCGGAGGAAGTGCGGCCGTTGGTGCCGTGAGAGTCGACGCGGGCGAGGGTGCGAGGGGGGCTTGGGGGGCTCACGCCGGCCGCTGATCCCCCGTCGCCCCGTCGATCAGCTCCCGCACGATGTCCATGTGACCCATGTGCCGTGCCGTCTCCTCGATCATGTGGACCAGCACCCACCGCAGCGACACTGCCTCTCCCCGCCACGCCGGCTGCCCCAAATCCGTCAGCGGCCGCTCGGCGATCACGCGGTCGGCGGCGGCGCGCGCACGGCCGTAGAACTCGACGATCTGCTGTGTCGTCTCGCCCTGGTCGGCTGCCATGTCCTCGGCGCTGTAGGGGTCGAACCACAGGGGTTCGACCTCGCCGCCGAAGGTCGAGACGAACCAGCCGTACTCCACCGAGCCGAGGTGTTTGACCAGGCCCAGCAGGCTCGTGCCGGACGGGGTCATCGGGCGGCGCAGCTGCTCGTCGTCCAGGCCCTCCAGCTTCCACAGCACAGCGTCCCGGTGGTGGTCGAGGCTCGCCCGGAGTGTTTCCTTCTCGCCTGCCGTGTACGTCGAGTTCGTCATGGCGCCGAAAACTAGCAGCGGCCACTGACAGGGCCCTGCGATCATCGCGGCATGGGACAGGACAGCAGGTCGTTCGAGGAGCTCGTCGCCGAGGGCGCGGCCGTGCCCACCGAGGGCTGGGACTTCTCCTGGTTCGAGGGGCGGGCCACCGAGGCGCGGCCCAGCTGGGGGTATGCCGTCTCCCTGGCCGACCGGCTGGCCGGCGCGACCGCCGCGCTCGACCTCCAGACCGGGGGCGGGGAGGTGCTGGACTTCGCCCTCGGCCGGGCCCCGAAGGCCCCGCCGCTCACCGTCGCCACCGAGGGCTGGCCGCCGAACGTCGCCAAGGCCACCGCCCTGCTCGCCGCCCGCGGCGTCGCGGTCGTCGCCTCGCCCGAGGACGCCCCGTTCCCGTTCGCCGACGGGGCCTTCGACCTCGTCACGAGCCGGCACCCGGTGCGGGCCCACTGGCCGGAGATCTCCCGCGTGCTCCGGCCCGGCGGCACGTACTTCGCCCAGCACGTCGGTCCCCACAGCGTCTTCGAGGTGGTCGAGTACTTCCTGGGGTCCCAGCCCGACGAGGTCCGCAGCGGCCGCCACCCCGACCGGGAACGCGCCGACGCCGAGGCCGCCGACCTGGACATCGTCGATCTGCGCGCGGAGGAACTCCGCATGGAGTTCCGCGACATCGCAGCCGTCGTGCACTTTCTGCGGAAGGTGGTGTGGATGGTCCCCGGCTTCACCGTCGAGGCGTACCGGCCGCACCTGCGCGCCCTGCACGAGCGGATCGAGTCCGAGGGCCCCTTCGTCGCGCACAGCACCCGCCACCTCTTCGAGGCCCGCAAGCCCGGCGTCTGAGCCGCCAGGCGGGACATTCACGCATGCGGTCCGACGGTCACCTTCCCGACCACCAACTCCGCTTTCGCCTCCAGCACTTCCCCCACCCGCTCCACCTGCTCGCCCAGCTCCCGCTCCTGCCGTGCCGTCAGACGCCGCCCGGTCAGCTCCACCGTCACCGTCGTCCGACGGCCCGAGCGCCGCTGGTGCCAGACACCGGCCACCACCCCGTCCACCAGCAGCACCGGAAAGTTCCCCGCCTGCCCGCCCGCGAGCGCCCGCCGGTACGCCTCTGCGGGGAACAACGTCTGCCGCGGCTGTGCGGCGATGGCGTAAGCGTCGAAGTAGGGCAGCAGCCGCACGCCACGCACCTTCTCCGCCGGAAACTCCACGTCACCCGCCGCCACCCAGGCCGCCGCCCCTTCGAACGACACCTCCTCGACCTCCCCGGCCCCCGCCAGCTCCCCGAACAGCGCCACCGCCCAACCCGCGGGCGCAGCCAGCCACTTGGCGAAGTGCTGCGGCGTCGCCGGGCCGTACGCGCGCAGATACCGCCTGACGAGCTCCCGCAGCGCCTCCTCGCCCGCCGGCCCCGGGCCGGGTACCGGTCCGACCCCCCGCGGCCGGGTGTACGTCACCTTCCGTCCCCGGTTCGGGCCGAAGCACAGGGCGCCCGACTGGCCGGCCCGGTGCATGACTTGCCGCCAGCGCGGCCACAGGTCCTGGAAGGCGGGCATCACCCGGTCCCCGGCCCACGGACCCGTGCGCGCCACGACCTCCTCGCTCAGTTCCTCCACGGTCAGGCACACCCCGTCGAGGGCGTCCCCGATCGCGGCCACGATCTGCTCCGCCTGCTCCTCCGTCACAGCGATGTCCGGCGGGAAGGGGCTCGGGCCCGTCGGAATCGCGCTCAGCGCGCCACACCACAGCGGCAACTCGGCGGCGGGCAGCAGATGCACGGTTCCGCGCGGACCGAACGTCTTCACCAGCGAGCGGTCCTCCCAGAGCGCGGCCCGTACGTCGGCCCGCGTCACCCCGTAAGCCCGTACGCCCACCGACACCTCGGCCGCGGACAGCACCTGCGCGTGCGCGCCCAGCATCGCCCCCACCACATCGGCGACCGGCGTGCCGTGCGCGGCGGGACGTGCCAGGAACTGCCGCTCCGTACGCCGTGCGCTCGCCTCGTCCCACGTGATGGTCCTGCTCGCGTTCGCTGTCATGACGGCGACGTTAGGCCGGATGTAGGCCAGAGACTGTCCGCTGGGGGGCGCCCGAGGAACATCCGAGGGCACGTGGGGCACGTGGGGTGCAAACCGTGCATCCGTGAGCAAACATGCGCCGCCCCCTGCGCATCCAAGGAACCCACACCTTTTCACATTGTTATGGGGGCCGACTCGATTTCCTCACACCTCTCGCGTAAGTTCAGACCAAGGTAATTCGCGTAAGCAAAGCTGCGCGGCGGCACCGCGCAGTGGAGGGGGCTGCGCGGTGTCGTGCCCCCGTAAGTGCCCCTGCTGGACGCGTGTCGCGTTGAAGCCGCACCCCGTTCCGCAGTCCCGTGCGCCGTCAAGCCGACGTTCGCGGCCGGGGTCACTCAGGCGGGGGAAGCGGGGACAAGTCGCACGGCGAGTTGCAAGATGCTGCAAACCCTATGGATCCAGCCACTTTCCACCCGTTTCCCCTGGGAATCCGCTCCTGCCAGGCCATGAATCGGCCACAAAAAGGCCCGCTCGCGGCTACCGGGCCGTCGCCGAGCGACTTCGGAGAGTAGTTGTGGCACGCCGATGCACGCAGCATCACTTACGAAGGGTTATGGTGGAAACCCCCCCTCGGGCCGGTCCGTCTCCCCCCCACGGACCGGCCCGTTTTTTGTTCGCGCAGGGGGTGCATCCCGATGCCGATGACTGCACCCACCTAGAGGGGCGCGGGGCTGTGTCGATATGCGGCTCCGCCGCGTGGGCGCGACCAGCCCCCACCCGCCCGCAGCCGCCGACGGCGCACGGACACCCCCCACCCAAGGCGCCCCCGACGCACCCGCACCCGTAAACACGGCCCAAGCCCCGCAGGGGTACGCTTCGCCGGTAGGGGACCGCCATACGGACAGGAACCGCCCTCGCCTGCGCCGCGCGCAGCGCCCGCGCGCCTGTCCGATCCGTACGGAGGGGCTGACAATCACGTGAACCTGCGCGACAAGCTGCGCGGCCTGCTGGTCAGGCTGTACGCACGCCGGGTGGAGGGCCACCTGGACCACGCTCAGGTGCCCAAGCACATCGGCGTGATCATGGACGGCAACCGGCGCTGGGCGAAGGCGGCGGGCTCCTCCACCGTGCACGGCCACCGGGCCGGTGCCGAGAAGATCGAGGAGTTCCTCGGCTGGTGCAGCGAGACGGACGTCGAGGTCGTCACCCTCTGGCTGCTGTCGACGGACAACTTCGACCGGCCCCAGGACGAGCTCGGCCCGCTCCTCGGGATCATCGAGGACGTCGTCCGCACCCTCGCCGCCGACGGGCGCTGGCGCGTGCACCACGTGGGCACGCCCGACCTGCTGCCGTCCGGGATGCAGACCAGCCTCAAGGAGGCCGAGGAGGCCACCGCACACATCGACGGGATACTGGTCAACGTCGCCATCGGCTACGGCGGCCGCCAGGAGATCGCCGACGCCGTGCGCTCCATGATCGTCGACGCCCACGACAGGGGCACCTCGATGGAGAACCTGGCCGAGTCCGTCAGCGTCGACCTGATCGGCAGCCACCTCTACACCGGCGACCAGCCCGACCCCGACCTCGTGATCCGTACCAGCGGTGAGCAGCGGTTGTCCGGTTTCATGCTGTGGCAGACGGCCCATTCCGAGTACTACTTCTGTGAAGTCTTCTGGCCGGCCTTCCGCAAGGTGGACTTCCTGCGCGCTCTGCGCGACTACGCCGCCCGTCACCGGCGCTACGGCGGCTGAGGGACATATCCCCGGCGGGACGGAAGTAACAAGGAGTTCACCAGCGCGCCGTCATATGCGTCGGCATGGCATCGCACGTTCGAGGGCATAAGGCAAGCAGGTCGACACCCGAACCACGGGTGTCGTATCTCAGCGGACGGCACGGGGCCGTCCGCCCGGGAGGCCCTTTGCACCAGCCCCACCGTGCGGTCACGGCACGGAAGAAGACGCGGGGGGCCGGTTTTCGGCCCGTGCAGAGCGGCCGACGACCGGTCCAGCTCCACTCCGTCGCTCCCCGACCTCATCCGAGGGGGTACGTCCTTCCGTGGTGACCAGCACAAAGCGCCACAAGCCCGACCGGCGCACCTACGTTCTCGACACCAGCGTCCTGCTGGCCGACCCGAACGCCCTGAACCGCTTCGACGAGCACGAGGTCGTGCTCCCCATCGTCGTGGTGACGGAACTGGAGGCCAAGAGGCACCATCCCGAACTCGGCTACTTCGCCCGGCAGGCACTGCGTCTGCTCGACGAGTTCCGGGTGAAGCATGGCCGTCTCGACGCCCCCATTCCGATCGGGGACCTCGGCGGGACCGTCCGTGTCGAGCTCAACCACTCGGACCCCAGCGTTCTGCCGACCGGCTACCGCCTGGGGGACAACGACTCCCGCATCCTCGCGGTCGCCCGCAATCTGCAGGCCGAGGGGTTCGACGTCACCGTCGTGTCGAAGGACCTGCCGCTCAGGATCAAGGCCTCGTCCGTCGGCCTCCTCGCGGAGGAGTACCGCGCCGAACTCGCCATCACGGACTCCTCCGGCTGGACCGGAATGTCCGAACTGACGCTGCCGGGCGAACAGGTGGACATCCTCTTCGAGGAGGGGCACGTCTTCGTGCCCGAGGCCGCCGGCATGCCCGTGCACACCGGCCTGACGATCCACTCCGAGCGCGGCAACGCGCTCGGCCGGGTCACGCCCGAGGGCAACGTCAGGCTGGTGCGCGGCGACCGGGAGGCGTTCGGCATCAAGGGCCGCAGCGCCGAGCAGCGGATCGCGCTGGACCTGCTGCTCGACCCGGACGTCGGGATCGTGTCCATGGGCGGCCGGGCCGGCACCGGCAAGTCGGCGCTGGCCCTGTGCGCCGGTCTGGAGGCGGTGCTGGAGCGCCGTCAGCACCAGAAGGTGATGGTCTTCCGGCCGCTGTACGCGGTGGGCGGGCAGGAGCTCGGCTATCTGCCCGGCAGCGAGGCCGAGAAGATGAGCCCCTGGGCGCAGGCGGTCTTCGACACGCTGTCGGCCGTCACCAGCCGCGAGGTCATCGAAGAGGTCACCGCGCGGGGGATGCTGGAGGTGCTGCCTCTCACGCACATCCGCGGGCGCTCGCTGCACGACGCGTTCGTGATCGTGGACGAGGCGCAGTCCCTGGAAAGGAATGTCCTGCTGACCGTTCTGTCCCGAATCGGGGCCAACTCGCGGGTGGTTCTGACCCACGACGTGGCCCAGCGGGACAATCTCAGGGTCGGGCGCTACGACGGCGTGGTCGCCGTCGTGGAGAAGCTGAAGGGGCATCCGCTCTTCGCCCACGTCACGCTGACGCGGTCCGAGAGGTCCCAGATCGCTGCCCTTGTGACCGAAATGCTGGAGGACGGGCAGATCTGACCGAAGTGCTCAACTTGCGGTAGCTACTCGTTGGTTGGCGCCGTCCGGAAAGGCAGTGAGCCTATCCGGGCGGCGCCTCGGCGTGTGCGGCTTTCCGTAAAACGCCTGGGACAAACGAGGTGTGAGCTTTCACACGCAACACAGAATTGCCTTGCGGCGTCGGGGTACGGCAGAGTCTCACTCCTGTCAGGCCCCGCATACGACACACCTGTACCCCCAGCGGTACGGCACCACAGCAACACCACAGCCAACTCCATAGCGTCGTCGTATGCCGCCCGAGTCTTCACGCGGCGCTCCTCGCAAGGGAGTTGCCCACCGGGTCCGAGCCTCCCGTGACCCCGCAGTTGGGAGGCCAGAGCCAGGGGCACGATTGCGTCCGCCAGGGTCACCGAAGCGGGCGATGCTGGAAGGAAACCGTGTGAGTCCGATTTCGGTCAGGGGATTCGCAGTGGCGTCGGCCACCGCGGTCACCGCTGTCGGAAGCGTCGTCGGCGTTGCCTCGGGCAGCACCGCGCAGAACAACGACGCCGAAGCGACGGCTGCTGCCGATTCGACGCTCCTCGCGGACATACCCGCGGGCCAGCAGGCCCAGGTGCAGATCGAGTCCATGTCGGCGCAGGCCGACGTCCAGGCCATCGCCGCGGACGCGAGCGCCAAGAAGGGTGCTGAGGAAGCCGCCCGCAAGGCTGCCGCCCAGACCGCGATCGACAAGAAGAAGGCCGCCGAGAAGGCAGAGAAGGCGGCGCAGGAAGCCAAGGAGCGCGAAGAGGCCGAGGCGAAGGCCTCCCGATCCTCCTCCGACTTCCCCGTCCAGGGCTCGTACAGCATCGCGCAGATCCAGTCGATGGCGCGCCAGATGGTGCCGAGCGGCCAGTTCCAGTGCTTCAGCAACATCGTGGACCACGAGTCCGACTGGAACTACAAGGCCGTCAACCCCTCCTCGGGTGCCTACGGCCTCTTCCAGGCCCTGCCCGGTTCGAAGATGTCGTCCGTCGGCGCGGACTGGCAGACGAACCCGGCCACCCAGATCAAGTGGGGCCTCAACTACATGAACGACCGCTACGGCAGTCCCTGCGACGCCTGGTCCTTCTGGCAGGCCAACAACTGGTACTGAGCCGGCACCGCCGCTCAACCTTCGCGCAGCCCCTCACCGTCTCTTGGTGAGGGGCTTTCGCGCTTCCCCGTGACTTGCCATGTACGGTCGGACGCAGCGACTCCAGGGGGAGTGGTGAGGAGAGACGGGGGAAGAGGACGGATCATGTCGCGAGTGCCAGGGTGGCTCGGTCGGCTCGGCGCCGGACTGACCGAGATGAGTGAGCGGTTGGACGAGCGCCGCGCCGCGGTGGAACGGGAGGACACCGAGCCCCGGCCGGAGCGGCGGACCGCCACGGCCGTAGTGTCCGACCCGGCCGCCGAGGACGTCCCGCCGCCGCGCGCCGACCACGTCCCACGGCCCCCCGACTACGCGCCCACCGCACCGCCGCCGCGGCCCGACCCGGCGCAGGTGGTGCCGTGGGGCGTACGGGTCGCCGCGGAGGCCGGCTGGCGGCTGCTGGTGCTCGCCGGCACGGTCTGGGTGCTGATGCGGGTCATCAGCGCCGTGCAACTCGTCGTCCTGGCCTTCGTCATCGCCCTGCTCCTCACCGCGCTGATGCAGCCCTCGGTGGCGTGGCTGACCCGGCGTCGCGTGCCGCGCGGGCCCGCCACCGCCCTGACCGCGATCCTCGGGTTCGTCGTCATCGGGCTGATGGGCTGGTTCGTGACCTGGCAGGTCATGGAGAACATCGACAACCTCTCCGACCAGGTCCAGGACGGCATCGACGAGCTGCGCAACTGGCTGCTCAACAGCCCCTTCCACGTCACCGACAAGCAGGTCAACGAGATCGCCGAGAACCTCCGGGAGGCGATCGGCGCCAACACCGACGAGATCACCTCGGCCGGGCTCGAAGGCGTCACGGTCGTCGTCGAGGCCCTCACCGGCATTCTGCTGGCCGCGTTCTCGACGCTCTTCCTGCTCTACGACGGCAAGCGCATCTGGCACTGGACGCTGAAGCTGGTGCCCGCCGCGGCCCGTCCGGGTGTCGCCGGCGCCGGCCCGCGCGCGTGGGCGACGCTCACCGCGTATGTGCGCGGCACCATGCTCGTCGCCCTGATCGACGCCGTCTTCATCGGCATCGGCATCTACTTCCTCGATGTGCCGATGGCCGTGCCGCTGGCCGTCTTCATCTTCCTGTTCTCCTTCATCCCGCTCGTCGGCGCGGTGGCCTCCGGCGCCCTGGCCGTGGTCGTGGCGCTGGTGACGCAGGGCGTCTTCACGGCGGTGATGACCCTCGCCGTCGTCCTGGCCGTCCAGCAGATCGAGGGCCACATCCTGCAGCCGTTCATCCTCGGACGCGCGGTCCGTGTCCACCCGCTGGCGGTCGTGCTGTCGGTGGCGGCCGGCGGCATGGTCGCGGGGATCGGTGGCGCGGTGGTGGCCGTACCGCTGGTGGCCGTGTCGAACACGATCGTGGGGTATCTGCGGGCGTATTCGCAGGAGTCGGTACCGGGCAAGGAGGCTGTGCCGCAGCCGGCCCGTCCAGCGCTCGAGGACGAGCCCGTTCAGGCCGAAGCGGCGGGGCCCGGGGACGCAGCCCCCGGGACCGACGGCCCCGCCAACGCAGAGGACCCCGCCCACACGGGGTGAGCGGGGTCCACGGGGCAACGGCGCCTACTCGACGTCGGCCAGCACTGCTTCGGCGTCCAGCGTGACGCCGATCGCCTGGATCACGGAGGCGATCTTGAACGCCTCCTGAACCGTCTCGCGGCCCACGCCCGCCTTGCGCAGCACCTGCTCGTGCGAGTCGAGGCACATGCCGCAGCCGTTGATGGCGGACACGGCGAACGACCACAGCTCGAAGTCGACCTTGTCGACGCCGGGGTTGCCGATGACGTTCATCCGCAGGCCCGCGCGCAGGTTGCCGTACTCGTGGTCGGACAGCAGATGCCGGGTGCGGTAGAAGACGTTGTTCATCGCCATCACGGCGGCGGCGGACTTGGCCGCGTTGTACGCCTCCGGCGACAGGTTCGCCCGGGCCTCCGGCTCCAGCTCGCGCAGCACGATCGGGGATCGCGCGGCGATCGCGGTGGCGAGCACCGTGCCCCACAGCTGCTGCGCCGGGAGGTCCGAATTGCCGATGACCGAGCCCAGGTTGAGCTTCAGGTCCTTGGCGTAGTCCGGTATGCGGGACTTGAGGGAGTCGAGCGCCATGTCAGTCACTCTCCGGCAAGCAGCTTGACCGGGTCCAGGGTCTCGTCGCCCTTGGACCAGTTGCACGGGCACAGCTCGTCGGTCTGGAGGGCGTCCAGGACCCGCAGGACCTCCTTGGGGTTACGGCCGACGGAGCCGGCGGTCACCATGGAGAACTGGATCTCGTTGTTCTGGTCGACGATGAAGACGGCGCGCTTGGCGAAGCCGTCCTCGCCCTCGATGCCGAGGTCGCGCATCAGCTCGTGCTTGGAGTCGGCCAGCATCGGGAACGGCAGGTCGCGCAGGTCGTCGTGGTCCTTGCGCCAGGCGTGGTGGACGAACTCCGAGTCACCGGAGAAGCCGAGCACCTGGGCGTCGCGGTCGGCGAACTCCTCGTTCAGCTTGCCGAAGGCCGCGATCTCGGTCGGGCAGACGAAGGTGAAGTCCTTCGGCCACGCGAAGACGATCTTCCACTTGCCCTCGTAGGTCTTGTGGTTGATCGTCTCGAACTCCGAGCCCTTCTCCAGCGAGACGCAGGCGGTCAGTTCGAACTCGGGGAACTTGTCACCGACAGTGAGCACACGCTCTCCTTGCAGCGAGGAGACACCCGTTCGGTACAGGGGTCTCCCATGGGGTTGGACCTTACCGATCCTGGCACAACGTGCATTGATACGGGAAATAGCTACACTCGGTCGGGTTGATCGGAGGTGCCTATTGATGGCCGTGGGTAAGGGATGACGGTGGGCAGAACATGAGCGTGGGCAAGAGGCGGCAGCCCAGCCTCGCCCAGCTGCGGGCGTTCGCCGCGGTCGCCGAGCACCTCCACTTCCGGGACGCCGCGGCCGCGATCGGGATGAGCCAGCCCGCGCTCTCGGGTGCCGTGTCCGCACTGGAGGAGACCCTCGGGGTCACGCTCCTGGAGCGTACGACGCGCAAGGTGCTGCTCTCACCGGCCGGCGAGCGGCTCGCCGTACGGGCGAAAGCGGTGCTCGTGGAGGTCGGGGCGCTGATGGAGGAGGCGGAAGCCGTCCGGGCGCCGTTCACCGGTGCCCTCCGTCTCGGCGTCATCCCGACCGTCGCGCCGTATCTGCTGCCGACGGTGCTGCGGCTCGTCCACGACCGGTATCCGCACCTCGACCTCCAGGTGCACGAGGAGCAGACCGCGAGCCTGGTCGACGGCCTCACCACCGGCCGCCTGGACCTGCTCCTGCTCGCCGTACCGCTCGGGGTGCCCGGTGTCGCCGAACTCCCGCTCTTCGACGAGGACTTCGTGCTCGTCACCCCGCTCGACCACTGGCTCGGCGGCCGGGAGGGGATTCCTCGGGAGGCACTGCGCGAACTGAACCTGCTGCTGCTCGACGAGGGGCACTGCCTGCGCGACCAGGCCCTCGACATCTGCCGGGAGGCGGGGCGCGAGGACGCCCCGGTGACCACGACGGCCGCCGGCCTGTCCACGCTGGTCCAGCTGGTCGCCGGCGGACTGGGGGTGACCCTGCTGCCGCGCACCGCCCTCAAGCTGGAGACGACCCGCAGCAGCCAACTCCTCACCGGCTACTTCGCCGCCCCGGCCCCCACCCGCCGCGTCGCTCTCGCCATGCGAACGGGAGCGGCACGCGCGGCGGAGTACGAGGAACTGGCGTCGGCTCTGCGGGACGCGTTGCGGCCGTTGCCGGTGCGGGTGTTGGGGGACGGGGGCGGCTGAGATCGTGTGAGGGTTGGGGTGCGAGTCCTTCCGGCCCTGATCTCCCGGCCCATGTGGGTCGGGGGCCGGGTCAGAGACCCGGCCCCCTTGATCACCCCGGTGATCACCCCGGCGATCACTCCGTGCGCAGGCCGTCCGCGCGCATCAGGCGCAGCAGCGGCGGCAGGCTGAAGAGGGTCACCGTGAGGACGACCCCTGCGCCGATGCCCGCCATTGCCAGCACGCTCGCCCAGTCCACGGTGACCGCGGCGCCGGCCATCTTCAGCAGGACGGCGCCCAGTGTCAGCCCCACGGTCGACGCCAGCAGCAGGCCCAGCGCGATCGGGATCGCCGTCTGCCAGAGCACCGACAGGCTCAGCGTGCGGCGCCGGGTGCCGAAGGCCACCAGGGACGACAGCAGCTTCTTGCGCTCGCGCAGCTGCTCCAGCTGGGAGACCAGCAGGCTCGCGCCGATCAGCAGCAGGACGCAGGTGGCGCCGACGAACAGCCCGTTGCGGATGGAGCGGAACTCCAGGGACTCCCGAGTGGAAGCCAGCGTGAACACGTCCGCCAGCGGGTCCAGCCGCGCGGCGGTGTTGCGCGCGTAGTCGCCGGCGTCCGGCACGGACGGGTCCAGTGACAGGAACACCCGCTGGACGAGGCCGGCCTCGGCCCCCTCGGGCAGCGCGCCCGGGGTGAACAGCAGGCCGCCGCGCTCGTAGCCGGTCGGGTCCTCGCGGGTTGCCGCCGTCTTGACGCCGCTGGGCACGTTCCACGGCACTGTGTGGCTCGTCGACCCGCTGTAGAGCGGGTCGAAGTACAAGGTGCCGCCCGCCTTGACGAGCTTGCCCGAACCGTCGTCGTACTCGCCGCCGACGATCCGGAAGGTGTCCCCGTCCCGGCA
Organism: Streptomyces sp. NPDC107528; assembly: GCF_055639295.1. Lineage (NCBI taxonomy): Bacteria > Bacillati > Actinomycetota > Actinomycetes > Kitasatosporales > Streptomycetaceae > Streptomyces > Streptomyces sp. NPDC107528. Next base: position 112,804 of record NZ_JBVKAV010000006.1, read on the forward strand.
GGACTTCAGACGCGCCACCTCGCGCAGCTCTGCGCAGCTGCCGACGGCCACCTCCAGCGAGTTCTCGGGCTCCTTCGCCTTCTCGCCGAGCGTGCCGAGCGACAGGGCCGACGCCTGGCGTACGCCCTCGGTCTCGCCCAACTGCCGGGAGACGTCGTTCAGCGGGACGTCGCCGTGCACGTGGACCGTCATCTGGGCGCGGTTCAGGTCGTTGTCGGTCTGCTTGGTGTAATCGCCCTCGACCCCGGAGAACAGCATCTGCAGCGCGATCGCCCCGGCCACCGCGACCGCGATGCCGTTGACCATGCGGGCGGCCGAGCCGCTGCTCAACTGCAGCCTGCGGACGGCCAGCTGCCAGGAGACCGACCCGGAGTTCAGCCGGGCCACCACGGCCTCGACCAGCCAGGGCAGCAGGGTGGTGACGCCGAACAGCAGCAGCACGGTGCCGCTGATGACCATCCACTCGTTGAAGTTCCCGTTGTCGTTGCCCTGTCCCACCATCGGGTACAGCAGCGCGAGACCGCCCACCGGCAGCAGCAGCCGCCACCACAGCCGACGACGCGGGGGCTTCGTCGTACGGACCACACCGAGCGGCTCGATGACGACCCCGCGCAGCGCGAACAGCGTCACCAGGACCGCCGCGGCCGGTACGGCGACGGCGACCAGCAGGGCGAGCACGATCGACGGGTTGAGGTCGCTCGGGAACACGCTGATGTCCCGCACCCTCAGCAGAGTCGCCAGGTGACGCCCCGCCAGGAAGAACCCGGTGCCGAGAACGAGCCCGAGCAGCGCCCCGGCGAGCGCCTCGCCGCCCGCGACCCGGCGCGCCATCCGCCCGTCCGCGCCGACCAGCCTGAGCGCCGCGAGCCGACGGTCCCGGCGCTCGCCGCCGAAGCGCACGGCCGCCGCGATGAACACACCGACCGGCAGCAGCAGGACCACGAAGATGATCATGATCAGCAGGATCAGGATCGGGTCCAGCTCGTCGTCCTGCACCGTGGCGGAGGGGCCGAAGTAGTCGATCCGCTCGACGGTGCCTCCGGCCAGCTGGTCCTTGAGCCCCGTCCCGCCCGCGTAGTAGGCGAGTTCGGTGGGCCCGATCAGCCCGGGCTGTTCGATGGTGCCGGTGACCCGGTAGGGGATGCGTTCACGCAGCAGCTTGCCGGAGTCGGACTTCAGCAGCTTCTGCAGCGCGGGCGAGGCGATCATCTCGCCCTTCGCGGGGAACTCGTCCACGCCCGGCGGCAGCGGCGCCAGCGGCCCCTCGGGCTCCAGGAGCCGGCCCCGTACGTCGTCACCGCGGTACGCGGTGTCGGCGCTGGCGACGATCAGCGTGTCGACCGCCTTCGGCATCACCGTCCCGCTGTACGTGAAGTCGTCCCGGGCACTACCGCGTCGGTCACGCTCGGACAGCGCGCTCGGGATCGCGGTCGTCAGCAGCAGCAACGCCACCCCGAGCCCCACCCCGACGGCCGTCAGCAGGGCCCGGACCCACCCCTCACGTCCGCCGGCGAAGGCGAACCGCACGCCCATGCCCAGATCCTTGGCCCACTGGGACGCGGCACTCATACGACGCGCTCCATGTCCCGGGACTTGCCGTCCCGTACGACGATCTCGCGGTCGGAGTAGGCGGCGACCCGCGCCTCGTGCGTGACGAGGACGACGGCGGCGTTGGTCGAGCGGGCGGCCTCCGTCAGCAGCTCCATCACACGCTCACCGTTGAGGGAGTCGAGCGCGCCGGTCGGCTCGTCGGCGAACAGCACGCGCGGGTTGGTGACCAGGGCTCGGGCGACGGCGACGCGCTGTCCCTGACCGCCGGAGACCTCGCCGGGCCGCTTCTTGCGCAGGTCGTCGACCTCCAGCCGCTCCATCCAGGTCAGGGCCGCCTTCTCGGCCTCCTTGCGGGAGGTTCCGTTCAGCCGCAGCGGAAGGGCGACGTTCTCGACGCAGGTCAGCTCCGGCACCAACTGCCCGAACTGGAAGACGAACCCGAACTCCGAGCGCCGCAGGGCGCTGCGCTGGGCGTCGCCCATGGTGGCCAGCTCGCGGCCGTTGTAGGTGATGGACCCCGAGTCGGGCGGCACGATGCCGGCGAGACAGTGCAGCAACGTCGACTTGCCCGAGCCGGACGGGCCCATGACGGCGACGACCTCGCCGGGGTGGATGGAGAACTCGGCGCCGTCGAGCGCGAGGGTCGGGCCGTAGGCCTTGCGCAGCTCCTGGGCCGCGAGCAGGGAACCGGGAGGAGGAGTCACTTGGTCACCACCTCGGCCAGCTTGTCGAGACGCGCGGCGGTGAGTTCCAGCCATCGCAGGTCGGCCTCGAGGTGGAACAGGGCGTGGTCGCAGATCAGCTGATCGGCGAGGTCCCCCTTCCGCTTCCGGTCGGTGAGGATGCGCATCATCCGCAGGTGCTCGGAGCGCTGGGTGTCGAGGATGTCGGCCGCGTTGCGCCGGGTGAGCAGGGCGAGGACGACCTTCGTGTAGAGGGTCGACTGGAGGTACGGCTCCGGCTTCTCGGGCGTCGCGAGCCACTGCTGCACGTCGGTGATTCCGGCGTCGGTGATGGCGTACCGCTTGCGCTCGGGCCCGCCGCCGGGCTCGATCCCGTCGACCTCGACGAGCCCGTTCTTCAGCAGCCGGGACATCGTCGAGTAGACCTGGCCGTAGTGCAGCGGCCGGTCGTGACCGAACTTCTCGTCGAAGGCCCGCTTCAGGTCGTAGCCGTGACGCGGGCCGGACTCCAGGAGCCCTAGGAGGGTGTGACCGATGGACATGCCGAGGACACTACACGGGGTGTATACGCGGCATGTATACGCGGAGTGTGTAGATCATGGCGGGCGGTGTGAAGGCCCTGGTGGAAGGTGATTGTCACGGTTTTGCTGCATGGACATGGCATGCGCTATGGCAGAGCCATGGAAGGGGCGGGGAGCCCCATGGTTCCGGGCCCGTCCGGCGTGCGCGGACGGGCCCGGCTCGGTCGATTCCGTCGGTCCGGCGTGCGAGGGCGGGCGAGGCCGGCTTGGCCAATTCCGCCGGTCCGGCGTGCGAGGGCGAGGCTGGCTCGGTCAATTCCGTCGGTTCCGGCGTGCGCGGACGGGCCCGGCTCAGTCAACTCCCTCGGTCCGGCGTGCGAGGGCGGGCGAGGCCGGCTTGGCCAATTCCGTCGGTCCGGCGTGCGAGGGCGAGGTCGGCTTGGCCAGTCCGTCGGTCCGGAGTGTGCGGACGGGTCCGGCTCGGTCGATTCCGCCGGCCCGGCGTGCGAGGGCGGGCGAGGCCGGCTTGGCCAATTCCGTCGGTCCGGCGTGCGAGGGCGAGGCCGGCTTGGCCAATTCCAGCCCGTCCGGCGTTTGAGGACGAGGCCGTTCAGGCCGACGGGGGTCTGGGGGCGGAGCCCCCGGGTGGCCGACCACGACGAGGAAGAGGCCCCGTGTCCCGCGGCAGCCGACCGGCGTCAGCCAAAGCCTTCCGCAGCAGGAACTCGATCTGGGCGTTGGCCGAGCGCAGCTCATCCCCCGCCCACCGCGCCAGCGCCTCGTACACGGACGGGTCCAGCCGCAACAGCACCTGCTTGCGCTGCTGCGGTCGACGCTGAGGGGCCGACCCCTCGGACGGAACCGTCACTGGTAGAGCGTCCCGGTGTTGAGGACCGGCTGCGGGGACCTGTCGCCGCACAGCACCACCATCAGGTTCGACACCATCGCCGCCTTCCGCTCGTCGTCCAGCTCCACGATGTCCCGCTCGGAGATCCGTGCGAGCGCCGCCTCGACCATGCCGACCGCCCCGTCGACGATCTGCCGCCGTGCCGCGACGACCGCGCCGGCCTGCTGCCGCTGGAGCATCGCGGAGGCGATCTCGGGAGCGTACGCGAGATGCGTGAAGCGCGACTCGATGATCTGTACCCCGGCCGCCTCCACGCGTGCGTGCAGTTCGACGGCGAGCTTCTCGGTGATCTCCTCGGCGTTGCCGCGCAGGGAGAGGCCGCCCTCGTCATGGGCGTCGTACGGGTACTCGATGGCGATGTGCCGCACGGCCGCCTCGGTCTGGGTGGAGACGAACTCCAGGAAGTCGTCGACCTCGAAGGTGGCCTGCGCGGTGTCCTCGACCTTCCACACCACGACCGCGGCGAGCTCGATCGGGTTGCCGTAGGCGTCGTTGACCTTGAGGACGGCCGTCTCGTGGTTGCGGACCCGGGTCGAAATCTTCGTACGGGACGTGAAGGGGTTCACCCAGCGCAGCCCGTCCTCCCGGATCGTCCCGCGGTACCGCCCGAAGAGCTGGACGACCCGAGCCTCGCCCGGCGCGACCATGTTGAGCCCGCACATCGCGAGGACCGCGGCGACCGCGACCAGAACCCCGGCGATGATCAGCACCGCCTTGGCGCCGCCTCCGGAGACCGCCGCGGTGCTGACGATCAACCCCGCGCCGGCCAGCAGCCCGACGAGGCCCAGCAGCAGGGCGAGCCCGCCGCCGATGCTGTGCGCCGTGAACTCGCGCACGCGTGGGGCGGGCATCTCGGGTACGTCGGCGGTGACGGATGTGGTGTCGGTAGACATGGGTGATTCCCCCGTTTCGTTCGCATTCATTCACGAAGCCGCGGCGACTTCGTCTAGCGTCGAACTAGCTAAGTGATATCACTTTACCCCGCCCGGGCAACCCTATGCATCCCTGAGCCGTCGGTTCCGGTGGGACGGGTGCTGATTGTCACGTCCGCAAAAGGCCGGATCGACAGCTCTTTGTCACAACTTCCGGTGTTAGCTTTCTGAGCTGACCTGAGCGGCGAACCTGTGTGGCAGGAGTGCACACAAGAGCGAAGCGGAGCGGAACACCCCATGGGACGAGCGGAAGACAGACGAGCGCGTCAGCAAAGCGGGCGCCGCGCCGCGCCCCGGCGCACGTCCGGGATGCCCTCGGCCCCCGTGGGAGGCGAGTCGGCCACCGTGGTGGGCCCGCCGGCCGTCCAGGGTGGCCGGGCCGCGGCCCGCCGGGCGGCCAAGAGCGCCGGCAAGGGCGGCAAGGGCGGCGGCAAGGGCCGAATACGCCGGCTCTTCACCTGGAAGAAGATCCTCGGCACCTTCCTCGGCGCGTGCCTGCTCGGCATCGGCGCCTTCATCGCGCTCTATCTGTACGTCGACATCCCGGAGGACAACGCGGCCGCGCAGGCAGCCCAGCGCCAGAGCAACGTCTACAAGTACAGCGACGGCAGCACGCTGGCCCGCGACGGCGAGGTCAACCGCGAGATCGTGGGACTGGAAAAGGTGCCGAAGAAGGTTCGGTACGCGTTCGTCGCGGCGGAGAACAAGTCCTTCTACAAGGACAACGGCATCGACCTCAAGGGCACGGCCCGCGGTCTGCTGAACACCGTGATGGGCAAGGGCGCGCAGGGTGGTTCGACGATCACCCAGCAGTATGTCAAGAACTACTACCTCAGCCAGGAACAGACCGTCAGCCGCAAGCTCAAGGAGATGGTCATCTCCCTGAAGGTCGACCGCGAGCTGACCAAGGACGAGATCCTCGCCGGCTACATCAACACCAGCTACTACGGCCGCGGCGCCTACGGCATCCAGGCCGCCGCCCAGGCCTACTACCGCGTAGACGCCGAGAAGCTCAGCCCCGAACAGGGCGCGTACCTCGCCGCGTTGCTCCAGGCGCCGAGTCAGTACGACTGGTCGGCCGCGTCCGAGACCGGCAAGAAGCTGGTCACGGCCCGCTGGAACTACGTCCTGGACAACATGGTCGAGGAGGGCTGGCTGGACCGGTCCGAGCGGCAGGGCATGACGTTCGACAAGCCGAAGGAGCCGAAGCCCACCGCGGGCCTGGAGGGGCAGAAGGGTTACCTGGTCGAGCTCGCCAACCAGCAGCTGATCAACCAGCTGATGAAGCAGGAGGGCATCACCCGCTCCCAGGCCGAGGCCGAAGTCGTGAACCAGGGCTGGACCATCACCCTGAACATCGACAAGACGAAGCAGGCCGAGCTGGAGAAGGCCGCCAAGGCGCAGTTGACGAGCAAGCTGGACGCGAAGAAGCGCAAGGTCGACGGGAACGTCCAGGCCGGCGCGGTCTCAGTCGACCCCAAGACGGGGAAGGTCGTCGCCCTGTATGGCGGCGTCGACTACTTCAAGCACTACACCAGCAACGCGACCCGCACCGACTACCAGCCCGCCTCCACGTTCAAGCCGGTGATCCTGGCGGCCGCCCTGGAAGAGAGCGCCGAGACCCAGGACGGCAACCCGATCACCGCGAACACGATCTACGACGGCACCAGTAAGCGCCCGGTCGAAGAGGACGGCAGCAAGGTCGGCTTCGCGCCCGAGAACGAGGACGACCAGGACTACGGGGACATCACCGTCCAGACGGCGATGAACAAGTCCGTCAACTCCGTCTTCGCGCAGATGGGCGTCGACGTCGGCATGAAGAACGTCATGGACGTGGCCGGCAAGCTCGGCATGGACACCACCAACGAGCAGGCCGTGCCCGCCCAGACCCTGGGCACCATGGGCGCGAGCCCGCTCCAGATGGCCGGGGTCTACGCCACGCTCGACAACCACGGCAAGAAGGTCACGCCGACCGTCCTCAAGTCGGCCGAGCACAACAGCCGCGCGGTCGAGCTCCCGGACCCGATCGGCGAGCAGGTCATCAGCCCGCAGGCCGCCGACACGGTGACCTCGGTGCTGACGGGCGTGGTCGACGACGGTACGGCCCGCACGTCCGTGGCGAACAACCCCAAGCGCGACGGCCAGAAGGTCGCAGGCAAGACGGGTACGTCCGACGACAACAAGTCGGCCTGGTTCACCGGTTACACGCCCGACCTGGTCACCTCGGTGGGCCTGTTCGGCGAGGACGCCAAGACCCACGCCCAGACCAAGATGTACGGCGCGGGCGGCGAGGATCGCGTCAACGGCGGTGGTTTCCCGGCGAAGATCTGGGCGGCGTACATGTTCGGCGTGACCGACACGGACGCCAGGTTCGACCTCGACACCGACCAGGGCGCGGCCGTCCAGCCGACCTGGACCCCGACTCCGACCGAGGAGCCGACGACCGAGGAGCCGACGGACGAGCCGACGACCGAGGAGCCGACGGACGACCCGACGACTCAGGAGCCGACGGACGACCCGACGACCGAGGAGCCGACGGACACGCCTACGACGGACGAGCCCACGGACGAGCCGACCGACGAGCCGACGGACGACATCACCCTGGACCCGGTCAGACCCAACAACGAGGAGTAGGAAAGCGCCCCGGATGGGGCGCGGGGCTGTGTTCGACATGCGGCTCCGCCGGGCGGGCGCTCAGCGCGATGCACCCGGACTCGGCGGTCCGCAGTTCGCCCTACGGCGCTCAGCCGCGATTCAACTCGAACCACACGACCTTGCCGGTGCTCAACCGCGTGGCCCCCCACCGCCGGGCCAGCCGATTGACCAGGTACAGGCCCCGGCCGCCTTCATCCGTGGCCCGAGCCTGCCGCAGCCGCGGCAGCTGCGGCACGTCGTCGCCGACCTCGCAGCGCAGCACGTCGGTCCGCAGCAGGCGCAACGTCACCGGCCGCGAGGCATACCGCACCGCGTTGGTCACGACCTCACTCACCAACAGCTCGACCGAGTCGGTGAGTTCCTCCATGCCCCAGCGGGCGAGGGCACGGCGGGCCAGGCGCCGGGCGCGACCCGGGGCGGCGTCCTCCGGCTCCAGGAACCAGTACGCCACGTCGCTGGGCGCGATCCCGTCGAAGCGCGCGGCGAGCAGCGCGATGTCGTCGTCGCGGTCGCCGGGGCCGAGCATGTCGAGGACCTCGTCGCAGAGGGCTTCCAGCGGCGGCGGATGGTCGGGCCCGGTGAGCTGCGCGGTCGCGGCGAGCTTCTCGCGCAGCTGCTCTATGCCGGTCCACACGTCACGCAGGCGGGACTCGACGAGGCCGTCGGTGTAGAGGAGCAGGGTCGCTCCGGCCGGTGCGTCCAGTTCCACGGCCTCGAAGTCGACACCGCCGACGCCGATCGGGGCGCCCGCCGGTACCCGCAGCACCTCCGCGCGGCCGCCCAGGTGCAGCAGGACGGGCGGCGGATGGCCGGCGTTGGCGATGGTGATGCGGTGCGATACCGGGTCGTAGACGGCGTACAGGCAGGTCGCCATGCGGTCGGTGCCCAGGCGCTGGGCCTGCTCGTCGAGGTGGTGCAGGACCTCCTGCGGAGGCAGGTCGAGGCCGGCGAGGGTCTGGGCCGTGGTCCGCAGCTGGCCCATGATCGCGGCCGACGTCATGGAGTGGCCCATGACGTCACCGACCACGAGGGCGACACGGCTGCCGGGCAGTGGGATCGCGTCGTACCAGTCGCCGCCGACCCGGGCGGTCTCGGCCGCGGGGAGGTAGCGCGACGCCAGCCGTACACCGGTCGGGCGGGGGAGCGTCTCGGGCAGCATGGTGCGCTGGAGCTCGTCGGCGATGTACGCCTCACGGCCGTACAGCACCGCCTTGTCGATGCCGAGCGCGCTGTGCGTGGCGAGCTGGGCGGCGACGAGGAGGTCGTCGGGCTCGAAGGCGAGGCGTTCCGGGCGGCGCAGGAACACCGCGGCGCCGATGACGCGGCGCCGGCCGCGCAGCGGGGCGAGGATCGCACGCTGCCCGTCGGGGATGATCAACTCGCCGTCGTCGCCGAGGAGTTCGGGCAGGGCGGCGCGCGCGGCGGGCGCGTCGGCGAAGACGGGACGTACGCCGCGCAGCACCTCGGCGAGCGCGCCGCCGGGCCGCACCTCGCACAGTTCGGAGGTGAGAGCGGACAGTTCGGACAGCTCGGTCGGCTCCGGCTGCTGTGCGCCCGAGGGCAGGAAGCTGCCTTCGGTGTCCCGCTCCTCCGGGATCCGGTCGGTACGGCGCAACCGCAGCACGACGGGCCCCGTGGGCCGTTCGTCGCCGACCGGCAGCGGGTCGCGCAGATAGACCAGGATCGCGTCGGAGAAGGTCGGCACGGTCGCCCGGCACAGCCCCATCACGATCTCGTCCAGGTCGATGCCGCGGGCGATCCGCCGGGTGGCGGCGCCCACGAAGCGCAGCCGGTCACCGTCCCGCCGCATGGGCGTCGGGCGGCCGGGCACCAGGCCCTGTCCGGTGCGCCGCTCGGCGGACGACTGCGGCGGCTCGGCGCCGGGCTGCGGCGGGATGGCCTCCGGAACGGGCCGCGGCCGGTGCGTGTCGGGCTCGGCGGCGACGGAGGGCTGCGAGTGCTCGGGGCCGTTGCCGGCGATGTCTGAGGGCTCCTTGCTCGGGCCGGACGGTGCGGTGGTGCCCGGCGTGGAGGGGGTCTCTCCGGTGCGCGCCTGCGCGGGTAAGGGGGTGCCTGTGCCGGCGCCGCCGCAAGGGGGGTGCGACGGCGTGGAATGCGCAGGCGTGGAGTGCGGCGTCGACTGTGTCGAGGTACGCACGAGCGCCCCGCGGGTCTCCGCGGGGTCGACGCCCGTCTCGGGGCGTTCGAAGGAGGTCGGCTGCTCCGTCACGCCTTTCGAATCCATCCGTCCGGGGCTGCGCGCCGCGCGTGCAGTTCGTCCCGCCGAAACTCCGATACCCGCAATACGTGCCCCAGGAACGGAATTCCCGCGTGGCCAGGGGCGGTTCCTGTGCCGCCGGTGGGGCGTCTGCTCCCAGGGCCGGCGTAGAAAGCCCCGCCGGCCCTGGCGGCGTTGCCCTGGTAACCCTCGCTCACGTCCTGCCGCCCCTCGGTGACGATCGGTCAAGCCCGGCGCGCACTCCGGTAGTTGCCGCCCAAGTGCGCCCTTGCGGAGGACGATCCTACGTTTGTTGCCCGGGGGCGCATCAAGGGTCTCATGAGGACATGTGCGCGGGCGTGCGATCCCAGTCCTCAGGCAAAGAAGGTACAGCCCAGGCGGGATCCGGGCGCCAGTGCTGCCAGTCGTCCGAGAACGGCGGCCCCCAGGCGCGGATCACCTCGACCGCGTCGCGCCCCGCTTCCCGCACCCGCGCGGCGAGCCGGTCGTCCACCAGCCCGTCCCGCTGGGCCTGCGCGAACTCGTCCTCGTCCCGCCAGTGCCAACTGCGGTCCGGGTGCACGGAGATGTCGAGGAAGTGGTCCTCGGAGTCCACTCCGCCCGCCCAACGGGCCAGCGGCTCCTCAAGATTCACGTACCAGTTCTTGAACAGCCACCCGGGCTCCCAGAACAGCCACACCGACCACGGCTCACCGGGCCGCGCGAGCTTCAGCACCCCGGTCCCGAACCACCGGTCGCGCTGGACGGCGCGCGGCTTGGTGTACCGCGTCTCCAGGGGTTCCAAGTGCACGGACGTCCCGTCGGCGAGCACGGGCTTCACACACTCCGTGCCCGGAGCCAGCCATACGGCGAGGATCTCGTCGTCGTCCCGTACGACGGTGACGGGACGCGCGATGTGGAAGCGCCGGCCCGCGTTCTCCCGGTACCGCCACAGGATCTGTGTCCCGGGCGCCCAGAAGCGGGTCGACCCACCTGCTTCCACGTCCGTCGTCGTCACCGCTCCACCGTCTTCCATGGACAGATATTAGGTGCCGTAGGCATACGACGCTGCGGTGTCCGTCACGGTTCACACCGTCGTGCCGGACGGTTACGGCCGTGTCATCCGCAGGACATCGAGGGCCTCGTCCAACTGCTCGACGGTGAGGTCGCCGCGCTCCACGTACCCGCTCTCCAGGACGACTTGGCGGATCGTCTTCCGCTCCGCGAGGGACTTCTTGGCGACCTTGGCGGCCTCCTCGTACCCGATGTACTTGTTGAGCGGCGTGACGACGGAGGGGGACGACTCGGCGTACTCCAGGGCCCGTTCGCGGTGGGCGACGATGCCGTCGACGGTGCGGTCGGCCAGCAGCCGGGACGCGTTGGCGAGCAGGCGGATGGATTCCAGGACGTTCTTCGCGATGACCGGAAGCATCACGTTCAGCTCGAAGTTGCCCGCGGCGCCGGCGGTGGCCACGGTGGCGTCGTTGCCGACGACCTGCGCGGCGACCATCAGGACGGCCTCCGGAATGACCGGGTTGACCTTGCCGGGCATGATCGAGGAGCCCGGCTGGAGGTCGGGAAGGCTGATCTCCGCGAGGCCGGTACGGGGCCCGGAGGACATCCACCGCAGATCATTGGCGATCTTGGTCAGCCCGACGGCGATGGTCCGAAGCTGCCCGCTGGTCTCGACGATCCCGTCCCGGGCCCCCTGCGCCTCGAAGTGGTCGCGCGCCTCGGTGAGCGGCAGCCCGGTGGCGCGGGCCACTTCCTCGATGACGGCGGCGGAGAACCCGGAGGGTGTGTTGATGCCGGTGCCCACGGCCGTGCCGCCGAGGGGGAGTTCGGCTAGCCGGGGGAGGGAGGCCTCAAGTCGCTCGACGCCGTACCGCACCTGGGCGGCGTAACCGCCGAACTCCTGCCCCAGCGTGACGGGCGTGGCGTCCATGAGGTGGGTCCGCCCCGACTTCACGACGTCGGCGAACTCCTCGGCCTTGCGCTCCAGCGACCCGGCGAGGTGCTCCAGCGCCGGGATCAGGTCGCGGGTGACTGCGGCGGTGGCGGCGATGTGGATGGAGGAGGGGAAGACGTCGTTGGAGGACTGCGAGGCGTTGACGTGGTCGTTGGGGTGCACGTCCCGCCCGAGCCGCTCGGTCGCGAGGGTGGCGACGACCTCGTTGGTGTTCATGTTGGACGAGGTCCCGGACCCGGTCTGGAACACGTCGACCGGGAAGTGCTCGTCCCACCGCCCCTCGGCGACTTCCGCGGCCGCGTCCTGGATGGCCTCGGCGATGTCCTTGTCGAGCACTCCCAGGTCGGCGTTCACCTTCGCGGCGGCGCCCTTGATCCTGGCCAGGGCCTCGATATGGGCCCGCTCGATGCGCTGCCCGGAGACGGGAAAGTTCTCGACGGCGCGCTGGGTCTGGGCCCGCCACTTGGCGTCGGCGGGCACCCGGATCTCGCCCATGGAGTCGTGCTCGATGCGGTAGTCGCTCATGCTTGAGTAAGCGTGCGGGGCGGCGGGGTTGTTCCTGTCCTTGGCCCATCCGGGTTCCACCGAAGGGTTTCGCCCCCCTCAAACGGTTTTTCAGCCCGTCCGGCGTTTGAGGACGAGGCCGTTCAGGCCGACAGCGGGGGTCTGGGGGCGGCAGCCCCCAGGTACGGGACGGGTAGGGGCGGCGGGGGCGAAAACCGATTGCGTGCCGCCCCCCCCCGCAGGGACTACGCCAGCCCCGGCCCCCGCACCGGAATCGACGTGAACGTCGGCGCGGGCGCCGGGTCCTGGAAGAAGTCGTTGCCCTTGTCGTCGACGACGATGAACGCCGGGAAGTCCTCGACCTCGATCTTCCAGACGGCCTCCATGCCGAGCTCCTCGTACTCGACGACCTCGACCTTCTTGATGCAGTCCTGGGCGAGGCGGGCGGCGGGGCCGCCGATGGAACCGAGGTAGAAGCCGCCGTGCGTGCCGCACGCGTCCGTGACCTGCTTGCTCCGGTTGCCCTTCGCGAGCATCACCTTGGAGCCGCCGGCCGCCTGGAACTGCTCGACGTAGGAGTCCATGCGCCCCGCGGTCGTGGGGCCGAAGGAACCCGACGCGTAGCCCTCCGGCGTCTTGGCCGGGCCGGCGTAGTACACCGGGTGGTCCTTGAGGTACTGCGGCATCTCCTCGCCCGCGTCCAGCCGCTCCTTGATCTTGGCGTGCGCGATGTCACGGGCCACGACCAGCGGACCGGTGAGCGAGAGCCGGGTCTTGACCGGGTACTTGGTCAGCTCGGCGAGGATCTCGTCCATCGGCTGGTTCAGGTCGATCTTCACCACGTCCGAGGACTCGTCGAGGCCCGCGGCGGAGCCGCTGTTGAGCTCGGCGTCCGTGGTCTCCGGCAGGAACCGCGCCGGGTCGGTCTCCAGCTGCTCCAGGAAGACACCCTCGGCGGTGATCTTCGCGACGGCCTGGCGGTCGGCCGAGCAGGACACGGCGATGGCGACGGGGCACGAGGCACCGTGCCGCGGCAGCCGGACCACCCGCACGTCATGGCAGAAGTACTTGCCGCCGAACTGCGCGCCGATCCCGATCTGCTGCGTCAGCTCGAAGACCTTCTCCTCCAGCTCCTTGTCCCGGAACCCGTGCCCGAGCGGCGAGCCCTCGGCCGGAATCTCGTCCAGGTAGTGCGCGGAGGCGTACTTGGCGGTCTTCAGCGCGTACTCGGCGGACGTACCGCCGACGACGATCGCCAGGTGGTACGGCGGGCAGGCGGCCGTACCGAGCGAGCGGATCTTCTCCTCCAGGAACTTCATCATGGAGGCCTCGTTCAGGACGGCCTTCGTCTCCTGGTAGAGGAAGGACTTGTTGGCGGAGCCGCCGCCCTTCGCCATGAAGAGGAACTTGTACGCGCCCCCGTCGGTGGCGTACAGCTCGATCTGCGCGGGCAGGTTCGAGCCGGTGTTCTTCTCCTCCCACATGGTGAGCGGAGCCATCTGCGAGTAACGCAGGTTGAGGTTCAGGTACGCGTCGTAGATGCCCCGGCTGAGGGCCGACTCGTCGCCGCCCTCGGTGAGCACGTTCTGTCCGCGCTTGCCCATCACGATCGCCGTGCCTGTGTCCTGGCACATGGGCAGCACGCCGGCGGCCGCGATGTTGGCGTTCTTCAGCAGGTCCAGCGCCACGAACTTGTCGTTGCTCGACGCCTCGGGATCGTCGATGATCCGCCGCAGCTGCGCGAGGTGCGCGGGCCGCAGATAGTGCTGGATGTCGTGGATGGCCTCCTCGGCCAGCTTGCGCAGCGCCTCGGGCTCCACCTTGAGGAACGTCCGCCCGTCGGCCTCGAAGGTGGAGACACCCTCGGCGGTCACCAGCCGGTAGGGGGTGGTGTCCTCTCCCATGGGGAGCAGATCGGTGTACGCGAACTCAGGCATCTCGCCCATTCCTCACTCGACAGACAGCGGCTGGCCTCCATTGGCAGCGTCCACCAGCGTAGAACCTGCCTCCGACAGTGAGCTTGTGAGGTAAGGCTCAGTTCGATATCCGGTGATCCACTCGGCATCCGGCGATCGGCCCGGACGGGGTCTATCGCGATCTATCGTGTTTGGGTACGCTGCTGCCGTGGACCTTCAGAAGCAGACCGCACCCGCTGCCGCGACCGAGCTCCGTGCCTCCGACGCGGACCGCGACCGGATCGCCGACATCCTGCGCGACGCCCTGGCCGAGGGCCGCCTCACCGCCGACGAGCACGCGGAGCGCGTCGAGGGCGTGCTGGCCGCCAAGACGGTCGGCGAACTGGACGTCTTCATACGGGACCTGCCCGCCGCCCACCAGCGCCGCTCACCCCATGTGCCCGCCCCCGGCCGCCCCGCCCCGGGCGCGATCCCGGCGGAGCCCGACGACAACGTGGTCGCGGTCTTCAGCAGCGCCGTCCGCAAGGGCCGCTGGCGCGCGGGCCGCCGTATCCACGCGTACGCGGTCTTCGGCAGCGTCGAGATAGACCTCAGCGAGGCGCTCTTCGAGTACCAGCAGGTCATGATCCGGGCGGTCTCGATCTTCGGCAACGTCGAGGTCCGCGTCCCGGAGAACGTCTCGCTGCGCGGCACAGGCGGCGGCGTCCTCGGCAACTTCGAGGTGGACCACCTCGACGCGGAGGACCCGTATGCGCCGGTGGTCCATGTCGACGGCTGGGCCGTGCTCGGCAACATCGAGGGCAGGCCGAAGCGGGGCAAGCTCGTCGCGGACATACTCGACCGCGTCCAGCGCAAGGTCGACAAGGGTTTGCGCAAGCATCTGGATCGTTGACGGTTGTGAAGCGGACCGGCTCCTTCCTGGCTCCCGGGCCCTTCCGGGGGCCGCACAGCGGCGCGCAGGACCCCCCGAAATCCAGCGGTTCGGAACTGACTGCATAGGCGCGCGTACAGCGGGTAGACCTTGCTGCATCGTCTCTCGCTCGCGAAGCCGTCGTCAGGAGTAGACCGTGCTGCAACCGCCGCATTCGTCCCTGCAGGTAGCTGCCGTTCCGGCCCAGCGGGTGCCAGCGCGAGACAGGGATCAAGACGCCCCATGGCATACCGAGGCCGTGTGCCGGCGTGACGAGGCCGGCCTCTTCTTCGCCCCCTCCAAGGAGCCCACCGCGGCCCGCCTCTCCCGTGAAGAGGCCGCAAAGCGGGTCTGTGCCCGTTGCCCCGTCATGGTCGAGTGCCGCGAGCACGCTCTGCTCCAGCCCGAGCCGTACGGCGTATGGGGCGGCCTCACCGCAGCCGAACGCCGTGTGGTCCTGGCGAGGCGCCGCCGCCGCGAGATGGAACTGAAGAAGACGGCGAGGACGACCGACCGCATAGCGCAGGCAGGCTGAGAAACAAGAAACAGGGCGCCCCCTCCGCACCGGGGGCGCCCTGTTCGGCTGTGCGTTGTAGTTACGCCCTACTTCGCGCGGTCGAAATCAATCGCGCTGTACGCCCGCAGCTTGCTCAGCCGGTGCTCGGAATCGATCCGCCGAACCGTCCCCGACTTGGACCGCATCACGATCGAGTCGGTCGTCGCGTTCTCCGACCGGTACCGCACACCGCGCAGCAGCTCACCGTCGGTGATCCCGGTGGCGACGAAGAACACGTTGTCCCCGGCGACCAGGTCATCGGTCATCAGCACCCGGTCCAGGTCGTGCCCGGCGTCGATCGCCCGCTGCCGCTCCTCGTCGTCCTTCGGCCACAGCTTGCCCTGGATCGTGCCGCCCAGGCACTTCACCGCGCAGGCCGAGATGATCCCCTCCGGCGTGCCGCCGATGCCGAGCAGCATGTCGACGCCGGTGCCCTCGCGCAGCGCGTAGATCGACCCCGCGACATCGCCGTCGGAGATCAGCTTGATGCGCGCACCGGCATCCCGGATCTCCTTGATGATGCCCTCGTGCCGGGGCCGGTCGAGGATGACGACGGTGACGTCCTCGGGCGTGGACCGCTTGGCCTTCGCGACCCGGCGGATGTTCACGGACACGGGCGCGTCTATGTCGACGAAGTCGGCGGCCTCGGGGCCGGTGACCAGCTTGTCCATGTAGAAGACGGCGGACGGGTCGAACATGGACCCCCGGTCCGCCGCGGCGAGCACGGAGATCGCGTTGGGCATGCCCTTCGCGGTCAGCGTGGTCCCGTCGATCGGGTCGACGGCGATGTCGACCTCGGCCCCGGTTCCGTCGCCGACCCGCTCCCCGTTGAAGAGCATCGGTGCCTCGTCCTTCTCACCCTCGCCGATGACGACGACGCCGTTCATCGACACGGTGTGGACGAGGGTCCGCATGGCGCGCACCGCGGCGCCGTCGGCGCCGTTCTTGTCGCCCCGCCCGACCCAACGGCCCGCGGCCATCGCCGCTGCCTCGG
Organism: Streptomyces sp. NPDC107528; assembly: GCF_055639295.1. Lineage (NCBI taxonomy): Bacteria > Bacillati > Actinomycetota > Actinomycetes > Kitasatosporales > Streptomycetaceae > Streptomyces > Streptomyces sp. NPDC107528. Next base: position 129,120 of record NZ_JBVKAV010000006.1, read on the forward strand.
TCACACGGACCAGTTCCAGGGCGAGGTTGCGATCGGGGGCTTCGCTGGGTACTTCGAGCTCGGACGGCAGATGATGATGATTCTCGGTCATCGAGGCGCACCTTTCTGATACGACGACGGCCGGATGAGGGTGACCGCCCTGACTCTATCCTCGGGCGCACAGAATGAGCAGGGGGCCCCACGGATGAGCAGCCGGGGCACCTGCGACGATAGGGGGCGTGGCAGGTTCGAACGGCAAGCAGAAGTCGGTCCGCAACATGGTCCTCTCGCTCGGAGTGACCGTGCTCGCGGCGGGAGTCATCTATCTCTTCGTCCCCCATGATGACGGCGAACCCGACCTCCCGCGGGTCGACTACCGCGTGGAGCTGCTCACCGCCCGTCGCGCGGCGTCGTACCCGGTGGTCGCACCCCAGGGTCTGCCCGACACCTGGAAGGCGACGTCCGTCCGCTTCAAGGGCGACGACTTCGACGCCTGGCATCTCGGCTTCCACACCTCGGCCGGGGCGTACGTGCAGGTCGAGCAGTCGACCGAGAAGCCGGCGACGTTCCTGGAGGAGGCCACCCAGGGCGGGCAGGCGACCAAGGACACCGAGCAGATCGGCGACCGGACGTGGACGCGCTACACGGGCGGCCGCTATGACGCACTGGTCCACCAGGACAAGGGCGCGACGACCGTGGTGGCCGGCACGGGCTCGTTCGAGCAGCTGACGCAGATGGCGAAGGCCCTGAAGGCGGAGTGAGCACCTGAACGTGACGAAGGCCCCCGGCGGCAGCGCCGGGGGCCTTCGTCGTGTGCGCTTGATGTGCGCTTGGTCCAAGCAGTGACAGGCCGGACTCAGACCGTCGTGATGACCTCGTCGTACGCCAGACGCGGGGAGCGCGGGTACCAGGCGTCGGGGCCGGGCCTGCCGATGTTCACGACCATCAGCGGGGTGTGGTCGTCGTCCAGGAACTCCTTGCGGACGCCCTCGAAGTCGAAGCCGGTCATCGGGCCGGCGGCCAGCCCGGCGGCGCGGACGCCGACGATGAAGTACGCGGCCTGCAGGGCGGCGTTCAGCCCGGCGGCGTTCTCGCGCGCCGGACGCTCGCTGAAGAAGACGTCCTTGGCCTGCGGGAAGGCCGGGAACAGGGCCGGCAGCTCCTCGTGGAACTCGTTGTCCGCGGACAGGATCGCGACCAGCGGGGCGGCGGCCGTCTTGGCCTGGTTGCCCTCGGCCATGTGCTGCACCAGGCGCTCACGGGCCTCGGCGGAGCGGACCAGGGTGATGCGCAGCGGGGTCTGGTTGAAGGCGGTGGGGCCGTACTTGACCAGGTCGTAGATGGCCTGGACCTGCTCCTCGGTCACCGGCTCGTCGGTGAAGGTGTTCGCGGTGCGGGCCTCGCGGAACAGCAGGTCCTGGGCGGCGGGGTCAAGAACGAGAGACATGCGTGAACCTTCTCGGGTAGGGCGTGCGTCGAGCGTCATGCGTCGTGCGGGTAAACGGACCGGGGACCGTTTGATGCTTCGACGGTACGCGAGATAAGTTCAAGCTTCAACAAAAAGCGGGGCGTGGTGATCCGCTTCACAGCCCCGCTCATGCGTTACCGGTCGTCCGAGCCGTCCGCGCCGCTTTTCTGCTCGGCCTCGGCCTCCTCGGCGAGAGCCGCGTCCAGCCGCGCCCGCGCCCCGTCCAGCCAGCGCCGGCACACCTTGGCCAGCTCCTCGCCCCGCTCCCAGAGCGCGAGGGACTCCTCCAGCGTCGTACCGCCCGCCTCCAGCCGCCGTACGACCTCGATCAGCTCGTCCCGGGCCTGCTCGTACCCGAGTGCCTCTTCCACCTTGCTGGTCATTCGCCCACCCTATGCATCGGTCCGTGCGTCGCTTCGCGCGTCGCTTCCTGCGTCGACTCGTACGGAGAACTCGCCCTCGGCGACCCGCGCCCGCAGCGCCTCGTCGGCCGTCACCTCGGCCGGGTCCCGGACCACATGCCCGTCGGCCCTCTGCAGCACCGCATAGCCGCGCTGCAGGGTCGCCGCGGGGGAGAGGGCCACCACGCGCGCGTGCGTGTGCGTCAGCTCGGAGGCTGCGCGGTCGAGGAGGTGGCCGAGACAGCGGCGGCCGCGGTCGAGGAGCGAGGCGACGTGATCGGCGCGCTCGTCGATCATCCGGTGCGGATCCTCTATCGAGGGCCGCGCGAGGGCATGGGCGAGCCCGCGTTCCTCGCGCTCCACGAGCGCCTCGACACAACGCCGGGCCCGGTCGCGCAGCATCCGCACCCGCTCGTACTCCTCACCCACGTCCGGTACGACCTTCTTGGCCGCGTCGGTGGGGGTGGAGGCACGCAGGTCGGCGACGTAGTCGAGGAGGGGGTTGTCGGGCTCGTGCCCGATGGCGGACACGACCGGGGTCCGGCACGCGGCGACCGCCCGCACCAGCTGCTCGTCGGAGAAGGGCAGCAGATCCTCGACGCTGCCACCGCCCCGGGCGACGACGATCACATCCACGCCGTCGATCGCGTCGAGCTCCTTGACCGCCTGCACGACCTGCGGCACGGCATGCACGCCCTGCACCGGGACATTGCGCACCTCGAAGCGGACCGCGGGCCAGCGGTGGCGGGCGTTCTCCAGGACGTCCCGCTCGGCCGCGGAGGCCCGGCCGCAGACCAGGCCGATCAGCTGGGGGAGGAAAGGCAGCGGCTTCTTGCGCTCCGGCGCGAAGAGTCCCTCGGCGGCGAGGGACTTCTTCAGCATCTCCAGCCGGGCGAGGAGTTCGCCGACGCCGACGGGCCTTATCTCCGAGGCACGCAGGGAGAGCTGGCCGCGGGGCGCGTACCACTCCGGCTTGGCGAGGACGACGACGCGGGCGCCCTCGCTCACCACGTCGGCGACGTTGTCGAACACTTGCCGATACGCCGTCACGCTCACGGAGATGTCGTACGACGGGTCCCGCAACGTCAGGAACACGACGCCGGCGCCGGGGCGCCGCGACAGCTGGGTGATCTGGCCCTCGACCCAGATCGCCCCGAGCCGGTCGATCCAGCCCCCGATGAGCCGGGACACCTCGCCGACGGGCAGGGGGGACTCGGCGGATGTGTTCGCAGCCATGCGGCGAGCGTATCGGCCGGTACCGACAAAACGGTTTCCCCGGCCGACAACAGCCGTGCCATGGTGCGCCCATGTCCGACGACGTTGGCTTTCCCGTGCTGCGCACCGGCGACCCGGCATGTGCGCTGCGCCTGGCCCGACGTCTGGTGGCCGTGGGTGACACGCGGCACGCGGAGGTGCTGGCCGACATCGATCTGCCCGACGTCGAGGACGTGCTGCGCGCCCGGTCCCTGTGGCCCCAGGCGTGGTTCACCTGGGAGGGCGGGCCCATCGTGTGAGAGCGGGGCGATCTCGTCGACCCGACCGGACTGATCGGCGGTGTCCGAGGCGCCGACCTGCCCTCCGACCACGGGAGTCTGTCGGAGCATCTTCCGCTGCGGATGGAACTTTGGGAGCAACCCCTCGGCAGTGTCGAGGACGACTTCGTCGCCCTGGCCGCACCGCACGTGGCCCAGCTCCACTGGTGGAACTTGGGCTGGCCCGAGGTGCCCGAACTCCGGCTGCACCCGGAACGCAAGCACGCCGAGGTCACCGTGCTGTTCAACACCCCGACGCCCGCACTGGAGGAGCGCGTCGGGGTCCACACCGTCCTCGTCCATGTGCGGGACACGAGCAACGAGGCGTCCATGCTCCGCCGCGCTTCCTGGGTGGCCGAGCAGGCGGGGGTGACGGTCATCGGCGGTCCGGTGCGGGCCCGGTGAACCGCGACCGCGCCACGAGTACGGCCACCCCGGTAAGGAACCACACCGCCCCCACCACCTGCGCGACCCCCGAGGCCTCCACGATCACCGCGATCGTGATCGCCGCCCCCAGCACCGGCACCAGCGCGTGCCGCCACCAGCTCACCGACCCCCCGCTCTCACCCCGACCCCCACGCCGCACCACGAACCACCCCACCACGCTCGCGTGCAGCAACGTGAACGCCGTCAGCGCCCCGACGTTGACCACCGACGCCAAGTGATCCAGCCCGTCATCCCGCCGAGCCGCCCACACGGCAGCGACCAGTGTGACGACGCCCGCGCACAGCAGGGCGACCCGCGGGACGCCGGAGTCGGTCCTGGCCAGCACCCGCGGCAGCCCCCGCGCCCGCCCCATCGCGAACAGCAGCCGCCCCGCCGCGGCCTGCCCCGCCAGAGCGGCGAACGCCGCGCCGATCGCCTTGCTCACGGCCACCAGATCGTGCAGCCACGACCCCACCGACGCGTCCACGGCGTCGTAGAACGCAGCCCCCTGCCGCCCCGGCTCGGCTGCCAGCTGCGCGGACGACACCGGCTCCAGCAGCGCCACCAGATAGGTCTGCGCGATGAACAGCACCCCGGCCAGCGCAAGGCAGAAGAGCACCGCCCGAGCCACCTTCTCCGACCCCCCGGTCACCTCCTCCGCGAAGGAGACGATCGCGTCGAAGCCCAGATACGACAGCACCGCGATCGACACCGCGCCGATCACCGCCGCCACCTCGAACGAACCCTGCGTACCGTCCCCCGACAGCGGCGACAGCCACCCACGCTCGGCCCCGTCCCGCGCGAGCACGACGACCGCCGCCACCACGAAGACCAGCAGGACCACGATCTCCATCGCGAGCACCAGGAAACCCACCCGAGCCGCCACCCGCACGCCCCACAGGTTCAACAGCGTCGTGATCACCACCGCCAGCGCGGTCCACACCCATCGCGAGACCTCCGGAACCAGCGCGTTCATCGCGATACCGGAGAAGAGATAGGCGACGGCGGGAATCAGGAGGTAGTCCAGCATCGCCATCCAGCCCGCGATGAATCCGGCCCGCTCACCGAGCCCCGCACGCGCGTACGCGAACACCGACCCCGCCTGGGGGACCACCCGCACCATCTGCGCGTAGCTGAATGCGGTGAACGCCATGGCGGCCGTCGCGACGAGGTACACCAGCGCGACCGCCCCGTGCGATCGCGCGTCCAGCGTGCCGAACACGCCGACGGGCGCCATGGGCGCGATGAACAGCAGCCCGTAGACGACCAGGTCACGGAAGCCGAGGCTCCGGCGTAGCTCGTGTCCTTCGTCGGACGTACGTTCCGCTGTGCCGGTCCCGGACATCACGCCTCCGCCAGTGCCTCGTCCGTCGCTCCGTTTCCCACCCCTCACAGCCCACGGTCAGTGTCCCCACCAACCTGTCACCCATGCGATCTTCGACCCGCCGGACGCACCCTTACGATGGGACGCATGACTGCTTCGCCTGGCCGCCGTGTCCTGCTCGCCGCCCCCCGTGGCTACTGCGCGGGTGTGGACCGCGCCGTGATCGCCGTCGAGAAAGCCCTGGAGCAGTACGGCGCTCCGGTGTACGTCCGGCACGAGATCGTCCACAACAAGTACGTCGTGCAGACCCTGGAGAAGAAGGGCGCCATCTTCGTCGAGCGGACCGAGGAGGTGCCGCCGGGGAACATCGTGATGTTCTCCGCGCACGGCGTCGCCCCCGTCGTCCACGAAGAGGCCAAGCGCGGCCAACTCGCCACCATCGACGCCACCTGCCCCCTGGTCACCAAGGTCCACAAGGAAGCCGTCCGCTTCGCGAACGAGGACTACGACATCCTCCTGATCGGACACGAGGGCCACGAAGAGGTCATCGGTACGTCCGGTGAGGCCCCCGACCACATCCAGCTCGTCGACGGCCCGGCCGATGTCGCCAAGGTCGAGGTCCGCGATCCGTCGAAGATCGTGTGGCTGTCCCAGACCACCCTCTCCGTCGACGAGACCATGGAGACCGTCGACGCGCTGAAGGAGAAGTTCCCGCAGCTCATCTCCCCGCCCAGCGACGACATCTGCTACGCCACGCAGAACCGTCAGCTCGCGGTGAAGCAGATGGGCGCCGAGGCCGAGCTGGTCATCGTGGTCGGCTCCCGCAACTCCTCCAACTCCAAGCGGCTGGTCGAGGTCGCCAAGCTGGCCGGCTCCCGCGAGGCCTACCTCGTGGACTTCGCCAGCGAGATCGAAGAGGCCTGGCTGGAGGGTGTCACCACGGTGGGTGTCACCTCCGGCGCGTCCGTCCCCGAGGTGCTGGTCGAGGAGGTCCTGGAGTGGCTGGCCCAGCGTGGCTACGGCGACGTCGAGCTGGTCAAGGCGGCCGAGGAGTCCATCACCTTCTCGCTGCCGAAGGAACTCCGCCGCGACCTGCGCGAGGAGGCGGCGACGCTGATCGCCGAGCGCACGGGGTCCGCCGGTTCAGGCGACTCCGGGGAGTGACTGTCAGTCCTTCGTCGTAACGTAGGGCCATGCAGATCTTCGGCTTGGACATCGGCGGATCCGGGATCAAGGGTGCCCCGGTGGACCTGGACAAGGGCGACCTGGCGGAGGAGCGCTTCAAGGTGCTCACTCCGCACCCGGCCACGCCGGACGGGGTGGCGGACGGCGTGAAACAGGTCGTCGAGCACTACGGCTGGACGGGGCCGGTCGGGCTCACCTTCCCCGGAGTGGTCACCGGCGGCTCCACGATCCGCACGGCGGCGAACGTCGACAAGAGCTGGATCGACACCGACGCGCGCGCATTGTTCAGCGAGCGCCTCGGCGGCCACCCGGTGACGGTGGTCAACGACGCGGACGCGGCCGGCGTCGCCGAGATGCGTTTCGGCGCGGGCCGCGACCGCCGCGGCACCGTGATCCTCCTCACCTTCGGCACGGGCATCGGCAGCGCGCTGTTCACCGACGGCGCCCTGGTGCCCAACACCGAGCTGGGCCACCTCGAACTCCACGGCCACGACGCGGAGAAGCGCGCCTCCAGCAAGGCCAAGGAGGACGAGGACCTGTCCTGGGAGCACTGGGCCCACCGCGTCCAGAAGTACCTCGCCCATGTCGAGATGCTGTTCTCCCCTGAGCTGTTCATCATCGGCGGCGGGGTGAGCAGGAAGGCCCACAAGTTCCTGCCCCACATCGAGGGCATCAAGGCGGACATCGTCCCGGCGCAGTTGCAGAACAACGCGGGGATCGTGGGCGCGGCGATGCACGCGGCGGAGCAGGACCGCTAGCCGACCGGCAGGCGCTCATGTCTGGTGGTGCCGGGCCGCCGCCCTGCGCGCCACCAGGCGCACTCTCCGTACGAGCACGATGAGACCGGCGATCAGCGTCCCCCCGTACAGCCACCCGGCCTGCGTGGCGAGGCCGGTGAAGAGGCCCATCAGGTGCCCGCTGATCCCGTCACCGTGGTCGGACATCGGAAGCAGCCCCACGGCGAACGCGATCGGCAGGACCACCGGCGCGGTCATCAGGTCGCCCCTGCGCACCCAGACGGCCGTCAGCACACACACCGGCACGAACAGCACGCCGTACAGCGCGAGCGACGACGCGAACAGCAGCGAGTCGAGGTAGCCGAGCACGACCATCACGGCACCGCAGAACAGACCGCTGCCCAGGCCGGTGAGCCGGGGGTTGGGAAACCGGCGCAGAGCCTGCGGCGCCGGTGGTGGCCCGGGGTGCCGTACGGCCGCTGCCGCCGGGCCCGAACTCGGGCGGCGCTGGGCGACGGGCCGGGTGGCGCGCGGGGGTGCGGCGGGTTGCGCGGCCCGCGCGGGCCGGCCGACCCGGGCTGCCGCGGCGGACCGTGGGGCCGCCTCCGGGTTCCCTGCGGCGCCCGGGGCATCTACGGCCCCCGCGGACCGGGGGGACCCTGCGGACTCTGCGGCCCCCGCTGACCGTGCGGGCCGGGCAGACCCTGCGGCCTCTGCGGACCGCGCAGATCCTGCGGACCGGGCAGGCCAGGCGGGCCGTGTGGGCCGGGCCGACCGAGCCGTACCGCTCACACCTCGCGAGAATCCGCCCTCGCCCCGCGTCATACCACCCTCACCCCGCACCACTCGGTCTTCACCCCGCGCCAGTCCACTTGCGCTGTCTTCACTTCGCCGCCGCCCCGCACCATTCCGTCCGCGCCCCGAGCCGGTCCGCTCGTGCGGCGCCTCTCGCTGTCCGTGCCCCGCGTCAGTCCGCCCGCGCCCGTCTTCACCGCGTTGCGGCCCCGCGCCTTTTCGTCCGCGCCCCGCACTGCGCCGTTCGCGCCGCGCTCCAAGCTGTCCTCTCCCCGCACTGCTCCGCTCACACCTCGCGCCAGTCCGTCCGCGCCGCGCACCGCGCAGTTCACGCCCCGCACTGGTCCGCACGCCCCCCGAGCCGGTCCGGTCGTGCCGGGCACCAGCCGGACCTCTTCCCTCGCTCGTCGGGCTGCGCGCCGCATTGGGCCCGCCCGAGGCCCGCGTTGGCTCGCCCCTTCCCCGCACATTCCGCTCGTGCCCCGCATCCGTCCGCCGGCGCCGGTTTTCCCTGCGTCGCCGCCCCGCGCTGCCGCGTCGCCGCCGCGAGTCGGTCCGTTCACGCCCCGCTCTGCACTGTCGGCGCCCAGATCCATTTCGCTCGCGCCCTGGGAGGGTCCGTTCGTGCCGCGCTCTGCGCTGTCCGCGCGTCGACCCAGTTCGCTCGCGCCCCGAGCCGGCCCGGCGAAGCCCCGCACAGCACCGCCCTCACCTGGCGTCGGCCCGTCCCGTCCCCGGACCACACCGCCCTCGCCCCGCACCACACCGCTCTCACCCTGTGCCGATTGACCCTGCCCCCGTGCCGACCCGCCCCCGCCTCGCCCCAGCCCGGCCCCTCCCCGCGCCATCCCGGCGCGGGCCCTCGTGACGCGTCCCCCGCCCCGTCCCGCCGTCCCTCCACCCCGCGCCGCCCGCTGCGGCAGCGGTGGTGGCGTGCCGCGTGGCGGTCCGTGCCCGGCAGGTCGCGCCCTGTATTGCTCCACTGGTCCAACCTAGGTCGGGTTATGTGGCGAATCGGGGATCGGACACGCCCGGGGGCGGACCTTGGCCAGGTGTTCGACAGGGCGCAAGGGCCCGGGCCGGTACGCCGTAGACTGGTGGATCGGCCCGTGCATCTGCATCGAAGATCGATCTGCATCGAAGATCGAAGAAGGACCGGGCCCCAGCCAAGCCCCTGAAGTCCTCTCACGTACGGGAAGTCGCAACGTGTCGCTCACGATCGGAATCGTCGGTCTGCCGAATGTCGGCAAGTCGACCCTGTTCAACGCCCTGACCAAGAACGACGTGCTGGCGGCCAACTACCCGTTCGCCACGATCGAGCCGAACGTCGGCGTGGTCGGCGTCCCGGACCCGCGCCTCACCAAGCTGGCCGAGATCTTCTCCTCCCAGCGCGTCCTGCCGGCCACCGTCGACTTCGTCGACATCGCGGGCATCGTGCGGGGCGCCTCCGAGGGTGAGGGCCTCGGCAACAAGTTCCTCGCGAACATCCGTGAGTCCGACGCGATCTGCCAGGTCATCCGGGCCTTCAAGGACGAGAACGTCGTACACGTCGACGGCAAGGTCTCGCCCAAGGACGACATCGAGACGATCAACACCGAGCTGATCCTCGCCGACCTCCAGACCATCGAGAAGGTCCTGCCCCGGCTCCAGAAGGAGTCGCGGATCAAGAAGGACATCGCGCCGAAGGTGAAGGCCGTCGAGGAGGCCCAGGAGATCCTGGAGAAGGGCGACACGCTCTTCGCGCACGGCATCGTCCAGGGCACCGAGCGCAACGAGCTCCTGCACGACCTGCACCTGCTGACCACGAAGCCCTTCCTGTACGTCTTCAACGTCGACGAGGACGAACTGACCGACGAGGACTTCAAGAACGAGCAGCGCGCCCTCGTCGCCCCCGCCGAGGCGATCTTCCTCAACGCCAAGCTGGAGGCGGACCTCGCCGAGCTCGACGAGGACGAGGCCCTGGAACTCCTCCAGTCCGTCGGCCAGGAGGAGCCCGGCCTCGCCACCCTCGCCCACGTCGGCTTCAACACCCTCGGCCTGCAGACCTACCTGACGGCCGGCCCCAAGGAATCCCGCGCCTGGACGATCAAGAAGGGCGCCACCGCCCCCGAGGCCGCCGGCGTCATCCACACCGACTTCCAGAAGGGCTTCATCAAGGCCGAGGTCATCTCCTTCGCCGACCTGGTGGAAACCGGCTCGGTCGCCGAGGCCCGCGCCAAGGGCAAGGCGCGCATGGAGGGCAAGGACTATGTGATGCAGGACGGGGACGTCGTGGAGTTCCGCTTCAACGTGTGAGCGCAGCCGGCGAAGCACCCCCAAGTCGCCGCCCTGACAAATCTCCGGTTCAGATGGGGCCCGGCTCTTCGGAGTCGGGCCCCTGGCCTTTGTCCTGCCAGGCCGCACGGCTGAAGTGAATCAACCTCAGGGGGTACCGGAGGAGTCCGGCGCCGCGCCCGTGCCGTTTCCGTCTCTGCTGCCGTTCCAGCGGAGCGTGACGTCGAGGTGGGCGCCGGCCGTGGCGCTCGACAGGACCGCGCCCAGCTTGGCGTCCAGGACGACGCCGAAGGTGACCTCCACCTCGTCGGGTCGCTCGGCGAGGGACCGGAAGCCGCCGATCACCTCGGACGCGGCGGCGGTGACCGGTGCCAGGGCCTCCCGCAGGGAAGTCGCCGCGCTCTCCAGACGGGTCCCGAGGCCCACCGCGCCGGTGCCCGCGCGAGCGGGCGGGGCGACAAGGACGACGGTGCCGTCGGAGAGGGTGAACTGGACTGCGTCCGGCATGGGGGCTCCTGAGGGAGGGGGGAGTTGGGGCGCGTCAGGCGTGGTTCGGGGTGCCGCAGAGGGGAGTGGGCGGCGGGGAGTCCCGCATCGCCCGCTGGACCTTGTTGAGCGCCTCCAGCAGTGCGGGCAGTTCCTTGCCGTTCGCGTACTCCAGGACCGCTCGGTAGAAGGCGGCGGACACATCGGGATCCATCGCGTCGGCGGCGCTGAAGCAGAGCGTGTATCCGGAGCGGAGCATCCCGGCGATCCGCTCCTGGGTGTCGTTGCCGTACGCCGTCACCTTCCTGTTGGCGGAGAGCGCGAACCCGGGTGCGTCCACCCAGGCGTGCTGGGCCTGTTCGCTCGCCAGGTAGGAGATGAGCTTGTCGGCGCTGTCGTTGTTCCCGGTGAACTTGCCGACGAAGTCCGCCGAGACCTCCAGCACGCGATCCGGGGACGGCGTCACGTATGTGTACCTGCCGGGCTCCACGCGGTCCGGCTCGAAGCCCATCGCGGACAGTGCGCCGTGGCCCAGGGAGCAGGAGCTGTCGGTCATGCCGTCGGTGGCCTCGCTGAACCGGCGGGTGGCCGCGCCGGCGGGGGCAGTCTCGATCAGATCCCCCCACGCCCGCCACGCCTCCTCGACCGGCGTCGAGTCCCACTTCAGATCGCCCGACACCCAGGACTCGTACGTGTCCGCGCCGGCCTCGGAGAGCAGCAGGTCCGCGATCCAGTCGGCGCCCGGCCAGCCGGACGTCGGGCCCGACTCCAGCCCCAGGCACCAGCTCTCGGGCCGGGCGCGCAGGGCGGTCCAGGTGCGGGGAGGAGGTGGGGCGACCGTCGTCGCGTCGTACCAGACGAGGCTCTTGACGTCGGCCTTGACGGGGACCGCGTAGACGTCGCCGTCCTCCATGGCCAGCTCGCGGAACGGCTCGGCGTACGCGGCCGTGTCGACGGCGAGCGGCCGCAGGGCTCTGTCCTTGCGGTACTCGGAGATCGCGCCCACGCTCGGCAGCACCGCCAGGTCGGGCGCCGCCTCCGCGGCCACCGCGGCGTCGAGTTGCTGGGTGAGGGCGCGGGTGACCTGTGGCTCGACGTCGATGCCGGGGTTGCGGTCCTCGAACGCCTCGATGACCGAGTAGAACGCCTTGAACTCGGTGCCGGACCAGGGAACCATGATCGTCACCCGCTCCTTCTCGGGCCCGCCGCAGCCGACCGCGGCCAGAAGCAGACCGAGGGCTAGGGCGCAGCGCACGAGTGATGCCGTCGGCCGCCTCATGGGTGCGGGAACCGGTACTCGTCGATACGGGGGCGGTAGGCCAGGTATCCGAGCCCGGCGGCGGCGAGGAGCAGGGGCAGCGCGATCGCCATGACCCATCCCTTGCCGGGGAGCAGCGGATCGCTGCACGCGGCGACGGCGACGCACGCGGTCGCCAGCAGGGCCAGGCCGAGCGCCGGGCTGGGGTACTGCCGGAAGTGCCGGGCGACGACATGGCCGGTCGCACAGGCCAGCAGCAGCATGACGGCCACGGGCGTGAGGAACAGGGGCCACAGCAGGTAGGGGTTCAGCCAGAGCGACCGGAGCTGCTCGTCCAGGGCCAGGGTCTCGATCTCCCGGAGATCCTCGAGCGATTCGATGAGCCCGCCGGTGAACCGGACGTCACGGCCCGCGTCGTCCCGCTCGGGTCCGTCCTCCACGGCCGCGATGGCCGCCGACGCACCCTGCGGGCCGTTGGCCAGCTGTAGGCACGTCGTCAACTGGCCCTGGACGAACTGGATGTGGTGCAGGCCCTGCTCCCCGGCCGCGTTGCCCTTGGTCGCCGACGTGAGGAGTGTGCTCACGCTGGTGGTGGCATTCGCGAAGCCGGTGCCGGCGCCGATCAGGTCGACCTCGCCGGTGGCCGCCTCCGCCTTCGTGAGCTCGTCCTTCGCCTGTACGGCCGCCTCGCGCGCCGCCGTGAGGTTGTCGATGGCCTGGCGTGTGCGGTCGGCGGCGGCCATCTGCTCCCCGGCCCGGTTGGCCACCAGCAGATACAGCAGCGCGGTCAGCGCCACCATGCTCAGCACGCCCACCCGGAGCCGGCGCAGCGCGACGACGGGATGGGCCCGCCGCCCCGAACGATTCCGTCCCCGAGGCATGCGCGCCAAGGGGCCACGCCCCCGCACCGCCTTCACGACGCGTCCACCGGCTCCCCGCCCACCGCGCCGTCCCCGAAGCGATGCCCGCACTCCTCGCAGAACTTGGCCGAGGCCGAGGCCGACGTCGACGCCGTACCGCACCGCGGGCACACATGCGGTGACAACGGGACGTCGAGCAGCGGCAGTTCGACCGGGTCCACCCGGGGCGCCACCGTCTTCGTCGAGTCGACCCCGATCCGCTGGATCTCCGCCCGGGAGACATCGCGCCGCACCCGCAGCCGCCCGTCGGGGCCGGTGGTCGCCAGCGCCCGCAGCAGCCGTAGCCGCGCGGTGTCCCGAAGGTCCTGCGCGAGGCCGGTCGCCAGGCGCAGTTCGTGGTCGGCGCGTTCGAGGTCGCCGCGCAGGTGGGCGTCGGCGCAGGCGCGCATCGCCATGCCGAGTTCGCGTTCGTTCTCGACCCGGGTGAGCTGGGCCGACCTGGGGATCCCGAAACCGGGGGTCGAACGGCGGCGTACGACCATGGCCGCCGTGTCGGAGCACGGCCCGCGCGTGCCGTCGGGCCGCTCGGCGTGCAGGGTGATGCGCGCGGCGCGCAGGTCCTCGTCGACGGTGAGGGCGTCGGGGTCGAAGCGGAGAGAGACGTGGTACTGGCGTGATTCCGGAGGCCAGGAGCCCAGCGGGACGTGGGTCTCGCCGTCCTGCGACTGGCGGGCCGTCAGTTCGGCCTCGACAGGGCGGGTCTGGCGTACGAAGGCGAGCTGGAACCGGTCGTTGAGACGCAGGCCCAGGTAGACGCGGGGCACGACGATGCGTTGCGCCTGGCGCACGAGCCGGGTGAAGTCCTCGGTGAGGTCCGAGACGCTGACGACGGCCGCGGCGGTGCCGTGCAGGGCCTCGGTGACGCGCAGCAGCTCGGCGTAGTGCCAGTCGCCGCCCACGCCCCGGGCGTCGCACACGAACTGGTCGGTGCAGGCGGTGAGTACGTCCCCCAGCTGCTCCGGTGTCTCGTGCTCGTCCTTGCCGTCCGTGTAGAGCACGGCGTGGCGCACGGTGCCGGGGGCGGCCACCGACGTGAACAGGTGCTGGGCGCACTTCAGCCACTGCCCGATCGCCGTACCGCCCTCGGCGAACTGGCCGACGACCCGCAGCTTGGCGTCCTCCCGCGTCACGGCGTCGACGCGGGCCAGGCCGCCGGTGGCCGGGAAGATCACCTCGGCCTTGTGGTGGCCCGCGACGATCCCCAGGTAGGTGCCGTCCCGCAGGGTGTCGATGGCGGCGCACATCGCGCGCTTCGCCTCGTCCAGCTTGCGGCCGGACATGGACAACGACCGGTCCATGATGAGGATTTCGGCACCCGGCCGGTCCAGGACCGCGTTCGCCTGTCCGTCCGCGCCGGCGCGTGCCGTGACGGTGACGAGGGCGTCCGCGCGCTGCTCGTCGTGGGCCAGATCCGAGGGTGCGTCCACTTCCAGGGCGAAGCTGAGCCCCAAGGGCGATCTGTCCCCCACCGGCACCACCCGATCGCGTCGCTGCGTGTCCCTTACGGAGCGTGTAACCGTCCCTTACCCGGCGTATCAGGAGCTTAGCGTTCTGGGTGTTCCTCCGAAACGGGAATGACCGCTTCTGCCACGTCGTCCGGCCCTTCGCCACCGCAGCGGGGGACGCAGCCGGTTCGCCAGGTCCACCAGTGCGACGTACTCGCGCTCGGTGGGCGCGTGCGGGCCGAGTTCGCGGATCGCGTCGGACAGTTGCTCGCGGTCACGATGGTGCAGGAAGTGCGCGTACCGGATCTCCGCGCGCAGTCCCGCGGCCGCCGCCGCGTCCACGTCGAGGCCGTCGAGGCCCGCCCCGGCCCGTTCCAGGTCGTCCCCGGTCGGCTCCCGGTGGGCGGGCTCGTCGAGGATCACGACACTCAGGCGTACGGCCGCCACGCGCGCCTCGCGTTCGTAGCGGAACTCCTGCGCCAGCCGTACGGCCGTGCCCACCGCCTCGGTCCGCTCGCCGGACAGCAGATGGACGCGGGCCAGGCCGAAGCCGGCCGCGCCGAGTGCGGGGGTGGTGTCGAAGACCGCGCTGTAGTGCGACCTGGCGGCGGCGAGGTCGCCCCGCAGCTCGGCGCACAGGCCGAGGGCGAGCTGCGGTATCAACTCGCCGGGAACCGCCTCCCGTACGGTGCCGAACGCCCGGGCGGCCGACTGTGCGTCCTCGCGGGCCAGCCCGATCAGGCCGGAGTACCAGGCGTGCAGCCAGTGCCAGTCGGGCAGGCCCGCCGCCGCGAGCGTGCGCTCCGCCAGCTCCGGGTCCTTTCTGCGCAGGGCGAGCCGGCTCTCCGCCAGGGCACGTCCTGCCGAGCCCGCCATGTCCGGGGCGTCCGGGTCGGACAGCGGGGCCGGGAGCGCGGCCGCGATGTCGCCGGGCTCGGGGGAGGCGAACGGCGCGTGCATCGTCAGCGTCGCGTCCTCGCCGGGCCGCGCCTCGACCCAGTGGGCCAGCGGCCGGGCCGCCCCGAGGCCACCGTGCAGGGGCTCGGGCATCGAGCCGAACAGGGCCGACGGGCGGGCCACTTGACGATGGGCCGGCGCCGCCGCGACGACCTGCCGGATGACGCCGCTGAGCTGTTCCGCGAACTGCCGCGCCGACACGAACCGCCGCCAGGGCTGCTCGGTGTCGGTGGCGCGGTCCAGCAGCAGCCGGAGCGAGTCGACGCCGGGCACCGAGCGGTCGGTCCAGCGGGAGTGGCACATCTCGCGCAGGGTCATGCCGAGGGAGTACAGATCGAAGCCCGGCGTCGGCCGCCGATGCTCCGGATCGCCCTCAGGTGGTGCGTACGGCGGCGTGTACGCCACCACCGGCCCAGTGTCCTTCTGACTGCGCACCGCGCCGAAGTCGATGAGCCGCACCCGGTCCAGCGTGCCCGCGGGGCTCTGCTCCCGGAACCGGATGATGTTCAGCGGTTTGACGTCGCAGTGCAGCAGGCCCCGGGCATGGAGATAGTCGAGCGCCTGGAGGATGCGGATCCCGTGTGAGAGGAGGGTCTCAAGACGGTCGCCGTCACCCGCCGAGAGCGGTACGCCCGGGACGTACTCCAGGACGAGGTGCGGGCCCTCGTGCTCGTAGCCCAGGATGCGGACGATGCTGTCGTGCCGGAGCCCGACCAGGACGTCCCGTTCGTGCAGGGCGGTCCTGGCGACCGACTTGTTCAGGGCCTTGAGGACGACGTGGGTGGCGAGGTTGCGGTCATGGACGAGGTAGGCCGCGCCGTACGCGCCCGAGCCGAGGACGCGTTCGACGTCGTAGCGGCCGGCGATGGTGAGGCCGCTGGGCTGGGCGAAGTCGAAGTGGGTGCCGCAGCGGGGGCAGAAGCCCTTCGTCCGGCCCGGTTCGCCGGCAGCACCCCGGCCGACCGGCTCCCGGCAGGAAGGGTTCGCGCAGAAACGATGCTCCTCGGCGACGGGCTCCGCCGACCGCAGCGGTACGTCCGGGACCTCGGGACCCCGGTCGGAGCCGACCAGGCCGAGCCCGTACCAGGGGTCCGGACGCACCTGCGCCACGCCGACGCCCGCTCCCCGCACCGGCTCGGGGACACGGGCCGCCGGAGCGGCCGGGTCCCGCGGCAGCGGGCGCCGGTCGCACGCGTCGCAGAAGCCCTGCTCGTCGATCTCGCCACGCCCGCAGTCGGGGCGATTGCACATCGGCACGGCGTCACCCTTCCTCGATACGGCGGTTGACCTCGTCCACGTACCGGCCGACCGACCGGCGGGTGGCCGCGAGGTCGATCGGCACGGTCTGCAGCGCGCGGGCGGCCGGGGCGTGCAGTTCGGCGAGCCGGCGGTCCTCGTCGCCGAAGTACCGCGCCGCTCGGAGCCGGTGCAGTTCCAGGGTCGAGGAGAGGTCCTGGTGGGCCCCGGCCAGCCGGCGCACCTCGCGGTCGTACCGGGCCACGGCGGCCCGCGCGGCGACGGCCCGGTCGTGGACGGCGGTGAGTTCGGGGCCGGGCTCCGTCCCCCGGGCGACGGCCAGCCGGACCCGCAGCCGGGGCGCGGCGCGGGGCGGCAGCCGGGGCGGGGCGAAGAACCGCACGCCCCACTCCTGTTCCAGCGCGGCCGCGGCGTCCTCCTCGGCGGCGAGCAGGCCGACGACCCGCTGGGCGTTCGCGGCGGTCACGGCACCGAGGGCGGGTCCGCGCATCGGTTCCGGGTCAAGGGACACGTCGTGGGCGAGGCCCTCCGGCGGCGTGCCCTCGAACCCGAGGACGAGACGGATGCCCCGCGACCGGGCACGTCCGGCCAACTGCCCCAGCAGATCCCGTACCAGCGCATCCGGGTCCTGCGCCCGGTCCACGCCGCCCACCACCAGACAGGCGGGCGGCCGGCGGCGCAGCAGCTGCCGCGTGACCGCGCGGGCGTCCCCGCCGGGGAGCCCGAACCGGCGCGTGAGGTAGCCGCACACATCGGCGACCGACCTTCCGCGGGCGTCGTAGGCCGCGTCGATGACGCCCAGCCCGAGAACCGTGTCGCCGGGCGCGCCCGTGAGTTCGTCGTCGGAGACGGTCGCCCGGGCCGCCGGGTCGGCCGTGCGCACGAGACGCACCAGCCAGGAGTCGCCGACCGCGGTCGTGCCGCCGGTGCCGACGGTGACGGTGCCCGACCAGCCGCTGTCGAGCAGCCGGGTGAGCTCCTGCGTCAGGGCGAGTCGCAGCGGGTCGCCCAGCACGTCGTCCGTCAACTCACCGCGAGTGCGGCCGAGTTCGTCGGCGGGGTCACCGTCGAAGAACCCGAGCTCGCCGATGCGGGGCAGATACGACAGCACCGTCTCGGTGGGCAGCATCCAGGCCGCCTTCGCGTCTGCGTCGACGTAGTCGGCCACCACGATGCCGATGACGCGCCCGTCGAACTCCCCGCCCAGCGCCATCACTCCCGCGCCCGAATACCCCGGCTCGATCCACGGATCGCCCTCGCGCATCCGCTTCAGCAGCCCCCACTCGCCCTGCCGGCCACCGGACCCCGCGAGCCGCGCGTCCGTCCCCATGCCGATCGGGTCGGCATGGGGAAAGCCGTACACGCGCACCGAGCCGCCGGAAATGGGGGCCTTCCACAGGGTGGTGCGGGTGCCGCACCCGGCCGGTTCGTCGAGTTCGAGCAGGGCCACGTCGCCGCGCTGCGTGTCGTTCCTGTGCACCCAGGTGCCCGGCGCGACATGTGCGACGCGGCTCCACTCCGGGCGGCACGCGACGCTGCTGATCCGCACGTGAGCCGTGGTGCCCCCGGGACCCGCTCCGGCGTCCCGGACGACATGCGCGCAGGTCAGCACATGCCGGTCGTCCAGCAGTACTCCGGCTCCGCACGGCGTGCCGTCCTCGTCGTCCACCCTCACGCGCCATGGACCGTCACTGTGGTGATGCAGCGCCATATGCTCACGGTATGGCAACGGGCGCCACATCGACCCGAGTTGTCAGGCCGGGTGCGCCCCGTCCCTCAGCCATCCGGGTTCCCGGCGGTGTCGAGCCCTTCGGCTCCTTCCACGTGCACTTCCAGGCTCACCGCCAGCTGGATCTGGGCGTCCACCCAGGCTGGGACGGCCGCCGTCGCGCCGTCCCGGTGGAGGGTCGTGTCCAGGTCGCGTATCAGGCGGGCGGCGGTGTGCAGACCGGCGCGTTGGAGTGCCGCCGCACTGTCGGTCAGGCGGGTGCGGCCGGGCGCCGTCACTCGGCGCAGGCCGTGGTGGGCTGCCTGGGCCAGGGCGGCGATGGCAGATTCCAGTGCCGTGGTGATCGGGTCCGTGGAACGGGCCCGGGCCATGGCGAGGGTGGTGTCGCCTTCGCCCGGAGCGAGGTCGGGGATGATCACGCCCTTGGAGGTCAGCACGGCCAGCGGGTCCAGGACGATCCTGCCGTGGGCGCGGTTCAGCATGCCGCTGACGCCGTGGACCTCCTCGTCGCCGAGCGCGGCGGCCAGCGCGTCCAGTCCGCCGGGGCAGAGGGGGTTGTAGGCGGCGCGGACCAGGATCTCGTTGCCGGCCGGATCGCGTACGACCGCTTCCAGCCGTTGCGCGGCGGGGTCGTAGCCGACGGACTCCACCGCGGTCACTTCGACCACCCGCACCGACTCCGCCTCGACCCGCGGGCGGATCAGCCGGGGCGGCCGTTCGCCGGCGGCCCGCAGATGCGCGGCGGTGTCCCGCAGCAGCAGACTGCCGGGCAGTTCCCGCCAGGCCGAGCCGAGCGGGGTGACGCTCGTGGCGGCGATGCGGCCCCGGGAGATGGAGACGGTCCGGTCGGCGGCCCGTGAGGTGTGCTCGCTGACCACGTTAGCGGTGGCGAGGGTGCGCAGGGGCGAGCCGAGCAGGCGGCGGCCGGCCAACTCGTGCCCGGTGAGGGACTGGTCCTCCGTCAGCTCCCAGCGCTTGCGCAGCACCAGCGCGATTCCGGCTTCGGCGTGGGCGAAGTACGTCTCGGCGGTCCGGTCGCGCGCCGTGCCGCCGATCCGGCAGCCGAGCGCCACCAGCCGCACCCGGCGCAGCGCGGTCTCCGGTGCCTCCTTGGTGCCCAGCACCCCGACCGGGTCGTGGCCGGCGGCCCGGTGCCGGGCGTGCAGCTCGGCCAGCAGCAGGGCGAAGCGCTCCGCCTCGTAGTGCGTGCCGCGTGTGGCGTA
Source organism: Streptomyces sp. NPDC107528 (assembly GCF_055639295.1). Lineage (NCBI taxonomy): Bacteria > Bacillati > Actinomycetota > Actinomycetes > Kitasatosporales > Streptomycetaceae > Streptomyces > Streptomyces sp. NPDC107528. The sequence goes on from NZ_JBVKAV010000006.1 coordinate 148,516, forward strand.
CGCGTCGATCTGCTCCCGCAGTTCGGCCACCGCGCCGGCGGGCCAGTGCAGCGAGGCGCAGGTCAGCGCTTCTTGGGCGCGGGCGAGGGAGCCGGCGAAGACCGGGCCCGTCTGCTGGACGCCGTCCAGGAGGAGGTCGTCGGCGAGGGCCAGCGCGGTGCGGAGGGGACCGTCGGTGAGGTGTGCGGTGGCGCTGGGGGTACGGCCGCCGACGCTCACCTCGGTGATGCGGGGGGTGTTGGGGGTGGCCGCGGGTGCTGGTGCCGGTGCCGGTGCCGGTGCTGGTGCGGGCGTGGGTGCTGTGGCAGCTGGGGTGGTTGCGCCGTCTGCCGTCATCGCCCCGTCCGTGCCGTCCGCGGCCCGGAACGCCCAGGCCGCCAGGACCACCACCTCGCCGCGCAGGGCGGCGGACGCGTCGGTGAGGGCGTAGCCCAGTTCGTGGGGGACGGGGAAACGGACGGTGCAGGTGGGCAGTTCGACGCGGGGTTCCGGGTCGGCGGCCGTGGGGCGGTGCAGTCGGGCGACGTAGCCGCGGTCCTTGACGCGCTGAGCGGCAAGCAGGGCGGCCCGGCCCAGCGCGGCGGTCAGCGCGTCGTCGTCGAACTCGGCCGGCGTCCAGTCGACGAACTCGGCCTTGGCGGCGGGCGAGTCATCTTCCGGGGCGGACTCGGCCGTGTGCTGATACGCGCGCTGGTACGCGAGCACCAGTCCGATGTGGTGGCGGCACACGCCCGTCGCCGCACAGCCGCAGTCCGCCGCGTCCAGACCGAGGCCCGGTGGGAGAGCCGTATCCGTCCCGTCCGGGAAGCGTCCGCGTACGGTGCCGTCGTCGGAGACGGTCACTTCAGGACCGGAGCCCGCCGCCACCTCCTTCTCGGCACGCTTGACGAGGCCGCGGTTGGCGAGGGAGGCGAGCGTCCTGGGAGTGAGGGCCAGCAGATCGGTGCGGAGCGTCGTTGGCAGCGTCGTTGGCTGTGTCGTCCGAGTGGTCTGAGTCGTCTGAGTCGTCTGAGTCATCCGAGACCTCCCGGTCCGCCGTGTCCGCCGGGTCCGCCCTGTCCTCCCCGGCCGACCTTCTCCGCCACGAATTCGGCCAGCCGGCCCGGCGTCATCGCGCCCACCGGGGCGCCGGCCTGCGCCAGCCGCCCGGCCAGACCGCGGTCGTAGACGGGGTCGGCGGCCTCGTCGAGGGCGGCCAGACACAGCACCGTGGTGCCCTGCTCGACCAGTCGGCGCACGGTACGGACCAGGCGATACGGGTCGCCGCCCTCGTAGAAGTCGGAGACCAGGGCGACGATGGTGCGCCGTGGGTTCTCGACCAGGGAGGCGCCGTAGTCGACGGCTCGGGCGATGTCCGTGCCGCCGCCCAGCTGCACTCCCATCAGCAGCTCCACGGGGTCGGTCACCTCGGACGTCAGGTCGACCACCTCGGTGTCGAAGGCGACCAGGTGGGTCTTCAGGCCCGGCAGGCTCCACAGGCAGGCGGCGGTCACGGCGGAGTGGATCACCGAGCCGGCCATGGAGCCCGACTGGTCCACCAGCAGCACCAGTTGCCACTGTTCCAGGTGGCGACGGGTGCGCGAGTGGAAGTGCGGGCGCTGGATGAGGATGCGGCGTTCCTCGGGCTGGTAGTGGGCGAGATTGGCGCGGATCGTGGTCCGGAAGTCGAAGTCGCGGGCCAGGGGCAGCCGGCTGGGGCGGCGGGAGCGGGAGCCGGTGAACGCCCGGCGGACCTCCGGGCGCAGGCGCTCCATCAGCTGCCGTACGACGGTCTCGACGATCCGGCGTGCCGCGGCCAGCACTTGGGGGTTCATCAGGTGCTTGGTGCGCAGGACGGCGCGCAGCAGGGTCTGGCTGGGCTCGACGCGGGCGAGGACGTCCGGGTCGGTGACGATCTCGTGGATCCCGTACTGCTCCACGGCGTCCCGCTCCAACCGCTCCACCGTCTCCTTCGGGAACAGCCGGTGGATGTCGTCGAGCCAGTCGACGGCGGTGAGTTGGGACGGCCCGTCGCCGCCCTCGCGGGAGTCGGACTTCGACCCGCCTCTGCGCACCCCACGACGACGCAGGTCCTCGTCACGGCCGTAGAGCCAGTCGAGCGCGGCGTCCCGGGCGACGGCGGAACCGCGCAGCGGCCCGGTGCAGCGCTCGGCGGGGGAGCCGAGGATCAGGCGCCAGCGTTCGAGGGCGGGGTCCGGGGACGTGGTGTCCGGCGAGGTGGGGGCCGGGGATGTGGGGTCCGGCGAGACGGGATTCGGGGACGTGGGAATCGAGGACGTGGGGTCCGGCGAGGCCGGCGGCTGCTTCGGTGTCGGGGAGTTCATCGCAACGCCCCCAACCCGTGCCGGTCCAGCAGTCGGGCCACGTTCTCCTCCAGGGCTCGGGCGCGGGCGAGTTGCAGCGGGTCGGCGGTCGTCCGCAGCAGCGAGCGGGCCGAGCCGTGCCTGCCGCGCCGCTGAAGCAGGCGTTCCGCGATGCGCTCGCGTTCGCGGGGCGGGAAGAAGGCGAAGGCCTGGCGGAGGGCGGGCAGGCCGGTGAGGAAGTCGTCCTCGGCCATCGCGGCGACGATGCCGTCCAGGACGTCGATCAGGGGCGCGCCGCCGGCATCCGCGCCGCCGACCCTGTCGACCTCCGCGCTGACCTTCCCGGCAGCCGTCGCGTCTCCGGCGCCGCCGGCCGTCGCACCTGCGGCCACCTCCTCACGGGCCAGCGCGAACAGGCCGGCCAGCCAGTCGCCGAGAGTGTCGGCGGCACCGGCCGCAAGTGCCTGTACGGCCGTCGCCGGGTCGTCGGGGACGCCCAGCGCCCAGCGCAGACCGAACGCGGCGCCCCGAAGATCGGCCGGGGCACGCCGGTCGCGGCCGATCCGGGAGGCGGCCTCGGCGGCGGCTTCACGGGTGACCGACAGCAACTCCGGGGCGTGCAGCAGCGCGTCGCGCGCGGCGGCCAGTGCGCGCAGCCGCGCGAAGTCCACGCCGGGGCCGCCGTGCAGCCCCTCCGCCAGCCAGAACACGCGGTCGGCGGCGCCCGCGACAACACTGCCCAGCAGCCGGCCGCGGGCCACGCCGAACACCCGGTCGTGCCGCCACAGCCCAAGCGCCGCGGTCAGCACCTCGCCCAGCGACCCCAGTTCCCGGACCTGGCCGACCTGCTTGGCCAGCAAGTCCAGCAGTTCGTCGCAGAGCGGGCCGACGCCGCACAGCACCGCGTCGAACAGCAGCCCGGCCAGCGGTCCGGCGTCCGCGCCGAGCGCACGCGCCCGCTCACCGAGCAGCACCGAGGCCGCCTCGTCCAGCCGCGCCCCGTACGCACCCGCCTCGATGAGCGCGGCCTCCCGCCCGCTCACCGGACCGGGTTCCCAGCGCTCGGTGAACACCGGATCGGCGCCGTCGGACGGGCCCGAGACCCGGGTGAAGCCGGGGACGTCCAGTACGCGCAGGCGGTGCAGGACCCGGCTGCGCGTCAGCCCGTTCGGGTCGGTGAGGTCGAAGGTGACCGGGGCGTCCGCGTCGGCCAGGCCCAGGCGGGCGAGCTGTTCTGCGACGTCGTGCACGAGCGGGGGCAGGGGTGTCTCGGGGTGCAGCAGGCCCTCGGTCTCGCCGGCGCAGGCGGCGACCATCTCCACCACGACCGGATGGCTGCCGGCGCCGAGCGTGCCCCTACCGGTCCACGGCAGCGGCTGCTCCAGATCGTCGCTGATCAGCGCACCGGCCAGACCGTCGAGGACATCCACCCGGGTCTCGTACGGATGCCCCCGCATCAGGGCCAGCCCCTGGGCCAGACCGCGCGCGGCGATCAGATCGGCCGTGGACACCGGGATCCTGCGGGCGCGCAGCCGCTCGGCGACGGAGCGCAACAGGCCCTGCGCCGCGGCGCCCGCACCGCCTTCCCACAGCTGTTGGTAGTAGCCGGGCGAGGGCATGCCGGACTGGTAGCCGGCGAAGGCGTCCAACTGCCGGAAGGAGTACGGCACCAGGAAGCTGCCGCCGAGAGCGCCGTCCGGCGGGGCGGGGACCTCCGGCCAGTCGGCGGCCCCGTCGGACCCGCTGTCGCCAGGGCCGCCGCCCCGGAACGACAGCGCGCGCAGCGCCGGCTGGTGGAAGCCGCCAGTCACCACCAGCACGGGCCGCTCCCCGGCGCGGGCCACCGCGGTCCGTACCCAGGACGCCATGTACTCCTCGCGCGCCCGGTCGCCGGGGTCGGCCTCCGCGTCGCCGCGGACCAGCTCGAAGTAGGCGTCGAGGCGGGCCCGGAGGGCGTCCGGGTCAGGCGGCTCGGCTCCGTCTCCCGGCTCGGCCCCGTCACCCGGTTCGGCGACCTCGAAGAGCCCGTCCCACAGTGCGTCCACCGAGTCCACGGCGAAGTGCGCGCACAGCCGTCGGGTCGCCTCCGTGTACCTCGCCTCGGCGTCGGCGTAGCGGTTGGTCTGCCGGTCGGCGCCTTCCGCGAAGGCCGGATGCCAGGCCGGCAGGTCGATGAACCGCACGTCCGCACCGGCGGCGCGACCGTCCCGCAGTGCGATCCACTCCGGGGAGTAGTCGCACAGCGGGGCCCACGAGGTCGCGACGCGATTCTCGTCGCGGTAGTGGCTGAAGACGGCGACGGGCAGCCGGTGGCCGAGCAGCAACTCGTCCAGCCGGTCGTTCATGTCCGCCGGGCCCTCCACCAGGACGTACGCCGGCCGCAGCGTCTCGATTGCGTGGCTGACCAGGCGGGCGCACGCCGGCGAGTGGTGCCGTACGCCGAGGAACACGACCGAGCCGGAGTCGACGGTGCAGGTCATCAGTCCGCCAGCAAATGCCGTGCGTCGTGCAGTGCCTGCCACTGCGCCCCCTTGCGCCGAGGCACGTCCTGCTCCAGGAACCGCCGGAGCCGGGCGAGGTCCTCGGGGCTGTCCTTGGCGGCCGTGCCCGCCAGGCTCGTCACCACGTCGGCCGCGCTGCCCGGCTCGCCGCGCAGGAACCACGCACGCACCCCCACCGCGTGCGCGACGGACACGGCCTCGGCGGTGCTCATCACCGTGGACATCCGCTCGCCCCGCTCCGCCGGGCCGCGCAGCTCCCGGAACGTGCCCACCAGGACCTCCAGCACGTCCCGGCGCGGCGCCGCCTCCACGCCCGACTGCCGCAGCAACGCCGTGGCCTCGGCCTCGACCAGCGCCAGCTCGGTGTCGAAGTCGGGAATCGGGAAGACCGTCTCGAAGTTGAAGCGACGCTTGAGCGCGGCGCTCATCTCGTTGACGCCCCGGTCGCGGGTGTTGGCGGTGGCGATGACGTTGAAGCCCTGCCGGGCGAAGACCATGCCCTGCGGCCCGTCCAGCTCGGGGATGGCGATCACCCGGTCGGACAGCAGCGACAGCAGGCAGTCCTGCACCTCCAGCGGGCAGCGGGTGATCTCCTCGAAGCGCACGATCCGGCCCTCGGCCATGCCGCTCAGCATGGGCGCGGGGACGAGGGAGCGGGGCGAGGGGCCCTCGGAGACCAACAGGGCGTAGTTCCAGGAGTACTTGATCTGGTCCTCGGTGGTGGCCGCGCCGCCCTGCACGGTGAGCGCGGAGCTGCCGCTGACGGCCGCCGCGATCAGCTCGGACAGCAGCGACTTCGCCGTGCCCGGCTCGCCCACGAGCATCAGGCCGCGGTTGGTCGCCAGGGTGACGAGGGCGCGCTCCACCAGGGAGACGTTGCCGACGAACTTCCGGCTGATGCCCGCCCGTTCGTCGCCGACGATGAAACGGCGGGCGGCACGCAGGCTGAGCTGCCAGCCCGGCGGGCGCGGGTCGCCGTCGCCGGCACGCAGGGCGGCGATTTCCTCGGCGTGGCGGACCTCGGCCGGTGGGCGCTGGAGCTGCTCGTCGGCGCCTTCGACGGTCACGGTCGCGGTCACTTCGCGGTCACCTCGGTGAGATCGGCCAGGATTTCGGAGGCGATGACGGGGTCGAGGCCGCCGAAGCGCAGCTTGTACTCGCGCCTGCGCCAATAGTCGTCCGGCCTGGTGTCGAGAAACACCGTCTCGAACTTCTGGTCGCCGAACTCCTCGACCATGCCGACGGCGATCCCCGGGTCGAGTTCGATCACCAGGTAGCGGTCCGTGGCCATCCGACGGGAGAACCAGCGCTCCACGCCCGCGTCCTGCGGTGTGCCCCGCTCCCAGCCCCGCTTGGTCAGGCCGAGCAGCTTGCCGACCGGTGCGGTGGCCCCCTCGAAGCGGGCCAGCCGGTGACCCGCTGACTCCTCCTCGGTGAGCGCGTGCACGGCCCGGCCCAACTGCGGGAAGGGCTGGAGGATCTCGTAGTCGGCGAACAGCTCCGACCAGGCGCCGAGATCCTCACCCAGGTGCAGCGGATGCGCCAGCCGGACGCTTGCCTCGTCGCGCAGCGTCAGCTCGTCGTCCTCGACGTCGGCGAACGAACGGTCCTCCGCCACCCGGAACGCCGTCATCTCACCGTCCACCTCGCTGAGCCAGACCAGGCGCCGCACCAGATGCCACAGCAGGGGATGCGCCACGAACAAATCCCGGAACTCCGCGGCCGGCCAGGAGCGCTGGGCGACCATGGCCGCCTCCAGCCGCCGCACCTGGTCGCCGGCGACGGTACGGACGTCCTTCTTCAGTGCCGCGAACCGCTTGCGCTCGGCCGGCGCGAGCTCCGGGTCGTCCTTGGCGGCGGGCGCGGGCAGAGCCTTGCGGGGCTTGCCGTCGGCGTCGCGGACGTACGGCCGCAGCTGCTCGTCGAAGCCGACGGTGAACTGCCGGGTGCCGTAGTCGATGACGGTGCTGCCGTCGGCGTCGAGACCGAAGTCGGGGACGAGCCGGTCGCCCAGCTGCTCCGGCGTGAGGCCCAGTCCCTCGGCGACCTCGGCGATCTTCTCCTGGGCGCGGACCTTCAGGGCCTTGAACGGCACCCGCTGGGCGATGCCGTGCAGATGCAGCAGCGCCACGTCGGTGCCGATCGTCGCGAGGACGTTCAGCCCCTCCACGGCACGGTGGTGCGCCCCCTCACCGGGCCACGCGCGCAGCACGGGAGTCAGGCGCCGGACGGTCTCGTCGTCCCCGAGCCAGCCCAGGGCATGCAGCGCCCAGCTCTCCTTCGGAGGCATCCCGGCGAGCCGCCACTGCTCGAACAGGCCCCAGGCGAAAGTGGCGAGGGAGTCGGCGGCACAGCGCTCGGTCAGCACGTCGAGGCCGGGGTAGACCTCGCCGGGCTTGGACACCGCCAGGACGGTCAGGGCGTGCCGTACCGCGTCGGCGGGCAGCGCGCCGCCCTCCTTCAGCAGGATCTGCGGCAACAGCGCCGGGTCGGCCCAGGCGCCCACGGCGGGCATCCGTGCCGGAAGTGCACTCTCCAGCGGATCGGCGGACAGCAGCTCCCCAACGATGTCCGCGGCCTCCTGCCCGCACTCGGCGACGGCCTTCAGCACCGCCTCGCCGCCCTGGGCGTCCGCCACCAGCCGCAGCGCCTGCTCGGCGCCCCGCCGCACGACGCCGGGCTTGCCCACCGCGTGGGGCACGAGGTACGGGACGGCGGCCAGACCGTGCCGCGCCAGCCACTCGCGGGCCGTCGCGTCGGCCGACTTCAGACGGGCCAGCCAGTCGCACACCAGCGCGGCGACCTCGACACTCAGATACGGCAGGACCGGCGCCCCCAGAGTGGAGGGATGCCGGGCGGCCGCGTGCAGCAGCAACGGCAGGGCGTGCACTTCGTGCTTGGCGGCGACCGGCTTGAGGGAGGACTCGCCGTCCCAGTAGTCCTTGGGGGCGCAGACGGCCAGCAGCGGCCGGACGACGTCCTCGGGCCCGTCGACGAACAGCCGGACGTCCCGGACGTCCTTCAACTGCTCGCCCCGCTGGAGGATTTCGATCTCCTTGGACCAGGTGTACTTCTTGCGCCACTCGGCGTACCAGGACTTGGTGCCGGCCCACTCCTCCCGCTCACCCGGCAGCCAGGCGGCCCGGGGCTCCGGGACGACCGGCGTCTCGTCCGCCACGCGCGCCTTGCGGGCCGTACGCCTCTTCGCCCACGGCGGGCTGACCAGCAGCGCGGGCAGCGCCTCCGGCGGGGCGTCGGCCACTCGGTCACTGCTGGTGAGCATCGGTTCGACGAGTTCGGCGACGGCGGCGGGCAGGTCGGGCAGCACGGCGGCCGTCAGCTTCCGGTGCGTATGGACGTGCGCGGCCAGCAACTGCCGGGCCATCGACGCGTACTTGGCGGAGCCGAGCGCCGCCTTGCCGAGTAGGCGCAGCGCGCGGACCGGGTAACGCCGCATCGCCTCCAGCAGATGCGGGCGTACGTGCTTGTCCTCGACACGGGCGAGAAGGATGCCGAAGGCGTCGTCCGACGGCAGCTCGACCAGGGCGCCGGCGAGGATCTTGGTCCGGTCGGAGCCGTACGCGACGTCCAGGCCCTCCTCCAGCCGTGGCGCGACCGCGGTGCCGGTCCCCTCGGCGAGCGTGGCGACGAACGCCATCGACCAGCCGCCCCAGTGCAGACGCAGCCTGCTGCCGAAGTGACCGAGCTGATCGGGGGAGCCGATCGAGCAGAGCAGCATCTCCCGGAGCAGCGGGTCGTCCACGACCTCGCCCGTGCAGCACTCGGCGACCCACTCCCGCTCGCCGGGCACCAGATAGGACACGACGATGCGACGACGCTCCGCGTCCCGGCACTGCGCGAGCGCGGCGACGGCGGCCCCGTAGGAGGGTTCGTCGGCCGCGGCGAGCAGGGCCCTCATCCGGTCCGCGAAGTGGGGGCGCGCCCACTGGCCCTCGACATAGCCGCCGGCGGGCCGGAAGCGCAGCCGGGGGTCCTGCCGGTTCATGCCGTACTGCTGCCAGTAGGCCTCGATGTCGAAGTACTCCACGACCGCACGAGCGGCGAAGGCCAGGCCGTGGTCCTGGACCCAGGTGTCGACGAAGACACCGCTGGGGAGTTGGTAGTGCACGGTCAGCGCGGCCAGGGCGGCCGCGCCGAGCGGACTGGGGCTCCCGCTCAGATGCGCGCGGGCCGCCTCGACGATCCGGGCTTCGCTCTTCGGAGAGGAGAGCATCTGCTCGATCCACTCCGCCTCCTCCTTCAGCCGGCCGGCCACCAGCTTCTCGGCGTCCTTGCGCGGCGCGACGGAGGCCCGCCTGATCCCGCCTCGCCTCGGATGGACCAACCGCCGCCAGGCAACCGGTACTTCGAAGGTCTCCTCATCGGGCAGGACGACCTCATCGGGCAGGACGACCTCATCGGGCTGGACGACTTCATCGGGCGGGACGACCCCGTCCGGCGACGCCGGCGGCGAATCCACCGCCGGCGCCGACTCCACAGCCCGCGCCGAATCCTCGGCAGCGACCTCGGCCGAAACCTCCCGATACCCCTTGCGCTCCTTCTCCGCGATCACCTTCGCCAGATGGACTTCGGCGGCCTCGGTCGAGTCCAGCTCCTTCACCTGCGTACGGCCCTCGGCGCCAACTCGCCCGTAGCGCACGGTGACAGCGGCGCCCTCGGCCTCCGCCTCCCAGAACTTCGCCGAACCGTCCCCGACAAACTCCCAGCGCCGCACGGCCCCTCCCCTTCGCCGACCCCCCGGTCGGTGATCGTTCGATCAATTGGCCGCCACAGTAATGGGGGCCACTGACAACGGGATGGCGGTGTGAGCGCGGGGCGGATCGGCCCGGAGGCGATGTCAGTGCCGGCTGCCATGATCCCCGCATGGACTACGAAAGGGACGCGGCGCACCCCGACTTGTCGCAGGTCTGCGCCGAGGAGCTCGGCGGCATGCTCGTGGAGACGTACCAGGTGGACGTCTCGGAACGGCACGCGACGACGAGGTTCCGCGCCGCGATCGAGGAGGCGGCCGGGGAACGGCAGCCGCGCTGCACGCCGGACGTGTGCCGCCGGCTGTTCGAGATGCTCGCCGAGACGGCCGAGCAGCGCGGCTGGGCGGACCTCACCTTCGGCCTGGCCACGCTGGAGTGCTGCACCGGCCCGCTGCCCGACGTGTCCGAACCGGCCCGCCGACTGGTTGGGTTGCTGCTGGAGAAGGACACCGTGCGACAGCCGTATGCGTTGCTCGCGGTCGCGGCCTCGCGGACGAGGCGACACTGCGGGCGGCCGTGGAGCGCCTCTCCCAGGACGTCGGCCCAGTGATCGCCGACGAGATCGCCGTCATCGCCGCCCTCGGCCGGGCCGAGCGGGCGCGGCTGGCCGAGATCGACCGGAGCGACAGGTTCAGCTCGCCGCCGCCGCCGTCGCTCACGGACGCCTGGCGCGGTGCGGCCGAGACGGCCCCCTACGTGGCGTTCACCCGCCGTGCCCTGCCACTGCGCGGCCTCCCCGCGCCGGTCCACCCGCGACCACGCCGCCCTCGTCAAGGAGCTGCGCGAGCTGGTGAAGCGGGTGAACGCCCAACTCGTCACCCTCGCCCGGGCGCTGGAGGGCGGTTTCACGGTCGAGGGGGACGGCGACGCGGCCGAGCGCACCCTGGCGGCGGGGGAGTGGCAGGTGCGCTTCTTCCACACCTGGTACGACTGGGCCGACGGCGACGAACTGGCCTCCACCGACCAGGTCCGCTTCGCCCGCCGGGCCGACGGCGCCTGGCGTGAGGCGCCGCTCGCGGACGTGCCCCCGCTGGTGTTCAGCGAGGCGATGCGGGACATCGACCTCTTCGTCGGCGTGACCTCCATCGCCGCCGACCCCGACTGGACCGACGTCGGCCCCGGGCGCACCTACTGGGAGCGGCCGGCTTCGCCGAACTGACCGAGAGCGCGGCATCCCGGCGCGACGCCCTGGAGCGGATCGTGCCCCGCCTGGAGATCGCCGACCGGTGCTCGCTCGACGGCCGCTTCCTGGTCGTCCGCGGCGACCTGAGCACGTACAGAATCCACCTCGGCTCGGCCAACATCCTGATGGAACCGAACGGCAGCTATCTGTGCGTCGTCCCGGTAAGGGACAAGCGGGACAAGGACGAGGGGCGGGTGTTCCTGCCGTTCGAGGACGACCGGCTCTCGCTGATCCTCAGCAAGGCGTTCCTGCTGGCCGCCGACGCCCGGATCACGGACGGATCGATCCTGGCGCAGATCACGGGAAGCTAGCGCGCCCTGGATGGCAGGATGCGAAGGACGCGACGAGAGGGGCGGGAAGGGGCCGGGGGCGCGATGGGGCGGAATGAGCGGGAGACGGTGGCCCGGGGCGGGCGGCTGTACGAGGCGGCGCAGGCGGTGGCCGGTGACCATGCGCGAGCCGTCGCGGCCGTACGGCAGGCCCTGGAGCCGATCCATGACGACCTGGCCCGGCGCGAGCTGGACGTCATTCCGGTGGCCCGGCTCAAGGACGTCACCGAGGGCAGGCTGCGGCTGGGCGAGGTGGAGAAGGGCGGGTTCCGGACGGTCGGGCAGGTCCTCGACGCCGGGCCGTACCGTTTGCGCCAGCTGCCCGGGGTCGGACAGCAGACCGCCGACCAGACCGTGGCTGCCGCCCGGCGGATCGCCGACGCCGTACGGGACACCATCGCCGTACACATCGACGTGGACAGCCCGGAGCCCCGGACCACCGCCCTGGTGATGGCGCTCGGCGTGCTGGTGGAGGCGGGCGACGAGGCACGCCGGGCCGTCGACGCGGCCGGGGCGCTGACCGAGCGGCTCGGCCCGCTGCTGGCCGAGGCCGGGCCGGCGGCCGGGCGGCTGCGCATGCTGTTCGCCGGGCAGGCCAAGCGGGAACGGGCGCTGGCGGCCGTCGCCGAGATCCGCACCCTGACCGAACAGGCCGAACAGGACGGGGTGCCCGAGCTGCTCGCCCAGGCCTCGGTCGACCTGCTGCGCCGCCCGGAGTCCGAGGTCGCCGCCCTCGTCGATTTCGAGCTGCGCTCCGCCGAGTACTACGGCCTGCTCGCCGAGCTCTCCGGCCGCGCTCCCGATCCCGCGGCGGCCGAGGGGTTCCTGCCGGACGAGGTGGCGGAGCGGGTCAGGAACCAAACGCTCGACGACACGCACCGCCGGGTCTCCCTGCGCGGCTACCAGGCCTTCGGCACCCGCTTCGCCCTGGCCCAGCGCCGGACGATCCTCGGCGACGAGATGGGGCTCGGCAAGACGATCCAGGCCATCGCCGCGCTGGCCCACCTCGCCGCCGAGGGGCAGAGTCACTTCATGGTGGTCTGCCCGGCCAGCGTGCTGATCAACTGGACCCGGGAGATCGAGAAGCGCAGCGCGCTGCGCGTGACTCCGCTACACGGCCCCGAACGGCAGGAGGCGTTCGCCCACTGGAAGGGCCGGGGCGGCGTCGCGGTCACCACCTTCGACGCCCTGCGCGGCTTTCCGGTGCCGGGCGGCGGCGAGCTGGGCATGCTCGTCGTCGACGAGGCGCACTACGTCAAGAACCCCGCGACCCGCCGCTCCAGGACCGTCTCCGAGTGGGCGGAGCACTGCGACCGCGTGCTGTTCATGACCGGTACGCCCATGGAGAACCGCGTCGAGGAGTTCCGGAGCCTGGTGCGGATCCTGCAGCCGGGCCTGGCCGAGTCCGTCGACGAGCACGACGGCGTTGCCGGTTCCAAGGCGTTCCGGAAGGCGGTCGCGCCGGTCTATCTGCGCCGTAACCAGCAGGACGTCCTCACCGAACTCCCCGCGCTCCAGCACACGGACGAGTGGGAGGAGCCCAGCGCGGCGGACGAGGAGGCCTACCGCGAGGCCGTGCGGGCCGGCAACTTCATGGCGATGCGCAGAGCCGCGTATGCCCGCCCGAAGCGGTCGGCGAAGCTGGACCGGCTGAGCGAGATCGCCGAGGAGGCCGCCGAGAACGGGCTGAAGGTCGTCGTGTTCTCCGCGTTCCGGGACGTACTCGCGGTCGTGCGGGAGGCGTTGGTGCTCGCGGACGTACCGGGAGCGACGCAGCCGTCGGATCCGCCGGAAGACGGACGGGGCGCCGAAGGGCTCAACGGGCGGCTCAACGGACGGGTCAACGGGCCGGTCAACGGGCGGGTCTTCGGGCCGATTTCGGGGAGCGTGCCGCCCGCCCGCAGACAGCAGCTCGTCGACGACTTCGCCGCCGCGCCCGGCCATGCCGTGCTGCTGTCGCAGATCGAGGCGGGCGGAGTGGGCCTCAACATGCAGGCCGCGTCCGTCGTCATCCTCTGCGAGCCGCAGCTCAAGCCGACCGTCGAGCATCAGGCGGTCGCCCGCGCCCACCGCATGGGCCAGGTCCGCTCGGTGCGCGTGCACCGCCTGCTGTGCACGGGCGGGGTCGACGAACGGCTCGTGCGCATGCTGGAGAACAAGACCCGGCTGTTCGACGCGTACGCCCGCCGCAGCGCGGTCGCCGAGGCGACACCGGACGCCGTCGACATCTCGGACATCGCCATCGCCCGCCGCATCGTCGAGGAGGAGCAGGCCCGGCTGGGCACGACCCCGGCAACGGAGCCCGCTACGGAAGGGGCGTGAGTCCCGGGCGACGAGGGGCCATGACGACGTACCAGGGCCCGCTCCCGCCCGCCGCCCTGCGCGGTCAAGGCCGCCCCGCCGCCCGGCGCGGTCAGGCCCGCCCCGCCGCCCGGCGACAAGCCTCCGCATACGCCCGTACGAGCGGCCGCCCGGCATCCTCGCGCCGCCAGGCCAGCGCATACCGGCTCGCCGACAGCCCCCGCACCGGACGCGTCACCACCGAGCCCAGAGAGACCAGCGGGGCGTTGCCCGCGGCCACCAGGCAGACCCCGAGCCCCGCGACCAGCGCCTCGTACGTCTCCTCGGTGCTCGCGATCTCCGCTCCGATGCGCGGCGGGCGCCCGCCGCGCTCCTCCAGCGCCAGCCAGTGGTCACGCAACGGCCCCGCGCTCGCCGGCAGGGCGAGGAACGGCTCCTCGAACAGGTCCGTGAAGTCGACCTCCGCGCGGGCGGCCAGCGGATGGGCCTCGGGGAGCGCGACCAGTCGGGGCTCCTCCACGACCACGGTCCAGCCGTAACGTCCGGCGTCCGGCAGCGGCAGCCACACGAAGGCCACGTCGGCTTCGCCGTCCGCGAGGCCCGCCGTCGGGTCGTCCCAGCTCACTTGCCGCAGCCGCAGGGCCGTCTCCGGGTGCGCCGCGCTGAAACGGGAGCGGATCGCGGGCAACAGTCCACCGCACCCCGGACTGGTGCTCATGCCCACGACCAGCGTGCCGCGTGTTGCCGCCCGCGCGGCCTGAAGCGCCGCCGTCCCCTCCGACCAGGCGTCCAGCACCCGTCGGGCGTGCGGCAGCAGTGCCGTGCCGGCCTCGGTGAGGCTCACGCCCTGCGGCTCGCGGCGGAACAGCTCCATGCCCAGCTGCCGCTCCAGGGCGCGGACCTGCTTGCTGAGCGCCGGCTGGGAAACGTACAGCCGCTCGGCCGCGCGCGTGAAGTGCAGTTCCTCGGCCACCGTCACGAAGTAGCGCAGGTCCCGTACATGAACATCCATCGCCATGACCATCGGTTATCAGCGTGGGTCTTGGACGGGCAACCCCATGGCGCAGCAGGCTGGTCCACATCACGGCGATACGGGACACGACGACACGAGGAGCTGTCATGAACCAGGTGTGGCTGATCACCGGCGCCACCAGCGGCTTCGGAAGGGCGATCGCGGAGGCGGCGCTCGCCGGGGGCGACGTGGTGGTCGGCGCGGCACGGCGGCCCGAGGCCCTGGACGACCTGGTGGCCGCGCACCCCGACCAGGCCGAGGCGCTGCGCCTGGACGTCATGGAGACGGGTGCCGCACAAGCCGCCGTACAGGACGTGATCGCGCGGCACGGCCGGATCGACGTCCTGGTCAACAACGCGGGCCGCACCCACGTCGGCGCCTTCGAGGAGACGACCGAGCAGGAGCTGCGTGAGCTCTTCGACGTGCACGTCTTCGGGCCGGTCGCCCTCACGCGCGCCGTGCTTCCGCATATGCGCGAGCGGCGCTCCGGGGCGATCGTGCAGATGAGCAGCATGGGCGGGCAGATGTCCTTCGCGGGCTTCTCGGCGTACAGCGGAACGAAGTTCGCGCTGGAGGGGCTGTCGGAGGGGCTGGCGGACGAGGTCGCCGAGTTCGGCATCAAGGTGTTGATCGTGGAGCCGGGTTCCTTCCGTACGTCCCTGTTCGAGACGGGGCGCAGGGGGACCAGCGCGGACAGCGGCCTCTACCCCAAGGTGAGCCGGACCCGCGGCCTCGTGTCGGGCGGCGACGGCACCCAGCCCGGCGACCCGGCCAAGGCGGCGGCTCTGATCCTCGCCGCGCTGGGGTCCGACCGCACCCCGCTGCGCCTGCCTCTCGGCGAAGACGGCGTCGACGCCGTACTCGGTCATCTCGACCAGGTGCGCGGCGACATCGCGGCCTGGGAGAAGCGGACCCGGGCTACGTCCTTCGACGACTGACCTGATCCGGCGAACTCGGCAGAGCCCGACGGGCCGAGTTCGCCGTGCAGGCCCCTTGTGTAATTCCTGTGGAGTCCTCAATCTTTCGGCTGACGCACAGGTGCGACACGGACATTCGACCTGACATTTGACATGTCCCTGTCTACCTCGGGCGTGCACCCGTGCAACCCCCACCAGCGCACCACCGATTGAGGAGGATCCCTCAGATGGCAGTGATGCGTACTCCCCACAGCACGGCCCGCCGAAGAATGGCTCTGCTCAGCGCAGCGGCCACCGCGGCGCTCACCGCAAGCCTCGTCTCCGCACTCCCCGCCGCGGCCGCTCCCGAGGGCCGTATCCAGTACGCGGGCGCGGCCAACGCCGTCGCCGACAGCTACCTCGTGACCCTCAAGGCGGACCACGCCCGCTCAAGCTCCAAGGCGGGGCGGACCCTCGTCGAGGGGTACGGCGCCGGTATCGAGCGGACGTACAAGAAGGCTCTCAACGGCTACGCCATCGAGGCGTCGGAGGCGGAGGCCAAGGCGCTCGCCGCCGATCCGGCGGTCGCGTCGGTCGTCCAGAACCGCACGTTCAGCATCGACGCCACCCAGACCAACCCGCCCTCCTGGGGCCTGGACCGCATCGACCAGAAGAACCTGCCGCTGAACAGTTCGTACACCTACCCGGACTCGGCCGGGCAGGGCGTGACCGCGTACGTCATCGACACCGGCGTCCGCATCACCCACAGCGACTTCGGCGGCCGTGCCTCCTACGGCTACGACGCCATCGACAACGACAACACCGCCCAGGACGGCCACGGCCACGGCACGCATGTCGCGGGCACGGTCGCGGGCAACGCCTACGGTGTCGCCAAGAAGGCCAAGGTCGTCGGCGTCCGCGTGCTGAACAACTCCGGTTCCGGAACGACCGCTCAGGTCGTCGCCGGCATCGACTGGGTCGCCCAGAACGCCGTCAAGCCGGCCGTCGCCAACATGTCCCTCGGCGGCGGCGCCGACACCGCCCTCGACACAGCCGTACGCAACGCCATCGCCTCCGGCATCACCTTCGCCGTCGCGGCCGGCAACGAGTCGACCGATGCCTCCACCAGGTCGCCCGCACGCGTCACCGAGGCCATCACGGTCGGCGCGACGACCTCGACGGACGCCAGGGCGAGCTACTCCAACTACGGTTCGGTCCTGGATCTGTTCGCGCCCGGCTCGTCCATCACCTCGGCCTGGAACTCCAGCGACTCGGCGACCAACACCATCTCCGGTACGTCGATGGCGAGCCCGCACGTGGCGGGCGCGGTCGCGCTCCACCTCGCCGACAACCCCTCGGCCACCCCGGCCCAGGTCGCCTCGGCACTGACGTCCGCCGCCACGACCGGCGTCGTCACCAGCCCCGGCACGGGCTCGCCCAACCGGCTCCTGTACGTCGGCGGCGGTACGACCACCCCGCCCGGCCCGCGCTTCGAGAACGCCGGTGACTACGCCATCGCCGACAACGCCACGGTCGAGTCCCCGGTGACCGTCTCCGGCGTCTCGGGCAACGCGCCCGCGGCCCTGCCCGTCGAGGTGCACATCGTCCACACGTACATCGGCGACCTCCAGGTCCAGCTGATCGCCCCCGACGGCACGGCGTACACGCTGAAGTCGTATGGCACGGGGGGCAGTTCGGACAACATCAACACCACGTACTCGGTCAACGCCTCCTCGGAAGCGGCGGCCGGCACGTGGAAGCTGCGCGTGAGCGACAACGCGAACTACGACACCGGGCGGATCGACGCCTGGGCGCTGCAGTTCTGATTCCGGATCAGTAGTCCTCCTCGTCCTCGCGGTACGGCTCCGGGTCCGTGACCCAGCCGGCCGCGAGGACGAGCCGTGAGTGACGGTGCAGGGCGAGGAAGCCGAAGGGGCGGTCGTAGGTGGCCCGGACGGTGGTGGTCACCCAGCGCAGCTCTGGGATACCGCCGCCGCCGACCGCGCCCAAGGCGGTCACCGCGGCCGCCTCGAAGCCGCGGGCGCCGAACCGGGCCATCGCGGACTGCCGGGCCGCTTCGACGTGCAGAGGAAAGCCGCTGATTCCCGGGAAGTGACCGGGCGGCCGCGTCACTCTCGCGGTCGTGAGCCCGAACACGTCGTGGTGGTCGAGGAGGTCATGGACGGTCCGTGTCTCGTACGCCACGGTCCGGACCTCCAGGGTCGGCGGCTCGGGCGTCGCGCGGCGCTCCCTCACGACGCGCAGGCCGGGGCCCACGTCGCCGTAGGAGAGTTGGGGGCCGGGGACGATCGGATGCCTGCGGGCCAGGATCTCCACCCCTGCCCTCAGCACCTGGCGGGGCGCCATGCCCTCCTCGCCGAGCAGGAGATGCACGTCGATCGCGTTGTCGCCCAGTACCTTCAGCTCGGTGACGTGCCCCTCGGGCGTGTCCGCCACACCGACCCGGTCCAGCAACGTGCTGTCCCGCCACAGACCCTGCAGTTCCCGCCCGCACCAGGGCCCGGACTCCGGCATCCAGTACCCCTCACGAAACGGCATCAGCCACCGACTCCGCAACGCCAGCGCACTCGCCACCACCATCTCGGTGTCGTCGCCCAGCCGCACGGGCATCTCCTCGATCAACCCACCCGTCCGCTTCACCGCCCACGCGTCCAGCGCCGCCTTGTCGGCCTCCGCATTCCCCGTCAGCACCCCGTGCGCCTCCGCGGGCAGCCCCGCCTCCCACCGCTCCCGCAGCTCCAGCGTCCGCTTGGTCCACAGCCCGAGAGCCGAGTCCAGCCCCCGCATCGCCCCCATCGCGCCCAGCAACTCACGCGCCGCGCCCGCCGCTTCGTCCGCCGGCAACCCCACCGCGTCGGCCAGCTCCGCCCGCGCCGGACCGCCCGCCCCGTCCGCCAGGAAGGCGAGCAGCGGCCACACACCCGCAGCCGAGAACACGGTGCCGCCCTCGGAAGCAGCCGCCCACCGCGCCGTCAGCCCGTTGACCGCCCGGACCGTCGCATTCGTGACCCGCACCACGTCCCCCATCGCCCCACCCCACGCTTACGATTCGCCCAGTCGTACGCCAGTTCCCACCACCCGGCACCGCCGCCCGAACGCAGGAGCACGGTACTCGTGTCCATACCTCCGCCTCCCGGACCCCACCAGCCACAGGAGTCCCCGGGGCAGCCCCAAGGGCCGTACGCGCAGGGCCAGTACCCGTTGCCGAACCCCTACGGCGCACCCGCCGCCCAGGGGCCGTACCCGCACCACCCCTACGGCCCGTACGGCCCCTACGGCCCCTCCGCGCCCGTCAACGGTGTGGCCATCGGCGCCCTCGTCCTCGGCATCCTCTGTTTCCTGCCGGCCGTGGGTCTGGCGCTGGGGCTCCTCGCGCTGGTGCAGATCAGGAAGAGGGGCGAGCGCGGCACGGGCATGGCGGTCGCCGGGTCCGTGCTGTCCACCGTCGGGATCGCGCTGTGGGCGCTGATGCTGTCGACGGGCGCCGCCTCCGACTTCTGGGACGGCTTCAAGGGCGCCGCGAGCGGCGAGGGCACCGCCTTCGCGCTCGCCACGGGCGACTGCTTCAACTCCTCGACCGGCACCCTGGAGGGCGAGACCTACGACGTCGACGAGGTGCCCTGCACCGATGAGCACGACGCCGAGGTCGTCGGCGTCGTGAAGGTGCCGGACGGTTCCTTTCCCGGCGACGACGAGCTCGCGGAGGTCGCGGACGACCAGTGCTACGAGCAGGCGGGCCGCTACGCCCTGGACGCCTGGGCCCTCCCGGACGGCGTGGACGTGTACTACCTCGTGCCGACCCGGCAGAGCTGGCGTTTCGGAGACCGCGCGATCACCTGCATGTTCGGCAGCACGGACGGCAAGCCCCTGGCCGAGTCGCTGCGTCGTGACTACATGACCCTCGACGGGTACCAGGTGAGGTTCCTGTCGGCGTCCAACCACATCGACAACGTCCTCTACGAGGAGCCCGAGGCCTACCCCGAGGACGACCTGAAGGCGAACCGGGCCTGGGCGAAGGACGTCCACCGCGTCCTCGGCGAGCAGACCGAGAATCTGCGCACACAGCCCTGGCCGGAGGACGCCAAGGGGGCCGTCACCGAGTTCCTCGCGGACATGGAGGACGCCCGCAAGGAGTGGGCCAAGGCGGCGGCCGCCGACGACGCGGACACGTTCTACACGCACTACGACAAGGCGTACGGCTACGTCGACGGCCCCACGACCGTCACCGCGCGCAAGGCTCTGGGCCTGGACACGACCGTGCCGACGTACGAGGACGACTCCGACAGTGGCGGCGAGGGCGGAAGTGAGGGCGGCCTCGATGTGTGAGAGCGCCCTATACGGAAAGAAAGTGCCTGGGTAAAGCCCTCCCCCGGCATAAGTCATCACATCGAGTGATTCTCTGGCCTTTGCTTGCACGGGACAACCCACGGTTGCCACGCTGTTGCTGTCTGTACAACCTGATGGGAGCGGCCAGTGACTTTCGGTGAGCAGCCGGCGTACCTGCGCGTCGCGGGTGATCTCCGCAAGAAGATCGTCGACGGTTCGCTGCCACCGCACACCCGGCTCCCGTCCCAGGCCAGGATCCGCGAGGAGTACGGCGTATCGGACACCGTCGCCCTGGAGGCGCGGAAGGTGCTGATGGCGGAGGGGCTGGTCGAGGGCCGCTCCGGTTCCGGGACGTACGTCCGTGAGCGTCCCGTGCCCCGCCGGATCTCCCGCTCCGGCTTCCGCCCGCCGGCCGGTGCCACGCCCTTCCGTCAGGAGCAGGCCGACGGCGAGACGCGCGGCACCTGGGAGTCCAACAGCGCGCAGGCCGAGGCCAGCGTCGCCGTCGCCGATCGCCTCGGCATCCGCCCCGGCGACCGCGTGATGTGCACGAGGTACCTCTTCCGGGACGCCGGCGAGGCGATGATGCTCTCCACTTCCTGGGAGCCGCTCGCCGTCACCGGCCGTACGCCCGTGATGCTGCCCGAGGAGGGCCCGCTCGGCGGCATGGGCGTCGTCGAGCGCATGGCGGCCATCGACGTCGTCGTGGACAACGTGACGGAGGAGGTGGGCGCCCGCCCCGGCCTCGCGGAGGAGCTGATGACGCTGGGCGGCGTCCCCGGTCATGTGGTCGTGGTCATCCAGCGCACCTACTACGCGTCCGGCCGTCCGGTGGAGACGGCGGACGTGGTCATTCCGGCGGACCGCTACCGAGTCGCCTATCACCTTCCGGTGAAGTAGCGCACATGTTCGTGAACTAGCGCACACCTCCACGGCAGTTGCCCCCGGCAAAGCCGCAACTCCCACCCCTTCACCGGCCGTTGCAATCTGGCCGTTTTCGCAGGTCGCCGCAGGCGTGCGCGCTATGCCCGCGACCGGATGCATCCATGTCTCCGCACGGCGCATTCGATGCCGTGCGCCCCCTGCGACTTGGCTGGTTGCGTACCTCTTTGTGAAAAGGCGTATTCGCTGCGTAAAGGTTAGGCGTAGGCTCGGGCATATGCGGATTGCGGTTTCCTTAGCGGGCGGGGTACGGCACAGGCCGCGAGCGAAGCGAGATGGAGGTCCCCCCGGCCGAAGGCTGGGGGAGGGACTCGGGCGGTCGTGGGCGGGAAGGAGCAGTGGAGCGCGATGAACGACAGCACGATCACTCTTCCTTGGCTCGTGGTTCGGCAGGACGACAACGGCAATCGCTACCGCGTGGGCCGGTACGCGACGCGGGCGGAAGCCCAGAAGATCGCGGACAGCCTCGACAGCCGGGGGCACAAACAGCTGTATTGGGTCGAGCGAATCGCTCAGAACGGGGCCAGCGGGGACCACTGACCTGCTTCCCCGCTCCCGTAGGCTCCGGCGCATGACGGAACGGATCGTGGTCGGCGCCGCGTTGTTGGAGGCGGGCCGTCTGCTCGCCGCGCGCCGCAGTGCGCCCGAGGAACTGGCCGGGCGCTGGGAGTTGCCCGGCGGCAAGGTCGAGCCCGGCGAGGCGCCCGAGGCGGCGCTCGTGCGCGAACTGCGGGAGGAACTCGGCGTGGCCGCCGAGGTGGTCGAGCGGGTGCCGGGGGCGTGGCCACTGAAACCCCCCTACGTCCTGCATGTGTGGACCGCCCGCCTGCTTCCCGGCTCCGGCGGCCCCGAGCCCCTTGAGGACCACGACGCACTGCGCTGGCTGGGCGCCGGGGAACTCTGGGACGTGGACTGGCTGGACCAGGACGTGCCTGCGGTCCGGGAGGTCGCGGGACGGCTGGGCGACGGGGCGCCCGAGCCGCGGGCCTGAGTCACCGGCCGAGCGGCCCACCTGAGGCCCCGGAAGGGACCTGACAGGCTGACAGGCCGGATGGCGACCGTCGTTGGGCGGCGTCGATAACTCCCCGAGGGTCTACCCGCTCGCACGGTACTGCCCTGTGAATATCGGGTATGTGCCAATCAAACCTATGAAACCGGACATGGGTGAGCTCGCTGGCCCGGGATGTGATCGGCGTGATCGACTCCGATGGCGACTGCGCCGAGTGGACCTTCCCCGCGGAGGCGGGTGCCGTCCGCGCGGCCCGCGCCGCCGTACGTGGCCGGCTGCGCCAGTGGGACCTGGACAGCCTCGCGGACGTCACTGCGCTGCTGGTCAGTGAGCTGGTCACCAACTCCCTGCGGCACGCCACCGGCCCCATCGGCCTACGTCTGGTACGTCCCGCCGGCCTCGACGGCGTCCTCAGGGTCGAGGTCTCCGACCCCCTTCCGGACCCGCCCCGCGAACGGGTCGCCGACCTCGAGGACGAGAGCGGCCGCGGACTTCAGCTCGTGGCGCACTCCGCGCGCCGATGGGGAACCCGGCCCGGACGGAACACGGGCAAGACGGTGTGGTTCGAGCTCGCGGTGCCGGACTGACCCCCCGGCTCCCTCGGGTACATGCACCCCTGCCCTCTCGAACGAATGGTTCAGGCCAGTGGCAGTTGTCGCGATGCGTGATTCGACTGCGTGTCCGCTGGTTAGAAGACTGGAAGTGTTTCCGCGGCCGGGACCGAAAACCATCGGGACCGTGCTGTGATCGTGAACACCGTGTTGTGCGGGGCCGTAGTGCTGGATACTGCGGGCAGCCGCCACCCGGTGACCGGTGCCGGGCGCGGTGAGCTGGAGGGGACGGTTCGCGTGAGCGAGATACCAGCGAGGGCCTCGGGGTCCGACGACCCGTCGGACGGCGCGAGGGCGAAGGCCGCGGGAGAGGGGACCCGAGACACACGGGCCTCCCACAAAACAGGTGTCTCCCGCGACACACAGGGCTCGCAAGCCTCGCAGGGCACACAGGCATCCCGCGACACGTTCGCCTCGGACGAGGCCCGCCCCGGTGACCCGGTCTGGCAGGCCAGCCCGCCCGGCTCGATCTACGACTACATCAAGGTCGCGTCCTTCTCCATCGGCCCCGACGGCCTGGTCGACCAGTGGAGCCTGCGCGCCGAGCAGCTCTTCGGCATACCGGCCGAGCGGGCCGTCGGCATGGATCCCATCGAGGCCTTCATCGACCCGGACCTGCGGGAGCAGGGCCAGCGCAAGATGGCCGAGATACTGGACGGACGGGAGTGGACCGGTGTGGTCCCGTTCCGGATGCCGCGGGACGCCGAGGAGCGGGCCGGTCTGGACGGTCTCGCCGAGGTGTACGTCATGCCGACGCGGACCGAGGACGGTGAGAAGGCCGCCGTCTGCATCGTCGTCGACGTCCGCACCCTCCGCCGGATGGAGACCGACCTCGCCGCCTCGCAGGCGATATTCGGTCAATCTCCGTTCGGCTTCCTGCTGATCGACCCCGACCTGCGGGTGCGCCGCGCCAACCAGCGGTTCGCCTCCCTGTTCGGCGGCACACCCGATGACCATCGCGGCAACGGCGTCCACGACTATCTGCCGCGCCCCGAGGCCGAACGCGTCTCGGCGACCCTGCGTCGCGTACTGGAGAGCGGCGACTCCATCACGGACATGCACGTCACCGGCTTTCTGCCCGGATCCGACGAGCGCCGCCACTGGTCCGTCAACCTCTACCGCGTGCGCAGCGGCAGCGGGCGCCCCATCGGCATCGCCTGGCTCGGAACCGACATCACCGCCCGCCGCGCCGCCGCCCGCGAGGCCGCCGCCGCCCGGCGGAATCTGGCCCTTCTGAACGAGGCCGGTGCCCGCATCGGCAACTCCCTCGACCTGGAGACCACCGCCCGCGAACTCCTCGACGTCGTGGTCCCCGGCTTCTGCGACCTGGCCACGGTCGACCTCTACCAGGGGCTGCTGGCCGGCGACGAAACCCCGCCCGGCCACGCCGACGGCAGCGCGGAGCTGCGCCGCGTCGCCTTCGCCAGCGCGGTCTCCGACGCGCCCTTCGTCGGTGGCGGCGCCCCCGTCGCGGTCGGCGCCGTACACCACTACCCCTTCAACTCGCCCTGCGCGGACGCCCTGCGCACCGCCCGGCCGCAGTACGTGCCCGGCGAGGAGGGCGGCCTCGTGCAGTCCACGCTCGCGGTGCCGATGGTCGCCCACGACACGGTCGTAGGACTGGCGCAGTTCGCCCGTACGAAGGGCAGCGAGCCGTTCGGCGACCGGGACCGCGATCTGGCGGTCGAGCTGGCCGCGCGAGCCGCGGTGTGCATCGACAACGCCCGCCTCTACCGGCGCGAGCACGAGCGGGCGCTGATACTGCAACGGTCCCTGCTCCCGCCGGGCGACCCGGTCGCCTCCGGCCTGGACATCGCGTGCCGCTACCTGCCGGGCAACTCCTCCTCCGACCGGCCCAGCGAGGTGGGCGGCGACTGGTTCGACGTCATCGAACTCCCCGGGCACCGCACGGCGTTGGTGGTGGGCGACGTGATGGGCCGCGGGCTGCGTGCCGCCGTCGCGATGGGCGAACTGCGCTCCGCCGTACGGACGCTGGCGTTGCTCGACCTCGAACCGGCCGAGGTGCTCTCGGCGCTGGACGAGATCGCACGCGGCCTCGGAGCCCCCGGCGGCGTCCAGCAGGCCACCCGCGCGGCGCGCCGCCCCCGGGAGGCGGACCTGTCCGAGGTGTACCTCGCGACCTGCGTCTACGCGGTCTACGACTCCGTCACGCGCCGCTGCACCTTCGCCAACGCCGGGCATCTGCCGCCGGTCCTCG
This sequence comes from Streptomyces sp. NPDC107528, assembly GCF_055639295.1. Lineage (NCBI taxonomy): Bacteria > Bacillati > Actinomycetota > Actinomycetes > Kitasatosporales > Streptomycetaceae > Streptomyces > Streptomyces sp. NPDC107528. Next base: position 172,940 of record NZ_JBVKAV010000006.1, read on the forward strand.
TCGAACCGGGTGAGGACGCGCTGATGCTGGACGTGCCGCCGGGGATGCCGCTCGGTGTGGGCGGGGAGCCGTTCGAGGAGGTGGAGGTCGAGCTGCCGGAGGGCGCGCTGCTGGCGCTCTACACGGATGGACTGGTGGAGTCCCGCGACCACCCTCTGGACGAGGGCCTCCAGGCCTTCGTCGGCGCACTCACCGACCCCTCCAGCCCCCTGGAGGACGTCTGCGACCACGTCCTCAACACCCTCGACACCCACCACGGCGAGGACGACATCGCGTTGCTGATGGCACGTGTCCAGGGTCTGCCGGCCGACTCGGTCGGCGACTGGACCCTGCCACGCGAGCCGCGCAGCGTGGGCCGCGCCCGCGAGTACGCCCGCGGCCGGCTTCTGTCGTGGGACCTGGAACCCCTGGTCGACACGACGGAACTCCTGGTCAGCGAACTGGTCACCAACGCCCTGCGCTACGGCGAGGGCGAGATCCGACTCCGTCTCCTCCTCGACCGCACCCTGGTCTGCGAGGTCTGGGACTCCGGCCTGGTCCAACCCCGCCGCCGCCGCGCCCGCGACACCGACGAGGGCGGCCGAGGCCTCCAACTGGTCGGCCTCCTCAGCGCCGCCTGGGGCTCCCGCCGCACACCACGCGGCAAGACGGTGTGGTTCGAACTGCCCCTGCCGGACGGCGAGAACGGCCTCACGGACCCGGCGGAGGCGTTGCTGAGCCTGTTCTGACGGTGCGGGGCGAGGGGCCTGGCTGAGCGAGCTCACGCCCGGTCCGTGTCGCCCCGGCGCCCCCAGGTGCGTGGGCCGCCGAAGGCTGCGGGTGGGGCGGTGTCCGGGTCGCCGCCGAGGAGGACGCCGCCGAGGAGTGCGCCCGCGAGGCCGGTGATGTCGTCGGTGGGGCTTTCGACGGGGTTGCCGTGCAGGCGGATGTCCTGTTCGGCGAGGGCCTGGGCCTGTTGGGCCAGGGTGTCGGATGCCAGCAGGTCGGCCGGATCCGGCGGTGGTGTCCGATCGGCCCGGGCGGACAGCGGGGGAGTGAGGAGCCGCCGGGCCTCCGCGAGGCGGGTGCGGGCCTCGCTGCCCACCGCTGCCCGATGCGTCGCGACGACGTCGTCCGCGTCGGTGACGGCACTGCGGGCGCAGAGCAGGGCGGCGGCCGCGATCACCCCGGCCCGCCCCGCGGCGACGGGCACGACTCCCTGCACGATCCGGCGCAGCACGTCGAGGGGGTCGTACGGCCCGGAGGTCAGCTGTTCCCGTGCGAGGGCCAGGACGACGTCGGCATGGGCGACGCGGGCACGCAGCTCGCCGGGCGGGACGTCCGGGTACGGGTCCCGAATCCCCGTCAGCGACTCCCGCGCCCCGGCGATCTCCACCTCGCCGCCGGTCAGCGCGGCCGGGACCGTCGCCGCGGCCGTGGCGAGGTTCGCGGCGAGCCGTTCCACGCCGTCGATGAAGACGCCGGCCTGGGCGATGGCGCCCTCGGCGGCCCGCAGCCGGCCCGCGGCCCGATCGTTGCCGCCCGAGTCGACGGCCTGGCGGGCCTGGTTGAGGCGCGTGGTCGCGAACACCAACCGGTCCTTGGCCTGCTCGACATGCCCCGCGACGGCGTCCGTGGCGGACGGGGCGTACCGCGCCGCCAGCTCGCGCAGGGTCGCGTCCGCGTCCCCGGTACGCCCGGTCAGTTCCCGGAACCGGCCCTCGGCGACGACCAGGGCATACCCCAGCCCCCCGCCCAGGCCCTCCTCCAACCCCCGTTCCTGATCGAACGCGGCGGCCTGCGCGTCCAGCAACCGCCCCGCCTCCTCACACCGCCCGACGATCCCCGCGAGCGCATGCCGCCGAGCCGCGGCCTCCTCCGGAACCTCGTTCTCGTACTGCCACCGCATCCGGAACGCGACCGCCAGCTCGGCCTCGGCCTCCCCAAGCGCCCGAGCGAAGGGCGCGCCCCGGCCGGTCCCGTCGGCGTCCTCGACGCGCCCGGCGTGCGCGACATCCTCCAGCTCGCGGCGCCCCTCGACGAACCCCAGCTCCTCCCAGCCGACCCGCACCCAGTCGTCGGCCGCCACGAGCAGCGCCCGAGCCCGCTCGTCGAGCTCCCCGACCGGCTGCTCGGTCTCGCCCCGACCCGCCGTCCCACCGGGTGTCGTCCGCTCCCGCGACCGTCGCCTGCGCCGCAGGAACCCGTATCCCGCGAGCGCCGTCGCGGCGACGACGGCCAGCATCGGCACCACCAGATCCGTGGCCGACGTCCCCTCGTCCTCCCCTTGAGCCACCGCACCGGCGACCGGCCGGTCCGCCCCGCCCGCAACCGGACCGCCCGCACCGACCGTCATCCCGGGCAGCACCAGCCACACCACCCCGACCAGCCCGCCCACCAGCGCATGCGCGACCCGCACCGATATGTGCGAACCACCGCGCCGCGCCCGGCCCCGGATCGAAGATGACGTCACATTTCGGAGCGTATGAGCAGGAATGCAGGGGCGCGACCGGGGTGCGTCAGGGGTGGGGTGGAGTGACGTGCGAGTTTCCCGGCGGAGCCGAGGGCGGGCACCCTACGAGGACCGCCTCCCGATCTTCGACCCCAGCCACACCAACGGGTCGAACTTGCGGTCGACGGCCCGTTCCTTCAGCGGGATCAGCGCGTTGTCCGTGATCTTGATGCCCTCGGGGCAGACCTCCGTGCAGCACTTGGTGATGTTGCAGTAGCCGAGGCCGTGCTCGTCCTGGGCCGTCGCCTTGCGGTCCAGTCCCGTCTCCGCGGCCGCGTCGAGCGGGTGCATGTCGAGTTCCGCGACCCGCATCAGGAAGCGCGGCCCCGCGAACGCCGGCTTGTTCTCCTCGTGGTCGCGGACGACATGGCAGGTGTCCTGGCACAGGAAGCACTCGATGCACTTGCGGAACTCCTGCGAGCGGTCCACGTCCTCCTGCATCATCCGGTACTCACCGGGGCCCACACCCTCCGGCGGCACGAACGCCGGAACCTCGCGCGCCTTGGTGTAGTTGAAACCGACGTCCGTGACGAGGTCCCGCACCACCGGGAACGCCCGCAGCGGTGTCACCGTGATGGTCTCCTCCCGGGTGAACACCGACATCCGCGTCATGCACAACAGACGCGGTCGCCCGTTGATCTCCGCGGAACACGAACCGCACTTGCCGGCCTTGCAGTTCCAGCGGACGGCGAGATCGGGGGCCTGGGTGGCCTGGAGGCGGTGGATGATGTCCAGGACCACCTCGCCGTCGTTCACCTCGATCTCGAAGTCCTCCAGGCCGCCGCCCTGCACATCGCCGCGCCACACCTTGAAGCGGGCCTCGTAGCTGCTCACTGGTAGAGCTCCTCCTCGGCGAGGTACTTGACCAGCTCCTCCTTGTCGAAGAGAGCCAGCAGGTCCGGGCGGACGGGGTCGGTGGTCTCACGCAGCAGGTTGATCTGGCCGCGCTCCGGGTCCGTGGCCGCCAAGCCGCCCGTCGGGTCGGCCAGTTGGCACAGCAGGTTGACGTTGCGCCACTTGCGGTCCATCGCGGGGTGGTCCTCGCGGGTGTGCCCGCCGCGCGACTCCGTGCGCTCCAGCGCCGCCCGCGCCACGCACTCGCTGACCAGCAGCATGTTGCGCAGGTCCAGCGCGAGGTGCCAGCCGGGATTGAACTGGCGGTGGCCCTCGACGCCGGCCCGGCGGGCCCGTACGCGCAGCTCGGCCAGCTTCTCCAGCGCCTGCTCCATCTCGGCCTCGCGGCGGATGATGCCGACGAGGTCGTTCATGGTCTGCTGGAGTTCCTGGTGGAGGGTGTACGGGTTCTCCGGCGGGCGCCCGTCGTCCACACCCCCGGCCGGACCCTCCGCCGAGAACGGACGCAGCGCCTCCGCGGCCGCCGTGTCGACCTGGAGGTCGCTGACCTCAGGGCGTTCGAAGGCCTGCGCCGCCGCGTACTCGGCGGCGTGCCAGCCGGCCCGGCGGCCGAACACCAGCAGGTCGGACAGCGAGTTGCCGCCGAGGCGGTTCGAGCCATGCATACCGCCGGCCACCTCACCCGCCGCGAACAGCCCCGGCACCCCGCGCGCCGCCGCCGTCTCCGACTCGACCGCGATACCGCCCATGACGTAGTGGCAGGTCGGCCCGACCTCCATCGCCTCCGCCGTGATGTCCACGTCCGCCAGTTCCTTGAACTGGTGGTACATGGAGGGAAGGCGACGCCGGATGACCTCCGCCGGCATCCGGGTGGACACGTCCAGGAAGACGCCGCCGTGCGGGGAGCCCCGCCCCGCCTTCACCTCGGAGTTGATCGCCCGCGCGACCTCGTCGCGAGGGAGCAGCTCAGGAGGCCGCCGGTTGTTGTCCGGGTCCTCGTACCAGCGGTCGCCCTCCTCCTCCGACTGGGCGTACTTCTCCTTGAAGACGTCGGGGATGTAGTCGAACATGAACCGCTTGCCCTCGGAGTTGCGCAGCACCCCTCCGTCGCCGCGCACCGACTCCGTGACCAGGATGCCCTTCACCGACGGCGGCCAGACCATGCCCGTCGGGTGGAACTGCACGAACTCCATGTTGAGCAGCGGCGCGCCCGCGAGCAGCGCCAGCGCGTGGCCGTCGCCCGTGTACTCCCACGAGTTCGACGTCACCTTGAAGGACTTGCCGATCCCGCCCGTCGCGATGACGACGGCGGGGGCGTCCAGGACGAAGAACCGGCCCGTCTCGCGGTCGTAGGCGAAGACCCCGGAGACCCGGCTGCCCGCGGCGGAGCCGCTATCGGACTCAGTCTTCAGGATCCTCGTGACCGTGCACTCCTGGTAGACCTTGAGCCGGGACTCGTAGTCCCCGGTCTCCTTCTCGTCCTGCTGCTGAAGCGCGACGATCTTCTGCTGGAGCGTGCGGATCAGTTCCAGCCCGGTGCGGTCGCCGACGTGCGCGAGGCGCGGGTACTCGTGGCCGCCGAAGTTGCGCTGGGAGATACGGCCGTCCTTCGTACGGTCGAAGAGCGCCCCCCAGGTCTCCAGCTCCCACACCCGCTCCGGCGCCTCCTGCGCGTGCAGCTCGGCCATCCGCCACTGGTTGAGGAACTTGCCGCCGCGCATGGTGTCGCGGAAGTGCACCTGCCAGTTGTCGTGCTCGTTGGCGTTGGCCATGGCCGCCGCGATGCCGCCCTCGGCCATCACGGTGTGCGCCTTGCCGAACAGCGACTTGCAGATCACGGCGGTACGGGCGCCTCGCTCACGTGCCTCGATCGCCGCACGCAGGCCCGCACCCCCGGCGCCGACCACGACGACGTCCCACTCCTGCCGTTCGACCACGGACATCTGTTCAGTCCCCACTCAATCTAGAAGAAGCGCGGATCGTCGAAGACCCCGGACGCGACGAGATAGACGTAGAAGTCGGCGAGCGCCACGCTCACCAGCGACGCCCACGCCAGCTGCATGTGGCGGGCGTTGAGCTTCCCGATCCACTGCCACATGCGGTAGCGCACGGGGTGTTTGGAGAAGTGCTTGAGCTTGCCGCCGACGATGTGCCGGCAGGAGTGACAGGACAGGGTGTACGCCCAGATCAGCGCGATGTTGGCGAGGAAGACGAGGGTGCCGAGGCCCATGTGGCCCCACTCGTAGTTCTCGTCGCGGAAGGCGAGCACCGTGTCGTACGTCAGGATCCCGGCGACCAGGAGCGCGGCGTAGAAGAAGTACCGGTGGATGTTCTGCAGGATCAGCGGGAAGCGCGTCTCACCGGAGTACTTCTTGTGCGGCTCCGCCACCGCGCAGGCCGGGGGCGACATCCAGAAGCCGCGGTAGTAGGCCTTGCGGTAGTAGTAGCAGGTCAGGCGGAAGCCGAGCGGGAAGATCAGGATGATGATCGCGGGGGAGATGCCCCACCAGCTCCCGAACAGGTCCCAGTTCGGCCCGGCGCGCATGGGCTCGCAGTTCTCCGCCAGACAGGGCGAGTAGAACGGGGAGACGTACGGCGCCGCGTAGTAGTCCGCGTTCGCGAAGGCCCGCCAGGTCGAGTACACGATGAACGCCAGCAGACCGGCCGCGGTGGCGGCCGGAGCCAGCCACCAGCGGTCGGTCCGCAGGTGCGGGGCGGTGATCGCGGCGCGCGTCGGGGTTCGTACGCCGCCGCTGTTCAGATGGGGTTCCGTACCAGTGGCCAATGCATGACTCCGGTCGGGTCAGGGGGTGGGATCAGGGGGCACGGCGGTCCCGGGCGCCGAGACCCTCGTCATCCGTGTCGATCCACAGAGAGTCGTCGTACGGCGTGTCGGGGATGGTGACGAGCTCCGGTTTGCGCTGGGTGGTGGTGGGCGTCGCGGCCGCGTCCCGCAGCAGCGCGACGCTCTCGCGCAGGTGGTTGGCGTCGGCGCGGACGCGACGCATCTCCAGCCCGCCGGTGCCCAGCTGCTTCTCCAGCCTGCCCACGGACCGGGACAGGTCGTCGAGGCAGCGCTGGACCGCTGTCAGTTCGTCTTGCACGGACATGACGTGACCTCACTTCCGTGGGCCCTTCGGCCCTGGGTGGTGACGTTCATGCGCCTGCGAGTGTTGCGCGTCACACCTATCGCTGTGAAGGGATGTGCAGCGATTGGCGGATTGCGCGCCTCCATTGCACGCCCGCATGCGCTCTGTGTACGCCGGAGAGCCGAAAAGGGACGAGGAGCGTGATTGCGCCGTACGGGAGTGCATTGCTCCGCACGGGTGGCCTTGCGCGCCCTCGCCGCCGTGTCGTCTCCGCCTGGCGAACCCTTTCCTCTTCAGTGGGTGCCTTAGATCTGATCAGCTCCAAAATACCGCCAAACGTGATCAGAACGTACGCAATGTCACCGGCGGGAGCAGCTCCCCGGAGGTACCTCAGATGTCCCACGACGGCTTCGGACCCAGGCCTGGCCGCACCGCGGTCATGCGCTCGGTGGCCTTCCTGACCGCGGGCGTGCTCGCCGTGCCCGCGCTCGCCGGCTGCAGCGACCCGGACCCGGCCGGCAAGCCGCTGGCCGGGCAGGACATCGCCCCGGCCGGCCGGGACCGGATCGCCGACGGCGGCACACTGCGGTGGGCCGTGGACGCCGTACCGGAGACGCTGAACACCTTCCAGTCCGACGCCGACGCCACCACGACCCGGATCGCGCAGGCCACCCTGCCGTCGATGTTCCGGCTCGACCAGAACGGGCGGCCGGAGCGCAATCCGGACTATCTGGAATCCGCCAAGGTCGTCGAGACCGAGCCCAAGCAGGTCGTCCTGTACAAGCTCAACCAGCAGGCCGTCTGGAGCGACGGCCGGGAGATCGGCGCCGCCGACTTCGCCGCCCAGTGGCGGGCCCTGTCCGGCAAGGACAGCGCCTACTGGACCGCCCGCAACGCCGGCTACGACCGCATCGAGAGGATCGAGCGCGGCGCCAACGACCTGGAGGTGCGGGTCACCTTCGAGCGGCCGTACGCGGACTGGCAGTCGCTGTTCTCGCCGCTGTACCCGAAGGAGGTCATGGGCACGCCGGACTCGTTCAACGACGGGGCGCGGCGCAAGCTCAAGGTCACCGCGGGGCCGTTCACGGTGAAGAAGATCGACCGCAAGGGCGACGAGGTCGCGCTCACCCGCAATCCCCGCTGGTGGGGTGAGCGCGCCAAGCTGAACGAGATCGTGCTGCGTGCCGTGCCGCGCGACCAGCGGGCCGCCGCGCTGGCCGCGGGACAGCTGGACCTGGCCGAGATCGACACCGCCGCGGCCCGGCGCATCGCGCTCGCCGCGCCTCCGCGGTCCGCGACCGCCAGTGCCTCCGCCAGTGCTTCCGGTACGCCGCTGATGGGCCCGGAGCCGGGCGCCAGGCTGACCCTCGAGCAGCGACGGGACCAGGCGAAGTTCCGGGGCTTCGAGGTACGCAAGTCCCTGGAGCCGGCGTACACCCAACTCGCCCTCAACGGCGGCGACAGCCTGCTCGCCGACGAGCGGGTGCGGCGGGCCGTGGCGCGCGCGATCGACCGCGAGGAACTGGCGAAGCTGGTCCTGGCCCCGCTCGGCCTGCCCACCGAGCCGGTCGGCAGCCACCTCGCCCTGTCCGGCCAGGCCGCGTACGCCGACAACAGCGGGGCGGTCGGAGGCCAGGACACGGCGGAGGCACAGGCGCTGCTCGCGGACGCGGGGTGGGTGCCGGGCGGGCCGGTCAAGGAGAAGAAGAAGGGGGAGGCGGACGGCGCCGCGGGGAGTGAGGGGAAGAAGGGCGACAAGGAAGAGAAGGGCGACAAGGGAGCGAAGGGCGAGAAGGGCGAGAAGGGCGACAAGGGGGCGGACTCCGGGGACAAGTCCAAGTCCAAGTCCGACTCCGGGGAGAAGCCCAAGGCCAAGTCCGACTCCGGCGACGAGTCCAAGTCCAAGTCCGATGCGGAGTCCGAGGACGAGGGGACCTACATCGTCGGCGGGGACAACAAGGCCGGCGAGGACGAGGGGCACACCGCGAAGAGCAGCGGCGATGAAGGCTCGCGGCATCTCGCCCAGGACGGCAAGCAGTACGGCAACAAGCAGCTGCAACAGGGCGGTGCGCCCGGCGCGTACGCCCCACGCGGCACCGCCGCACCGGCCGGCGCGGCGGCCCGGCCGCTTGCCAAGGACGGCGAGCCGCTGGCCTTGCGGTTCGTGGTGCCGTCGGGCGAGGGGTCGCAGACGCTGCGTACGGTGGCGGACCGGATCGGGGTGATGCTGGAGCGGGTCGGTATCCGCACCGACATCGTCAAGGTCTCGGACGAGAGCTACTTCAAGGACCACATCGCGTCCGGCCAGTTCGATCTCGCCCTCTACTCCTGGCCCGCCTCCGCGTACCCGGCGACCGACGCCCGGCCGATCTACGCCAAGCCGGTGCCGGCCGCCGACGGATCGCTGAACGTCGAGCAGAACTACACGCGGGTCGGGACCGACCAGGTCGACCAGCTCTTCGACCAGGCGATCGCCACGCTCGACGAGTCCGAGGCGCGGGCGCTGATCCGGAAGGCCGACTCACGGATCTGGGCCGCGGCCGGGTCGCTGCCGCTGTTCCAGCGGCCTCAGCTCACGGCGGCGCGGACGAGTGTCGTCAACGTGGGTGCCTTCGGCTTCGGGACGCCGGTGTACGAGGACATGGGCTTCCTGAAGAAGGGCGCGCACCCGGGGCCGAGCGGGTCCGCCGACCGAGGCTGAACGGGCCTCGTCCTCAAGCGCCGGTCGGGCTGGGTGCCCGGGCCGGCGTTTGGCGTTTCAGCGGGGTCCAAACAGCCTCCCACCTGCACAGACGTATCCCGGCGAGCCCCAGCGGCAGCGGCCACGTACCATGGGGTGAGGCCGTGGCGTGTCAAGCCCGGCAGGGCCCGCGTAACACAGACATACGCGAGAGCCGTCCTCACCACTCCGGGAGTACGCCGCAATATGGCCACGCGCCACGACATCCGCAACGTCGCCATCGTCGCCCACGTCGACCACGGCAAGACCACCATCGTCGACGGCATGCTGAAGCAGGCCGGCGCCTTCGCCGCGCACCAGCTCGAAGGCGTCGACGACCGCATGATGGACTCGAACGACCTGGAGCGTGAGAAGGGCATCACGATCCTGGCCAAGAACACGGCGGTGAAGTACCACCCGAAGGACGGGGGGGACGTCATCACCATCAACATCATCGACACCCCCGGTCACGCCGACTTCGGCGGCGAGGTCGAGCGCGGGCTTTCCATGGTCGACGGTGTCGTCCTGCTCGTCGACGCCTCCGAGGGCCCGCTGCCGCAGACCCGCTTCGTGCTGCGCAAGGCGCTGCAGCAGCGCCTGCCCGTCATCCTGTGCATCAACAAGACGGACCGCCCGGACTCCCGGATCGACGAGGTCGTCAACGAGACCTACGACCTCTTCCTCGACCTGGACGCCGACGAGGAGCAGATCGAGTTCCCGATCGTCTACGCCTGCGGGCGTGACGGCATCGCCTCGCTGACCAAGCCGGAGAACGGCACGGTCCCGGCCGACTCGACCAGCCTGGAGCCGTTCTTCTCCACGATCCTGCAGCACATCCCGGCGCCGACCTACGACGAGGAGGCCCCGCTCCAGGCGCACGTCACCAACCTGGACGCGGACAACTTCCTCGGCCGTATCGCGCTGGTCCGTGTCGAGCAGGGCGAGCTGCGCAAGGGCCAGACGGTGGCCTGGATCAAGCGCGACGGCTCCATCAGCAACGTCCGCATCAGCGAGCTGATGATGACCGAGGCGCTGACCCGCAAGCCCGCCGAGAAGGCCGGCCCCGGTGACATCTGTGCCGTCGCCGGTATCCCGGACATCATGATCGGTGAGACCCTCGCCGACACCGAGAACCCGATCCCGCTGCCGCTGATCACGGTCGACGAGCCCGCGATCTCCATGACCATCGGCACGAACACCTCGCCGCTGGTCGGCCGCGGCGGCACCGGCAAGGGTGCCGACAACAAGGCGGCCGTCAAGGACCGCAAGGTCACCGCCCGCCAGGTCAAGGACCGCCTCGACCGCGAGCTGATCGGTAACGTCTCGCTTCGCGTCATCGACACCGAGCGCCCGGACGCCTGGGAGGTGCAGGGGCGTGGTGAACTGGCGCTGGCCATCCTGGTCGAGCAGATGCGCCGCGAGGGCTTCGAGCTGACCATCGGCAAGCCGCAGGTCGTGACCAAGGACGTCGACGGCAAGGTCTACGAGCCCGTCGAGCGTATGACGATCGACGTCCCCGAGGAGCACATGGGCGCGGTCACGCAGCTCATGGGCGTCCGCAAGGGCCGTATGGACAACATGTCCAACCACGGCTCGGGCTGGGTGCGCATGGAGTTCGTCGTTCCGTCGCGTGGCCTCATCGGTTTCCGGACCGAGTTTCTGACCCAGACCCGCGGCACCGGCATCGGCCACTCCATCCACGAGGGCTTCGAGCCCTGGTTCGGCACCCTGCAGACCCGTAACAACGGATCGCTGGTCGCCGACCGCTCCGGTGCCGTCACCGCGTTCGCGATGACCAACCTGCAGGAGCGCGGCGTGCTGTTCACGGACCCGGGTACCGAGGTGTACGAGGGCATGATCGTCGGCGAGAACTCGCGCTCCGACGACATGGACGTGAACATCACCAAGGAGAAGAAGCTCACGAACATGCGGTCCTCCTCGGCCGACTCGTTCGAGGCGATCGTGCCGCCCCGCAAGCTCTCCCTGGAGCAGTCCCTGGAGTTCTGCCGCGACGACGAGTGCGTCGAGGTGACGCCGGAGGCGGTCCGTATCCGCAAGGTGAACCTGGACGCCCGCGAGCGCGCCCGCGCCGCGAGCCGCGCCAAGCACGGCTGAGTATCGGACGCTTGAGCCCCGGCTCCCCCGTCATGGGGGAGCCGGGGCTTTTTGCAAGCCGTTTTCCGGTGGCCGAAAACCGGGCTCCTGTCCGAAATGCGGAGATCCTCGCCCGATACCCATGTAACACGTCCGTTTCGCGACGTTCTTTGACCCAACGCTTTGTCCGGATTTTGGAAGGTCTACACGTCAGCTGTGACTGAATTGAGATTTAAAGACAGTGGTCGGTAGTTGGCTCATGGCAGATAGTTAGCCGCAGCGCTCGGGTCAACGGGTCTCGCACTGTGGGGACGGTGCGAACTCACGAGCAACAGGGGGTTGCCTGCTCCTCCGTCAGGGGTGTCGGTGGAAGAGGCGCATACCTCCTACGCGCGTCCGGCTGCGGTGTTCCGCACGCCTCGCTTTGGCATACCCATACCAGCGAAACGGGCGAAACGTGACAAGTGGTATCGGCATTGAGGGTGGCGGGACCTCGGTCATCGCGGACGGCGCACCACAGCCGGACGTGAAGGCAGAGGACGAGGAGCTAGTCGGGCGTTCTCCCGGTCAGCTGATGTGGATCCGCTTCAAGCGGGACCGCACCGGAGTGATCTCGGCGTACGTCGTCATCTTCTTCTTCCTGATCGGCCTGCTCGCCCCGGTGATCTCCTGGCTGTACGGCAAGGACCCGTACACCGTGTACGCCGACGAGCGCCCCGAGCTGTTCGACAGCGCGGGTGTGCCGGTGCAGCCCAACGGCGGGATCAGCGGCGAGTTCTGGTTCGGCCTCGAACCCGGCAACGGGTACGACGTCTTCACCAAGTTGCTCTACGGCATCCGGACTTCGCTCGGGATCTCGGTCGCGGTCACGATCGCGACCGTGCTCACCGGCATCCTCCTCGGTATCACGGCCGGCTACCTCGGCGGCAGGACGGACTACTGGATCAGCCGGGTCATCGACTTCCTGCTGGCCTTCCCCTCGCAGCTGTTCTTCATCGCCAGCATGCCGGTCGTGGTCTCACTGTTCGTCAGCCCGCGCGACGAGACCCCGGTCTACGTCCGGGTGGTCTCCCTCATCCTCGTGATGTGGTTCCTCGGCTGGATGAGCCTCGGACGGATCCTCAGAGGCACCACACTCGCCCTGCGAGAACGGGAGTTCATCGAAGCGGCCAAGGTCAGCGGGGCCCCACCGTGGCGGATCATCCGCAAGGAGATCCTGCCGAACGTGGTCACGCCGATCCTCGTGCAGGGCACGTACATGCTCCCCAACTTCGTGACCGCCGAGGCCGGTCTGTCCTTCCTCGGCGTGGGCATCGTCGAACCGACGCCGGACTGGGGGCAGATGTTCTCCAAGGCGTCCACCGAGCTCGTGATGCAGAACGACATCACCTACATGTTCTTCCCCGGCATCTCGATGATCATCTTCATCGTGGCGTTCAACCTGCTCGGGGACTCGGTCAGGGACGCCTTCGACCCCAAGACGGCGCGCTGAACCACTGGTTGGCACTTGGCACTTCCTAAGCACTGGTGACACACAGATGGGTGGAAACTGAGTGATGAGTAGGGGCGGACGCCACGTATACACGGCAATCTCGGTGCTCGCGGCCGGCGCACTCGTGCTGACCGGGTGCAGCGAGGGCGGCAGCAAGGGCAGTGGCAACGACAAGGAACAGAAGGAGAACGCCGAGCGGCAGCAGGCGGCGATCGAGTTCGGGGACGCCGAGGCGTCCAAGGGCCCCGCCGCCGAGATCCCCGGCGCCAAGCCCGGCGGCACCATCTCGGTGCTGGCACGCGACAGTTACGCTCACCTCGACCCCGGACAGGTCTACGTCCAGGACGAGATGGCGGTCTCCCAGCTGCTGCACAGAGGCTTGACCGGCTACAAGGCGACCAGCAACGACGGCAGCAAGCACGAGGTCGTCGGCGACCTCGCCACCGACTCCGGTACCACTACGGACGGCGGCAAGACCTGGAAGTTCACGCTCAAGGACGGCATCAAGTTCGAGGACGGCTCCGCGATCACCTCCGCGGACGTCCGGCACACCTTCGAGCGGCAGTTCGCGTCCTTCATCAACCAGGGCCCGCCGTACATCCAGCAGTGGCTGGCCGACACACCGGGTGCCGACTACCGCAAGCTGCTGCCCGACGGCCCGTTCAAGGGCAAGCACCTGCCCGACACTGTGCTGGAGACGCCGGACGACAAATCGGTCGTCTTCAAGTTCAAGAACCCGCACCCCGACCTGCCGTACGCCCTGGCCATGACGGGTTACGCCATTGTGTCCGAGAAGGGCGACACCAAGGAGAAGTACGACAAGGACCCGGTGGTGACCGGGCCGTACAAGATCCAGGAGTTCAAGTCCGGCAAGTCGATGGTGCTCGTCAAGAACGAGAACTGGGACGCGGCCACGGACCCGCTGCGCCACCAGTACGTCGACCGGTTCAACATCACGTTCAACCAGCAGTACGAGGACTCCACCAAGGCGCTCCTCGCCGACAGCGGCAGTGACCGGACGGGCGTCAGCTTCAGCAACCAGGTCGACGCGGGCAACCTGACCAAGGTCCTGAACGACCCGAAGATGAAGTCCCGCACGGTCTCCGGCTTCCAGCCCTACGTCGGCCAGATGAACATCAACCTGGCCCACCCGGAGATGAAGGACATCAAGGTCCGCCAGGCCATCGCCTACGCCCTCCCGGTCACGCCGTTCGTGCGGGCCTATGGCGGCACCGACGCGATGGAGGTCGCGGGCGGCATCATCAGCCCGACCGTCACCGGCTACGACCCCGGCTTCGACCCGTGGGGCAAGAAGAAGAAGCCCGCCGGTGACCCGGCCAAGGCCAAGGCGCTCCTGGAGGAGGCCGGCAAGACCGGTCTGAAGCTGACCTTCGGCTACATCAACACGCCCGAGGGCCAGCAGTACTCCACCGCCATGGCGGCGGGCCTGGAGAAGGCCGGCTTCGACGTCCAGCGCCAGGAGATCCCGGCCGAGACGTACTACGACCAGGTCAGCAAGCTGGACAACAACTACGACATCTTCCACACCGCGTGGGGTGCCGACTGGCCGTCCGCCTCGACCGTGATCCCGCCGCTGTACGACGGACGCGCGATCGCCGAGGGGGCCCAGAACTACTCGCAGGTCAACGACTCCAAGGCCAACAGCGAGATCGACCGGATCAACAAGATCACCGACCCGGCCGAGGCTTCGGAGGAGTGGGGCAAGCTCAACGAGTACCTGGTGAAGGAAGTCGTCAACGTCGTCCCGACCGCGTACTACAAGCAGACCCAGATCGCCGGATCCAAGGTCGGCGGCCTCGTCTACGACGACATCATCGCCGGCGTCGACCCGCGCCGCCTGTACGTCAAGTAACCCCGCCCGCCAGGCACCCGGTGCGCCCGCTCCGCCAGGGGCGCGCCGGGTGCCGCCGGAGAGGCCCTGTGCCCGCCGACGTCTGAGAGCTGCCTGCCATGCTGCGCTTCCTGGTCCGCCGGTCCCTCGGCGCCGTCGTCATCCTCTTCCTGCTGAGCATCGTCGCGTTCCTGCTGTTCTTCGGGATGCCGCGCGACCCGGCGCTCCTGATGTGCGGCAAGACGTGCACCCCGGCCAACCTGGAGAACCTGCACCGGGTGCTCGGCCTCGACAAGCCGATCCCCGAGCAGTACTGGATCTTCCTGACCAACCTGGTCTCGGGCAGCGACGACTTCGCCCAAGGCCCTTGCCCCGCCCCCTGCTTCGGCTACTCGTACCACTCCAACGAGCAGGTGTGGGGCACCCTGATGGACCGGCTGCCCACCACCGTCTCGCTCACCCTCGGCGGGGCCGTCTGCTTCCTGATCGTCGGGCTCGGCACCGGCCTGATCGCCGCGTGGAAGCGCGGCACGCTCATCGACAAGACCTTCACGGCCGGCGCGATGGTGATCAGCTCGATGCAGATCTACTTCCTCGGCCCGCTGGCCCTGGCGATCCTCGTCTATCAGACCCAGGTCTTCGACAAGCCCGCCTACAACGAGTTCACCCAGAACCCAGCCGCCTGGTTCACGGGCCTGATCATCCCCTGGGTCGTCCTCTCCACGATCTTCGCCTCGCAGTACACCCGTATGGCCCGCTCGTCGATGATCGAGCAACTCCAGGAGGAACACGTCCGCACCGCCCGGGCCAAGGGCATGTCACGGCGGTACGTCTTCTTCCGCTACGCCTGGCGCGGCTCGCTGATCCCCATCGTCACCATTTTCGGCATCGACCTCGGCTCGCTGCTCGGCGGTGCCATCATCACGGAGTACACCTTCGGTCTTCCGGGGCTCGGCCGGCTGGCGGTGGAGTCGGTGTTCTTCAGCGATCTGCCGCTGCTGCTGGGCGTGATGCTGTTCTCCGCCACCATGATCCTGCTCTGCAACATCGTCGTCGACGCGACGTACGCCTTCATCGACCCGCGCGTGCGGTTGTCCTAGGTAGGAGCACTGACGTGACCACTCTGACCAAGGAGGCCGGCGCCCCGGTCCCGGCCGACGCGGACGCGTTCCTGTCGGTGCGGGACCTGCACGTCAGCTTCAAGACCGAGGACGGCGTCGTACGGGCCGTGGACGGGCTCTCCTTCGACCTGGAGCGCGGCAGCACGCTGGGGATCGTCGGCGAGTCCGGCTCGGGCAAGTCGGTGACGAACCTGACCATCCTCGGCCTGCACAACCCCATGTTCACCACCGTCGAGGGCGAGATCCTCCTGGAGGGCCGGGAGCTGACCACGGCCCGGGAGTCCGAGCTGGAGAAGCTGCGCGGCAACAAGGTCGCCATGATCTTCCAGGACCCGCTCACCGCGCTGTCGCCGTACTACACGGTGGGCCGGCAGATCGCCGAGCCGTACATGAAGCACATGCGCGTCTCGAAGAAGGTCGCCTGGGAGCGGGCGGTGGAGATGCTGGGCAAGGTCGGCATCCCCAACCCGAAGCAGCGGGCGAAGGACTATCCGCACCAGTTCTCCGGCGGTATGCGCCAGCGCGCGATGATCGCGATGTCGCTGGTCTGCGACCCGGACCTGCTGATCGCCGACGAGCCGACCACCGCCCTGGACGTCACGGTCCAGGCGCAGATCCTGGATCTGCTGAAGGACCTGCAGCGGGAGTTCGGTTCGGCGATCATCTTCATCACCCACGACCTCGGGGTGATCGCCGACATGGCCGACGACATCATGGTGATGTACGCGGGCCGCGCGGCGGAGCGCGGCACGGTCAACGAGGTACTGAGGGCGCCGCAACACCCTTACACCTGGGGCCTGCTGAACTCGATGCCGCGCCTGGACTCGGACCCGCACACCCCGCTGGCCCCGATCCCCGGTACTCCGCCGTCCCTGCTGCGCCCGCCCTCCGGCTGTCGCTTCCACCCCCGCTGTACCTTCCAGGACCGGGTCGGCGGCACGCGCTGTGTCACCGAGGTCCCGTTGCTGGGCCCGGACCGCTCCTCGGCCTGCCACTTGACGGCGGACCAGAAGCGGACCATTTTCACCGAAGAGATCAAGCCCCGACTGCACTAGCGCCCCGATCAGCCCCGTCTGAGGAGGACTACGGCTATGACAGAGGACCTCGTCCTCCCCGCACCCCGCGGGGCCGCCACCGACGCGTCCGGCGAACCGCTGCTGGAAGTGGAAGGGCTCGTGAAGCACTTCCCGGTCAAGGGCGGCTTCCCAATCCGGCGGACCGTCGGCCAGGTGCAGGCCGTCGACGGCATCGACCTGACGGTGCATGTCGGGGAGAGCTTCGGGCTGGTGGGGGAGTCGGGCTGCGGCAAGTCGACGACCGGACGCCTGATCACCAAGCTCATGGAGCCGACCAGCGGCAAGATCTCGTACCGGGGCAAGGACATCACCCGGGCCACGCGCAGGCAGCTGATGCCGATCCGCTCCGAGATCCAGATGATCTTCCAGGACCCGTACTCCTCGCTGAACCCGCGCCAGACGGTCGGCAAGATCATCTCCGGTCCGATGGAGATCAACGGGATCGAGCCGGACGGCGGAAGGGAGAAACGGGTCAGGGAGCTGCTGGAGATCGTCGGTCTGAACCCCGAGCACTACAACCGCTTCCCGCACGAGTTCTCCGGCGGTCAGCGCCAGCGCATCGGCGTGGCACGGGCGTTGGCCCTCGAACCGAAGCTGATCGTGGCCGACGAGCCGGTCTCGGCGCTGGACGTCTCGATCCAGGCGCAGGTCGTGAACCTGCTGCAGAAGGTCCAGCAGGAGCTGGGCATCGCGTTCCTGTTCATCGCCCACGACCTGGCCGTCGTACGGCACTTCTCGCAGCGCGTGGCGGTCATGTACCTCGGCAAGGTCATCGAGGTCGGCGACCGCGACTCCATCTACACCCGGCCCCGGCACCCCTACACCCACGCCCTGCTGTCCGCGGTGCCCGAGGTGAGTGTGGCCGACGAGGAGGCTCCGGCGCGTGAGCGGATCCGTCTGGCCGGCGACGTGCCGTCTCCGATCTCCCCGCCCTCCGGCTGCCGGTTCCGCACCCGCTGCTGGAAGGCACAGGACAAGTGCGCGGCCGAGGAGCCCCCGCTGATCCGGATCGAGGGCAACCACGACGGCCACCTGACGGCCTGCCACTTCCCGGAGGAGCCGACGATCGAGGCACGGGACGAGGACATCGTGCTGGATCCGGCGCTGGCGGCGCTGGAGCAGTCGGACGACTAGGCGCTGGTTGTCAGTGGCCGACGGTACGTTGGGCGCATGTCGATAGCTGTTGGCCTCACCCTCGATGTCTCCGGTCTGCGTGAGGGCGCGTCGGCGGGGCAGGTCTCCGCGTGGAGCGAGTACCCCATGCTCCCGCCGCACAGGTCGGTCTCCGGTGGAGTTTCGAGGACGAGGACCTCTAGGAGGTCCGCCGGGCCACGGTGATGATCTCCGGTGCGGCTGCTGTGACCGGCGTCCGCGCCCAGTCGCCGTACTGGTCGGCGACGGTGAGGCCGGCCTCGTGGAGGAAGGCGGACAGGGCGTCGGGGGCAAGGAAGCGGAGGGTGGTGCGGCTGACCGCGGGGGCCGGCCAGGTGTCGCAGGCGTACGTCTCCGTGAAGGTCACCAGTTCTCCGACGACGGGCCCTTCGACGTCGTGCCACACGCGGACGGCGGCCCCGTCGGCGCCGGTGACCGTGCGGGCCCGTTCCGGCGTCCACGTCTCCCAGGCCCGCGCGGCTGGATTCCGCGTCTCGAACACGAACCGCCCGCCGGGCGCAGGGCGCGGTGCACGGCGCGCAGTGAGGTGCGCAACTCCTCGTCACGGGCGAGCACTTGGAACGCATGCCCGGTCATCACGACCAGATCGAACTCCGCGCACCAGTCCCGCGTCCGCAGATCCCCGAGCGCCCATTCGACGTCGGTGCCGTGCCGGCGCGCCTCCACGAGCATGGCGGCCGCCGGATCGAGCCCTACGAGCCGCCCACGGTGACCGCCGGCCCGGGCATGCCGGAGCAACCGGCCCGTACCGCAGCCGACATCGAGCACCGCGCCGGCGGCACTCACGAGCCCGAGGTAGAAGTCGTCACCCGGTCCCCAGGGGTTCAGGGTGTCGTACAACGCGGCGAGCGCAGGATCCGCGAACGACCGATCGACCACGCGCGGAAGTCTGCCACAACGAACTCGAACACGGAGGAAGGGTGCGGGAGTTGCTGCATCACGTGGAGCTGTGGGTGCCGGATCTGCGGCGCGCCGTCACGTCGTGGGGGTGGCTGCTGGAACGCCTGGGCTACGAACCCCACCAGGACTGGCCGGCGGGGCGCAGTTGGCGTGCGGGGGAGACGTACCTCGTGGTCGAGGAGTCACCGGCGCTGCGGGGCACCCGGCACGACCGGCTGCGGCCCGGCCTGAATCACCTGGCCTTCCATGCCCCGTGCAGCCGGGCGGGCCTCGATGCACTGGTCGAGGAGGCGCCGCGGCACGACTGGAGTCTGCTCTTCCCGGATCGGCATCCCTATGCGGGCGGGCCCGAGCACTACGCCGCCTACCTGGAGAACGGCGACGGCTTCGAGGTGGAGTTGGTAGCGCGCGAGCCCTGACCCCCGAACCCTGACCTGACGCCGTCGCCCTCTCCGCTCAGCGGACCACCCGCCCCCGCAGTACGATCCGCCGCGGATGCCGCAGCACTCCCGGCTCCACCCGCGGATCCGCGTCGTACACCGTCACGTCGGCAAGCCCGCCCTCCACCAGTCCCGGCAGCCCCAGGAAGTCCCGTGCCGTCCAGCTCGCCGCACCCACCGCCACCTCGGCCGGCAGGCCCGCGGCGATGAGGTGTTCGACCTCGGTGGCCACGTTGCCGAAGGGGGCCGAGTCGGTGCCGGCGAGGATGCGGACGCCGGCGTCGTGGGCCTCGCGGACCCGGCGGATGATGATGCGGTGGCCTTCGTGCGAGAGGCGCCCGCGGGGGTTGTCCTTGATGCCCGGCACGCGGCGCGCGAACGTCGTGAGGGTGGGGACGTAGACGGTCCCGTGCGTGGCCATCAGCTCGACGCACTCCTCCGGCATGCCCATCCCGTGCTCGATCGAGTCGACGCCGGCCCGCGAGGCGTTCAGCACGCCGCGCGCCGACTGACAGTGCGCGGCGACCCGCCCGCCGACGGCGTGCACCGCGTCGGTGACGGCGCGCAGGATGTCGTACGGCACCGGATCCGACTCGAAGTCCCAGTCGCCCATCAGCTTGCACCAGCCGTCGTGGGCCTTGGTCTCCGCGACGGCGGCGGCGACCAGGTCGTCGGTGACGGTGTGGAAGTCGGCGCTTTTCGACAGTCCCACCCACGCCAGCCACCGCCCCGCGGTGATCATGCGTGGGGCGTCCGGGGCTTCGCGCAGACCCGCCGGGATCTCGCCCAGCAGCCCCGGAAACCGCAACGCCGTCGTCCCCGCGTCCCGGTGTGCGGTGATCTGCTCGGCGAACACCTCGGGGTCGAAGACGGGGTCGTCCTCGGACGGGGACCCGGGATGTGTGTGCACGTCGACCAGCCCCGGCAGCAGGTAGCCGCCGTCGGCCACGGTCTGCGCCTCGCCGGACGGGCGGTCGAAGGTGATGCGGTCGCCGAGGAGCCAGAGGTCGCGGTCGGTGCCGTCGGGGAGGACGGTGCCACGCAGGTGGAGGGCCATCTGGCCCAACCTAGGTGATCGGCAGGGGCGTTGCCGAGACCGCCGTACCGTTCTCAGTCGCCGTACTGTTTCTCAGCCCTCGCGACCGTCCCGGCGCGCGAAGGCGGCGAAGGCTTCCGCCTCGGTGGCCCGGGCGTTGAGGAAGTAGTCGGCCCACTCGGCGGCCTGCTCGAAGGCGGAGTCCGCGACGACACGGGCGGCTGCGGCCTCCACGTCCAGCAGGGTGCGTCGCAGCTCGACCCCCGGCCCGAGCAGCGCCCAGTGCGCGCCGAGCCTGCCGTACGGCATCCCGACGCTGCCCGGGTTCACCACGAGCCGGCCGGCTGCGAGGCGGGTGAACGGCATATGGGTGTGGCCGCACACGACGGTGGTGACGGCGGAGTCGACCCGCGCGAAGACCTCCGCCCACCGCTCGGCGCGGGAGTCGACGAGCACGACCTCTTCGTCGTCACGCGGCGTCGCATGGCAGAAGAGCACCTCGCCGAGGCCGTCCACCGGAAGGGTGAGGGACGTCGGCAGCCGCTCCAGGAAGGTGACCTGGTCCTCGCGGAGGTTCTCGGCGGCCCACGGTCCGATGGGGTCGGGGATCGACGTGCGCAGTCCGCGCCGGTACTCGACGAGTTCGCGGTCGGCGTTGCCCCGGATCCAGACCACTCGGTCGCCCAGGCCCGTCAGGACGTCCATGACCTGGGCGGGCTGCGGACCGCAGGCGATGTCCCCGGTGAGCACGATCAGGTCCGCCGCCGTGACCACCGGTTCCGCGAGTACGGCTTCGAGGGCGGGCAGCACGGCGTGGATGTCGGAGAGCACGGCCACTCGGTTCACCATGCGCCCAGTATCCGGGGCCCGTGACCGAGAGATGAGGGCCCGTGCGCACCCAAGGGGTGTGCACGGGCCCTCCTTCCCCTGGAACGGGACGCTCATGGGCTCGGGTCAATGGGCCGGTGAAAGTCCCTTCCGGGCACGGCGCCTGACGAAAAGGGGTGTGTCAGACCGCCGGCTGGGGGTCCTTGGCGAGGCGCGGCGCGGGGACCGCGTCGTCCGTCTCCGGGTAGTGGCACGCGGTCAGGTGACCGGGCTTGTTGCCCTCGACCTGGACCAGCGGCGGGGCCTCGGTCGAGCACTTCTCCGTCGCCTTCCAGCAGCGGGTGCGGAAGCGGCAGCCGGAGGGCGGGTTGATGGGGGAGGGGACATCGCCCTGGAGGCGGATGCGCTCGCGGGGGGTATCCTCCACCGTCGCCTCGGGCACGGCGGACAGCAGCGCCCGGGTGTACGGGTGGCGCGGGTTGCCGTAAAGGTCGTCGCGGTCGGCGATCTCGACGATCTTGCCGAGGTACATGACCGCGACGCGCTGCGAGAAGTGCCGTACGACGGCCAGGTCGTGGGCGATGAAGACGAAGGCGATGCCCAGCTCCTGCTGGACCTTCTGCAGCAGGTTCACGACCTGCGCCTGGATCGAGACGTCCAGCGCCGAGACCGGCTCGTCGGCCACGATCAGCTTCGGTTCGAGGGCCAACGCCCGTGCCACGCCGATGCGCTGGCGCTGACCGCCGGAGAACTCGTGCGGGAAGCGGTTGTAGTGCTCGGGGTTCAGGCCGACGATCTCCAGCAGTTCGCGGACACGCTTCTCGCGGCCGCCCGCCGGGTTGATGCCGTTGATCTCCATCGGGCCGGAGATGATCTTGCCGACCGTCTGGCGCGGGTTCAGGGACGCGTAGGGGTCCTGGAAGATCATCTGGATCTCGGAGCGGACCGGCGCGAGCTGCTTGCGGCCCGCGTGCGTGATGTCCTGGCCGCGGTACGAGATCTTGCCGCCCGACGGCTCCAGGAGCCGCGTGATCAGCCGGCCCGTCGTCGACTTGCCGCAGCCCGACTCGCCGACCAGACCGAGGGCCTCGCCCTCACCCACCTGGAAGTCGAGGCCGTCCACGGCCTGCACGGCGCCGACCGTGCGTTTGATCGGGAAGCCGCCCTTGATCGGGAAGTGCTTGGTCAGACCGCTGACGTCCAGGAGCGGTTGCGCGTTGCTCATGATGGTGAAGTCCCGTCTCGTGTACGTCAGTCAGTGCCGGGATCCGGCGAATTCGGCGAACAGATCCTTGCGCTCCCCCTGCGGCAGGTGGCAGGCGGACCCCCGGCCGTCCACCACGTCGAGGAGCGGCCGCTCGCTGGAGCACAGCCCGCCCGGGACCTTCTCGGTGAAGGCGCACCGCGGGTGGAAGCGGCAGCCGGAGGGCGGGTTCAGCAGCGACGGAGGTGCACCCGGGATCGGGGACAGCGGCACGTCGACCGGCCCGTCCAGGCTCGGCATGGAGCTCAGCAGACCCACGGTGTAGGGGTGCTGCGGGTCGCGCAGCACCTCTTCCTTTGTGCCCCGCTCCACGCACCGGCCGCCGTACATCACCAGCACGTCGTCCGCGATGTCGGCGATGACACCGAGGTCGTGCGTGATGAAGATGATCGCCGTGCCGAACTCCTGCTGCAGGTCCTTGAGCAGGTCCATGATCTGCGCCTGGACGGTCACGTCGAGCGCGGTGGTCGGCTCGTCCGCGATCAGCAGCTCGGGGTCGCAGACCAGCGCCATCGCGATCATCGCGCGCTGGCGCATACCGCCGGAGAACTGGTGCGGGTAGTCGTCCACCCGCATGTCCGGCTGCGGGATCCCGACCCGCCGCAGCATCTCGATCGCCCGCGCCCGGGCCTCCTTCTTGGAGGCACCGGTGTGCTTGCGGTACGTCTCACCGATCTGCGTCCCGATGGTGTGGTACGGCGACAGCGAGGCAAGCGCGTCCTGGAAGATCATGGACATCTTGTTGCCGCGCAGCCGCTCCAGCTCCCGCTCGGAGGCGGTGAGCAGCTCCTTGCCGTCCAGCAGGATCTCGCCATCGATCTTGGTGCGGAACGGGTCGTGCAGGCCCAGGATCGTCAGGTTGGTGACGGACTTGCCGGATCCCGACTCACCCACGATGCCGAGCGTCTGGCCCTTGGCAAGGTCGAAGGAGAGCCCGTCGACGGCCTTGACGATGCCGTCCTCGGTGGAGAAGTGGACCTGAAGGTCCTTGACGGAGAGGAAGGGCTGCTGATCGGTGCTCGTCACGGGGACGCTCCTGAGGGGGGTGATGCGAGGGGTCGGGAGTGGGGGGCGGAGGTCAGGCGAGCCGGATCCGCGGGTCGATGAGGGCGTAGACGGCGTCCACGATGATGTTGGCGAAGACGATCGCGCCGGCCGCCAGCAGGGTCACACCCAGCAGCATCGGCAGGTCGCTCTGGTCCACGGACTTCACCGCGAGCCGGCCGACGCCCGGGAGGCTGAAGGTCGACTCGGTGATGATGGCACCGCCGATCAGCGTGCCCAGGTCGATGCCGAACACTGTGACGATGGGGCCCATCGCGCCGCGCCAGGCAAACCGGAAGAACACGTTCGACCGGGACAGACCCTTGGCCCGTGCCGTGCGGACATAGTCCTCGCTGAGTTGCTCCACGAGCTGGGAGCGGGTCATACGCGTGTAGTTGGCGGTGAAGATGATCGCGAGGACCAGCCAGGGCAACAACAGCCCGCCGAACCAGGCGGCCGGGTTCTCGGAGAGCGGGGTCCACTGCGGCTGGTCGAGCCACCCCAGCTGCGCGACGAAGAAGAACATCGCGATGTAGCCGACGAAGTAGATCTGGAGCGAGGAGCCGAGCAGCGAGGCGGAGCTGGCGAACTTGTCCAGGAACTTGCCCTGCTTGAGCGCCGCGAGCATGCCCGCGCCGATACCGAGGATCAGGAAGACGACGGCCGCGCCGAAGGCGAGCGACAGGGTCGTCGGCAGACGGTCCATGATCGTGTCGAAGACGGGCTCGCGGTTGGCGAAGGAGTACCCGAGGCAGGGTGCGTTGCAGAAGTCGTAGTTGGCGTAGTCGCGCCCGACGAAGACGCCGACCAGCCACAGCCAGTACTGCACCGGGATCGGCTTGTCGATGCCCAGGTTCTGCCGGATCTGCGCCAGGTTCTCGGGCGTGCAGTTCTTGCCGCAGGACATCATCGCGGGGTCACGCGGCACGGCGTAGAAGAGCCAGAAGGTGATGGCGCTGATGATCAACAGAATGACCAGCGCGCCGATGACTCGGCGGACAAGGAAGCGGAACATGAGGCGTGACTTTCCGGACGGGGCGCCGTCGCCGGGGGGAAGTAGAGGGGGGTGGGCCGCAGGGGCGGCCATGTGGAATGGCCGCCCCCAAGGGGTCGTGCTCGATTACTTCTTGGCGTAGAGCTTGGTGAGCGCGACGCAGGTGTTGCCGCCGTCCCAGACGACGTTGCCGACCTTGGAGCCGTACAGGTAGTTCCGGATCTTGTGGTAGTCCGGGACGACCGCGGCCAGCTCCATGATCATCTTGTCGACGTTGCCCCAGGCCTTGTTGGCCTCCTCCACGTCCGCGATCTTGCCCGCGGCGTCGATGGCCTTGTTGACGCTCGGGTCGTTCAGCTGGGCGTAGTTGCTGCGGCCGTCGCCGATGTTCTTGCCGCTCCAGCACGGGTAGAACTGCGAGTAACCGCCCGGCCAGTCCGGGCTCCAGCCGGCGGCGAACAGGTCGTACTTGTTGTCGATCTTGCCGATCTGGGTGTAGAACGTCGACTTGTCGACCTGCTTGTTGACGACCTTGAAGCCGGCCGCCTCCAGCGCGTTCTTGATGGCGACGGCGGTCTTCACCGCGGTGTCCGACTGCTGGTAGGCGATGACCAGCTTGTAGCCCTCCTGGCCGGCCTCCTTCAGCAGGGCCTTGGCCTTCGCGGGGTCGCCGCCCGGCTTCTTGTCGACGCCGTACAGGTCGAACTTGGTGTAACCGGGCGTCACCGGCGCGAAGATCGTGGTGGCGATCTCCTGGGACGCGGCACCGCCGCCGATGGTCTGGAGCTGCTGGTGCGGCCAGGCGTGGTTGATGGCCTGACGGACCTTGAGGTCCTTGACCCGGGTCATGTTGATCGGCCAGTAGTAGGTGACCGTGTCGACCGCGGTGAGGACGCGCTTCTTCAGCTCGGGCTTGGTGAGGACCTGGGCGAGGCGCTCGGGCGCGACCTCGTTGAAGATCGGCACCGCGTACTGGTCGTTGCCCTGGTCCGCGATCCAGCGGTCGGTCGAGGCGACGAGCTCGTAGCCCATCTGGAAGACGAACTTGTCCGGGTAGGCGTTGCGGATCGGGTCCGTCTTCGCGTCCCAGTGCTCGTTGCGCACGAAGGTCATCGACTTGCCGATGCTACGGCTCTCGACCTTGTAGGGGCCGCAGGAGACCGGCTTCTTGTCGTACTTCTCCTTGGTGTCGTGCTTCTTCGGCACCAGGGAGTAACCACGCATCGCGAGCGTGTAGTTGAAGTCGACGCGGGCTTCCTTGAGGCGGAAGGTGACGGTCTTGCCGTCGATCTCGATGGAGTCGAGGCTCTTGCCGTCGTACGGACCCTCGTACTTGTCGCCGCCCTCCAGGAACTCCTGGACGTAGACCGGACCCTCGGTGATGAAGCTCGCGAAGAGGCGCTCGAAGGTGTGGCGGACGTCGTCCATGGAGAGGTCGGCGCCGTCCTCCCACTTGATGCCGTCCTTGAGGGTGAAGGACCAGGTCTTGCCGCCGTCCTTCATCGTGCCGGCGTCGGTCGCGGCGTCGCCGACCAGGGTGGCCCCGCCCTTGTCGTCCAGCTTGTAGCCGGTCAGACCGCGCATGATCGGGACGGTGATGGCGCCCTCGGTCGAGACGTAGATCTGCGCCGGGTCCATGTGGTCCATGTCGAACTGCTGGAGCGAGTAGATCGTCCCGCCCGTCACCGCGCCCTTGACCTCGGTGGCCGGGCCGGTCGAGTCGGCCTTGGTGCCCACGGGGATCTCGGTGGTCTTGGAGCCGCTGACTTTCGGGGCCTGGTCCTGCGAGCCGCCCTCGCTGCCGCTGCTGCAGGCGCTCAGCACCGAGGTCGACGCCGCGGCCACGCCGGTGGCGATCAGGAAGTTTCTACGCGAGAAGGACATCGCATCCTGCCTTGAAGTGGGTTGATGAGAGAAATCCGGCACCCGACGACTTCGCCGTGGTCCTGAAATAAGCCGGAGTCAGCGCTTGGACTTCGGGTCGAGTGCGTCACGCACCGAGTCACCGAGGAGGTTGAACGCGAGCACGAAGATCACCATGGACAGGCCCGGGAAGAGCATGAAGGTGAGGTCCTCGGTGTAGAACTGGGCGCCTCGCTGGATCATGACGCCCCAGTCCGGGGTCGGGTCGATCATGCCGACACCCAGGAAGGCGAGACCCGCCTCAGCGGTGACGAACGCCGGGAGCATCAGAGTGGACTGGATGATGATCGGAGTCCACAGGTTGGGCAGCAGCTCCTTGAAGACGATACGCCGCGGTGACGCGCCCGTGACCTTGGCCGCCTCGACGAACTCCCGCTCGCGCAGGCCGAGTACCTGGCCGCGCAGCAGTCGGGCGATGGAGGCCCAGCCGAAGGCGGAGAGCACGATGATCAGGCCGGCGGCGCGCAGCCATGTCGGGATGTTCTCGTCGGGGGCGACGAAGAGCCCGTAGACGACCGGCATGAAGGCGATGAAGAAGAGGGTCGACGGGAACGACAGCAGGATGTCGATGACCCGGCCCACGAAGTAGTCCGTCCTGCCGCCGAGGTAGCCCGCGGTGACGCCGATGACCACGCCGAGGACGACGGTGAGCAAGGTGGCCGCGATGGCGATGCCCAGCGAGGTGCGGATCGCGTAGAGCAGGAAGGTGAAGACGTCACGTCCGAGCTGCGGCTCCACGCCGAACCAGAAGTCCGAGCTGATGCCGCCGTTCGGACCCGCCGGGTACGCGAAGGCGTTCAGCAGCTCAGGCTGCTGGCTCGCGTACGTCGTGTACGGATCCTTGCCGTACAGCTTCGCAATGAGCGGAGCGGCGAGCGCGATCACGAAGAAGAAGATCACGATGTACGCCGATATGACGCCCGTGCGGTCCCGCTTGAAGCGGGTCCACGCCAGCCGTCCCGGCGAGCGGCTTTCGTTGCCCTTAGGGGTGGAGGGCGAAGGCGACTTGTCGATGCTTTCGTCAGTCGCCTCAAGCGGGGCAGCCGCGGATGGAGTTGGGGGGGTCATGGTGCTCCTGGCCCAAGGGAGGGTCTGATGACTCCGCAGGGCACGCTCCCCTACGGGCTACGCCGGACTTTTTCAACGCAATTCATTCAAGGTCAATAAATTCTCGGCCGACTTGGTTGTCTCTTTACGTTCTTTACCCTGCCTTGACCATTCCGTAGCTACGCGGGTAGCGCAACGTGATTGAGTTGTGCCTTGACTCAGACTAACTGGACCAATCGGGCAACGAGTTCGATATGCGGACGCTCCTGTGTCGAAATGTGTACATCCAGCGGTCGTAATCCAACGGTTCGGCATCGGATGGCAGAGATCCATTGCGCCATACATCGAAGATCCATTGGGCCGGACGAAAGAAGTCCGTTTCGTCGCCCACGGGGACGTCGTGTGGACCTCGTACAGACGTCCGGTGGGTGCGCTTCGGGCACCGGCATCCGGACGGTCGGTTGCTCCATTGGCCGGAGTCCGTGTGCGATATGTGCCTTTTCGCTTGATATTGGCCCGTAACGGATCAGTACCAGAGGAGGCACTCCATGCATGGAGCCACGTTCGCCGGACGGGCCGCATGCGCGATGGCGGTCGCGCTCGTGGCGACGGCCTGCGGAGGCGGGGGTGACAGCGGAGCCGGCGGCGAGGTGCTGAGCTCGTCGTGGACCGATCCGCAGAACCCGCTGGAGCCGGCCAACACCAATGAGGTGCAGGGCGGCAAGGTGCTGTCCATGATCTTCCGGGGCCTGAAGCAGTACAACCCGAAGACGGGCGAGGCCGAGGACATGCTCGCCGAGCGGATCGAGACCACCGACTCGCGCAACTACACGATCACCGTCAAGGACGGCTGGACCTTCAGCGACGGCGAGAAGGTCACCGCCAAGTCCTTCGTGGACGCCTGGAACTACGGGGCGAGCCTGAGGAACAACCAGAAGAACGCCTACTTCTTCAGCTACATCGACGGCTACGACAAGGTCCACCCGGTCAAGGGCGAGCAGAGCGCCGACACCATGTCCGGGCTGAAGGTGGTCGACGACAGGACGTTCACCGTCCGGCTCAGCCAGAAGTTCTCCAGCTTCCCCGACACTCTCGGCTACAACGCCTTCGTCCCGCTGCCGCGCGCCTTCTACGACGACCACGCCGGCTGGCTCGCCAAGCCCGTCGGCAACGGCCCGTACACCGTGGAGTCGTACACCAAGGGTTCCGAGATGGGCCTGACGAGGTGGGACGCGTACCCGGGTCCGGACGCGGCCCTGAACGCCGGCGTCACCCTCAAGGTCTACACGGACAACAACACGGCCTACACCGACCTGATGGCCGGCAACCTCGACCTCGTCGACGACGTGCCGGCCCAGCAGCTGAAGAACGTCCGCAGCGACCTCGGCGACCGCTACCTCAACACCCCGGCCGGCATCATCCAGACCCTGGCCTTCCCCCACTACGACAAGGCCTGGAACAAGCCCGGCTCGGTCAAGGTCCGGCAGGGGCTGTCCCGGGCGATCGACCGCGAGCAGATCACCAAGACCATCTTCCAGGGGACCCGTACGCCCGCGACCGACTGGACCTCACCCGTCCTGGGCGCGGAGGGCGGTTACAAGGAGGGGCTGTGCGGTGAGTGGTGCCAGTACGACGCGGCCGCGGCGAAGAAGCTGATCGAGGAGGGCGGCGGGCTGCCCGGCGGGCAGGTGAAGATCACCTACAACGCGGACACCGGCTCCCACAAGCTGTGGGTGGACGCCGTCTGCAACTCCATCAACAACGCCCTGGACAACGACCGGGCCTGCGTCGGCAACCCGATCGGCACCTTCGCCGACTTCCGCAGCAAGAGCACGACCCAGAAGCTCTCCGGACCCTTCCGGGCGGGCTGGCAGATGGACTACCCGCTGACCCAGAACTTCCTTCAGCCGCTCTACTACACCAACGCCTCCTCCAACGACGGCAAGTGGTCCAACGAGGAGTTCGACAAGCTCGTCGACGAGGCGAACGCCGAGACCGACCCCGCGCGTGCCGTGGAGAGGTTCCAGAAGGCCGAGGCGGTCGTCCGGGACAACATGGCGGCCATCCCGCTCTGGTACCAGAACGGCAGTGCCGGCTGGTCGCAGCGGCTGTCGAACGTGGCCCTCAACCCGTTCAGCGTCCCCGTCTACAACGAGATCAAGGTCGGCTGAGTCCGTCATGGGGCGGTACGTCGTCCGGCGCCTGGTGCAGATGGTCCCGGTGTTCATCGGGGCCACCCTGCTGATCTTCCTCATGGTCAACGTGATGGGCGACCCCGTCGCGGGCCTGTGCGGCGACCGGCAGTGCGACGCGGCGACGGCGACCCAGTTGAGGAAGGAGTTCGGCCTCGACAAGCCCGTGTGGCAGCAGTACCTGACCTATATGGGGAACGTCTTCACCGGAGACTTCGGTACGGCGTTCAACGGCCAGGAAGTCACCGAGCTGATGTCGACGGCCTTCCCGGTCACCATCCGCCTCACGATCGTGGCGATCCTCTTCGAGATCCTCATCGGCGTCACGCTCGGCGTCGTCACCGGCCTCCAGCGGGGGCGCCCCGTCGACTCCGGCGTCCTGCTCCTGACCCTCGTCGTCATCTCCGTCCCCACCTTCGTCACCGGCCTGCTGCTCCAGCTGCTGCTCGGCGTGGAGTGGGGCTGGATCCGCCCGTCGGTCTCCTCATCGGCCCCCTTCGGCGAGCTGCTGATCCCCGGTCTCGTCCTCGCCTCGGTCTCCCTCGCGTACGTCACCCGGCTGACCCGCACCTCCATCGCAGAGAACCGGCGCTCCGACTACGTCCGTACGGCGATCGCCAAGGGACTGCCGAGACGCCGAGTGGTCACCCGGCATCTCCTGCGCAACTCCCTCATCCCCGTCGTCACCTTCATCGGCTCCGACATCGGATTCCTCATGGGCGGCGCGATCGTCACCGAGCGGATCTTCAACATCCACGGCGTCGGCTACCAGCTCTACCAGGGCATCCTGCGCCAGAACACACAGACCGTCGTCGGCTTCGTGACGGTCCTCGTCCTCGTCTTCCTCCTCTGCAATCTGGTCGTCGACCTGCTGTACGCCGTACTCGACCCGAGGATCCGCTATGCCTGAGCAGCCGTTCCAGTCAGAGGGGGCGATCGCCGGCAGCGGCGCGGGGGGCGCGGGCGGTGCGATGGAGCTTGCCGCGGGCGAGGCACAGACGCTGGAGCCGAGGCCGCCGGTCGGGCCGGCACCGCCGGGTCCGCAGGGCACGGGACCGCCGGGGCCGGGGCCGTCCGCCGCCGCCTCCGCGGGCGAACGGCCGCGCAGCCTCTGGTCCGACGTTTGGCAGGACCTGTGCCGCAACCCCGTCTTCATCATCTCGGGCCTGATCATCCTCTTTCTGCTCTTCATCTCCCTGTGGCCCTCGGCGATCGCCTCCGGCAGCCCGCTCAAGTGCGACCTCGCGAAGGCCCAGCAGGGTTCCGCGCCCGGCCATCCCTTCGGCTACGACGGCCAGGGCTGCGACGTGTACACGCGCACGGTGTACGGCGCCCGTACGTCCGTCGCGGTCGGCGTCTGCGCCACGCTCGGGGTCGCCGTCCTCGGCTCGGTGCTGGGGGCGCTCGCCGGCTTCTTCGGCGGCCTGTGGGACTCGTTCCTCTCCCGCATCACCGACGTCTTCTTCGCCATCCCGGTGATCCTCGGCGGTCTGGTCCTGCTGTCCGTGGTCACCAGCAACTCCATCTGGCCGGTCATCGGCTTCATCGTGCTGCTCGGCTGGCCGCAGATCTCCCGCATCGCCCGCGGCGCCGTCATCACCGCCAAACAGCACGACTACGTCCAGGCCGCCCGCGCCCTCGGCGCCTCCAACTCCCGGATCCTCCTGCGCCACATCGCGCCCAACGCCATCGCCCCGGTGATCGTGGTCGCGACCATCGCACTGGGGACGTACATCGCCCTTGAGGCGACCCTGTCCTACCTGGGTGTCGGCCTGAAACCCCCGAGCGTCTCCTGGGGCATCGACATCTCGGCCGCCTCCCCCTACATCCGCAACGCCCCCCACGCACTCCTGTGGCCCTCCGGAGCCCTGGCCGTCACGGTCCTGGCCTTCATCATGCTGGGCGACGCAGTCCGCGACGCCCTCGACCCGAAGCTGAGGTGAGGGGCGGTGGCAGTGGCGACGAGGGAGGTTCCGGGGCGGGGTCCTGACTCAGGCGGGCGCGGCAGGAGCGCGGGGCACGGCCCGCCCGCCCACCTGCGGCCCGCGCACACGGCCGTGCCCGACCGGTGTCGGCGTGGGAGCCGGCCCTGCGGGAAGCCCGCGGCCCCAGGACGCGTGCCGGAGCGCCGCCTCCCCTCGGGCGCCCGGTGGTCGTCGTGCTCGCTGTCGCCATGCTCGGCGTCGTGGTGTGCGATGCCCTCGATCCATGGTCCGGCGACCGCCACCCCGGCCCCCAGCCCGCTCGGCGAAGCCACTCGCAAGGCCCCCATCCGAAAGTGAGGTGAGCCCCGGCATGCTGCTCGAAGTGCGTGATCTGCAGGTGGAGTTCCGGACGCGGGACGGGGTTGCCAAGGCGGTCAACGGGGTGAGTTACGGCGTGGACGCGGGGGAGACGCTTGCCGTGCTCGGGGAGTCCGGGTCCGGGAAGTCGGTGACCGCGCAGGCGGTGATGGGGATTCTCGACATGCCGCCCGGGCGGATCACCGGGGGAGAGATCCTCTTCCAGGGGCGGGACATGCTGAAGCTGAAGGAAGAGGAGCGGCGCAAGGTCCGCGGCGCCGAGATGGCGATGATCTTCCAGGACGCCCTGTCGTCGCTGAACCCCGTACTGACCGTCGGCGACCAGCTCGGCGAGATGTTCGTGGTGCACCGGGGCATGTCGCGGAAGGACGCGCGGGCGAAGGCCGTGGAGCTGATGGACCGGGTGCGCATCCCGGCCGCACGAGAGCGCGTCAAGCAGTACCCGCACCAGTTCTCCGGCGGCATGCGCCAACGCATCATGATCGCGATGGCCCTCGCCCTCGAACCCGCGCTCATCATCGCCGACGAGCCCACCACCGCCCTCGACGTCACCGTCCAGGCCCAGGTCATGGACCTGCTGGCGGAGCTGCAACGCGAGTACCGCATGGGCCTGATCCTGATCACCCACGACCTCGGCGTCGTCGCGGACGTCGCGGACCGGATCGCCGTGATGTACGCGGGCCGGATCGTGGAGTCGGCGCCGGTGCACGACATCTACAAGGCGCCCGCCCACCCGTACACCAAGGGCCTGCTGGAGTCGATCCCGCGCCTGGACCAGAAGGGCCAGGAGCTCTACGCCATCAAGGGCCTGCCCCCCAACCTCATGAACATCCCGCAGGGCTGCGCCTTCAACCCCCGCTGCCCGACGGCCCGGGACGTGTGCCGCACCGACGTACCTGAGCTGTACGAGGTCTCCGAAGCACGGGGCAGCGCCTGCCACTTCTGGAGGGAGTGCCTGGATGGCTAGTTCCGCACCGGCCGAGCCGATTCTGGAGGTCAACGGGCTCGTCAAGCACTACCCGCTCACCCGGGGCATCCTCTTCAAGAAACAGGTCGGCGCCGTCAGGGCCGTGGACGGCGTCGACTTCTCACTGCACCGCGGCGAAACCCTCGGCATCGTCGGCGAGTCCGGCTGCGGCAAGTCGACGGTCGCCAAGATGCTGGTCAACCTGGAACGGCCGACGGCCGGTTCGATCAAGTACAAGGGCGAGGACATCACCAGACTGTCCGGCCGCGCCCTGAAAGCCGTACGCCGCAACATCCAGATGGTCTTCCAGGACCCGTACACCTCCCTCAACCCCCGCATGACGGTGGGCGACATCGTCGGGGAGCCGTACGACATCCACCCCGAGGTCGCCCCGAAGGGCGACCGTCGCCGCCGGGTGCGGGAGCTGCTGGACGTGGTCGGCCTCAACCCCGAGCACATCAACCGCTACCCGCACCAGTTCTCCGGCGGCCAGCGCCAACGCATCGGCATCGCACGGGGGCTGGCGCTGCGCCCGGAGGTCATCGTCGCCGACGAGCCCGTCTCCGCGCTGGACGTCTCGGTCCAGGCCCAGGTCATCAACCTGATGGACCGCCTGCAGAACGAGTTCGACCTCTCCTACGTCTTCATCGCCCACGACCTGTCGATCGTCCGGCACATCTCCGACCGGGTAGGGGTGATGTACCTGGGACGGATCGTGGAGATCGGCAGGGACGCCGAGATCTACGACCACCCCACGCACCCCTACACCCAGGCGCTGCTCTCCGCGGTCCCCGTCCCCGACCCGTTGGCCCGTGAACACCGCGCACGCATCATCCTCGCGGGCGACGTCCCGTCCCCGACGGACGTCCCCTCCGGCTGCCGCTTCCGCACCCGCTGCTGGAAGGCGGAGGAACGCTGCGCCCAGCAGGTGCCGGTGCTCGCGGTGCCGGACCGTCTGCGGGACCCGAGCGGACCCGAGGCCCACGACTCGGCGTGCCATTTCGCGGCGGCGCAAGGCAACGGGCCGGGGTGACATGGCGCACCCCGGCCCGCTTACGGCACCCGCACGGCCGTACGCTGTTCAGCCTCCACCGTCCGTATATCGGTGCCACTTCGGTGAAGTTGCCTGCGTGTTAACGCAGTTCGGGCGCTTTTGAGCCGCTATGCCAAGGACCGCTGCAGGAAGTCCAGCTGGAGCAGCAGCAGGTTCTCCGCGACCGTTTCCTGCGGGGTCATGTGCGTGACGCCGGACAGCGGCAGCACCTCGTGCGGACGGCCCGCGGCGAGGAGGGCAGAGGACAGGCGCAGGGAGTGGGCGACGACCACGTTGTCGTCCGCGAGGCCGTGGACGATCATCATCGGGCGGTGCGGTTCGGCCGGGTCCACCAGGCCCGAGTCGTCGATCAGCGAGTTGCGGCGGTAGACCTCCGGCTGCTTGTCGGGGTGTCCGACGTACCGCTCCTGGTAGTGGGTGTCGTACAGGCGCAGATCGGTGACCGGAGCGCCGACCACCGCAGCGTGGAAGACGTCCGGGCGGCGCAGCGCGGCGAGCCCCGCCAGATAGCCGCCGAAGGACCAGCCCCGGATGGCCACGCGGGTCAGATCGAGCGGGAACCGCTCGGCGAGCGCGTGCAGCGCGTCGACCTGGTCCTGCACCACGATGGCCGCGATGTCGTCCTTGATGGCCTTCTCCCACCCGGGCGAGCGGCCCGGCGTACCGCGCCCGTCCGCGACGATCACCGCGAACCCCTGGTCGGCGAACCACTGTGAGGTGAGGTACGCGTTGTGCGCGGCGACCACCCGGGAGGAGTGCGGGCCACCGTAGGGGTCCAGCAGAACCGGCAGCGGGGTGTCACCGGCGTAGTCCCGAGGCATAAGCACGGCGCACGGGATGCGGCGTGCGCCCCCCTCGGTGAGTGTCACGCGCGGGGTCAAACCGGGATCTTCGGCATACGACCGGACCGTCGCCACCGGCTTCCCGTCTCGCAGCACCTGGATCTGAGCGCCGGGCCGGTCAAGCGCATGGGACGCCAACACCGTCACGCCCCCAGCGCGCACCGCCGAGTGCACGCCGGGCTCCTGTGAAACGCGCTCCATGCCGAGTTCGTTCACCCGGTACACGTGCACCTCGCCGATCTCGGGAACGGCCGCGGCCTCGCCCGCCGACGCCGAGATCAGCACGTCGTCCGAGGTGACGTCCAGCACCGCGCGGACGTGCAACTGCGGTCCGGTCAGCGGGCGTTCGCCCACCGCGAGGACCCGCGCGCCGCCCTCGTCGGCGATGCGCACGAGATGCCCCGCCGGGCTCCAGCAGGGCACGCCAGGGAAAAGATCCAGCCATTGTGGATCTTCGTCCGCATGCACCATCCGGGTCGCCCCCGTCGCCGGGTCCACGGCCAGGAACAGCTGACTGCGCTGGTCGCGCGCCTGTACGAGCAGCAGTGGTGCACCCGCCGCTGACCAGTGGACTCGCGCCAGATACGGGTACCGCGCCCGGTCCCAGGAGACCTCCGTGCGCACCCCGCCCAGACCGATCACGAACAGCCGTACGTCCGCGTTCGGCGTTCCCGCCGCCGGGTATGCCACCCGCTGCGGCTCGCGCTCCGGATGCGCCGGATCGGAGATCCACCACCTGCGCACCGGCGTGTCGTCCGCCCGCGCCACCAGCAGCAGGTCCGACTCGGGACCCCACCAGAAGCCCCGGTAGCGCCCCATCTCCTCGGCCGCGATGAACTCCGCCAGTCCGTAGGTCACCCCCTCCGACTCCGGCTCGGCGAGCGCACGGTCGCCCTCGCCCTCGGCGCCCACCACCCGCAGGGCACCCTGCGCGACGTACGCGATGTGCCGTCCGTCGGGGGAGGGGCGGGGGTCGATCACCGGTCCGGGGACCGGGAGTTCACGTGCCGTACCAGCCCGCAGTTCGGCCGTGAAAAGCCGCCCTGACAAGGCAAAAGAGGCCAACTCGACGGCCGCGTCGGTGGCGTGGGAGACGATGCCGGCGCCACCCTCACGGCTGCGCTCGCGGCGTGCCCGCTCCTCGGGCGAGAGGTCCTCCGAGGTGCCGCCCAGGAGGGCGCGCGGGTCGGCCGCCACGCGCTCCCCGCCGTCCACGGTGTCGAGCACCCACAGCGAACTCGCCGGATCCGTACCGGAGGTGGAGCGCAGGTACACGACTCGGGAACCGTCGGGCGCCACCGTGAATGCGCGCGGAGCGCCGAAGGTGAACCTCTGGGTGCGGGCGTGCCGTCGGGGGAAGGACACAGGCTCGGTCGTCATGCCCCGACCATATTGGCCAGTGCGCCCCCTTGTGCGGCTGTGCGCCGATCGATGCGCACGGACGGATAGTTATGATCACAAGCGCATAGTGGGTATGAACCTGCTGGCTGCTGCATGGATTTATCTGCCCCCATAGTCCGACCCCCGCGCCTGGGATTCTTGGAGGTGAGCCGCCGTGGCACTCTCGATTTCGGCGGTGGTGCTGCTGGCGATCGTCGTCTTCCTGCTGGTCAAGAAATCAGGGTTGAAGGCGGGCCATGCCGTGGTCTGCATGCTGCTCGGTTTCTACCTGGCGTCCTCGACCGTCGCTCCCACCATCAGCGAGCTGACGACGAACATCGCGGGCATGATCGGCAGCATCAAGTTCTGAGCCGTGCCGGGCAGTGCTGTCGGTGCCGCCTCGTAGGCTGGGGCCATGACGGAACTGCCCGACCGGCGTCTGCTCCTGGTGCACGCGCACCCGGACGACGAGTCGATCAACAACGGCGCGACGATGGCCAAGTACGCGGCCGAGGGTGCCCGGGTGACCCTGGTCACCTGCACCCTGGGTGAGCACGGCGAGGTCATTCCCCCCGAGCTGCACCGCCTGACCGGAGCCGAGCTCGGCGAACACCGCCTGGGCGAGCTCAGGGCCGCGATGCGCGAGCTCGGCGTCGAGGACTTCCGTCTCCTCGGCGGCAAGGGCCGCTACGAGGACTCGGGGATGATGGGCATCGCCGACAACGACGACCCCGCGAGCCTGTGGCAGGCGGACGTCGACGAGGCGGCCCGGGAGCTCGTCGAGGTGATCCTGGAGGTACGCCCCCACGTCCTCGTCACCTACGACCCCGACGGCGGCTACGGCCATCCCGACCACATCCAGGCCCACCGCGTAGCCATGCGCGCGGCCGAGCTGGCCACCGACGCCGGGTGGCGGATCCCCAAGATCTACTGGAACCGCGTCCCGCGCACGGTCGCCGAGGAAGCCTTCGCCCGACTTCAGGCGGACCTGCCCGGATTGCCCTTCGCCAAGGCCGCCACCGTCGGCGACGTGCCGGGTGTCGTGGACGACGAGCGGATCACCACCGTGATCGACGGCATCGCCCACGCCCCCGCCAAGGCCGCCGCGATGCGGGCGCACGCCACGCAGATCGACGTGGCCGAGCCGTACTTCGCGCTCTCCAATGAACTTGCGCAACCCCTCTTCACCACCGAGTACTACGAGTTGGTGCGCGGGGAGAGGGCGGCGCGGACGGAGTCCGATCTGTTCGCCGGTGTCGCCGTCGAGGAGGCGTCATGAGCTCGATGCTCGCCCAGCCGCTGAAGCGGCCCTCTGCCGTGCGGGTCCTCGTCCACCTCGGGCTCTTCGTGCTCGGCGCGGTCGTCGGCGTGGCCGGGGCGCTGGTGCAGCCCGCGTGGTTCCCGGGCGGTCTGCTGCTCGCCCTCGCGGGCGAGGCCGGGCTCTGCCTGGGCGCCGCCCGGGTGTTGGGCAGCCGGGCCGCGGCCGTCGCCCCTGCCGGCGGCTGGATGATCACCGTCATCCTGCTCACCGCCAGCCGCCCCGAAGGCGACTTCGTCTTCGGCACAGGCGCCGCCTCCTACCTCTTCCTGCTCGGCGGCATGGCCGTGGCTGTGATCTGCGCCACCCTCGCGCCCGTGCGGCAACCGGGTGGCGACGGCGTCCGACTTGCCAAGTGACGTACCACTTCTCCACGCCGCACTCGTGCGAGTCCCGTGTGGGTTTCCCAGGCGGTCGTGGGATGCGGGCCGGAAGTGGCCAGTATGGTGGTGCGCGCCGCCGAGCCGTCCGAAGCAATGAGGTCGAACAGGCGGTGGAGCCAACCGGGAGAACCTGCCTTGAGTCGTGAAACTGACACTCCGTCCTCCGGGCCCAACGGGCGCGGCGGAGCCGCATACCCCTCGGGCACGCCGCCGTACGGGACCCCCATGGCTTCCGACAGCGGTGCGGATGCGGGCCGTTCGGCCGCGCAGCCGGAGGAACGCAAGACCGAGACCACGCTGACGACGCGGATCCGGATCAACATTCCCGGGTCCCGGCCCATTCCGCCGGTCGTCGTGCGCAAGCCCGTCACGGACACCGAGAGCGCCGGCTCCGCCGGCAGCACGGATACCGAGACGCCGTCGCCGTCCGCCGACACCGCCATGTCCACGGGCACCGTCGACCCTCCGGCCCAGCCCGCGGGGCAGGCGGAGGAGAAGACGAGCGACTGGTTCGCGCCCCGCAAGTCCTCGGGGGGCAAGGGCGGTCAGGGCGGCGCGTCCACCAACGGGGCCGGTCTGCCCGGCGGTTCGGGCCCCGGCGCGGGCGGCCCCGCCGGCCCGGGCGGCGGTGGTGCCGGGCGGCCCGGTGGGGTCGTCGGCTCGATGAGCGTGCCGGGCGGCTCGCGCCCCGGCGGTGCGAGCGGCCCCGGGCTCCCCGGTGCGACCGGCGGCCCCGTGGCTCCGGGGCACGGCGGCGGCACCGGTTCCTTCGACGTGACCGAGGCACTGGGTGCGGGCCCCCTGGGCGGCGGCAACGGCGCGCGCCCCGGCGGCGAGGCCCGCCGCGACGACCTGCCGTACTTCGCGGAGAACGGCAGCCGCGGCCAGGACGGTCAGGACGCCCCGAACAGCTACGGCAGCCAGGCCGGCCCGAACGGCCCGGGCGGATACGGCGCCCAGGGCGGCCCGGGCGGCTTCGACCCGTCCGCCGACTTCAACGCCCCGAACAGCTTCGACGGCGCCGGCGACTTCGGCGGCCCGAGCGACTTCAACGGCTCGAACGGCCACGGCGGCCAGGGTGGCCCGCACGGCCCCGCGGGCCCGACGACCGGTCCGGTCACCGGCGACGGCCCCGCGGTGCCGCCGGTCATGGGCGGCGGCACCGGCGGTCGGGGTGGTCCGGCCGGTCCGGGTATTTCCGCCGGTCCGGGTGGTGCCGGTATCTCCGCGGGCCCGGGTCGGCCCGGCGGGCCGAGTGGTCCCGGCGGTCCCGGCAGTGGCCGTGGCGGCCCGCCCGGTCCCGGTGGTCCTCCCGGACCTGCCGGCCCGGGTGGTCCTGGTGGGCCTGCCGGTCCCGGCATTTCCGCCGGACCCGGTGGTCCCGGCGCCGCCTCCCACGTCCCGGGCCGTGGCCCCGGCGGTGGGATGAGCGACGACACCGCGATCCTCACCCCGCAGAAGCCGGCTCCCGAGCCCGGCAACCCGAACTACGGCGTCGCCGACAACGTCTCCGGCCACACCGTCACCAGCGGCATCCCCGTCGTCCCCGCCGGCGCCCAGAGCGGGCCCTTCGGGCCGGGCGGCGCCGACGCACCCGGGCCGCACACACCCCCGAAGCTGCCGGAACCCGCCCCTTCGGAGACCCAGTCGTCCCGTGCGCCCAAGAAGAAGGGCCGCAACAAGCTGGCCCTGATCGGCGGCGGCGTGATCGTCCTCGCCGGCGGTGTCTACGGCGCCGGCCTGCTGATGGCCCACTCCGACGTGCCCAAGGGCACCTCCGTGCTCGGCGTCGACATCGGCGGCGGCACCCGCGACGAGGCGCTGAAGAAGCTCAACGACGCCTTCGACAAGCAGGTCAACAAGCCGCTGAAACTGTCGGTGGGCGGCAAGACCGTCACGCTGGAGCCGGACAAGGCCGGGCTGCAGTTCGACATGCAGCAGACGGTCAGCGCGGCCGCGACCAGTGACTACAACCCGGTCTCGGTCATCGGCTCGCTCTTCGGCAACCACCGGGTCGTCGACCCGGTCATGCCCACCGACGAGGAGAAGCTGCAGGCAGCCCTGCAGGACGTCTCCGGCGGTTCCGGCTCGGTGACCGAGGGCACGATCAACTTCGAGTCCGGGAAGGCCGTCGCCGTCTACGGCAAGGCGGGCAAGGGCATCGACGTCGCCAAGTCCACCGCGGCGGTCCAGGAGGCCTACCGCACCCAGGTGGAGACCGGCGCGTCGTCCGCGGTGCCGGTCGCCACGACCACGCAGCAGCCGACGGTCGCGAACGCCGAGGTCGACCGGTTCATGAAGGAGTTCGCCGAACCGGCGATGGCCAACAAGGTCACGATCCAGACGGACGCCGCGCACAGCATCCAGTTCGGCTCCCTGTCGCTGCCGAAGATCCTGGGAGCCAAGGCCGTCGACGGCAAGCTCGTGGACACCTACGACCTCAAGGCGCTCAAGGCGGCGTACGGCGCCACCTTCGACGGCGTGCAGATCAACGGCGCGAGCGGCAAGCGCGACGTCCTTCCGCAGGATGTCGCCTCCGCCCTGCGCAAGGCGCTGCGCGCCAAGACGGCGGCGGAGCGCACCGTCACCATCGACACCAACCCGAGCTAGCGCAGCCGCTCGGACCCAAGGGCACCCGGCACTCGCCGGGTGCCCTTCCGTCGTCGTATGACATCTGTCATCCGGCAGTCAGGACCGCCGACACTGCCGGGCGGCCGGCCCACGCGGCCACTCTTGAGCACATGACAACGACAGTGTTGAACACGACGACTGAGGTAGTCGGATTCGACCAGGTGAGCAAGAGCTACGGGGACGTACGGGCCGTCGACGGCCTCACGCTCGCGCTGCACCCGGGGGAGACAGTTGCCCTGCTCGGCCCGAACGGGGCCGGCAAGTCCACCACGCTCGATCTGCTGCTCGGCCTCAAGCGCCCCGACAGCGGAAGTGTCGGCGTCTTCGGCACCGACCCCCGCGAGGCGATCGTCGCCGGCCGGGTGGGGGCCATGCTCCAGAGCGGCGGGCTGATGGGCGAGGTCACGGTCGCCGAGATGGTGCGGCTGGCCTGCGATCTGCATCCGCGGCCGTACCCGGTCTCCGACGTGCTCGCCCGCGCGGGCATCACGCAGATCGCCGACCGCAAGGTCGACAAGCTCTCCGGCGGCCAGTCCCAGCGCGTCCGCTTCGCCCTCGCGACGGCCGGCGACAGCGACCTCATCGTCCTCGACGAGCCCACCACCGGCATGGACGTCACCACCCGCCAGGCCTTCTGGGCCACCATGCGCGAACAGGCCGACCAGGGCCGTACGGTCCTGTTCGCCACGCACTACCTGGAAGAGGCGGACGCGATCGCCGACCGGGTGCTGGTCCTGCACCGCGGCCGGCTGCTGGCCGACGGCACCGCGGCCGAGATCAAGGCGAAGGCGGGGACGCGGCGGATCTCCTTCGACCTGGCCGACGGCCCCGTCGACGAGGCCGCCCTGCGCCAGTTGCCCTTCCTCACCACGCTCACGGTGTCCCACAGCGGCTCCGCCGCGGGGTCCGGCCGGACCGTGCGCATCCAGTCCTCTGACGCAGACGCGACCGTCCACGCCCTCTACGGTCTCGGCCTCTACCCCCGCAACCTGGAAGTCGCCGGGCTCGGCCTCGAGCAGGCGTTCGTCGCCATCACCGCCGCCGAGGAGGCACGTACGTCATGAAGGCCCTGATCCGGCTGGAACTCACCCGCGCCCTGCGCAACCGCAAGTTCCTGTTCTTCTCGGTGCTCTACCCGTCGATGCTGTTCCTGCTGATCGCGGGCACCGCCGACAGCACGACCAAGGTCGACGGCACGGGCCTGACGCTGCCGACCTACATGATGGTCTCCATGGCCTCCTTCGGCGCCCTCACCGCCGTCCTGATGGGCAACAGCGAGCGCATCGCCAAGGAGCGCGAGAGCGGCTGGGTACGGCAACTGCGGCTGACCACCCTGCCGGGCCGCGGATATGTGCTGGCCAAGACCGCGAGTGCCGCCGTGGTCAGCCTGCCGTCGATCGTCGTCATCTTCGTCGTCGCCGCCGTCGTGAAGGACGTACGACTGGATGCCTGGCAGTGGCTCGCCCTCACCGGTGCGATATGGGCGGGGAGCCTGGTCTTCGCCGCGCTCGGGGTGGCGATCGGGTACTCCGCGACCGGTGACGCGGTACGCCCGATCACGATGATCGTCTACTTCGGCCTGTCGCTGCTCGGCGGCCTGTGGATGCCCACGACGACCTTCCCTCATTGGCTCCAGGACATCGCCGCCTGGGTACCCACGCACGCGTACGCTGCGCTGGGGCAGGCCATCGAGCAGAGCCAGGCCCCGCACGCGAGGGACCTCGTCGTCCTCGTCGTCTCCTTCGCCCTGTTCACGGGCGGCGCGGCCTGGCTGTACCGGAAGGACACGTTGAAGGCGTGAGCGGCACAGGCGTCGGGATCGGGCAGCGCCCGGAGAATCGCAGGCAACGGTTCATCAAGCTCCTGTGGACCGGCATCTGGCTGGTGTACCTGAGCGCGCCGGCCAACGACCTGCTGCACGGCGGTCACAGCACGGGCGTGCGGATCCTCGGCTGGATCGGCCTCGCCGCGTTCGTCACCTGGTACATGCTGCTGCTCTTCCGCACCGGCCGGGGCGAGCGCAACAGCGTCGTGCTTGCTTCGCTCGGCGTCCTCGCCGCCCAGTCCACGGTCCTCGCACTGACCCTGGGCCGGGAGTGGCTGGTGCTGTTCGTGTACGTCTCCATCGCGTCCGGCGCGGCCCTGCCGCTGCGCATGGCGCGCTGGACGATCCCGGCCGCGTCCGCGCTGATGACCGTGATCGCGTTCGCGACACCGGGCGGCAAGGCCTTCCTGGCCGGGCTGCTGATCCCGGCCCTGCTGGGCGGCTTCGCCATGACCGGCGTGCGCGAACTGATCCGCACGACCGTCGCGCTGCGCGAGGCCCGCGCCACCGTCGCCCAACTGGCCGCCAACGAGGAGAGACTGCGCCTGGCCCGGGACCTGCACGACCTGCTGGGCCACTCCCTCTCCCTGATCACGATCAAGAGCGAACTCGCGGGCCGTATGCTCCCCGACCACCCCGACAAGGCGGCCCGCCAGGTCGCCGACATCGAGCAGGTCAGCCGCCAGGCCCTGGTCGACGTGCGCGAGGCGGTCTCGGGCTATCGCCGCCCGCGCCTCGCGGCGGAACTGGCGGGTGCCAGGGTCGCCCTGACGGCGGCCGGGGTGACGGCCGAACTCCCGGCCGAGCCCGACCTCACCGGCGTCCCCGAGGACAGCGAGACGGCCCTCGCCTGGGCCCTGCGCGAGGCGGTCACCAACGTCGTACGGCACAGCGGGGCCCGGCGCTGCACGGTCGAGGTCCTGCGCCGCCAGACCCTCGACGGCCCGGTCCTCGAACTCTCCGTCGAGGACGACGGCTCCGGCGACCAGGGCAACGGCCCCGGCCACGGCCTCACCGGCCTCACGGAACGCCTGGAGAAGGCGGGCGGCACCCTGGACGCGGGTGGCACCCGGCAGGGCTTCCGGCTGATCGCCCGCGTCCCGGCCGCCGCGATCTCGGCGGACGTAGGATCCGGTTCATGAGCCGCACGATCAAGGTCCTCCTCGCCGAGGACCAGTCGATGGTCCGCGAGGCCCTGGCCGCCCTGCTCGGCCTGGAGGAGGACATCGAGGTCGTCGCCCAGGTGGCCCGCGGCGACGAGGTCCTGGCGGCGGCCCGCGACCACGAGGTGGACGTGGCGCTCCTGGACATCGAGATGCCGGGCGCGACGGGCATCGAGGCGGCGGCACTCCTGCACAAGGAGCTGCCGGCCGTGAAGCTGGTCGTCCTCACGACCTTCGGCCGCCCCGGCTACCTCCGCAGCGCGATGGAGTCCGGCGCCGACGCCTTCCTGGTCAAGGACGCCCCCGCGGCCCAACTCGCCGAGGCGATACGCAAGGTCCTGGCAGGCGAACGGGTCATCGACCCCACCCTGGCGGCAGCGGCCCTGGCGGAGGGCGCCAACCCCTTGACCGACCGCGAGCGAGAGATCCTCCGAGCAGCGGAGGACGGCTCCACGAACGCCGAACTGGCGGCGTCCCTGCATCTGTCCCAGGGCACGGTCCGCAACTACCTCTCGACGGCCATCCAGAAACTGGCGGTGCGGAACCGGGCGGAGGCGGTGAGGATCGCGCGGGAGAAGGGGTGGCTGTAGGTCGCGGCCCGGTGAAGGCGCCCTGAGGGGCAACGCCCTTCAGGGGCGCGGGGAACTGCGCGACCAGCCACAACGAACCCGCGGTCGCGCCACCGGCCGAACCGCCACGGCGAACCCGCGAACTCAGTTGAGCAACGCCCGAGCAGCCCGCGCCTGCCCCCGCACCTGCTCCGCCGCCCCCTCATCCACCGCACAGATCAACTCGGCGTACTCCTCCAACTCCACGGCCCCCTCGACGAAGTCCCCCCGCTGGACAAGCAACTGCGCCCGCTCGAACCGCAGTCGAGCCGGATGCGACGGCAGCAGCAGCGACAGCTCCACCGCCCACAGCGCCACGTCCGACCGCTCGGGCCGAGTCGCCGCCCAGGCCCGGACGTTGTTCAGAATCCGCAGCACCACATCCAGCGGAT
This sequence comes from Streptomyces sp. NPDC107528, assembly GCF_055639295.1. NCBI lineage: Bacteria > Bacillati > Actinomycetota > Actinomycetes > Kitasatosporales > Streptomycetaceae > Streptomyces > Streptomyces sp. NPDC107528. Next base: position 217,436 of record NZ_JBVKAV010000006.1, read on the forward strand.
CGGCCGGCGACAGCATCGACGGGTCCAGCGGCGCCCCCGTGGCCCCCGCCACCAGCAGCTCCGCATCGCCGCCCGTCAGCACCCGGCCCCCGTCGAACGGATCGGCGAGCACCTGCTCGTCGGTCGGCCCGAACCCCACGACGAAGTGCCCGGGCAGCGCGACCCCGTACACCGGGGCCCCCGCCCGCCGGGCCACCTCCATCCACACCACCGACAACAGGATCGGCAGCCCACGCCGCCGCTGAAGCACCTCGTGCAGCAACGACGACTCCAGCCGCTGATAGTCAGCGGCCGAGCCGCGAAACCCGTACCGCTCCCCGAGCAGCTCCCGCAGGGCCACGGCCCACGCCCTCGGCCCGCCCGGCCGGAACGGCAGCTGTCCGGCCAGGGCATCCAGCTCCACCTGTACGGAATCCATCCCCGGCTCGTCCAGCGCCCCGTCCGCCTCGGCTCCCACCAGCAGACACAGCATGGACAGATCGGGCCGCTCGGACCGCGCCTCTTCGGCGAACCGCCTGCGCAGCTCGGCGGAGCGTTCGGGCGGCGGGGGGTAGGGGGGACGCATAGCTGGCTCGTGCCCTTTCGCGGCGATCGGTACCACTGCTCACGGAGATCGATAGTGGTGGTAGGCATGATGCGCGGCGAACCCCATCCCGGCGTACATCTCCCGCGCGCCCGCGTTCTCCGCCTCGACCTGCAGCCACGCCGCCGACGCCCCCTCGTCGAGGGCCTGCCGGGCCAGCGCGGCCATCACCCGCGTGGCCAGCCCCTGCCGCCGCAGCGCCGGATCGACCTCCACGGCGGCGAACCCGGCCCACCGCCCGTCCACGACACAGCGCCCGATCGCGGCAGGCGCACCACCCTCCGCACTCGGAACCGTCGCGAACCACACCGAAGGCCCGCTCTCCAACACCTTCAGGGCCACCTCGCTCACCCCCTTGCGCTGATACCGGGCAAGCCAAGCCTCGTCCGCCTCCCGGGCCAGCACCACTCCGGCGCCCTCGGCCCGGTCGGCGACGGGCGCGAGCGCCCCGATCCACATCTCGGCAGACACCTCCCGCGCCCACCCGAGCCGATCCAGCTCCGCGCACAGCAGCTCCTGCGTGCCCTCGGCCCCGGTCGCGGTCTGGACGTAGGCGGGGAGCCCACGGTCGCCGTACCAGCGCCGTACGACGTCCAGCGCGGCCGGCAGCGGTAGGCCGGGGTCACCGAGCGGCAACACCGAGTTGGCCCGCCGGGTGAACCCGGACGCGGCGCGCAGCTCCCACTCGCCGAGCCGTTCGCTCTCGACGGGCCGCCACGCGCGCGCGGCGACGTGCGCGAGTTCCTCGTACGAGGCGGCGGGCCCCCGGCGCCGGGCGGGAGCGGCCGGCACCACCTTCCCCGCCACCAGCGACGATTCCGCGATGCGGACGGTCTCGCCAGTCTTCCGTGTGATCAGCAGCACACCGTCGTCCCATGATGCGAGAACACCCACCGTGTCGGTGAACTTCTCACCCTCGGCCGCAGGATCGTTCAGGCGGCGTACGGAGACCCGTTTGCCCACGTCAGCAGCGGTGATACGGACCTCAAGGCGTCCCGTCGCTGAGATTTCCACAGGTCAGTTCACCCCTCCTGTTCGGATCATGCCCAAGAACGGAGATACTAGGGGCGGGCATCGACGACGCCGCGCTCCCGCGCGCCAGGCGGCGGAGCCTGAGGAGGCCCGCCAGCGCCCTATCGAGGAGGAACGACAGCGTGACCTACGTCATCGCGCAGCCTTGTGTCGACGTCAAGGACAAGGCGTGCATCGAGGAGTGCCCGGTCGACTGCATCTACGAGGGCCAGCGGTCCTTGTACATCCACCCGGACGAATGCGTCGACTGTGGTGCCTGTGAGCCGGTCTGCCCGGTCGAGGCGATCTTCTACGAGGACGACACTCCGGAGGAGTGGAAGGACTACTACAAGGCGAACGTCGAGTTCTTCGACGAGCTCGGCTCCCCCGGCGGCGCCAGCAAGCTGGGCCTGATCGAGCGCGACCACCCGTTCGTCGCCGCGCTCCCGCCGCAGGCCGAGTAATCCTCACCGGCGACCCGCACAGCGTGCCGCCTCGGTCCCGTACGGCCTGATCACCCCGATCGTCGTACGGGACCGAGGCGTTGCCGTTTCTGCTGTACCAGAAAGTGAGCGAGATCCCGTGTCCGCAGTCTCCGACCGACTTCCGGCCTTCCCCTGGGACAAGCTGGAGCCGTACAAGAAGACGGCCGCCGCGCACCCCGACGGCATCGTCGACCTCTCCGTCGGCACGCCCGTCGACCCGGTCCCCGAGCTGATCCAGAAGGCCCTGATCGACGCGGCGGACTCCCCGGGCTATCCGACGGTCTGGGGCACCCCGGCGCTGCGTGACGCGATCACGGGCTGGGTGGAGCGCCGCCTGGGCGCCCGTGAGGTCACCCACCGGCACGTCCTGCCGATCGTCGGCTCCAAGGAACTGGTCGCCTGGCTCCCCACCCAGCTGGGCCTCGGCCCCGGCGACAGGGTGGCCTACCCGCGGCTCGCCTACCCGACGTACGAGGTCGGCGCCCGCCTCGCCCGCGCCGACCACGAGGTCTACGACGACCCGACCGACCTGGACCCGGCCGGCCTGAAGCTCCTCTGGCTGAACTCCCCGTCGAACCCGACGGGCAAGGTCCTGTCCAAGGACGAGCTCACCCGGATCGTGGCGTGGGCCCGCTCGCACGGCATCCTGATCTTCTCCGACGAGTGCTATTTGGAGCTGGGCTGGGAGGCCGACCCGGTCTCGGTCCTGCACCCGGACGTGAACGGCGGCTCGTACGACGGCATCGTCGCCGTCCACAGCCTCTCCAAGCGCTCGAACCTGGCCGGCTACCGCGCGGCGTTCCTGGCCGGCGACCCCGCGGTCCTGTCGCCCCTCCTGCAGATCCGCAAGCACGGCGGCATGATGACGTCGGCCCCGACGCAGGCGGCCGTCGTCGCGGCCCTCGGCGACGACGAACACGTCCGCCTCCAGCGCGACCGCTACGCCGACCGCCGCACGGCCCTGCGCGAAGCCCTGCTCCGCCACGGCTTCCGCATCGAGCACAGCGAGGCCAGCCTCTACCTCTGGGCCACCAAGGACGAGTCCTGCTGGACGACGGTCTCGGCCCTGGCCGACCTGGGCATCCTGGTGGCCCCGGGCGACTTCTACGGCGAGGCGGGCGCCCACCACGTACGAGTCGCCTTCACAGCGACGGACGAACGCGTGCGGGCAGCGGTACAGCGCCTGACGTAACCAACGCGTCCCGGCCCCGGCCGACGTACCGTCGCAGGCACGCAAAAGCCGACGGGGCCCAGGGAGACTCCCTGAACCCCGTCGGCTCAAGTCAGGCGCACGCCGACCGTCAGCCGATGGGAAGCCCCTGCACCGGCAGCGCCCCGGTCGCCGGGACGCCGGACCCAGCCGCGTCACCGAGAACGGTCCCGACCGACCCGGCCACACCGCCCGCGGTCTCCTGCGCCGCGGGCGTCGCCTTCTTCGTGACCTTGCTGCCGGCCTTGGTCGCCGTCGGCACCGCCTTCTTCGCGGCCTTGCCGCCGGTCTTGGTCACCTTGCCACTGGCCTTCGTCGCGGTCGGCAGCGCGTTGTCGACCGCGGTGTCGACGGCGCCACCCGCGAGCCCGGTGGCGTTCGTGGCCGCGCCGTCAACGACGCTCGCGCCGTCCAGGGCGGTCAGCCCGCCGACCTTGGAGGCGTCGGGCAGTTCGGGGGCCGCGCTGGCGGAGCCGGCCGCACCGACCCCGGCAGCCGCTCCCGCAGCGACGAGCAGCGCGGCACGGGCGATCCGGCGGGTCAGGGGGAGGGACATGATGCTCCTTCGACGGTTATGTCGGATGAGAACGATGAAGTGTCCGACCACGCCCGGCAGTTGACCGACTGGCTGTTGATCTCCGGGCTCGGACGCAGTGACTACCGCTCGAAGCCCGCGAAGGTTGCGGCGACGCAACGTAAAGAGTTGGCAATGCGTCGCATTATCGCCTGCGGATAAATGGGGGCATAGCTCATGCCGCCCGAAACCCTGCCGAATCCTTACAGCCCTTGATTCTCAAGGCCTTTGACGGATGTGAGGGTGTCCGCGCGAAAACCTTCCCACGGCACCGTCGACCGACACCTCGGGCAACTCTCGGGAGTGATCCGCCGAACGCCTGCGCGTAACAGCCGATGTGTACTGCTCGGCAGCTGCTACGGCATGGTCGCGATCCGGACCGAGTCCAGACTGCTCGGCGCCCCCGCGGTGCCCTGCCCCGCGAGCGGACGCCACTGGCTGTCGGTGTTCCCGGCGGTCCACTCGCGCCCGGCGTACGACACCCGCTTGATGTGCAGATCGGAGGCGTTGGCCACGGCCCAGTGGGCCAACTGCCAGCCGCGCTCCCGGACACCGCGCCCGGCGCCCGAATGCCCGTCGGCGGTCACGGGCAGCACGACGGTCTGCCCGCTGCTCCCGGCCGCGGACGCGGTGGGCGTGGGGGTCGCGTCCTTGGCGCCCACCTCCGCCGAGGCCGGCTGGAGCGCGTCCCGCCCGAAGTCCCGTACGAGCGCGGCCCGCACGGCGTCCGGGCCCGTGGCCCGGGTGGCGGCGGGGCGTCCCTCGCAGGTCAGCGTGGCCGCCGAACGTCCGGTGAGGGCGGCCGCGAGCAGCGTCGCGTCCGGCTCGTGCTTGGCGTACGCGTCGGGGAAGCCGCTGCGCTGGACGTGCTGCGCGGCCACGGTGAGCGGCATCTCCATGTACCCGCGGACCTTGACCAGGTGCTCGTAGAACATGCCCGACGAATAGGTCGGGTCCATGATCTCCTGCTCGGTGCCCCAGCCCATCGAGGGCCGCTGCTGGAACAGGCCCAGCGAGTCGCGGTCGCCGTGGGCGATGTTGCGCAGCCCCGACTCCTGCAGCGCGGTCGCGAGGGCGATCGCCACGGCCCGCTCGGGCAGCCCGCGGCCGGTGCCGACGGCGACGATCGTCGCCGCGTTGACCGCCTGCTCCGGAGTGAACTCGTACCGCGTCCCGGCGCCGTCGCCCGAAGCGACCTCGCAGCCCGGCTCGCCCGTGCCGCCGGTGACGTACTGCACCGCGAGATACCCCGCGACGGCGAGCAGGACAAGGAAGGCCGCCCCGCGACGCAGGAGGCGGCCACGACGTGTGGAGGAGGGGTACGGCTCTGGCACGCCTACAAGGTAGCTGAGGTTACCGAGGGGTATGGGTCGAGTGAGGAAAGTGGGCCGACGGCCCGACGGTCGGGCGCGTTAGGGTCGGCACCATGGCCGACACCTCCCTTGACCTCACGCTGGACGCCGCGAAGCTCACCGCGCAGCTCGTCGACTTCCCCTCCGTCAGCGGCACGGAACAGCCTCTCGCGGACGCGATCGAGGCCGCCCTGCGTGCCCTGCCGCATCTGACGGTCGACCGGTACGGCAACAACGTCGTGGCGCGCACCAACCTGGGCCGGCCGGAGCGCGTGATCCTCGCCGGCCACATCGACACGGTGCCGATCGCGGACAACGTCCCGTCGCGGCTGGACGCGGACGGCGTCCTGTGGGGCTGCGGCACCTGTGACATGAAGTCGGGCGTCGCGGTCCAGCTCCGCATCGCCGAGACGGTCGTGGCCCCGAACCGGGACCTGACCTTCGTCTTCTACGACAACGAAGAGGTCACCGCGGACCTCAACGGCCTCAAGCACGTGTCCGAGGCCCGTCCGGAGTGGCTGGAGGGCGACTTCGCGGTCCTGCTGGAGCCGTCGGACGGCGAGGTCGAGGGCGGCTGCCAGGGCACGCTCCGGGTGCTCCTCAAGACCACGGGCGAGCGCGCCCACTCCGCGCGCAGCTGGATGGGCTCGAACGCGATCCACGCGGCGGCCCCGATCCTCGCCCGCCTGGCGTCGTACGAGCCCCGTTACCCGGTGATCGACGGCCTGGAGTACCGGGAGGGCCTGAACGCGGTCGGCATCTCGGGCGGCGTGGCGGGCAATGTCATCCCGGACGAATGCGTCGTCACCGTCAACTTCCGCTACGCCCCCGACCGCACCGAGGAGGAGGCCATCGCGCACGTCCGCGAGGTCTTCGCCGACTGCGGCGTCGAGGAGTTCGTGGTGGACGACCACAGCGGCGGCGCGCTCCCCGGCCTCTCCCACCCCGCGGCAGCGGCGTTCATGGCCGCGGTCGGCGGCGACGCGCGCCCCAAGTACGGCTGGACGGACGTTTCCCGTTTCTCCTCCCTCGGCATCCCGGCGGTCAACTACGGCCCCGGCAACCCGCACTTGGCGCACAAGCGGGACGAGCGGGTGGAGACGGCGAAGATCCTTGCGGGGGAGGAGCGGCTCAGGGCGTGGCTCACGGCGTAGGACCCGGGGTGGACGAGCGGTGAGCGTGCGCCCGGGGATCGCCGGTACGGCGCTTCATGGCGGACATGCACACGTCCCCCGTCCGTAACCCGCGTGGATCTACGCTGAGTGGAAAGACCTGCAACATCTGCACGACCTGCAAGACCGCAGGCCCCGCAGCGGAGGGAGCGTACATGGCTACCGGCAACCCCGAGGGGAAGAAGCAGCCACCGTCGGAGCAGCGTCTGGGACCGGTGATCCGCAGGCGGGATCAGGTGACGGCGAGCACGACCGACCAGCGCCTGCTGGACGCGGGCGGGCCCTCCGACTGGGTCCACACGGACCCCTGGCGAGTCCTGCGCATCCAGTCGGAGTTCATCGAGGGCTTCGGCACCCTCGCCGAACTCCCGGCCGCCATCAGCGTGTTCGGCTCCGCCCGCACACCGGCCGACTCTCCCGAGTACGACGCCGGAGTCCGCCTCGGCCGCGGCCTGGTCGAGGCCGGCTTCGCGGTGATCACCGGCGGTGGTCCGGGTGCCATGGAAGCGGCGAACAAGGGCGCCTGCGAGGCGAAGGGCGTCTCGGTCGGCCTCGGCATCGAGCTCCCCTTCGAGCAGGGGCTCAACCCCTACGTCGACATCGGCCTGAACTTCCGGTACTTCTTCGTCCGCAAGATGATGTTCGTCAAGTACGCCCAGGGCTTCGTGGTCCTCCCCGGCGGCCTCGGCACCCTCGACGAACTCTTCGAGGCCCTCACCCTCGTCCAGACCCAGAAGGTCACCCGCTTCCCCATCGTCCTCTTCGGCAGCGAGTACTGGGGCGGGCTGGTCGACTGGCTGAAGAACACCCTGATCGCCCAGGGCAAGGCATCGGAAAAGGACCTGCTCCTGTTCCACGTCACGGACGACGTGGACGAGGCGGTGGCACTGGTGTCGAAGGAGGCGGGGCGCTAGCGCTGGGCTTGGGCCGTCGTCTGACGCCGACTTGAGGTACTCGGCGGGCCCGGCGTTTGGGGACGGTGCAGCTGTCCCCGACCCTCACCCACCCGCTGGGGGCTGCGCACGCGCGCGGACGGTCCCTCTCGCCGCCGGTCCGGGCATTTCAGCCTGTCCGGCGCTTGAGGACGAGGCCGTTCAGGCCGATGGCGGGGGTCTGGGGGCGGCAGCCCCCAGGTCCGGGGTGGCCCCTTCAGGACGGGACGGGTAGGGGCGGCGGGGGCGAAGAAGGCTAGGCCAACCCCCGCCGTGCCACCGCCGGCGCCCGCCACCCCGCGATCGACGCCACCATCTCCAACACCTGCCGCGTCTCCGCCACCTCATGCACCCGATACACCTGCGCGCCCAACCACGCCGAAACCGCAGTAGTGGCCAACGTCCCCACCACCCGCTCCTTCACCGGCCGGTCCAGCGTCTCCCCGACAAAGTCCTTGTTGGACAGCGACACCAGCACAGGCCATCCCGTCTCGACCATCTCCCCGAGCCGCCGAGTCGCCTCAAGACTGTGCCGCGTGCTCTTCCCGAAGTCGTGCCCCGGATCGATGAGGATCGACTCACGCGGCACCCCCAGTGCCAGCGCCCGCTCGGCCAGCCCCACAGTCACCCGCAGAATGTCGGCCATGACGTCGTCGTACGTCACCCGGTGCGGCCGGGTCCGAGGCTCCGCACCCCCGGCATGCGTGCACACCAACCCCACCCCGTACCGAGCGGCGACCTCAGCCAGCCCGGGATCCACCCCACCCCACGCGTCGTTCAGCAGATCCGCCCCCGCCTCGCACACCGCCGCCCCGACCTCGGCCCGCCAGGTGTCCACGCTGATCACGACATCCGGAAAGCGCCGCCGCACCTCGGCCACGAACCCGACCGTCCGCCGCGCCTCCTCATCGGCGGTCACCTCTTCGCCGGGCCCGGCCTTGACCCCTCCGATGTCGATGATGGCCGCCCCCTCCGCCACGGCCTGCTCCACGCGCGCGAGGGCGGGCTCGTCGCGGAACGTCGCCCCCTGGTCGTAGAAGGAGTCCGGGGTCCGGTTCACGATCGCCATGATCACCGGCTCGTGCGTGTCGAACTCACGCCTGCCCAGCCTGAGCATCCCCTGTGACCTCTCCTTGTGTGTCCTGGTACGTCCCGCCCTTTGGGCCGCCTGCGACCCTAACTGTCAGAGTCGCATGGCACGATCGGACACTGACACACTCGTCCGCTCGCATAAACCGACCGTGGGGGCCCGCAGCGATGGTTATGTTCTTGTTCCTGGTCGTCGCGCTGGCCGTCGTGGTCGCCGCGGTGACACTCGCCGTGGTGGGCGGCGGCGAGAGCGACGGCCCGCTGGCCGAGGCGGAGCCCGAGCGCCTGCAGGACCTGCTGCCTCTGGACCGCCCGGTCGACCGCGCGGACATCGAGACGCTCCGCTTCCCGCTCGCCGCCCGCGGCTACCGCATGGCCGACGTCGACGACGCCCTCAGCCGGCTCGGCGCCGAGCTCGCCGAGCGCGACGCCCGGATCGCCGACCTGGAGTCCGCCCTGTCCGGCGCGCAGGCCTCGCCCGGTCATGTGTCGATGGACAAGCCCGCCCAGGAGGACCAGCAATGAGTGACGGCACGGCCCTCGCCGGCCCGGACGGCGCCCTGCGCTGCCCCTGGGCCCTGTCCACCCCGGACTACGTGACGTACCACGACGAGGAGTGGGGCCGCCCGGTCCACGGCGACGACGCCCTCTACGAACGCCTCAGCCTGGAGGCCTTCCAGTCGGGCCTGTCCTGGATCACGATCCTGCGCCGCCGCGAGGGTTTCCGAGCCGCCTTCGCGGGCTTCGAGATCGCCAAGGTCGCCACCTTCACGGACACCGACAAGGACCGCCTCCTCACCGACGAGGGCATCATCCGCAACCGGGCGAAGATCGACGCGACCGTCGCCAACGCCCGCGTCCTGGCCGACTGGGCCCCCGGCGACCTGGACGACCTGATCTGGTCCCACGCCCCGGACCCGACCACCCGCCCGGCCCCGAAGACCGTCGCCGACGTCCAGGCGGTCACCCCGGAGTCGACTGCCCTGTCCAAGGCCCTGAAGAAGAGGGGCCTGCGCTTCGTAGGACCGACGACGGCATACGCGTTGATGCAGGCGTGCGGTCTGGTCGACGATCACTTGGAAACCTGCGTCGCGAGAAGCGCCGTCTAGGAGCGCGGGGCTGTGTCGGTTGCGGCTTCGCCGCGTGGCCGCGACCAGCCCCCCCACGAGCCCGCAGACCCCGACGGCGCAACCGCCCCGAGCTCACCGGCCCAAGTACTTCGGCCTCTCCTTGTTGACGAAGGCCTGCACCGCGATCGCATGGTCCTCGGAAGACCCGGCCCGCGTCTGCAGCTCGTCCTCCTTCTCCAGCGTCTCCTCAAGGGAGTGCGACAGCCCGAACGCCACTGCCTCCTTGATCGCCCCATAGGCCACGGTCGGCCCCTCGGCGAGCGCCCGCGCAACCTTCTCTGCCTCGGCCCGCAGCTCCGCGGCGGGCACCAGCCGGTTCGCGATCCCCAGCTCGTACGCCTCCTGCGCCTTGATGTTGCGCGGGAAGAGCAGCAGGTCCGCCGCTCGGCTCGGTCCGACGACCCGCGGCAGCGTCCACGAGATCCCGGAGTCGGCGGTCAGCGCGACCCCCGCGAAGGACGTGTTGAAGGCCGCCGTATCCGCCACCACCCGATAGTCCGCCGCCAGCGCGAACCCGAAGCCGGCTCCGGCAGCGACCCCGTTCACCCCGGCGACCACGGGCTTCGACATCCCGGCCAGCGCCCGCACGATGGGGTTGTAGTGCTCCCGCACGGTGCTCATCGTCTGCCCCGAACCCGTCTCCCGGTCGGAGATCAGCAGCCCGATGTGCTCCTTGAGGTCCTGCCCCACACAGAACGCCCGCTCCCCGGCCGCGGTCAGCAGTACGGCTCGTACGGCGTCGTCGCCTGCCGCAGCCTGGACCGCGTCCCGCAGGGCGACCTTGGTCTCGACGTTCAGCGCGTTCATCGCCTCGGGGCGGTTCAGCGTGATCGTCGCGAGTCCGTCGCTCACCTCGTAGAGCACGGTGTCGGCCATGGCGTATCCCCTCCGGTGTGGCGGCTCGGGCGTACTCGTCGGTACGCACCTGTCTGAAGGACAGCATGGCGGAGATCACCGGCAACGGCCCCGACCGGACGTGTGACCTGCGTCAAAGAATTTACGTCCGGTTCCGTTCGGCCGAAGCGCGTGCGGCGGAGCAGTATCGCAGTCACATCGCCGAATTGAGTGGTTTTGCTCGCGCGCGTTGCCCAAGCGATGCCGACTGATGTTGGTCATCGGGTCCTGAGATGCGGGATAATGGCTTGGAAGCAATGTGTTCGATGCCGGTGTCGCGTGTCCCATACCTGACGCGCGTGCCCTCCATGGGGCCGTCGGCTTTGACGATGAGCTGGTTTCAGGAAGGGGAACGAGCATGGCGGCCATGAAGCCGCGGACGGGCGATGGCCCGCTCGAGGTGACCAAGGAGGGGCGGGGCATCGTCATGCGCGTTCCGCTCGAAGGCGGCGGTCGGCTCGTCGTCGAGCTGACCCCGGACGAGGCCGACGCGCTCGGCGATGCCCTCAAGAAGGTCGTCGGCTGACGCGGCAGCGACCCTACCCTTTCGGCGACCCCGGCATCGCACATGGTGCCGGGGTCGTTGTTTTCCCCGGTGCTTCCGCGAGCCTCTTCGGTTCGGCCGTCGGTCCGACCGGCACGTTCGCCGGTCTTCCCGGTAGGTCCGTGGCTGTTCCCGGCAGGAGTACGGCGTGTGCGGGGGCCGGTCAGGCGGTCAGCGCTTGACCGCGCAGAGCAGCCCGTCGCCCACCGGCAGCAGGGACGGCACCAGCTCCTGGCTCTCGCGCACCGCGCGCAGCAGTTCCCGGATCCGTATGACCTCGGTGGGCTGCGGGCCCGAGTCGACCGTGCGGCCGTTGGCGAAGACGCCCTCGAACACGACGAGGCCGCCCGAGCGCAGCAGGCGCAACGATTCAGCGAGATAGTCGAGGAACTCCAGCCGGTCGCCGTCGCACAGGACGAGGTCGTAACCGGCGTCGGCGAGGCGGGGCAGGACGTCCAGGGCGCGGCCCGGGATGAAGCGGGCGCGGTTGCTGGCGAAGCCGGCGGCCCGGAAGGCCTGCCGGGCGAACTGCTGGTGCTCGGGCTCGGGGTCGACCGTGGTCAGCACGCCGTCCGGGCGCATACCGTGCAGGAGGTGGATTCCGGAGACGCCGGTACCGGTGCCGATCTCCGCGACGGCCTTGGCGTCCACCGTGGCGGCGAGCATCCGCAGCGCGGCACCCGTGCCGGGCGACACCGAGCGCAGCCCCGCCTCGCGGGCCCGGTCACGGGCCCAGCGCAGGACGTCGTCCTCGGCGACGTAGGCGTCGGCGAACGCCCAGCTCGTCTGCCGGTTGCCGGTAATGACCCTCTCCTGTCCCCGTGGTTGCCTGGGCGTGACTGTATCCGTTGCGCCCGGGAACCCGCAGATGGGACCAGGCGTTTAGAGGGGTGGGAAGACGAGCGGGGGGACACAGTTGGATCACGACGACGAGCAGGGCCGAGAGCAAGTGCTGACGCAGGCGCACCAGCCGTGTCAGCCCAGATCAAATTCTCGTAAAACCGCTTATCCGGAGCTAACGGGCGAGGTGGCTATGGTAGGGGCTCCACTGGACACCACCAGAGCCGACAGGGGAGGTGCGGCTGCGCCTGTGGATCGGGGAGGAGTGCTCCGGCGCTTTCTCGGATCGGCAGGTAGGCCGAAATCCGTGAACGACACCGCTGACCAAAGCCACGCCGACGAATACGCCCAGACCGCGACCTTCTCCACCGACGCGGACGGGCAGGCGTGGACTCCGCCCACCTGGGAGGAGATCGTCAGCACGCACAGCGGCCGCGTCTACCGCCTGGCGTACCGCCTCACCGGCAACCAGCACGACGCGGAGGACCTGACGCAGGAAGTCTTCGTCCGCGTCTTCCGCTCCCTGTCGACGTACACGCCCGGCACCTTCGAGGGCTGGCTGCACCGCATCACCACCAACCTCTTCCTGGACATGGTCCGTCGCAAGCAGCGCATCCGCTTCGACGCGCTCGGCGACGACGCCGCCGAGCGGCTGCCCAGCAAGGAGCCCTCGCCCCAGCAGGTCTTCAACGACGCGCACTTCGACGCGGACGTCCAGCAGGCCCTCGACACCCTCGCGCCCGAGTTCCGCGCCGCGGTCGTCCTGTGCGACATCGAAGGACTGTCGTACGAGGAGATCGCCGCGACCCTCGGAGTCAAGCTGGGCACCGTCCGGTCCCGCATCCACCGCGGCCGTTCCCAGCTGCGCAAGGCCCTTGCGCACCGTTCGCCGGAGGCGCGTGCCGAGCGCCGCTCCTTCGTGCCGCGCGTGCCCGCACTGGGGGGAGGGGGCGCGACCGCGTGAGTGGCACCCGACCCAACCCCGCCGAACGGCTCCTGGCCGAGCAGCACCTTGGCGACCGACTCTCCGCCCTCGTCGACGGAGAGCTCGGTCATGAGACGCGCGAGCGCGTCCTGGCCCACCTGGCGACCTGCGCCAGGTGCAAGTCGGAGGTCGACGCCCAGCGCCGACTGAAGAACGTCTTCGCGGAGGCGGCCCCGCCGCCTCCCTCAGAGAGTTTCCTGGCCCGTCTTCAGGGCCTCCCCGGAGGAGGTGACCTGGACGGCGGTGGCTCGCCGCTGGGCGGGGGAGGATTCGGCGGACTGTCCGGACGGCCGGGCGCCGGGGCCTTCGGCATGAAGCGGGACGACCGCTTCGAGTTCGGATACGTTCCGTCGCGTTCGCACGCCGTCCCGGCGCTCCCCGCCTCCGACCGCGGCTTCCGTACCCACCCCGTGGGCCGGCATGACGCCGATCGTGCGTCCTCCCGCATGCGGTTCGCCCTGGTCGCGGCGGGCGCGGTGTCGCTGGCTGCGATCTCGCTGGGCGGCGTCACGACCAGTGCGCCGACCGACGCGGAGGCGCGCGGCGGCTCGGGGACCGGCAGCAATGTGACGCCTACGCGGACCCAGGGCACGGGCGGCACGGCGGCACCGGAGAACCAGCGCCGCCGTGCCGTGGGCCCCCTGCTCGCGCAGGGGCAGGGTGCGCAGACGCCCGACACCCCCGTGGCCCCGACCGAGGTCGCGGCTCCCCTCCTGCCCGGCATGCCGGCCCAGCCCGCCGACGCGGACATACACACCCTCGCCGCACCCGTGGTGGCCGGCGCGGCCGCCATGTCCCCGCTGATACGCCCGCTCAGCGCGACCCCGCCGCTCGCGCTGACCTCGTGGGCCACGACCGCCGCGATCACAGCGGCCCCCGACCTGCTCACCGCACCCCTCCCCGACGCCACCTCATCCCCCTCCGCCCCTCCGGCCACCGGCCGCTGACCCGGCCTCTGCGCAGCGGCCCACGAACCTGATTGAATCCAGGGTGGGCCGCGCGCCGTGCCTGCGGGCCGGGCGCGGAGTGGATGAGCTGCGGCCGCCGTTGACGCCGCGTGCCGGATGGGGGGTAGCACGAGGTCGCCGGTTTCCTGGGGGGAACCTGAGTGCGACAGCGCAGAGTCGAGTAGGCATTCGGGCGCCGGGATGTCCCGGTGGCGGCCTGCCGGGAAGCCAGGAATCGCATGCAGCCGCTGCCGTCGGCGCGGCACCGTTCGGGCGGGGTTCCTTGGACAGCCGGCACATACGGGCTGCGGGGTGGCGACCGATCGGCTGAGGCTGCCCAGCCGGACGCCGGCCGTGTCCGTTCGGATGCGGCCAGGAGCGGAGCGCCCTACTCGAGCATCGGGTCAGCAGTGAGCAGGAAGCAGAGCATGAACGAGGGGAAGCCCGCGAAGGCGAAGTGGTGGAACCGACCTCGACCGCAGGGGCCTTCGGCCGAGCCGGAGGGGGCGTCTCCTGGAGATGCCGGTGCACGGGGCCACGGCGCTGACACCGAAGGGGACTTCGAGCTGGCGCTGCCCGCGGTGAGCGATGGTGGTGGCGGGACTGCGGCCGAGGGCGACTTCGAACTGGCCCGGCCTGAGGCGGGCGCAGCCGGCGAGGGGGACCCGACCGAGGGGGACTTCGAGCTTCGGCCCGCGGTGAGCGGCAGTGGCGGTGACGCGGCTGCACCCGAGACGGACTTCGTACTGGCCCGACCTGCCACGGGTGCGGACGGGGACAGCGACGGCGACGCGGCTTCGGGCGAGGGCGACTTCGAGCTTGCGCGGCCGGCGGGAGCGCCCGCGTCCCTCCCGGAGGCAGACGTGACGGCCCCGGCCACGGAGGTCGCCGAGCAGGCCGGCGCCGTGGCCGACGGTGCCGTGGTCGCGGAGCCCGCTGCCGACGCCACCGCCGTTCCCGCCGCGCCCGTCGCCGAGCGCCCCAAGCCCCTGCACGACCCCGACCCCTACAGCACCCCGCCCTACGGCGAGCCCGGACCCTGGGCCCCCGCTCCGCCGGTCCAGCACCCGGCGGCCACGCCCGCGCACGGGACGGCGGTACCGATGCCGCCCCAGTCGGCGCAGGGCGTGGAGACGCCGGCGCAGGGCACTGCCGTACCCGTCCCGCCCCCGCCGACGCCCGGCGTGCCGACTGCCGCGCCCGGTGCACCCGCCCCGACGACCGGCACCCAGGCCGCAGTCCACACCGCACCCGTCTCACCGGTACCCCCGACCCCGCCCGTCGGCGAACCCACGCCCGCGCCGGAACCGGCACTCAGTGCAACCGCCACGGCGGCGCCCCCCAACATCCCCGCCCAGACGGCACCCCCGGCGCCCGGCACAGCCACCCGGGCCACCCCCACCCCGGCGACTCCGGCGGCAGACGCCCCGCCCCCCACCAACCCCTGGCAGAACTACGACCCCTGGTCCCGCACCCACCACCCCACCTCTCATCCCGCCCCCCTCCAGCAGAACGGCGCCGCGCTCGCCACCGGCGTGCCGAGTCGCAAGCCTGGGAGGAAGGCGCTCGTCGTCGGTGCCCTGTTGCTCGCCCTCGTGTCCGGTGGGGTGGGTGGGGCCGTAGGGGCGTATCTGGAGCGCAACGGGGGAGTGGGGGACGTGGAGCTGCCGCAGGCCGGCAGTGAGTCCGCCGGACGGGCGCCGGACAGTGTCGCCGGGATCGCCGCGCGTGCCCTGCCGAGTGTCGTGACGCTCCATGTGAGCGGCAGCGAGGAGCAGGGCACCGGCACCGGATTCGTGCTCGACGACCGCGGTCACATCCTCACCAACAACCACGTCGTCGAACCCGCAGGTGACGACGGCGAGATATCCGTGACCTTCCACAGCGGCGACTCCGCAAAGGCCACCGTGGTCGGACGGGACGGCGGCTACGACCTCGCCGTCGTCAAGGTCACCGGCGTCAGCGGGCTCGACCCCCTGCCGCTCGGCAACTCCGACAACGTCCAGGTCGGCGACCCCGTCGTGGCCATCGGCGCCCCGTTCGACCTGGCGGGCACCGTCACCTCAGGCATCGTCAGCGCCAAGGAGCGGCCGATCACGGCCGGCGGCGAGAGCGGCGACGGCAGCGACGTGTCGTACGTCGACGCGCTGCAGACCGACGCGCCCATCAACCCCGGCAACTCCGGCGGCCCTCTCCTCGACGCCCAGGGCCGTGTCGTCGGCATCAACTCCGCGATCCGTTCCGCCGACAGCGGGTCCGACCTCGACGGCGGCCAGGCAGGCTCCATCGGCCTCGGCTTCGCCATCCCGGTCAACCAGGCCAAGCGCGTCGCCGAGGAGCTGATCAACACGGGCAGGGCGACCCACCCCGTCATCGGGGTCACCCTCGACATGGACTACACCGGCGACGGAGCCCGCGTCGGCACCAAGGGCAGCGACGGCGGCCCCGCGGTCACCGGCGGCGGCCCCGGCGCCAAGGCCGGCCTCAAGTCCGGCGACGTCATCACCGAGGTCAACGGCCAGCGCGTCCACTCCGGCGAGGAGCTCATCGTCAAGACCCGCGCCCACCGCCCCGGCGACCGGCTGGAACTGACCTTGGAGCGCGGCGGAAAGGAGATCTCGATCTCGCTGACGCTGGGCTCTTCGAGCGGTGGCTGAGCGGGGCCGAGACTCACAGAAACCTCTCAGCGTGACCCGTGTCACTCCCCACGCGGGCCCTGACAAGGCAAACAACCCGGAAAACCGCACGCCCACACGCATTCGGAGGCCTCGGGACAGTACCGGTCGTAGCGGATGGCCGGGTACCGTGGAGCCGACCGAGGACATCGCAAGGAGCTTCAGGTGTTCAATGACATAGGACCGCTCGAGCTGGTGACGCTCATCGTCCTCGCCGTGCTCGTCTTCGGTCCGGACAAGCTCCCGAAGCTCATCCAGGACGCCACGCGGACGATCCGCAAGATCCGCGAGTTCTCGGAGAGCGCCAAGCAGGACATCCGGCAGGAACTGGGCCCGGAGTTCAAGGACTTCGAATTCGAGGACCTCAACCCCAAGACGTTCATCCGCAAGCAGCTGGACAACGACGAGCTGGGGCTGAAGGAGATCCGCAACGGCTTCGACCTGAAGAAGGAAATGGCCGAGGTCACCGACGCCGTCCACGGCCGTGACGCGGAATCGTCCTCGTCGTCCTCCGCCCCGGGTTCCGCCGGCGGCGCGATCGACATGACGAAGAAGCCGGAGAACCCCCGCGACGAGCGCCCGCCGTACGACGCGGACGCCACCTGACCGGTACGAACACGCGGGCGGGACACCGCTCGTACGTGACGCTTCTCATACTCCGCCCGGGTCGTGCACGGCCTGAACCCGCCCTCTGTGCGCCCCACGCGCCGGGCGCTTTCACTGCTGCTCGGAGCGGTGTGGCTATGCTGCCGAGTTGTTGTGCGGACCGGACGAGTACGCCCGAAGGGGGGCGGGCCGGGCTGGTCCGGCGAGAACGAGGAGGCGTCCGGGCACATGGAGACGACGAGTCAGACGACGAGTCGGGCAGTCGCGCAGGAACCGGCCGCGGACGGCGGACAGCAGGTCCCCTCCGCCCGGCGCACGGTCGACGGCTACCTGTTGGCGCCTTTCCCCTGGTACGGCCTCGATGAGGCCTTCACGGGGCCGCGCTGGCTGATGCAGGTCGGCATGGCTGCCGACGGGTCCGTGGAACACGGATCGATCGGGCACGGCGACGAGCCCTCCGTACGGCACGAGGCGACGGAGGACCGGGACAAGTTCGCCGTGGTCGTGACCGTCGCGGCGAATCCGTCCCGGCGGAGCGCCGACGGCACGGGGCTGCTGGAGGCCACCTCGGTGTCCTCGGCGGCGTGGCTCGCCGGGGTGGGGCTGCTGTCCTTCACCTGGCCGGGGCAGATGGATCACTCGCTGCGCGACGACTGGCTGGAGCAGCAGACGGAGACGGCGTGGGCCCTCGCGGACGACCTGGAGGGTTCGGACTGGTCGACGCTGTCCCTGCCGGTGGACGGGGTGCCCACGCCCTTCCACTACCGGGAGTCCGAGTTCGGCTGGGTGCTGGCCGGGTCGACTCAGCAGGGCGTGCACGTGGGGGCGTACGGCAGGGGCATGAGCGCGTACGGGCTGGGCTTCGCCATGATCAAGGACATCTCGGCGTACGCCTAGGCCCCGGCCCGCACGGAGACACAGATACGCCGATGGGGGCGCCGTCCGGTGAGACGGCGCCCCCATCGGCGTACCGGAATCAGAACTTGTTCTTCGGGGTGATCCCGAGGGACAGGCCCGAAAGGCCCCGCTGGCGGCCTCCAAGCTTCCCCGCGATCGCGCGCAGCGCCGAGCCCGCCGGGGAGTCCGGGTCCGTCAGGACGACCGGCTTGCCCTCGTCGCCGCCCTCGCGCAGGCGGACGTCGATGGGGATGCTGCCGAGGACCGGGACGTTGGTGCCTGTCGTGCGGGTGAGGCCCTCGGCGACCGTCTGGCCGCCGCCCGTGCCGAAGACGTCGACCATCTCGTCGCAGTGCGGGCAGGGCAGGCCCGACATGTTCTCGACCACGCCGACGATCTTCTGGTGGGTCTGGACGGCGATGGAGCCGGCCCGCTCGGCGACCTCGGCGGCGGCCTGCTGAGGCGTGGTGACGACGAGGATCTCCGCGTTCGGGACCAGCTGGGCCACCGAGATCGCGATGTCGCCCGTGCCCGGCGGCAGGTCGAGCAGCAGGACGTCCAGGTCGCCCCAGTACACGTCCGCCAGGAACTGCTGGAGCGCGCGGTGCAGCATCGGGCCGCGCCAGACCACCGGGGCGTTGCCCGGCGTGAACATGCCGATGGAGATGACCTTCACGCCGTTCGCCGACGGCGGCATGATCATGTTCTCGACCTGGGTCGGACGCCCGTCGGCGCCCAGCATGCGCGGCACGCTGTGGCCATAGATGTCGGCGTCGACGACGCCCACCTTGAGGCCGTCGGCCGCCATCGCCGCCGCCAGGTTGACCGTCACGGACGACTTGCCGACGCCGCCCTTGCCGGACGCGACCGCGTACACGCGGGTCAGCGAGCCGGGCTTGGCGAAGGGGACCTCGCGCTCGGCGGTGCCGCCGCGCAGGGCGTTCGCCAGCTCCTTGCGCTGCTCGTCGCTCATGACGTCGAGCGTGACGTCGACGCGGGTGACCCCCTCGACCGCGGAGACGGCGTCCGTCACGCGCTGGGTGATCGTCTCGCGCATCGGGCAGCCGGAGACGGTCAGGTACACGGTGACCGCGACCGCACCGTCCGCACCGATCTCCACCGACTTGACCATCCCCAGTTCGGTGATGGGGCGGTTGATCTCGGGGTCGTTCACCGTCGCCAGCGCTTCGCGCACCGCGTCTTCCGTAGCCATAAGGACGATGGTACGGCGCGGTAGCCATGCCCCGGTAAGCCCGTCAGCGGTCGTCTACGTCACGTCCCGCAGACCGATCTGCCGGGAATACCCCGTGCTCGCGGTGACCGCCGTGCCGGTGACCGTTGCCCCGCTCGTCCAGGTCCTTGAGAAGGTCCTGCAATTCCGAGCGCATCCAGTCGCGGGTGGCCACCTCGCCCAGGCCGATGCGCAGCGCGGCGATCTCGCGGGTCAGGTACTCGGTGTCGGCGATCGACCGCTCGTTCTGCTTGCGGTCCTGCTCCAGGTTGACCCGGTCGCGGTCGTCCTGCCGGTTCTGCGCGAGCAGGATCAGCGGGGCGGCGTAGGAGGCCTGGAGGGACAGGGCCAGCGTCAGGAAGATGAACGGGTACTCGTCGAAGCGCAGGTCGCCGGGTGCGGCGATGTTCCACAGCACCCACACGATGATCACGATCGTCATCCAGACGAGGAACCGTCCGGTGCCGATGAAGCGGGCGACGCGCTCCGACAGCCGTCCGAAGGCCTCCGGATCCCACTCGGGCAGGATCCGGCGGCGCGGCGGACGGGGTTGGTCGAGGCGGGTACGGGGTGCCCTGGTGGTCGCGGTGGCGCCCGACGCGACGCGCTCGCGCGTGCCCTCGCGCTCAGGAGCCATGCGCCGTCACCCCCTCGCCCGCGCCCTCGTCCAGGTGGAACTCCGTCTCCCGCCAGTCGTCGGGCAGCATGTGGTCCAGAACATCGTCCACGGTCACCACGCCCAGCAGCGACCCGGACTCGTCCACGACGGGCGCCGCGACCATGTCGTACGTCGCGAAGAAACCGGCGACGACCGGCAGCTCCGCGTCCGGGTCCAGGGCCTCCAGAGCCTCGTCGACCATCGAGCTGACCAGCGTGTACGGCGGGTCGCGCAGCAGCCGCTGGAAGTGGACCGTGCCGAGGTACTTGCCGGTCGGGGTCTCGTCGGGCGGTCGGCAGACGTAGACCTGGGCGGCCAGGGCGGGGGACAGGTCGGGGTTGCGGACCCGGGCCAGGGCGTCGGCGACGGTGGCGTCGGGGCGCAGGATGACCGGCTCGGTCGTCATCAGACCGCCGGCCGTGTGCTCCTCGTACGCCATCAGACGGCGCATGTCGGCCGCGTCCGCGGGCTGCATCAGGCTCAGCAGCCGCTCCTGGTCGTCCTCCGGCAGCTCACCGAGCAGGTCGGCCGCGTCGTCCGGGTCCATGGCCTCCAGGACGTCGGCGGCACGTTCCTCCTTCAGCTTGCCGAGGATCTCGATCTGGTCGTCCTCGGGGAGCTCTTCGAGGACGTCGGCGAGACGGTCGTCGTCGAGGGCCGCGGCGACCTCGGCACGGCGCTTGGGGGAGAGGTGGTGCAGGACGTTGGCGAGGTCGGCGGGGCGCAGCTGCTCGAAGGTGGCCAGGAGGCTCTCGGCGCCCTGTCCCTTCTCCTCCAGGGTGAAGCCGGTGACGGCGGACCACTCGACGGTCAGCGACTCGCCCCTGGCCCGCCGGAAGGCGCCGCTGCGGCCGCCCTTGCGGACGAACACCTTGTCGATCTCCCAGTCCCGGCGGGCCGGCAGCTGCCCGACCGACAGATCGAGGACGGTGACCTCCTCGCCGGTCTCGACGAGGGTGACGCGCCGGTCGAGCAACTCGCCGAAGACGAGGCGCTCGGTGGGGCGCTGCTCGAAGCGTCGGACGTTGAGCACGCCGGTGGTGATGACCTGGCCGGACTCGATGCTGGTGACGCGGGTCATGGGCAGGAAGATGCGGCGCCGGGTGGAGAGTTCGACGACCAGGCCGAGCACGCGTGGCGGGCGCCGGCCGACCCGCAGCATGACGACCAGATCGCGGACCCGGCCCACCTGGTCGCCGTTCGGGTCGAACGCGGCGACGTCGGCGAGGTGCGAGACGAAGATCCGGGGAGCGCCGGCTGCCATTGCTGAGGCTCCTTTGCCTGCTGTTGCGCTTGCCGTTCGTGGACTGTGCCGCTTACCCGAATTGCCCGCTCGGGTGGGCTTCAGGCTAGCCCGTCCGGATCCGATACGCCCTGGTGAGCAGTCCGGACGGACTGGCTCCGCTCGGGCCCTGACACCCCGGTACGCTGCGGTACGCCGCTCGGGTCCCACAACAGAAAGGCAGCCCCACCTGTGCCTGCGATTCCCCAGGGTCGTATTCGCCGGGCCGCGATGCTGAGCGCCGTGTGCGCGCTGGTCGTGTCGGGAGCCGGACTGACGGGATGCAGTAGTGAGGACCCGGACGAGGGCACCAACGGGGTCGGCAAGCTGCCGGCCGCCGAGATCCAGCGCAAGACCCGTACGGCCGCCGACTCCGCCGAGGCGGTCCGCCTCTCCGGGAGCGTGGTCACCAGCGGGCGCACCTACAAGCTCGACATGCAGCTGAAGGCCGACGGCGGGACGGGGTCGGTCACCGCGCAGGGGGCCAACTTTCAGCTGCTGCGGATCGGTGAGCAGCTGTATCTGAAGGCCGACGCCGGGTTCTGGAGCGATGCGGAGGGCGCGAAGACCGACGCGGCGGCGGACAAGCTGAACGGCAAGTACGTGAGGGTGCCTGAGGGTGATCCGTCGTACAAGAAGTTCAGCGGTTTCACGGACAAGAGTGTCCTGCTCGACGGCCTGTTGACGCTCCACGGCGCTCTCGCCGCCGACGGGCACCACGAGCAGGAGGGCACCCGCACCATCCGCATCACCGGCGACAAGGGCGCCGGCGGCACCCTGGACGTCTCCCTGGAGGGGACCCCGTACCCCCTCCGCCTCACCCGCGCGGGCGGCGGGGGCACGTTGACCTTCTCGGCCTGGGGCAAGGACTTCCCGCTGGAGAAGCCGGCCAAGGACGAGACGGTGGACTACGGCAAGCAGCTGCCGACGTCGTGACTGGCCGGCGAGGTGACCGGCCCGCGCTCCGACCGGCTAGCGGCGCCGCTTCTTCTTCAGCAGCAGCCGCGGCAGCCCCGCGGGGATCGGCTCACGTGTCGTCGCCGGGGAGGGCAGGGGCGCTTCGGCCAGTGAGCCGTCCGGCAGCGGGGCGGTGGTGCCCGTCGGCTCCAGGCGCAGTACCCGGCACTCGCGGGCCCAGCGGGACGGCATGGCCTCGCCGTCGGGTGCGTTGAGTCGCTTGCCCTTCAGCTCGGCGACCGTCGCCTCCCACTGCTCGGAGCCCGGCGCCAGTTCCACGACCTTCGCCGACCAGGAGACCAGCCGGCCGCCCTTGTCCTTGCTGCGGACCGTCACCTCGGCCGTGGCCCCGTCGGCCAGCCCCGGCAGCGGCTGCTCGCCGGGCCCGTCGCCGACGACACACGCCGCACCCTCGTGCCACGCGTGCCACAGCGCCCGGGCCGGGACGCCGGGTCCGCTGACCCAGACGAGGCCGGACTTCTTCGTGGCCTCCTCGACGAGGGCCTGGTCGAGCAGCTCGCTTGTCATGGCCCAAGCCTATTCCAGCCGCCTGCGGCCCGGCCGGAGCCGCCGGGTGGGGCGGCCAGGCTCAGAGCCAGCCGTTCCGCTTCAGCGTGCGGTGGATGCCCAGGCAGATGGCCACCGTGACGCTCATGATCACGGGGTAGCCGTACTTCCAGTGCGTCTCCGGCATGTAGTCGAAGTTCATGCCGTACACCCCGCACACCATCGTCGGTACGGCGATGATCGCGGCCCACGACGTGATCTTCCGCATGTCCTCGTTCTGCGCCACGGACGCCTGCGCGAGGTTGGCCTGGAGGATCGAGTTGAGGAGCTCGTCGAAGCCGATGACCTGCTCGTGCACCCGCGCGACGTGGTCGGCGACGTCCCGGAAGTACTTCTGGATGTCCGGGTCGATCAGCCGCATCGGCCGCTCGCTCAGCAGCTGCATGGGCCGCAGCAGTGGCGACACCGCGCGCTTGAACTCAAGGACCTCGCGCTTGAGTTGGTAGATCCGCCCCGCGTCCGTGCCGCGCGGGGAGCCCTTGCGCCCGGGCGAGAAGACCTCGGTCTCCACCTCGTCGATGTCGTCCTGCACGGCGTCGGCGACGGCGATGTACCCGTCGACGACATGGTCGGCGATCGCGTGCAGCACGGCCGACGGGCCCTTGGCGAGCAGCTCGGGGTCGTCCTGCAGCCGGTGCCGCAGCGCTCGCAGCGAGCCCTGCCCGCCGTGCCGGACGGTGATGAAGAAGTCCCGGCCGGTGAAGCACATGACCTCGCCGGTCTCGACGACCTCGCTGTTCGCGGTGAGTTCGTCGTGCTCGACGTAGTGGATGGTCTTGAAGACGGTGAACAGGGAGTCGTCGTAGCGCTCCAGCTTGGGCCGCTGGTGCGCCTGCACCGCGTCCTCGACGGCCAGCGGGTGCAGCCCGAACTCACTGGCGATACCGGCGAATTCGGCCTCGGTCGGCTCGTGCAGCCCGATCCACACGAACCCGCCGTCCCGCCGCACCCGGCGCATCGCCTCGTGCGGGGTCAGCGGCTGCGGGGTCTCGACGCGGGCGCCGTTGCGGTAGACGGCGCAATCGACGACGGCGGAGGGCGTCGCAGGGTCGCGGGTGGTGTCGTACGCGCCACTGTCCTTGCGCAGTGAGACGCGGGACGGGCGGACCACGGCACGCAGGTCGCGGATCATCGACATGAGCAAGCTCCTTCGCAACGGGCAACGAAGCGTGGAGAACCGCGGCACGGTTGGAACTGCCCGGAATGGGGACGTCCTGACTTCAGGATGTTTGGCACGTCCACAAAGCGGGGAGCACCGCACCGTCGCGGTGATGGGCTTCGTTGCTGATTCAGATCAGACAGATCAGGCAAAGCGAAACGAAGTGCTCTTCCGCGTGAGGAAGCGAGCGTGAAAGGCGGCGGTCAGCCGGAGGCGGAACAGCCGAATCAGCTACATCAGCGGCGGGAAGAGCGAGTGGTACTGCACGGTCGACTTCGATCCATGACAGCCCCACCTCCTCCGGCCGGTCCCTCGTGAGGGACGATCCATACCCCGTTCGGGGTTCCCCGTAGGGGAGTCTCTATTCGGTGTCAGGACTTGATCGCGAAGCTTCTGCATGCCGTCCCGAACACCGGGCAAGAGTATCAGCCGACTGAAGTGTCAAGGCGCTCCTTTGCCCGGTACTGACGAGTTCTATGCTCGGCGCATGGCTGATGTTCTCTCTCTGGTCGAGGCCCGGTTGCGCTCCGCGCTGGGCGAACCGGACGCACGCGCGGCGGTCACCTTTCTCGGTACGGACCGTATGGAGGTGCTCCGTTTCCAGGAGGGCGACCTCGTGCGCTACGCCACACTCGGCATGTCCGCGCACCCCATGAACGACCCCACCGCGATGGCCGCCGACCCGGTCAAGGGCCCCCGCGCCGAACTGGTGCTCTCGGTCCGCTCCGGGCTCGCCGACACCGACAAGGTGCTCCGCCCGCTGGCCGTGCTCGCCGCGTCCCCGCAGGTGGAGGGTGTGATCGTGGCCCCGGGTGCCTCGCTGGACGTCGGTGAACCGCTGTGGCCGGGGGCCCCGTTCACCTCGGTCCTGGTGGCCGAGTCCGGCGGCCTGGTCGAGGACCTGGAACTCGACGAGCCGGCCGACCCCGTGCACTTCCTGCCGCTGCTCCCCATGACCCCGAACGAGGCCGCGTGGAAGCGCGTGCACGGCGCGCAGGCCCTCCAGGAGCGCTGGCTGACGAACGGGACGGACCTCCGGGATCCCGCCCGAACGTCCGTCCCGCTGGACTGAAGCCGCGTGAGCAACCTCACCAACCGGTGGCCGAAAAGCGTCAGTTGGCGAACACGGTCACGCTGTCCTCGGTGGCGGGCGCCGGCGCCGGCTCCTCGGCTTCGTGCGCCAGTGACTTCCGCCGTACGACGACCACGAGCGAGCCCAGTACGGCCGTGACGGCAGCCACCACGAACGGGACGCGGAGGCTGCCGGTCCACTCCTCGATCCTGGGCGCGAAGTAGGGCGCGGCAGCCGCCGCGAACCACCGCACGAAGTTGTAGCCCGCGCTCGCCACGGGGCGAGGCGCGTCGGAGACGCCGAGTGCCAGCTCCGTGTAGACGGTGTTGTTCACGCCGATGAAAGCGCCGGACAGGATCGTGCAGACGACGGCGGTGGTGTGGTCGCCGTAGCCGAGGACGAGCACGTCCACGGCCAGCAGCACCAGCGAGCCGCCGAGGACCTTCAGCGAGCCGAACCGCTTCTGCAGGGGCGGCGCCACGATCACCGAGAACACGGCGAGCAGCAGCCCCCAGGCGAAGAACACCGCGCCCGACCGGTAGGGGCTCATGTTCAGCACGAACGGTGTGAAGGCCAGCACGGTGAAGAACGTGTAGTTGTAGAAGAACGCCGAGACCGCCGCAGAGGCGAGGCCGCCGTGGCCGAGGGCCCTGATCGGGTCCAGCAGTGAGGTCTTGCGGGCCGGCTTCGGCTGCTCCTTCAGGAACGCCGCGATGCACAGGAAGCCCACTGCCATCAGCACGGCCGTACCGAAGAACGGGTAGCGCCAGCTGGCGTCCCCGAGCAGTGCGCCCAGCAGCGGCCCGCATGCCATGCCGAGGCCGAGGGCGGACTCGTAGAGCAGGATCGCCGCCGCGCTGCCGCCGGCTGCCGCGCCGACGATGACGGCGAGGGCCGTGGAGACGAAGAGCGCGTTGCCGAGCCCCCAGCCCGCCCGGAATCCGACCAGCTCGCCGACCGATCCGGACGTGCCCGCGAGCCCGGCGAAGACGATCACGAACGCGAGGCCGAGCAGCAGGGTCTTGCGTCCGCCGATGCGGCTGGAGACGAATCCGGTGACCAGCATCGCCACGGCGGTGATGAGGAAGTACGAGGTGAAGAGCAGGGAGACCTGCCCGGCCGTCGCGTGCAGCCCGCCGGCGATGGACGGCAGGATCGGGTCGACGAGCCCGATGCCCATGAAGGCCACGACGGACGCGCCGGCGGTCGCCCACACGGCCCTCGGCTGCCGCAGGATGCTGCCCGCTCCCGCGTCGAAGGGGTCCATTGCGTTCTCCAATCCGGAACTGAGGTAGGTGGCCGATGCACAGAGTATGTTAGCTAGGCTAATTAATGCAAGCTACATCTATATTCGGTCCGTACCGGTTCCGCCCGGACGGGTGATCGTCCTTGACGTGGCGCAGAAGGGGTAGGACCGTGGGGGCCTATGAGGGGCGAACCCAGTTGCCCGAAGTGTGGTGGCCGGGTCAGGGCTCCCGGACTCTTCGCCGACACCTGGCAGTGCGATGTGCACGGCACCGTGCACCCGGTGCAGCCCGTGATCCCGCCCAGCGTCGATGCCCTCGGCGTGGTCGTGCATCGCACCCATGTGCCGGTGTGGATGCCGTGGCCGCTGCCGATCGGCTGGCTGTTCACCGGCGTCGCCAGCGCGGGCGACGACCGCAGTGGCGGCCGCGCGACCGCCGTGGCCTGCTCCGGACCCGGTCCGCTCGGCGGCATGGGTGAACTGATCCTGGTCGCCGAGGAACTGGGCGTCGGTCTCGGTGCGCGCTACGCGGGCATCGACGGCCCGGACCCGGGGCCGTACATCAACGTCGAGAAGCCACCCCAGGCCAAGGTCCTCGCCGCCGGCCGCCCGACCCCGCTGTGGCACGTCTCCGGCGCCCCCGACGACCGTGCCGTCTTCGCCGGCGAGGCCCTCGGGATGTGGCTGTGGGCCGTCGTGTGGCCCGAGCAGTCGGGGTTGCTCATGTACGACGAGCTGGTGCTGACGGATCTGCGGGATGCCGGTGCCGAGGTGGAACTGGTGCCTTGCGGGGCGTTGTCGCCGCGCCTGCTCGAGCCGTAGCGCTCCGCTGGGTCGAGCCTTGGCGCGCCCATGAGCTCGGGTGGTCGAGGATGGTTTGCGGCTGCGGGTGGTTCGTGGTTGATCGCGCGGTTCCCCGCGCCCCTTCGGGGCGTTGCCCGTAGGGGGCGCTCAGGCTGTGAGGGTGTGACAAGGGTCGTTGAAAACCTGGTTATCCTTGAGCGTCCCCTTCCGTGCCGTCAGTGACTGGAGTTCGTGTCGTGCGCATCGATCTGCACACCCACTCCACCGCTTCCGACGGCACCGACACCCCCGCTGAGCTGGTGCTGGGCGCCGCCGCGGCCGGACTGGACGTCGTAGCGCTCACCGACCACGACACCACCCGCGGATACGCCGAGGCCATCGCCGCGCTGCCGGAGGGGCTCACCCTCGTCACCGGCGCCGAGCTGTCCTGCCGTATCGACGAGATCAGCATGCACATGCTGGCCTACCTCTTCGACCCCGAGGAGCCCGCGCTGCTCGCCGAGCGCGAGCTGGTGCGCGACGACCGGGTGCCCCGGGCCCAGGGCATGGTCGCCAAGCTCAACGCGCTCGGCGTGCCCGTCACCTGGGAGCAGGTGCTGCGGATCGCCGGTGAGGGCTCGGTCGGGCGGCCGCACGTCGCCTCCGCGCTGGTCGAGCTCGGAGTCGTACCGACCGTCGGCGACGCCTTCACCGAGGACTGGCTGGCCGACGGCGGCCGGGCCTTCGTGGAGAAGCACGAGACCGACCCGTTCCAGGCGATCCGGCTGATCAAGGCCGCGGGCGGCGTCGCCGTCTTCGCGCACCCCGCCGCGAGCAAGCGGGGCCGTACGGTCCCGGAGTCCTCGATCGCGGACCTTGCCGCGGCCGGGCTCGACGGCATCGAGGTCGACCACATGGACCACGACCCCGACACGCGTGCGCGGCTGCGCGGGCTCGCCAAGGAGCTCGGGCTGCTGACGACCGGGTCCAGCGACTACCACGGCAGCCGCAAGACGTGCGTGCTCGGCGAGTACACGACGGACCCCGAGGTGTACGGCGAGATCACGCGGCGGGCCACCGGGGCGTTTCCCGTGCCGGGGACCGGCGGGTTCTGAGCTTCTCACCCACAGTTCCGTTTCTCTTCACCCGGCGCTGCAGGCTGTGCCCACCCGTTCCGCCCTGCGGAACGACTGACCACAGCGGTAGCCCTCTTCGCAAGGCTCACGCATGTTCGACCTCGCCGTCTTCGGCTCCCTCTTCCTGACCCTCTTCGTCATCATGGATCCCCCCGGGATCACCCCGATCTTCCTCGCGCTCACCGCCGGCCGGCCGGCCAAGGTGCAGAAGCGGATGGCCTTCCAGGCCGTCTGTGTGGCGGGCGGTGTGATCACGGTCTTCGGGCTTCTCGGCCACCAGATCCTCAACTACCTGCACGTTTCCGTCCCCGCGCTGATGATCGCGGGCGGGCTGCTGCTCCTGCTGATCGCGCTCGACCTGCTCACCGGCAAGACGGACGAGCCCAAGCAGACCAAGGACGTGAACGTCGCCCTCGTCCCCCTGGGCATGCCGCTGCTCGCCGGGCCGGGTGCCATCGTCTCGGTCATCCTCGCCGTGCAGAAGGCCGACAGCGCCGCCATGCAGGTGTCGGTGTGGGCGGCAATCCTCGCCATCCACGTCGTGCTGTGGCTGGTGATGCGGTACTCGCTGCTGATCATCCGGGTCATCAAGGACGGCGGCGTGGTCCTCGTGACGCGGCTCGCGGGCATGATGCTGTCGGCGATCGCGGTGCAGCAGATCATCAACGGCGTCACCCAGGTGATCCAGGGCGCCTGAGCCCCAGGAGCGCCCCTCGAAGCCTCCCCGGATGCGCGAAGCCCCCGCACGGCGTCAGTGCCGTGCGGGGGCTTCGAAGCTGCTGCGGTGATCCGCGTCTGTTACGAGGCCGTGGCTTCGGCCGGTCGGATCCACAGCCGCTGTCCGGTGGCGGCAGCCTGCTGAACGATCCGGTTGACGGAGGCGGCGTCCACGACGGTGCTGTCCACGGGCGTACCGTCGAACTCGTCGAGTCGCATGATTTCGAAGCGCAAGGGCTTCTCCCTTCGTCTGGTCATCCTCCTGAGGAGAACTGAGGAGAACTACTTGGTTACACACGTATGCAACGTGCTTCGCGTTACAAACATTCCCTACGCTAAAGAAATTTTTCGAACGTCTAACTACTGACCGGTAAGCGATCGTTCGGAGATCAAGGCGGGACTGACCGGGACCGGTTGTGTTCGCAGCGTGACCGCCGGGACAATGGTGGCGATGAACGACGACCTCGCGGCGCTAGGCGCCCGCATCGACCACACCAACGAGCTGCTGCAACGCATGCTCGCCGAGGTGGCGAAGACGCCCTCGACCCATGCGATCTTCGTCGACGCGGGCTATCTCTACGCGGCCGCGGGACGGCTGGTCGCCGGGACGGAGGACCGCAGGGCCTTCGATCTGGACGCCGAGGGGCTGATCGAGGCGCTCATCGACCGGGCGCGCACGATCTTCGCGGACAGCAGGCTGCTGCGGGTCTACTGGTACGACGGCGCCAGGCGCCGCATCCATACGGCGGAACAGCAGTCGATCGCCGAGCTCCCCGACGTGAAGGTCCGCCTGGGAAACCTCAACGCCAACAACCAGCAGAAGGGCGTCGACTCGCTGATCAGGACCGACCTGGAGTCCCTGGCCAGGCACCGCGCCATCAGCGACGCGGCCCTGCTCGGCGGTGACGAGGACCTGGTGTCGGCGGTCGAGGCCGCGCAGGGGTACGGGGCGCGGGTGCACCTGTGGGGCATCGAGGCGCCGGAAGGCCGCAATCAGGCCGAGCCCCTGCTCTGGGAGGTCGACAGCCAGCGCACCCTCGACCTCGACTTCTTCAAGCCCTACGTCTCCCGGCGCACGGCTGCCGCGTACGAGGCCGCGGGGGCCCGGCCGACGCGGGAGGACGTCCGGTTCGTCGGCGCCCAGATCGCGGCGAAGTGGCTCGCGGCGCGGGGGCGGGAGTCACTCGTGGAGCTGCTGCCGGGGCATCCGTATCTGCCCGGGTCCGTCGACCAGGACCTGCTGGTGGAGGCCGAGGGGCTGCTGCAGTACTCCCTGCGCGGCCAGGCGGATCTGCGGCGGGCGCTGCGGGACGGGTTCTGGGAGCACCTGCAGGCGCAGTACTAGGCCGGGCGCAGTGCTGGGGCCGGGCGCGGTACTAGACCTCGCTGTCGGTCCCGTCGACGGTGTCCCAGAAGTCGGCGACGGCCTCTGCGGTGCGCAGGGGCTGGTCGGCGTTGGGCGAGTGCTCGGCGCCGGGGATGACGGTGCGGCGGGCGTTCAGCCGCGCGGCCATGTCGTCGAGGAGCGGGACCGGCCAGGTGTCGTCGCTCGCGCCCGACAGGACGTGGAACGGGAGCGGGAGGGCCGCGAGTTCGTCGACGCGGTCCGGCTCCGTGGTCAACTGGCGCCCCGTGGCGAGGAGTTGAGCGGGCTTCGTGCCGAGCCAACGGCGGCGCAGCAGGTCCGGGCCGCCGATGCCGCGCGCCGGCCCGCCGACCTCCTCGGGCGGCCCCATCGCGAGGATCGCCTCCCAGGTCTCGGCCATGGTCATCACCGCGAGCGCGTCCCGCAGCAGCTTCACGCGCTGCTGCTGGGAGTCGGAGATCTGGGCGGGGCCCGACGCCATGAGGGTGAGCGAGCTGAACGGGGCGTGGTCGAGCAGGACGGCCGCGCGGGCGATCTGGCCGCCGAGGGAGTGGCCGAAGAGGTGGAGCGGGGCGTCCAGAGTGCCGAGGGCTGCCACCTGGGCGAGGACGTCCAGGGCCAACTCGCCTCGCGCGTATGGCGCTTCGTCGCGCTCCGGACCGTCCGACTCGTGCTGTCCCCGCCCGTCGACGGCGACCGTACGGTAGCCGCGCGCCGCGAGTGGTTCGTGCATCAGCGTGAAGTCCTCCTTGCTGCCCGTGAACCCGGGAAGCAGCAGGGCGACACCTCGGACCTCGACGCCGGGAGCGGCGGGGGAGTCGACGACGGCGAAGGTGCCGCGGGAGGTGTGGAGGGGGTAGGCGCGGACGTTCGGGGGCGGCGTGAAGGCGGGTTGGGTGGTCACGGGGGGAGGGTAGCGGGTGGGCCGTAGGACCCCCATGGGTCGGTCGGGGAAAGCCGACGGCCCGGCCCCGCGCCATGCGGGACCGGGCCGTCGTACGCGAGATCAGCTCTCCGCGGGCTCCGTGGCGGCCGTGGCCTTACGGGCACGGCGCACCTTGGGCTTGGCCTCGGCCGCGCCGTCGGCGGCCTCCACGGTCGCCGCCGCCTTGCGGGTACGGCGACGCGGCGCGGGCGCCTCGGTGGCCTTCGGCTCCGCAGTGGCCGTCGGCTCCTGCGTGGCCTGGGCCGGGATCTCGGCGGCCGGGGTGGCGGACGCCGCGGTCTTGCGGGTACGGCGTGCCTTGGGCTTGGCCTCGGTGGCCTCAGCTGTGTCGACGGCGGCTTCCGCGGCGACCGCTGCCTTGCGGGTCCGACGGGGCTTGGCCTCGGCGGCTTCCGGCTCGGTGACGGCCGCGGCAGCCTTGCGCGTACGGCGCGGCTTCGTCTCCGTGCCCTCGGCCGCGTCAACGGCGGCCTCGGCGGTGGCGGTGGCCTTGCGCGTACGGCGGGCCTTGGGCTTGGCCTCGGCGGCCTCCGCCGTGTCGACGGCAGCCTCGGCCGCGGCGGCGGCCGTCTTGCGCGTACGGCGCGGCTTGGCCTCGGCGGCCTCCGGCTCCTGGGCGGTCTGGGCCGGGATCTCGGCGGCCGGGGCGGCGGACGCCGCGGTCTTGCGGGTGCGGCGCGCCTTCGGCTTGGCCTCGGCGGCCTCGGCCGTGTCGACGACGGCTTCGGCCGCAGCCGTTGCCTTACGGGTCCGGCGGCGCGGCTTGGTCTCCGCCGCCTCCGGGGTCTGAGGCGCGGCCTCGACGGTGCCCTCGGCCGTCTCCACAGCGGTCTCCGCCGTCGTCGCCTTGCGGGTGCGGCGGCGCGGCTTGGTGGCGGGGGCCTCGTCGGCCACCGCGACCTGGTCGGCCGCGGGAGCCGCAGCGGGCTCGGACGCCTGCACGGCCTGCGTGGCCGCCGGCTCCGGCGTCGTCACGGCCTGAGCCGAAGTCGCCTGCGGCTCCGCCGACTTGCGGGTCCGGCGGCGGCGCGGCTTCGCCGGGGTCTCCTCGGCGGTGCCCAGGGACGGACCCTCCGCCGTCGTCACGGCCGCCTCCGCGGCGTCCGCAGGCTCGGGGGCCGAGGACGTGGCCGTCACGGCCTGCTCCGTCGACGCGCCGTTGCGGGTGCGGCGACGGCGGCGCGGGGTGCGGGGCTCGGTGACGGACTCCGCCGTGGTGGCCCCGGCGGTCTCCTCCGGAGCTCCGGAACCGACGGCGGGCGCCGACGTCTCGTCCAGCGTGGCTCCGCCGCGCGTACGGCGGCGGCGACG
Organism: Streptomyces sp. NPDC107528; assembly: GCF_055639295.1. Lineage (NCBI taxonomy): Bacteria > Bacillati > Actinomycetota > Actinomycetes > Kitasatosporales > Streptomycetaceae > Streptomyces > Streptomyces sp. NPDC107528. The sequence goes on from NZ_JBVKAV010000006.1 coordinate 249,793, forward strand.
CGGCGTGCGCGCCGGGCGCTCACGGTCAGGCGAGGACGAGCGGGACTCGTCCCGGCCGCCTCGGCCACCGCGGCCGCGCGCACCGCGTCCGCCGGTCTCGCCGAGGTCCTCCAGCTCCTCCGCCTCCAGCCCGGCGCGCGTACGCTCCGAGCGGGGCAGGACGCCCTTGGTGCCCGCGGGGATGCTCAGTTCCTCGAAGAGGTGCGGGGACGTGGAGTACGTCTCCGGCGGGTCGTTGAACTTCAGCTCCAGCGCCTTGTTGATCAGCTGCCAGCGCGGGATGTCGTCCCAGTCGACGAGGGTGATCGCGATGCCCTTGGCGCCCGCGCGGCCGGTGCGACCGATGCGGTGCAGGTACGTCTTCTCCTCTTCCGGCGACTGGTAGTTGATGACGTGCGTCACGCCCTCGACGTCGATACCGCGAGCGGCGACGTCGGTGCAGACGAGGACGTCCACCTTGCCGTTGCGGAAGGCGCGCAGGGCCTGCTCACGGGCGCCCTGGCCGAGGTCGCCGTGGACCGCGCCGGCCGCGAAGCCGCGCTGCTTGAGCTGGTCGGCGAGGTCGGCCGCGGTGCGCTTCGTACGGCAGAAGACCATGGCCAGTCCCCGGCCGTCGGCCTGCAGTATGCGCGCGACCATCTCGGGCTTGTCCATGTTGTGCGCGCGGTACACGTGCTGTGAGGTGTTCGCGACGGTGGCGCCCGCGTCGTCCGGCGCGGTGGCGCGGATGTGGGTGGGCTGTGACATGTAGCGGCGCGCGAGGCCGATGACCGCGCCCGGCATGGTCGCCGAGAACAGCATGGTCTGGCGGCGGGCCGGCAGCATGTTGATGATCTTCTCGACGTCGGGCAGGAAGCCCAGGTCGAGCATCTCGTCGGCCTCGTCGAGGACGAGCGCCTTGACGTGCTTGAGGTTGAGCTTCTTCTGGCCCGCGAGGTCCAGCAGTCGGCCCGGGGTGCCGACGATGACGTCGACGCCCTTCTTCAGGGCCTCGACCTGGGGCTCGTAGGCCCGGCCGCCGTAGATCGCGAGGACGCGGACGTTACGCACCTTGCCCGCGGTGAGCAGGTCGTTCGTGACCTGCGTGCACAACTCGCGCGTGGGGACGACGACGAGCGCCTGCGGGGCGTCGGTGAGTGCCTCGGGCTCGGCGCGGCCGGCCTCGACGTCGGCCGGGACGGTGACGCGCTCCAGCAGCGGGAGACCGAAGCCCAGCGTCTTGCCGGTACCGGTCTTGGCCTGGCCGATGACGTCCGTGCCGGAGAGGGCGACGGGGAGGGTCATCTCCTGGATGGGGAAGGGGTTGATGATGCCGACGGCCTCAAGGGCCTCGGCGGTCTCGGGAAGGATTCCGAGCTCTCGGAAAGTCGTAGTCAGGGTGCTGCCTCTTCTGTGTACGCGGTGCGAGGCGAGCGCGGGGGTCTTGACGGACCGTGCCGGGGACGTCGGCTGCCATACGGTCGGGCCGTAGGACACGGGACCACTGCCGACGCTCTAGCGCTCGTACCGCTGAGGGTGTCCCTCCGGTCGTCGTACGCATCTGTGCCGTACGGCCAGGGAGGGCTGTCGGGTCGGAGCCGATCGGGCCACCGACCGGGCATCCTCATAACGTGCGGCCCGTCGAATACATCAGGGTACTCAGCGGGCGCATTACCACCATACCCCGGAATCGCGCACATGCGATGGCCGAATTGGTCACGTAGTCGGCGTCACACTGATTGACCAGGGACTTCCGTGACGTGGAGAGCGGGCTATTGTGCGCTTCATGACGACGCCTGACAACACGCCCGACGCCTCCGACACCGCTGACTCCGCCGTCGAGACCGACGGCACCGTCGCACACACCGGGGTGGCCGCCCAGGACTGGGCGCAGGCCTCCGCCGATCCGCAGTACCGGGCCGCCGTCGTGGACCTGCTCGGCGCGCTGGCCTACGGGGAGCTGGCGGCGTTCGAGCGGCTGGCGGAGGACGCCAAGCTGGCGCCGACGCTGGGGGACAAGGCGGAGCTGGCGAAGATGGCGTCGGCCGAGTTCCACCACTACGAGAAGCTGCGGGACCGGCTCACCGAGATCGGCGCCGAGCCCACGCAGGCGATGGAGCCGTTCGTCGCCGCGCTGGACGGCTTCCACAAGCAGACGGCGCCCTCGGACTGGCTGGAGGGGCTGGTCAAGGCGTACGTCGGTGACTCGATCGCCAGTGACTTCTACCGGGAGGTCGCCGCGCGGCTCGACTCGGACTCGCGGGGGTTGGTGCTGGCCGTGCTCGACGACACCGGGCACGCGTCGTTCGCCGTGGAGAAGGTGCGGGCCGCCATCGACGCCGACCCGCGTGTGGGCGGGCGGCTCGCGCTGTGGGCGCGGCGCTTGATGGGGGAGGCGCTGTCGCAGTCCCAGCGGGTCGTTGCCGACCGGGATGCGCTGTCCACGATGCTCGTGGGCGGAGTCGCGGACGGGTTCGATCTCGCCGAGGTCGGGAAGATGTTCTCGCGGATCACCGAGGCGCACACCAAGCGGATGGCTGCGCTGGGGCTGGCGGCTTAGGCGCCGCCCCGCTTTCTGGGGGCCTGCGGCCCCCAGACCCCCCTGGGCTTCGGCCCTGGACGGGCCTCGTCCTGGGGCGCCGGACGCGCTGGATATCGCCCATCGGCGCCGGGAGGTGAACGTCGGCCTTCGGACGGCGTCAGGGAGCCGGCGGCCGGTCGTCCTCGGAATCTACGCGGTCGCCGAGTGCCGGCTCAGTCTTCCCGCGGGGCGTACCAGCAGGGAGAGAGAGGCGGCGGAGACGACTGCCGCGCCGATGAGGATCACGAAGAGATTGCCGAAGTCCAGCGCGGTGTGCGTGATGAACGCGCCGAAGAGGGCGCCGGCGACGCCCGTCGGCAGGACCAGGGAACTCGTCGGCAGACGGTGCGGCAGGCGGCGGGTGGCAGCCCACGCCAGGGCCAGGCCTAGGATCGCGGCGCTGAGCGCTTCCAAGAGCATGCTGGGGTCCCTCCCACATGGCCGACCTGCTCGAACCCGGTCGTAGCCCGTCATACCCCTGACCTGCGGAATGCAATCCTCCTGTGTGATCGAACTGTGCTCCGAATGTGGAGAGACGGGAGGGGCCCGGCGACCGTGGTCGCCGGGCCCCTCCCGTCACGCCTGCTCTGTCGGCGCCTTCCCGCTTACAGCGCGCCGAAGCCCACCTTGCGCGGGGCCGGCTCGCCGAGCTCCACGTACGCGAGACGCTCTGCCGGGACCAGGACCTTGCGGCCGTGCTCGTCCACGAGGGTCAGCAGCTGTGACTTTCCGGCCAGCGCCTCGGACACCGCCCGCTCGACCTCCTCGGCACTCTGACCGCTCTCCAGAACGATCTCGCGGGGCGCGTGCTGCACGCCGATCTTGACCTCCACGGCTATGTCCCTCCGACGGTCAGTGAAGTGCGCGACCTTGCGCGCCGTACCCAGCACACATTAGCCCGGTGAGGGGACCTGCACGCTCCGCCCAAGAACGCCAGGAGCGAACAGGGGGCGGGAACAAACGCCCGACACGCTCAGTGGTGCTCGGTGCCGTGCAGCGGGAAGCCGGCGATGCCACGCCAGGCCAGGGACGTCAGCAGCTGCACCGCCTGGTCGCGCGGCACGCTGCGGTCGCTGTGCAGCCAGGAGCGGGCCACGACCTGGGCCAGACCGCCGAGGCCGGAGGCGAGCAGCATCGACTCCGCGCGTGAGAGGCCGGTGTCCTCGGCGATGACCTCGCAGATCGCCTCGGCACACTCGTTCGTGACCTTGTCGACGCGCTCGCGCACGGCCGGCTCGTTGGTCAGGTCCGACTCGAAGACCAGGCGGAACGCGCCGCCGTCGTCCTCGACATACGCGAAGTACGCGTCCATCGTCGCCCGTACACGCTGCTTGTTGTCGGTCGTCGACGCGAGCGCGTGCCGTACGGACTGGATCAGGGACTCACAGTGCTGGTCCAGCAGCGCGAGGTACAGGTCGAGCTTGCCCGGGAAGTGCTGGTAGAGCACCGGCTTGCTGACGCCGGCGCGCTCGGCGATGTCGTCCATCGCTGCAGCGTGGTAGCCCTGCGCGACGAACACCTCCTGGGCGGCGCCCAGCAGCTGGTTCCGTCGGGCACGGCGCGGCAGGCGAGTGCCCCGCGGGCGTGCCGCCTCTGTCTGCTCGATGGCTGTCACGCCGCCTCCCAATGTCGTCCACATGCGGTGTGCGCCGCGCCGCCATCGTACTTTTCGGTAACCCTGGTGTGCGCGGTGCGAGCGCAGAATTTCACGGACCGGACGGTGACGAAAGCCGTGCAGAAGGTTTGAAACCCGGCCGGAACGGGCAGCAAATGGTCTCTTTGCTGTTCAACGGCACTCTCTTCCGTGCCCACCTGTACCTTCATTCACCTTCGTTCGTGCAGCCGATGATCGGCTTCAGCGATAGTCGTCCTCGTCGATGGAGACGACGCGCGCCTGTTCGATGAGGTCGGCCTCGTTGGCCCGGTCCTGGTCGGCGTCGGTCAGCCGGTCGTCGCGGTCGCGCCGGAGATCGGCGTGCTGCTCGGCCGCGTCGGCGGCGGGGGCCTCGACGTCGTACTCCTCGTCCTGCTCGGTGTCGTCGTCCACGAAGGTCTCGGGGTCGGTGGGATCGGCGGCCATGGCGGGCTCCCTTTCTAGAACGTCCCCGTGGGGCACAACGTCCCTGGGTGAAGCAGGGGTCCACTTCCGGGTGCCCTGCGTACGAGCCTAGGAGACACAGGTTCCGGACGCTATGCGATCTGCGGGGGATCTGCGGGCAATTCGGGCGTGCTCCGGGTGGCTTCCGTGAGCGGGATACGTCTGGCGGGTTTCCCGGCCGGGAATCTGCCATGTACGTGTCGACTTGTGACGGCGAACACATGAACCACTGCGTGATCGTCTCGTAACATTGCCGCATGTCTTCGACCGAGCTCCCGTCAGCGCCGGCCGCCAATGTGCTCCCCAAGGTGGCGACCGTCAGGGTCGCCGAGGGGGAGCGGCTGCGGTCGGTCGGGCTGCCCGGGATCACGCTGACGGTGCGGTCGAGGCCGCCCGCGCGCGAGGGGCTGCCGCCCGCGTTGTACGTGCATGGACTCGGCGGTTCCTCGCAGAACTGGTCGGCGCTGATGGAACTGCTGGAGGGTGAGGTCGACTGTGAGGCCGTCGACCTGCCGGGCTTCGGCGACTCGCCACCGCCGGACGACGGCGACTACTCGATCACCGCGCACGCACGCGCGGTGATTCGCTATCTCGACGCCTCCGGCCGTGGCCCCGTACACCTCTTCGGCAACTCGCTCGGCGGCGCGGTCACCACGCGCGTCGCCGCCGTACGCCCGGACCTGGTCCGTACGCTCACGCTCGTGTCGCCCGCCCTGCCGGAGCTCCGTGTCCAGCGCAGCGCCGTGCCCACCGCGCTGCTCTCCGTGCCCGGAGTGACCTCGCTGTTCACCCGGCTCACCAAGCAGTGGACGGCGGAGCAGCGGGTCCGTGGCGTGATGCACCTCTGCTACGGCGATCCCGAGCGGGTGACGCCGGAGGGCTTCAGCAATGCCGTCCAGGAGATGAACCGACGGCTTCAACTGCCGTACTTCTGGGACGCGATGACGCGTTCCGCGCGCGGGCTGGTCAACGCCTACACGCTGGGCGGCCAGCACGCGCTGTGGCGCCAGGCCGAGCGGGTACTGGCTCCGACGCTGCTCATCTACGGCGGCCGGGACCAGCTCGTCGGCTACCGCATGCGCAGCAAGGCCGCGCGCGCCTTCCGCGACTCCCGCCTGCTGAGCCTGCCGGACGCCGGGCACGTGGCGATGATGGAGTACCCGGAGGTGGTCGCCCGCGCGTTCGGTGAACTCCTTGCGGAGACAGCGGAGTCGGCAGAGTCGGAGGCCGCTGGGGGTGCCGGGGCCGCGAGACGGAGTGCGGGTGGAGCCGGGGCCGCTGCGAGCGGCGGGGGCGCCATGACCGAGATCTCGGGGAGCTGAGGCGCGACGTGGGACGCCACAGCAGGCGCGGGTCCGCCGCCAAGCCCAAGCGCGACACCGCGGACACAACCGCACGACAGGACTCCCGGGGGGCACAGCCCGAGCCGGGCACGGCCCAGCGGGGGACGTCCGTGCCGGGTCCGGGGCCCGGTCGGCCTCCGGGTGCCCGACCGCCGGGTCCGGCACCGGGCGCGGGCCCGAGCGGCCCGCCGCAGTCCGGCGGACCCGGCGGCGGTCGCCGGGTGCCTGGGCCGCCGCCCGGCCGGCAGGGGATGCCCGCGGGTGAAGGTCCCGCGTACGGAGGACGCGGCTTCCCCGACGGCACGCCCGCGCAGGGGGTCCCGAGGCTGCCCGACGGCACGCCTGCTCACGGCTTTCCGAGGTTCCCCGACGGCACGCCCGCACATGGCTTCCCGAGGTTCCCCGACGGCACCCCGGCCCACGGCGTGCCCCGTTTCGCCGACGGTACGCCCGCCCATGGCACTCCCCAGGCCCGTGCCGGCCACCCCGAGCAGCGTGAATCCGGCGGTGGCTGGGGCGAGTTGCGGGGGCGTGCCGGCGTCGCGTACGGCGCCCCCGCGGCCGCCGGTGCCCCGCCCATGACCGGTGTTCCCGTGCCGCGGCCCCGGCGGGCAGCGCCGTCCGAAGGGCCCCGGCAGGACTACCTGGAGGCCTTCGAGGGCGACGGGGACGTCGACGTCTTCGCGCCGCGTACGACCGAGACCGCGCACGCCTCCCACCCGTACACCTCCCACCCGTACGCCTCCGACCCGTATGCCTCCGTCACCGAATGGGACACCAGGACCGGCGGCGGTGCCGCGGACGACACCGGGACACAGGCCGGCGCCGACGGCGACGACGACGCGCCGCCGACCGGCGAGCCCGTGGCGGCGAGGGGCTCCAAGGGCCGGGCCTTCTCCGGCATCGCCGCTGCCGCTGTCGTCACCGTGCTGGCCGTCGTCGTCGCCGGTCAGGTCGCGAAGGGGCGGGAGGACGGCGACGTACAGTCACAGTCCGCCACCGATCAGGGGCGGGACGCCCGCGACTCGGCCTCGCGCGGCGACGGGCGGCCGACGCCGGACGCGCCGAATGTGCCGGCGCCGCTGACGTACGAGCAGAAGATGGGCGAGACGTACGCGCTCAGCGCCAAGCTCAAGGGCCCGGGCAGGTTCGACGCGGTCCCGGGGATCGCCAAGGCGCCCGGCAAGGGGCAGAAGTACACCTACCGCGTGGACGTGGAGCAGGGACTCGGGCTCGACGGCGAACTCTTCGCCGAGGCCGTGCAGAAGACGCTCAACGACGACCGGAGCTGGGCGCACAACGGCGCCCGTACCTTCGAGCGCATCTACTCCGGCAAGCCGGATTTCGTGATCACGCTGGCCAGCCCCGGTACGACGGCCGACTGGTGTGCCAAGTCCGGTCTGGACACCACCGTCGACAATGTGTCGTGCGACTCCGCCTCCACCGAGCGCGTCATGATCAATGCGTACAGATGGGCGCAAGGGTCCGAGACATACGGTGATCGCATCCATGAGTACCGGCAGATGCTGATCAACCACGAGGTCGGTCACCGGCTCGGCTACTCCCATGTGACCTGTGACAAGGACGGCGAGCTGGCCCCGGTCATGCAGCAGCAGACCAAGTTCCTCGACCACGACGGGATCCGCTGTCGGGCCAACCCCTGGATGTATCCCGGGAGTTGAGGGGTGACTCATACGTCACATTGACATGTGCAGCGAGTTCATAGATATTTCTGCACATGTCGACCCGTCACGCCCCCACTCGCGCCGCTATCGAGCTGGCGCTGATCGGTGTGACCGCCCTGTGCGTGGCCGACATCGACTGTCGCTGACGCCCGCCTCCAGGCGTTCGCGTCGCGATCTTCTTCCTTCACTCCTGTGAGTCGCTGACGGGTTTCGGACCCGTGGCGCGTTCATGGGCTTCCGACGACCCGACGCCGGGGCAGACGTCTGTGCACTCCCGTCTCACTCCGCGTCATTTCGTCTCGATATCCGAGACTCATCATTCCGAGAGGTCGTCTCCGATGCGTCAATCGTCCGTCATAGCGCGCCGCGTGGCCGCGGCATCCGTCAGCCTGGTCGTGGCAGCGGGCGCCGCCGCCTGCGGGCCTGAGGACAACGATGCCAAGAGTGCCGGCGGCGACTCCACGCCCCACAAGGGCGGCACGCTCACGGTCCTGAACTCCCATCCGCAGCAGGACTTCGACCCGGCCCGGCTGTACACGTCCGGCGGCGGAAACGTCCCCTCCCTCGTCTTCCGTACCCTCACCACGCGCAACCGCGAGAACGGTGAGGCCGGCGCCGAAGTCGTCCCCGACCTCGCCACCGACACCGGGCGTCCGAACAAGGACGCGACCGTGTGGACGTACACCCTCAAGGAGGGCCTCAAGTACGAGGACGGCACCCCGATCACCTCGGCCGACATCAAGTACGGCATCGAGCGCTCCTTCGCCCCCGAACTGTCCGGCGGTGCCCCGTACTTGAGGGACTGGCTGGTCGGCGCGGCCGACTACCAGGGGCCGTACCAGGACAAGAAGGGTCTGTCGGCGATCGAGACGCCGGACGAGCGGACCGTCGTCTTCCGTCTGAACAAGCCCGAGGGTGAGTTCCCGTACCTGGCGACGCAGACGCAGTTCACGCCGGTGCCCAAGGACAAGGACACCGGCACGAAGTACGAGGAGCACCCGGTCTCGTCCGGCCCGTACAAGGTGGTGAAGAACGAGAACGACGGCGAGCGGCTCACCCTGGAGCGCAACACCCACTGGTCCGCCTCGACGGACGCCGAGCGCAAGGCCTACCCCGACAAGATCGACGTACGGTCCGGGCTCGACTCGTCGGTGATCAATCAGCGGCTGTCCGCGTCCCAGGGTGCGGACGCGGCCGCGGTCACCACGGACACCAACCTCGGCCCGGCCGAGCTGGCCAAGGTGACCGGCGACAAGGAACTTGCCGCGCGCGTCGGCACCGGGCACTTCGGTTACACCAACTACATCGCGTTCAACCCGAAGACCAAGCCGTTCGACAACGCCAAGGTGCGGCAGGCGATCTCGTACGCCATCGACCGGTCGTCCGTGGTGAACGCGGCGGGCGGGTCCGCGCTCGCCGAGCCCGCGACCACCTTCCTGCCGAACCAGAAGTCCTTCGGCTACACGGCCTACGACCACTTCCCGGCGGGTGCGGCCGGTGACCCGGCGAAGGCCAAGAAGCTGCTGAAGGAGGCCGGTTACGCGAACGGGCTGACCGTCACCCTGACCCACTCCAACGCCAAGGACTTCGAGACCAGCCCCGAGATCGCGACCGCGATCCAGGACGCGCTCAAGAAGGCGGGAATCACGGTCAAGCTCCAGGGTCTGGAGGAGAACGACTACTCCGACAAGATCCACGACGTGAAGACCGAGCCCGGCTTCTTCCTCGCCCACTGGGGTGCCGACTGGCCCTCCGGCGGTCCCTTCCTCGCCCCGATCTTCGACGGCCGGCAGATCGTCAAGGACGGCGCGAACTTCAACACCGGCCTGCTCGACGACAAGTCCGTCAACACCGAGATCGACGCGATCAACAAGCTGACCGACCTCGACGCCGCCGCCGAGCGGTGGGGTGCGCTGGACAAGAAGATCGGCGAACAGGCGCTGACGGTGCCGCTGTTCCACCCCGTCTACAAGCGGCTGTACGGCGAGTCCGTCAAGAACGTCGTGATCAGCGACTGGACCGGCGTGCTGGACATCTCCCAGGTCGCGGTGAAGTAGCGCCGTGAGTGAGGCAGTCATTGCCGTCGAGGCTCCCGGGGTGCCTGCTCCGGGGGCCTCGGGGGCCCGTCAGTTCTGGCGGCGGCTGCGGACGCAGCGCGCCGCCCTGGTCGCGGCGGTCGTAGTCGCACTGCTCGTCCTGGTCGCGCTCGCCGCACCGCTGCTCACCGCGGTCGAGGGCCAGGATCCGACCACCTACCACCCGTCCCTCGTGGACTCCGCGCGCGGGGGCGTGCCCATCGGGTCGTTCGGCGGAGTGAGCGCCGACCACTGGCTCGGCGTCGAACCGCAGACCGGGCGGGACCTGTTCGCGCGGCTCGTCCACGGCGCCCGGGTCTCCCTCGGGGTCGCGCTGGCCGCGACCGTCGTCCAGGTGACCATCGGCGTCGTGGTGGGCGTCGCCGCCGCGCTCGGCAGCCGCTGGGTCGACCAGCTGCTGAGCCGCTTGACCGACGTCATCGTGGCGATGCCGCTGATGATCATGGCATTGGCGCTGCTCGCCATCGTGCCGTCGAGCTTCCCGCGGCCCGTGCTGGTCGCCCTGGTGATCGGCCTGATCGCCTGGGGCAACATCGCGAAGATCGTGCGCGCCCAGACGCTCACCCTGAAGGGGCTCGACTACGTAGCCGCCGCCCGGCTCAGCGGTTGGGGCACCTGGCGGATCGCCCGCCGGGAACTGCTGCCCGGCATCGCCGCCCCGGTCATCACGTACGCGGCCCTGCTGGTCCCGGTCAACATCTCCGTGGAGGCCGCCCTGTCCTTCCTGGGCGTCGGAGTGAAGCCGCCGACGCCGTCCTGGGGACAGATGCTCACCGCCGCCGACGTCTGGTACCAGGCCGCCCCGCAGTACCTGCTGCTGCCGGCCGGCGCGCTCTTCGTGACCGTCCTCGCCCTCACCGTCCTCGGCGACGGCGTGCGCACGGCGCTCGACCCGCGCGCGGCGTCGCGGCTGCGGGTCGGCACGGGCCGCAAGAGGGAGGCCAAGGCATGAGCGGCGGCCTCACTGGTCTCCCCAGTCTCACGAATGTCACCAGCCTCAGGAGCCTCGGAGGCTTCGTCCTGCGCCGGACCGTCGGTGTCGTCGTCACCCTGTTCGCCATCTCGGTGATCGTCTACGTCGTCTTCTACGTCACTCCCGGCAACGTCGCCCAGATCACCTGCGGCCCCCGCTGCTCGCCCGCCCAGGTGCAGCAGGTCGCCGAGCAACTGCACCTGAACGACCCGCTGTACACGCGCTACTGGCACTTCCTGGAGGGCCTCGTCGCCGGCCAGGACTACTCGACGGGCGCGTCCGTGCAGCACTGCTCGGCGCCCTGTCTCGGGCTGTCGTACCAGAGCGACCAGCAGGTCACCCAGCTGATCCTGGCGAAGCTGCCGGTCAGCCTGTCGCTCGTGTTCGGTGCGATGGTGCTGTGGCTGATCCTCGGCGTCGGCACGGGCGTCCTGTCCGCATGGCGACGCGGCCGTCTCACCGAGCGACTGCTGACCGGCGTCACGCTCGCCGGCGTGGCCACGCCGGTCTTCGTGATCGGTCTGGTCTTGATGATCGTCGTCTGCGGGCAGCTCCAACTGCTGCCGTTCCCGCAGTACGTCGCCTTCACCGACGATCCCGAACAGTGGGCATGGAACCTGCTGCTGCCATGGCTTTCCCTGGCCCTCATCGAGGCCGCCGCGTTCGCACGTCTCACGCGCGCGGCCATGCTGGAGACGCTGGCCGAGGACCACATCCGCACCTTCCGGGCGTACGGCGTCGGTGAACGGTCGGTCATCGGACGGCACGCGCTGCGCGGGGCCCTCGCGCCGGTCATCGCCCTGAACGCCAACAACTTCGGCGGCGCGGTCGGCGGCGCGGTGCTCACCGAGACGCTCTTCGGACTGCCCGGCATCGGACAGGAACTGGTCCACGCGGTCAACGTCGTCGACCTCCCGGTCGTCGTCGGCATGGTCCTGGTCATCGGCTTCTTCGTGGTCGTCGCCAACGCCGTCGCGGACGTGCTGTACGCGGTGGCCGACCGACGGGTGGTGCTGGCATGAGCCTTGTGGACGTCACCGACCTGACGGTCGAGTTCGGTTCCCTGCGGGCCGTCGACGGCCTGTCCTTCCGGCTGGAACAAGGCGCCGCCCTCGCCCTCGTCGGCGAATCCGGCTCCGGGAAGTCCACGGTCGCCTCGGCGTTGCTGGGGCTGCACCGCGGCACGGGCGCACGGGTCGGCGGGTCGGTCGAGGTCGCCGGCGTCGACGTACGGCAGGCGTCGGACGACGAACTGCGGCGACTGCGCGGCGGGAAGGCGGCCATGGTCTTCCAGGACCCGCTGTCCTCGCTCGACCCGTACTACGCGATCGGCGACCAGATCGCCGAGGTGTACCGCACACACACGCGTGCCTCGCGACGAGCGGCACGGGCGCGTGCGGTCGAGGTGCTGAACCGAGTTGGAATTCCGGACGCACTACGGCGATCCCGTTCCCGCCCGCACGAGTTCAGCGGCGGTATGCGCCAGCGTGCCCTCATCGCCATGGCGCTGGCCTGCGCGCCCGACCTGCTGATCGCCGACGAGCCGACGACCGCGCTCGACGTGACGGTCCAGGCCCAGATCCTCGACCTGCTGCACAGGCTCCGCGAGGAGACCGGAATGGGTCTCCTCCTCGTCACCCACGACGTCGGCGTCGCCTCCGAGAGCGTCGACGAGGTGCTGGTGATGCGGCACGGACGGGCGGTGGAACGCGGCGCGGTCGCCGACGTCCTGGGAGCTCCGGAGCAGCCGTATACGCGCGAACTGCTGCACGCGGTCCCGCGCGTGGACACGCCGCGCGTCAGCCATGAGGGCGTCAAGGAGCCGGAGGGGGCGACGATCGCATCGGTGGACGGCGCCTCGTCGGACGTTGCGTCGGTGGACCTGGCCTCGGTGGAGGGTGCGTCGGTGGACCTGGCCTCGGCGGACGTCGTCCTGGCGGCGACCGGCCTGCGGCGTGAATTCGGCCGCGGGAAGCGGGCGTTCACGGCGGTGGACGACGTGTCGCTGACGATCCGCCGCGGCGAGACCCTGGGCGTCGTGGGGGAGAGCGGCAGCGGCAAGACGACCCTCGGGCGCATGCTGGTCGGCCTCCTGGAGCCGACGGCGGGCGAGGTCCGTTACGACGGCCACACGCGCGCGGGCGTGAATCCCGCGGTGCAGATGGTCTTCCAGGACCCTGTCTCCTCCCTCAACCCCCGCCGCACCGTGGGCGAGTCGATCGCCGACCCGCTCCGCGCGCGGGGCGAGGACGACGAGGGGCGTATCCGGGGGCGCGTAAGGGAACTGCTGGAGCGCGTAGGGCTCGAAGCGGCGCACTACGACCGCTACCCCCACGAGTTCAGCGGCGGGCAGCGCCAGCGCGTGGGCATCGCGCGGGCGCTCGCCGCCGACCCGCGCGTCATCGTCTGCGACGAGCCCGTATCCGCGCTCGACGTCACCACGCAGGCCCAGGTCGTGGCCCTGCTGGGGGAGTTGCAGCGTGAGCTGGGACTCGCGCTCGTCTTCGTCGCGCACGACCTCGCCGTCGTACGCCAGGTCAGTGACCGGGTCGCGGTGATGCGGGGCGGGCGGATCGTCGAGGAGGGCCTCGCCGACGAGGTGTACGACAACCCGCAGAACCCGTACACCAAGCAGCTCCTGGCCGCGGTACCCGCGCTCGATCCGCGGATCGCCGCCCAGCGGCGGGCGGCGCGACGGGAGTTGGCAGCGGTGTGACCGTCCGAGCCGTTCAGGTGTGACGATGCGTGCGCGTTTACTCTCTTAGCGCGACGGAACGCGACCCGCACGGGAAAGTTACGACCGTTCACCCCTTTTGGTGGCGCGATGGACAACCGTCCGTCGCGCCACCGCCTTGTCCGCATACCTTCGTCCCGCTGTGAGCCGCCGGGGGAACGGCGGCTCCCCTAAGGGAGATCGGGGGTGTACTCGTGCGCATCGGACTGATTGCGGAGGGTGGCTATCCGTATGTGAGCGGTGACGCCAGGCTCTGGTGCGACCGGCTCGTGCGCGGGCTCGGACAGCACGAGTTCGACATCTACGCGCTCAGCCGCAGCGAGTGCCAGGAGGACGAGGGCTGGATCCCGCTGCCGCCCCAGGTCGGCCGGGTGCGCACGGCGCCGCTGTGGGCGGCCGAGGACGACGGGGTGGTATACGGGCGCCGCGCGCGCCGGCGGTTCGCCGACTGCTACGGCGAGTTGGTGACCGTGCTCTGCGCAGGGGCCGGCACAGACGCGTCCGGAAACCCCGAGGACGCGTCGGCCACCGAGGCGGACCGTTTCGGCAACGCGCTGTACGGCCTCGCCGAACTCGCTCGCGACGAAGGCGGGTTGGTGGGAGCGCTCCGCTCCGAGTCCGCCGTACGCATCCTCGAGCGCGCCTGCCGAGCGCGGGGCGCCCTGCGCACGGCGCGCGAGGCGCGCGTCCCCGATCTGCTGGCCGTCGCCGCGCATCTCGAACGCGCCCTGCGCCCCTTCTCGCTCGACTGGTACGAGGACGACGGCCTGGGCTCGGTCGACCTGTGCCACGCCACGTCCGGCGGCGCCGCGGCCCTGCCCGCCCTGCTCGCCCGCCACTTCCACGGCGTACCGCTGCTGCTGACCGAGTACGGCGTCCGGCTGCGCACGCACTACCTGGCCGAGACCGACGCCTCGCCCGCCGTGCGCTCCCTGCTCGCCGCCCTCCACGGCAGGCTCGCCGCCGAGTCCTACGCCCGGGCCGCCCTCATCACGCCGGGCAACGGCCACGCCCGCCGCTGGCAGGAGCGCTGCGGCGCCGACCGCGCGAAGCTCCGCACGGTCTACCCCGGCATGGACGCCGACCGCTTCGCCGAGGTCGGCGAGGGCCCGGAGCGCGCGGACCCGGACACCCTTGTCTGGGTCGGCCGCGTCGAACCGGCCAAGGACCTGGTGTCGTTGCTGCACGCCTTCGCCGAGGTCCGCAAGGAGGAGCCGAAGACCCGCCTGCGGATCGTCGGTACCGCCTCGGGCGCCGAGGGCGCGGCCTATCTCGGCCACTGCAAGGTGCTGGCCGCGCAACTCTTCCCCGACGAGGCCGAGGGCCCGCACACGGTCGGCCACAACCCGGTCTCCTTCGAGGAGATCGGCGGCCATGAGGTCCCGGCTCTCGCCGACGCCTACGCCTCGGGCGCCGTGGCCGTCCTGTCCAGCGTCGTGGAGGGCTTCCCGATCGGCCTGGTCGAGGCCATGTTCTGCGGCCGCGCGACGGTGTCCACCGACGTCGGCGCGGTGGTGGAGGTCATCGGCGGCACCGGTCTCGTCGTACCGCCGCGCAATCCCCGCGCGCTGGCGGAGGCCTGCGTGGCGCTGTTGCGCGACCCCGAGCGCCGCGAGCGCCTGGGCGCGGCGGCACGCGCGCGTGCGCTCGAACTGTTCACCGTCGAGCAGAACGTCGCAGCATTTCACGGCATTTACCTGGAGATCGTCTCGCGCACACCGGTCCGCCGAGTCGTCCTCGACGATTCCGGCGCCCCTCTGCCCTTCGCCGTCCCCGCCGAGGCCCACGTCCCCGGCCGGTGGCCCGACCGCACCACACGCCTGGTCGCCCGCGGCGGCCCGCCAAGGCCGCCAGGAGCCCCCGTACGCGCCACCGCCCTGCCCGCGACGGAGGGAGCGCGATGAACGGCCTGGGAGGACTGGACCGCCCCGGGGCCCCCACCAGCCCCGGCGCATGGGACGAACGCTCGGAGGAGTGGCTCACGCCGGACCCATACGCGGGGGAGGACGCGGCGGCAGGGGCGGACGTAGGGGCGGATGCGGCCGTTGGGGTGGATGCGGTGGCAGGGATGGACCTACGGGCCGGCGGGGCCACCGGGGTGGATGTACGGACAGGCGCGGCTGCTGGGACGGACGCGAGGGGAGGCGCGGCTGCTGGGACGGACGCGAGGGGAGGCGCGGCTGCTGGGACGGACGCGAGGGGAGGCGCGGCTGCTGGGACGGACGCGAGGGGAGGCG
>NZ_JBVKAV010000006.1:265617-576327 GCF_055639295.1 Streptomyces sp. NPDC107528
GCGGCTGCTGGGACGGACGCAAGGGGAGGCGCGGCTGCTGGGACGGACGCAAGCGAAGGCGCGGCTGCTGGGACGGACGCAAGCGAAGGCGCGGCCGCTGGGACGGACGCAAGCGAAGGCGCGGCCGCTAGGACGGACGCAAGCGAAGGCACAGCCGACGGACCGCCCCCCACCACCGCCGACGCACGATCCGCCACCCTCACCGGCACCTCCACGCGCACCACCGGCACCCGATCAACCTCAACGAGCCCCAGCCCCACCTCAGCGTCCACCCGCCCCACCTCCGCCGGCCGCATGGGCGCCGACCCCGTGAAGGCCCTGATGCACCGTCACCGGGACCTGTGCGAACGCGCGGTGGACCCCTTGGACATCGCGGCCGGCCTGGAAGCCCACGGCATCACCGACCGAACCGCGTCCCGCTTCCTGCACCGGGACGTCTTCTCGCTCGCGGAGGAGATGTACGCCCGCGTACCCCGCGACGCCGAGTCACGCCCAGGTGCCCCGGCCCTCACCACCCCCCGCGCCCGAGCGGACTGGATTCTCCTCGCCCTCCTCCCCGGAGCCCTCTGCGCGGCAGCTGTGACCGCCCTGCACCTCACCCACGGCCGGTCCCGCCTCATCGCGGCCGCCGTGGGAACCCTCGCCGTGGCCCTCGCCGTACGCGCCGCCCTGGCCAGGGGCCCCCTCGCCGGCAAGGACCGCACACACGCCACCATCACGCGGATCACCTGGCTCCTCGCCTACGCCCTCCTCGGCGACGGCCTCCTCCAGGCAGCCGCCACCGGGGGCCCGGACGCCCTCCCCACCGGCACCGCCGAAGGCCCTTGGCCCCTCGCCACGGCCCCCGTACTGGCTCTCACCCTCTCCTGCGCCGCGGCAGCCTGGTGCGCCCACCTCTTCGCCGTACGGGCCCGCCGCAGACTCTCGGCCAGCCGAGCCCTGGAGGAGTTCGCCACCTCGGCAAAGCCGTTGCTCCTGGGCACGGTCGCCCTCTACCTCTGCGCCCTGACGGCTTTACTGACCCTCACGACGACCACCCTGGACGAGCCCCCTGCCTACCCCCAGACCCTCACCCTGGGCGCCCTCCTGCTCCTCGCCCGCCTCCTCACCACCCACGGCTTCACCCACGCCCCCGCACTCGTCCTCACCGCCGCAGCCTCAGCCGAGGCAACGGCCCTGGCCACCCTCTTCGCCGCGCGCCTGCCCGGCTGCGCCTTGCTGGCAACCCCCGTGCAGACCCTCATCGACACATGGGGCCCGGCCGCCATCCCCACCATCGCCTGCGGCGCAGGCGCCCTGACCCTCCTTCTGCACGCATTGCGCACCGTGACGAGGGCTTCGGCACACGCGAGGGCGGACGACACATGCTGACGGATCAGCAACCACGTCGTGCCCGCGCCCGCGTAGGGCGGCAAGGGGACGTGCCGGGGGGTGTCCGCCCGCAACGGCCGGCGTCAAGAGACAGCCTTTCTTGCCCGACGGCAACCGCCCGACCGAGGACGGACACCCCCCGGCGCGGCCCCGACCCACAACGCACTCGCAGGGGCGACGCGAACCCCCACCCAGCGGCACGGGCCGCCGCAGGCATACGCCCCCACAGCCCCGCCGAACACCCCCTACCCGAGACCCGCCTCCCGCCCGAGACCCCCCTCTCGCCCGGGACCCGGCTCCTACCCGGAACCCCCTTCCCGCCCGAGAGCCCCTCCACCTGAAGCCCCCGAAGGAGAACCCCAAATGATCACCTCCCGACCCGACCACACCTCGGCCCCGGGAGCCGCCCGATGAGAGTCCTGCTGATCGGAGCCAACGGCTACCTCGGTCGCTTCGTAGCCGACCGCCTCCTCGCCGACCCCGCCGTCCAACTCACCGCGCTGGGCCGCGGCGACGACGCCGACGTCCGCTTCGACCTCGCATCAGGCAGCCCCGGCGCCCTCACCCGCTTCCTCGACGCGGTCCACCCCGGCGTAGTCATCAACTGCGCCGGCGCCACCAGAGGCGGCGCCCGCGAACTCACCCGCCACAACACCGTCGCCGTCGCCACCGTCTGCGAGGCCCTGCGCCGCAGCGGCTGCGGCGCCCGCCTCGTCCAGATCGGCTGCGGCGCCGAGTACGGCCCGAGCCAGCCAGGCTCCTCCACGGCCGAGGACGCCGTCCCCCGCCCCGGCGGCCCGTACGGCGTCAGCAAACTCGCCGCCACCGAACTGGTCCTGGGCTCCGGCCTGGACGCCGTGGTCCTCCGGGTCTTCTCGCCCGCAGGCCCCGGCACCCCTGCCGGCTCCCCCCTCGGCCGCCTCGCCGAGGCCATGCGCCGCGCCATGCAGTCGGGCGACGGCGAGCTCAAACTCACCGGCCTCGGCGCCCAACGCGACTTCATCGACGTCCGCGACGTGGCCCGCGCAGTCCACGCCGCCTCGCTGTCCGCCGCGCAGGGCGTCATCAACATCGGCTCGGGCCGCGCAGTCCGCCTCCGCGACGCCGCAGCCGTGCTCGCCCGCGTGGCGGGGTATGGCGGCGCCCTCCACGAACTCGACGGCCCACCCGGCCCGTTGAGGGCATCCATCGGCCACCCGCGCCCCGATTCGGACCACTTGTCCCACGCCGCGCACGCCGGCCACGCCGTCCACACCGCTCATGCGACCCACGTGGCGCACGCGGCCCACGCCGCCCAGGCGGGCCAGGTCTCCCCGGCCGCCTACCCGTACCCGGACGGCTGCGGCAGCTGGCAGCAGGCCGACGTACGCACCGCCCGCGACCGGCTCGGCTGGCGCCCCCGTATCAACCTCGAAGAGTCCCTGGGCGATATCTGGATGGAGGCGGCATGCCGTATCTGACCGGCGCCACGCCGCCCACAGCGAGCACCGATCTCCGTACCGGCCTCGGCATCCCTGGCTATGCGCATCCTCTGCTCGCCCCGACCGAGTGGGGCGAACTCACCCGCCCCGGCACCCCCCTGGACTGGGTCGTCCTCAACGTCGCCGACGGCCCCGGCGCCCGCCCCGACCCCCACTGCCTGGAGGCCGCCGGCAGACTCCGCAACGCCGGAGTCCGCGTCCTCGGCCACCTCGACGTGGACCGCCTCGACCCAGCCCACGCCGGCACGACCCGCCTCAACCGGGCGCATCTCGGCACGGCCCGCCACGACAGGGCCCACCGCGGCACGACCCACCTCGCCGGGTCCCATTGCGGCACGTCCCACGGCGGCACGCTCCACGGTGCCCGCCCCTTCGACGAGGTGATCTCCGAGGCCCAGCGCTACCTCGACTGGTACCTCGTCGACGGCTTCTTCCTCGACCGCTGCCCGACCGAACGCGCTGCCCTGCCCGAGGTCCGCCGCACGGTCAGCACGCTCCGCGCGCTGCGTGACGAGGCCCACATCGTCCTCGGCCACGGCACCCACCCGCACCCGGGTTACGCCGAGTGCGCCGACCAAATGGTCACCTTCCGCGGCTCGTGGAGCGACTACCGCTGGTCGCAGGTCGCCGAGTGGACGGCCGACTATCCGCCCGACCGCTTCTGCCACTTCGTCCACGGAGTGCCCCTCGGGCACCTCGACGAGGCACTGCGTATCGCCCGCTGGCAGGGAGCCGCCACGATCTGGTTCACCGACCACACGGACCGCGGCGGGCGCACCGACCCCTGGGAGACCATGCCCGGCTACTGGGACGAAATCGTCTCGCGGATCGGAACAGGTGTCTCGGAATGAAAAAGGCCATGGCACTGTTACGGGGAGAACAACCGTAGTGATAGACCGACCAACGGAGTCCCCGTGTCGCTGCCACCCCTGGTCGAGCCGGCCCCCGAGCTCACCGTAGACGAGGTTCGCAGGTACTCCCGCCACCTGATCATCCCCGATGTCGGGATGGACGGGCAGAAGCGGCTGAAGAACGCCAAGGTGCTGTGTGTGGGCGCCGGCGGCCTGGGCTCGCCGGCGCTGATGTACCTGGCCGCCGCGGGCGTCGGCACGCTCGGCATCGTGGAGTTCGACGAGGTCGACGAGTCGAACCTGCAGCGCCAGATCATCCACAGCCAGGCCGACATCGGCCGCTCCAAGGCCGAGTCCGCGCGCGACTCCGTCCTCGGCATCAACCCGTACGTGAACGTGATCCTTCACGAGGAGCGGCTCGAGGCCGACAACGTGATGGACATCTTCAGCCAGTACGACCTGATCGTCGACGGCACGGACAACTTCGCGACCCGCTACCTGGTCAACGACGCCTGCGTGCTGCTGAACAAGCCGTACGTCTGGGGCTCGATCTACCGCTTCGACGGCCAGGCCTCCGTCTTCTGGTCCGAGCACGGACCCTGCTACCGCTGCCTCTACCCGGAGCCCCCGCCCCCCGGCATGGTCCCCTCCTGCGCCGAGGGCGGCGTGCTCGGCGTGCTGTGCGCGTCCATCGGCTCCATCCAGGTCAACGAGGCCATCAAGCTGCTCGCGGGCATCGGTGAGCCGCTGGTCGGCCGCCTGATGATCTACGACGCCCTGGAGATGCAGTACCGCCAGGTCAAGGTCCGCAAGGACCCGAACTGCGCGGTCTGCGGCGAGAACCCGACCGTCACCGAGCTCATCGACTACGAGGCCTTCTGCGGCGTCGTCTCCGAGGAGGCCCAGGAGGCCGCCGCCGGCTCGACGATCACTCCGAAGCAGCTCAAGGAGTGGATCGACGACGGCGAGAACATCGACATCATCGATGTCCGCGAGATCAACGAGTACGAGATCGTCTCGATCCCCGGCGCCCGTCTGATCCCGAAGAACGAGTTCCTCATGGGCACCGCCCTGGAGAGCCTCCCGCAGGACAAGAAGATCGTCTTGCACTGCAAGACGGGTGTCCGCAGTGCGGAAGTCCTCGCGGTCCTGAAGTCCGCGGGCTTCTCCGACGCCGTACACGTCGGCGGCGGCGTGATCGGCTGGGTCAACCAGATCGAACCGGACAAGCCGGTCTACTGAGCAAACGGCTCCGCCCTCAGAGCGGGACCGGCTCCGGTGGCGGGGGTTTCGAGCACCATGCGTGGTCGAAGCCCCCGCCATCGTCATGAGCAGACCTTGCCGTCCTTGGGCACCGTCCCCTGAAGCAGGTACGCGTTGATCGCCGAGTCGACGCAGTCGCTGCCCTTCCCGTACGCGGCGTGGCCTTCGCCCTTCCACGTCAGCGTCACACCGACGCCCTTGCCGAGCTCGTCGGCCATCTTCCGGGTGCCCTCGTAGGGCGTCGCCGGATCGCCGGTGTTGCCGACCAGCAGGATCGGCGCCGCACCCGGCGCGCTCACCTCGGGGGTGTCGTACTGCCCGGCCACCGGCCAGTCGTGACACCAGCCGGCCGTGTCCCAGCCCAGCATGGGTCCGAACACGGGTGAGACCTTCTCGAACCGCGGCAGCAGCTTCCTCGCCTCCTCGGCGGTGGGGCGCTGCTTGTCGTCCAGGCACGATATGACCCGTTGTGAGTGGGCTCCCGTGACGTAGTGCCCCGACGGGTCCCGATCGTTGTACTCGTCGGCGAGCGCCAGGAGATCCGAGCCGTCTCCCTGCTCGGCCGCATCGAGCGCGCTGGTGAGGGTCGGCCAACTCGCCTCGCTGTACAGCGGCCTGAGGAGACCGGTGAGCGCGAGTGCCTCCGTGAGCCTTCGCTCGGATCCGGTCGGGAGCGGGCTCTCATCGATTCGCTTCAGCAGGTCCACGATCTTCTGCGAGCCCGTCTCGGCGTCCTGGCCGGTGGACTTGAGGTAGTTGTTCAACGCGCGCTGAAAGCCCCTGGCCTGGTTCTCGACATGCCCCGCCGCGTCGGCACTCGGGTCGGCGACCGCGTCCAGGATCAGCCGCCCCACGTTTTTCGGGAACAAGTGGGCGTAGACACCGCCGAGTTCGGTGCCGTACGAGATGCCGAAGTAGTGCGTCTTCGGATCGCCGAGCACCTGGCGCATCAGGTCCATGTCTCGGGCAGTGTCCGTGGTCGACACATGTGCCATCAGCTTCCCCGTGGACTTCTGGCAGCCCTTGCCGAAGGCGGCGGCATCCCGGAAGTACGCCGTCTCCTCGGCCGGGGTGTCCGGAGTGATGTCCACCGACTCCGCGGCCTGGATCTCCTTGTCGCTGCGGCACCGGACGCCCTCGCTGGCGCCCACCCCGCGAGGATCCCAGCTCACCAGGTCGTACCGCTCGCCCAGTTCGGACGCGTTGGAGGCGTACCACGGCAGTGTGGAAACCCCTGAGCTGCCGGGGCCGCCGAAGTTGAACAGGAGCGAACCGATGCGATCGTCGCCACTCGCCTTGGCGCGGATCAGGGCGAGGCCGATCGTCCTGCCGTCCGGTTTCGTCCAGTCCAACGGTGCCTTGAGGGTCGCGCACTGCCACTCGTCGCCCGGCGCGGGGGAGTCCCCGGCGGCCTTGCATCGCCCCCAGTCGAGTTTCTGCGAGGTGAGCGAGGCCGGCAGTGCGGTCGCCGAGCTCGTGGAAGCGCCTGATGGACTCGCGCCACTCGTCTCCTCACCGGCCTCCGCGCCGTCCGAGGTCGAGCCGCCGCTGCAGCCCGTCACCAACAGCGCGGCGGCGGCCGTCAGAGCCGTCCACCGTACGAAACGCGCCATGCCCATTCCCCCCTCGCAGGCCGTCCGCACCGTGCCGCGGATGGCGGTCAGGCCATAGTAGGCGGATCACGAAAATGCCGTCCGGGCCTGTGGATAACTCTTTGACCTGCTGTTTTCTGGATTCTCGGTGCGGTCTCAGGAGCAGACGGTCCCGGCCGCCGGCACCTTCCCGTCCAGCAGATATCCGTTCACCGAGTCCTGCACGCACTTGCTCTTGCTGTTGTATGCCCCATGCCCCTGCCCCTTGTACGTCAGCTCGACGCCCACCCCGTCGCCCAGCGCCTCCACCATCCGCCGCGCGCCTTCATACGGCGTGGCCGGGTCGCCCGTGTTGCCCACGACCAGGATCGGAGCGGAGCCGGGCGCGCTCACGTCGGGATGGTCGGCGGCGCCCGCCACGGCCCAGTCGGTGCAGCTGAGCATGGACCAGGCGAAGGCGTCGCCGAACAGAGGCGAGGCGGCCCGGAATTCGGGCAGTTTCCGCTCCACGTCTGCCGGGGTGTACCGCGGCTTGTCGTCGGCGCAGTTGATCGAGATGTTGGCGGCGGTGATGTTGCTGTACTCGCCGTTCTCGCTGCGCCCGTTCAGCGAGTCGGACAGCAGCATCAGAATCCGGCCGTCACCGTCGTACGCCTGCTCCAGCCCCTCGGTGAGGTACTGCCAGAGGTCCTGCGAGTACAGCGCCTGCGCGATGCCGTTGGTCGCAGCGCTCTGGGTCAGCTCGCGCGGGAACACGCCCTGGATCGGCTTGCTGTCGAGGTCCTTCAGCAGTTTCGCCATGCGGTTCTTGACGTCCTGTGCGGTGTCGCCGATCGGGCAGTCCTCGGTCTTCGAGGTGCAGTCCTCCGCGAAGTTGTCGAGCGCGAGCTGAAAGCCCTTGACCTGCCCGAGTGAGCCCTCCTCGGAGTTCTGCGTCGGGTCGACTACCGCGTCGAAGACCGCGCGGCCTACGTTCTTGGGGAACAAGTGGGCGTAGACACCGCCGAGTTCGGTGCCGTACGAGATGCCGAAGTAGTGCAGTTTGTCGTCGCCGAGCACCTGGCGCATCAGGTCCATGTCGCGGGCCGCGTCGGTGGTGCGCACATGCGGCAGCATCCCGTCGGAGTTCTCCTCGCAGGCGTCGTTGAACTCCGTGGTGCTGTCCACCAGTTCGGTCCGCTCTGTGGCGTCGTCCGGCGTCGTGTCCTGCTGGAAGTAGGCGTCGAGCTGCTGGTCGTCCTCGCACAGTACGGGCGCGCTGCGGCCGACCCCGCGCGGGTCGAAGCTCACCAGGTCGTAGCGGGTGCGCAGCTTCTCGTACCCGTCGCCGAAGGCGGGCAGCGTGGTGACGCCCGACGCGCCGGGCCCGCCGAAGTTGAAGATCAACGAGCCGATGCGCCGATTCGGGTCGCCGCTGGACTGCGCCCGGATCAGCTCGATGTCGATCGTGTCGCCCTTGGGGTCGTCCCAGTCACGAGGCGCCTTCATGGTGGCGCACTGCCATGAGTCGCCGTCCGGCAGCGGTGACGGGCTGCCCGCGCCGCCCTGCGCCTGGGAGGGGGTCGGGCAGTCCTTCCAGCTCAGGTTCTGGGCCGTGAGGTCCTCGTCCCCGGAGTCGCCGTCGCTGCAGCCGGCCAGCAAGGAGGACAGCAGCAGGGCGGCGGCGGTCAGGGCAGCGGCGCGCTTCCGGGGAGGGTTCGGCATGGTCCCATCCTGCGGTCGTACGTGGTGGGGCGCTCGGGGCGCGGTCCGTACGAGGTACGGCTACGCCTCACCCGCTTAGGTGCCC
Organism: Streptomyces sp. NPDC107528; assembly: GCF_055639295.1. Taxonomy (NCBI): domain Bacteria; kingdom Bacillati; phylum Actinomycetota; class Actinomycetes; order Kitasatosporales; family Streptomycetaceae; genus Streptomyces; species Streptomyces sp. NPDC107528. The sequence goes on from NZ_JBVKAV010000006.1 coordinate 273,965, forward strand.
TTACAACGTACGACGCCCTGGTCCTCGTAGGACAAGTCCCTGGTCCTCGTAGGCCAAGTCCGCGGTCCTCGCAGGACAAGTCCGCGCGCGTCAGAGGGCGCCCTTGCGGGTCAGGTGGTTGAAGGCCAGCCAGCCCGGCAGCACCGGCAGCCACAGTGTCAGCAGCCGGAACAGCAGCACCGACGGCGCGGCGACCTCGCTGGGCAGGCCCACGGCGATCAGACCGACGGTCAGGGTCGCCTCCACGGCGCCGACGCCCCCCGGGGTCGGGGCCGCGGAGCCGAGGGCGTTGCCCGCGAGGAAGACGACGGCCACGCTGGCGAGGCTGATCGAGGTCCCCTCGCTGCCGAACGCCCTGATCGACGCGTCCAGGCACATCACGAAGCAGGCGGTCAGCAGCAGCATGCCGCCGATGCCGGTGACCAGCTTCTGGGGCCGCTGAAGCACGTCGAGCATGCGCGGCACGACACCCGCGAACAACGACCTCACGCGCGTGACGACGAATTTCCGCAGGAACGGCACCGACGTCACCACGAGCACCAGTACGGCCACCGTCAGCAGACCTGCGATGACGGTCCGGGACGGCGACAGCGACGGCGTCTTCTCGGTGCCGGTCAGATAGCCGAAGGCCAGCAGCATCAGGATGTGGCAGCCGAGCCCGAACAACTGCGAGGCGCCGACGCTCGCCACCGCGAGTCCCGGCCGCACTCCCGCGCGCTGCAGGAACCGCGTGTTGAGGGCGACGCCGCCGACCGCGGCCGGTGCGACGATCTTCACGAAGGACCCGGCGACCTGCGCCGACACGGTCCGCCGGAACGGCACCCGCTCGGGCACGAACCCCAGCAGCGCCATCGCCGCCGCGAAGTAACTGGCCGCCGAGAACAGCACGGCCGCGGCCACCCAGCCCCACTGGGCGTTGGCGATGAGCGGGCCGAACTCGATGTGCGTGAGCTGCGTCAGCAGGAAGTACGCGCCGATGGCGCCGGCGATGAGGCTGATCAGCGTGCGCGGCCGGACGCGCTCCAGCCGGGCGGGTTCGACGGGTGCCTGCGGCCTGATGAGCAGCACCTCGTGGCGGATCTGAGTGAGCAGATCCTCCTCGCGAGCCTCGTCCACGGCCTCGTCGATGGCCCGCTTCTCGGCCCGCGCCTGCGCCCGTACGGTCTTCTTGTCCTGCTTCTCCGGCTTGTCGAGCGTCTTGTCGAGCTCCTGGTCGGGCTTGTCGAGTACCGGCCCGGCGTCCTCCGCGGCCTCCTCGCTGCGCGCGTGCTTGGCGTGCCGGGAGGCCTCCAGCACCGCCTCACGCTCGCGCTGGGCCCGCTCGCGGGCGAGTCGGCGAAGCGTCGCGCGCGTGGAGCGGCTCAGGGCGATGGGCTGGAGCATCGGCAGACAGTCGGCCACGGCGTCGGGGCCGAGTACGCCCACCGCCGAGGCCACCGCCCGCTCGGCGCCGACGCGCAGGCCCAGCGTCACCAGCAGCTGGGAGATGTCCATGCGCAGCAGCAGATTGTTCGCCGCGATCTCGCCGATCCGCAGATCGGTGATGATCACCTTGCCGGAACGATCCACCAGAATCGCGTCACCCACGAGTCTGCGGTGGGCGATGCGGCGGGACTGCAGCGCCTTCACCTGGAGCCAGGTGTCGCGCAGCAGGTCGTCGGTGATCTCCTCGTCAGGCAGCGAGTCCAGGGTGTGCCCGCCGGTGTGCTCGTAGACCAGCATCACGGCGTCCGGGCCGAGCTCCGAGGTGGCGATCAGCTTGGGCGCGTTGGCGCCGGCCGCGATCGCCGCGTAGGCGAGCAGCGCCTCCTGCTCCAGGGCCTGGCGCAGCGACTGGAGGCTGCTGCGGGTGGCAAAGCCGCGCAGCGTCAGATTGCGCCACGCGCGGTAGAAGAAGCCCTGGGCCTGCTGCTCCCGGTCGACCACCGTGACGTCGAGCGGGGGACCCTCCTCGAGGGTGACGAAGTAGCGCCGGCCACGGTCGCCGGACTCCTCCGACACCTCCTCGCGGGCCGCGCTCACCGGGCGGAAGCCGACGTGCCTGAGGCCCGCCATCAGGGTCCGCCCTGTGGGCCGGACGTTGGGCGAGCCGACCGCGTACAGCGTGCCGTAGGCGACGGTCCAGCCGATCAGGAGCGTCAGGAGGATCGAGAACGGCGTGGTGTAGCCGGTGACCAGCATCGAGAAGGCGTAGAGGACCAGGACCGCCCACAGGACCGCACGCCAGCGGGGTCTGCGGGACATGCCCACGGCCGTCATGTACGCGATGACCGGGGCGAGGTAGCCGTGCACCGGGTCGGTGAGGGAGCCGATGTCGCCGGGGGAGGGTTGGGTGAGCGCGTCCCGGATGGAGTCCGGGGCGGCCCGCGCGACCCACAGGTCTGTGGCGAGCGTCACGCCGTGCGCGAGGACCGCGGCGAGGACGCCGTCGGCGATCCGCAGCCCGTCCCGCTTGATCAGGCGCTCGATCGCGAAGGCGACGGGCACCAGGAGGATCGCGATGCTGGACACTAGCCCGGCGATCTTGCTGAACAAGTCGGGCGCCTGCCCGGTGCCCTTGTTGATGTCCTGCTCAAGACCCGAGGTGGTGCCGTGCGCGAACGCGGCGATCGCGAGTAGCAGGGCGATGCCCAGCACGCCCACGAGGAGCCGCATGAGGTCGGACGGGCGGTGCACGCGCGCGGGGAGCAGCGGTTCGTCGCCCTCGACCTCGTCGGCGTGCACCTCTTCGAGGTCGTACGCGGCCTTGCCCTCGACGGCCTTGCGGCCGGCGTCGCTCGTGCCGCCACCCTTGCCCGTCTCGTCCTTCTTGTCGCCGCTGTCCTTCTTGTCGGCGTTCGAGGCGTTCGAGGCGTCCGGGCGCGACGAAGCGTCAGAGGTGCTTTCCGCGCCCTCCGGGTGCACACCCTGCTGCTTCATCGTCTCTTCTTGATCTCGTATCACCAGTCACCGCCCGCACGATGGTGGCATGCCCCACCGACACACGGGGGCATCAGGGTGCAAATGCGGGGGCGCACAGTCTGCCCGAAGCCGCGCCTCGGGGCGAGGCATACGCACAGTGGCGAGCGCGTCACATTGTCGGTGGGGTGCGGCAGGATGGGCCGGATGAGCGAGGAGAGCCTTCCGGACGACACCCGCCCGGAGTACGACCGGGCCCACCCGGAGCACGCGGACGCGCTGCCGGAGTACGCCGAGCGCGTCCTGGAGGTCGCCGACGTGATTCCGCCGGGGCGCGTCATGACGTACGGGGACGTCGCGGAGTGGCTGGAGGAGGGCGGTCCCCGGCAGGTCGGCCGTGCGATGGCCCTCTATGGGGGCGCCGTTCCGTGGTGGCGGGTGGTCCGCGCGGACGGGGTCCTGCTGCCGGGCCACGAGCTGCGGGCGCTGGAGCACTACCGCGCGGAAGGCACACCGCTGAAGGAGGCGAGCAGGGCCGCCGAAGGCCACCTGCCGCGCCTCGACATGAGACGGGCGCGCTGGGACGGCGGCGGACGCGCACAGGGTCACACCTGACAGCTTCCGCCATCGGACGGCCCGCTGTGTGACCTGTGATCCGTACGGGGGAAAGAGGGCGCGTCCGTGGCATGACGTACGTTCGTGAGTCGAGGGACGCACGTGCCACGAGTGCCCAGAGGGATGAATCGGAAGCCCTGCTTCCGCACTACCCCTCGGCGTAGCGTCGGCTGCACGTGTCGCCCTCACCTCGCAGCCACCGCCCTCCACGCGCGAGGGGCGACCCACCAGCACACCCACCAGGACCGGCGAACCACGTGAGCTCCTCTTTCTCCACCAGGCGCCTGTCGCACCCCCAGGTGCGACAGGGGGCCAGTGGCGCTTACCGGCTGGTGCGTACCCCTCCGGTCCGAGTGGCTCCCCCTCGTCTTGACGCCGCACAGCGCGCCGTGGTTGACCATGCCGCCGGTCCCCTTCTCGTTCTCGCAGGTCCGGGCACCGGTAAGACCACCACGCTCGTCGAGTCGGTGGCGGAGCGCATCGCCCGCGGCTCGGACCCCGAGCGCATCCTGGTGCTGACCTTCAGCCGCAAGGCCGCCGTGGAGCTGCGCGACCGCATGGCGCTGCGCATAGGGGCGGCGCGTGCGCCCCAGGCGACCACGTTCCACTCGTTCTGCTACGCACTGGTCCGCGCCCACCAGGACAGCGATCTGTTCGTGGAGCCGCTGCGGCTGCTGTCCGGCCCGGAGCAGGACGTGGCCGTGCGGGAGCTGCTGGCGGGCCAGCCGGACCTGGAGCGGCTCGGCCTCGCACATGTGCGCTGGCCGGACGAGCTGCGCGCCTGCCTGACCACCCGTGGCTTCGCCGACGAGGTCCGCGCGGTCCTCGCCCGCAGCCGCGAACTGGGCCTCGGCCCGGACGCCCTGGACGCCTTCGCCCACCGCATCGGCCGTCCCGACTGGCGCGCCGCTGCGTCCTTCCTCGCCGAGTACCTCGACGTGCTCGACATGCAGGGCGTGCTCGACTACGCCGAACTCGTCCACCGAGCGGTGCTCCTCGCCCACCGCCCCGAGGCCGCCGAGCGGCTCGCCGCGCAGTACGACGCCGTCTTCGTCGACGAGTACCAGGACACCGATCCGGCCCAGGTGCGGCTGCTGCACGCCCTCGCCGGCGGCGGGCGGAGCCTCGTGGCCTTCGGCGATCCCGATCAGTCGATCTACGCCTTCAGGGGCGCCGACGTGAACGGCATCCTGGAGTTCCCGCACGCCTTCCCGCGCGCGGACGGCCGCCCCGCGCGCGTGGAGGTCCTGCGCACCTCCCGCCGTTCCGGTGCCGGCCTGCTGGCCGCGACTCGGCTCCTGACCCAGCGCATGCCGCTGACCCGCCTTCCGGCGGAGAAGGTACGCGCCCACCGCGAGCCGACGCCGGTCCGCGACGGCGGCCGCGTGGAGGTCTTCACGTACCCGACGTCCGGCACCGAGCTGGACAACGTCGCCGACATCCTGCGCAGGGCGCATCTGGAGGACGGCGTTCCGTGGGGCGAGATGGCCGTACTGGTGCGTGCCGGATCACGCACGATCCCGACCGTGCGCCGAGCGCTCACGGCGGCCGGAGTGCCCCTGGACATCGACGGTGACGACCTGCCGCTGAGGAATGAGCCGGCGGTGGCGCCACTGCTGACGGCACTGCGGGCGGTGGCCACGGCCGAGGCGGCCCCGTCGACCGAGCCGACCGACGGGGGCGTACCGCGTGAACCCGAGGATCACGACGTACGGCCGCAGGACGGCGATCCCGTCGGCGACGGCTCCACGGACGAGCCCGCCGCCTCCTGGCTCGACACCGAGACCGCCCTGACCCTGCTCGCTTCGCCCCTCGCCGGCATGGACGCCGCCGACCTGCGCCGCCTCGGGCGGGCCCTGCGCGACGAGGAGCGGGCCGCGGGAAACCCCCTGCCGCCGCCCTCGGACGACCTGCTCGCGCGGGCGCTCGCCGAACCGGAGCGTCTGGCCGTGCACGACCCCACGTACGCGCGTGGCGCCCAGCGCCTCGGCGCGCTGCTGCGCAAGGCCCGTGAGCGCCTCGCGGGCGGCGGTACGGCCGAGGAGGCGCTGTGGGACCTGTGGGAGGGCACGCCGTGGCCCACCCGCCTGGAGCGGACCGCCCGCCGCGGCGGCGCGGCCGGCCGCAACGCCGACCGTGACCTCGACGCCGTATGCGCGCTGTTCGCGACAGCGACCCGCGCGGAGGAGCGCACCGGCGGCCGGGGCGCCCTGAACTTCCTGGAGGAGATCGAGGCCGAGGACATCGCCGCCGACACCCTCACGCGGCGTGCCGTACGCCCCGACGCCGTGCGCCTGATGACCGCGCACCGCTCCAAGGGCCTCGAGTGGCGCCTGGTCGTCGTCGCGGGCGTCCAGGAGGGCCTGTGGCCGGACCTGCGCCGTCGCGGCTCCCTCCTGGAGGCCGACCGCATCGGGCGCGACGGACTCGCCGAACCGCTCACCCCGGGCGCGCTGCTGGCGGAGGAGCGCCGCCTGTTCTACGTCGCCGCCACCCGCGCGCGTGAACGCCTCGTCGTCACCGCGGTGAAGGCCCCGGCGGACGACGGCGATCAGCCCTCCCGTTTCCTGACCGAACTCGGCGTGGAACCCAGGGACGTGACGGGCCGCCCGCGCCGCCCGCTGTCCGTCGCCGCGCTCGTGGCCGAACTCCGGGCGACGACGGTCGACCCGCGCGCGTCGGACACCCTCAGGGAGGCCGCCGCCCGCCGCCTGGCCCGGCTCGCCGCGCTGGCCGACGAGGACGGCCGCCCGCTGGTCCCGGCCGCGCACCCCTACCGCTGGTGGGGCATGTTCGAGCCGACCGAGTCCAAGGTGCCGCTGCGCAACCGCGACCAGCCCGTGGTGCTCTCCGGGAGCGCCCTCGACCAACTCGCCAACACCTGCGCCCTGCAGTGGTTCCTGGGCCGCGAGGTGAAGGCCGACGCGCCCGCGACGGTCGCCCAGGGCTTCGGCAACGTCGTGCATGTCCTCGCCGACGAGGTTGCTTCCGGACACACCCCGGCAGACCTCGCCGTCCTCATGGAGCGCCTCGACTCCGTGTGGAACGCGCTGGCCTTCGACGCGCCGTGGAAGTCGGCGCAGGAGAAGGACAACGCGCGCGTGGCGCTCGAACGCTTCCTCAAGTGGCACGTGATGGACCGCGCGGGGCGAACTCCGGTGGCGAGCGAGCACGACTTCGACGTCACCCTCGGCGCGGGCGAGTTCGAGGTGCGCATCCGTGGCCAGATGGACCGCGTCGAGGCCGACGGCGACGGGCGTGCCTACGTCGTCGACTTCAAGACCGGCAAGCAGACACCCAGCGCGGCCGAGGTGGCCCGCCACCCGCAGCTCGCCGTCTATCAGCTCGCCGTCAACGAGGGCGCCGTCGACGAGGCCTTCGACGGCGTGCGCCCCGAGCCGGGCGGCGCCGAACTCGTCCAGTTGCGCCAGGGCGCCGCCAAGCGCGACGGCGGCGAGACGCTTCCCAAGGTGCAGGGCCAGGAGCCCCTGGAGGGCGCCGAGGGCGAGTGGGTCGGCGACCTGCTGGCCACGGCGGCCGGCAAGGTCCTGGACGAGCGGTTCGCGCCCACAGCGGGCCAGCACTGCACCCACTGCGCGTTCCGGGCGTCGTGCAGCGCGCGGCCCGAAGGACGGCACGTGATCGAGTAACGCATCGTCAGTAACCGGAGTGACCGATCGCACCACCTGTGCTGACCTGCGGCTCTTCCGGATCGAAGGGTGATCCGGCATCGACTGTCAGTGCCCGCCGCTAGCCTCTCTGAGGTGTCCGCCCGTATCTCCGATCCCGAGCAGCTCAAGGAGCTCCTCGGCATCCCGTTCACGCCGGAGCAGACGGCCTGCATCACCGCGCCGCCCGCCCCGCAGGTCATCGTGGCCGGAGCCGGATCGGGCAAGACGACGGTGATGGCGGCACGCGTGGTGTGGCTGGTCGGCACCGGCCAGGTCGCCCCCGAACAGGTCCTCGGCCTGACCTTCACCAACAAGGCCGCCGGTGAACTCGCCGAACGCGTCCGCAAGGCGCTCATCAAGGCCGGCGTCACCGACCCCGACGTCATCGACCCGGACAACCCGCCGGGCGAGCCGGTGATCTCGACGTACCACGCCTTCGCCGGCCGCCTGCTGACCGACCACGGCCTGCGCATCGGCCTCGAACCGACGTCGCGCCTGCTCGCCGACGCCACCCGCTACCAGCTCGCCGCGCGCGTGCTGCGCGAAGCCCCGGGCCCCTACCCCGCACTGACCCGCTCCTTCGCCGACCTGGTCAGCGACCTCCTCACCCTCGACGCCGAACTCGCCGAGCACCTCGTACGGCCCGAGGCCCTGCGCGCATACGACGCCGGACTGCTGCTCACCCTGCAAGGCGCCAAGCTCACCAACGCCGATCTGCGCAAGGTCCCCGAGGCGGCCGCGGCCCGCCGGGAACTCGCCGACCTCGTGCGCCGCTACCGCGCGGCCAAGCGGGAGCGGGACCTGCTCGACTTCGGCGACCAGATCGCCCTGTCGGCACAGCTCGCCGGGGTCCCCGAGGTGGGCCCCATCCTGCGCGACGAGTTCCGTGTGGTCCTCCTGGACGAGTACCAGGACACGTCCGTCGCCCAACGCGTCCTCCTGGCAGGCCTGTTCGGTGGCGGTACCGGCCACCCGGTGACCGCTGTCGGAGACCCCTGCCAGGCGATCTACGGCTGGCGCGGCGCCTCCGTCGCCAACCTCGACGACTTCCCCGAGCACTTCGCGCACGCCGACGGGCGCCCCGCCGCCCGCCAGGCGCTCAGCGAGAACCGCCGCAGCGGGGGCCGCCTCCTCGACCTCGCCAACGGCCTCGCTGAGCCCCTGCGCGCCATGCACGCGGGCGTGGAGGCCCTCCGCCCGGCCCCGGGCGCCGAGCGCGACGGCACGGTCCGCTGTGCCCTCCTGCCCACCCATGGCGAGGAGATCGACTGGATCGCCGACTCCGTGGCGCACCTCGTCCGCACCGGCAAGGAACCCGGCGAGATCGCCGTCCTGTGCCGCACGGCGACCGACTTCGCCGAGATCCAGGCCGCGCTCGTCGCCCAGGACATCCCCGTCGAGGTGGTCGGCCTGTCCGGGCTGCTCCATCTGCCCGAGATCGCCGACCTGGTCGCCGTCTGCGAGGTCCTCCAGGACCCCGGGGCCAACGCCGCCCTGGTCCGCCTCCTCACCGGCCCGCGCTGGCGCATCGGCCCGCGCGACCTCGCCCTCCTGGGGCGCCGCGCACGGCGACTGGTGTCCTACGCGCGCGTGGACGGTGCCGACGACCCGGACCGCCGCCTCGCCGAGGCCGTCGAAGGGGTCGACCCCGCCGAGGTCATCTCGCTCGCGGACGCCCTCGACACGTTCCTCGAGACGCCGATGGACGGCGACGGGGACGACGACGGGCTGCCCTTCTCGCCGGACGCGCGCGTGCGGTTCGCGCGCCTGGCCACCGAACTGCGCGACCTGCGCCGCTCCCTGTCCGACCCGCTGATGGACGTCCTCCACCGCGTCCTCGCCGTCACCGGCCTGGAAGTGGAGCTGTCGGCGTCCCCGCACGCGCTGGCCGCCCGCCGCCGCGAGACCCTGTCCAACTTCCTCGACGTCGCCGCGTCCTTCGCGGCCGGCGACAACGAGGCGTCCCTGCTCGCCTTCCTGGGCTTCCTGCGCACCGCCGCCCAGTACGAGAAGGGGCTCGACAACGCCCTCCCGGGCGGCGAGAACACCGTCAAGGTGCTCACCGCGCACAAGTCCAAGGGCCTGGAGTGGGACGTCGTCGTCGTCCCCGGCCTGGTCACGGGCACCTTCCCCAGCACCCAGGGCCGCGAGAAGTGGACCGCGCAGGGCAAGGTCCTCCCGCACGAGCTGCGCGGCGACACCGACACGCTCCCGGACGTCGCCGCCTGGGACTCCCGCGGCCTGAAGGCCTTCCACGAGGCCATGAAGGATCACCAGCACACCGAGGAACTCCGCCTCGGCTACGTCACCTTCACCCGCCCCCGCTCCCTGCTCCTCGGCTCCGGCCACTGGTGGGGTCCCACCCAGAAGAAACCCCGCGGCCCCTCCGACTTCCTGCAGGCCCTGTACGAGCACTGCGCGGCCGGGTACGGCGAGATCGAGGCGTGGGCCGACGAGCCGGCCGAGGACGAGGAGAACCCGGCCCTACACCGGGAGAACGCCGACCAGCTGTGGCCCCTGCCCCTCGATGGGGCGGCCCTGGCCCGACGCCGGGCTGCCGCCGAGACGGTCCTGGCCCACCTGGAGACCCTCACCTCCCAGGAGGACCGCCACCCTGCCGCCGCACACGACCCGGACACGTACGACGATCCGGACTGGCCTCCGCCGCCGGACGACGACGACGCGTTCACGGATGATCTCCCCGACGACGATCTGCCCGACGAGGATGATCCCTTCGCCGACGAATCCTTCGCCGGCAATCCTTTTGCCGACGATTCCTTCGCCGGGGATCCCTTTGCCGACGATTCCTTTGCCGACGAAGGGATCGTCGAGGAGTCCTTCGGGGCCGGCTCCCGCCGAGACGGCCCCTTCGCGGACCGCTCCCCTCGGGACAGCTCCTTCGTGTCCGACCCCGACGATTCCTTCGCCGGCGACCGGTCGTCCGAGGCGGACCCCGGCGACTGGGATCCCCGGCCCACCGGCCGCCCGACCATCCCGCACCAGGCGACGGCCCCGGAGCCCCCCAGCGGACCACGCGCACACCCTCATCCCACGGAACCGGAACGCCTCACCCCCGAGGAGGCTCGCACCCTCGCCTCCTGGGACCGCGACCTCGACGCCCTCACCGGAGAGCTTCTGCGCGCCCGCGCGAGCGTCACCGACGTGCCCCTGCCCTCGTCGCTGACCGCGTCCCAGCTGATGCGGCTGGCGGCCGACCCGGACGGGTTCGCGCAGGAACTCGCGCGCCCCATGCCGCGCCCTCCACAACCTGCCGCGCGCCGCGGCACCCGATTCCACGCCTGGGTCGAGGCCCGCTTCGAAGAGCTCACGCTGCCCATGCTGGAGCCTGACGACCTGCCCGGCAGCGAGGCCGAGATCGCCGACGAGCGCGACCTGGAGGCCCTCAAGGAAGCCTTCGAGCGCACCGAGTACGCGCACCGCACGCCTTACCGGGTCGAGGCCCCCTTCCAGCTCGCGATCGCCGGCCGCGTCGTGAGGGGCCGGATCGACGCTGTCTACAAGGAGGGCGACGGCGACGGGGCGAGGTACGAGATCGTCGACTGGAAGACCAACCGGAGCCGCACCGCCGACCCGCTCCAGCTCGCCCTGTACCGGCTCGCCTGGGCCGAGCAGGAGGGCGTGCCGCTGGGGTCGGTCAACGCCTCGTTCCTTTACGTCCGCAGCGGTGAGGTCGTACGACCGGACGACCTGCCGGACCGGACGGCACTGGAGCGGTTGCTGACCGAGGACCCGGTCACGGAGGCGGAGTGTGAGGAACCGCCCACCGAGGATGTCGGTGCGGGCCGATAGGCTCGTGACCATGAGCCAGACCCCGGACAGCGCTGTCCGCACGTACATCGAACAGCACCGCGCCGCCTTCCTCGACGACCTCGCCGAGTGGCTGCGCATCCCGTCCGTGTCGGCCCAGCCCGACCACGCGCCCGACGTACGCCGCAGCGCCGACTGGCTCGCCGCCAAGCTCAAGGAGACCGGCTTCCCGACCGCCGAGGTCTGGCCGACCGCGGGCGCGCCCGCCGTCTTCGCCGAGTGGCCCTCCGACGACCCGAAGGCGCCCACGGTCCTTGTCTACGGCCACCATGACGTGCAGCCCGCCGCCCGTGAGGACGGTTGGGACAGCGAGCCCTTCGAGCCCGTCGTCCGCGAAGGGCGTCTCTACGCGCGCGGGGCGGCCGACGACAAGGGCCAGGTGTTCTTCCACACACTCGGCGTCCGCGCCCACCTCGCGACCACCGGCCGCAGCACGCCGGCCGTGCACTTGAAGCTGCTGATCGAGGGCGAGGAGGAGTCCGGCTCCCCGCACTTCCGCGCTCTCGTCCAGGAGCACGCCGAGCGACTCCACGCCGACGCCGTGATCGTGTCCGACACCGGCATGTGGTCCGAGAACACCCCCACCGTGTGCACCGGGATGCGCGGCCTGGCCGAGTGCGAGATCCGCCTGTACGGCCCCGACCAGGACATCCACTCCGGCTCCTTCGGCGGCGCCGTCCCCAACCCGGCGACCGCGGCCGCCCGCCTGGTCGCCGCCCTGCACGACGAGCACGCGCGCGTGGCGATCCCCGGCTTCTACGACGGCATCGTCGAACTGACCGACAGCGAGCGCGAGCTCTTCGCCGAATTGCCCTTCGACGAGCAGCAGTGGCTGCGCACCGCCAAGTCGTACGCCGCCCAGGGCGAGGCCGGGCACACCACCCTGGAGCGTGTCTGGGCCCGCCCCACCGCCGAGGTCAACGGCATCGGCGGCGGCTACCAGGGCCCCGGCAGCAAGACGATCATCCCGTCCTCCGCCATGGTGAAGCTCTCCTTCCGGCTGGTCGCGGGACAGGAGCCCGCTCACATCGAGAAGGCCGTCCGCGCGTGGGCCGACGCTCAGGTGCCGGCCGGGATCCGCTGCGAGATCACGTTCAGCGGGGCCACGCGCCCGTGCCTGACGCCGCTGGACCACCCCGCCCTGCAGTCCGTCGTACGCGCCATGGGCCGCGCCTTCGAGGGCCCGGTCCGCTTCACCCGCGAAGGCGGCTCGGGCCCTGCCGCCGACCTCCAGGACGTCCTCGGCGCACCCGTGCTCTTCCTGGGCATCTCCGTGCCCTCCGACGGCTGGCACGCCCCGAACGAGAAGGTCGAGCTCGACCTGCTGCTCAAAGGCGTCGAGACCACCGCCTACCTGTGGGGCGACCTGGCCGCGAACTGGCGTCATGCGCCCTGACCCACCTGGGCCGTCCGGACGGGCAGCGCGCGCGGGGCACACTGAACCGCCCGTCCCGCACCACCGAGCCCCGATGGCCCCGGTCGCCTCCCGTCGCACGTCCCGCCGATCCACCCGCCGAAGCACACCGTTCCACTGGGGGAGTTGGAAGCACCCGTGACCACTTCGACCGACCACACCGCCGACCGCCCCATCTCGCTCACCGCACCGAGCGGCATCGACCGCGCCGCCCACCACCGGCTCGACGAGGCCTGGCTCGCGGCGGCGTGGAGCCACCCCACGACCCGCTGCTTCGTGGTCTCCGGCGCTCAGGTCCTCGTCGACGAGACGGCGGACGGGCGCACCGAACTCGTCATGACCCCCTCCTTCGAGGCCCCTCTCACCGAGGCGCACCGCTACTTCCTCGGCATCGACGAGGACGGCGTCAGCTACTTCGCCCTCCAGAAGGACGCGCTGCCCGGCCGCATCGACCAGTCCGCGCGTCCGGCCGGCCTGCGTGAGGCCGGCCTGCTGCTGTCGCCGCGCGACGCCGGCCTGATGGTGCACGCCGTGGGCCTGGAGAACTGGCAGCGCACCCACCGCTTCTGCTCCCGCTGCGGCGAACGCACCGTGATCGCCGCGGCCGGCCACATCCGCCGCTGCCCGGCCTGCGGCGCCGAGCACTACCCGCGCACCGACCCCGCCGTGATCATGGCCGTCACCGACGAGGACGACCGCATCCTGCTCGGCCGCCAGGTCCACTGGCCCGAGGGCCGCTTCTCGACGCTCGCCGGTTTCGTCGAGCCCGGCGAGTCCATCGAGCAGGCGGTGCGCCGGGAGGTCTACGAGGAGGCCGGGGTCAGCGTCGGCCAGGTCGAGTACGTCGCCAGCCAGCCGTGGCCCTTCCCGTCCAGCCTCATGCTGGGCTTCATGGCCCGCGCCACATCCACCGAGGTCAACGTCGACGGCGACGAGATCCACGAGGCCCGCTGGTTCTCCCGCGAGGAACTGCGCGCCGCCTTCGACTCAGGCGAGGTCATGCCCCCGTACGGCATCTCTATCGCGGCCCGTCTGATCGAGCTCTGGTACGGCAAGCCGCTACCGACCCGCAGCGTCTGAGCGCAAAGAGAGGGTGGCCGCCCCGGCTCGGGGCGGCCACCCTCTCTTTGCGCTTGGATGCGCTTCGGTCACACGCCGATCTTCTGCTTCACCTGAGCCAGCGACGGGTTCGTCAGCGTCGAACCATCCCCGAACCGCACCGTGGGTACCGTCTGATTCCCGCCATTCGCCTTCTCGACGAACGCCGCGGACTCGGGGTCCTGCTCGATGTTGATCTCGGTGTACGCGATGCCCTCGCGTTCCAGCTGCTTCTTCAGCCGCTGGCAGTAGCCGCACCACGTGGTGCTGTACATCGTCACAGTGCCCTGCATGTCTCGCGCGCTCCTCTGATGGCTCGGGGAAACAGGTCGTCCGATGAGGGAACGTACGCGACCGCGGAGCCATTCCCACCCGGGGTATGCCCGGGTACGTGACGCCTGCCGCATTAGTGCGACTAACAATGTCCGCCTGTGGACAACCGGCACAGCCGTCTCGGGCGACCTGGCAGCATGGCCGTGTGACAGCAGCAACGCACTCCACCCTCTTCCCGCAGGTACCGGACTCTGCCGACGCGGTGCTCGAAGGGCTCGACCCCGAGCAGCGCGAGGTGGCCACCGCCCTGCACGGCCCGGTGTGCGTGCTCGCGGGCGCCGGTACGGGCAAGACCCGGGCGATCACCCACCGCATCGCCTACGGGGTGCGCGCCGGCATCCTCCAGCCCTCCAGCGTGCTCGCCGTCACCTTCACCAACCGGGCCGCCGGGGAGATGCGCGGCCGGCTCCGCCAGCTCGGTGCCGCCGGGGTCCAGGCACGTACGTTCCATTCGGCCGCTCTGCGCCAGCTCCAGTACTTCTGGCCGAAAGCGGTCGGTGGCTCCATGCCCCGGCTCGTCGACCGCAAGATCCAGCTCGTCGCCGACGCGGCCGCCGCCTGCCGCATCCGCCTTGACCGGAACGAGCTGCGGGACGTCACCGCCGAGATCGAGTGGTCCAAGGTCACCCGGACCGTCCCCGCCGACTATCCGCCCGCCGTCACCAAGGCGGGCCGCGACGCCCCCCGCGACCCGGCCGAGATCGCCCAGATCTACAACGTCTACGAGGACCTCAAGCGGGACCGCGCGGTCATCGACTTCGAGGACGTCCTGCTGCTCACCGTCGGCATCCTCCAGGACCGGCACGACATCGCCGACCAGGTCCGTTCCCAGTACCAGCACTTCGTGGTCGACGAGTACCAGGACGTCAGCCCGCTCCAGCAGCGCCTGCTGGAGCTGTGGCTCGGCGACCGGGACGACCTGTGCGTGGTCGGCGATGCCAGCCAGACGATCTACTCGTTCACGGGAGCAACTCCAGACCATCTGCTCGACTTCCGCACCCGTCACCCAGGCGCGACCGTCGTCAAGCTGGTCCGCGACTACCGCTCCACCCCTCAGGTCGTCCGCCTCGCCAACGGCGTGCTCGCCCAGGCCCGGGGCCGCGCCGCCGACCACCGCCTGGAACTGGTCTCCCAGCGCGACCCGGGTCCCGAGCCGGTGTACACGGAGTACACGGACGAGCCCGCCGAGGCCGAGGGGGCCGCTCGCCGGATCCGGGACCTCATGGACTCCGGGATTGCGGCCGGCGAGATCGCCATCCTGTTCCGTACGAACTCCCAGTCCGAGACCTACGAACAGGCCCTCGCCGACGCGGGCGTCCCCTACCAGCTGCGGGGTGCCGAGCGGTTCTTCGACCGGCCCGAGGTGCGCAAGGCGGGCATCGCCCTGCGCGGCGCGGCCCGCTTCGGGGGCAACGACTCACTCCTCGACGACGCCGTCGACCTGCCCTCGCAGGTCCGGGCCGTGCTGTCGGGCGAGGGCTGGACGACCGAGCCCCCGGCCGGCTCCGGGGCCGTCAGAGAACGCTGGGAGTCGCTGGCCGCCCTGGTGAACCTCGCCCAGGACTTCGCCGCCGCCAAACCGGGCGCCTCCCTCGCCGACCTCGTCGCTGAGCTCGACGAGCGGGCGAACGCCCAGCACGCCCCGACCGTCCAAGGCGTCACCCTTGCCTCTCTCCATTCGGCCAAGGGCCTGGAGTGGGACGTCGTCTTCCTGGTCGGCGTCGCCGAGGGCATGATGCCGATCACCTACGCAAAGACGGACGAGCAGATCGAGGAGGAACGCCGGCTCCTCTACGTAGGTGTCACCCGCGCCAGGCTGCACCTCCATGTCTCCTGGGCGCTCACCCGCGCACCCGGCGGCCGCCCGAATCGCCGCCCGAGCCGCTTCCTCGACGGACTGCGCCCCGGCTCGGCCGCCACCGCAGGACGCGCCGCCGCTGTCGGTTCCGGCGGTGTCGAGCGCGGCTTCACGAGCAGGCCGGACGCCGCCCCGAGACGCACCCAGCGCTCCCCGGCCCGCTGCCGTGTCTGTGGGCGCACCCTCACCGACGCCGGCGAGATGAAGCTGATGCGCTGCGAGGGTTGCCCCTCCGACATGGACGAGGGCCTCTACGAACGGCTCCGCGAGTGGCGTGCGGTCCAGGCCCGGCTCAGCGGGCAGCCGGACTTCTGCGTCTTCACGGACCGGACCCTGATGGCCATCGCAGAGGCGGAGCCGACCAGTCCGGTTGAGCTGTCCCGCATCTCCGGCGTCCTCAAGCGGAAGCTGGAGCGCTACGGATCAGATGTGCTGGCCATCTGTGCAGGCCAGGAGGTTGGGGAGGGCTCCGACGGGGAATGACACGAACTCGTCGAAAAAATAGTTTGCGCATGCCCCAGCAATCCCCATAGGTTCTTAGCCACGGGAACGGAGGCCTTCTCGGAGGCCCTAATTCCGTGTTCTACTTGCATACCCGACGGACTGGTTCACCCCAGTCCCCTTAGACGCCGAGAGGAGGCGAGTCCAGTGATCAGCATCAACACCAGTTCCATCAGCAGCGTGAAAATGACCGATCCCTCGGTCGTCGCCTCCCTGTGCATGCTCGGCGCCTCGAACCAGGGCACCGGTCTGTCCGGCATCCGTGCCGCGCGTCCGGCGTCCGCCCTGTCTCTCGCGGGTCTTCCTGTCCGCGAGGGCAATGAGCGACCGACGAAGGCACTGGAAGCGGCAGTAGTGGCACGGGCCAAGGCCTATGCCTTTACGGCGACCGGTGCCGGATTCCGGAAGCAGACGAAGCAGCACCACCTGATGTGGGCCTTCCGTGGGCCAGAACCCTGGAGTGATCCAGCCTGATCGTCGATCAGGCCGGCGCCTTCAGGGCCGCGGAACCCCATCCGGGATCCGCGGCCCTTCTGTTTGTCCCAAAACAGGGATGACGGAGCGAAGGGGCCTCGGGACAAGAACGACCCGGTACCAGCCGCCACCCGGCCCAACAGGGCCGGAACGACCAGACGAGGAAGACGAACCGTGCAACTCGAAGCGCACGCCCCGTCCGTACCGCCTTCAGACGTGATCCCCAAGCCCGGCCCCACGGAGGACTCCACCTTGACCCCGCTGACTGCGCTCACCGCGCTCGACGACGCCATCGAGAACCTCGGCGTGCCCGTCCCCTGCCGTTCCTACGACCCGGAGGTCTTCTTCGCCGAGTCGCCGGCGGACGTCGAGTACGCCAAGTCCCTCTGCCGCACCTGCCCGCTGATGGAGGCCTGCCTCGCCGGCGCCAAGGAGCGGCGTGAGCCCTGGGGCGTCTGGGGTGGCGAGCTGTTCGTCCAGGGTGTCGTCGTCGCCCGGAAGCGGCCGCGTGGTCGCCCGCGCAAGAACCCGGTCACGGCATGAACACCACCGGAACGATCGACCGTCCCTTCACGCACGACCCCCAGAAGCAGGCCCCGATGAAGCCGTCCACCCACGAGCTCGCAGGCTCCGCGCCTGAAGACTTCACCACCAGTGGCGCGAACGACTCGCGTCAGAACAGGAACCGAGAGATGCAACTCATCCAAGAAGCCCTGGCACGTGCGCATATGCACGAGCGCCGGTACGTGGCCGAGCAGGAACGCCGGGCCGTGCGCCTGGCGACCGCTCGCCGCATGCAGCGTCGGGCCGAGCGGGCCTCGCTGCGCGCCCGCCGCGCGCTCGCCATGGCGGTCATGCAGTAATCGACCTCGCCGCCGGACCGCGGCGGTGGCCTCCCGACCCGGGAGGCGGTAGCTCCCCGCGGGGGCCGGTTCCGTACGAACGGGACCGGCCCCCGCAGTGCGTTGTGACCGCCGATCGGGCAGCGGCGGAGTTATCGTCGCTGAGTGACGAGTCTTTCCGGAGGCAGTGACAACGGCGGTTCCGCCACGGAGCCCCAGTCCCTCGTGTGCGCTCGCTGCGGCACCAGGGCCAAGGCCCCGCAGCCCACCTGGACCTGCTCCGTGGAGAACGGCACTCGCCACTACGTCTGCGACACCTGCTCCAGGGAGAACCTCAGAGCGATCGAGGGACGCCTGGACTCGGCCTGGTGGTAGGGCCGCTCACGCCTCCGCCGCCGACTCCTCCTCTTCCGTCAGCTCCTCCGGCACGAAGCCGGGCAGCCAGTCCTCCAACTCCTCGCGCAGTCGCACCGTCGCGCCCAGCTGGCACAGCACACCGATGGTGCTCAACGTCACCCGGTGGATGAGGAGATAAGCCGGGGGCAGGTTGAGCTGCTTGGCCAGCTGGTAGGCGGGCGAGCGGGGGTCGGCCACACGCCCGGCCTGACTGCGCATCCAGCCGCGGGTGAAGGTGAACTCCTCCACCTGAGCCGGTTCGATGATCGGCAGCAGATAGTCGAGGACGGCGTTCGGGTCCAGGTCGATCGACTCCTTGACGAAGCCCTCGGTGCAGAGCAGTTCGTAGACCGCCTCCGCCTCGCCGTCCAGAGTCATGCGCAGGGAGTCGCCGATGGGGGTCGGCAGACCACCCGGGAGCCGGTCGACCGTGCCGAAGTCCAGGACACCCAGCCGCCAGTCGTCCGCACCCTCCGGGCCGCCCGGCAGGAGACGGAAGTTCCCCGGGTGGGGGTCTGCGTGCAGCAGTCCGGTGCGGGCCGGGCCGGAGAAGAGGAAGCGGGCCAGGAGCTGGCCGGCGCGGTTGCGCTGCTCCTCGGTGCCGTCGGAGATCACCTCCGAGAGCGGGACGCCGTCGATCCACTCCGTGACCAGGACCTGATCGCACTGGTGGACCACCGCAGGGACGACGACGTCCGGATCGTCGGCGAACTCCTCCGCGTGGGCCTGCTGGGCCTGCGCTTCCAGGCCGTAGTCCAGTTCCTCGGAGACCCGGTCCTTCAGCTCCGCGATCAGCGGCTTGATGTCCATGCCCGGAATCAGCGGACCCAAGAGCCGGGCAAAGCGGCTCAGTTGGTTCAAATCGGACAGTAGGGCCTCGCCGGCTCCCGGGTACTGCACCTTGACGGCCACCTCACGGCCGTCATGCCACACCCCCCGGTGCACCTGGCCGATCGAGGCGGCAGCGGCGGGCTTGTCCTCGAACTCCAGGAACAGCTCCTGCCAGTCCTCGCCGAGCCGCTCCGCCAGCACCGAGTGCACGGTGCGCGTCGGCATCGGGGGGGCGGCCTCCTGCAGTTTGGTGAGCGCCGCGCGGTAGGGGCCGGCGATCTCCTCGGGCAGGGCCGACTCGAAGACGGACAGGGCCTGTCCGAACTTCATCGCACCGCCCTTGAGCTCGCCGAGCACCTTGAACATCTGCTCGGCGGTGCGTTGCTGCAGCTCGCGGCCGACGATCTCCGCGGACTCGCCGACGATCCGCTTGCCCAGTCCCCAGGTCGCCCGTCCGGCGAAGCCGAGCGGGAGCGCGGCGAGCTTGGCGGTACGGGTGACCGCCTTGCGGGGAAGATCAGACATGCGCCCTCCAGGTACCAGCGGACCGCTCCGAGTCTGCCGCACGGCGTGACTCCTTCGGCGGCCGTTGCTCCGCCATTGTCTCGCGCTACTGCTCGTCCTCGGAGGGGTGTTCTCCCTCACCTTTCTCCGTGGCGCCGCACGCGCATGCGTGGTGCGCCCACACCGGCCGCGCGTACCAGCTCAGACCGGGTAGCGATACCTCCCAGCGTGCACCGGCGCTCGACGGAACTCGTCCATCCAGAAAGGCTAGGGCGTGCGCGGCCGTCAGACCGGCGACCGTGGTGGCCAGTGCGAGATCACAGGGGCGTACGTCGCGTGTTCGTCCGGTGCCGGAGCGCCACTGCGCGACCAGACGGGGCCAGGCCGGGTCCAGGTCGGTGCGTCCCTCGTGGAGACACCCCGCACAGGGTGTCTCACCGGGCAGGACCAGCGGGCCGACCACGCCGGTGCCCTCCACGACGCCGGCGTACAGATGCGGCGTACCCGAAGCGATCAGGGGTTCGGCGGCGGACGGGGACGGCGCGTGCACCGCGACGTCGTCCCGGGGCGCGATGATCACCAGGGAGTGGCCGGCGCCGTCCTGCCCAGGAGGTGACTGGGCGCTCCGGCGTGGTGGCCGGTCCGGTGCGCAGCGGCGTGCGGCCCGACGGGCGGCCTCGTCCCTGCGGTCGCCGACCGCGTCCGCGGGCAGCCCGCCGGGTGCCACGTCCCACGGCTCGACCCGGCCGACGTCGCGCACGTCGACCTCCCCCACCCCCGCGCCCGACAGCAGCGAGGCCACCATCGCGCCCACCCGGCCGGCGCCCCTCACTTGTACGCGCAGTGAACGGCGGGCGGCCAGGCGGCCCATCGCCTCGCCCGGTTCGGACGTGGTCAGGGACAGCGAGGCCAGGTCGGGGCGCAGCCGGTCCAGGACATCCTTCCTGCGCCGAAGGGCATCGCCGGCCGGCCCGCCTCCCTTCGCGTCGTCGACGAGTCCCGCCCCTGCCAGCCGTCGCACCAGCCCGTCGACATGACCGTCCGGCAGGTCCATCCGGCGGCCCTCTGCGCGCAGCAGCTCCAGCCCGCGAGTGCCGTCGAGCTGATCGAGGAAACTGCCCGTCGCCGTGTCCATCGGACCCAGCGTCAGGGCGTGCGCCGGAGTCATCCCGAACTGCACCGTGTTGAGATCCCGCCAGCCACGCCTGAGCGCGGGCTTCAGTAAGGGAGTCAGCGGAGCCATTGGAGCCTTTGGAGCCGGCGGAGCCGTTGAAGTCGGCGTGGACGATGTAGTCGACCGAACCGTCGAATCTCCTGAAACAGCCGAAACCGTCGCTTGCATGAACAGGCCCCCGTAGCCGTCGTGGAACGTCCCCGTGTGCCGGTGGAGCTCGGTCGCAGCGCCGCCGGTGACAGCCAGCATGCCCCGACAGGGAACCCGGCGCCGAAAGTTGTCCACAGGCGGTGGATATTCGTCGTACAAATCAAACGCACGGTGGGGGATCGGCACGGAACCGTCCCGGAGTCGGGACTTCCCCCATGCGCAGCGGGTAACGTCGGGGCGTGTCCGCCGACCCACTGCACCGCGCCGGAACGCCACAGCGCAGTACGACGAGCCCGCCGTCGAGCGGCTCGGGGGCGAGCGCGATCGAGGTCCGCAGAAGCGCCCGGCGCCGCCGGACGGTCTCGGCGTACCGCGAGGGCGATCGCACCGTCGTGCTCATCCCCGCCCGGATGTCCGAGGCCGAGGAGCAGCGCTGGGTGAGCGTCATGCTCGACAAGCTTGCCGCCCAGGAGAGCAAGCGGGTCCTCGGTGACACCGAACTGGCCGAGCGGGCGGAGCGGCTGTCGGCGCAGTACTTCGACGGCCGCGCGCGGCCCAACTCGGTCCGCTGGGTCACCAACCAGAACACACGCTGGGGCTCGTGCACCCCGGCCGAGGGCAGCATCCGGCTCTCGCACCGCCTGCAGGGCATGCCCGAGTACGTCGTCGACTACGTCCTCCTTCACGAACTCGCGCATCTCCTGGTGCCCGGGCACGGGCCCCGCTTCTGGCGGCTGCTGGAGGGCTATCCCCGCACCGAGCGGGCGAAGGGCTACCTGGAAGGCGTGGTCGCCGCCGAACGGTTGCCTCATCTGCCCGGCGCCCGCGGCGAATGACCGCTCCCCGAGGACCCCCGGAGGCGGTGCTTCCGGTTCGGTCGGGCGAGGGTTGTGTACCGGGTCTGTACCGGCTTGGCTCGATGTCAGAGTTTGCCGTTAGCCTGGCGCGACGCAATCACATTCGGGATGGGGGACGGTCGTTACGCATGGCCAGGGAATTCCAACGCGGCCACAAGGCCAGGATCAGTGACCTCACCTCGGGCACCGATCTGTACGTAGGGGTACAGATCGCCGCTCCGGGGCTGTCGTTCGACATCAGCTGCTTCGGTCTCGACGCCGACGAACAGCTCTCGGACGACCGCTACTTCGTCTTCTTCAATCAGCCGAAGTCACCTGAGGAGTCCATCCAGCTCCTCGGCGCCCAGGCGGGCGACACGGAGTCCTTCCGCGTCACGCTCGACAAGATCCCCCCGCAGATCCAGAAGCTGTCCTTCACGGCGACGATCGATGGCGCCGGACAGATGTCGCAGGTCAGCCCCGGGTACATTCGCATCGTCGCCGGCGGCGAGGAGGTGGCCCGGTACGCCTTCAGCGGCTCGGAGTTCACCACCGAACGCGCCGTGATGCTGGGCGACTTCTACCTCAAGGACGTCTGGCGGTTCGCCGCCGTCGGACAGGGCTTCGACGGTGGGCTCGATGCGCTCCTGAGGAACTTCGGCGGCGAGGTCGCCGAGGAGGAGACGCCGGAAGTCCCGCAGCAGGCCCAGCAGCCGCAGGCCGGTGCGGCCCCTGGCTTCGCACCGCCCGCCTTCGGCGCCCCGGCCCCCGCGCCTGCACCGGCCCCGGCTCCCGCGCCCGCACCGCAGCCCGCCGCGCAGGGCTTCGCGCCCCCGCAGGGGTCCACGCCGCCGCCTCCGGCCCCGGCGCCCTCGGTGCATGCCCAGCCCACGATCGTCGCGCCGATCACGCCGCCGGGTGGCGCCCCGCCGCCCCCCGCCCCGGCTCCCGCGCCCTACGGCCAGCCGGGTCAGCAGCAGCCGTACGGCCAGCCCGGACAGCAGCCGCCGTACGGCCAGGCGCCCGCCCCGAGCGCCCCGCCGCCCCCCGGTTACGCCCAGCCCCAGGCACCGCAGACGCCGGCCCCGCCCCCCGGTTACGCCCAGCCCCAGGCACCGCAGACGCCGGCCCCGCCCCCCGGTTACGGCCAGCCGACCCCGCCGCCCGGCTACGGTCAGCCGACCCCGCCTCCGGGCTATGGCCAGCAGCCCCCCTACGGGCAGGTCCCGGGCCAGCAGGCGCCTTATGGAGCCCCGCAGGGTGCACCTCAGGGTGCACCCCAGGGCCCCGGTGTGGCCGCGGCGCTCCAGCAGTTCAAGGAGACGCCCACCGGTCAGCGCTGGACGCAACAGAACAAGAAGATGGTCCGGGTCGACCTCGGCATCGGCGGGCAGCCCGTACTGGCCCGGCAGGGCAGCATGGTGCTCTACCAGGGCAAGGTCGACTTCAGCTACAAGGGCGCCGGGTTCTCCGGCCGGATCGTGGGCAACGCGACCGGCCAGGAGATGCAGCTGATGCGCTGTACCGGCCAGGGCCAGGTGTTCCTCGCCGAGAACTCCACGATGCTGCACCCCATCGAGCTCCAGGGCGACGGCATCTGCGTTTCCGCCGAGAACGTCCTCGCCTTCGACGAGAGCCTTCAGTACGAGGTCCGCCGTATCGAGGGCCACGGTATCCCCGGCGGCGCGCTGTTCACGATGCAGTTCACCGGCACAGGCACCATCGTCGTCAAGACGCACGGCACGCCCGTGGTGCTGCCGGTCACGCCCACGACGTTCGCCGACGCCAACGCCGTGGTCGCCTGGTCGTCCGCGGCCCAGGTGATCGTCTCCAGCCAGGTACGGATGCGCCGCAACGCGTACCCCGGCGACACCGGAGAGAGCGTGAACCTCCAGTTCCGGGCCGCCCCCGGCAACTTCATCGTCGTCCAGCCGTACGAGATCTGAGGGAGCCCGTCATGAACCAGCCACTCGCGGGCTTCGCCCCCGCACCCGTCTCCGCTCGCATGGAGAACCACGGCAACCACATGGCGAAGATCGCCATGCAGACCGGGAACGACCTCTTCGCACGCGTGGGGTCGATGGTCGCCTACGAAGGCTTCGTCCAGTACGAGCCCAACCCGCCGGCCGTGCGCCAGATCGCCAAGGACTGGATGACCGGCGAGGGCGCACCCCTGATGAAGTGCTCCGGCGACGGACTGCTCTACCTCGCCGACTACGGCGCCAACGTCGTCATCATCAACCTCAACGGCGACGGCATCTCCGTCAACGCCACCAACCTGCTCGCCTTCGACGCCCATCTGACGTGGGGCGTCGAGCGGGTGAAGGGCCTGGCGAAGTTCGCCGGACAGGGCCTGTGGAACACCAAGATCTCCGGGCAGGGCTGGGTCGCGCTGACCTCCCGGGGCAAGCCGATCGTCGTCGACTGCGGCGGCGGCGAGGACGAGACGTACGTCGACCCGGACGCGCTCGTCGCCTGGTCCCCGAACCTCAAGGTGAAGGGCAAGCGCAGCTTCAAGGCGCAGTCGCTCATCGGCCGGGGCAGCGGTGAGGCCTACCAGATGGCCTTCTCCGGCCAGGGCATCGTCGTCGTCCAGCCCAGCGAGGACAGCACCGACCGTCTCCGGGTCCGGGGCTGAGGGGGAGCCAGAACGCCATGCAGAGTCCGCTTTTCGCCTACAACGACCAGCAGACCCAGGAGCGCTGGAGCCTGCAGAACAAGCACATGCTCCGCGTCGCCCTGGAGGGCCACGACGACATCCTCGCCCGCAAGGGGACCATGGTCGCCTATCAGGGCCTGGTCGAGTTCGACGCCGAGTTCCAGAGCAACCAGCAGGGACGCGCGCGTGCGCACACCGGCGAGGGCCTCGACCTGATGCGCTGCCACGGGCAGGGCACGGTCTACCTCGCCAACCTCAAGCAGCACGTGCACTTGGTGGACGTGGAGCAGGACGGCCTGACCGTCGACAGCAGCTACGTGCTGGCGATGGACTCCTCGCTGCACCACGAGGTCATCGCCGTCGACAGCCTCTACGGCATCTCCGGCTCCGGGAAGTACCAGCTCAACATCACCGGCCGCGGCAAGGTCGCTCTGATGACCTCGGGCATGCCGCTGATGATGCAGGTGACGCCCGACAAGTACGTCAACTGCGACGCCGATGCGATCGTCGCGTGGTCGACAGGCCTGCGCGTCCAGATGCAGTCCCAGACGCACTCCTCCGGGGTGTGGCGGCGCCGCGGCAACACCGGTGAGGGCTGGGAGCTCAGCTTCATGGGCAGCGGTTACGCGATCGTCCAGCCCAGCGAGCTGCTGCCACCGCAGAACGCCCAGGTCGGATCGGGCCTCGCCGCGCAGTACGGCATGGGCCAGCAGGGAGCGCGAGGCCAGAACCAGGGCAACGTCTGGAGCTGATCGCTCCGCCGATGGGGCCGAGGAGGCTCGAGGGCCGTGGGCCATTTCTGGCCACGGGCCGCAGGCCGTGTCCGGCCGTGGGCAGTGTGTGTGGCCGTGGGCCGTATGCGGCTGGTCGCTCAGTTCCCCGCGCCCTGCCGGGGCGCGGCCCACCGCCCGGAAGCAGACGTGAGGGGCGGCCGCCGGCGCGGTCGCCCCTCACGCACGTCTCAGGCCGCGAGCCTCGCCCGTGTCGCCTCCAGCAGGCGTACGACCGAGTCGTCGGCCACCCCCGCCACCTCGTCGTAGGCGAACCAGCGCAGGTCGAGGGACTCGTCACTGATGGCCTCCACGGCTCCGGCCGGAGCCAGTGCCGCGTACTGGACGTCGAGGTGCCACGCGCACGGGGTGAGGTGCCGGTCCAGGCGGACGGGGCCGCCGGGCAGCAGGGTCAGCCCCGCGACGCCCGACTCCTCGGTCGCCTCGCGCAGGGCGGCCGCGGCCAGCGTGCCGTCGGCCGACTCGCAGTGGCCGCCCATCTGCAGCCACATGCGCAGCTTCTTGTGCAGGGTCAGCAGCACGCGCCCGCGCGACGGGTCGATCACCAGCGCGCTCGCGGTGATGTGCCCGTCGCCGCAGGCCTTCCACATGCCGTCCGGGTGTGCCTCCAGATGCTCCAGGTAGGTCTGGCGCAGCTCCGGCTGGTCCTCGTAGCCCTTCAGCACGAGGACCGCGTCGTCGTACAGGCTCACTCGGTGTCGTCGCCCTTGGAGTCGCCCTGGGCGTCGCCCTTGGTGTCGTCGTCCTTGGCGTCGTCGCCCTTCTTCAGGTCCGGCTTCCCGGTCGAGCCGTGCGCCGCCTCGCCGAGCATCTTGTCCAGCTCGGAGAAGTCGATCTGCTCGCGGTGCACGAAGCCGTCCGGGTCGTCCAGGTCGGAGGCCGTCGGCAGCATGTCCGGGTGAGCCCACACGGCGTCACGGCCGTCGACACCGCGCGCGTCCGTGAGCGAGGCCCACAGACGGGAGGCGTCGCGAAGACGGCGCGGGCGCAGTTCCAGGCCGATCAGCGTGGCGAACGTCTGCTCCGCCGGGCCGCCCGAGGCGCGCCGGCGCCGCAGCGTCTCACGCAGGGCGTCAGCGGACGACAGACGGGGTTTCGCGGCCGCATGGACCACCGCGTCGACCCAGCCCTCGACGAGCGCCAGAGCCGTCTCCAGACGGGCCAGAGCCGCCTTCTGCTCCGGCGTGTCCTCCGGCTGGAACATGCCCTGCTGGAGCGCGTCCTGCAGCTGCTCCGGGTTCTGCGGGTCGAACTGGCCGACCACGTCCTCCAGCTTGGCCGTGTCGACCTTGATCCCGCGCGCGTAGCCGTCGACCGCGCCGAACAGGTGCGAGCGCAGCCACGGCACGTGCGCGAACAGGCGCTGGTGGGCCGCCTCACGCAGGGCGAGGTACAGCCGCACCTCCTCCTTCGGCACGCCCAGGTCCTTGCCGAACGTCTCGATGTTGATCGGCAGCAGCGCGGCCTTGCCCACGGGGCCGAGCGGCAGACCGATGTCGGTGGAGCCGACGACCTCGCCCGCGAGCACGCCGACGGCCTGCCCGATCTGCGTGCCGAACATGGCGCCGCCCATCGAGCGCATCATGCCGATCAGCGGGCCGGCCATGGCCTGCATCTCCTCCGGCAGGACGTCGCCCATGGCGGTGCCGACGCGCTCGGCCACCGGGTCGACGAGCTCCTGCCACGCGGGCAGGGTCGCCTCGACCCACTCCGCGCGGGACCACGCCACCGCGGAGGCCGCGCCGGACGGCAGCGCCGTCGCGTCGTCGAGCCACAGGTCGGCCAGGCGGACGGCTTCCTGGACCGCGTTGCGCTCGGCGGGGCCGACGCTCGCGTCCTTCGTGCCGTCCGCGGTGCCCTGGGAGACCGTCTGGCGGGCGATCTGCTTGGCCATGTCCCAGTTCACCGGGCCGCCCTCGTAGGAGAGCATCTGGCCCAGCTGCTGGAACGCGGCGCCCAGGTCGGTGGGGTTCAGGGAACCGAACATGGCAGCGAACGGATTGTCGGCACCGGTGCCACCGAAGCCACCGGCTCCGGGCAGCCCGCCGAAACCGAACGGGTTGGCCGGGCCCTGACCACCACCGCTCTGCTGGTCCTTCTTCTTGCCCTCGTCGCCGTCGTCCGGCTCCTCCGGCGGAAGGCCGAATCCGAATGGGGTGTCACTCACGGGATTCCTCGGCTGGTAAGGCCACCGGTTTGGCACCGGCGGCGCGACTGCCCGATAACACCACCCAGCGTAGACACCGCGAGCCGTTCGGGCCTCGGTGCTTCGCCGACTCTTGGCCTGCGGCAGGATGGATGCCACCTGGTTCGTACGCGTCACTCGCGTCCGTACTGAAGACAACCGCTGGAGACGCCCGGTGAGTTCCCCTGATCCGCAGGTTCGCGCAGCGCGAAACCAGTCAACCCCTCCCGCGCGCGGCGTGCGCGGCCCCGTCGTCGCGGTGACCGGTGCCGCGTCCGGCATCGGAGCCCTGCTCACGGAGCGGCTGGTCGCGTCGCACGAGGTCAAGCAGGTCATCGCCATCGACGAGCGGCGCGGCGAGTGCGCGGCGGCGCAGTGGCACATCCTGGACGTGCGGGACCCTGCCATCGCGGACAAGCTGCGGGGCGCCGACGTGGTCGTACACCTGGCGCTCGACCTGGATCTGGAGACGGATTCCGCCGCCCGGACGGCATACAACGTTCGGGGGACGCAGACCGTTCTGACCGCCGCGGCGGCCGCCGGGATCCACCGGGTCGTGCTGTGCACGTCCGCGATGGTCTACGGGGCGCTGCCGGAGAACGAGCTGCCGCTGTCCGAGGACGCGGAGCTGCGGGCGACTGCGGAGGCCACCGGAGTCGGGGATCTGCTGGAGATCGAGCGCCTCGCCCGAAGGGCGCCCCGGGCCCACCCCGGACTCAATGTGACCGTTGTCCGACCCGCGGTACTCGTGGGCGGTACGGACACCGCGCTGACCAGGTATTTCGAGTCACCGCGGCTGCTCGTGGTCGCGGGTTCCCGGCCCGCCTGGCAGTTCTGTCATGTCGAGGATCTGTGCAGCGCGCTGGAGTACGCCGTCCTGGAGAAGGTCGACGGGGAACTCGCCGTCGGCTGCGACGGCTGGCTGGAGCAGGAGGAGGTCGAGGAGCTCAGTGGGATCCGCCGTATGGAGCTTCCCTCGGCGGTCGCGCTGGGCGCGGCGGCCCGGCTGCACCGGATCGGACTGACCCCCTCCCCGGCCGGTGACCTGGCGTACACGATGTATCCCTGGGTCGTGAGCGGGAGCCGGCTCCATGACGCCGGGTGGCGGCCGCAGTGGACCAACGAGGAAGTGCTCGCGGAGCTGCTGGAGGAGGTCTCCGGCAGGCACACGGTCGCCGGGCGGCGGCTCGGGCGCAAGGACGCCACGGCGGCCGGTGCCGCGGGAGCGACGGTGGCCCTGCTGGGCGCGGCGGCGGTGGTGCGCAGGGCGCGGAAGGCCCGACGGCGGATCTGAGGTCCGAGGTCCGTACGACCCTCCAAACCTCCACACACGTGTGCCGGGCGAATCGGCAATTCCCCGGTGCCGGTGACCTGGTGCACGATGGGGGCATGGCACCCACCCACGATCACCCCGGTGAGCAGGCCGCGCAGGACCCCATCAAGCTGCTCGCGATCCGCGATGCGCCGCTCTCCGTGGACGAGGTCTTCCGGCTCGTCGGGGACGCCGCCGCCGGCGGCATCGCGCTCTTCGCCGGGACCGTGCGCAACCACGACGGGGGTGCCGACGTGGATGAGCTCGGGTACTCCTGCCACCCGAGCGCCGAGGCCGAGATGCGGCGCGTCGCCGAGAAGGTCGTCGCCGAGTATCCGGTGCGGGCGCTCGCGGCCGTGCACCGGGTCGGAGACCTCAGGGTCGGGGACCTCGCCGTCGTCGTCGCCGTCTCCTGTCCGCATCGCGGGGAGGCCTTCGAGGCGTGCCGGAAGCTGATCGACGACCTCAAGCACGAGGTGCCGATCTGGAAGCACCAGAAGTTCTCCGACGGCACCGAGGAATGGGTCGGCGCCTGCTGAACCCTCCCGGAAGCGGTCCGACGGAACCCGTCCACGCCACTCCGGTTGCGTAACCGCACCCCTGACGTGAGCGTTGTCAGTGCCAGTGGTTAATCTGCTGATCAGTCAGTTGCGGTCGCTCATTGGGGATGGGAGGACGGCATGGCGGCACTCGCCTGGTTGCTGATTCCGCTCGCGGCTGCGATCGGCGCCGGCCTGTGGGGCAGTTGGGCCAACCGGACCCGCAAGGCACGGGGCGACGGGCCGGAGCTCGACGGGTATGCCCGGTTCCGCGAGGCCATGGAGAAGAGATCCTCCTCCCATACGTGATCGTGGGGGCGGGTATGCGGCCCTGACGGGGCACTGACAGGCGTGTCACGTACTGTCGTGGCATGCCACGCCGCACCGCGACGATGCTCGCCTCCACCCTGATGCTGATCGCGCTCCTGTGCGCGGGAGTCTTCATCCCCGTGCCGTACGCGGAGATGTCGCCCGGGCCGACGGTGAACACCCTTGGCGATCATGACGGCGAGCCGGTGCTGCAGGTCGACGGTCGCAAGACCTACCCGACGACCGGGCATCTCAACATGACCACCGTCCGGGTCACCAGCGCCGACTACAGGATGAACCTCGTGGAGGCCGTCTACGGGTGGCTGGCGCATGACAACAAGGTCGTGCCGCACGACACCCTCTACCCGGACGGCAAGACCGAGGAGCAGTCCACCCAGGAGAACGCCGAGGAGTTCAGCCAGTCCCAGGAGAGCGCCAAGGTCGCCGCCCTGAAGGCACTGGACATCCCGGTGCAGAGCTGGGTGATCGTCTCGACCGTGGTCAAGGGGACGCCTGCCGAGGGCAAGCTGCACGCCGGTGATGTCATCAAGTCCGTCGACGGTACGACGGTGAAGGAACCCGCCGACGTCGCCAAGCTCGTGACCAAGCACAAGCCGGGCCAGGACGTCGTCTTCACGATCGTGCCGGCCAAGGAACAGGCCGCCGCCGAGAAGGAGCGCCGGACGCCGACGAAGACCGAGAAGGTCACGATCAGGACCGCCGAGTCCGACGACAGCGGCGAGAAGCGCGCCGTCGTCGGGATCTCCGCCGGGACCGACCACACCTTCCCGTTCACCATCGACATCAAGCTCGCCGACGTCGGCGGCCCCAGCGCGGGCCTGATGTTCGCGCTCGGGCTCTACGACAAGCTCACCCCGGGCAGCCTCACCGGCGGCAAGTTCGTCGCCGGCACCGGCACCATCGACGATGCCGGCAAGGTCGGCCCCATCGGCGGCATCGAGATGAAGACCGTCGGCGCGCGTGAAAAGGGCGCCCAGTACTTCCTCACTCCGGCCGACAACTGCGCGACGGCCGCCCGTGACGTCCCCAGCGGCCTCACCCTGGTCAAGGTCGGCACCATCGACGACGCCCTCGGCGCCATGAAGGACATCCGCTCCGGCGACACGGCCGACCTGCCGAAGTGCACGACCAAGGACTGACGGGACGGACGTGAGGACCGGAGGCTCAGGTGAGCCCGGTTGGCCACGAAGCTCCCGGCCGCCGACGGGCGGTTCATCGATCCTCGTCGCAGGTATCCCCACGTCGGGAGGCCGCTTGTATCTTTGGCCGCAGCAACGACATTGCGGCGGTTCAAAACGGGGGAAAACATGGGGGAAGGTGCCAGTAGCCATGGCATGACCGCAGGTACCGACACGTCACTGGCCTCACTCATCGGCCAGGACGAGCTGTGCGTGGTCGTCTACCGCATGGTCATCTCGGAACCGCAGTGGTCGGTGGCTCGGATTTCCGAGGAACTCGGGGTCACGGAGGTGCGGGTACGGGAGAGCCTCGACCTGCTGGCGGAGCTGTCGATGCTCCATGTGCCCGGAGATGGCGTCAGCCCTCTGCCGGTCCATCCTGAAGTGGGCTTCTCTGCCTACATACACCGCCGCGAGGCGGAGATCCGCATGCAACAACTCGAACTGGCGGCGGTGCGGGCGGCCACTGCTGAACTGGCCGCCACCTACGCGGCACACCAGGCCAGTCGGAGCAGTGGCCTGGAGCGCTTGCAGGGCGTTCACGAAGTCCGTGCGCGTCTCACCGAGATGAGCCGACGTGCCAAGAAGGAACTGCTGGCGTTCATGCCGGGCGGTGCCCTGAGCCAGGCGGCCCTGCACGCCAGCCGGCCGCTGGACGAGCAGAGCCTGGCCGCGGGCGTGCGGCTCAGGACGGTCTACCTCGAAAGCGTGCGCAACGACCGGCCCACGACGGAGTACGCGCGCTGGCTGTCCGAGCTGGGCGGGGAGGTCAGGACGGCTCCTTCCCTGCCGCTGCGCATGCTGGTGGTCGACCGCACCAGCGCGGTGCTGCCCATCGACCCCGAGAACTCGCAGGTCGGCGCCGCCGTGATCCACTCGGCCGGCGTCGTCGCCGCTCTGGTGGCGCTGTTCGACATGGTGTGGGAGCGTGCGGTCCCGCTGGCCGAATCCAGGCAGCCCCCGAACGCGGAGACACCGACCCCCCAGGAGATGGCTCTGCTCGACCTCCTGGCGCAGGGCCACACGGACGAGGTAGCGGCACGCAAGCTCGGTCTCTCCCTGCGGACCGTACGGCGGATGATGGCCTCGGTGAGCGCCCGGCTCGGTGCCCGCAGCCGGTTCGAGGCCGGCCTGCTCGCGTCCCGGTCGGGATGGATCTGAGGACGGCTCGTCCCACCAGGGAGCTAAAGCCGGAAATTCTCGATCACCGAAGGGCGAGCCCTCGGAAGATCACCGGATGACGGTCGTCCTTTTGCTGCCACGGCCGCAAGCTGCCAATTGAACGCGAGTCATGTGCGGCGGATGTCTGGGATTCTCTCCCCGTGTACGCCATTCATATCGAGGTCGTGCCCGCAGAATGGGAAATTCCGCTGATCGAAATCGCGGAGCTGGCCGTCGAGGTGTCCCGGGTATCAGGCTGCGCTCTGGAGCACTTCTATGAGCCTGCGCAGCC
This sequence comes from Streptomyces sp. NPDC107528, assembly GCF_055639295.1. NCBI lineage: Bacteria > Bacillati > Actinomycetota > Actinomycetes > Kitasatosporales > Streptomycetaceae > Streptomyces > Streptomyces sp. NPDC107528. The sequence goes on from NZ_JBVKAV010000006.1 coordinate 305,835, forward strand.
GCACCGGGGATGTGTAGGCGTCCTCTTCGTGTCGGCGGCCTCGGCGGGCGAGGCCGGCCAGGGAGTCGTCTCGGCCGCGCGGAGTCTCATCGCGGAGCCACGGGACAGGGTGCGTATCGCGCTGCGGCCTCCGTCGCCGGGCGCGGCGCTGATGTGCCACGGAGTCGTTTCCGTGCCCGCCCGCATCTAATTCTCAGACTGGCCCTTTGGTGCCGCTGCACCTTCGTGCCAACGCTTTTGCTTGAAGCGCAGTTTTCCGATTGGCGAGTATGTATTTGCCGCCGACAGGAAGACCTCGATGAGGGGCTCGGTTGCGAGTTCAACGATTTTCGGCCTGAGGTCAATGCATTCATGGGGGAGAAGAAATGAATCGCAGTTTCTCGATGCTGCTAGCCACCTGCGCCATGATCATCCTCGCAGTGTCCGCGGCGGGAACCCAGGGCTCGACGGAGTCGGCCCAGGTGCGGGCCGACGACGCGATCGCGCCTCTCACCTGGGCCTGGGACTGAGCGCGCGGAAGGAACGTCCACGGCGGGGAACCCCCGCCCCGCGGCCGGCGGCCATGACGCGCACCGAGCGCCGAGCCGCCCCGCACACCTCACCACTCACTCCGGCCCTCGGCGACACCTGCCCAGGCAGCACGCCTGAGGTTCCCCGGCACAGAACATTCAAGGAGGACATGTGAGCACGCATGCGACGGAGGTTCTCGCCCTCTCCGCCCCCGGCACCTGGCGCGCCCCGGACGCCCACTTCGAGGTCGCGCTGTCGCACCCCTGGTACCGGATGCTGCTCCAGCTGACCGACGTCATGCAGCGGGCCACCGTGGAGTTCTGGGCGGGGCGCGGGGTGCGTGCCGCGTATCTGCCGGTGACCACCGGGTCGATCTCCAGCCCCATGGGACTGGGCAGCGACTCCTCGCCGGTGCGTATCGAGCTGGAGGGTGTGCCCACCTACCTCGCCGACTCGATGCAGTTCCTGCTGGAGTACAGCTGCCGCATGTGGGAGCAGGGCTGCTACTACGTCATGCCCTCGTTCCGCGGGGAGGCTCCGGATTCGACGCACCTGTGCCAGTTCTACCACTCGGAGGCCGAACTGCCGGGTGACCTGGACTCGGTGATGGACACCGTCGAGGCGTACGTTCGGCACCTGGCCCGCGCCTACCTCGACGAGATGCACCAGACGATCGCGGAAGTGGCCGGCGGCACTGCCCACATCGAGCGGATGCTGTCCCTGGACTCCTTCCCGAGGGTCTCGTTCTCCGACGCCGTGGAGCTGCTCGGTGACACCCCGGACTATGTGACCGAGGTGGCCGAGGGGGCCCGCGCGCTGACCCGCAAGGCCGAGCATGCCCTCATGGACAAGTACGGCGAATTCGTGTGGGTGACCCACTTCGACCACTTGTCCGTCCCCTTCTATCAGGCCTTCGAGCCGGGCGACCCGACCCGCGCCCGCAACGGCGACCTTCTCTTCGGGGTGGGCGAGACGGTCGGCTGCGGCGAACGCCATGCCACGGCCGATGAGGTCCGCCAGGCGCTGGCGAGCCACCTCGTTCCGGAGGAGGACTACGCCTGGTACCTGCGGATGCGGGAACTGCGCCCGATGCAGACCTCGGGTTTCGGCCTCGGGGTGGAGCGCTTCTTCCTGTGGCTGCTCAAGCACGACGAAATCCGCGACATGCAGATGCTGCAGCGCGTCAACGGCCGCCAGATCAACCCCTGACAGGAGAGTCCGCCATCGACGTCGTACTCGTGTCAGGTCTCGGACCGTCGCTGAAGAACTCCGACTACCTGGCCAACACCATGCTCGACCGCCAGTACGGGGCGGCCAACACCACTAAGTACCTGAGGGGTACACCGCTGGAGAGCTTCAGGCTCGACCGGCTCGGCTTCCGTCACAACGGCGCGGACTACCCGCTGCTGCGCCCCCGGTACTACAACGTCCCGCACCTGACCACGTTCGCCGTCCAGGAGATCCTGGAACGGTCCGGGCACACCACCGACACGTACGACACGACCAATCTGTGGGCGGAGTCCGCCCAGGACCCCCCACCCCAGGGCGACTACCGGGCGGCACTGCTGTCCACCAGCTTCATCTGGACCGAGCGCGATCTGCGGCACGCGGTGCGCTGGATCACCGAGACGTACCCGGGCATCCCGATCATCCTGGGAGGCCAGTACAGCAACCTCAAGTACGCCTCGCTGATGCGGATGATCCCCGAGATCGACTACATCGTGCGCGGCGACGGCGAGGAGGCGCTGCCGGCCCTGCTCGACATGCTGGAGAACGGCGGGACTCCCGAGGCGGTGCCCAACCTCGTGTACCGGCACCGCCGAGAGTTGCTGGGCTACCGGCTGAGCCCCTTCCACTACCTGGACCTCGACGCGTATCCGTCCCCGATGCCGAAGGGCAAGTGGCGCGTCATCCCCTACGAGTCCATGCGGGGCTGCCCGTTCAGCTGCAAGTTCTGTTCCTTCCCGGCGGCCAGTCCCAAGTGGCGTTACAAGTCGGCCGAGAAAATCGCCGGAGACTGGCGCCGCTATGCGGAGGAGAGCGGCGCCTCGTACATCTCCGCCATGGACAGCACCTTCACGGTGCCGCCCACACGACTGCGGGAGCTGCTTCGGCTGCTCCCCGACGTCGGGATCGGCTGGGAGGCCTACAGCAGGGCGAACGTGCTCAAGACGCCGGAGCTCATCGACGCGATCGCGGCGACCCACTGCCAGTTCCTGTCGATCGGCTTCGAGTCGATGAGCGAGAGCACGCTGCGCCACATGAACAAGAAGGTGACCAGGAAGGACAATCTGCGCGCCTTCCGGCTGCTGAACGAGGGAGGCCTGGGCTACCGGTGCTCCTTCATGGCCGGCTACCCGGGCGAGACGCCCGAGGACTTCTCCGAGACGCGTGACTTCCTCGCCGAGGAGTACGCGGGGCACTTCATGCTCAGCGTGTTCAGCATCTCCGACGAGACGATGCCGCTGTGGGAGGACAAGGAAGCCCTGCAGATCGAGGTCCACGACCCCGACGACCCCGACTACTCCTGGTCCCACATCGGTATGGACGTGCACACGGCGCGTGGGCTCAACCACACGACCCTCGACCTGGTCCGGCGCGTCAACGACCGGGCCGTGCTGCGCCTGTGGCAGGCCGACTACCAGCATCTGCTCATGCCGCAGCTGGGGCGCTGGGAGAACATCGCGGTCGAGAAGGCCGTGGAGCGCATCGGCATGGCCCCCCGGGACTTCCCCGACGCCGCCGAAGCGGTCCCGTACATCAGGCGGCAACTCGACGCGCTGGCTCGATACGAGGTCACGGTCCACTCGGACGCGAGCGCCTTCACCGACCGTCCGCTCTTCCACTTCTGACGAGGTTTCGAGCTCCCCATGAGCAGTCTGAAAACGCTGCGACTTCTGCCCGCCTCGGCACGGCGGCTGATCGCGATCAACGCGATCAACGCCGCGGGTACCGGCCTCGTGGTCCCGCTGCTGGTGGTCTACCTCCACGAGATGCGAGGTTTCTCGCTCGCCACGGCCACCGGCGCGGTCGCCGCGACCTCGCTGGGCGCCCTGGTCGGCGGCCCCCTCGCGGGCTGGGTCTCGGACCGGTTCGGCCGGATGCACGCGGTGTGGGCGGCGCTCGCCGCGGCGGCGGCGGGTGCCCTCGGGTTCGTCGTGTGCGACACCCCCGCAACGGCCCTGGCGGCAGGCTTCGTCCAAGGACTCGGCATCGGGGGTGCCATCACCTGGAACGCGCTGATGGCCGACCTCGTGCCGCGGGAGCACTGGTCCGTCCTCTTCGCGACCGACTTCGCCGTGGTCAACGCGGTCATGGGCGTGGGCGGTCTGGTCGGCGGTCTGGTCGCCGGTCTGACCGATTCCCTTCTGGTCTTCCAGGTGCTCTACGCGCTCGACGCGCTGTCGTTCCTGGCGACCGGATACCTGGTGTCCGTGGCGCTGAGGCGCAGCGCGGCCGCACCGAAGGCCGGCGAGCCTGCCGGGGGCGCCCCCGCGGGGGAGGAAGATCCAAAACCGACAACCAAGGGATCCTACGGCGACGTCTTGCGCAACCGGTGGCTGATCGGCCTGCTGCTCGTGGTGTTCGTCCTGTTCACCCTCGGATACTCACAGCTCAACTCCGGGATGCCGGCTGTGCTGCTGGCCGGCAGCACCCTGGGGCCAACCGCGCTGGGCGTGATGTTCGCCGTCAACACCGGTGCGGCCGTGCTCGTCCAGATCGCGCTCCTGGACAAGGTCAAGGAATTCAGTCCGCGCAAAGCGCTCGCTCTGCTCGCCGGGAGCTGGGCCGTCTTCTGGCTGCTGATCCTGGCGGTCACAGGGCTGGGCGGCGGTGTGTACGCCCTGCTCACGGGCGCGATGGCGATGGCCGTCTTCGCGGTGGGGGAGTCCCTGCTGGCCGCAACAGGGCCGACGCTGGTCAACACCTGGGCGGACGACTCCAACCGGGGCCGCTTCAACGCCTCCTACGGCTTTGTGTGCTCGCTCGGCTTCACCGCCGGCCCGCTGCTCTCCGGCCGACTGACGGAGGACGGCCACGCGCAGGCGATGGCCGTGGCGTTCTGCGGGGCGCTGGCCCTGCTTGCGCTCGTCCTGTATCGGGCACGGCTGCTGCCGTCGACGCCTCTGGCCGGTCTGGAAGCGGAAACGGACAGTGCGTCCGCAGCCGCCGAGACGGCTGAGTCCTGACCCTCCCTCGAACCTCACCCACTGTTCCAAGCGTCAAGGAGACCCTTTCATGAGCACCAGGATTCTCGTCTGCCGGTGGGATCCGTACATCCTCGCCGCCCTGCGCGCGGAGGGCGCGGAAGTGGCGCTGCTCTTCGACACGTTCGAGGCCGCCCACTTCCATGTCGACGAGGAAGTGCTGAAGACCCTTCCCTACGTCTTCCGCATCAACAGCTTCGACGACATGGACGAACTCGGCCAGGTCGCCACCCAGTTGCAGGCGGACGGCTGGATCCCGGACCGCGTCGTGAGCCTGTCGGAGTTCAGCCAGTACGGCGCTGGTTACCTCGCACAGCTGCTCGGCTGCCCCCAGCCCACCCTGGAAATGGCACTGCGGACCCGCGACAAGCGCGCGATGAAGCTGGCCGTGCGCTCGGCGGGTGTCGCCTGCACGGACTTCGTCTCCCTGCGCACCTCGGAAGTGGCCAAGGGCGTGCGGGAGACCGCCGCCGAGCTGGGCTTCCCCGTCGTCGTCAAGCCGGCAGCGGGGCTCGGCACGCTGGGCACGAGCTGGGTGCACTCCGAGGAGGAGCTGAGCTCGCTGCTGACGGACCTCGGCAAGGACGGCGTCGAGCATTTCATGCTGGCCGAACGGCCGGTGTCCGGCGACGAGTTCCACGTGGATGCCATCTGGGTCGACGGCGTCTGCAAGGCCCTGGGCATCATGCGTTACCTGCGTCCCCGGCTCGCGATCGAGACGGCCGGGGTGGCGAACGGATCCGTGCTGCTGCCGCGCGCGGAGTGGGCCGAACTCTACGCCGACGTGGAGGACATGCACCGGCGGGCGAACGAGGCGCTCGGCATCCGGGAGGGCATCACCCACCTCGAGTTCTTCAAAGAGCCCGGCGAGCGCCGCATCGTCTTCTCGGAGATCGCCAGCCGGTTCGCCGGCGGCGGCATCACACAGACGTACCGCCCGCTTGGCGAGGACCTTCGTATCGCGTGGATCAAGTCGGTCGTTGCCCCGGACCGCCCCGCGCCCTACGCGGACGGCGAGCCCAGCCGCTACGTGGGCTGGATCAATCTGGCGCCGGACCGGGAAGGACGGATCGTCGCCGAACCCTCCCAGGACGACATCGACGCCTTCGACTATGTCCTGGAGACGGTGCGCCAGCACGGGGTGGGTGACGAGTACGGCGAGCCGCACCCCTCCGCGTGGTGCCTCTTCCTCATCTACGGCGCCGACTCGCTGGAGCAGTTCGAGGAGCGCGGCCGGGAGCTGGAGAAGGCACTCAACGACAGGTTCCGCACCGAGCCGGAAGCCGGCTGAGGGGCACGCACGGCGACGCCGCCGTACCCGAGCGCCGTGCACTCCCCGTCCGCACATCAAGTCGCACCTGAGAGACAGGAAAAGTCATGACCGAAGTTCAGTACGACCAGGAAGTCCGTGGCTACTTTGCCGAGAAGGCGGAGGCCTACGACGACGTCGACCTTCAGCCGTACTGGATGCTTTCCGACCGGTTGCTCGCCACAGCCCTGCGTGAGGACGTGCTCTCCGGGCTGCCGGAGGACTTCACTTTCCTCGACGCCGGGGGCGGCACGGGGCGCTGGACCTCGTTCATCGCGCAGGAAGCCCCCAAGAGCACGGGTGTGCTGTTCGACCTCACCCACGAAATGATCCAGGTCGCCGAGGCCAAGGCCGAGCGCCTCGGATTCGCGGACCGGGTCGAGTTCGTGCAGGGGGACCTGGCCGACGTCGGACAGGTCCTTCAGGGGCGCGCCTTCGACCTCGCGTTCAACTTCCACAACGTCCTGGGCTTCGTCGCCGATCCCGAGCAGACGATCAAGGACGCGGCGGGACTGCTGAAGCCCGGTGGCCTGCTGGTGTCGTTCCTGCCGAGTGTCTGGCACGCGGCGTACTTCAACATCGGGATCGGCCGGCTGGACGAGGCGGGGAAGGCTCTGGCACGCCGCGGACGCTTCACCGACACCATGCCGGACATGCACCTGTACGACGTGGAGCGCGTCGAGGCCATGCACGCCGCCGCGGGACTGGAACTCCAACTCCTCACCGGTTTCCCCAACCTGATCTACCCCGGCTACCAGGAGACCCAGCTGCACGGCTCCACGGAGCAGCTCGTGGACATCCTCGCGGGTGAGAACTTCGAACGGATCTTCGCCATGGAGAACCAGGTCCGCTCGGCGCCCGGGATCGCCGGCCGCGGGAACAACCTCTTCTCCGTCGCCCGTCGCCCGGCCCGATGACCATGGCCGCCCGGACCGACTCCGTGGACCTGCTGTCCGAGTCCTTCGCCCGCGATCCCCACCCGCAGTACGCCGCCCTGCGCAGCACCGCACCCCTGTGGTGGGACCCTGCCACGGAGTGCTGGTACGTCACCGCGTACCAGGACGTCAATGCCATGCTGAGGGACGGCAGACTCACTGCGCGGATCGGGGCCGGGTTCCTCGGTGACCTCGACCGGAGCACCCTCGACGATGTCGCCGACATCATGGAATTCTTCGAGGCTTGGCCGATGTTCACGGACCCGCCCCAGCACACGCGGGTCCGGTCCGCCGCCGCGCCTCCCTACCGCCCGGGAGCAGTACGGCCGCTGCGTGCTGGGATCGCGGAGCGCGCGGACGGGCTGCTGTCCGGACTCGCCCCCGAGTCGGCCGATCTGCTGACGGACTTCGCTCAGCCGCTCGCCGTGTCGGTGACCTGCGGACTGCTGGGCATCGCGGAGAAGCACCGGGACGACCTGCTGTCCTGGTCGACGGAGATCATCGGGTTCATCGGGGTGCCCCGGCTGGACCCGGGCCGGGCTTTTGGGGCCCGCCTCGCCATCGCCCGGCTGCGCGAGCACCTCGAGTCCGTGATCCTGCCCGACGCCCGGGCCGGACGCGGCTCCGCCCAGATGAAGGCGTTCCTTGACCTCGACCGGGACCAGGCGGTGGCACTGTTCGCCCAGATCCTCACCGGCGGGATCGAACCGGTGGTGGCATGTCTGGGCTCGGCCCTGCTCCATCTGCTCGGTCCATCCCGGCCGCTGCTCGACCAGGTGCGCCGCGGCGAACTGGACGTCGAGCAGCTGGTGGAGGAGGCTCTCAGGCTGGAGGCCCCGTTCCACTTCGTGCCGCGCACCGCTCTCCACCCCATTGACCTGCACGGACAGGTGATCGAGCCCGGGCAGCGCGTGGCGCTGGTCGTCGCCGCGGCCAACCGGGACCCGGAGGCGTTCCCCGAGCCGGACCGCTTCCGCCTCCTCTCCGAGAAGCAGACGCAGCCCCCGCAGCTGGCCTTCGGCGCCGGACACCACTTCTGCCTGGGAGCCGGACTGGCCCGCCTGACCCTCGCCGAGGCGTTCCGCGCGGTGGCCGACTGGGTCGGAGATCGCCCCGCCGGGGAGATCGGCGGGGAGCGTGCCCCGGCGTTCGGGCATACCAGGTGGCTGCGGATCGGGCTGGGGTACTGACCGATGCGCTGGACCCCTCGAATGGAATGGCGGGAACTGCCCACGGACCTGCGGCGCAGCATCGAGGAGCGGCTGGGCGCGGGGGTGGTCCGCGTGGACGCCGTCGTCGGCGGCTTCTCGGCGGGCTTCGCGGGTGTCGTCCGGACGGCGGGACCGGCCCTGTTCGTCAAGGCCACCTCCGAAACGGTGAACAGCCACGGGCGGCGGCTCTACCAACAGGAGTGGCGTGCCTGCCGGCAGCTGGCGGAGGCCTCCGTCGCAACAGGGTTCGAGTGGGCCTTCGACCGGGACGACTGGACGGTGCTCGCCTTCCGGGCCGTCGATGCGGGCATCTGCTCGCCGACGTGGCCGCACGAGCAGTTGCACGAGGTGCTGCGGGAGCTGAGGGCCTGCCGGACCACGGCGCCGGCCGGCCTTCCCCCGCTGGAGGCATACTTCGCGGACGCCTTCGCCGCCTGGGGCGTCCTCGCCGCGGATCCCGCCTTCGACGCATGGCCGACGGACGCATCAGGGAACCCTCTGCTTGCGAAGGGCGAGTGGGCCGCACTGTCGGAGCGGGCCGCCCGGGCCTTTGCCGGTCACGACCTTCTCCACGCGGACCTGCGCGCCGACAACATCCTGTGGACCGGTGGCGCCCCGCTCGTCATCGACTGGGCCTATGCCTGCCGGGGCACGGCGGCGTTCGACCCGCTCTACCTGCTGCTGGAGGTGGCGCGTGGGCGGGGGGCACCTCCGGAGGACGAACTGGCGGGCGTGCTCAAGGAATACGACTGCTCCGGCGACGACGCCACCGCCCTGCTCGCCGTGTTCGGCGGCTGGTTCACCTGGATGTCGCGCATGCCGCCCCCTGCCGGACTTCCGACCCTGCGGGCGTTCCAGAAGGCGATGGCCGATTCGGCCCTCGAGTGGGTTCGCGTACGGCTGATGTGAGGACAGAGGTAAGGACGATGAAGCAGACCACTACGGGGCAGGCGCCCACCCTTGATCCGGCCTTCCAGGAGCGGATGTTCAGCACGATGAGTTCCCTCGCGGGCAGCCCCGCCACCAGGGGAGTCGTCGTCCGCTTCCTCCAGTCGCTCATCGAGCGCGGATACCGGCTGACACCGGCCGTCCCCCTGACCGAGGCCGACGCGACCGTCGCCTTCGTCAACGCCACCGTCACCCCGTTCAAGGCCACGCTCGCGGAGAACCGCCCCATCGGCCGTATCTGCCACTACCAGCCGTGCTTCCGCGCCCACGGCGAACACCCCTGGCTGTTCGCCTTCGGAATGACCGGTCTCCTCGCGGACATCGACAGCGACGACGACCTGCGGCGCGTCGCCGAGGACAGCCACGTCGCCACCCTTGCCGCGCTCCCCGACCACCGGGCCGACAGGCTGCACATCCTCCTGGACGCGCGGGACAGCGACCTCGTCGGCCCGGTGGCGGAAGCCGCACAGCGGCACGGCGGGAAGCTGCACGTCCTCGACGCGCCCGAGGTGTCCACCCGTTGGGAATACGGCGAGGGCTATGCCCTGCACGGCCGCGGCATCACCTACTACTACCGGCGGCCGGACGTCGGCTGCGCCACGGAGTGCCGGCCGGATTGCCGGTGTGCCCGCTGGCAGCCGCTGTCCAACCTGATAGTTGTCCAGGCCGGTGAGCGCCGCTACGCCGAGGTCGGTTTCGGAGTGGAGATCACCGCCGCCATCCCGTTCGGCCCGAATGCCTACGCGCTCCCCGAGCTCGCCGACCGCGTCGAGGCCGCCGAACAGGCGGGACTCAGCCCTGCCCAGGCCGCCGACGCCGTCAACCTCTTCCGGGCGCTCGCGCTGCTCGTCGAAGACGGCGCCAAGCCCACGGGCAAGGGACCCGGATCAGTCCTACGGAAGTTCTGCCTGCGCCTGCTGGAACTGTTCGCGCCGCTGCCCGCCGACCGGGCCGATGTCCTCCTCGAACGGCTCGGCGCCGCCCCGGAGCTGCGCTCCGTCCTGGGCGACGAACGCGAACGCCGGGCGCGGGCCGGAGCGCGGAACCTCAAGACGGCCGCCGCGGTCCTCGACAGGCGCCCGGAGACGTCCGACGCCGACCTGCACTCCACCTACGGGCTGTCCAAGGCGCAGGTGCACTCGCTGCGGCAGGCACGACTGCGTCCCCCGCGACTGGAGCGGGGCGACGCGGTCGCCGTCGTGTCGCCGTCGTGGCAGGGAGCGGCGGTCTTCCCCGAGCGGGCGGCACGCGGCCTGAAGGACCTGTCCGACTGGTCGGGCCTGAGGGTCGCCCAGGCGGCGCGCCCCGAATCCGGCCACGCACCGGGGTCGCGGCAGGCCAGGGCGGAGGAGTTCAACGCGGCGCTCAGGGACCGGGACGTCAAGGGCGTCCTGTGGATGATCGGCGGCCTCACCGCGGCGGAGCTGCTGGACCTGATCGACTACGACGCATTCGCGGAGCACCCCAAGGTCCTGTGCGGCTACTCCGACGCCACTGTGCTGCACCACGCCCTCTACGCCCGAACCGGGGCGACCACCTTCTACGGACCCGCGGTGCTCTCGGAGTTCGCCGAGACCGGCGGCACGCCCGAATACACCCGGCGATCCTTCCGGGACCTCACGATGCGGGCGTGGACCGGCACCTTCCCGCGCTTCGCGGACATGCTGGACGAGTTCGTGGACTGGGCGGGCGATGACCGTGCCCGACTCCCCGAACCGGCACGCGCGCGTACCGTGCTCCGGCCGGGCACCGCACAGGGCCCGCTGCTGGCCGGCTGTGTCCCCAGCGCCCTGCAGCTGCTGGGCACGCCCTGGCTTCCCGACTACTCCGGGCACGTGCTGGCACTGGAGCTCACCGACGACGACGGATACGGCACCGCACACGCCGCCCGCGACCTGTGGCAGCTGCGCCATGCCGGTCTCCTCGACCGGGCGGCCGGCCTCGTCATGGGCCGGCCCCGGCGGTGGACCGCCGATCAGCGGGCCGAGCTGGACCGTGTGCTGCTCGATGTCTGTCACGGGCTGACCTTCCCGATCGTGACCGAGTTCGAGTTCGGACACAGCGACCCGGTCCTCACCCTGCCGGTCGGCGTCCCCGTCGAGCTCGACGGGGAGGACCTGCGGCTGCTGGAGCCGGCCGTCCGCTGACGCCGGGACGCACGCGTCCGCATCGGACGCGAGCAAAGGGACGGTGGCACGGGGCCGCGTCCGCGATCGATCGAGGTGAAGGAGCGCTCATGGAGTTGTCGCCGATCGGAGCCCGGCTGGCCGGCCTTTCCGGGCTGCGGAGCATCATGGAGGACGTCGCCTCCTGCACCGCGGGCACGGCACAGGACGAGTGGCTGAACCTGAGCGTGGGAAATCCGGCGCCGATCCGCGAGGCCAGAGACATGTGGCACGAAGTGCTGTCGACGGCACTCGCCCAGGAGTTCGACCGAGCCAGTTGCAGGTATGGGCCTTCCCGCGGCAGCGCGGCCCTCGTCGAGGCGATAGCCGACTACTTCCACCGGGCCTACGGCTGGGACCTGGGGACGGACGACATCGTCGTCGGCCCGGGCAGCCAGATGGTGTGTTTCGCTGCGGCCGCATTGTTCTCGGGACCGGGCCCCGCGGGGATGCGCAAGGTGGTCCTGCCGCTGGTGCCGGACTACACCGGCTATCAGGGCATGTGCATGCACGAGGACGCCATCGCGGGCGTCGCCCCACGCATCGAGACGGAGGGAGCCCACCGGTTCCGCTACGCCCTGGACCTCGACGGGCTCGCGCGCCAGCAGGACATCGGGATGCTGCTCATCTCCAGTCCGGGCAATCCCACCGGCCGCTCGATCGACCGGGCCGACCTGGACGGCCTCGTCGCCCTCGCCGAGGAGCGCGACGTACCGCTCTTCATCGACCACGCCTATGGAGCTCCCTTCCCGAGGATCGCCGAGGTGGGAGCCGAGCCGGTGCTGCACAAGAACGTCGTCAACTGCTTCTCCGTCTCCAAGGCCGGGCTCCCCGGCGAACGGATCGGATTCGCGATCGGCGCCCCGCAGTACATCGGCGCCCTCGCCGCCGTCATGTCCAACTCGGTGCTGCATGCGCCACAGCTGTCACAGGCGGCCGTCGCCCTGGCGCTGCGCAGCGGACGGCTGGACGAGGTCACACGGGACGCGATCTCGCCCTACTACCGGCGCAAGAAGGAGTTCATGGAGGAGCTGCTCGCGGACCGGATGCCGTCCGATGTGAGCTGGCGAAGCCACGCGGGAGCCGGGGGGATGTTCTCCTGGGTGTGGGTCGATCATCCGTGGTTCGTCGACATGGAGCTGTACCGGCGCCTGAAGGAGAAGCGGGTCTTCGTCGTCCCCGGTCGCCACTTCTTCGTCGACGCGTCCTCCGGCCCCCTTCCGGACAGCCATGCCACCCGCTGCTTCCGCATGAGCCTGAGTGCCCCGGAGAAGGTGATCATCGCAGGTGTCGAGCGCGTGGCCGACACCCTGCGGGAGATGCGGGACGAGGCCCTCCGCCCATGACACCGCGCGACGACGAGGCCCCCGAAGCAGAGGGGCCCTCGTCGTCGTGGCGAAGAACCTCAGTCCGCGAACGTCGCCGCCAGGGCCTCCGCGAGTCCCGGGACCAGGTCCGGGCCGGTGAGGACCTCCGTCGGGGTGTCCTTCTCGCGCAGGCGCAGGGCCGCTTCGCGGGCGCCGTCGCGCAGGACCGCGACCGTCATGCGGACCTCCTGGCGCTCGGGGTGGTCCGCCACCCACTTCGCGAGCTTGGCGTCGCTCAGGCCCTGCGGGACCTGGGTCTCGGCGGACGGGGGCAACATGAGACGCTCGACCGTGAGCGCGCAGCCGGCCACCGCGTCGGGCCAGGCGATCGTGGCGAGGAACTCATCGAGCGCCTTGCCCGTTTCAATTTCGTCCTGCTCGATCGGGGTCAGGCCGGAGGACTCCTGCTCGTCCCCCAGGCCGAGCTGGGCGGCGAGGCCGGGTTCCTGGGCCCGCAGCCGTGCGGTGTCTACGAGGGCGAAGAGGCGGGCGGGCTGGTCCCAGCCGAGGCCGGAGGCGTACTCGTCGATCTCGAGAACGGCCCGGGTCAGCGGGCTCGCCGCCATGGGAGTGTTGGACATGGTCACAATCCTGCCTCGTTCCCGGCCGGAATCGGGAACTGAGTAAAGCGTGAGTAAGTTGCATAGGTGTGGGCCCGCGATCACGGGGGGCCACGGAGGGCCCACGAAGACGCGGGTCTGACGGATCAACAGCGAACCTCGGGGTGCGAACCTTGGCTTTCCAGATGCCGGACCGCGGCGGAGGCCCGACCGGGCCACGGATCAGAGTGGGCCGCCCGTCCCGGCGTGTCCGGACGCTGCTCATGACACTGGGCGTCCTCGCCGTCCTCGGCATGGCCTTCACCATGTTCGCGGGCTTCTGGACGGACTGGCTCTGGTACCGGTCGGTGAACTACTCCTCGGTGTTCACGACCACGCTGTGGACGAAGATCGGACTTTTCTTCGTCTTCGGTCTGTTGATGGCCCTCTCGGTCGGGTTCAACATCTGGCTGGCGCACAGGCTGCGCCCGCCGCTGAGCGCCATGTCGATGGAGCAGCAGAGCCTCGACCGCTACCGCATGGGCATCGCGCCCTACAAGAAGTGGCTGCTGCTGGCGATCACCGCGCTGGTCGGCCTGATCGCCGGTGCCTCTGCCTCCAGCCAGTGGCGGACCTGGCTGATGTGGGTCAACGGCGTGCCCTTCGGCGAGAAGGACCCGCAGTTCCACCTCGACGTCGGCTTCTACGCCTTCGACCTGCCCTGGTACCGGTTCCTGCTCGGCTTCGGCTTCGCCGCCGCGATCCTCTCCGTGATCGCCGCCGCGCTCACCCACTACCTGTACGGCGGGCTGCGCATCACCAGCCCGGGCGCGCGGGCCACGGCTGCGGCGACCGGTCATCTGTCGGTCCTCATCGGCATCTTCGTCGCCCTGAAGGCCGTCGCGTACTGGCTCGACCGGTACGGGCTCGCGGTGAAGTCCAGTGACTTCAAGGCGACCGACAACTGGACCGGCCTGAGGTACGTCGACGCCAACGCGTATCTGCCGGCCAAGACGATCCTGTTCTGCATCGCCGTCATCTGCGCGCTGCTGTTCTTCGCCACGCTGTGGCGGCGCACCTGGCAGCTGCCCGTCATCGGCTTCGGCCTGATGGTGCTCTCGGCGATCCTCATCGGCGGCCTGTACCCGGCGATCGTGCAGAAGTTCCAGGTCCAGCCCAACGAGCAGGCCAAGGAAGCGCCGTACGTCGAGAAGAACCTCAAGGCGACGCGCGACGCGTACGGCATCGACGGCACCAAGGTCACCGAGTACCCCGGCACGAGCAAGACCGAGGACAAGACCAAGCTGCGCGACGACGTGGACGCCACGGCGAGCATCCGGATCATGGACCCGAACATCGTGTCGCCGACGTTCCAGCAGCTCCAGCAGATCAGGAACTACTACGCGTTCCCGACGAACCTGGACGTCGACCGTTACGCCAAGGACGGCAAGGACCAGGACACGGTCATCGGTCTGCGCGAGATCAACCTCAACGGCATCCCGAAGCGCAACTGGATCAACGACCACTTCCGTTACACCCACGGCTACGGCGTGGTCGCCGCCGAGGGCACCAACGCCGACGCTCAGGGCCGACCGGACTTCACCGAGTCCGACCTGCCGTCCAAGGGCGACCTCGGGACGTACGAGCAGCGGGTCTACTACGGCGAGAAGACCACCATGTACTCGATCGTCGGCGGTCCCCAGAAGGAGATCGACTACTCCGACGACAACGGTGAGAAGACCTACAGCTACAAGGCCGACAGCGGGGTCAGTCTCTCCAACCCGGTCAACCGGGCCGCGTACGCGGTGGCGTTCGGCGAGCCGCAGATCCTGTACTCGGGTGCGATCGGCGACGGTTCGCGCATCCTGTACAACCGCACGCCCAAGGAGCGCGTCGAGGCGGTGGCCCCGTGGCTGACCATCGACGGTGACGCCTATCCGGCGGTCGTGGACGGCCGTATCCAGTGGATCGTCGACGCCTACACGACGACGAACGGCTATCCGTACTCCTCCCGTACGACCCTCGGTGATACGACGGCCGACTCGCTGACCGCCGCCAACGACCAGCGGGCGGTGGTGGCCCAGCAGAACCAGGTCAACTACATCCGCAACTCGGTGAAGGCGACGGTCGACGCCTACAGCGGCGAGGTCAAGCTCTTCCAGTGGGACACCAAGGACCCGGTCCTGAAGACCTGGATGAAGGCGTTCCCGGACACGGTGAAGCCGAAGAGCGAGATCTCGAAGTCGCTGATGGACCATCTGCGCTACCCGCAGGACCTGTTCAAGGTCCAGCGCGAGCTGCTCACCCGCTACCACGTGAAGGACGCCACGACGTTCCTCAGCGGCAGCGAGGTCTGGCAGGTGCCGGACGACCCGACCAACAAGTCGGGCAGCGCGGTGCCGCCGTACTACCTGAGCATGAAGATGCCCGACCAGAAGGCACAGGCGTTCTCGCTGACGACGACGTTGACGCCGAACGGCCGGGACAACCTCAGTGCCTTCATGGCGGTCGACGCCGAGGCGGGCACCAGTGACTACGGCAAGATCAGAATTCTGAAACTGCCGACCAACACCACGGTGAACGGGCCCAGTCAGGTCCAGAGCCAGTTCAACTCCGAGCAGAACATCGCCGAGACGATCAGGCTGCTGAGAGGCGGCGACTCGGAGGTCGAGTACGGCAACCTGCTGGCGGTCCCGCTCGACGGCGGACTGCTCTATGTGGAGCCGGTCTATGTGCGTGGTGGCGGACTCAAGTACCCGCTGCTGCGGAAGGTGTTGGTGTCCTACGGCGGCACCACCGCCTTCGAGGACACGCTCGGCGAGGCCCTCAACAAGGTCTTCGGAGCGGAGGGCCCGACCACTCAGCCACCGGACGAGGGTGAAGACGAGGGCGGCGGCACGACACCTCCGCCGACGTCCACCAACCCGACGGTCCAAGAGGCGTTGAACGACGCCCAGGACGCCTTCGAGGCCGGCCAGGAAGCTCTCAAGAAGAACGACTGGGAGGCCTACGGCAGGGCGCAGAAGGATCTCGAGGACGCGCTGAAGCGGGCCGAGGACGCGCAGGCGCAGGCCGACAAGACCGGCGGTTCCGGCGGTGGCGGCGGTGGCGGCACTGCGAGCCCGAGTTCCAGTCCGAAGCCGAGCAGCAGTCCCAGCGGCAGTTAGGGACGACGGCTGATCGAATAGCCCACCTCGCGCCGTGATACGGTTGCAGAACAACGGCGCGGGGTGGAGCAGCTCGGTAGCTCGCTGGGCTCATAACCCAGAGGTCGCAGGTTCAAATCCTGTCCCCGCTACTGAAGTCGGCGAATATTTCGTACGACAGCGAAGGCCCGGATCCTCAAGAGGATCCGGGCCTTCGTCGTGTGCGAACGCATGTGCACGCACGGCGGGACGGCCGCGCCGCCTCGGGGAGTTGGGGGAACTGTGTTTGACTTGTCTCTCTGTGGGCATGTCGACAAAACGCTGAAGTGACCTCACTGGCTGCGGTATACCAGGTGTACCCAGGTTGCAGGTGGTGCGACGATGGACGTTATGGGGGACAAGGCAACTCTGTTGGAGACAGGGCGGTTTGTGCAGCCTGCCGACTTTGTGCAGCCGACGGGCGATTTCGTGCGGTCCACGGACGGTGCCTCGCAGCCGATGGGCGGCCTCTCGCGGCAGGTGAGCGACCTCACGCAGTCGGACGGCGAGTTCGCGCTCGACCGGCCGACGGACCAGGACGAGACCGGGGACGCCGCCGAGGAGGCGCGGCAGCGACTCGCCGCCGAGGGCGGGGACGTCGAGGCGATGAGCGTCCTCGGGGCCATGCTGCTGCGCCGCGGGGATCTCGACGGAGCCGAGGCTCATCTGCGTGCCGCCACCGCAGCCGGGGACCGGGCCGCAGCCAACAACCTGGGAGTTCTTCTTCACCAGCGCGGGTACGCCGACGAGGCCGCCGGCTGGTGGCGGATCGCCGCCGTCGCCGGGTCTGCCGCGGCCGCGCACGCGCTGGGACGCCATCACCGCGAGCGGGGCGACGAGCCTGCCGCCGAGTACTGGCTGCGGCAGTCCGCCGAACAGGGACACGCGCTGGGCGCCTACGCGCTCGCCGATCTGCTGGAGCACCGCAGCGACGGCGCGGCCGAGCAGTGGATGCGGGCCGCGGCGGAACGCGGGCATCGGGAGGCGGCGTACCGGCTGGCGCGCGCACTCGACCGGCAGGCGGTGCGGGCGGGGGAGGACGAACCCGACAACGGTGTCGCGCCGGACGAGTCGCTGGTGGCGGAGGCCGAGCAGTGGTACCGGCAGGCCGCCGCGCGCGGGCACCGCCGGGCCGCGCTGCACCTCGGGGCGATCCTGGAGAAGCGCGGGGAGCTCAAGGAAGCCGGGCGCTGGTATCTGACGTCCGCCAAGGACGGGGAGGCGCGGGCCGCCTGCGCGCTCGGGTTCCTGCTGCGGGACGCGGGGGACACCGAGAGCGCCGCCGTGTGGTGGCTGCGGGCCGCCCAGGACGGCGACGGCAACGCGGCGAACGCGCTGGGCGCGCTGCACGCCGAGCGCGGCCAGACGCAGACCGCCGAGCGGTGGTACCGGGCCGCGATGGACGCGGGCGATGTCAATGGCGCGTACAACCTCGGGCTGCTCTGCGCCGAGCAGGGGCGGACCTCGCAGGCCGAGCAGTGGTACCGGCGGGCGGCATACGCCGGGCACCGCGAGGCGGCGAACGCGCTGGCGATCCTGCTGCTCCAGGGCGGGGACGCGACGGGCGCCGAGCCGTGGTTCTCCAAGGCCGCGGAGGCGGGCAGCGTGGACGCCGCGTTCAACCTGGGGATCCTGCACGCCGGGCGGGGCGAGGAGCGGGCCGCGCTGCGGTGGTACGAGCGTGCCGCTGCCGCCGGTCACACGGAGGCGGCGCTGCAGGTCGGGATCGCGCGGCTGCGGGACGGGGACGAGTTCGCGGCCGAGCGGCATCTGCGCTGTGCGGCCGGGGGCGGCAGCGCGGAAGCCGCGTACCGGCTGGCGACCGTGCTGGACGCTCGGCGTCCACCGGAGCCCGAGCATGAGCTGGGGGAGCCGGCGCACGAGAAGACCGAGTGCGAGGAGTGGTACGAGCGGGCGGCCTCCCAGGGGCATCGGCGGGCGCAGGTGCGAGTGGGGATGCTCGCCGCGGCCCGGGGCGATGTGGTGGAGGCGGCTCGGTGGTACCGGGCTGCCGCGGAGGCCGGGTCTCGGAACGGTGCCTTCAATCTGGGGCTGCTGCTGGCCCGGGAGGGGAGTGAGCCGGAGGCGGCGGTGTGGTGGACGCGAGCGGCTGACGCCGGGCACGGGCGGTCGGCTTTGCGGCTCGCTCTGGTCTACGCGCGTCGTGGCGAGCTGGCGGAGGGAAAGCGGTGGGCTGATCGGGCCGTGACGCTCGGGCCTCGGGAGGTTGCGGAGCGGGCGGCTCGGCTGCGGGACGCTCTGCGGGAGGAGCTCTCGGCGTGACGCTGCGCTGAGCTTGGTCGGCTGGGCTGGGCTGGAGCGGGGTGAGTTTCTCGGTACCCGGAGTCAGGGTTGCCCCGGGGAAGGGTTCGCCCCCGCCGCCCCTACCCGTCCCGTACCTGGGGGCTGCCGCCCCCAGACCCCCGCTTCCGCCCTGGACGGGCCTCGTCCTCAAACACCGGACGGGCTGGATGCCTGGGCCGAGGCAGTCGCCTCGACCAGCGATTTGCCTCTGTCCGCATGCTTGACGTAATGTTCAGTTCACCGACGCGGGGTGGAGCAGCTCGGTAGCTCGCTGGGCTCATAACCCAGAGGTCGCAGGTTCAAATCCTGTCCCCGCTACTGAAGGCCTGGGGCCGGGATCCGAAAGGGTCCCGGCCCCAGGTGTTTCCCGGGGCGTGTCAGGGCGTGTGGCCCACCGCCTCCTCGTACAGGGTGCGGTTCACCGTTCGGGACTCCGGGAGGGCGTCTCCCTCCACCACTCCCTGGGCCTTGTATGCCGACTGCAGGCGGGTCGTCGTCCGGGCGCGGATCTCCCAGTCCATGCGCAGTGGTGGGGTGGAGCGCAGGATGGACGCGTCCGACTTCAGGATTCCGGCGAGGTAGGTGACGAAGGTCGCATCCTGTTTGTAGTCCGACGCGAAGTACGTGTTCACCGTGCGGATGTAGGCCCGGATCAGGGCGACTCCCGCGTCCACGTCGTCCTGGAGCAGCGTGGGGCCGTACAGCATGCCGCCCAGTGGTTCGCCCGGCGGCTGACCGCCGAGGAAGGCGTAGCCCTGCCGGCCGTCCACCTTGCGCCAGACCGGGTCCAGGAGCCAGGCCGAGTCGACGCCGCCGTTCTCCAGGGCCGTGAGGACGTCGGCCGAGCCCAGCTGCTGGTACTGGATGTCGGCGAGGCCGCCGCCGTGCTGCTCCAGGGCCTTCTCCATGGGGTACGCGATGACCGAGCCCTTGCCGATCATCGTGCCCAGCCTGCGGCCGGCCATGGCGACGCGGCTCGCGCTCTCGCCCTCCTTCAGGCGCACCCACAGACCGCTCTTCGACTTCGGGTCGGGTGAGAAGTTCCCCGCGACCCACTTGATGTCGAAGCCGCCCTTGATGCCGTTCATGACCGCCGCCTCCGGGGCCGCCCACAGGGCGTCGATGTCGCCCTTGGCCAGGAGCGGGAGCGCGTCCGGAGTCGGCAGGACCTTCAGCGTGACGTCCAGGCCTTCCTTCTTGAACTCCCCCTTGTCAAGGGCGACTTGCAGGGGAGCCACGTACTCGGCGCTCAGCGTGCCCGTCGCGATCGTCAGCTTGCGGGACTCGGGCACGGGCTGTGGGGGAGGGGCGCCGGGGAGACAGCGGGCCGGGGTTCGGGTCGGGGTGAGGTCCTTCGGGTCCGTCCAGGCCTTGTCGCCGCAGCCTTCCACCGGGCGGATGGTGCGTTGCCCGCCGCCCGCGTTCGAGGAGGAGTCCGACTCGTACGGGGACGAGCAGGCCGCCGACGCCAGCAGTGCCGCGGCGGCCATGACGGCGCCGTATCGTTGCGTGGTCCTCCGCTTCATGACTGGCCCCTTCCTCGGTCCCTCGGTGCCCAGGGGGTGAGCAGGCGGCCGGCGAAGCGGATCAGTTCGGAGAAGAGGACCCCGAGGATCGCGACGCAGACGATGCCGACGAACATCACGTCGTTCTGGAACAGCGCGCGTGAATCGAAGATCAGATGGCCCAGGCCGTTCGTCGCGGCGATCTGCTCCGACGCGACGATGACCAGGACCGCCACACCCGCCGCGATACGCGCGCCCACCAGGACGGACGGGAGGGAAGCGGGCAGCAGGACGTGGCGGAACATCTGCCATTGCGAGGCGCCGAAGACCTGGCCCGCGTCGCGGTGGCCGGCGGGGATGGACATCACCGCGGACATCGTGGAGATCCAGACGAAGAAGAACACCGTGGCCGCCACCAGGGCCACCTGCGGACCCTCGCCCAGGCCGAACATGTTCAGGAAGACGGGGAGCAGGGCCAGCTTCGGTACGACGTACAGGGCGTCCAGGAGCGGTTCCAGGGCCGCACGTATCAGAGACAGGGAACCCATCAGCAGGCCCAGGGCGTAGCCCGCCGCCGTGCCGGCCGTGTATCCCGCGAGGACGCGCTTCAGCGTGGCCCATACGTCCGGCCACAGGTCGCCGTCCGCCGCTCGGTCCCAGCCGTCGGCGAGGATCGTGGAGGGGGCCGGGTAGACGCGGTCGTCGATCCAGGCTTGCGCCGCGGCCAGTTGCCACAGCAGGAGGAGGGCGAGGGGGACGGCGAGCGCCAGGGACAGCTCCAGTGCGCGCCTGCGGCGGTGGGTTCGTGCGGGGTGCAGTTCCTGCGGGCCGGGGCGGCGGACCAGGACCGACTCGGCGGGCGGCTTCGCGAGTGTCGTCATGCCGGTGCCGCCTCCTTGCGCAGCAGGTCCCACAGCTCGCTCTTCAGTGCCGTGAACTCGGGGGTGGCGCGGATGTCGCCGGTGCGCGGGCGTGCGAACGGCGGGCGGTGTTCGGCGATGATCCGGCCCGGGCGGGCGGACATGACCAGGACCCGGTCGCCGAGGACGATCGCCTCCTCCAGGCTGTGGGTGATGAAGAGCGTGGTGGTTCGCAGAGACTGGGTGATGTCCAGGAGTTCGTCCTGGAGGATCGTGCGCAGCTGGGCGTCGAGCGCCGCGAACGGCTCGTCCATCAGCAGCAGTTCGGGCTCCACGGCCAGCGCCCGGGCGATCGCCACGCGCTGGCGCATCCCGCCGGAGAGGGTGGCCGGGTACGCGGCCGCGAAGTCCGACAGGCCCATGCGGGCCAGCCAGTCGTCGGCGCGGACGTCCGCCTCGCGCCGCGGGACGCGCTGGATGTCCAGGCCGAAGCGGACGTTCGCGCGGACCGACTTCCAGTCGTAGATGCCGTAGTCCTGGAAGATCATGGCGGCCGGGCGGCTGCTGGATGTACGGATCTCCAGGGTGCCCGTGCTCGGGCGGAGCAGGCCGGCGGCGATGCGCAACAGCGTGGATTTGCCGCAGCCGGAGGGGCCGACGACACAGACGAACTCGCCGGGGGCGACGGTCAGATCGAGGGGGCCGAGGGCGTGGACGGTGTGGGGGGTTCGGCCGAAGGTACGGGTCAGGTCGTGCGCTCTGAGTTTGGGGTACGGCTCTCCCACTTCTGTCTCCTTGCGGAGTGCGGTACGGGCGTGTGGGTGCCGTTGACCATATGACGGGCCGTCAGATTCCGGAACCCCGCCCGCCCGCACCCGGGCAGCACGAAGCCCCGGCGCTCACGGGCGCCGGGGCTCGGGGAGGGTGGCCGGTTAGGCCTTCGCGCAGTTCGGGCAGACGCCGCGGTACGTCACCTCGACGTCCGACACCGTGAAGCCGAAGCGCTCGGAGTCGGGGAGGTCGGCCATCGGGTTGCCCGTCGGGTGGACGTCCCGGATGGAGCCGCACTGGGCGCAGACCAGGTGGTGGTGGGGCCGGTGGGCGTTCGGGTCGTACCGCTTCGCGCGCTTGTCGGTGGAGACCTCGAGCACCTCGCCGAGGGTGACCAGCTCGCCCAGCGTGTTGTAGACGGTCGCCCGGGAGATCTCGGGCAGCTTGGCGACGGCCCGGGCGTGCACCTCGTCGGCCGTCAGGTGGACGTGATCGCCGGCGAGTACCTCGGCCACGACACGCCGCTGCGCGGTCATCCGCCATCCGCGTCCGCGCAGCCGTTCCAGAAGGTCACTCATGCAGAACACCTTAACAGCAGGATGACCAGCTTCCGAATGGATGTGACTTTGGAGCTTGGCTTGACTTAGACAAAGTCCAAAATAGGATCGGGATCGACTTTGGCCCATGGGACAGGAGTGGCCGGAGTCGCTCGTACCAACGCAGGAGGCGCACGTGACCCAGGGACCGCTCACGACGGAGGCCGGTGCTCCGGTCGCCGACAACCAGAACAGCGAGACCGCGGGCGTCGGCGGCCCGGTCCTCGTCCAGGACCAGCTCCTGCTGGAGAAGCTCGCCCACTTCAACCGAGAGCGCATCCCGGAGCGCGTGGTGCACGCCCGCGGCGCCGGCGCCTACGGCACCTTCACGGTGACCGCCGATGTCACCCCGTACACGCGCGCCGCCTTTCTCTCCAAGGTCGGCAAGCAGACGGAGACGTTCCTGCGCTTCTCGACGGTGGCCGGCAGCCTGGGCGCGGCGGACGCCGTGCGCGACCCGCGCGGCTGGGCGCTGAAGTTCTACACCGAGGAGGGCAACTACGACCTCGTCGGCAACAACACCCCGGTGTTCTTCATCAAGGACGCCATCAAGTTCCCGGACTTCATCCACACCCAGAAGCGCGACCCGTACACGGGGAGCCAGGAGGCGGACAACGTCTGGGACTTCTGGA
Source organism: Streptomyces sp. NPDC107528 (assembly GCF_055639295.1). Taxonomy (NCBI): domain Bacteria; kingdom Bacillati; phylum Actinomycetota; class Actinomycetes; order Kitasatosporales; family Streptomycetaceae; genus Streptomyces; species Streptomyces sp. NPDC107528. The sequence goes on from NZ_JBVKAV010000006.1 coordinate 328,880, forward strand.
GCCTGTCCCCCGAGTCCACGCACCAGGTGACCTGGCTGTTCGGCGACCGTGGCATCCCGGCGTCGTACCGCCACATGAACGGCTACGGCTCGCACACCTACCAGTGGAACAACGAGGCCGGCGAGGTCTTCTGGGTCAAGTACCACTTCAAGACCGACCAGGGGATCAGGAACCTCACCCAGGCCGAGGCCAACAGGCTCGCCGGCGAGGACCCCGACTCCCATCAGCGCGATCTGCGTCAGGCCATCGAGCGCGGCGAGTTCCCGAGCTGGACCGTGCAGGTGCAGATCATGCCGGCGGCGGACGCGGCGACGTACCGCTTCAACCCGTTCGACCTCACCAAGGTGTGGCCGCACGAGGACTACCCGCCGATCGAGATCGGCCGGCTGGAGCTCAACCGGAACCCGCGCAACGTCTTCGCCGAGGTCGAGCAGTCGATCTTCAGCCCCGCCCACTTCGTGCCGGGCATCGGCCCGTCACCGGACAAGATGCTCCAGGGCCGCCTCTTCGCCTACGGCGACGCCCACCGTTACCGCGTCGGCATCAACGCCGACCACCTGCCGGTGAACCGCCCGCACGCCACCGAGGCGCGCACCAACTCCCGCGACGGCTTCCTGTACGACGGCCGCCACGGCGGCGCGAAGAACTACGAGCCGAACAGCTTCGGCGGCCCGGCGCAGACGGGCCGTCCGCTGTGGCAGCCGTTCGCCGGCTTCACGGCCGGCACGGGCGACCACGAGGCGCCCGTGCACGCCGAGGACGACGACTTCGTGCAGGCGGGCAACCTCTACCGCCTGATGTCGGACGACGAGAAGGAACGCCTGATCGCCAACCTGACGGGTGCCATCGCGCAGGTCTCGCGCGAGGACATCGCCGAGCGGGTGATCGGCAACTTCCGTCGGGCCGACGAGGACTTCGGCAAGCGGCTGGAGGCCGCGGTCCAGGCCCTGCGCGGCTGAAACACCGACCAGCACTGGATCGCTTGCCGCGGCCGGCGGGCCGGGTTCCTCCGGGGGCCCGGCCCGTCCGGCGTTCTAGGCGGGCACGTGCTGCCGTACGGGTGCCCAGCAGCGGATGATGTCGCGGACCGAGACGATGCCCACGGGCTCCTCGTGATCGAGGACGATCAGATGCCGGAAGCCGCCGTGCGCCATGGCGCGGGCCGCCTCCTCCAGGGTCCATGACGGGGCGGCGAACACGACGTTGTTGGTGGTGTGGTCGTGGGCGCGCTCGGCGTCCGGGTCCTGTCCCAGGCCGACGGAGTTGAGGATGTCGCGTTCGGTAAGGATGCCGATACCGCCGGCATCGGGGTCGTGGACCACGGCCGCGCCGATCCGACGAGCGGACATCAGCGCGGCGGCCTGGCGAAGGGTGTGAGTGGGGCCGATGGTGAGGACCACGGTGCTCATGGCGTCACGTACGAGCATGGATGGAGCCACCTCCTGAAGTGCCCCCGCACCGTTTGTTCATTGCTTCACAAATTCACAAGTGGGGGGACTCTCAGAGTGACAGGTAAAGAGGGGGTCAACAAGGGGGCGCTCAGTAGCGCTCGTTGAGGTACCCGAGGAGCTCGTCGTGCATCAGGCCGTTCGAGGCGGCCGCGTTGCCGCTGTGGGGGCCGGGTCGGCCGTCGAGGCCGGTGAAGGTGCCGCCCGCCTCCGTCACGACGATCGCGGTGGCGGCCATGTCCCACAGGGACAGCTCGGGCTCTGCGCACAGGTCCACCGAGCCCTCCGCGACCATCATGTACGGCCAGAAGTCGCCGTACGCGCGCGTGCGCCACACCTCGCGCGTGAGGTCGAGGAAGCCGTCGAGGCGCCCCTGCTCCTCCCAGCCGCTGAGCGAGGAGTACGCGAACGAGGCGTCCGACAGCTTGGAGACGCTGGAGACGCGCAGGCGGGACGCGGAGGAGAGGCTGCGGCCCGTGAATGCGCCGTGCCCCTTGGCGGCCCACCAGCGGCGGCCGAGGGCGGGGGCGGAGACGAGGCCCACGACCGGCTGGTAGCCGCCCTCCGAGGCCTCCGTCAGGGAGATGAGGGTGGCCCAGACCGGGACGCCGCGTACGTAGTTCTTGGTGCCGTCGATCGGGTCGATCACCCAGCGTCGGGGGCCGGTGCCCTCGACGCCGCGCTCCTCTCCGAGGATCGCGTCTCTCGGGCGGGCTCGCTGGAGCTGCCCGCGGATGAGGTCCTCGGCGGCCTTGTCGGCCTCGCTCACCGGGGTCATGTCCGGCTTGGTCTCGACCTTGAGGTCGAGCGCCTTGAAGCGGTCCATGGTGGCGGCGTCGGCGGCGTCCGCGAGGACGTGGGCGAGGCGGAGATCGTCGAGGTAGTCCGGCATGGAATCAACGCTATCTGTCGTGGTCGGGGTGGGGCTACAGGCCCCGTGGATCAAGTTCCCCGGCACCCGGGACCCGACGGAAGCCCGCGCGCCCCGGCTGAATGGCGCCCCCGCGTGCCTTCGCGAACCCTTGACAGTGCCGCTGTGCGCGTCAAATCTGGGCGCAGAGCCGCTCGTCCCAGGGAGGCGATGATGCCTGCAGCGCGGGAATCCCTGCTGGACGCCGCTTACACGGCGCTGGCGCGCAGGCCGTGGTCCGCCGTGCGGATGGTGGACGTGGCCGCCGCGGCCGGCGTGTCCCGGCAGACGCTGTACAACGAGTTCGGGAGCAAGGAAGGCCTGGCCCGCGCACTCGTGAGGAGAGAGGCCGACGGATACCTCGCCGGCATCGAACGCGCCCTCGCCACCCACAGCGACGCCCGCGACCGCCTCACCGCCACCGCGGAGTGGACCGTCGGCCTCGCCCGCGACAACGCCCTCGTCCGCGCCATGCTCACCGGCTGCTGGAGCGAGCGGCTGCCCTCGCCCACCCTGTCCGCGGTCCCGTCCTCCTCCGCCGTACCGGCCCAGCGACGGGCCGACGGGCCGCTCCCGTCACCCGGCGACTTCGTGGGCATGGTGCGCGACCGGGCCGTGGCGGTCCTCAGCGGGCCCGGTGTCGACAAGTCCGACACCGCCGACCTCGCCCGCTCCTGCGAACTCGTCGTCAGGCTGGCCCTTTCCTGCGTCGCAGCGCCACCCGGCGAGGGCGGAGTCGCCGATCTCGTACGCAGCGCGCTGCACCGGCAGTTGGCGGGCGGGCCGCCGTAGGAAACGTGGCTCAGTGCGCCGAACCCGACAGCTGCAGGCCGACGACGCCCACGATCACGAAGCTGATCGACACGATCTTCAGCGTCGACACGATGTCGCCGAGGAAGATCATCCCGTAGACCGCCGTACCCGCCGCCCCGATTCCCGTCCACACCGCGTACGCCGGCCCCACGTCCAGCTTCCTCAGCGCCAGCGTCAGCAGTCCGAAACTGCCGAGGGCGAAGATGCAGAACGCGACCGTCGGCCACAGGCGGCTGAAGCCGTGCGACAGCTTCAGGCAGACGGCGAACCCGGTTTCGAGCAGCCCCGCCACGATGACCAGCAGCCACGCCATGTGCTGTCCTCCCGTATCCCCACGTTCTGTGACCGCTTCGTCAGGTTCGTCAGGCTTTGGTCAGGCTTGGTTCCGGCTCGGTGCGATTATGCCCTTACCAGCCCTACAGGGAGACAAACAACGCGGAGGTCAGTCGCCTTCCTCCGTCGACCTCTCAGTCATCCTCCGTGGATTCGCGCGTCGCCAGCAGCCGCCGCAGCGAGTACAGCCGTGCCGGATCGGCGTGCCCCTGAGCCACCCAGTCGTCCAGCGCACAGTCCGGTTCGTCATGACTGCACGCACGCGGGCAGCCCTCGGTTCCCGGTTGCAGGTCGGGAAACGCGTTGATCACCCGGGACGGGTCGACATGAGCCAGGCCGAAGGAGCGGACGCCGGGGGTGTCGATCACCCAGCCGTCCACCTCCGCCAGCGGCAGCGCCAGCGCGGACGTCGTCGTGTGCCGGCCCCGGCCCGTCACCGCGTTCACATGCCCTGTCGAGCGTCGGCGTTCCTCCGGCACCAGCGCGTTCACCAGCGTCGTCTTGCCGACACCCGAGTGACCGACGAACGCCGTGACCCTGCCGCCCAGTTGCTCCCGTACGCGGTCCGCCGCGCCGCCGTTCTCCAGCTCGTCGCGGCTGGTGACGACGTACGGGATGTCCAGGTCGCCGTACAGCTCAAGGAGTTTGGCCGGCGGAGCCAGGTCCGACTTCGTCATCACCAGCAGCGGCTCCAGGCCGCCGTCGAACGCCGCCACCAGACAGCGGTCGATCAGCCGCGGCCGCGGCTCGGGGTCGGCGAGGGCGGTGACGATGGCGAGTTGGTCGGCGTTGGCCACGACCACGCGCTCGAAGGGATCGTCGTCGTCGGCCGTCCGCCGCAGCACGGAGGTCCGCTTCTCGATGCGTACGATCCGCGCGAGGGTGTCCTTCTTGCCGGTCAGATCGCCGACCAGCGCCACCCGGTCACCGACGACCGCAGCCTTGCGGCCCAGTTCGCGGGCCTTCATGGCCATCACGATCCGGTCGTCCACGAGGACGGTCAGACGGCCCCGGTCGACGGTGAGGACCATGCCCTCGGCGGCGTCCTCGTGCTTGGGGCGGATGTTCGTACGGGGCCGGGTGTTGCGACGGCCGGGACGGGTGCGGATGTCGTCCTCGTCGGTGTGCTTGCCGTAGCGGCGCATAGCGTTGTCCCTACGCCCCGAGCATCCCGGTCCACAGTTCGGGGAAGTCCGGGAGGGTCTTCGCCGTCGTCGCCACGTTCTCGATCCGTACGCCCTCGACCCCGAGGCCGATGATCGCGCCGGCCGTCGCCATGCGGTGGTCCTCGTAGGTGTGGAAGACCCCGCCGTGCAGACGGCGCGGGCGGATGTGCAGACCGTCGGCGGTCTCGGTGACGTCGCCGCCGAGTTCGTTGATCTCCTTGGTCAGCGCGGCCAGGCGGTCCGTCTCGTGCAGCCGCAGATGCGCGACGCCGCGCAGCGTGGACGGGGAGTCCGCGAGGGCCGCGACCGCGGCGATGCCCGGGGTGAGCTCGCCGACCTCGCTCAGGTCCACGTCGATGCCGTGAACGGCACCCGAACCGGTGAACACCAGCCCGTACTCGTTGAGTTCGCAGGAACCGCCCATCTCGGTGAAGATCTCGCGCAGCCGGTCACCGGGCTGGGTGGTCCGGTTCGGCCAGTCCGGGACGAGGACCTTGCCGCCGGTCACCAGCGCCGCCGCCAGGAACGGCTGGGCGTTGGACAGATCCGGCTCGATGGTCAGGTCACGGCCGAGCAGGGCGCCCGGCGTGACCCGCCAGACGTTCGCCTCTCCGCCCGACTCCGGGGTGTCGACCTGGGCGCCGACCGCGCGCAGCATGTCGACGGTCATGCGGATGTGCGGCATGGAGGGGAGGGAGGAGCCGGTGTGCCGGACCTCCACGCCCTGGTTGAAGCGCGGGCCGGAGAGCAGCAGCGCCGAGACGAACTGGGAGGACGACGAGGCGTCGATCTCCACCGGGCCGCCCTCCAGCGCACCCCCGCCGTGCACCGTGAGGGGCAGCGCGCCCCGCCCGTCGTCGTCGATCCGGGCACCGAGGACGCGCAGGGCGTCGATCACGCCGTGCAGGGGACGCTCGTACGACCTGGGGTCGCCGTCGAAGCGGATGGGGCCGTCGGCCAGCGCGGCGACCGGCGGCAGGAAGCGCATCACCGTGCCGGCGTTGCCCACGTCGACCGTGGCCGGGCCGCGCAGGCCCGCCGGGAGCACCCGCCAGGCCTCGCCGGTGCCCTCGGGGCCCACGCCCTCCTCGATGCCGACGCCCATCGCCCGCAGCGCGCCTGCCATCAGCAGGGTGTCGCGGGAACGCAGGGGGCGGCGCAGCCAGCCGGGCTCGCTCGCCAGGGCGGCGAGGACGAGGGCGCGGTTGGTGACCGACTTGGACCCCGGCACGTGGACCGTCGCGTCGACGGCTCCGCTTGCGTGCGGGGCGGGCCATAGGGCGGTGGGGGCGGCGGGGTTTTGGGCCATGGGTTCACTTTATAAGGAGGGGGTTGTGCAAGCCGTTGTTCGGGTGCGGCGCCGTTGGGGCTGGTCGCGCCCACGCGGCGGAGCGCACATCGGCACAGGCCCGCGCCCCTGAAGGCCGGCTGTCAGACCCCCAGCAGCCAGCGACCGCCGCCTATGAGCGAGCACAACGACACCGCGTGGAACAGGAAGAACCACAACCCCGCCGGCACATGCGTCAACCGCGACAGCTGATCCGCATCCGAGTCCCCCGCCCCGCCCCGGGCCCTCTTCGCCTGCAGCTCGAACGCCGGGCGCACCCCGCCCACCAGCAGGAACCACACCACCACGTACGCGAACGCAGCCTGCACCTGAGGCCCCGTGAGCCACGAGACCAGCACGAAGGTGCCGCCCGTGACGAACACCGTCAGCGCCCCGTACGCGTTCCGGATCATCACGAGCATCGCCACCAGCAGGGCCGTCGCCAGCCACAGCAGAAGCGTGATCCGGCCCGCGCCCAGCAGGGCGGCGCCGCCGAGGCCCAGCAGCGGGGGAGCGGTGTAGCCCGCGGCCGCGGTGAGGATCATGCCGAGGCCGTGCGGCTTGCCGCGGCTGACGGTGAGGCCGCTGGTGTCGGAGTGCAGGCGTATGCCGGTCAGTGTCCGGCCGGTCAGCAGCGCGATCAGGCCGTGGCCGCCCTCGTGGGCGATGGTGATGGCGTTGCGTGAGAGACGCCACAGCGGGTGCGGGACGACGACGGCCAGCGCGACGACCAGGGCGGCGGTCACCACCCACAGATCGGGGTCGGGCTGAGTACCGGAGACCTCGTCCCAGAGGGAGGCGAGCGAGGCGGATGCGGTGCTGTCCATGTAAGGCGGTGGCTCTCTGTGGGCGAGTCAAAGGCGGCGGCGCGTAGCGCCGTCCTTGAGGGGCGGTGGTCGGGCGGCGGGTGGGCCTGGCAGTGTGGCACGTATGTGCGGACGGTATGCGGCTAGTCGTGGGCCCGAGGATCTCGCAGGAATCTTTGAGATCGAGAAGTGGGAGCCTGAGGAGACCCTCGATGCGGACTACAACGTGGCTCCGACCAAAGAAGTTCACGTCGTCCTCGACCGTCCCTTGAAAGACGCGGGCGACCCCCGGCCGGTTCGGCAGCTGCGCAAGCTCAAGTGGGGCCTGGTGCCCAGCTGGTCCAAGACCCCCGAGAGCGCGTTCAAGATGATCAACGCGCGTGCGGAGACCGTGCACGAGAAGCCGTCGTACCGGCGGGCCTTCAGCTCCCGGCGCTGCATCATCCCCGCCGACGGCTACTACGAGTGGGTCACCGGCACGCAGGAGCGGGACCTGGAGGTCGAGGGGAAGCGGAAACGGCCGCGCAAGCAGCCGTACTTCGTGCTGCCCGCCGATGGGACGGTGTTCGCGATGGCCGGGCTGTACGAGTTCTGGCGGGACCGGACGCTGCCCGACGAGCACCCGCAGGCCTGGTGGGTGACCTGCTCCGTGATCACGACCGAGGCGGAGACGACCCCGCTGGCGGTGGCGCCCGCGGAGGGGCCGTCCGCGCTGGCCGACATCCACCCCCGGATGCCGCTGATGCTGACGCCGGACCGCTGGGACGCCTGGCTCGACCCGGCCCGGACGCACCCGGAGGAGCTGCGGACGCTGCTCGACCCGCCGCCCGCCGGGCTGATGCGCGCCTACCCCGTCTCCACGATGGTCAGCAACGTCCGCAACAACGGCCCGGAGCTGCTGAAGGAGCTGGAGGGGCCCGAAGAGGGCACACTCTTCTGATGTGACGACCGATGACGTGACGACCGAGTCCGACGTGACGACCGAGACCATTGGTACGGACGCCGGGGACGCCCGCATCACCTGGCACCCCGCGAAGAAGGCCCGGCTGGTGCTGGCGGTGAGCCACGGCGCCGGTGGCGGCATCGGGGCGCGCGACCTCGTGGCGCTCGCCCAGGTCCTCCCGGCCCACGGCGTGACCGTCGCCCTCGTGGAGCAGCCCTGGCGGGTGGCCGGCAAGAAGGTGGCGCCGGCGCCCAAGACCCTGGACGTCGGTTGGCGGGGCCTGTGGCCGGCGCTCGCCGCGCTCGGGCTGCCCGTGGTCTCCGGTGGGCGCAGCGCCGGTGCACGCGTCGCCTGCCGTACCGCCACGGAACTGGGCGCCCACGCCGTCCTCGCGCTGAGCTTCCCCCTGCACCCGCCGGGCAAGCCGGAGAAGTCCCGTGCCGACGAGCTGCTCGGGGCCGGGGTGCCGACCCTGGTCGTCCAGGGCGGGAACGATCCGTTCGGCAAGCCGGAGGAATTCCCCGCCGGCGACTTCGAGCTGGTCGAGGTGCCGTACGGCGATCACGGGTTCGCCGTGCCCAAGCGCGCGCCCCTCGATCAGGACGAGGCCGTGGCGATTGTCACGGACGCGGTCGTGAAGTGGGTCGGGTCACTCGGGTAAAGACTCGGGAATGTCGGGGCCCCGGCCTCTGTTGTGGCGGACAGCGGTGCTGAACCAGCAGCGCTCACGTCGTAGGAGAGGAAGTCCGCCGCATGGGTTCGACCTTCTGCCCGACCGCCGGCAGCCGAGCTGACCTGGAGTGGACGGTGCTGCATGCGGCCAGGACCGCTCCTATTCGAGGGGCGGCAGGTACGGCAGGTCGTCTATCCTCCGATTCAGGTGGGTCCGGATTCGGTCCTGCCCGGAATCTTGAGGAGGTGGGTCCGGTTCCCGGTACCGACGCAGGGACCGACAACGGCCAGGCGGAGCAGCCCGAGGGCCAGGGCACGAGCGGGGACACGTCCGCGGAGTCGACCGCCGAGCGCAGCGCGCGCTTCGAGCGGGACGCGCTCGAATTCCTCGACCAGATGTACTCGGCCGCGCTGCGCATGACGCGCAACCCTGCCGACGCCGAGGACCTGGTGCAGGAGACGTACGCGAAGGCGTACGCGTCCTTCCACCAGTTCCGCGAGGGCACCAACCTGAAGGCGTGGCTGTACCGGATCCTCACCAACACGTTCATCAACTCGTACCGCAAGAAGCAGCGCGAACCCCAGCGCTCCGCGGCCGAGGAGATCGAGGACTGGCAGCTCGCCCGCGCCGAGTCGCACATGTCGACGGGCTTGCGCTCCGCGGAGTCGCAGGCGCTCGACCACCTGCCGGACTCGGACGTGAAGGAAGCGCTCCAGGCGATCCCCGAGGAATTCCGCATCGCCGTGTACCTCGCCGACGTAGAGGGCTTTGCGTACAAGGAGATCGCGGACATCATGGGGACACCCATCGGTACGGTGATGTCCCGGCTGCACCGGGGCCGCCGTCAACTGCGCGGCATGCTCGAGGACTACGCCCGTGAGCGCGGGCTCGTCCCGGCCGGTGCCGGAGAGTCGAACGAAGCGAAAGGCTCGGGCTCATGAGCTGCGGAGAGCCGCACGAGACGGACTGCAGTGAGGTACTCGATCATCTCTACGAGTTCCTCGACAGTGAGATGCCGGACGTCGATCGCGACAAGTTCAAGCAGCACTTCCGCGAGTGCTCGCCGTGCCTCGAGAAGTACGGCCTCGAAGAGGCCGTGAAGAAGCTCGTCAAGCGCTGCTGCGGGCATGACGACGTGCCGACGGACCTGCGCGCCAAGGTCATGGGACGGATCGACCTGATCCGCTCGGGTCAGGCCGTGCCCGACCACGACGTGACGGCGACGCCGCAGGAATCCTGAACGCACGGCCGTCACTCGAACGTGCTAATCCCGCTGTCATAAGACTGCGGACCTCCCCTGCCCGCCCTAGGGTGCCGTGCTTGAAGCGCGTTGCCGGGGAGGGGCGTTATGGAGGCGACACCCACACGAGTACGTGGCTACGTCGTCTGTGTCGCCCTCGGCGCCCTGTTCTGCTTGCACACGCTGCCATCGACGCGCACCCCCTGGTGGGCGCCGGTGCTGCTCGCCGCGCTCTATGCCGGGGGCGCGCGGCTGTCCGGTTCGTTCTATCCCGTGCTTCTCGCCGGGGCCTTCCTGCTGCCGCCCTCCGCCGCCGCACTGGTCGCGGTGCCGGGGGCGCTGATCGCCTCGGTCGCCGGCCGACCGCACCTGCTGCGACGGGTGTGGCGGGCGGCGCAGCTCGTGATCGCGGTGTGGGTGGCCGCCCGGGTGCACTGGGCGCTCGGTGAGCACGACGCCGTACAGGCGTCCGACTTCCCGTACGCGCTCGCGCCCGCCGGAGCCGCGGTGCTGGCGTTCTGCCTGGTCCTGACCGCGCTCGACGGCGGGATCCTGACGCTCGCCGACCGCGTGCCCGCACGGCGGGCCTGGCGCGGGCTGTTCCTGCGGTCCCTTGCGCCGATCGCCGTGCACGGACTGGCCGGGCTGATGATGGCCGTGCTGTGGCGCAGCCCGTACGGCCCTGTCGCCGCCCTGCTCGTGCTGCTGCCGATGTGCGTGTCGTGGTGGATGTTCGCCCAGTACCACCGGGAACGCGCGGCCCACCAGGCGACCATCAGGGCGCTCGTCCAGGCCGTCGACATCAAGGACGGCTACACCCGCGGCCACAGCGAGCGCGTCGGGCAGGCCTCGATGATGATCGCGCGCGAGCTGGGCATGGCCGACGAACGCGTCGAGGTGCTCCGCTTCGCCGGGATCCTGCACGACGTCGGGAAGCTCGGAGTGCCCACGCGGCTGCTGCGCAAGGACGGGCCGCTCACGCCCGAGGAGCGGCGGATCATCGAACTGCACCCCGAGTACGGGCATGAGATGGTCCGCGGGATCTCCTTCCTCGGCGAGGCCCGGGCCGCCGTACTGCATCACCATGAGCGACTGGACGGCAGCGGGTACCCCTACGGGCTGATGGGGAGCCAGATCCCGGAGCCGGCACGGGTGGTGGCGGTCGCGGACGCCTTCGACGCGATGACGTCCAACCGGTCGTACTCGCGGGCCCGGCCGGTGCCCGTCGCGCTGCGGGAGCTGGAGAAGTGCGCCGGCTCGCAGTTCGACCCCCGCATGGTCACCGCCTTCGTCAGGGCCGTGGGCCGGCACGGATGGCATCCCGCCGTGACCGCCGACGAAGCCTCCGGGGGCCCTCCGCGCCCGCCGGTCGCCAGTGCGCCGGGGGCACACCGATGAGCGCCCCGAGACCACGCCTCCTGCTCGGTCTCGTCCATGCCTGTGCCGCCCTCCTCGCCACCGTGTGCCTGCTCACCACCCTGTGGAGCGGCCTCGACGAACGCGGCACGGTGCTCGCCTTCGGGGTTCTCGTCGCCCTGGGTGAGCTCACCCGGTGGACGGCGGCGGAGGGCCGGGAGGCCGCACCGCTCGGGGCCGCCGCCGCGCTGTCGTACGCACTGCTGGGGGCGAACGGCGGTTGGCCCACCGAGCACGGCGTCGCGCAGGTCCTCAGCGTCGTCCTGGCCGCCTCGCTCCTCGGCAGCGTGCCGCACATCGCCCGCGGCCGGCCCGTGCTCGACCACCTGGCCCGGCGCGTGCTCACCGTCGGCTTCGCCGCCGTCTGCTTCCAACCCCTGTACAACCAGGGCACGTTCCACGGCTGGGGCACCGCCTACGCCCTCGTCCTGCTCGCGATCCTCACTCTCACCGCCCTGTGCGACGCCCTGCTCGCCGCAGCGCTGGCCCACTCCCGCACCCGGTGGCCGTTCGGGCCGTTGCTGCGGGACGAGCTGCGGGCGACCCTCGGGATCGGTTCGGCCGTCTGCGCGACGGGCGCCGTGATGGCGCTCGCGGTCGCCGTCGCCGGGCTGTGGGCGCTGCCCGTCTTCTCGCTCCCGCTGCTGCTCACCCAGATGTCCCTGCGCCGCTACGCCGCCGTCCGGGCCACCTACCGGCAGACCATCGCCTCCCTGGCCAGGGCCACCGAGATCGCCGGGTACACACCGGCCGGGCACGCCCGCCGGGTCGCCGCGCTCAGCCGGGAGGTGGGGCGGGACCTCGGCCTGTCCGAGGCCGAGCTCACCGTGCTGGAGTACGCCGCCCTCATGCACGACATCGGACAGCTCAGCCTCGTCGACCCGGTGCCGGCCGGGGCCACCGCGGGGCTGCCCGCCGAGGAACAGCGGCGGATCGCGCTGCTCGGCGGGGCCGTCGTACGGCAGACGGGGGTGAACCCGCAGGTGGCGATGGTCGTGGAGCGACTCGCCGACCCCTGCCCGGAGCAGCCCGTCGCCGCGCGGATCGTGCGGGCGGTCAACGCCTACGAGGAGAAGGCGCGGGAGGCAGGGCCCGGCGGGCCGCTGAAGGCGCTGGAGGAACTGCGGCTGGGCACCGCCGGTGACTATGCGCCGGAGGTGGTGGGGTCGCTCGCACGGGTGCTGTCGAGAGACTGTCTTACACCCCCTGTGGCTGGGTAACCCATGGGTAATGAGCGCCCTTCCAGCCGTACGTGGTTGGATGCGAATGAGAGTGTGTCCGGGGGCGAGCACTAGCCAGCCCACTCCACGGAACTGGCAGGCGGGAATCGTGAGGATCTTCGGCAAGGGACGGCACCGGCCCTCCGCCTCCTGGCGGCAGGCCACCGACCGGGCGTTCACGCTCATCGGCGACGGCCGGTACGAGGATGCGGGCGCGCTGTTGACACGTGCCGCCGATCTGGAGCCCTGGCTTTCGGAGTCCTGGTTCAACCTCGCGCTGCTGCACAAGTTCCGGCACGACTGGGAGCAGGCCCGGGCTGCCGGGCTGCGGGCGGTGGCGCTGCTCGACCGGGAGACCGGGGCGCCCGACTGGTGGAACGTCGGCATCGCGGCCACCGCCCTGCAGGACTGGCCGCTGGCCCGGCGGGCCTGGCAGGCCTACGGGCTGCGGGTGCCGGGCAGTGCGACCGACTCCGGCGAGCCGCTCGGGATGGACCTGGGCAGCGCGGCCGTACGGCTGTCCCCGGAAGGGGAGGCCGAGGTCGTGTGGGGGCGGCGGCTGGACCCCGCCCGGATCGAGGTGCTGTCGATCCCGCTGCCGTCCTCGGGGCGGCGCTGGGGCGAGGTCGTGCTGCACGACGGGGTGCCGCACGGCGAGCGGACCACGTCCGCCGGGCACGCCTACCCCGTCTTCGACGAGATCGAGCTGTGGGCGCCCTCGCCGGTGCCCACCTGGGTGGTCCTCCTGGAGGCCGCCACCGAGGCCGACCGGGACGCGCTGGAGCAGCTCGCCGCGGACGCCGGGTTCGCCGCGGAGGACTGGTCCTCCTCGGTGCGGCTGCTGTGCCGGATGTGCTCCGAGTCGCGGATGCCGTCGGACGAGGGCGACGGGGAGCATCTCGATCCGCACGACCACAGTGAGCCGGGTCACCCCGGTCCGCTGGGGCACCGGACCGACGGACAGCTGTGGGTGCCGGAGCGGGAGTGTGGCGTGGCCGCCCCGGCCGCCCTGGTGCGGGGGTTGCTGGACGGATGGGTTGCCGACAGCCCGGATTCCAGGGATTGGCGGGATCTCGAAGAGGTCTGTTAGGACCGGCACCGACCGCGGCTTCGTCGTGGTTGCTCGCGCCCCGCGGCGGAGCCGCCGACCGACAGTCCCGCGCCCCTGTCGGGGTGCGTTCGCCGTACCCTGTATCAGCGATACACCCCCCGTTTTTCCGAGGAAGGCATACGTCGGTCATGGCCCAGCAGGACACCGAGCAGCAGCACGCGGGCGTGCTCCCCGTGGATGACGAGGGTTTCGTCGTCGACACCGAGGACACGGAGGAGCGCGAGAACGCCTGGCGTGAGCGCGGCACGTCGCGGCCGATCACCGTCGTGGGGAACCCGGTGCTGCACAAGGAGTGCAAGGACGTCACCGAGTTCGGCGCCGAGCTGGACCAGCTGGTCGCGGACATGTTCGCCTCGCAGCGCACCGCCGAGGGTGTCGGCCTCGCCGCCAACCAGATCGGCGTCGACTCGAAGGTCTTCGTCTACGACTGCATGGACGACGAGGGCAAGCGGCACGTCGGTGTCGTGTGCAACCCGAAGCTCGTCGAGCTGCCCGCCGAGCAGCGCCGCCTGGACGACAGCAACGAGGGCTGCCTGTCGGTGCCGACCGCGTACGCGCCGCTCGCCCGGCCCGACTACGCCGAGGTCACCGGCCAGGACGAGAAGGGCAACCCGATCAGGGTGCGCGGCACCGGCTACTTCGCTCGGTGTTTGCAGCACGAGACCGACCACCTGTACGGGTACCTCTACATCGACCGTCTCTCCAAGCGCGAGCGCAAGGACGCGCTGCGGCAGATGGCCGAGAACGAGCCCCGCTACGCCGTGGTCACGAACGACTGAGGCCTGCCCCTAGGCCCCACAAGTCCTCTGCGTACGGCGCCTGTTCAGGTTCACCTCCCTGACCAGGCGCCGTTCGCATGTCCGTCGCACGTTCGATCCCATACATGCGATCAGTGATCCAAATTCAGTCACATAGGGGGAGATTCTCGGCACCCTGGGGTAGTGAATGAAGCAAATCCGTTCCCAGATCGGTCAGTTGTGGTGCTGAATGGAAGTGCGGGGATACGCAACGGCGCACGCCCGGTACAGCGGGAGGGGGCGTGCACAACTACACAACTGGCGGCTGAGAGGGGTTTGTTCGTGCATGCTTTCTCACACAGCACCACATCGACACCGACGGCGGTCCCGGTTCCACCAGCACTCTCTCTTCCGGTGATCGAATCAGCGTTTCCCAGGCAACTCCATCCGTATTGGCCCAGGCTCCAGGAGAAGACCCGTACCTGGCTGCTCGAAAAGCGGCTGATGCCGGCCGACAAGGTCGAGGAATATGCCGACGGACTGTGCTACACCGACCTCATGGCGGGGTACTACATTGGCGCCCCCGAGGACGTACTCCAGGCGATAGCCGACTACAGCGCGTGGTTCTTCGTCTGGGACGACCGGCACGACCGTGACATCGTCCACCGCCGCCCGGCGGCCTGGCGACGGCTGCGGTTCCGTCTGCACGCGGCGCTCGACTCACCCGAGGACCATCTGCACCACGAGGACCCGCTGGTCGCGGCGTTCGCGGACAGCATGGTGCGGCTGTACTCGTTCCTGCCCGGCACCTGGAACGCCCGGTTCGCCCGGCACTTCCACACGGTGATCGAGGCGTACGACCGGGAATTCCGCAACCGCACCCAAGGAATTATCCCCCCGGTCGAGGAATACCTGGCCTTGCGTCGGCTCACCTTCGCGCACTGGATCTGGACCGACCTGCTTGAGCCGGCCGCGGGGCTGGAACTGCCGGATGCCGTTCGGAAGCACCCGGCATATCGGCGGGCGGCGTTACTCAGCCAGGAATTTGCCGCCTGGTACAACGACCTCTGCTCGCTTCCCAAAGAAATCGCGGGCGACGAGGTGCACAACCTCGGAATCAGCCTCGTCAAACACGAAGGACTGACTCTGGAAGAAGCGGTGACAGAAGTCAGGAGTCGGGTCGAGGGGTCCATATCCGATTTCCAGGTGGCCGAGCGTGAGGCTCTGGAATTCGCCGACTCCCTGGCCGACGGCACGGTGTCGGGAAAGGAAATAAGCGCCGCCGTGCGTGCCTGCGTCTGCAATATGCGCAACTGGTTCAGCTCGGTCTACTGGTTCCACCACGAGTCCGGCCGGTACATGGTCGACAGCTGGGACGACCGGTCCACGCCCCCGTACGTCAACAACGAAGCGGTAGGTGAGAAATGACCGTCGAGTCCGTCCGTCCCGAAGCCCAGCCCCGTGCGGCTTCGGAACTGCGTGAGCCGCCCCTTGCGGGCGGCGGAGTTCCGCTTCTCGGCCATGGCTGGAAGCTGGCCCGAGATCCGCTGGCGTTCATGGCAGCGCTGCGCAGGCACGGCGACGTCGTGCGCCTCAGGCTCGGCCCGAAGACGGTGTACGCCGTCACGACGCCGGACCTCACCGGCGCGCTGGCGCTGAGCCCCGACTTCAAGATCGACGGTCCGCTGTGGGAGTCCCTGGAAGGCCTGCTCGGCAAGGAGGGCGTGGCCACCGCGAACGGCCCACGGCACCGGCGTCAGCGGCGCACCATCCAGCCCGCCTTCCGGCTCGACGCGATCCCCGCCTACGGGCCGATCATGGAGGAGGAGGCGCATGGACTGGCCGAGCGCTGGAAGGCCGGCGAGACCGTCGACTGCACCTCCGAGTCGTTCCGGATCGCCGTGCGCATCGCCGCCCGCTGCCTGCTGCGCGGCGACTACATGGACGAGCGGGCCGAGCGGCTGTGCAACGCGCTCGCCACGGTCTTCCGGGGCATGTACCGGCGGATGGTGATCCCGCTCGGGCCGCTGTACAAGCTGCCTCTCCCGCCCAACCGCGAATTCAACCGCGCGCTGGCCGATTTGCATCTCCTCGTCGACGAGATCGTCGCCGAGCGGCGGGCATCCGGTCAAAAGCCGGACGATTTGCTGACGGCATTGCTGGAGGCGAAGGACGAGAATGGCGACCCCATCGGGGAACAGGAGATCCACGACCAGGTCGTCGCGATTGTCACGCCCGGCAGCGAAACCGTGGCCTCCACGATCATGTGGCTCCTGCATGTGCTCGCGGAACATCCGGAACAGGCGGACAAGGTGTGCGCGGAGGTCGAATCCGTCACCGGCGGACGGCCCGTGGCATTCGAGGACGTCCGCAGCCTCAGGCACACGAACAATGTCGTCGTGGAGGCGATGCGTTTGCGCCCCGCGGTCTGGATTCTGACGCGACGGGCGGTGACCGATACGTCACTTGGTGGCTATCGCATTCCGGCCGGGGCCGACATCATCTACAGCCCCTACGCGATACAGCGCGACGAGAAGTCGTACGCGGACAACCTTGAGTTCGACCCGGACCGCTGGCTTCCGGACCGCGTCAAGGACGTGCCCAAGTACGCCATGAGCCCGTTCAGCGTGGGCAACCGCAAGTGCCCGAGCGACCACTTCTCGATGGCGCAGCTGACGCTGATCACGGCGGCGCTGGCCACGAAGTACCGTTTCGAGCAGGTGTCCGGTTCGAACGACGCGACCCGTGTGGGCATCACGCTCCGCCCGCACAAGCTGCTCCTGAGGCCGGTGCCGAGGGACTAGTGGAGCCGGGGCACCGGTGCCGCCGGGGACGGCTCACGCCGCGCTCGGCCCCTGGAACGTCCTTCGGTAGGCGTTCGGGGTCGTCCCCAGGGCACGTACGAACTGGTGGCGCAGTGCGGCCGCGGTTCCGAACCCTGTTCGACTCGCGATCGCGTCCACCGTCTCGTCCGTCGCCTCCAGCAACTCCTGCGCCAGCAGCACGCGTTGGCGCAGGATCCAGCGGTAGGGAGTCGTGCCGGTCTCCTGCTGGAAGCGGCGGGCGAAGGTGCGCGGGGACATCAGCGCGCGCTCGGCGAGCTGCTCGACGGTGACGTCCTCGTCGAGGTGCCGTTCCATCCACGCCAGCACCTCGCCGACCGTGTCGCAGTGGGAGCGGGGCAGCGGGCGCTCGATGTACTGGGCCTGTCCGCCGTCCCGGTGCGGCGGCACGACCATGCGCCGGGCGATCTTGTTGGCGACCTCGGGCCCCTGCTCCTGCCGCACGATGTGCAGACAGGCGTCGATACCGGCGGCGGTGCCGGCGCTGGTGATCACCGGACCCTCGTCGACGTACAGCACGTCGGGCTCGACGATCGCCCGCGGATGCCGGAGGGACAGCTCCCCGGCATGCCGCCAGTGCACACTGCACCGGCGCCCGTCGAGCAGTCCCGCGGCGCCCAGCGCGAAGACGCCGGAGCACACGCTGAGCACCCGCGCACCCCGGTCGACGGCCCTGACCAGGGCGTCCAGCAGCTCGGGCGGATAGTCACGGGTGACGTACTCGCGGCCGGCCGGTACCGCGATCAGGTCGGCCTCCTCCAGCCGCTCCAGACCGTACGGCGTGGAGACGGTGAGTCCGCCGACATGGGTGCCCAGTGTCGGTCCCTCCGCCGAGACGACGGCGAAATCGTAGGTGGGCAGCCCCTCGTCGCTGCGGTCGATGCCGAACACCTCGCAGACGACGCCCATTTCAAAGAGATGTACACCGTCGAGGAGGACGGCGGCGACGTTTTTCAGCATGCTGCCAGTGTGCCTCGAAGGTGGCAGTAAATCGAGGGCGTGCGGCAGTCCTGCCACTGTTCGTAAGGAGTGTCCGGCGCGACAGTGGTGTCATGAATGCAGACCAGACACAGACACTGCTCGCCATGATCGTCGTCCTCGGGATGTTCGTCGTCCTGGCCCTCCCGTCACTGATCGGCGCGGCGCGCGACCGGCGCATCGACCGTCAGATCAGGGAGGCCCAGGAACGCGACAGGACCGAGGCTCAGAAGTCCTCGTCCAGGTCGACGGTGCCCTCCACCGCCACCTGGTACGCCGAGGGACGCCGCTCGAAGAAGTTGGTCAACTCCTGAACGCCCTGGAGCTCCATGAAGGAGAAGGGGTTCTCGGAGCCGTACACCGGAGCGAAGCCGAGACGCGTCAGACGCTGGTCGGCGACACACTCCAGGTACTGCCGCATCGACTCGGTGTTCATGCCCGGGAGGCCGTCACCGCACAGGTCGCGCCCGAACTGGAGCTCGGCCTCGACGGCCTCCCTCAACATGTCGGTGACCTGCTCCTGGAGCTGGTCGTCGAACAGCTCCGGCTCCTCCTTGCGGACGGTGTCGACCACATCGAAGGCGAAGCTCATGTGCATCGTCTCGTCGCGGAACACCCAGTTGGTGCCGGTGGCGAGGCCGTGCAGCAGGCCCCGGCTGCGGAACCAGTAGACGTACGCGAAGGCGCCGTAGAAGAACAGGCCCTCGATGCACGCGGCGAAG
Source organism: Streptomyces sp. NPDC107528 (assembly GCF_055639295.1). Lineage (NCBI taxonomy): Bacteria > Bacillati > Actinomycetota > Actinomycetes > Kitasatosporales > Streptomycetaceae > Streptomyces > Streptomyces sp. NPDC107528. The sequence goes on from NZ_JBVKAV010000006.1 coordinate 347,566, forward strand.
CAGATCAGGTTCAGCAGGAAGCGACGCCGGTCGGCCTTGGTCTCCAGGCGTTCCAGCTTCTCGACCTCGTTGATCCACTTGAAGCAGAACTCGGCCTTCTCGCGGATGGACGGGATGTTCTCGACGGCGTCGAAGGCCGCCGCCCGGTCCGCCGGGTCGGGGAGATAGGTGTCGAGCAGCGTCAAGTAGAACTGGACGTGCACGGCCTCCTCGAAGAGCTGCCTGCTCAGGTACAGGCGCGCCTCGGGGGAGTTGATGTGCTTGTAGAGCGTGAGCACCAGGTTGTTCGCCACGATCGAGTCGCCCGTCGCGAAGAACGCGACCAGCCGGCCGATCATGTGCTGCTCGCCCTCGGAGAGCTTCGCCAGGTCGGCGACGTCCGAGTGGAGGTCGACCTCCTCGACGGTCCAGGTGTTCTTGATCGCGTCGCGGTAGCGCTCGTAGAAGTCCGGGTAACGCATGGGGCGCAGGGTCAGCTCGAAGCCCGGGTCGAGAAGGTTGGCGTTACGGGTGGTCATTACTGGCAGGCCTCGCAGGACTCGGGGTTTTCCAGGGAGCAGGCGACGGCGTCGGGCTCGGCGACCTGCTGGACGGGGATGGTCTTCTCGGGCTGGGCGGCCTGACCCTGGGCGGCGCGGGCGATGCGGGTCGCCGGGCGCGAGCGCAGGTAGTACGTCGTCTTCAGACCCGACTTCCAGGCGTACGCGTACATCGAGGAGAGCTTGCCGATGGTCGGCGTCTCCAGGAACAGGTTCAGCGACTGTGCCTGGTCGAGGAACGGGGTCCGCTGTGCCGCCATGTCGATCAGGCCGCGCTGCGGGATCTCCCACGCCGTGCGGTAGAGCCGCCGTACGTCCTCGGGGATCCAGGCGAACTCCTGCACCGAGCCGTTCGCCTCACGCAGCGCCTCACGGGTGCGGGCGTCCCAGACGCCGAGCTCCTTGAGCTCGTTGACCAGGTAGGAGTTGACCTGGAGGAACTCGCCGGAGAGCGTCTCGCGCTTGAACAGGTTGGAGACCTGCGGCTCGATGCACTCGTAGACACCGGCGATCGACGCGATGGTCGCGGTGGGCGCGATGGCGAGGAGCAGGGAGTTGCGCATGCCGGTCGTGGCGATACGGCTGCGCAGGGCCGCCCAGCGCTCCGGCCAGGTCAGCTCGACGTCGTAGTGGTCGGGGTGCAGAACACCCCTGGCGGTACGGGTCTTCTCCCAGGCCGGCAGCGGGCCGTTGCGCTCGGCGAGGTCGGTGGAGGCCTCGTAGGCGGCGAGCATGATGCGCTCGGCGATCCGGGTGGACAGGGCTTTCGCCTCGGCCGAGTCGAAGGGCAGGCGCAGTTTGAAGAAGACGTCCTGCAGGCCCATCGCGCCGAGTCCGACCGGCCGCCATTTCGCGTTCGACCGACCCGCCTGCTCGGTCGGGTAGAAGTTGATGTCGACGACCCGGTCGAGGAACGTGACGGCCGTGCGGACGGTCGCGTCCAGCCGCTCCCAGTCGATGTCGCCGGTCATCGTGTTCACGAAGGCGCCGAGGTTGACCGACCCCAGGTTGCAGACCGCCGTCTCCCCGTCGTCCGTGACCTCCAGGATCTCCGTGCAGAGGTTGGAGGAGTGCACGACATGGCCCGGCAGGGCCGTCTGGTTGGCGGTGCGGTTGGCGGCGTCCTTGAAGGTCATCCAGCCGTTGCCGGTCTGCGCGAGGGTACGCATCATGCGGCCGTACAGGTCACGGGCCGGGATGGTCTTCTTCGCGAGCCCGGCCGCCTCCGCCTTGCGGTACGCCGCGTCGAACTCCTCGCCCCACAGGTCGACGAGATCCGGCACGTCCGACGGCGAGAACAGCGACCACGACTCGTCGGCGTTGACCCGGCGCATGAACTCGTCCGGGATCCAGTGCGCGAGGTTCAGGTTGTGCGTACGGCGGGCGTCCTCACCGGTGTTGTCCCGCAGCTCCAGGAACTCCTCGATGTCGGAGTGCCAGGTCTCCAGGTAGACCGCGGCGGCCCCCTTGCGCCGGCCGCCCTGGTTCACCGCGGCGACCGAGGCGTCGAGGGTCTTCAGGAACGGGACGATGCCGTTGGAGTGCCCGTTGGTGCCGCGGATCAGCGAACCCCGGGAGCGGATGCGGGAGTACGACAGGCCGATGCCGCCGGCGTGCTTCGAGAGGCGGGCGACCTGGTGGTAGCGGTCGTAGATGGAGTCCAGCTCGTCCTTGGGGGAGTCGAGGAGGTAGCAGGACGACATCTGGGGGTGCCGGGTGCCGGAGTTGAAGAGGGTGGGGGAGGAGGGGAGGTAGTCGAGGCGGCTCATGAGCCCGTAGAGCGCGGCGACTTCGTCCACCGACCGGGCGGTGTCGTCCTCGGCGAGACCGGCGGCGACGCGCAGCATGAAGTGCTGGGGCGTCTCGACGACCTTGCGGGTGATGGGGTGCCGCAGGAGGTAGCGGCTGTGCAGGGTGCGCAGCCCGAAGTAGCCGAAACGGTCGTCGCCGTCCGTGTCGACCAGCGCGTCGAGGCGGGCCGCGTGCAGGCGCACGAACTCGGCGGTCCGGTCGGCGATCAGGCCCTCGCGGTGCCCGACCGCGACCGACCCGGTGAAGGACGTGACGCCCTGCGAGGCGGCTTCGGCGGCGATGGAGAGGGTCAGCAGCCGGGCGGCGAGCCTGCTGTAGGCGGGGTCCTCGGAGATCAGGCCGGCCGCCGCCTCGGTGGCCAGCTCGCGCAGCTCCGCCTCGTCCGCGAACGCGGACCGGCCGCGCAGCGCGGCGGCGGCGACCCGGCCGGGGTCGGCGTCGGGGAGGTCGGCGGTCAGCTCGGTCAGGATCCGCAGCAGATCGGCACCGTGGCCCGCAGGGCCTCCGTTGAGGGTGGCGGTGGGAGACGGGTGGGCGGTTCCCGGAGCGTCCTCGTCCGTGAGGACGGTAGGAACGGCTGAGGCCGGATCTGCGGGCGCGATGGTCACGTGGGGGCTCTCCCTCGCTCGGCACGGGGGCCTCGGCGAGGGCAGGGGGCAGCACACGAGCGCACACGGCGTCGCGTCCACCGGCCCATTCCGCGAGGCCCGGACGTCGGGCGCACCGGCCGGGTGGCCGGGCGCGCTGTCGGCAGGTCCTCGGACTGACTCCTGCGCACGCCGGTCCTGGAACAGACATGCACAAGTACACCGTTGCGGGACAGTTCCGGATTCGCACCGGATTCCCCTGCGGCGACAGCGAGCATGAGCATACATCTTGTGCTCACCCGCCACGCCACCCCCAGATGTTGTGTCGTGCTGGTTTCAGAGCGTCAACTTGTGGGTGAGGAGCGTGATGTCGGCGAGGTGCGGGATCGGGCTCCGGTCCCGCTCGGGCATGCGGACGAAGCCCGGGGTTCGTGGATCGCCGTCCTGGAGGCCGGCCTGGGCGGTGATCTCGCCGAGGGCCGCCGGGTTGCGGGGGTTCCGGGAGTGCTTCGCCTTCGACCGGTACGGCAGGCGCGGGAACGTCTTCTGCGAGTGGCACCGGCGGCAGATCTGGGACGTGCTGTGCCGGGCGGATCGGCCCGGACGAGAGGAGGCGGCTGCGCGGCGGCAACATGGACCAGTGCCGCGCCGCCCTCGCCCGGATCGCGCGCAACGCGGACAAGCTCGGCCTGGCGGAGGGCTTCGAGCGCAAGGTCCGTTTCCCGCACAGCATCATCCAGGCCTACTTCGGCTACCGGGTGCTGTGGCAGCCGGGCGAGCGGGGAGCCGGCGAGCGCGTCGAGCAGGTGCTCCAGCCACCCGGACCCAGCCGCGAACAGCTCATGGCCCTGGTGCTGTTGTCGCGCCGCCGGGCGGCGCGGGTCAGGGCCCGCCGGGAAGGCGTACGGGCCGAGGTGACGAAGGAGGTCGAGGAACGGCTTCGACGGTCACGGGTGCGCGGGCGCACCCTGGCCCACCGGCTCTGCAAGGCCGCGGAACGCCGCACCGACGATCCGAAGGCGCTCGATCTCTACGCGGCCGCCGTGGAGATCGAGAGCGTGGAGGACTCTCCACGGCTGCTGGGCGACATCCTGGACGAAGTGCGCGGGACCTGGACCGGTTTCAAGGGCGACCGGCGCAGGCTCGACGACGCCAAACTGAGGCTGCTCAGGCAACTCGGAGCCGCCCTGCGCAGCGTCTCCGACCGGATCGACACCACCCCGCTCTACGAACAGCTCGTCCAGATCGGTGTGAAGGAACCCTCCTGCTCGATACGCCTGGCCGTCGCCCAGGAGTTCGGCAGCGGCGGCAATCCGGCCTTCGCCGTGGTCCGCGGGCGGATCGGGCTGAACACCGACCCCGGGCAGGAGTACAGCGACCGGCTCGGCGAGCTGAAGGCCTGGAAACGCGGTGAGTACGAGCAGTGGGCCGAGCGCATGGCGCGGGCGCGGGCGACGGGCGCGCCCTCACGGGCCAGGACCGAGCGCATCGGGCGGCTGCAGCAGGACCGGCGCGAGCTCAATGAGGAGTACCGCAGGAAACGGGTCGTTCTGTTCCGGGAGTTCGTGATGCGTGCCTGGATGATCCCCATGCTGCTGGGCTCCGTCGACGAGGCACACCGTGACGAGGCCCGCGAACGCCTCACCAAGTGGCTGCGCCATCTGGACCCGAAGGCGACCGGCGGCGCCCCCGATCTGCCGCTCGCCCTGGAGGCCGCGCTGGCCCAGGGCTTCAAGTACGCGGCCAACCGCCGGATCCGGCATCCGCGGGCCTACCAGGGGGGTCGCGCGGACCTGATCCGGCAGGCGGAGACCGTGCTCCAGCAGTCCCGGTGCTGGTACGCGCAGCTCATGCTGCTCCAGGCGCTGTGCCTGTGGAGGCTTCCCGACACCGTCGGCTCCACGAGCGGGAGCGGCACGCGACGCCGGGCGGGGACGGGCACGACGACGGGCGCGAGCCGCCACGGGCGCTGGGCGGAGCGACCCCCGTGCAGACCGTGGAGCGCTGGCTGTCGATGGCCGGCACGGCGAACCGGGCACCCGGGCATCCCGAGGCGAACGGTGCGTCGCCCCCGCGGCCCCTGCATCCGTTCGTCGCCGAGGCGGGGGACCTGGTGGCCCTCACCCTGGAGACCGGGCAACCCGAGCGTTTCCTCTGGATCGACGAGAAGGGCGTCGCCGACAACATCGGCGCGCGCACCGGCAACCCCCGGCACTACAGCAAGCACAACCTGTGGATCCCGCCCTCGGTCGGCTGGAGCACCCTCGACGCGCGCGCCCAGTGCCTGGTCGCCGACGTGCTGGTGTTGCTGAACCTCATCGAACGGGACGGGCATCCGGACGAGGTCGAGGAGCGGATGATCCGCGCGGAGCAGCCGGGGACGTCGTCACTCCCGCCGTGCATCCGCAGCGATCGCCGCCCGCTGCGGCCCGACCTGCGGGCCGGCATGGCGGACCCGCCCGCGCCGGGGACGACCTGTCCGCCCGACTGCAAGTTCCAGCTCTGCCCCTACCCGCCCCGGGGCTGTGTGCCGCGCGGGGAGATCCGGGAGCCGTTCTGCCGCCAGCAGCAAGGCCTTTTGGCGGGGCGAGTACGCCGATGTCTTCCCAGGGGCCTGCGCAGGAAGACACCGCACTGGGTCAGCATGCGGGTGCGCGAACTCGACGGTTTCTGGCAGCAAATGGCCGGGCGCACGCGCAGCTAGTGCGGTACGCCCGGCCTTCTGCCTACTGGGTCAGTGGCTCGTCCCCGCCGTGGCCGGCGGCAGCTCGACCTGGACGCCCGGGTCGCCCGCGTCCGCCGTGTAGTCCTCCGGCTTCGTCTCGTCGATGCCCTCGGGGGCCTTGGCGGCCTTCAGGACGAAGGTCAGGACCACCGTCACCACCACGTTCAGCACGAACGCCGTGAGGCCGATGTAGCCGATCTCGCCGATGCCCGGGATCTCCTTCGCCGAACCGCCGAAGTGCTTCTGGGTCGGGGAAGCGACGCCGTACGCGGCAACCGTGCCGTAGATCATGCCGACGGCCCAGCCGGCCAGCAGGGCCCAGCGGTGGAACCAGCGTGTGAACAGGCCGCCGACCAGGGCCGGGAAGGTCTGCAGGATCCAGATGCCGCCCAGCAGCTGGAAGTTGATGGCGACCGTCTTGTCCATGGTGAGGACGAAGACCAGCGCGCCCACCTTCACCAGCAGGGACACGATCTTGGAGACCTTGGTCTCCTGTGCGGGCGTCGCGTCCGGCTTGATGAAGTCCTTGTAGATGTTGCGGGTGAAGAGGTTCGCAGCCGCGATCGACATGATCGCCGCCGGCACCAGCGCACCGATGCCGATCGCCGCGAAGGCGACGCCCGCGAACCAGGCGGGGAACATCGTCTCGAACAGCTGCGGAATCGCCAGCTGGCCGTTCTGCACCTTGATGCCGGCCGCGATCGCCATGAAGCCCAGCAGCGCCAGCAGGCCCAGCATCAGGGAGTACAGCGGCAGGATCGTGGTGTTGCGGCGGATCACCTCACGGCTGCGCGAGGACAGCGTCGCGGTGATCGAGTGCGGGTACATGAACAGCGCGAGCGCGGAGCCCAGCGCCAGCGTGGCGTACGTCCACTGCCCCGCCTCGGCCGGGACCAGCGAACCGCGCGGCGCGCCCGTGGCCGGGTTGGTCTGGCTGTACGCCTCGCCCGCCTTGGCGAAGATCTCGTCGAAGCCGCCGAGCTTGATCGGGATGTAGATGATCGCCACCGCGATGACGATGTAGATCAGCGTGTCCTTCACGAACGCGATCAGCGCGGGCGCGCGCAGGCCCGAGGAGTAGGTGTACGCGGCCAGCACACCGAACGCGATGAGCAGCGGCAGGTCCTTGATGAACCAGTTGGTGTTCTCACCGCCGCCGACGCCCATCACGTCCAGCACGGCCTGGATGCCGACCAGCTGGAGCGCGATGTACGGCATCGTCGCCAGGATGCCGGTGACGGCCACCGCCAGCGACAGGCTCTTCGAGCCGAAGCGACCGCGCACGAAGTCCGAGGTCGTCACATAGCCGTGCTTGTGGGAGACCGACCACAGGCGGGGCAGGAACGTGAAGATCAGGGGGTACACGAGGATCGTGTACGGCACGGCGAAGAAGCCGGCCGCGCCCGCCGCGTAGATCGCCGCGGGTACGGCGACGAAGGTGTACGCCGTGTACAGGTCGCCGCCGAGCAGGAACCAGGTGACCCAGGTGCCGAACGACCGGCCGCCCAGGCCCCATTCGTCGAGGCTGTTCTCGTTCTCGGCCTTGCGCCAGCGCGCGGCCAGGAAGCCCATGACCGTGACGGCCAGGAAGAAGAAGATGAAGACGCCGAGCGCGACGCCGTTCACGCCGTCGTTCACTGCGACGCACCGCCCTTCCGGGAGCCGCGGGCGCGCTGGTCACGCTGCCACAGCTTGTACGCGACCATGGTCAGCACCGTGGAGAGCAGGACCCACAGCATCTGGTACCAGTAGAAGAACGGGATGCCGGCGAACTCCGGATCGGTCTTGGCGTACGAACCGACCCACAACATCGCCACGAAGGGCGCGACGAGACAGAGGCCGATGACGACCCGTACGGGTGTCACCACCGGCTCTCTGTTCACTTCTGGGGCATCTGACATCTGACGGCTCCGTCCCCTCACTGATCACCTGAGAAACGCCCGGGCAATGTAGGTGACGGTGCAACGACAGCGGAAGACCCTGTCCGCATATCGGATGTGGAGGGTTGGTGTGCACGCCGACCGGGCGCTCAGCAGCAGCGGAACCCCTGGCGTGGATCTGCTTCCTGACGGTCCGTCCGCATCCGCTCGAAGTCGCGCCGGGAGGGCACTTCCGCGTCCGGGTGCTCATGCCGTACGTGGGTGACATAGCGGTCATATGCCGACTCGTCGGTCAACTCTCGCACGTACCAGCGCACACTACTGAACACCCGCCGAAGACTGACTGCTCGCCTCAGCGACCGCACGGCGTTCCTCCTCCTTCTCCTCCTTGGTCGGGAACAGCCCCGCCGGAGCCGTGATCTTCGACTCGACGTACGGCGCCTCGCTGAGCGTGGACAGCGCCGGGCGGCGCACGTGCCGGACGCAGACGCGGGTGGCGTCGACGATCACGACGACGATCAGGAGCGCGAGGACCGCGGTGAGGACGCCGTCCACCGTGGAGTTGGTGACCACGGTGTGCATGTCGTCCATGCTCTTGGCCGGCGGCAGGACCTCACCGCGGTCGATGGCGTCCTGGAACACCTGGCGCTGCTTGAAGAAGCCGACCTTCGGGTCGCTGGAGAAGACCTTCTGCCAGCTTGCGGTCAGCGTCACCGTCGCGTCCCAGGCGAGCGGAACCCCGGTGATCCAGGCCCACTTGAGGCGCCCCGACTTCACCAGCAGGGTCGTGCAGACGGCGAGGGCGACCGCCGCGAGCAGTTGGTTCGAGATGCCGAAGATCGGGAAGAGCTGGTTGATGCCGCCGAGGGGCTCGTGGACGCCCACCCACAGGAAGTAGCCCCACAGGCCGCACACCACGGCGCTGGTGATGAGCAGGCCGGGCTTCCAGCTGATGTTCCTGAAGGGCCGGTGGACGTTGCCCAGCATGTCCTGGAGCATGAAGCGGCCCACGCGGGTGCCGGCGTCCAGGGCGGTCAGGATGAACAGCGCCTCGAACATGATCGCGAAGTGATACCAGAAGGCACGCAGGCCGCCGCCGGTGACCTCGGAGAAGATCTCCGAGACGCCGATGGCGAGGGTGGGCGCACCGCCCGTACGGGAGAGCAGACTCGATTCCTCGACGTTCTCCGCCGCCCGCGCGAGCGCCTCCGGGGATATCTGGTAGCCCCAACTCCCCACGACCTGCGAGGCGTTCTGCACCGTGTCGCCGATGACGCCGGCGGGCGCGTTCATCGCGAAGTACAGGCCGGGGTCGATGATGCTTGCCGCCACCAGCGCCATCACGGCGACCGACGACTCCATCAGCATGGAGCCGTACCCGATCATCCGGACCTGCGTCTCCTTCTGGATCATCTTCGGCGTCGTACCGGAGGAGATCAGCGCGTGGAAGCCGGACAGCGCGCCGCAGGCGATGGTGATGAAGACGAAGGGGAAGAGCGAGCCCGCGAAGACCGGGCCGTCCCCGCGGGAGGCGAAGTCCGTCACAGGGTCCATCTTCAGCGTCGGCAGGGCGATGACGACGCCGAGGGCGAGCAGGAAGATCGTGCCGATCTTCATGAAGGTCGACAGGTAGTCGCGCGGCGCCAGCAGCATCCACACCGGCAGGATCGAGGCGATGAAGCCGTACGCCACCATCCAGACGACCAGCGTCGAGGGCGCGAGCGTGAAGGTGTCGGCCCACGACGACTCGGCCACCCAGCGGCCCGCGATCAGGGCGAACAGCAGCAGCGCGACGCCGATCAGCGAGACCTCGGCGACCCGGCCGGGACGCAGCACCCGCAGGTAGAAGCCCATCAGCAGGGCGATCGGGATCGTCATCGCGATGGAGAACGTGCCCCACGGGGACTGCGCGAGGGCGTTGACGATCACCAGGGCCAGCACGCCGAGCAGGATGATCATGATGACGAAGGTGGCCAGCAGCGCGGCCGCGCCGCCGAACGGGCCGATCTCCTCGCGCGCCATCTGGCCGAGCGAACGTCCGTCGCGGCGAGTGGAGAAGAAGAGCACCACCATGTCCTGGACCGCGCCCGCGAGGATGACGCCGACGATGATCCAGATCGTGCCGGGGAGATACCCCATCTGCGCGGCCAGGACCGGGCCGACCAGGGGTCCGGCGCCCGCGATCGCCGCGAAGTGGTGGCCGAGCAGGACACGGCGGTCGGTGGGGTGGAAGTCGATGCCGTTGTTGAGGCGTTCGGCCGGGGTGGCCCTGGTCCGGTCGACCTTGAGGACCTTGTACGCGATGAACTTGGCGTAGAAGCGGTAGGCGATGGCGTACGTGCCGAGGGCGGCGGCGACCATCCAGGCGGCGGAGACCTCCTCGCCGCGGGACAGTGCCAGCACGGTCCAGCCGGCGGCACCTACCAGCGCGACCAGGGTCCAGATGACGATGGTTCGGGGATTCGCGGTACGCACCGGGTGTTCCTCCCGTCCATGCGGCGACGGGAGGAACGTAGAGCAGGTTGGGGAGACGCGCTACACCGCGTGCGGGAGTTGTCGTCCCTTCACGTGCTGCCCCTCACGTGCGGTCCCTTCACCTTCCCGGGCGGGCTCAGTCCTGAGGCCGCTTGAGCCTCGCCACGAACTTGTAGCGGTCCCCGCGATAGACGGACCGTACCCACTCCACCGGCTGTCCGTCCCGGTCCAGCGAGTGCCGGGACAGCATCAGCATCGGCAGGCCCACGTCCGTGCCGAGCAGGCCGGCCTCGCGCGGGGTGGCCAGGGAGGTCTCGATGGTCTCCTCGGCCTCGGCGAGATGGACGTCGTAGACCTCGGCGAGCGCGGTGTAGAGGGAGGTGTACTTGACCAGGGACCTGCGCAGGGCCGGGAAGCGCTTGGCGCTCAGGTGGGTCGTCTCGATGGCCATCGGCTCGCCGTTCGCCATGCGCAGCCGCTCGATGCGCAGCACCCGGCCGCCGGCCGTTATGTCGAGGAGGCCGGCGAGGCGGTCGTCGGCGGTGATGTAGCCGATGTCCAGCAGCTGGGAGGTCGGCTCCAGGCCCTGGGCGCGCATGTCCTCGGTGTACGAGGTGAGTTGCAGGGCCTGCGAGACCTTCGGCTTGGCGACGAACGTGCCCTTGCCCTGGATGCGCTCCAGGCGACCCTCGACGACCAGTTCCTGCAGGGCCTGGCGCACGGTCGTGCGGGAGGTGTCGAACTCGGCGGCCAGCGTGCGCTCGGGCGGTACGGGGGTGCCGGGCGCCTGGGTCTCCGTCATGTCGAGAAGGTGCTTCTTCAGGCGGTAGTACTTGGGCACGCGGGCGGTACGGACGGTCGCGCCGTTCTCGTTCTCCGCACTGCTGACGTCGGTGCTCATGCTTCGCCTTCCCGGCTCCGGATGCGGGTCACATCGTGATCCCTTCTATATACCGTCGCCGCCTGATTTGGTCTAGTCCACAGTGCCAAGTGGTCTAGCGGACGAGAGTACTCCGGCATCGGTGTTTTCGCTGGCTTCTTACTTAAAGGTTCCTTCATATGTAGGTCGCATAACGGCTGGTCAGGCCCCATTCCATGCCCCTTGACACGCTTTCTGGTCTGGTCCAAGCTCCCCGTACTGGTCTACACCATTGGTCCAGGTCCCGGCCCAACGCTCGTGCGGGGAGGCAGGGGGGTTTGTGGCATCCCTGAGGAGGGTGGCGTGAAGCGCAAGCTGATATCCGCGATCGGTGTCGCGGGCATGATGATCTCCCTGGCGGCGTGCGGGGGCGACAACGGCGACGGCGGGGACAAGGCAGGGGCCGACGGTTACGCGGGCGAGACGCTCACGGTGTGGGTGATGGACGGCTCGTCCCCGGACCAGTGGCAGAAGGACGTCCAGGCCGCCTTCGAGAAGAAGACCAAGGCCAAGGTCAAGTTCGAGATCCAGCAGTGGAACGGCATCCAGCAGAAGCTGACCACCGCCCTGTCGGAGGAGAACCCGCCGGACGTCTTCGAGATCGGCAACACCCAGACCCCGGCCTACGCCAAGACCGGCGGCCTCGCCGACCTCGCCGACCTCAAGACCGGGATCGGCACCGACTGGGCCGAGTCCCTCAACGAGTCCTCCATCTACGACGGCAAGCAGTACGCCGCCCCGTGGTACTTCGCCAACCGCGTCGTCCTCTACAACAAGAAGGTCTGGGCCGAGGCGGGCATCAAGGACACCCCCAAGACCCGCGACGAGTTCTACGCCGACCTCAAGCAGATCGGCGAGAAGACCGACGCCGAGCCCATCTACCTGCCGGGCCAGAACTGGTACCACTTCGTCGGCCTGACCATCGGTGAGGGCGCCGAGCTGGTGAAGAAGGACGGCGACAAGTACGTCTCCAACCTCGACGACCCGAAGGTCGCCGCAGCCATGGAGACGTACAAGAAGTTCCAGGCGCTGTCCAAGGCGCCCAAGGACAAGGACGAGGCGACCCCGCAGCAGGCCGAGGTGTTCGCCAAGGGCAACGTCGGCGCCTTCATCGGCATGGGCTGGGAGGCCGGTACGGCGATCGCGGCCAACAAGAAGATCGAGCAGGACATCGGCTACTTCACCATCCCCGGTGCCACGGCCGACAAGCCCGAGGGTGTCTTCCTCGGTGGCTCCAACCTCGCGGTCGCCGCGGGCAGCAAGAAGCAGGAGCTCGCCAAGGAGTTCCTGAAGATCGCCCTGTCCGACCAGTACGAGGGCGAGCTCGCCAAGCAGAACGGCGTCATCCCGAACAAGGAGTCCCTGCAGAGCAACCTGAAGGGCAACGCCGTCGCCGAGGCCGCCGCGCCGGCCGCCGCGGGCGGTGGCACCACGCCGCTGATCCCGGAGTGGGCGGCCGTGGAGAACGCGCCCAACCCCGTCAAGACCTACATGACCGCCGTGCTGAACGGTAAGTCGCCGGCCGAGGCGGCCAAGCAGGTCGAGGACGAGCTCAACAAGCGTCTGGCTCAGCAGCAGTAGGGGCACCGGGTCGCGCCGGGGTGGGGGATGCGCGTGACGCCCCCCGCCCCGGCGACCGTACGCGGGTCCACGTACGCAGGCCCAGATACGCAGGCCGAGTGACGTAGGCCGAAACATGCAGGCCGAGAAGAGAGATCGCGAGCATGACCGTGCAGACCGAACGGCCGCCTTCCGGTCCGGTGGACGCAGTCGGGAAAGCCGAGAGCGGATCCGCGGGGCCGCGGCCCCGAGCCGCGTCCCGCCTCGGTGCGTTCACCCCGTACCTCCTGCTGCTGCCGGCTTGTGCGGCCACCGTGCTGCTGCTCGGCTGGCCGCTGGTGAAGGACGTCCTGCTGTCGTTCCAGAACCTCAACATGGCGCAGCTGATCCAGCACGTCACCGAGTGGAACGGCATCGACAACTACAAGGAGGTCCTCACCGGCGAGGACTTCTGGCGCGTGGCCCTGCGCTCGATCCTGTTCACGGCGGTCAACGTCGCCCTGATCATGGTCGTGGGCACCCTGGTCGGCCTGCTCCTCGCCCGCCTCGGCAAGCGGATGAGGGTCATGCTGCTGCTCGGGCTCGTGCTGGCCTGGGCGATGCCCGTGGTCGCCGCGAGCACCGTCTACCAGTGGCTGTTCGCGCAGCGCTTCGGTGTCGTCAACTGGGTGCTGGACAAGCTGGGCTGGCACTCCATGGCCGACTACAGCTGGACCAGCAGCCAGATGTCGACGTTCTTCGTGGTCACCCTGCTGATCGTCTGGATGTCGATCCCGTTCGTCGCGATCAACCTGTACGCGGCCACGACCACCATCCCGGGCGAGCTGTACGAGGCCGCCGCGCTCGACGGCGCGGGTGCCTGGAAGAGCTTCACCACGGTGACCATGCCCTTCCTGCGGCCGTTCCTCTACGCCACGACCTTCCTGGAGATCATCTGGGTCTTCAAGGCGTTCGTGCAGGTCTTCACCATCAACGGCGGCGGCCCCGACCGGCTCACCGAGATCCTCCCCGTCTACGCCTACATCGAGGGCGTCGGCAACCAGCACTACGGCATGGGCGCCGCGATCGCCGTCCTGACCATCCTGATCCTGCTCGGCCTGACCGCGTACTACCTCAGGATCGTGCTCAAGCAAGAGGAGGACGAGCTGTGAAGCGCTCTCTCTTCGGCCGCCTGTGGCCCAACATCACGGCCGTCGTCCTGTTCATCGGCTTCGTCTTCCCCGTGTACTGGATGTTCTCCACGGCCTTCAAGCCGACCGGCGACATCATCTCGGAGAACCCGGTGTGGTTCCCGACCGACATCACCTTCGACCACTTCGAGCGGGCGACCGGCGTCGACCACTTCTGGACGTACGTCACCAACTCACTGATCGTCACCCTGTGCGCGGTCGGCTTCGCCCTGGTCATCGCGCTGGCGGGCTCCTTCGCCCTGGCCCGGATGCGGTTCAAGGGGCGGCGCGGGTTCGTCATCGGCTTCATGATGGCCCAGATGGCGCCCTGGGAGGTCATGATCATCGCGATGTACATGATCGTGCGGGACGCGTCGATGCTGAACAGCCTCCTGCCGCTCACGGTCTTCTACATGATGATGATCCTGCCCTTCACCATCCTGACCCTGCGCGGCTTCGTCGCTGCGGTCCCCAGGGAGCTGGAGGAGGCCGCGATGGTCGACGGCTGCAGCCGCGCCCAGGCCTTCCGCAAGGTCATCCTGCCGCTGCTGGCGCCGGGCCTGATGTCCACGTCCCTGTTCGGCTTCATCACCGCATGGAATGAATTCCCCCTGGTCCTGGTGCTGAACAAGGAGGCCGAGGCGCAGACCCTGCCACTGTGGCTGTCCAGCTTCCAGACCGCCTTCGGCAACGACTGGGGCGCGACGATGGCTGCGTCCTCCCTCTTCGCCATCCCGATCCTGATCCTCTTCGTCTTCCTGCAGCGCAAGGCTGTCAGCGGCCTGACGGCCGGCGCCGTGAAGGGATAACGCCACCCGATGACGACTTTCGCCAGCGGCACCGACACACTGACGCGCGATGCCCTGACCGTCCTCCAGCCCGGATTCACCGGCACCACCGCCCCCGACTGGCTGCTGCGCCGCCTCGGCGAGGGCCTCGCCTCCGTCGGCCTGTTCGGCCGCAACATCGCCTCGCCCGAGCAACTGGCATCTCTGACGGCCCAGTTGCGTGCCGAGCGCGACGACGTCCTGGTCGCGATCGACGAGGAGGGGGGTGATGTGACGCGGCTGGAGGTGCGCACCGGTTCCAGCTTCCCGGGCAACCACGCGCTGGGCGCGGTGGACGACGTGGAGCTGACGCGGGAGGTGGCCTTCGAGATGGGCCGCCGCCTGGCAGCCTGCGGAGTGAACCTCAACTGGGCCCCGTCGGCCGACGTGAACTCCAACCCCTCGAACCCGGTCATCGGCGTACGTTCCTTCGGCGCCGACACCGCCCTGGTCGCCCGGCACACCGCGGCCTACGTCACCGGCCTGCAGTCCGCGGGCGTGGCGGCCTGCGCCAAGCACTTCCCCGGCCACGGGGACACGGCGGTCGACTCCCACCACTCGATGCCCCGCATCGACGCCGAGGCCTCGGTCCTGGCCGACCGGGAACTCTCCCCGTTCCGCGCGGCGATCGCCGCCGGCACGAGGGCCATGATGAGCGCGCACATCCTGGTTCCGGCCCTGGACCCCGACCACCCGGCAACCCTGTCCCGGCCCGTCCTGACCGACCTGCTGCGCGGCGAACTCGGCTACACCGGCCTGATCGTCACCGACGGCATGGAGATGCAGGCCATCGCCGCCACCTACGGCATCGAACGCGGCAGCGTCCTCGCCATCGCGGCCGGCGCCGACGCGATCTGCGTGGGCGGCGGCCTCGCCGACGACGAGACGGTACGCCGCCTGCGCGACGCCCTGGTCGCGGCGGTGCGCGCCGGCGAACTCCCCGAGGAACGGCTGGCGGAGGCGGCGCAACGGGTCCGCGAGCTGGCCGGCTGGACGGCCGGCGTCCCCGGTACCGAGGGTGAGGCGCGCCCGGACGTGGGCCTCGTCGCCGCCCGGCGCGCACTGAAGGTGACCGGCTCGGAGGGCTTCACCCCGCTCACCGAGGCGCCCTACGTCGCCGCGTTCACCCCCGTCGCGAACATCGCCGTCGGCGACGAGACCCCCTGGGGCGTCGCCGCCGAACTGGCCCGACTGCTCCCCGGCACCCAGACGGGCGGCTACGCGGGGGAGGAGGCGGGGCTGGAGGCGCTGCAGGCAGCGGCCGGCCGTCGCATGGTGGCCGTCGTCCGCGACGAGCACCGCCACCCCTGGATGGCAACGGCCCTCGACACCCTGCTGCGCTCCCGCCCGGACACGGTCGTCGTCGAAATGGGCGTCCCCCAGGCCAAAGCCCGCGGCGCCCTGCACATCGCCACGCACGGTGCGGCCCGCGTGTGCGGGCGTGCGGCAGCGGAGGTCATCGCCGGGGTGTGAGTCCCCCGAGGCCGACGCGTCCCCGTGACCCGCTCGTCCCCGTCCCGCTCGATGCCTGTGGTTGCACCTCCACTCCCGAATGTAGTACTTCTTATACATGAGCGAGCAGGTGCACAACAGGTTGGCGATGGTGCGTGCCGAACGCAAGGTGTCGCGCCAGAGCCTGGCCGAGGCAGTGGGAGCCCACTACCAGACCATCGGCTACATCGAGCGGGGGCAGTACAACCCGAGCCTCGACCTGGCACTGAAGATCGCGAAGTTCTTCGGACTGCCGGTCGAGGCGCTGTTCTCCCTCGATCCGTTCCGGCCGCTCACGGACGAGGTCTACGGGAGGAAACAGTCATGACGACGACGCGGCTGACGCGCTACGACCGGAGCATGCTGCGGTTGATGAACGACCCCCGAGGACGCCCGCTGTACGCCACGACCACGCGTCGCCGACTGGTCGTCGCCGCGCACGTCGCACTCACCGTGGCCATCGGGGCGCTGACCACGTACTTCTCCCTCTCGTCGACGGAGCCGATGTGGGCCGTCATCGCCGCGGCAGTGCTGATGCTGCCGTGGATGGTGGCGACAGGCGTGATCAACGGCGCCACCCGGGGCCTGCTCGAACTGCGCGAACGCGCCCTCGACGAGCGGCAGTCGGCCGAACGCAGGCGTGTGCTCGCCCGCGCCCACCGCGCGATGACCAGCCTGCTGCTCGCGGCCGTGGTCGGCCTGCTGACGGCGGGCGCCGCAGACGGCGACGCCCTGCGCGTCTACGCGGCGCCCGTCCTCGCCGCGGTCCTCGCGGCCCACTGGCTGATGCCGCTGTGGGTGGCCGGCCTCACCGCTCAGGACGAGCCGACCGATGACGAGCCGACCGAGGACGAGACGGCCATCTTCTAGCCCTGACGCATGTCCGGCGAGCGCACGGCGGGTCCCCTGTCCCCGGGTGCCCGCCGCGCGCATGCCCGGCCCGTGCGGCGCCTAAATCCCCTGCCACTCGGGCTTGTTGGCGTAGGTGTGCCGGAAGTAGTCGGCCAGCTTCAGCTTGGACGCGGCAGCGTCGTCGACGACGACCGTGGCGTGCGGGTGCAGTTGCAGGGCCGAGGCCGGGCACACGGCCGCGATCGGCCCCTCGACGGTCGCGGCGACCGCGTCCGCCTTGCCCTCACCGGTGGCGAGCAGCACCAGGTGCCGCGCCTCCAGGATCGTCCCGATCCCCTGGGTGATGACGTGGTGCGGCACCTGCTCGATGTCCCCGTCGAAGAACCGCGCGTTGTCGACCCGGGTCTGCTCCGTCAGCGTCTTGATCCGGGTCCTCGACGCAAGCGAGGAGCACGGCTCGTTGAACCCGATGTGCCCGTCGGTCCCGATCCCGAGCAACTGCAGGTCCACACCCCCCGCTTCGGCCAGCGCCGCGTCATACGCCTCGCACGCCCCAGGCACGTCCTCGGCCGTACCGTCCGGCCCCATGAACGCGTCCATCCCGATCCCGAGCGGCTCCAGCACCTCACGGCGCAGCACCGACCGGTACGACTCCGGGTGCTCGGCCGGCAGCCCCACATACTCGTCGAGCTGCGCGATCCGCGCCCGCGAGGCATCGGCGGCGCCGGAGCGCACCTTGGCCGAGAGCGCCGCGTAGATGGGCAGTGGCGTCGACCCGGTGGCCACGCCGAGCAGGGCGTCGGGCTTGCGCCGCAGTAGCTGGGCCATGGCCTCGGCTATCAGCTCGCCACCCGCCTTGGCGTCCGGAACGATGACAACTTCCACGCTGGGCCTGCCGATCTGAAGTAGGACTCGAAGGGCACCCTGAAGGGGCATGTGGTTTAGACCAATCTAACAGAGCGAGGCTACGGGGCCCAGGTGAACGCAAGTCCCGTGGACATTTCGGCTCCCCGTCGGGCAGGCGTCATTGCCCGTGGGGGAGTGGAATGGAGACTGTCCGCCGGAAGCGACAGGCGCCATGCCCGGCAGCGGGCGCGAGAGCAGGGAGGGTCCCATGACCACCACGACCCCGTACCCTCCCGACCCGCACGCCCCTCACAACGAACTCCCCGGCCGGATCATGGCCCGCGAGATGGCCGAACAGCCCGCAGTGCTGCGCCGGATCCTGTCCCAGGGCGCCCCCGCCATCCGCCGCGTCGCCCAGGAGATCGCCGCCCGCGCGCCCCGCTTAGTCCTGCTCACCGCCCGCGGCACCTCCGACCACGCCGCGCTCTACGCCAAGTACCTCCTGGAGATCCGCCTTGGCCTGCCCTGCGGCCTGACCTCCATGTCGACCACCACCGCCTACGGCGCACGTCCCGACCTCACCGACGTCCTGGTCATCGCCGTGAGCCAGTCCGGCGGCTCCCCGGACCTCGTCGCCTCGACCCGGGCCGCCCGCGAGGCCGGCGCGATCACGCTCGCGGTGACCAACAACCCCGACTCCCCGCTGGCCGCCGTCTCCGAGTACCACCTCGACGTCATGGCCGGACCGGAGAGGGCCCTGCCCGCGACCAAGACCTATACGGCCTCCCTTCTCGCCCTGTACCTCTTCGTCGAAGGTCTGCGCGGCGGTGACGGCACCCCCGCCATGGCGCTGCCGGATCTCGCCGAGCAACTGCTCGCCCGGCAGGACGAGGTGCGCACCCTCGCCGCCCGCTACCGCTTCGCCGAACGCATGGTGATCACCTCCCGCGGCTACGGCTACCCCACGGCCAAGGAAGCCGCCCTCAAGCTCATGGAGACCAGCTACATCCCGGCCCTCGCCTACTCAGGCGCCGACCTGCTGCACGGCCCGCTCGCCATGGTCGACAACGTCTCGCCGGTCATCGCGGTCGTCACCGACGGCAAGGGCGGCGAGGTGCTCCAGCCCGTCCTCGACCGGCTCCGCGGCCGTGGCGCCGACCTGGTCGTCATCGGCGCCCGGCACCAGGTCGAGCAGGCCTCGGCCGGTTTCGTCCTGCCCACCGAGGGCGTCGCCGAGGAACTCCAGCCGATCCTGGAGATCCTCCCGCTCCAGCTCCTGGCCTACGAGGTCACCATCGCCCGAGGCCAGGACCCGGACGCGCCGCGGGCACTGGCGAAGGTGACGGAGACGCGCTGACTAGTGCAGGCTCAGCAGCGAGCCCCCGGTCGCGTCGATGTGCTGCCCCGTGACCCAGCGTGAGTCGGCCGACGCCAGGAAGGCCACCACGTCGGCCACGTCGGACGACGTACCTACGCGTTTGAAGACCGAGACGGCCTCGGCGTGCCCGCGTATGCCGGGGTCGGCGAGTGCGGCGCTCGTCAGGTCCGTGTCGATGAAGCCGGGCCCGACGGAGTTGGCGGTGATACCGCGCGGTGCCAACTCGGCAGCGAGTGAGCGGGTCAGGGTGGTGACCGCGCCCTTGGCCATGTGGGTGGCGGCTATGGGGGCGATGGCGTAGTCCGTGGCGGCCGTGACATTGATGATCCGGCCGTGGTCGCGCAGGCGTCCGAGACCGTGCTTGACGATGAAGAACGGTGCCTTCGCGTTGACCGCCTGCGTACGGTCGTACGCCTCCTCGTCCGTCTCCCCGATGGTCGCGAAGACGGCCATGCCCGCGTTGTTCACCAGGATGTCCACGCCCAGCGCATGCCTGTCGAAGGCCTCCCAGAGAGTCTCGGCGTCACCGGGCACGCCCAGTTCGGCGCGAACCGCGAACGCGCTGCCGCCCGCCGTCTCGATCGAAGCGACCGTCTCCTTCGCCGCCGCCTCGTTACTGCCGTAGTGCACGGCGACCCGTGCCCCGTCGTGTGCCAGTCGTTCGGCGATCGCTCGTCCGATCCCCCTGCTCGCCCCCGTGACCAGTGCCGTCCTGCCCGCAAGCACGCCCATGCCGACGCCCCCCCTCGCAATTCCCTAGCGGTCGCTACAGAAAGAACGTACAACAGCCCGCCGCCGTTTCTCTAGTGCTCGCTATAAAATGCACTCCATGGTGAGCAGCGAGGCGACGACGGGGACCGGGGCGGAGGCGCGGCCTACGGCGAAGACGCGCGGACGGCCCCGTTCCTTCGACCGGGAAACCGCCCTGGAGAAGGCGATCCTGGCCTTCTGGGAGCGCGGTTACGAGGCGACGTCCGTCTCGGATCTCACCCGCGCCATGGACATCGGCGCCCCGAGTCTGTACGCGGCCTTCGGCGACAAGCGCTCGCTCTTCGATGAGGTCGTCCGCGTCTACACCTCGCGCTACGCCTCGTTCGCGGACCGCGCCCTCGCCGAGGAGCCCACCTCCCGGGCGGCCGTCGAGCGGACCCTGCGAGAGGCCGCCGGCGTCTACACGGATCCCGGCCATCCGCAGGGCTGCCTCATCGCCCACGCGGCCATCAACTGCACGACCCCGGAGGTGGCCGACTCGCTGCGCGACCGGCGCAACGCCACTATCGGTGCCATCCGCAGCCGTATCGAAGCAGACATCGCCACCGGCGCCCTCCCCGCCGGCGTCAACGCCCCCGCCCTCGCCCGGCACGCCGGCGCAATGATCCAGGGCATGTCACAACAGGCGCGCGACGGGGCGAGCCGGGAGGAACTGGAGGCACTTGCGGAAATTGCCATGGCCAACTGGCCTCGCACATGAACCCACACGGGTTAGGCTGCGTGGTGGATGGTAGGGCGTCCCGCTGGTCCTCCAGTTGGTTCGGAGCCCGCGAAGAAGCGCCAACAGCAAACACCCTCCAACGCATGGACACACCAGAGTGGTCTAGTCCACAATGCGAAGGAGTGCGTAGTACTAGAACGCACCGACTTCCGTCTTCCCCGCACAGGAAGGCGGACCGAGGAACCGGAGCTCTCTGCCCTGACTGCCCCGGCTCCTCATCCTTCGGCCGACCGGGACCGCACACCCCACGGCCGATGTTGCTCCGGGCTGCGGTGCCGGGAGGGCTGAGGGTCCCTCTCAGGCGCCGCGGCCCGCGGGTGTTTTCAGGGCCGTATCGCCTCCCGTAGTGGCTGGTTTCCAGCCATGTCCGTACCGCCAGGTACGCTCGGCCACGTGCCCTCCATGAACGAACTCGTACGCCAGCACACGGCCCTCGACGACTCCGACCTCGAGTGGCTCCACCTGCTGGTCTCGGAGTGGCAGCTGCTCTCCGACCTCTCCTTCGCCGACCTCGTCCTGTGGGTCCCCACCCGCGACGGCACCCGCTATGTCTCCGTGGCGCAGATGCGGCCCAACACCGGCCCGACCTCGTACCAGGACGACATGGTCGGCCACCTCGTCCCGCGCGGCCGCCGTCCGATGCTGGACGCCGCGCTCGACGAGGGCCGGATCGTGCGGGAGGGCGACCCCGAGTGGCGCGAGGAGGTCCCGGTCCGCGTCGAGTCGATTCCCGTACGACGTGACGGGCGCGTCCTCGGCGTCATCGCGCGCAACACCAACCTGCTGACCGTGCGCACCCCGAGCCGCCTTGAGCTGACGTACCTCCAGAGTGCCTCGGATCTCGCGCAGATGATCGCGGCCGGATCGTTCCCGTTCGCCAACCAGCAGGTCGACATGGACGCCTCGCCCCGCGTCGGCGACGGTCTGATCCGCGTCGACGCCGACGGCATCGTCCAGTACGCCTCCCCGAACGCACTGTCGGCCTACCACCGCCTCGGCCTCGCCGCCGACCTCGTCGGCCATCACCTCGGCAAGACCACCGCCGAACTCGCCCCGACGCAGGGACCGGTGGACGAGGCGCTGGCCAAGGTCGCCAGCGGCTGGGCACCGCGCGAGTTCGAGATCGAGTCCGGTGACGGTGTGATCCAGTTCCGTTCGATCCCGCTCAAACCCAAGGGCACGCGCATCGGTTCGCTGGTGCTGCTCCGGGACGTCACCGAACTGCGCCGCCGCGAGCGCGAGTTGATCACCAAGGACGCGACCATCCGGGAGATCCACCACCGCGTCAAGAACAACCTCCAGACGGTGGCGGCCCTGCTGCGCCTCCAGGCCCGCCGCATCGAGTCCGACCGCGGCCGCGAGGCCCTCGAAGAGGCGGTACGGCGGGTCGGGTCGATCGCGATCGTGCACGAGACGCTCTCCCAGAACCTCGACGAGCGCGTGGAGTTCGACGACATCGCCGACCGGGTGCTGGCGATGGTCGCCGAGATCTCACCCGGCAAGGTCGCCGGCCGGCGCACCGGCCGCTTCGGCATCCTGGACGCGGAGGTCGCCACCCCGCTGTCGATGGTCCTGACCGAGATCCTCCAGAACGCGCTGGAGCACGGCTTCCGCGAGGGCGACACCGGCACGGTCGAGGTCTCGGCCGTCCGCGGCGGTACGACGAAGCAGGTCCGCCTTCTGGTCACGGTCCAGGACGACGGCGTGGGCCTCCCCGAGGGCTTCGACCCGCACACCGCCGGCAACCTCGGCCTGCAGATCGTACGGACGCTGGTGGAGGGCGAGTTGGGCGGCACGTTCGACATGGTCCAGGCACCGGAGCGGGGGACCAGGGTGATCCTGGACATCCCGGTTCGGGCGCACAAGTAGGCCGCGCAAGTAAGGCGCACAAGTAGGCCGCGCGAGTAGGGGTGGACAGCAAAGAGCCCTGGACCATCCGGTCCAGGGCCAGTGCTCGTTGCTGCTCTGTGTTGCTAAGCGCATCGGGGGTACTGCGCGCTGCGGCTCGGGGGCGGGAGATGCGTACTCGCTGTACGCGCCGCCAAGCTCAGGCTGTTTGCGGGGCGGGTGTTGTCAGGCGGAGGCCTGACGGGCCCGGTTGCGGGCGGCACGGCGCTTCATGGCGCGACGCTCGTCCTCGCTGAGACCACCCCAGACGCCGGAGTCCTGGCCGGACTCGAGCGCCCACTGCAGACACTGATCCATAACGGGGCAGCGACGGCAGACGGCCTTGGCTTCCTCGATCTGCAGCAGCGCAGGACCGGTGTTGCCGATGGGGAAGAAGAGCTCGGGGTCTTCCTCGCGGCAAACGGCGTTGTGACGCCAGTCCATGGCTGCTACCTCTCCTTGGTATTACGTGCTGATTTGCTTGTGAATGTGAACGCTTTCACGAATCCCTCAACAAGTGAAGGGCCGAACGCCAGGTTCCCTGGCGAGGTCCTGTGATTTGAAGAGGGGTTCCGGTGATCAGTGGAGGCCGGTCTTGCGGGCCGTCCCGATCGCCACGTAGAGACTCGCAAACCTCAGCGACGGATACAACCCCTTCCGGAAAGTTTTTTTTGATTCCTCGGTGTCGACTAGGTCACAGCCGTACTTCCATGGGGTGGATCCTGGCCTAAACGTTCGAGTGAAAGGACTTTAGCCCGTTCCGCTCACACAATCACACGCAGTGCACGGCGTACGCCTGTGAACGTCACGCTCGTACGCAGCCCCAGGTGGTCGCCGTCCATCTGAAGGGGCAAAGGGACCTTCGAATGCAAGGTGAACTGGTCCAGGTCGTGGAGCGTGACCGCATGCCTGCCATGGGCTCCGCGCTCGGGGGACGAAGTGAGCAACTGGGTTGCATACCGGGCAACCGCGACCGTGGACATACGGCTGAGACCGAGCACGTCGAGGCCGGTATCGAACGAGGCCTTAGGTGCCGCGTACACCGGGCGATTGCCCAGATACGTCCACGGAGCGGTGTTGCAGATTATGGACAGCACCAAATCGGTCACCGGATCCTGCCCCGGCCGCTCCAGTGTGATAGTGCCGTGCCGGCGGTTGGGCTCGTGCAGGAACTGGCGTACCACCTGGCGCAGATAAAGGGCGTGCGTGGACCTTTTGCCGCGCTCGCGCTGCTGCTCGACCCGGCCGACGACGCCGGCGTCGAAGCCGAGGCCCGCACAGAAGGTGAACCATCTGTCGGGTACGGCTTCGTCCTCCGTGCCCGGGGTGCCGGCCGCTATGCCCATTCCGACCGTACGTTCGCTGCCTTCGCGCAGGGCGTCGAGCAGGGCGCCGGTCGCCTCCACGGCGTCGTTGGGCAGGCCGAGGGCACGGGCGAAGACGTTGGTGGAGCCGCCGGGGACAACGGCGAGGCGGGGGAGACGGTCCGGGTCGGGGCCGTTGTGCAACAGTCCGTTGACGACCTCGTTCACGGTGCCGTCGCCGCCGAGGGCGACGACCAGGTCGACGTCGTCGCTCTCCGCCGCCTGCCGGCCCAGGTCACGCGCGTGGCCGCGGTACTCGGTGGTGACGGCCTCCAGCTTCATCTCGCTGGCGAGCGCGTGGATCAGGACGTCGCGCGTACGTGCGCTTGTGGTGGTTGCTGCCGGATTGACCACGAGAAGTGCACGCATGACTGGCAGCGTACCTACTGGGGGGTACCGGGCACAGGTCGAGGTTGGGATCTAGTAAGAGATGAGGCGTGAGTCTCGACACGGGGGACTGCCATCGGCTTGGCCGTGGGTTTGGGTGCCGTCGGGTTCTTTGGCGGCGGCGTTGCTGTGGGGCCCGCTGTGGGCTGCCGCCCCCGGGCCCCCGCTTCAGCCCTTGAGGGGCCTCGTCCTCAAACGCCGGACGGGCTGGTTGATGGGCTGGTTGATGCCGACCGGCGCCGGGCAAGAGCCTCCCTCTCCGAACGCGATATCGCGGAGGGCTACCCTTCAAGGGTGACCAAGGAGCAGACCCCCACCACCCCGGAAACCGCCGGTCCGCGTCCGCGGCGGCTGACGTATGCCGCGGTACTGACCGCGCTGGAAGGGCTGGCGCTGACCGTCGGGGGTGTCTGGGTGCTGGTGCTGGGACTCACCGGGGATCCGGACGATCGGCAGCAGGCCGTCACCCTGGGCGTGACGCTGGTCGTCCTCGCCCTGCTGCCGCTGCTCGCCGCGCGAGGGCTGTTCGCTCAGCGCAGCTGGAGCCGGGGGCCGTCCGTCATCACACAGATCATGGCGCTGCCGGTGGCCTACAGCCTGCTGCAGGCCGACAGCATTGCGATCCCGGCGGGCATCGCGATCGCTGCGGTCGCGATCGCCACGCTCGTGTTCCTGATCAACCCGGCGACCACCCAGGCCCTCGGTATCCGGGGGCCCGGCAGCGCACCGGATCAGAAGTAGCCGACGGCTCTCAGGGAGCCGTTACTCCTCCACCAGCAGCTTCTCCCGCAGCTGCGCCAGCGTGCGGGCCAGCAGGCGGGACACGTGCATCTGGGAGATGCCGACCTCCTGCGCGATCTGCGACTGGGTCATGTTGCCGAAGAAGCGCAGCAGCAGGATCCGCTTCTCGCGGGGCGGGAGATCTTCGAGCAGCGGCTTCAGCGACTCGCGGTACTCGACGCCCTCCAGTGCCTCGTCCTCCGCGCCGAGGGTGTCCGCGACCGCAGGGGACTCGTCGTCCGTGTCGGGGACGTCCAGGGACAGCGTGGAGTACGCGTTGGCGGACTCCAGGCCCTCCAGGACCTCCTCCTCCGAGATTGCCAGCTTCTCGGCGAGTTCGTGGACGGTCGGGGAGCGCCCGTGCTGCTGGGACAGCTCGGCCGTGGCCGTCGTCAGGGCGAGGCGCAGCTCCTGGAGACGCCGCGGCACCCGCACCGCCCAGCCCTTGTCGCGGAAGTGCCGCTTGATCTCGCCGACGACCGTCGGGGTCGCGTACGTCGAGAACTCGACGCCACGCTCCGGGTCGAACCGGTCGACCGACTTGATCAGACCGATGGTGGCGACCTGGGTGAGGTCGTCGAGCGGCTCGCCGCGGTTGCGGAAGCGGCGCGCGAGGTGCTCGACGAGCGGCAGGTGCATACGGACCAGCTTGTTGCGCAGGTCCGCGTACTCCGGGCTGCCGTCCTGCAGCTTGCGCAGCTCGACGAACATGGCGCGCGCTCCGCTGCGGTCCTGAGGGTGGTGCTGCGTGGCCTGCACGCTGTGCGCGCTCATCGCCTCGTCCTCGGCGTTTCGCTGGTGCTCGCTCATCGTCCCGCCCGTTGCCCTCTCCCGAGCCCTCGCCCCCGCGCGGACCGGGGAGACCCCGGCCCGCCCGCCCGGAGGCGCGCCCTGCACGGCGCCTTCGTCATCCCGTCCGTCGGCCAGGAAGCCGGCCTCCGCGGAGTTGTCCTCCGGGTGCGGCCGGGCCTGCTCGGGGATGCCGTCGATGCCGTCCGCCATGCGGCGGGAACCGCTCTGACCGCTCGGGCCCACTCCCGGGTTCTCGGCTCCGTCCGAGCAGGGGGCAGCGCCGTCCGGCAGCTCCCGTGTGCCGCGCTCTTCGTCCCGCACCGGCCCGTCCCCGTTCCTCACGCCGGCCCGGGTCCCGCGCCGCGCTGTTTGTAGAGGCTGATCGAAACGGTTTTGTCCTCGTCCACGGCAGAGGAGACCTTGCCCGCGAGGGCCGAGAGCACGGTCCAGGCGAAGGTGTCCCTGGAGGGGGCGTGGCCGTCCGTGGTCGGGGCCGAGACGGTGACCTCGAGCGAGTCGTCGACGAGTCGGAAGACACAGCTGAGCACCGAGCCGGGCACGGCCTGCTGGAGCAGGATCGCGCAGGCCTCGTCCACCGCGATGCGCAGGTCCTCGATCTCGTCGAGGGTGAAGTCCAAACGGGCCGCGAGGCCGGCAGTCGCCGTACGCAGCACCGACAGGTAGGCACCCGCAGCCGGCAGCCGGACTTCCACGAAGTCCTGGGTCGCGGGCTCGCCTGCGATCTGGGACACCCTCACCTCCAAGGTGGTACAAGCTTCTCGGGGCCGAGGGTCGCCCCCCGGGGTAACGCGATGTGTGGTTCAGCGGTGACGCTATCGCGCTCTGAACTTTCCTGTCCCCAGGACCCCAACCCCTTGCTGTCACTCATAGTAAACACACGGATACGCTCCGTGGCTAGGGGGTCTGCGGGCCCAATTGGGAAGAGCGCGCGCCGGTTTGACGTACCCAGGCGTCAGACGGTCGAACCGTCCGGATCCTCGGTTGTCCAGCGTACGTCCCCGTCACACGAGTACGTGGTCGACGAAGCACCAGCGCCAGAGTTCGCCGGGCTCGAACGTCCGCATGATCGGGTGGCCGGACTCCTTGTGGTGCTCCGTGGCGTGCCGTCCCGGCGACGAGTCGCAGCAGCCGACGTGACCGCAGGTGAGGCAGAGCCGCAGCTGAACCGGGTGCCAGCCCTCTGCCAGACACTCGGGACATGTCTCGTTGAGCGGGCCGGGTTCCGGGTGCGGCAGCGCGTCGGCGTGCGTGCACTGTTTCATGATTGCCAGGTTACGACGGCCGCGCGCACGACGGCGCGGAAAATCGAGGGCGGGCCGCGACGACGATGCACGAGGGCGAGGGTGGGCGAGGCGTATGGACGTGATGCCACTGCTGTTGCTGGTGGCCGGGAGTGCCGCCGTTGCCGCGGCCGCTCGGCGGGCGCCCGTGCCGGCGCCGCTGCTGCTGGTCGCCGTCGGCCTCCTCGTGTCGTACCTGCCCGGCGTCCCCGAGTACACCCTCGACCCGCACGTCGTCCTGCCGCTGGTGCTGCCCCCGCTGCTGCACAGCGCGGCGACGGACAGTTCGTATCTCGATCTGCGGGCTCAGTTGCGACCCGTGATGCTGCTGTCGGTCGGGTACGTGCTGTTCGCGACCTTCGCCGTCGGCTGGATCGCGTATCTCGTCGTGCCGGGTCTTCCGCTGACCGCGGCGCTGGTGCTGGGCGCGGTGGTGGCGCCGCCGGACGCGGTCGCCGCGACGGCGGTCGCGCGCCGGGTGGGGCTGCCGTCCCGGATCACCACGATCCTGCAGGGCGAGTCCCTGGTGAACGACGCCACCGCGATCACCGCCTATCGCGTGGCGCTCGCTGCGGCCGTCGGTGAGGGTGCCACCTGGGCCGGCGGCATCGGCGAGTTCCTGCTCGCGGCGTTCGGCGGCATCGGCATGGGCCTGGTGCTGATGGTGCCGATCCACTGGCTGCGCACCCACGTGAAGGAGGCGCTGCTGCAGAACACCCTCTCGCTCCTGATCCCGTTCGTCGCGTACGCGGCGGCCGAGCAGGTGCACGCCTCCGGAGTGCTGGCGGTCGTGGTCGTGGCCCTGTACCTGGGACACCGCGCGTGGGAGGTCGACTTCGCCACCCGGCTCCAGGAGGAGGCCGTGTGGAGGATGGTCGCGTTCGTACTGGAGTCGGCGGTGTTCGCCCTGATCGGACTGCAACTGCCGGTGGTGCTCAAGGGCCTTGGCGAGTACGAGGGCAGCCGCGCCGCCTGGTACGCGTTCGCCGTCTTCGCGGTGGTCGTCGCCTCGCGCTTCGTGTGGGTCTACCCGGCGACCTTCCTTCCGCGCATACTGTCGGCGCGGATCCGGAAACGCGAGGAGAACCCGACCTGGAAGGGCGCGTTCGTCGTCTCCTGGGCCGGCATGCGAGGCGTGGTGTCGCTGGCCATCGCCTTCTCGATCCCGCTCACGATGCACGGCGGCGAGCCGTTCCCCGAGCGCAACCTCATCCTCTTCCTGACCTTCACCACGGTCATCGGCACGCTGGTCGTCCAGGGCGTGACCCTGCCGCCGCTGATCCGCCTGCTGAAACTCCCCGGCCGTGACATCCAGGCCGAGACTCTCGCGGAGGCCAACGCCCAGGCGCAGGCCTCCCGCGCCGCCGAACGACGGCTGGAGGAACTCCTCTCCGACGACCGCAACGCCCTCCCCGAGGCCCTCGCAGACCGTCTGCGGGCCGTCCTGGAACGCCGCCGCAACTCCGTCTGGGAACGCCTCGGCCAGGCCAACCCCATCACCGGCGAGTCCGTCGACGACACCTACCGCCGCCTGTCCCGCGAGGTGATCGGCACCGAACGAGAGGTGTTCGTGAAACTGCGGGACGGCCGCTTCATCGACGACGAGATGCTGCGGACCATGCTGCGCAGGCTGGACCTGGAGGAGGCGGCGGCCTATCGCGAGGCAGGCTGAGCGCCGAACGGAGCCCCGGTGACAACGGCGGCCACCGTCGCCCCACGGGCGAAGGCCCCCTCCTCCACCAACACCACAAGCCCATACAGCAACTTGGCGACATAGAGACGCTCGACAGCCATCCCATGCCGCTCCTCGAAATCCTCGGCGAAGGCGTCGAGCTCAGCAGTCGTACGGGCAAACCCCCCGAAGTGGAACCGCTCGTCAAGCCGCCAATCACCCCGCGGCCCTCCGAACGCCTCCGTCTGCAGCCCCCGTACCTCATCACCCAGAAAGCCACCCTTGAGCACGGGCACACCCAGAGCGCGCTGCCCGGGCCCCAGCCCTGCGGCCAGCCCCGCCAGCGTCCCGCCCGTCCCACAGGCGATGCCGACCACGTCGGCCTGCCCCCGCAACTCCTCCCCGAGCGCCCGGCACCCCCGTACGGCAAGGGCATTGCTCCCGCCCTCCGGCACGACGTACGCCCCCTCCGCACCCGCCGCGCGCAGAATGCCCGACAACGTCTCCGGCTCGGCCTTGCGGCGATAAGTCGCTCTGTCGATGAAATGCAGCCGCATACCGTCGGCCACACACCGCTCCAACGACGGATTGAGGCGCCGCTCACCGAGTTCCTGGCCCCGCACCACACCAACCGTGCTCAGCCCCAGCAGCCGCCCCGCGGCGGCGGTGGCACGCAAATGGTTGGAGTAGGCGCCACCGAAGGTCACCACCGTGCGCCCGCCCGCCGCCGTCAGATTCGGCACAAGCTTGCGCCACTTGTTGCCGACCAACTCCGGATGGATCAGATCGTCCCGCTTCAGGACCAGCCGTACACCGCCCCGCCCGAACCGCGCGTCCACGACCTCCTGCACCGGCGAGGGAAGCCGGGGCCGCAGATCGGTCACGAAGTCGAGGTGGTTCACCAGGCCATTGTCGCCCGGCCGGCCGCCGGGGGCAGCGACGGGCCGCCGCAGGAATCCCGCCCTAGGACAACCGCTCCCGGATCCGCGCCCGCATGGAAGCCATGGTGAACCCCCGGGGATCCACCTTCCCGGGCTGCCACTCCAGATGCCCGATCACCGACCGCTCCGTCCACCCGTGATGACGGCACACAGCCGCCGACACGCGCTCGATCGCCTCCAGCTGAGCCGCCGGCCAGGGGTCCTGTCCGTCACCCAGGTTCTCGCACTCGAAGCCGTAGAAGTGCCGGTTGCCGTCGGTGTTGGCCTCGTTGTCGGCCGGCAGCGCGCTTTCGGCGATGACCGCGCGGAGGACGTCGTCGTCACCGAGCCCGGCGTGGTTGGCACGGCCGTAGCCGACCAGATGCACCCGCCCGTCCTTCGTGATGACGCCGTGGCACAGCGGCCCGGGCAGCCCCTCGTAGCCCTTGCGGCAGAGCTCCACGGTGTGCGCGCTGCCCTTGGTCACCGTGTGGTGGATCATCACGCCGTGGACGGGACCCCACGGCCCCACGTGGTTGCGGTTGTGGTGCTCCCAGTCGCCGACCTCGACGACGGTCGCACCCTCCGCCCGAAGTCTCTCCAGGAATCTGCTCGCGGACATGGGTGAGGCCATGACCGCCCCCTTCGCGCCGTGCGCCGACCGCCCACCGCGGCCGTCTCGTATCGGTGCTTTACCGAAAACAGCCCCAAGCGACTCCTCGAATCGCACGGCGTACGAGTCGTTTTGGCCAACCACAGCGACGGCAACCTTGGACAAGGTCCCTCTATTTGCCCAGTGGGCCGTGATCCATTCCCGCTCTTTCGGGTAATAGCACCGGCACCCTCAGTGATGGAAGGCTCGGTCGCGGAGATCGCGATGCGGGGCGCCGGACAGGCGCCGGTGCACGACCGGGAGGGCAATTCCTTATGTCGGTAGGCGAAGAGGTCCGCACTGAGCAGGGCAAGCCGCAGCAGAGTCT
The DNA here is from genome assembly GCF_055639295.1 of Streptomyces sp. NPDC107528. NCBI lineage: Bacteria > Bacillati > Actinomycetota > Actinomycetes > Kitasatosporales > Streptomycetaceae > Streptomyces > Streptomyces sp. NPDC107528. Next base: position 378,201 of record NZ_JBVKAV010000006.1, read on the forward strand.
GGGCACGGCGGCCGCGCGGAACCTGGCCACCACGACCAAGTCCGCACCCCAGATGCAGGAGATCAGCTCCCGCTGGCTGCTGCGCATGCTGCCATGGGTGAACGTGCAGGGCGGCACGTACCGGGTGAACCGCCGTCTGACCTACGCCGTCGGCGACGGCCGTGTCACGTTCGTGAAGACCGGGGACCGCGTCGAGGTCATCCCGGCCGAACTGCGCGAACTGCCGGCCTTGCGGTCGTACGAGGACGAGGACGTGCTCGCCGAGCTCGCTCAGCGCTGCCAGCAGCGGGAGTTCACGGCGGGGTCCGTGATCGCCTCGTTCGGCAGCCAGACCGACGAGGTCTTCCTGCTGGCGCACGGCAGGGTGGAGAAGCTCGGCACCGGTCCCTACGGGGAGGACGAGTCCCTCGGCGTCCTCGCCGACGGCGCCTACCTCGGCGACCAGGCGCTGCTCGACTCCGACGCCATCTGGGAGTACACGGTCCGTGCCGCCACCGCGTGCACGGTGCTCGTCCTGCCCCGCCAGGACGTCGAGCAGGTCGCGGAGCGCGCGGAATCCCTCAGCCAGCACCTTGAGCAGCTCCGGGCGATCCCCGCGCAGCGCACCAACAAGTACGGCGAGAAGGAGGTCGACCTCGCGGCCGGCCACAGCGGTGAGCCGGACATCCCGCACACCTTCGTCGACTACGAGGCCCGGCCCCGTGAGTACGAACTGAGCATCGCCCAGACCGTGCTGCGCATCCACTCGCGCGTGGCCGACCTCTACAACCAGCCCATGAACCAGACGGAGCAGCAGCTGCGCCTGACCGTGGAGGCCCTGAAGGAGCGGCAGGAGCACGAGCTCATCAACAACCGCGAGTTCGGGCTGCTCAACAACTGCGAGTACGACCAGCGGCTCCAGCCGCACGACGGCGTGCCCAGCCCCGACGACATGGACGAGCTGCTGTGCCGGCGGCGCGGCACCAAGCTGTTCCTCGCCCACCCGCGCGCGATCTCCGCGTTCGGTCGTGAGCTGAACAAGCGCGGCCTGGTTCCCGAGACCATCGAGATGGCCGGCAACCGCATCCCCACCTGGCGCGGCGTGCCGATCTTCCCGTGCAACAAGATCCCGGTCTCCGACGCCCGTACGACCTCGATCATCGCCATGCGTACGGGCGAGGGGGAGCAGGGCGTCATCGGACTGCAGCAGGCGGGCATCCCTGACGAGATCGAGCCGAGCCTGTCCTGCCGGTTCATGGGCATCAACGAACAGGCCATCATCAAGTACCTGGTGACGGCCTACTATTCGGCAGCGGTCCTGGTGCCGGACGCCCTCGGTGTGCTGGAGAACGTCGAGATCGGGCGCTGGCGGTGACCTTTGCCGCCACCACGCCGTGTCCCGCGCTCCCCGTGTGGGTAGACCCTCGGCGTAGGCGCCCAGCCGTAGCGGAAGGGCCACCGTCCGCCGTCTCTCCGAGGCGATGCCATGGGTGAGTTCATGACGGAGACGCAGCAACGCCCCGCCGGGGCGGGGCCGTCCACCGAGACGCTCGAAAGGCAAGGGCCCATCGCGACCGAGACGGACGGCGGGCCGGGCCCGCTCGACGGGCCCGAGGCGGGGGTGATCCTGGAGCGCGCCCGGGCGTCGGTCGACCCCGAACTGCGCGCCGCCATCGAGTCGTTGCCGCCTTCCCTCCGCCGGATCGCGCTGTACCACTTCGGCTGGCAGCACCCGGACGGCACCCCAGCGGCGGGCAACGCCGGCAAGGCGATCCGGCCCGCGCTCGTCCTCACCGCGGCCGCCGCAGTCGGCGGACCGAGGGCGCGGGCGGCCGCCGTACGGGCGGCGGTGGCAGTGGAGCTGGTCCACAACTTCACGTTGCTGCACGACGACGTGATGGACCGGGACACCACCCGCCGGCACCGGCCCACCGCCTGGACCGTGTTCGGCGACGCCGACGCGATCCTCGCGGGGGACGCCCTCCAGGCGCTGGCCCTGCGGCTGCTCGCCGAGGATCCGCATCCGGCGTCCGCCGCCGCGGCGGCCCGGCTCGCGGACTGCGTCATCGAGCTGTGCGCCGGACAGCAGGCGGACACGGCGATGGTAAAGCGGGGCCCCGGCGAGGTCGGCCTGGACGAGGTGCTCGCCATGGCCGAGGCCAAGACAGGCGCGCTGCTGGGATGCGCCTGTGCCCTCGGCGCGCTGTACGCGAGCGCGGCGGAGGAGGACGTGGCGGCGCTGGACGCGTTCGGCCGTGAGGCCGGGCTCGCCTTCCAGCTCATCGACGACGTGATCGGTATATGGGGCGACCCGAGCCACACCGGCAAGCCGGCCGGTGCGGACCTCGCCGCCCGCAAGAAGTCCCTCCCGGTCGTCGCCGCGCTGACCTCGGGCGGTCCGGCGGCGGCGGAGCTGGCCGCGCTGTACGAAGTGCCGTACGACAAGGAGGACCTGCAGCTGACCGCGCTCGCCGTCGAGCGGGCCGGTGGCCGCGACTGGGCGCAGACCCAGGCCGCGGAGCGGATGGCCCGCGCCATGCAGGAGCTGGCCCGTGCGGTGCCCGACCCGGAGGAGGCGGGCGGACTGCTGGCGCTGGCCGAGTTCGTGACGCGGCGCAGCAACTGAGTGATCGCGGCAGCCGGGCCGTACCGGTCGAGGTCGCGGCGGCCGAGGTGGTGAAGACCCCGGAGCTCTCGGGGCCGTACGGTTCCTGACCCCGTACGGCCGCCGAGTGGCTCCGGACCGGCGGGTCCCGCACATCCCCACGGTGTGCGGGGCCCGCCTCTGCGTACCGGGTCCCCTTCAATCGCGGCACCGATCAACGGGGTTGCCGCGCAGCGGCCGTATCTCGACAAACTCGGCCCGCGGACCGCATGCCGGCTCTCCTCGCCCTACGATCAAGGCCGGTTGACGCGAAGGGGCGGGTGGAGATGGGCGTGGCGATCCGGACGGCGGGCGAGGCGGACCGGGAGTCGGTGGTCCGGCTGCTGGACGCGGCCTTCCAGGACGATCCGGTCAGCGGCTGGGTCTTCCCGGGCGAGGAGTACCGCCGTACGACCCACCGAAGGCTCATGGCCGCGTTCACCGACATCGTGCTGGCCCACGGCCGAATAGACCTCACCGAGGACGGCATGGCGTGCGCGCTGTGGATGTCCGTACCGGCCGTCGAGCACGACGAGGACGACGACGGGCCCGCCCTGCTGCGCCAGGACGTCGACCCGGACAACGAGCGCGTCGAGATGATCGGCCGCCTGACGGCCCGGATCCATCCCGCGGGCCGTGCCCACGAATACCTGTGGATGATCGCCGCGGCACCCGGGCGCCAGGGCGAGGGGCTCGGCACCGCGCTCATCAACGCCGTGCTCGACCGCTGCGACCAGGAGGGCCTGCCCGCCTATCTGGAGGCGAGCAGCGAGCGCAGCAGGCAGCTGTACGAGCGTCTCGGCTTCGAGCTCAAGGGCCGTCCCCTCGACCTCCCGGACGGTCCGCGGATGTGGCCGATGTGGCGCGAGCCGCGCGGCTGAGCCGAGCCGCCGGCAGCCGTGACCTACCCCTCGGAACCCTCGGAACCCTCGGAGCCCGCGGGACCCTCGGAACCCTCGGAGCCCGCGGGACCCTCGGGACCCTCGGGCACGATCGTCGCCACGATCCGCTCGACCAGCCCGTCCGGCACGCCGACCCCGGGCAGAACCCCGTCCAGCACGTCGGGCAGGGTCAGGTGCTCCAGGAGCAGCCCGAGGACAGCGAGATAGAGCACGGTGACGACCTCGTCGCCGCCGGGCAGGCCGGCGTTGCGGTGGAACTCCAGGGCCTCGTCCAGGTCGCCGCGCACCGACTTGGTGAAGGAGGAGCGCAGTTCGGGGCGCCGCTGGGCCTCCATGCGCATCTCCAGCAGGGCCAGATAGCCCGTTCTGTCGCCGGTCGCGCGGGCCATCAGGTCGTGCATGAAGGCGGCGACCAGGGAGCGGTCCTTCGGCTGGGTCATCAGCCCGGCGATCACCTGCGGGTCGGGCGCGAGCCGCACGTGCAGCCGGGCGTCGATCTGGCGGAGCAGGTCATCGCGCCCGGTGAAGTAGTTGGAGGCGGTGCCGACCGGCACCCCGGCCTCGGTGTCCACCGCGCGGAACGTCAGCCCGCGTGCCCCCTCGCGGGCGAGCACCTCGACGCCCGCGTCGACGAGTGCGGCCCGGCGTTCCGGATTGCCCGCCATGCGGAATCTCCTCTCCCACTTTCCCCGGTCACAGAAATGGCCTTGCAACCACTACAAGCGAAGTACTACAACTGAAGCACTACAACCGCAGTGGTTGTCCGACACCTTACGAAAAGAGACCGGCTTGCGAAAGCTCACGTACTTCATCGCCTGTTCGATCGACGGGTTCATCGGGGACCCGAGCGGCGATGCGACCTCGATGTACACCTTCGTCGACGAGGAGTTCCTGGAGTTCCTCAAGGCGGAGCACCCGGAGACCGTGTCGACCCCCGCCCGTCGCGCCCTCGGATTCGACGACCTGCCCAACCGACGGTTCGACACGGTGATCCAGGGCCGCAGCAGCTACGACCTGGCACTGAAGGAGGGCCTGACCAGTCCCTACGCCCATATGCGCCAGTACGTCGCCTCGCGCACGCTGACCGAGTCGCCCGACCCGCAGGTCGAGATCGTCTCGGACGACGTGGTCGGCAAGGTCCGCGAACTGAAGGCGCAGGACGGCGAGTTCGGCATCTACCTGTGCGGCGGAGCGCAGCTGGCCGGCGCGCTGCTCGACGAGATCGACGAGCTCGTCATCAAGACGTACCCCATCGTGTACGGCACGGGCATGCCGATGTTCGGATCGGACTTCGCCGTCACGGAGTTCACCCTCGGCGAGACGCGCACGTTCGGCAACGGCGCCGTGGTTCGTACGTACAGCAGGAAGCGCTGAGCCCTCTCCCGCCCTACTCTGAGGACATGGGCAGCCAAGCGCATCACTGTCCCGACTGCGGACAGCCCGTAGAGACGGTCGTCCGGCGCCACAAGACGCTGGGCGCCTGGGTCCCCACCTGGGTGGCGGGTCCGTGCCACAACCCCGAGTGCGGGGCGTACGCCGAGGCAGGCGCCGAGCACGAGGAGAAGCACGAGCAGCCGGACGCTCCCGGCACACCCACCGTGGACACCACCGTGAAACCCACCGCGAGAAATTCCTGAGCCCTGTCGAGAATCCCGGCCCGGCTCCGACGTCCCCTGTGAGAGCCGCCCGCCACGGGCGGCCCGAGCCGACGGAAGCAGAAGGAGCGGACTGATGAAGTACCTGGTCATGGTGCAGGGCACGCAGGCGGACTACGAGGCGATGCAGGGCAAGGGGTCCGAGAACTCCGTCGCCTGGAGCCAGGAGGACATCCAGGCGATGTACGGCTTCATGCAGGCCCTCAACAACGACCTCGCCGAGAGCGGCGAGATGGTCGACGGACAGGGACTGACCGAGCCCGCCAAGGGCCGGCACGTCACCCTGGGCGACGACGGCAAGGCAGTGATCACCGACGGCCCGTACAGCGAGACCAAGGAGCTGCTGGCCGGCTACTGGGTGCTGGACTGCGCGAGCCTGGAGCGGGTCACGGAGATCGCCGAGCGCGTCCTGCAGTGCCCCCAGCCCGCCGGGGCCCCCGTGTACCCGGTGGTGATCCGGCCCATCGACGACGGGTCCGGGGACGTCGGCTGAGACATCGGCCGAGCCGTAGGTGAGCGCCACACCCGAGACCGAGGACCTGCTGCGCCGACACGCGCCGCAGGTCCTCGGCGCGCTGGTACGGCGCTACGGCCACTTCGACAGCGCCGAGGAGGCCGTACAGGAGGCTCTGCTCGCGGCGGCCGAGCAGTGGCCGCGGACCGGCGTCCCGGACAACCCGCGCGGCTGGCTGATCAAGGTCGGGGCGCGGCGGCTCACCGACGCGCTGCGTGCGGAGCAGTCGCGCCGGGCCCGGGAGGACAAGGCCGCGGCGCTGATGCCGAGGGATGCCTTCACCGCCCCGCCGCCCGGAGTGGACCGGGCGCCCCGCGAGGACGACACCCTCACCCTGCTCTTCCTGTGCTGCCACCCGGACCTGACTCCGCCCGCCCAGATCGCCCTCACCCTGCGTGCCGTCGGCGGTCTGACCACGGCGGAGATCGCCCGGGCGTACCTGGTCCCCGAGGCGACCATGGCCCAGCGCATCAGCCGGGCCAAGCAGAAGGTCCGCGGGGTGCGCTTCGGCCGGCCCGACAACTGGGAGAACCGCCTGCCCGCGGTCCTGCACACCCTGTACCTGATCTTCAACGAGGGCTACACGGCGACTTCGGGTACGAGCCTGCTGCGGCGCGAACTCGCCGGTGAGGCGATCCGGCTGACCCGCGCGGTCCACCGCCTCCTCCCCGGCCACGGCGAGGTGGCCGGCCTGCTCGCGCTGATGCTGCTCACCGACGCCCGCCGCGACGCGCGCACCGGCCCGCACGGCGAACTCGTCCCCCTCGACGAGCAGGACCGCAGCCGCTGGGACAAGGCCGCGATCGACGAGGGTGTCGCCCTGGTCACCCGCGCCCTGTCCCGGGGCCCCGCCGGCCCGTACCAGTTGCGCGCCGCCATCGCCGCCGTCCACGACGAGGCGCCCAGCGCCTATGAGACCGACTGGCAGGAGATCCTCGGCCTCTACGACGTCCTGGTGCGCCTCGTCCCCGGGCCCGTCGAGCGTCTCAACCGCGCGGTCGCCGTCGCCATGGCACAGGGCCCGCGCGCCGGACTGGCCGAACTGGCCGCGCTGGAGGACGAGCTGGGTGCCGGGCACCGCCTGGACGCGGTCCGCGGCCACCTCCTGGAGCGGGCCGGCGCCCACGACGAGGCACGCGCCGCCTACGAGGCCGCGGCAGCCAAGACGCTGAGCCTGCCGGAGCAGCGCTATTTGCACGCGCGGGCGGCACGTATGAAGCCGTAATCTCGCCGCATGCCCGAACACACGTACATCCTCCACATCACCGAACGCTCCCTCTGGGAGGAGGCCCGCGCGCGGGGCACGTACGAGATGTCGACACGTGGTCGCACGCTGCGGGACGAGGGCTTCATCCACTGCTCGACCCGCGCCCAACTCCCCGCCGTGGCCGGCTTCCTGTACGGCTCCTACGACGGCCCCGACGAACTGGTGGTCCTGGTCGTGGACCCGGTCCGGCTCGACGTGCCGCTCAAATACGAGGCGCCGGAGCCGGGCGGCGAGGAGTTCCCGCATGTGTACGGGCCCATTCCGGTGAACGCGGTGGTGGATGTGGAGCCCTGGAGGTGACGGGACGCCGCCGGTTATGGCGCTGGGCGGTGACGGTGTGGGTGATCGCCGTCGTCGTCGCGGGCGCGCTGACGCTGTGGTTGCAGGACTCGGCGCAGCCGCCGGGACCGAACCGCTGGGAGAATGCCGAGCCGAGCCCATCGCTGCCGGAGGGCCGGGAGGCGGCGTGCCCGAGCGTCACGCCCGACGAGAACGGCCGGGTAGCCTGCCTCGTCGTGACGACCCGTTAGCCGGCCAGTCCGCCGGTCTCCGGATCGCGCCCCGTCAGGCAGTACGTGCCGCCCGCCGGATCGCGCATCACCGTCCAGTGGGCGCCCTCGCCGACGAAGCAGGCGCCCAGTGCCTCGTGCCGGGCGCGGACCGCCGCGGTGTCCGCGCAGGCCAGGTCCAGGTGGGCGGAGGCCCGGGGTTCCGCACCGAGCCGCTCTGCGTCGCGCCGCTCCTCGCCGAGACGCTGGAGCAGGATGCGGACGGGCAGCCCGGACGGTGGCTTGAGCACATGGAACTCGGGGCGGGAGCCGGGCACCGACGCCCAGCCGTCCAACAGGGCGCTCCAGAAGGCGACTTCGGATGCGTACCGCGACGGCGGTACGTCGACGCAGACCTGGTCGAGCCGGCTGCCGCGCACCACGGGCGGCCGCACCGACTCCCCGTGCCAGGGCACGGCACAGAACAACTGCCCGGCGGGCGACCGCAGCACGGCCCATCCGTCGTGCTCGGCGGCGACACCCGCCCCCACCGCGAGCGCCGAGGCCACGAATCCCGGTACGTCGTCCACGGCAAAGTCGAGATGCGCGCCACCGGAGCCAGAGTCGACCCCCTGGACCTTCACGCAGGGGTCGGCCCCGCCACCCGGCAGCAAGGTCACGAACTCCCCCTGCTCGCCCCGGAATTCGGACAGCCGGGTGTCCGTCACCGCAGTCCAGAACGTGTGCGCCCGGGTGAAGGACGCGACGGGGCGGTCGATGAAGGCGTAGGTCCAGCGGATGCTCATGGGGCGATCGTAGATCCGCAGGGGCGACCACGCCCGCGACGGCCGTACGGCGCACTCGCGCGCACTCCGGCTTCGCCACGTGGGCTTTGCAGGACCCTTACCAACCGCGCGCCGGCTCCTGGGACACGCTTTGCCGTCGGTTCTCCGTGAATTGGTCCGGGCTTGTTTGCATTGGGGAATGGACCACATCACGTTCCTGGTGGCGGTCGTCATCGTGACGGCCCTCGCATTCGACTTCACCAACGGATTCCACGACACGGCGAACGCGATGGCCACGTCCATCGCCACGGGGGCGCTCAGACCAAGGACGGCCGTGCTCATCAGCGGCGTCCTGAACGTCGTCGGTGCCTTCCTGTCCACCGAGGTCGCCAAGACGATCTCCGGCGGCATCGTGGACGACTCACTCGTCAGCCCGGGCATGATCTTCGCGGGTCTGGTCGGGGCGATCCTGTGGAATCTCCTCACGTGGCTGGTCGGGCTGCCGTCCAGTTCGTCGCATGCGCTGTTCGGCGGACTGATCGGGGCCGTCTGGGTGGGTGCGGGGTCGCACGGCGTGCACTTCGACAAGGTTGTCGAGAAGGTACTGATCCCCGCCGTCGCCTCGCCGCTCGTGGCGGGGATCGCGGCGCTGCTGGCCACGTACCTGGCGTACAAGCTCACTGCTCGCGCCCGCAAGCAGTCCGTCACCAAGGGCTTCCGGGTCGGCCAGATCGCCTCGGCCTCGCTCGTCTCCCTCGCCCACGGCACCAACGACGCGCAGAAGACGATGGGCGTCATCACGCTGACCCTGATCTCGGCGGGCGCCCTGGGCCATGACGCGGGCCCGCCGTTGTGGGTGATCGCCTCGGCCGGACTGGCGATCGGCCTCGGCACCTACCTCGGCGGCTGGCGGATCATCCGCACGATGGGCAAGGGCCTGACCGAGATCCAGTCCCCGCAGGGCTTCGCCGCCGAGACGGCCTCCACGACGGTGATCCTCACCTCGGCCCACCTGGGCTTCGCCCTGTCCACCACGCAGGTCGCCTCGGGCAGCATCCTCGGCGCGGGCCTGGGCCGCCGGCTGGCGGAGGTCCGCTGGGGCGTCGCCGGGCGCATGGTCGTGGCCTGGCTGGTGACCCTGCCCGCCGCCGCACTGGTCGGCGGCGTCTCGGCGGGCGTGGTCAAGCACGGCGGCAACCTCGGTACGGCCGTGGTCGCGCTGGTGGGTGCGGCCGTCGCCGCCGGGATCGTGTTCATCTCCCGCCGCCACCCGGTGTCCGCCCACAACGTCAACGACACCCACGAGGTCACGGTCCGCAGCACGGAGGCGCCCAAGGTCGGCGCGGCTGCTTGAGACAGAGATCGCGTGGGACAGAGATCGCTTGAGACAGCGATCGCCTGGGACAGCGATCTTCCGAGACAAGGGAGTTCACATCATGAACCTCGACTGGACCGCACTCGGCCAGGTCGCCGCGGTGAGCCTCGCCGTCACCGTGGCCGTGGTCGCCGTCTTCGCCCTCGGCGTGCTGGGCCTGGCCCGCTGCGAAGGGGCACGCGAGGAAGGCGGCGGCACGTCGACGTCGGGCCTCACGCAGGCCGGGCTGTGCTTCGCCGCGTGCGCCGCGGTGGTGGCGTACGGGATCCATCTGATCGTGCCCCAGTTCAACTGACCGGGCGCGGACGGACGGCCGAAGGGGCCTGGCCCGACGTTGTGCCGGCCGGGCTCCTCAGCGGCGCTCGTACACCGTCACCCGCCGCCCGCGGACCTGTACGTCCGCCACCACCTTGAAGTGCTTCTCCAGCACAGCGGTCTTGGCGTGGTCACGCTTCCCCGCCAGTGGCCGCGCCACCTCGGACGCGTCGGTGAGCAGCAGTATCCGCCGCTGTGCCAGCATCGCGGCCCGTATCCGGTCCGGACCGGCCTCCTCGCCCTTCAACGTCCCCGACGCCGCCGGGCCTTCCGCCAGCGCGACGACGGCCGCCGCGACCGCGACCGGCACGAGCCACGGCGCCGTACTCGGGAACCGCGGCCGGGCGGCCCGTACGGGGGGCGGCCACGGCGGTCGGCCGTGGTCGGGGCATGGACGAGATGGTGCTGATGTCGGACTCTCCCCTGCGGGAGACCAAAGGGCGCCGAGAAGGGCGGAATTGGATGGACACGGTCGGTACGGTGACCGATGATCTCCGGCATGATCCGTGCCGCCACCGTGAACGACGTTGCGACGATCCGCGCGATGATCCGTGAACTCGCCGAATACGAACGGGCCGTTGAGCAGGTTCGGGCGACCGAGGAGCAGCTTCGCGAGGCGCTGTTCGGAGAGCATCCCGCCGCCTTCGTCCTGATCGCCGAGGACGACGAGACGGGTGAGGACGTCGGGTTTGCCCTGTGGTTTCCGCGTTTCTCGACGTGGACCGGCACGCGCGGCATGCACCTGGAGGATCTCTACGTACGTCCGTCCGCCCGTGGCGGTGGACACGGCAAGGCTCTGCTCGCATCACTGGCAGCGATCTGTGAACGCAGAGGCTACGAGCGCTTCGAATGGTGGGTCCTTGCCTGGAACGAGCCGACGATCGACTTCTACAAGTCCCTCGGCGTGGAGTTCCTGGACGAGTGGAGGATCTGCCGGCTGAGCGGTGAGCCCCTGAGGGACCTCGCTGCCCGGGTCCCGGCTGTTCTCCACCGGACCTCGGCCTCGTAGGACGGCTTCATGCAGCCCCCTGTCACAGCAGTGATCGAAGCCCATGGCGCCCTGGAACGGCTCGCGGCTGGACTCACCGACGAGCAGGTCACCGAGGCATCCGGACTTCCAGGCTGGTCACGCGGCCACGTCCTGGCGCATCTCACCGACAACGCGAGAATGTTCGCCCGTCTCGCGGAGCATGCGCTGCGCGGTGAGCTCGTGGCGGGCTACGACGGCGGGACGGCCGAGCGGAACGCGATCATCGAGGCCACAGCGGGGCGCAGTGCCGCCGAACACCGCGCGGCACTCGTGGCACACATGGCCGCGCTCGAAGCAGCCTGGGCGCGCGCCGACGCCATGGACTGGAGCCGTCCGGTCACGTTCCGCAACGCGAACCTGGCCGCCACCGTATTCGCGCGCTGGCGCGAGGCATGGATCCACATGGTCGACCTCGATGTCGGCGTATCGCCGGACGACTGGCCCGAGGACCTGGCCGCACACACCATCGACTTCCTCCTCGGCCGCCTTCCGGCAGGCACACACCTCCACGCCGAGGACGCGCGACGCCAGTGGTCCGTCGGCGGCGGGCCGCCGGGCACGGTGGTCACCGGACGCGTACGCGACCTGGCGGCCTGGCTGGCCGGACGCACGCCCACCGTCTCACCGGTGGCCGCCGAGGGGCTGCCCGCTCTGGGGCCCTGGCCGCCGCACCCGCCGCAGCGACTGGACGGTGCGTGACGTTCTCCCGGAGAGGGAGTCCACTCATGCCGAAGGGGCCCGCCCGGCGAACCGGTCGGACCCCTTCGGGTCGGGAGAACGACGAAAGAGCCTTGAGTCAGGCCTTCTTCGTCTCCCAGAAGATCTTGTCGATCTGGGCGATGTAGTCCAGAGCCTTCTGACCCGTCGCCGGGTCGGTCGAACCCTTGGCGGCCGAGAGGGCCTTCAGGGCGTCGTTGACCAGCTGGTGCAGCTCCGGGTACTTCTCGAAGTGCGGCGGCTTGAAGTAGTCGCTCCAGAGCACCGAGACGTGGTGCTTGGCGAGCTCGGCGCGCTGCTCCTTGATGACGGTGGCGCGCGCCTGGAAGTGCGGGTCGTCGTTGGCGGCCATCTTCTCCTGCACGGCCTTCACCGACTCCGCCTCGATGCGGGCCTGGGCCGGGTCGTACACGCCACAGGGCAGGTCGCAGTGCGCACTGACCTTGACCTTGGGGGCAAACAGGCGGGAAAGCATGGAGCATTCCTTCCTCGTGATCGTCTTCTCAGGTGGGACATTACTCCCTGCAAGACAGGTTTTCGCGAGTGCCCCCATGGGCTTAGGACAAAAGTCCAGGGTCAGACTGAGACTGGTGGAGGACCGTACCGGGGAGGTGCCGGGGATGCCGGAGTTGTCGCAGGAGACCGAGCGCGGGCGGGCTGCGCAGCCCTTCGGATGGGCCGAGGTGACCGGGCCGTCGATGGTGCCCACGCTGCACAACGGCGATCTGCTCGTCGTGTCGCACCGGGGCCGGATCAGGCCCGGTGACGTCGTCGTCCTGCGTCACCCCTTCCAGCAGGACCTGCTGGTCGTCAAGCGCGCCGCGGAACGCCGCGAGGGCGGCTGGTGGGTGCTCGGGGACAACGCGTACGCCGGTGGCGACAGCACCGACTACGGAGTCGTGCCGGACGAGCTGATTCTGGGCAAGGTCCGGCTGCGGTACCGGCCGCGCAAGGCGGATCAGCGCTCGCCGTTCACGCTGGCGCGCTGGGCGCTGTCGGCCGTACGGCCCGTATTCGCCGACCGGTCGGCCTCCAGGCGCTTGCGGGCGCGGTAGGCGGCCACGTTGGCGCGGGTCGCGCAGCGGTCCGAGCAGTAGCGCCGGGAGCGGTTGGTGGAGGTGTCCAGGTAGGCGTTGCGGCACGGGGCCGCCTCGCACAGCCCCAGACGGTCCACGCCGTACTCCGTCAGGTGAAACGCCAGGCCCATCGACGCGATGGCCGCGAAGCCCGCGGTCGCGTTCGACGGGTGGTCCGCGAGGTGCATGTGCCACAGGGGGCGGCCGTCGTCGTCGCGGAAGTCGTGGCCGGAGATCTGCGGGCTCACCGGGAACTCCAGCAGGAGGGAGTTCAGCAGGTCGACGGCCAGGGTCTCGTCGCCGGTGTCCGCCGCCGCGAAGACCGAGCGCAGCCGGGCCCGGACCGCGCGGAACCGCGTGACGTCGGCGTCGGTGGCGCGGCGGGCCGCCGACTGGTTGCCGCCGAACAGGTCGCGGACGGCCTCGACCGAGGTCAGTGAGTCCTTGCCCCGGGCCGGGTCCTCGCTGTTGACGAGTCGTACGGCGTAGTCCGAGTAATAGGCCAGTTCCACTTGTAGTCCTTACGGAGGCGTTCTATCGTCGTGGTGCGGTCGGGTAACAACTGATCGTGCTTCCAGGGTATTACGTGACATGCGCGATGGAGGGTTCGATGACGGACACGGACATCACCACGACCGGCGCCGACTGGGCCGCCTGGCAGGAGAGCTGGGACCGGCAGCAGGAGTGGTACATGCCCGACCGCGAGGAACGCTTCCGGATCATGCTCGACATGATCGAGGCCCTCGTCGGACCCGCCCCACGCGTGCTCGACCTCGCGTGCGGCACGGGAAGTATCACTGCCCGGCTGCTCAAGCGGTTCCCGGCGGCAACCAGCACCGGCGTCGACCTCGACCCGGCGCTCCTCGCCATCGCCGAGGGCACCTTCGCGGCCGACGAGCGGGTCTCCCTGGTCACGGCCGACCTCAAGGACCCGGAGTGGCCTGCGAGGCTGCCGTACGACTCGTACGACGCCGTCCTGACCGCTACGGCCCTGCACTGGCTGCACCGTGAACCCCTCGCGGCCCTCTACGGTCAGGTCGCGGAGCTCGTCCGCGACGGCGGTGTCTTCATGAACGCGGACCACATGATCGACGAGTCGACGCCCCGCATCAATGCCGCCGAGCGCGCCCTGCGTCACGCCCGCATGGATCAGGCCAAGGCGGACGGCGCCCTCGACTGGGCGGAGTGGTGGCAGCTGGCCGCCAAGGACCCGGTCCTCGCCGAACCCACGGCCAGGCGCTTCGAGATCTACGGCGAGCACGCCGAGGGCGACATGCCGTCCGTCGAGTGGCACGCGCGCGTACTGCGCGAGAAGGGCTTCGGGGAGGCCCGGCCGGTGTGGTGCTCGCCTTCGGACACGCTGCTGCTGGCGCTGAAGTGACGCCGACCGGGGGCCCTGCGAGGTTCCGACTGGTTGCCGAAGTTCGGCACCCGGAAAGTCGGCAATAGTTCAGTCGGCGGCAGCAAAACCTGAAAGGGCGGCACGGAAAACGTGCCGCCCTTTCTTCAACGCGTTGGTCACCCTTGGTGACGTGCCCAATTCCCCTCAGCGGCCGGAAGTGTACGCGAGCATGGGGAGAGACGGGCCGTCGTCTTCCCCATCGGCGCCGTCCCGTATCACCGTGTAGAAAGTCAGAGAGCGTCCTTCTCGGAGATCCACATCGCACTTCGTGGGCGGGTTGTTAGCGCCGTTTGCGTCGTGGCACTCCCCACTGCGCCCGTAGTCCGTATTCCACTTGAGGACAGCCCGCTTGCCGTCAGCGCGCAGGTCCTGGACGGTGAAGACGTCCCCCGTCGAGTAGAAGCACCCCGGAACGATGGCGCCCGGGTGGTTGCAGAACTTGGTGATCGTGGCGGCCTGGGCCGGTGAGCCAACGGTGAGCAATGCCCCCATGGAAACGACTGCTGCCGTTGCGGCCATAGCCGTCCTTCTTGCTGCCCGCATATAGACATCCTGGGTCAGGGATGGAATCTTAATGGCGAAGTAATTCACCAGTTAAGTTTCCGAAATCTTAGCTTGATCGCGTCTCGATCGGCAACAAGTTTGAGGTTCTTCTGAGGTGTTGTGGGCTCCCCATTGAAATATGGGAGCCCACACCTGCATTGGCTCTCTCGCGAGTCAGAGAACCTTCGACAAGAACGCCTGCGTCCGCTCGTGCTGCGGATTCGTCAGGACCTCGCGCGGGTCGCCCGACTCGACGACCACGCCGCCGTCCATGAAGACCAGGCTGTCGCCGACCTCGCGGGCGAAGCCCATCTCGTGGGTGACGACGACCATCGTCATGCCGGACTCGGCGAGGTCGCGCATGACGTCGAGGACGTCGCCGACGAGTTCCGGGTCGAGGGCCGAGGTGGGCTCGTCGAACAGCATCAGCTTCGGGTCCATCGCGAGCGCCCGGGCGATGGCGACGCGCTGCTGCTGGCCGCCGGAGAGCTGCGAGGGGTAGTTCGCGGCCTTGTCGGCGAGGCCGACCCGGTCGAGGAGTTCCTTCGCGCGCTCCCGCGCCTGGCTCCTGCTCACGCCCTTGACCTGGACCGGCGCTTCCATGACGTTCTCGACGGCCGTCATGTGCGGGAACAGGTTGAACCGCTGGAACACCATGCCGATGTCCCGGCGCTTCAGCGCGACCTCGCTGTCCTTGAGCTCGTACAGCTTGTCGCCCTTCTGGCGGTAGCCGACCAGCTCGCCGTCGACGTACAGCCGACCGGCGTTGATCTTCTCCAGGTGGTTGATGCACCGCAGGAACGTCGACTTGCCGGAGCCGGAGGGGCCGATGAGGCAGAACACCTCGCCGGACTTCACCTCCAGGTCGATGCCCTTGAGCACCTCGACCAGTCCGAAGGACTTGTGGACGCCTTCGGCCTTCACCATGGCGGTCATGCGGTGCCTCCCGTCGATGAACGGTTCGACAGGGACAACAGGTTCGCCCTGATCTTCTGCAGCGGCGTCGCCGGCAGGCTGCGGCTGGAGCCCCGTGCGTAGTACCGCTCGAGGTAGTACTGGCCGACGCTGAAGATCGATGTCAGGAGCAAGTACCAGGCCGCGGCGAGGAACAGCATCTCGGCCGGGGCGCCGGAGGTCTGGCCGATGTCCTGGGCGACGCGCAGCAGCTCGGAGTACTGGACGACGGACACCAGCGAGGTCGTCTTCAGCATGTTGATGACCTCGTTGCCCGTCGGCGGCACGATCACGCGCATCGCCTGGGGAATCACGATCCGGCGCAGCGTCTTGGAGTGGCTCATGCCCAGGGCCTGCGAGGCCTCGGTCTGTCCCTCGTCGACGGCGAGCAGGCCGGCACGGCAGATCTCCGCCATGTACGCGGCCTCGTTGAGACCCAGGCCGAGCAGCGCCGTCAGGAACGGGGTCATGAAGTCCGACCACTCGTCCTTGTAGAACGGCCCGAGGTTGATGTACTCGAAGACCAGGCCCAGGTTGAACCAGACGATGAGCTGGACCAGGACAGGCGTCCCGCGGAAGAACCAGATGTAGAACCACGCGATGGACGAGGTCACAGGGTTCTTCGACAGGCGCATCACCGCCAGCAGAATGCCGCCGACGACGCCGATCAGCATGGACAGCACGGTCAGCAGGAGTGTGTTGCCCACACCGTTGAGGATGCGGTCGTTGAAGAAGTAGTCCGGGATCGCACCCCAGTTGATCTTGCCCTGGGAGAACGCGTACACAATGCCGCCCAGCAGGGCGAGCGCGATGACGGCGGAGATGTACCGCCCGTAGTGGCGGACCGGGATGGCCTTGATCGCCTCCGGGCCGGCCGGCGGGGTGTCCGACGGTCCGTCCGTCTTGTCGATGTCAACAGTCACAGGTGTTGCCTTTCAGTGCCCGCTACCTGGTGCGGTCACTTGCCGCCGTTGATGGTGGCTTCCTTCACCGCGCCGGCTTCGACGCCCCACTTCTTGATGACCTTGTCGTACTCGCCGTTCGCGATGATCGCGTCCAGAGCGGCCTTCAGCGCGTCTCGCAGCTGAGTGTCGTTCTTGGCGACCGCGATGCCGTACGGGGCGGCCTCGACCTGCTCGCCGACGAGCTGGAAGTCGTTGCCGCCGCCGGAGGTCTTCACGGCGTACGCGGCGACGGGGAAGTCGGAGGAGCCGGCGGCCGCGCCGCCCGACCGCAGGCGGGTCTGAGCCTGCTGGTCGTTGTCGAAGGCCTCGATGGTGATCGTCTTGCCGCCGGTGCACTTCTTGGCCTCGGCCTTGGCAAGGTCCTCGGAGACGGTGCCGCGCTGCACGACGATCTTCTTGCCGCACAGGTCCGACCAGGTCTTGATGTCGGTGTTCTTGCCCTTCTGCGTGTAGATCGAGACGCCGGCGGTGAAGTAGTCGATGAAGTCGACGCCCTCACCGACCTTCTTGCCGGTCTCGGAGTCGATGCCCTCCTGGCGGTCCTTCGTGTCCGTCATCGCGGACATGGCGATGTCGTAGCGGTCGGAGCGCAGACCGGTGATCAGGCTGTCGAAGGTGCCGTTCTCGAACTCGAACGTGACACCCAGTTGCTTGCCCATGGCCGCGGCGAGGTCGGGGTCGATGCCAACCGTCTTGCCGGCGCTGTCCTTGAACTCGACCGGCGCATAGGCGATGTCCGAGCCGACCTTGATGACGCCCTTGTCACGGATGTCCTTGGGCAGCTTGTCGGCGAGCGGCGCCGAGCTCGTGGTGGCACCGTCGGTGCTCTCAGAGCCGCTGTCCTTGGTCTGGTCACCGCAACCGGTGAGAATCAGGGCGCCTGCGACCGCGATCGAGGCGACCGCTGCCAACCGGGAGCGCGTGGCGGTCGTACGACGGGTGGAGCGTGCGGTCATGGTGGGTTCCTCCGGCGGATGGGTGGAGTTGCCGATGGGGCGGGCGCCCGCCGGGACTCGGCAGGTGCCTTGGTTTCATAGGCCGACGAGAGCACACGCCTTCGAGTGTCGCGGCCTCGTGTGATTACGGCATCTTGCCATTCGGACTGAGGCATTCAGGGCGCTCGCGATGTCAAAATCGGATAACGGGTTACCCCCGAACCGCCTCAGGTCGGTACATCCTGACCGCACCTTCTGCGGGAATCTGTCCTTCCGGCCGGAAGATCTTCGGCCTGTCTCGGGATGCGGGCGGCCGTCGGTCTGGTGTGCGGGCTGTTGGCAGCCTTTCGTGGTTTCCAGTGTGGATTGTCTACTTATTGTCCGCTTATTTGGCCATGAATCGCAGTGGTTCCGTCGTCGGGTCGTGTCCGATTCGTGTTGTCCCTGTGGGTGTTTTCCTTCCCGCCATGTGATCTTGCACGTATTGGACTCGTCGGGGCGCGGTCCGTCCGGTAAGAAGGTTCTTTACACCCCTCATCCGGGGCTCATGGCGCGTGTGCGGCGCGCCGTCGCGTATGGGTCCGTACGTCGTACGTCGTACGTATCAACGAGCAGGGCCATACGCGGTCCCGCCCACTTCTCACCAGGAGTGGTTCCACCCTCAAACCATGAACACTTAAGGGGTCAGACAAAGTGGCAGCGGAGATCGTCAATCCTCGCGGCGGAGGCAATACCGATCAGGACGGTGGGGTCGAACCCCTCGATTCCTTCGATCCGGCCTTCGCGCTGCATCGTGGCGGCAAGATGGCCGTGCAGGCCACCGTGCCGGTCCGTGACAAGGACGACCTGTCCCTGGCGTACACGCCCGGCGTCGCGAAGGTGTGCAGCGCGATTGCCGAGCAGCCGGAGCTCGTGCACGACTACACGTGGAAGTCGTCCGTCGTGGCCGTCGTGACCGACGGCACGGCTGTGCTGGGACTCGGTGACATCGGGCCTGAGGCCTCCCTTCCGGTGATGGAGGGGAAGGCGATTCTTTTCAAGCAGTTCGGTGGTGTCGACGCGGTGCCGATCGCGCTCGACTGCACCGGCGTCGACGAGATCGTCGAGACCGTGGTCCGCCTCGCGCCGTCCTTCGGTGGTGTGAATCTGGAGGACATCTCGGCGCCTCGGTGCTTCGAGATCGAGCGGAAGCTGCAGGAGCGGCTGGACATCCCGATCTTCCACGACGACCAGCACGGTACGGCTGTCGTGACGCTGGCCGCGCTGCGGAACGCCGCGCGGCTGACCGGGAAGGGGCTCGGGGATCTGCGGGCCGTCATCTCCGGGGCGGGCGCGGCTGGTGTCGCCATCGCGAAGATGCTGGTCGAGGCCGGCATCGGTGACGTCGCCGTGGCGGACCGCAAGGGTGTGGTGTCCGCCGACCGTGACGACCTGACGTCGGTCAAGCGGGAGCTGGCCGGGTTCACGAACAAGGCCGGGATCACCGGGTCGCTGGAAGCGGCGCTGGAGGGCGCCGACGTGTTCATCGGGGTTTCCGGTGGGACGGTGCCGGAGGAGGCTGTCGCCTCCATGGCCGAGGGCGCGTTCGTTTTCGCCATGGCCAACCCGAATCCCGAGGTGCACCCCGATGTCGCGCACAAGTACGCGGCGGTCGTCGCCACCGGGCGGTCGGACTTCCCGAACCAGATCAACAACGTGCTGGCGTTCCCGGGGATCTTCGCGGGTGCTCTGCAGGTTCGGGCGTCCCGGATCACCGAGGGCATGAAGATCGCTGCTGCTGAGGCCCTGGCGGCTGTGGTGGGGGACGACCTCGCCGCGGACTACGTCATTCCGTCGCCGTTCGACGAGCGGGTGGCGCCGGCGGTCACGGCTGCGGTGGCTGCTGCGGCTCGGGCCGAAGGGGTTGCCCGGCGCTGACGCGGTGCTGCCGCAGGCGCTGAAGTGGGATGGCCTCGCCCAGGATGGGCGGGGTCATTTCTTTGCCCGGGCGGGCCGCCGGCGGTTGGGTGCCGGGTGCCTGCGGCGGCCTGTGCGGGTTCAGGGGGGGCGCATAGCGCTTGCGGTGCGTTTGTGGGTCGGGGCCGTGCCGGGGGGTGCCCGTCCTCGGCGGTTGCCGTGCCTTGAGAGGTGCTGTTTTTCTGACGCCCGCCGCTGCGGGCGGACACCCCCGGCACGTCCCCTTGCCCCCGTATGCGGGGGGTGCGCCGTGGGGGGTGCGCCGTGGGCTTGGGTGCGCGGAGCGTCATGACTTTCGTCCGTGCGGTTGGTCGTCAAGCGGGCGTGTGTCACAGGGGCGTGTTGTTCCGTCGGGTGGCGCGGGAGCCTATCGTCAAGGTCATGTTCGCTGTCTACGCCGCCCGAATCGACCGCGACCAGCCGCTCTCCGGATTGGAGTTGGGGGAGCGGCCGGCCCCCGAGGTCCGTCCCGGCTGGAGTGCCGTCAACGTCAAGGCCGCTTCCCTCAACCATCACGACCTCTGGTCACTGCGGGGCGTGGGCCTGCCCGAGGACCGGTTGCCGATGATCCTCGGCTGCGATGCCGCCGGGATCGATGAGGACGGCAACGAGGTCGTCCTGCACTCGGTGATCGGACAGAGTGGGCACGGGGTGGGCCCCAAGGAGCCTCGTTCCATTCTCACCGAGCGGTATCAGGGGACCTTCGCGGAGCAGGTCGCCGTGCCGACCTGGAACGTTCTGCCGAAGCCCAAGGAGCTCTCCTTCGCCGAGGCCGCCTGTCTGCCGACTGCCTGGCTGACCGCCTATCGGATGCTGTTCACCAATGCGGGGGTAAGGCCCGGGGACTCCGTGCTGGTGCAGGGAGCCGGGGGCGGCGTCGCCACCGCTGCCATCGTGCTCGGGAAGGCCGCGGGGCTGCGTGTCTTCGCCACCAGCCGGGACGAGGCCAAGCGGAAGCGCGCCCTTGAGCTGGGGGCCGTGGAGGCGGTGGAATCGGGAGCTCGGCTTCCGCAGCGGGTCGATGCCGTGATCGAGACGGTGGGTGCCGCCACGTGGTCGCACTCCGTCAAGTCGCTGAAGCCCGGGGGCACGCTCGTCATCTCGGGCGCGACGAGTGGTGATCGGCCCTCGCATGCCGAGCTCACCCGGATCTTTTTCCTGGAGTTGAAGATCGTCGGGTCCACGATGGGGACCAAGGACGAGCTCGAGGATCTGCTCTCCTTCTGCGCCGCCACGGGTGTGCGGCCCGTGATCGATGAAGTGCTTCCGATGGATCGGGCCCGTGAGGGCTTCGAGCGGATGGAGTCGGGGGAGCAGTTCGGGAAGATCGTGCTCACCAACGGATAGTTCGCAGGACGGCACCTGCGGCTTGCGGCGGGTTCGGGGCTTTGCCTCGGGCTCGCCGTTTTTGTTCGGCCACTCTGTCAACTGGGATTGACGGGAGAGGGTGTGTCAACTTAGGTTGACGGTATGACCGAAGCAACAGATCTTGCCGCGCGTGCGGGTGATCGTGATCCTCGGGTCGGGCTACGGGCCGTTGCGGCGCTGCGCCGGCTGCTGGAGCAGTTGGAGGCCGTGCAGGTGCGCAGTGCGCGCAATCAGGGGTGGTCGTGGCAGGAGATCGCCGCGGAACTCGGGGTCAGCAGGCAGGCCGTGCACAAGAAGTACGGGAGGCGTTGATGTTCGAGCGGTTCACGAAGGATGCCCGTGCCGTGGTCACGGGGGCCGTTGAGCACGCCGAGAGGGCAGGCGCGCAGACCGTCGGCGCCGAGCACATGCTGCTCGCCCTGCTCGACCGGGAGGGGAGCCGGGCCTCGTTCGTGCTTGCGGCGCTCGGCGGTGGGGAGTGGCTGGAGTCCGTGCGGTCGGCGTTGGGGGAGGCCCGGCGGCGGGGTGGGTTGTCGCAGGCCGAGGCAGATGCGCTCGCCGGGTTGGGGATCGATGTCGGGGAGATCGTCGCCCGGGTCGAGGAGGTCCATGGTGTCGGGGCGATGTCCGGGGGCCGGAAGGACACGGGGTGGTGGTCGGGCCGCCGCTCCTTCAGTCGCGAGGCCAAGGACGTGCTGGAGCGGTCGCTGCGAATCGCCGTCGCGCGCCGGGACCGGCACATCGGCGACGAGCACATCCTCCTGGCCCTGACCACCCGGCCCGGCGTGCCCTCCGAGGTCCTCGCCGATCACGGGGTGACCCATGAGGCTGTGAACCGGGTGTTGGGAGGAGGGGCAGAGGGGGAGGCCAAGGCCGGGTGAGGAGGGGAAGCGGGAAGGAGGGGAGGTGGGGGGTGCCTGTCCTCCGGGCGGGCTCGGTTGCGGAACCTCCTGGTCCAGCCTGACTGGGCATGCCGTGCCACTGACGTGGGCGCCGTGCTGCCCAGGGGCGTGATGTCAGGGCTTCGGTGTGCGCAGCAGGGCTCCGATGTGTGCTGCCGCTGTCGACAAGTGGCGCCGGGCGTCGCGGAGTTGGTCCGCGGTCACGCCGTGGTCCCTTGCTGCGTCTCGGATGTCGTCGCGGAAGCGGTCCAGCAGGCGGTCGAGGTCGCGGGCCGGGTCGTCCGTGGGGGACTCGTGGGCCCAGGCGGGCTCATAGTCGGCGGGGAAGTCCTCGGGGGTGTCGGAGTAGTCGGGGGGCTGCTGCGCCGACTTGGGGGCGCTCGGGCGGCCGAAGCCGAAGTCCCGGCCCAATCCCTTGCCGTAGTCCTTGCCGAAGTCGCCGAACTCCTTGGCCAGTTCCGTCAGACCCTCCCTCACGCCCGTGGGCCAGTCGCCGCGGGCGAAGTGGTCCTGTACGTGTTCCTGTACCCGGCGGGCGATGCGCTGGACCTCCTCCTGGGCCTGGGCGCGGGCGTGGTCCTGGGCATCCTTCGCCTGGCGTCGGGCGCGCTGGGCCTCCTCCCGGGCCCGGCGGCTCTCGTCCTTGGCGCGTCGGGCCTGTTCCTTCCACTCCTGCTTGGCGCGGCGCATCTCCTCCTTGGCGGCGCCCCACGCCTCCTTGTCGGTGTAGTCGGAGAAGTCGCCGAAGGGTGTGTCCGTCTTGGCGGACGTGCCCGTGCGGGCCTCGGTCGCGGCTGCCCGCATCTCGCGGCGCAGATCGCCTGCGGCGCCCCGCACATCGGCCCGGATCTCGGCGGCGAGTTCGGCGACAGACTCCCTGATCTCCAGCTCCAGGTCGGCCAACTCGCCGCTGCGGTCGGCCAGTTCGGCCCGGCCGGCGTCGGTGATGGCGTACACCTTGCGGCCGCCCTCGGTGGTGTGGGTGACCAGGCCCTCGGCCTCCAGCTTGGCGAGGCGGGGGTAGACGGTGCCGGCCGACGGTGCGTACAGCCCCTGGAAGCGCTCTTCGAGGAGGCGGATCACCTCGTAGCCGTGACGCGGGGCCTCGTCCAGCAGCTTCAGCAGGTACAGGCGGAGGCGGCCGTGGGCGAAGACGGGGGGCATGTCAGAGCACCTTCTTGTCGGTCGTGCCGTCGGCCGGGGCGTGGGGTGGGGCATCGGTTGGTTCATCGCCCTGGCCGGAGACGGAATTGTCCCCCGGGCTGCGGTGTGTGTCGTTCAGCGGGGCCGTGGTGGGGTTCGTGGCCGTCGTCGGATCGGTGTCCGTAGGCGAGGCCGTGCCCGTGGTCGAGGCCGTGTCTGTCGTCGGGGTCGTGCCCGTGGCTGTGGCTGTGGCCGTGTCCGTCGTCGGGGTCGTGGCCGTCGTGGGCTCGGGGTCGTCCCAGGCCTCCGCCTCCCACGGCTCCTCCTCCCTCGGCGGGCGGCGCAGCAGCGCGATCGAACCGGAGACCGTCGTCGCCCGGAGCTTGCCGGTGCCGGCGCCCAGTCGGCCGGTGATCTTGTGGGCGCCCCACTGGCCGTGCACCCGCAGGCCCTCGAAGGCGTTGGAGATCGTGCCGCTCGCGGTGTTGGCCTCCACGTCCGCGTCCGCCGGGGCCGGCAGGCGGATGGCGATCTCGCCGGAGACGCTGGTCAGCCGGACGTCGGTCGGGCCCTCCGGGTCGAGGTCGACGATCATGGAGCCGCTGACCGAGTCGGCCTTCACGGAGGAACCCGAGCCCTCCACGACCGTGAGATCGCCGGACACGGAGTTGAAACGGAGGTCGCCGGTGACGGCCTGGGCCTCCAGGTTCCCGGAAACCGTGTCGGCGCGGACCGGGCCCGACAGGGCGACGAGCGTGGTGTCCCCGGTGACGCCCTTGACCACCGACGGGCCCTGGATCCCGGAGACCACGGCCCCGGCGCCGACCACGCCCACCTCGACGCGCGTGTCGGCCGGCACCGCGAGGGAGACCACCGCGCTGCGGCGCCAGCCTTTGCGGTCGAGCCACTTGAGGAAACCCTTCCAGGGCAGGTCCTCGTACGCCACCGACAGGGTGCCGCCCTTCTGGGTCACCACCAGGGGTGGGCCGTCGATCTCGGAGACCTCCAGGCGGGCGGAACCTTCGTCCGTGCCCACCACGTTCACCGTTCCGTTGACGATGCGCACGTGGAGCTCGCTCACCGGCTCGTCGAAGGTGAGCTTCCTGGGCTCTGCTACGGACCACTCGGACATGGTGCGGACCTCCTGGGCGACCGGGCGCGGCCGCGTGGGCCGGGACGGACCGGAACGATGAGCAATGACACGCCATATCGCGTCTTCTGGTAAACACGATATATCGCGGACCTCGAAAGTCAAGGCACTCGTTCTGGTGATCACAAGTCACGCGAGGTGGACAAATCGGCCTAGCGTGTTGGCATGCCGACGGAAGAGTCCAGCGTCGCCCGCCAGGCCCGTCCCGCCCCGGGCGCCCTGCTGCTCTGCCGCGCGGACCCAGAGTCCGTCGCGCCCGTCGCCCGGCTGCTGCGCGAAGACATGCTGCTCGCGCCGGCCGGCGGGGAGTGGAGCGTGCTCGTGCCCGAGGGGCGGCCCTGGCTGGAGGGTGACGAACCGATCGACCGCGTCCTCACCGGCTGGGCCACCGCCCTCGCCGTCGGCGCCCCCTGGCCCGTCCTCGCCCTGTGGTGGGACGCCGACCGCGCCGGATACACCCTCGCCTCCGGCTTCCGCCGCCCCGTCGGCTACGTCTGGCTCGCCAACGGCACCCCGGTCGGCGAGGACGAGGCCATGCACTCCTTCGCCGGCCGGCTCGGCCTCGATCCGGTCCTGGACATGCAGTCCCTCGACGAGCTGACGCGCCCCGACGCCGAGGCCGACGGGCGGGCACGCATGCGCGGCCTGGTCGCCGTCCTCACGCGCGCGGGTGTATCCCTGCCCGATGGCCTCGCTCCCGGCGACAGCGCCGACAGCCTCGACGCTGCCGCCCGCGCCCAGCCGCACATCCGCCTGATCGAGTGGTGGGGCTGGCGCGAGGCCTTCCGCGCGGAGCTCGACGCCGTCGAGGGCGGCCGCCTCGGCCCCTGGCTCCCCTGGGCCGCCGGCCCCAAGGCCCGCGCCCTGGCCCTGGCCCAGATCGCGACCGGCCTGCCCCTGGCGGCCTGGGGCCTACGGCACCACAGCGGCGGCTGGCTCGCGGCGGGCACGGTGCTGCTGGCCCACGGTGTGCTGGGACTGGCGTACGAGACGGTACGGCCGCTGGACTGACGGGGGCTGGGGAGGTTGTGGGGCGGCTGGGTTGAGGGGAGGCGTGGGCTGGCTGGGTTGAGGGGAGGCGTGGGCTGGCTGGGTCGAGGGGTGAGCGGGGTGGTGCGGCGCCTGGAGTGGGTCTGCGGCGGTGGGGCGGCCTGGAGTGGGGTTAGTGGGCTTGGGCCGTGTCGCGGGTCTGCGCAGGGGTGGTTCGGCTCTGCAATGTCGGCTGCTCGATCGGGGGGGTAGACGGTGGTCTGGTCGCGGCGAGGAGGCTCCACGGCGGTCGTCCGACGTCCGGGAGTCGGTGATTCGGCTCGGTGCCGGTGGCTGGATCGAGGCGGGCGACGCTGGTCTCGCTGTTGGGAGGCGGCATCCACGGCCGTGGTGCGAGGGACGCACGTCGGCGATGGTTCGGCGCGGGAGAGAACAGCGGCGGTGTGCGGCGCCGGGTGGAGGGCCCACGCCAGTGGTGCGGCACTCGACTGAGGGCTCGCCGAAGCCGTCGGCAGTCGCTGTCCGGCAGGCGTACTGCGGCGTGCGGGCGCCCCGCGACGGCCCCGCTCGGGCGGCCGCAAAACGCGACGGGCGCCCACGTCAGGGCGCCCACGCAAGAGGGGATCCGCCTGTGGCCGCTTGCGGACGGCCCGCTCACGTCCAGACGGCCGGTCGAGCCCCTGCTCGGTGTCTAGACGTCGTCGTCCTCGTCGTCGAGCCGGGCCAGCCACGTCGCCAGCCGCTCCACCGGTACCTCGAAGTCGGGGTTCAGGTCGACGAAGGTGCGCAGCTGCTCGGCCAGCCACTCGAAGGTGATCTCCTCCTCGCCGCGCCGCTTCTCCAGTTCTTCGATGCCTCGGTCGGTGAAGTACATGCAGTGAGGATATGTCGTGCCCGGCACGCGCGTGTGTGTGGGAGTACGGACCGGCCGTCGGCTGCGCGACTCATGCGCCGGGCTCGTTCTTCTCCCAGCCCAGCTTGACGACGATATGCCCCTCGACCCCCGCCTTGGTCAGCACCGCGCCCGCGCTCGCGTTCAGCTTCACGCCGAACTCCAGTTCCGCGGCGCGTCGGATGGGAGCGAGGGCTTCCTCCAGGGAGACGGAGGCCTCGCGCATACGGTCGCCGACGCGTGAGGCGCGGACCATGCCGGGCTCGTCGTCCTCGACCTTCACGACCAGTTGTGCGGAGCCGTCCTCGTCGTCCATGGCGATCCGCGGCAGCTCGGCCATTCGTCCCCCCGTGGGTCACAACCCCCCTTGCGAGCCGGTCGGTTCAGCGTGTCCGTCCCTCAATCCAGCCGCACGGCGGGCCAGTTGGCCGCAAACGCCGGAAGGCCCGGCTCCGAGTCACGTGGACTCGGAGCCGGGCCTTCCGAACTGACCCGTTCAGCGGGTCGGGCCTCCGGGGCTCAGGCCTCGAACACCTCACGCACCAGCTGCTCCTGCTCGGCCTGGTGCCGCTTGGCGGAACCGACGGCCGGGGACGAGCCGTGCGGACGCGAGATGCGGCGCAGGCGCTCGCCGTGCGGGACGTCGGCGCCGACCGCGAGGTCCAGGTGGTCGATCAGGTTGAGCGCGATGAACGGCCACGCACCCTGGTTCGCCGGCTCCTCCTGGGCCCACAGGTACTTCTCGGCGTTCGGGTACTTGGCGATCTCCGCCTGGAGCTCGGTACCCGGCAGCGGGTACAGGCGCTCGATGCGGATGATCGCCGTGTCCGTGACGCCGCGCTTCTTCCGCTCGGCCTCGATGTCGTAGTAGACCTTGCCGGCGCAGAAGACGACCTTCTTGACCGCGGCAGGGTCGACCGACGCGTCGCCGATGACCGGCTGGAACTGCCCGGTCGTGAACTCCTCCGCCTTGGAGGCGGCGGCCTTCAGGCGCAGCATCGACTTCGGGGTGAAGACGACCAGCGGCTTGTGGTGCGGGTTGTGCGACTGCCACCGCAGGAGGTGGAAGTAGTTCGACGGGGACGTCGGCATCGCGACCGTCATGTTGTTCTGCGCGCACAGCTGGAGGAAGCGCTCCGGGCGGGCGGACGAGTGGTCCGGGCCCTGGCCCTCGTAGCCGTGGGGGAGGAGCAGGACGACGCCGGACGTCTGCGCCCACTTCTGCTCCGCCGACGAGATGAACTCGTCCACGACCGTCTGGGCGCCGTTGACGAAGTCGCCGAACTGGGCCTCCCACATCACGAGCGCGTCCGGGCGGGCCAGCGAGTAGCCGTACTCGAAGCCCATGGCCGCGTACTCGGACAGCAGCGAGTTGTAGACGTTCAGCCGCGACTGGTCCTCGGAGAGGTACTGCAGCGGCGTGTACTCCTCGCCCGTCTCGCGGTCGATGATGACCGCGTGGCGCTGGCCGAACGTACCGCGCTGCGAGTCCTGGCCGGCCAGCCGGACCGGCACGCCCTCCAGCAGGAGGGAGCCGATCGCGAGGGTCTCGCCCATGCCCCAGTCGATGGTGCCGTCCTCGACCATCGACGCCCGGCGCTGCAGCTGCGGCAGCAGACGCGGATGCACGGTGATGTGGTCGGGGATGTTGACCTGGGACTCGGCGATCCGCTTGACGACCTCCGCGGTGACCGCCGTGGTGACGGCGACCGGGAACTCGGCCTGCGGGTCCGAGGGCTCCACGGCGGCCGGCTGCGAGGTGGCCTCGCGGACCTCCGTGAAGACCTTCTCCAGCTGGCCCTGGTAGTCCTGCAGGGCCTGCTCGGCCTCTTCCAGGGTGATGTCGCCGCGACCGATGAGGGACTCGGTGTAGAGCTTGCGCACCGAGCGCTTCTTGTCGATCAGGTCGTACATCAGGGGCTGGGTGAAGGCCGGGTTGTCCGACTCGTTGTGACCGCGGCGGCGGTAGCAGATGAGGTCGATCACGACGTCCTTGTTGAACGCCTGGCGGAACTCGAAGGCCAGGCGGGCAACGCGGACGACCGCCTCGGGGTCGTCGCCGTTGACGTGGAAGATCGGGGCCTCGATCATCCGGGCCACGTCGGTCGAGTACATGGAGGAGCGCGAGGACTCGGGCGCCGCCGTGAAGCCGACCTGGTTGTTGATGACGATGTGGACCGTGCCGCCGGTGCGGTAGCCGCGCAGCTGAGACATGTTGAGCGTCTCGGCCACGACACCCTGGCCGGCGAAGGCCGCGTCACCGTGCAGGGCGACGGGCAGGACCGTGAAGTCCGTGCCGCCCTTGTTGATGATGTCCTGCTTGGCGCGAGCGACGCCCTCCAGGACCGGGTCGACCGCCTCCAGGTGGGAGGGGTTCGCGGTGAGCGAGACCTTGATCTGCTCGCCGTCCAGGCCCGTGAAGGTGCCCTCGGCGCCCAGGTGGTACTTCACGTCGCCGGAGCCGTGCATCGACTTCGGGTCGAGGTTGCCCTCGAACTCGCGGAAGATCTGCGCGTACGACTTGCCGACGATGTTCGCGAGCACGTTCAGCCGGCCGCGGTGGGCCATGCCGATGACGACCTCGTCCAGGCGCGACTCGGCGGCCGAGTCGAGGACCGCGTCCAGCAGCGGGATGACGGACTCGCCGCCCTCCAGGCTGAAGCGCTTCTGGCCGACGTACTTCGTCTGCAGGAAGGTCTCGAAGGCCTCCGCCGCGTTCAGCCGGCGCAGGATGCGCAGCTGCTCCTCGCGCTCCGGCTTGGTGTGCGCGCGCTCGATGCGGTCCTGGATCCAGCGGCGCTGCTTCGGGTCCTGGATGTGCATGAACTCGACGCCGGTGGTGCGGCAGTACGAGTCGCGCAGCACACCGAGGATGTCCCGCAGCTTCATCAGGGACTTGCCGGCGAAGCCGCCGACCGCGAACTCGCGCTCCAGGTCCCAGAGCGTGAGGCCGTGCTCGGTGATGTCCAGGTCGGGGTGCTTGCGCTGCTGGTACTCCAGCGGGTCGGTGTCGGCCATGACGTGGCCGCGGACCCGGTAGGAGTGGATCAGCTCGAAGACACGGGCGGCCTTCGTGACGTCGTCGTCGTGGGACGCGTCGATGTCCTTGAGCCAGCGGACCGGCTCGTAGGGGATGCGCAGCGACTCGAAGATCTCGTCGTAGAAGTTGCTCTCGCCGAGAAGGAGGTTCGCGACGATCCGCAGGAACTCGCCGGAGGCGGCGCCCTGGATCACCCGGTGGTCGTAGGTCGACGTGAGCGTCATGACCTTCGAGATGCCGAGCTTGTTCAGGGTGTCCTGGGACGTGCCCTGGAACTCCGCCGGGTAGTCCATGGAACCGACGCCCATGATGACCGACTGGCCGGGCATCAGACGCGGGACCGAGTGGACGGTGCCGAGGCCGCCGGGGTTGGTCAGGGAGACCGTCACGCCGGTGAAGTCGTCCATGCCCAGCTTGCCGTCGCGGGCCCGGCGGACGATGTCCTCGTAGGCCTGCCAGAACTCGAAGAAGTTCAGGGTCTCGGCCTTCTTGATGCCCGCGACCACCAGCTGACGGTCGCCGTTGGGCTTGACCAGGTCGATGGCGAGGCCGAAGTTGACGTGCTCCGGCTTGACCAGGGTCGGCTTGCCGTCCTTCTCCGCGAAGGAGTAGTTCATCGACGGCATGGCCTTGATGGCCTGCACCATCGCGTAGCCGATCAGGTGCGTGAAGGAGATCTTCCCGCCCCGGGCGCGCTTGAGGTGGTTGTTGATGACGATGCGGTTGTCGAAGAGCAGCTTCACCGGGACCGCGCGCACGGACGTGGCCGTGGGCACCTCCAGGGAGGCGTTCATGTTCTTCGCGACCGCGGCGGACGGGCCGCGCAGCGTCACGAACTCCGGACCGTCGGCGGCAGCGGCGGCGGGCTCGGCCTTCTTCGGCTGAGCGGGCTTCGCGGCCGGGGCGGGCGCGGCGGGCTTCGCGGCAGCCGGAGCCGGGGCCGCGGCGGCGGGCGCTGCGGCAGCGGGCTTCGGGGCCGCGGGGGCCGGCGCGGGGACCGACGGGGCGGCCGGAGCAGCCGGGGCGGCGGGAGCCGCCGGAGCCGTGCTGGTGGTTCCCGCGGCCCCCGCGGCCGCGGTACCCGCCGGAGCCGAGGCGGCAGGCGCTCCCGGCTTGTAGTCGGCGAAGAAGTCCCACCAGGCACGGTCTACCGAATTCGGGTCCTGGAGGTACTGCTGATAGATCTCGTCGACGAGCCACTCGTTCGGCCCGAACGCGGCCGCGGGGTTCTTGCCCGCTTGGTCGGTGTCGGTCGAGATGCTCGAGTTACTGGGGGACTGTGGCGACACGGCGGCAACCGCCCTCTTCCGCTTCACAAGGTGATGGACAGCGGGAATTAAGGCTACGCCCCCATGGCCGGGAAGGTCAGGCTGAGCAAGGTCATCGTCGCGTAAGTCACATCGGAAAGCGTGTTTCGTGCCTGGAAATGGCGGGAAACAAGCGTGGTTCCGCTTCGGAGGGCCACGGATGGGACGACGGAATCTCGACCTGGCGCACCGGAAGCGCAGGTCCGTACCTGATCACACGTGTCCGTCAGGCAGGACGCACGTGGATCTTGATGCTCCGCTTCGAACTTTACGTCAACTTGGTTCGGAAGGCTGCCCGGGAAGTGTGACAAGAATCCGGCAACCCCGCTCGGATTCGGCCACCCCGATCCGGCCGCCGTGCAGATCGACGGCCCAGCGTGCGATCGCCAGCCCCAGACCCGTACCGCCGTCGCTGCCCGGCCCGTGCGGCCGGCGGACGGCGCCGCGGTTGAAACGCTCGAAGACCCTGTGCCAGTCCGACTTCGGAATCCCCGGCCCCTCGTCCAGGACCTCCAGCACCAGCGACTCCGGCTGCGCCCCGCGCCGCGCCTTGACCGTCACGCGGCCGTGCGGCGGGCTGTGCTTGATCGCGTTGTCGATGAGGTTGGCGACGACCTGGTGGATGCGCTCGGGGTCGGCGTGCGCCGTCAGCTCCGGCGGGGAGACGTC
Source organism: Streptomyces sp. NPDC107528 (assembly GCF_055639295.1). Lineage (NCBI taxonomy): Bacteria > Bacillati > Actinomycetota > Actinomycetes > Kitasatosporales > Streptomycetaceae > Streptomyces > Streptomyces sp. NPDC107528. The sequence goes on from NZ_JBVKAV010000006.1 coordinate 409,164, forward strand.
GAGGTGCAGATGGACGTCCGTACGCGTGTGGCTGCCGGAGCCGGACGCCATGCCCCCGCGCGCGGAGGACACCATGTTGGCTTCCTTCAGCACACCGGACAGGTACGGCCACACCTCGAAGCGCCGCATGCGCAGCGGTACGACGCCGTTGTCCAGGCGGGACAGGTCCAGGAGTGTCTCCACGAGGCGGCCGAGCCGCTCGGTCTGCTTCAGCGCGGTGCGCATGGTCTCGGGGTCGGCCTCGGCGATGCCGTCGACCACGTTCTCCAGGACGGCCCGCAGGCCCGCGATCGGGGTGCGCAGCTCGTGCGAGACGTTCGCCACCAGCTCCTTGCGCTGCTGGTCCTGGGCCTCCAGCTCGTCGGCCATGAGGTTGATCGTCCCGGCCAGGTCGCCCAGCTCGTCGCGGCGGTTCTCACGCACCCGGCGGGTGTAGTCGCCGTGCGAGATGGACCGGGCCACCGCGTTCATCTCGTCCAGCGGCGCGGTGAGCGAATGGGCCACGAACTGCGTAATGAGCAGTGTGGCGATCATCGAGAAGACCGTGATGAAGCGCAGCTCCGTCTGCGTGCGCACCGCGATCATCGACAGGCCGGTGGTGATCAGCACCGCGATGATGACCAGCGCGCCCAGCTTGGTCTTGATCGAGAACGGACGTACGCCGCCCCAGGGCTCGCCGGGGCTTCTCCGTGCGGCCGGTCCGTCGCTCATGGCGTGGGTGTCTCCAGGGCGTAGCCCACGCCGTGCACCGTACGGATCCGCTCGGCGCCGATCTTCCGGCGCAGCGCCTTGATGTGGCTGTCGACCGTGCGGGTGCCGGACGCGTCCGCCCAGTCCCACACCTCGGCGAGCAGCTGCTCACGGGAGAGCACCGCGCGCGGGGTGTTCGCCAGGCACACCAGGAGGTCGAACTCGGTGGGCGTGAGATGGACGTCCTCACTGCGCACCCGCACCCGCCGCTGAGCGTGGTCGATCTCCAGCTCGCCGAGCCGCAGGATGCCCGACCGCGGGGTCGTGGCGGCCAGCGCGGCCCGCTCGACGCGGCGCAGCAGCACGTGCACGCGTGCCGCCAGCTCCCGCATCGAGAACGGCTTGGTCATGTAGTCGTCCGCGCCGACGCCGAGCCCGACCAGCATGTCGGTCTCGTCGTCGCGCGCGGTGAGCATCATCACCGGTACCGGCCGCTGGGCCTGCACGCGACGGCAGACCTCCAGACCGTCGAAGCCCGGCAGCATGATGTCGAGGATCAGCAGGTCGGGCTGCCACGCCTCGGCCGTGTCGACCGCCGCCGGACCGTCACCGGCCGTCTGCACCAGGAATCCCTCGGCACGCAGGCGGGCCGCGATGGCGTCCACGATGGTCGGATCGTCCTCGACCACGAGGACCCGGCGCTGCGCGCCCGGGGTCGCCGCCGTGCCGTTGTGGGAGGTGTGTGTCTGCTCCATCGCCCGCCCCAAAGTTGCTTTCCGGAATCCGTGGGGTGATCCCGCTGACTGCTATGCCTGCTCATGCTTGCGATTGACGCTTGAATGATCCGCGTCAGGTGAGCAGAGTACGGGGAGTCACCGCGCCACGGCTATCCAGGTCGTACGGCGAGGTGTACGACGTCCGGAACGCCCCGGGCAACGGGGATCTCTTCGGTACGCACCTGTTGGAATCCGGCATTACACAAGGTTTCTTCGAATTCCGGTGATGGCTGTGCGGACCATACGGCGAGCACCCCACCGGGCCTCAACGCCCCTGCGCAGCCTGCCAGTCCGGCCGGTGAGTAGAGGCTGTCGTTGTCCTCGGTGACAGTCCAGCCGGGTCCGTTGTCGATGTCGAGACACAGTGCGTCATACGTGGTGGAAGTCTCATGTACGTGTGCCACGAGATCCGTTTCCAGAATCTCCGTGCGCGGGTCCGTGAGGGCCGGGGCGGAGAAGTCGGACAACGGGCCGTCGAGATGCCAGTCGATAATCGCGCGCTCGCGCTCGACGACGGTGATCCTTCCCGGGCGCGGATCGGCCGCGGCATGTGCGAGCGAGAACCCGACGCCCAGCCCGCCGATCAGCACGTCGGGCCGCGGGCGCCCGTGCAGCGCGCCGAGCGCCGCGTCGACGAGCCGCCGTTCCGAGCGGCCGTCGGAGGTGTCCATCAGGAAGCAGCCGTTCGCGATGATCTGGAGCAGGTCACCGTGCCGCCGCAGCACGACCTCGCCGTGCGGGCCCTCGCGACGGTCCAGGACTTCGGGGATGTCGTACGAAGTGGGCATCGGGCCATCCTGGCAGGCCCGCGTGGAGGGCTGAAAGTTCTTTCCTCGATGGGGGGAACGGGTCTGGGCGCTTGTTGAGAGGTTGCTGAGAATCGGCCTTCTTATGGCGCCGGTCACAGACGTGGGTGGGTCGCGGGCGAAGGGTGGGGGAAACGGAAGGAGCGCCTCACCTTGGAACGGACCGCACCTGGGGGCGTGCCGGGTTCGCCACCCGTGCCCGGTGAGGCGGACCTGCCCGAGGCGGCCGAACTGCTGGACGGGATGCCGCGGCAGCGCGGGCCACTGGGCGCGACGGCGCCGGGCGCCGCTACGGCGCAGCCCTCCGCGCCGGGCGCCGTCACGACGCAGCCCTCCGCACCCCTGCCCCGCCTCGGCGCACCCTGGCGGCTGCTCCCCACGCCCGTCGGCACGCCGTTCACCTGCGCCTACGCCGCCGTACTGGCCGTCACCTCGCTCGTCGCCATGTACGCGGACCCCGACCTCGTCCACGCCCTGCACCAGGGCTCCAGCACCGACGTGGCGCACCTCGTGGGGACGCCCGTGACGGTGCTGCTCGCCAGCGCGCTGTGGGTCGCGGGCGGGTTCGTGGCGCCGTACACGCTCGCCTTCCTGCTGGTGCTCACCGCGCTGGAGCGACGGATCGGCGGCATGCGGACGGCCGTCGTCTTCCTGACCGGGCATGTCCTGGCCACCCTCGCGACCGAGGTCCCGGTGGGGCTCGCCGTGCTGGCCGGCCACCTTCCCGGCAGCTCGCTGCACCGCCTCGACTACGGCATCAGCTTCGGCGTCGCCACGGGCGTCGGCGCGCTGAGCGGGCTGCTGCGGCCGTGGCCGCGGTGGCCGGTGCTGGTGCTGTTCGGCGGGATGCTGCTCCAGGGCCTCGTCGAGCTGACGGACCCGCTGACCGATTGGGGGCACCTGATCGCCCTGGCCATCGGGATCGCGATGTGGCCGGTCGTGCGCGGGTGGTACGTGGGGGACTCCGCCGGCGCCGGGGGGCGCGGCGTGGGCGGCGAGGGTGGTGCGGGCCGCGAGCGGCGCGAGGTGGACACCCCGGGCCCGCCACTCGGCCAGGGCTGACCCGCCCCACAGGTTCCTCGTGCGCGAAGAAGCCACGCTGCCGCGCGATGCGCCGGTCCAGTTCGGCGCCGTGCGCGCCGAGCGCGAGAGCGGCTCACTAACCCGGGGGCGGTGCGGGAAGGATCAGGCCCCGGCCGCCGTTGTTGACGAAAGTCGAGGTCATCGCCTGTGGCGCAGGTGATCGCTCACAGCGAACGGAGGCCGGGGAACATTCGCAGCGCCCCGTGCATTGAGTCGGCATAACTCAACTTGACTGCCGAAGGGGAGATCATGGCTTCGACGTCCACACCGCTCACCCTGCCCGTGCTGCCGCTCGACGACGAGGTGGTGCTGCCCGGAATGGTGGTCCCGCTGGACCTGAACGACGCCGATGTACGCGCCGCGGTCGAGGCCGCACAGGCCGCCGCGAGGTCACAGCCAGGAAAGCCACGGGTGCTGCTGGTGCCACGCATCGACGGGACGTACGCGAGCACCGGTGTGCTCGGCACCGTCGAGCAGGTCGGCCGGCTGGCCGACGGCGACCCGGGCGCCCTGATCCGCGGTCGCGGCCGCGTGAAGATCGGCGCCGGGACGACCGGACCGGGTGCGGCCCTGTGGGTCGAGGGGACCCGCCTCGACGAGAGCGTGCCCGACCCGCTGCCCGGACAGGTCGCCGACCTGGTGAAGGAGTACAAGGCCCTCGCCACCGCCTGGCTGCGCAAGCGCGGCGCCTGGCAGGTCGTCGACCGCGTCCAGGCCATCGACGACGTCTCCGCCCTCGCCGACAACTCCGGTTACTCGCCCTTCCTGAGCACCGAGCAGAAGGTGGCGCTCCTGGAGACCGCCGACCCGGTCGCCCGCCTGAAGCTCGCCACCCAGCAGCTGCGCGACCACCTCGCCGAGCAGGATGTCGCCGAGACCATCGCCAAGGACGTCCAGGAGGGCGTCGACAAGCAGCAGCGCGAGTTCCTGCTGCGCCGTCAGCTGGAGGCCGTGCGCAAGGAACTGCGTGAGATCAACGGCGAGCAGGACGGCGAGGAGTCCGACGACTACCGCGCCCGCGTCGAGGCCGCCGACCTCCCCGAGAACGTCCGCGAGGCCGCCCTCAAGGAGGTCGACAAGCTGGAGCGGTCCTCCGACCAGTCGCCCGAGGGCTCATGGATCCGGACCTGGCTCGACACCGTGCTCGAACTGCCGTGGAACGAGCGGACCGAGGACGCGTACGACATCCTCGGTGCCAAGGAGATCCTCGACGCCGAGCACGCCGGCCTGGAGGACGTGAAGGAGCGGATCACCGAGTACCTCGCGGTGCGCAAGCGCCGGACCGACCGCGGCCTGGGGGTCGTCGGCGGCCGGCGTGGCGGTGCCGTGCTGGCGCTGGTCGGCCCGCCCGGCGTCGGCAAGACCTCGCTCGGCGAATCCGTCGCGCACGCCATGGGCCGCAAGTTCGTCCGCGTCGCCCTCGGCGGCGTACGGGACGAGGCGGAGATCCGCGGCCACCGGCGTACGTACGTCGGCGCGTTGCCCGGCCGGATCGTGCGGGCCATCAAGGAGGCCGGGTCGATGAACCCGGTGGTGCTGCTCGACGAGATCGACAAGGTGGGGTCCGACTTCCGGGGCGACCCGGCGGCCGCCCTGCTGGAGGTCCTGGACCCGGCCCAGAACCACACCTTCCGCGACCACTACCTGGAAGTGGAACTGGACCTGTCGGACGTGGTCTTCCTCGCCACCGCCAACGTCCTGGAGGCCATCCCGGAGGCCCTGCTCGACCGTATGGAGCTGGTCCGCCTCGACGGCTACACCGAGGACGAGAAGATCGTCATCGCCCGTGACCACCTGCTCCCGCGCCAGCTGGAGCGGGCAGGACTGAACAAGGACGAGGTCGCCCTCGACGAGGGCGCCCTGCGCAAGCTCGCCGGCGAGTACACGCGCGAGGCGGGCGTCCGCAACCTGGAGCGGTCCATCGCGAGGCTGCTGCGCAAGGTGGCGGCACAGCACGAACTGGGCGAGCGGGAGCTGCCGTTCACCGTCCTCGACGGCGACCTGCGCGGCCTGATCGGGCGGCCGCACCACGTGCCCGAGTCCGCCCAGGACCCGGCGGAGCGCCGTACGGCCGTGCCGGGCGTGGCGACCGGGCTGGCGGTGACGGGCGCGGGCGGTGACGTCCTGTTCGTCGAGGCGTCGCTGGCCGACGCGGAGACGGGTGCGGCGGGTCTGACTTTGACCGGCCAGCTGGGTGACGTGATGAAGGAGAGCGCACAGATCGCCCTGTCCTTCCTCCGCTCGCGCGGCGCGGAACTGGAGCTCCCGGTCGCCGACCTCAAGGACCGGGGCGTGCACATCCACTTCCCGGCGGGCGCGGTCCCCAAGGACGGCCCGAGTGCCGGCATCACGATGACGACGGCGCTGGCATCGCTCCTGTCCGGCCGCCTGGTCCGCACGGATGTGGCGATGACGGGCGAGGTCTCGCTGACGGGCCGGGTGCTGCCGATCGGCGGCGTGAAGCAGAAGCTGCTGGCGGCACACCGCGCCGGGGTCACCACGGTGATCATCCCCAAGCGCAACGAGGCCGACCTGGACGACGTCCCGGCCGAGGTGCTGGACAAGCTCGACGTCCACGCCGTGACCGATGTCCGCCAGGTCCTGGAACTGGCGCTGTCGCCGGCCACCAACGGCGCGGCGCCGGAGGTTCCGGTCGCGGCGTGACGGGCGCGACCGGATGGGCAAGGCCCGGGTTCTCGTGAGGGAGGCCCGGGCCTTCGCCGTAGGCGGATGCGGATGCCGATGCGGATTCGGAGGTGGGTGTGGGTGTGGGTCAGCCGTTGGCCAGGGCCTGGAGGCGGTCCAGCGCCCCGTTGAACCTGTTGTGGTCGCCGACGGTCGGGCCGGAGGACGTGTACTGCCACATGGTGTAGTAGCTCCAGCCGGCCGGGAGTTCGCCCACGGCGGCGGCGTACCGCGCGATCCACAGGGGATGGGCGGAGGCGAAGCCGCTGTGGTTGCCGGTGCACTGCTTCCACCAGCTGGTGGCCGTGTAGATGACGGGGGCGCGGCCGGTGCGGGCCTTGTACTGGGTCACGAAGTCGCGGATCCAGGTGACCATCGCGGCCGGGGTCTTGCCGTAGCAGGCGTCGCCGTAGGGGTTCCACTCGATGTCGAGGGCACCCGGCAGCGTCTTGCCGTCGCGGGACCAGCCGCCGCCGTGATCGACGAAGTAGTTGGCCTGGGTTGCTCCATTGGTGGTGTCCGGGGTGGCGAAGTGATAGGCGCCGCGGATCATGCCGACGTCGTAGGAGCCGTTGTACTGCTGGGCGAAGTAGGGGTTGGTGTAGTAGGTCCCCTCGGTGGCCTTCACGTAGGCCCACTTGACCCCGCTGTTCCACAGGGTCGGCCAGGCGACGTCGCCCTGGTGGCTGGAGACGTCCACGCCTTCCAACTGGGTGGCCAGGACATCGGCGGGGACGCTCTCCTCGCCGTCGTGGGCCAGGACGCCCATGCCCATGTGGGCGGAGCCGCGGGGCGGGGTGTCGTCGGCGGAGGCGGGAGAGGGGTGGGCGGCGAGGAGTAGGGAGAGGACGGCGGCGAGCAGGGGCCCGGCGAGGTGCGGGCGCCGGCGGCGGAGCGGTTCGGGTCTGTGCACGGGCATTAGCGTGCCTCCGAAGGCTCGGTGACGCTCGGTGGGGAAACGCGCATGCGTGTGGCGTGCGCATGCCGGTCACGGGCTCGGTGCGCGCCCCCGGCATGGACGCCAGGCGCGCAGAAGAGCAGGTGGAAGGGGGTCCGGAGGCTGCCGTTGGTCCATGCCTGCGAAATACTGGCGGAGCTGCGGCACATCAGGGCGGTCGGCGGAAACTTTCAGGACCGAAAATCGAGGCAGGGGCTGACGTGCACGAAGACGGAAACGGCGACGGGCCGCGAGTCGAACCCGGGGGCGCCTCCGCCGAAGGAGTGTCCGGTGGTGGTCACGGCCGGCCCGAGTTCCTCGATCTGGAACGCGAGTTGACGGTCCTGTTCCGGCGGGCCCGGGCCAAGCAGGGTGAGATGGCCCGCGAGGTCCATCCGGACCTGGAATCGGCGGCGTACGGCCTGTTGGTCCGTCTGGATGAGTCCGGGCGGCTGCGGGCCACCGAACTCGCCGCATACATCGGCGTCGGCAAGGCCACCATGTCCCGCCAGCTGCGCGCCCTGGAGGACCTGGGACTGGTCGCCCGCGAACCCGACCCCGCCGACGGGCGGGCGTGGCTGGTGCACCTCACCGAGGAGGGGCGAGGCCGGGTCGCCAAGGTGCGCGAGGCACGGCGGGAGCGCTATGTCGCGCAGCTCTCCCACTGGGACCGGCTCGAGGTCGCGGAGCTGGCCCGGCTGCTGAACCAGTTGAACCGGGGGATGGAGAAGTAGCCCGACCGCGGAGCGCTCACCACTGCACGTACACGACCGTCGCGTCGTCGTGCGTCTTGCTGCGCCCCAGGAACGCCCGCTCCTCCGCGTCGGCCCGCTCCAGCGCCCGTACCCGGTCCACCAGCCCCTGCGCCCCCTCCTTCCGTACGTAGGTGAAGCAGTCCCCCCAGTCGCCTTCTCGGAACTTCTCCACCCACCGGGTCGCCCCGTCCGTCAGCGCGGCCAGCGCCCGTACCTCGCCGCGCGGCAGGACCCCCGTCACCGCCCGCGCCGCCACCGACGGATCCGCGGCGGCCGTGAAGAAGCCGCCCTCCTTGTTGCGGACGTGCGCGTCGATCAGGGCGTCCGTGGCCAGGGAGGCGCGGGGGAGGCGGGTCAGGCGATCGTCCAGGTACGGGGTGATCGCGCCGTCGGCCGACTCCACCAGGAGGGCCGAGTCGGACAGGATCAGGTACTCCAGCGCCTCCGCCGACCAGCGGGCCAGAACCACTGTGGCCTGTGGGGTTCGCGGGTGAGAAAGGTCACAGATTTGCGCGTGGGTCTCGGCGGTACGCGCGATTGCACGGGCCAGGGTGTCGGCGAGCGGCACATCAGGGAGTGAAACGGTCAGTTCGGTCAGGGCCCCGCCGAGCCGTGCGGTGAACCAGGGAACGGAATGCAGACAGCCCGTCTCACCTCTCGGCGGGGTCACGCCGTCCAGGATCACCAGTACGCCGCCCTGTCCCGAGGCGGGAAGGCCGACACTCGCGAAGTCCTCGTTGGGGCGGACCGGATCGCCGGGCTCCGAAGCAAGCTCTGTTCGCATTCGGCCAGTCTGCACGAGCCCTTCACAAGGGTCACGAAGGGGGCGCAGGAGATGCCGAATATGTGCAGCCGCGCAGGTCAGGCGTCTGATTTGGGATGGAATGGAGCGCTCCGGGAAGACGTGGCGGCGAATACTGCCACCGCCTGCCCCAGACGTCCAACCGGCCCGCCCTGCAAGGCGTGTGCACGCGCCAGAGGAACTTGCCCGCCAACTCCCCTCCGGGGTTCACTCCTTCGGGTGGCGGGTCAGGTGATGCGCGGCCGTTGCCCACCGGCACTGGGAGGGTCGGGGACCGGTGAGGACACCCCCAGCTCGAGCAATGCCGAGAGCTTGGGGAAGGGGTGCACGCGAGGTCGGCGGTAGTTGACGGAGCGTCATCCGGACCCATGGGTATCACGAGTCAGGAATGCGAGCACCGGTGCAGAAGATGCGGCCACGTCGCTCAGGCAAGAAGACGGCCTCCACGGGGGGCACGCAGCCCACTCCCGGCACCACCACCGACGCCACACCCGCCGGCAGGGGGCGCCCCACCCACGTACGGAACCGGCTGATCGTCGCCGTCGCCGTCGTGGCCGCCGCCATCGCCGCGGCCGGCGTCCCCTCGGTCGTCGCCGCCTCCGGGCAACTGCACGACTCCCAGGAGCTGGTGACCCTAGCCGCACAGACCGAGGACGCGCTCACCCTCGCCCACTCCCTGGCCGACGAGCGCGACGAGGTCACGACGTACGTCGCCGCCGGCCGTCCCAAGTCCAAGGCGCCCAGCGAGCAGCGCAGCGCCCGCGTCGACCGGCAGGTCGAGGAACTGCGCGCCGACACCGACGCGCCCGCCTCCCTGCACGACGACCTCGACGGCATCGCGGCCGTGCGCAGGGGCGCGCTCACCGGCAAGAGCAGCGCGCTGGAAGCGCACAACGCCTACTCGGCCACCATCACCGAACTGCACCGGCTCGCCGAGCGGCTGGCCGAGCAGATGCCGCCCCGCGCGGGCTCCGGCGCCTACGCGCTGGCCGAGCTGGACTCCGCCGTGCAGCAGGCCGCCGCCACCCGGGGGCTGCTGCTCGCCGCCCTGAGCGTGCCGACCACCACCGAGACCGTCATCGACCCGGTCACCGGGGTCCCGGCCACCCGCGAGACCTCCTCGGACGCGGACGCCGAGCAGCGCGCCGCCCTCAGCGCCGCCGCCCAGCAGGCGCGCCTGCGCTCCGACGCCGCCGTCGCCGACTTCCGCGACTCCGCCCCGAAGACCGCGCGCACCTCGTACGACTCCACGGTCACCGGCCCCGAGATCGGCACCGCCGAGCGGTATCTCGCCGCCCTCACCGACCAGGCCACGCTGTCCGACCGCGACCTGGCCACCGACGCCAGGCGCGTCGAGGCGGCCCTCTCCGCCCGGGTCGACATGATGCGCGGCGTCGAGTCCGCCCTCTACGACCGCCGCACGAAGGCCCTGGAGGAGCTGCGCGACGACGACGTCACCGCGCTGGAGATCCGCATCGCGATCCTCGGCGCCCTGATGCTGCTCGCCGTGGGCGTCGCCACGGGTATGGCCCGCAGCCTCACCCGGCCCCTCGCCGTGCTGCGCCTCGGCTCCGCCCGGCTCGCGGGGGCCGAGGACCCGGCGGCTCAGGAGCCGGTCAAGTTCACCGGCCGTAAGGACGAGTTCGCCCAGGTCGTCGACTCGGTCAACGCCCTGCACGCGCACGCCCTCGCCCTCCACGAGCGCATCGGCACCCTGGAGTCCGACCGCAAGCACCTCGTCGGGCAGCGCCAGAAGATGGCCGACGCCCGTGAGGAGCTGCGCACCGAACTCGCCGAGTCCGCAGCCCAGCTGGACCGTCTGCGCGACAGCATCGGCAGCACCTTCGTCAACCTGGCCCTGCGCACCCTCGGCCTCGTCGAGCGTCAACTCGGCGTCATCGAGGGCCTTGAGGAGCGCGAGCAGGACCCCGAGCGCCTCGCCACCCTGTTCAAGCTGGACCACTTCGCCACGGTCATGCGCCGGCACAGCGAGAACCTCCTCGTCCTGGCCGGGACCGAGCACGTCCAGCAGCACGCCGGACCGGTTCCGCTGGTCGACGTCGTACGCGCGGCGGTCAGCGAGATCGAGCGGTACGAGCGGGTCCGTATCGCCGCGTTGCCACCGCACGCGCATGTGGCGGGCTTCGCGGCCGACGACCTCTCCCACCTGCTGGCCGAGCTGATGGAGAACGCCACGTCGTTCTCCCCGCCCGACCTGCCCGTCGAGATCTCCGCGTGGCTGCTGGAGAGCGGCGAGGTGATGCTCTCCGTCCAGGACGAGGGCATCGGCATGACGGACGAGCGCATGTCCCGCCTCAACTCCCGCCTCGCCGACTTCGACCCCGAGAACTCCTACGACCAGGAGGGCGACGAAGGCCTGGGCCTCGGCCTGTACGTCGTCGCCCGCCTCGCCCACCGTCACGGCGTCCGCGTCCAGCTGCGCGAGCAGAAGCAGGGCGGCATCGCGGCGGTCGCGGTCCTGCCGGGGGGCCTGCTGGCGGCGGCCCCACCGGCCGCGGTCCCCTCGGACACGCCGCACCGCACCGGCGCCCACACCTTCTCCCTCCCGGGCGCCGACGCGGAGGCCAACTCCAATGTCCTGCCAGGCCGCGCCAAGGGCGAGGACCCGCTGGTGGCGCTGGCGGAGCGGGCGGTACGCGAGACCGGCGACGCCGAGGAGGCCGTACGCCGGCCTGCGGCACCCGAGGCCGAGCAGGAGCGGGAGCATCCCGCCGAGACGACGATGGAGCTGCTGATCCCGGCGCAGGCGACGGGGGAGGAACCGACAGCAGCCGCCGAACCGGTAGTCGCCGAACCGGTAGTCGCCGAACCCGCGGCCGCCGAAGGTGAAGACGAAGCCGAGGCGGTGCACGAACGAGTCCCCGACGACGCGGATGAACTCGTCACCGACAGGGGCCTCCCCAAGCGCACGCCGAAGATCACCGCCCCCACCCAGGCCCCGCGCCAGCGGACCGGCAGCGTCGACGCAGACGCCCTCCGCAGGAGGCTGGGCGGCTTCCGCCAGGGAGCGGCGGCCGGCTACCGCGACGTACAGGCAGAGATCGCCGAACACACGGGCCAGAACCCGGCACCGAGCACGGAAACCGAAGCAGCCACGGGGGGCACAGCCGAGGAGGCAAGCAGTTGACCGCGCCCAGTACCTTCGGACTGAGCAGTGAAGCCCGCAATCTGCACTGGTTGTTGACGAATCTGGTCGAGGAGGTGCCGGGCATCCAGTCAGTCGCGGTGGTCTCCTCCGACGGGTTGCTCCTGCTCTCCTCGGACCACGCCCGCAACGAGGCTGCCCGGGAAGCCAGGACCGACCGGCCCACCGGCCCCCGGGGCTCCTCCGCCGACCTCGCCACCATCGTGTCCGGCATCGGCAGCCTCACCATCGGTGCCGCCAAGCTGATGCAGTTCGGCGGCGTGAAGCACACGATGGTCGCGATGGACGAGGGCAGCCTGTTCGTGATGTCCATCAGTGACGGCTCGTTGCTCGGCGTGCACGGCTCCGCGGACTGCGACATGAGCGTGGTGGCCTACCACATGGCGCTCTTCGTCGGCCGGGCCGGCCACGTCCTCACCCCCGAACTCCGCAGCGAGCTACGGAAATCCCTAGAGGCCGCGTCGGCAGGGAGTACCCGATGAGCAACGCCCCGAAGAACAGGCAGCAACTCCCCGTCCGCGGCGGCGACCGCAAAGCCGCCCGCGTACGCCCCTACTCGCTCACCGGCGGCCGTACCCGCTTCGGCCACGTCCTCCTCGTGGAGACGTTCGTGGCGGCGCTGGAGGCCCCGCAGGAGCGCAAGGAACTGACGAACGGCTCCCTCAACACCCGGGTGATGCCGGAGTTGCGGGCCATCGTCGAACTGTGCCGCCGGATGCGTACGGTGGCCGAGATCGCCGCGCTGCTGAAGATGCCGCTCGGCGTGGTCCGCGTGCTCCTCAGCGATCTCGCGGACCAGGGAAAGATCCGGGTGTACGGCACGGGAACCGGCCACGGCACGGGCCGGCCGGACCGTGCTCTGCTGGAAAGGGTGCTGAGTGGACTCCGTCGTCTCTGACGCCGCTCGCGGTGTCTCCCCGCTCCTCGGCCAAGAGGGCCCCGAACAGCCCTGGCAGACCGATCGCACCCGGGCCCCCATAGCCACGAAGATAGTCGTGGCCGGTGGCTTCGGTGTCGGCAAGACCACGCTGGTCACCGCCGTCTCGGAGATCACGCCCCTGCAGACCGAGGCGCTGATGACCGAGGCGAGCGAGGAGACCGACGACCTCACCTCGACACCCGGCAAGCTGACCACCACCGTGGCCATGGACTTCGGCCGCATCACGCTCGACGACGACCTGGTGCTCTACCTGTTCGGCACGCCGGGCCAGCAGCGGTTCTGGTTCATGTGGGACGACCTGGTGCGCGGCGCGATCGGCGCGGTCGTACTCGCCGACACCCGGCGGCTGAAGGACTGCTTCCCGGCGCTGGACTACTTCGAGAGCTGCGGACTGCCGTACGTCGTCGCGGTGAACCACTTCGACGGCAGCGAGCTGTTCGAGCCGCAGGACGTGCGTGAGGCGTTGACGATCCCGGCGCACATACCTGTAATGATCATGGATGCGCGCCGCCGGATCTCGGTGATCGAGACTCTCCTGAGCCTCGTAGGTCACGCGCTCGACGAAACCCCCGAGTAGGAGAACAACCCCGGATGCGGAAGATACTCGTCGTCGGAGCCGGCCAGTCCGGACTCCAGATCGCCCTCGGACTCCAGTCGAACGGGTACGAGGTCACCCTGATGTCCAACCGGACGGCGGACGAGATCCGCTCCGGCCGGGTCATGTCCACGCAGTGCATGTTCCACACGGCACTCCAGCACGAGCGCGATCTCCAGCTGAACTTCTGGGAGTCCCAGGCCCCGAAGATCGAGGGACTCGGCGTCTCGGTGGCGGCCCCCGGCTCCTGGGGCGAGGGCCCCGCGGCGCGGGCGATCGACTGGCTGGGACGCCTCGACGGCTTCGCGCAGTCGGTCGACCAGCGGGTGAAGATGGCCGGCTGGATGGAGACGTTCGCACAGCGCGGCGGCCAGCTCGTCATCCATGGCGCGGCGGTCGGCGACCTCGACTACTTCTCCCGTACGTACGACCTGGTGCTGGTGTCGGCCGGCAAGGGCGAGCTCGTCCAGATGTTCGGGCGGGACGCCGAGCGGTCGCCGTACAGCGAGCCGCAGCGCGCGCTCGCCGTGGCGTACGTCCACGGCCTGGGCCCGCGTCCGGAGCACCCGGACACCGAAGGCGTCCGCTGCAACCTCGTCCCCGGCGTCGGCGAGCTGTTCGTCATGCCCACCCTGACGACCTCCGGGCGCGCGGACATCCTGTTCTGGGAGGGCATACCCGGCGGGCCGCTCGACGTCTTCCAGGACGTGAAGGACCCGGCGGAGCACCTCTCCCTGACCCTGGAACTCATGGAGAAGTACGTGCCGTGGGAGTACGCCCGGGCGACCAAGGTCGAGCTCACCGACGCGGGCGGCACGCTGAGCGGCCGGTACGCGCCGACCGTGCGCAACCCCGTCGGGCAGCTTCCCGGCGGCGGGCTCGTGCTGGGTGTGGCCGATGTCGTGGTGGCCAACGACCCGATCACCGGACAGGGCTCCAACTCCGCGTCCAAGTGCGCCGCCGCCTATCTCTCCTCGATCCTGGAGCACGGGGACAAGGAGTTCGACGAGGCGTGGATGCGCGCCACCTTCGACCGGTACTGGGCCACCGCGCAGCACGTCACCAAGTGGACGAACGCGATGCTGGCGCCGCCGCCGGAGCACATCCTCAACCTCATCGGGGCGGCCGGGCAGTTGCCGCCGGTGGCCGATCGGTTCGCCAACGGGTTCAATGATCCGGCCGACTTTGAGAACTTCTTTTATGAGCCGGAGAAGACCGGGGCTTATCTCGCGGAGGTTTCCGGGGGCTGACCTCGGGACGTACCGCACCCAGGAGCGGGTTCGACGCGATCGGGGAGACCTTGATCTTCTCGCCGGGGCGCGGGGCCTGGATCACCTTGCCCTTGCCGACGTACATGGCCACGTGTGTGGCGTCCGGGAAGTAGACGACCAGGTCGCCCGGGCGCAGTTCGGTCAGGGGGATGCGGTCGAGCCGCGCCCACTGCTCCTGGCTGGTGCGGGGGATCCGGGTGCCGGCGTGGGCCCAGGCCTCGGATGTCAGGCCCGAGCAGTCGTATGACTTCGGGCCTTCCGCGCCCCACTTGTACGGCTTGCCGAGCTGCTTCCTGGCGTAGCGGATCGCACGGTTGGCCTCGGAGGACGGTTTGTGGTCCTCCTTGGCCAGTTCGCCGGATGCCATGAGGTCTTTCTGGGCTTCGGTGACGCTCTTCTTCTCGAACTCGGCCAGGGCGGTGAGCTGGTCGGCGGTCAGGGACGCGAGGAGCTCCTCGACCTTCTTGAGCCGCTTGTGTACGGCGTCCCTGTTCTTCCTCTGGCGTTCCGCCAGCACGAGTTGGTGGTCCAGGGCCTCGCGGGCCTTGCGGGCCAGTTCGTCGGCCTTGTGTTCCGTGCCGGTCAGCCGGCCGACCGTTTCGGCGCGCTCGCGTGCCAGCAGGCCGATGACGTGGCCCTGGTCCAGGGCGTGCTGGGGGTCACGGGCCAGGAGCAGGCGCACGTACGGGGAGATGTCGGTGGTGTTCTGGTACTGCTGGCGGGCCAGGCGGCCGGCCGCGCCCCTGCTGTCGTGCAGCGAGAGTCGGGCGCGGGACAGGGCGGTGTCCAGGCGGGTGACCTCGGTGCGCTGCTTCTTGAGCTTCTCCTCGGTCGCGTTGTAGGTCTCCGTCGCCTTCTCGGTCTCGAGGTAGAGACGCTGAAGGTCTGTCAGGAGACGTGCCGTGGATTGCTCTTGCGGGTCGGCGGCGGGCTCGGGCGCCGCCATCGCGGGTGCGGACGCGGCTGCCGACGCGAGGATCGTCGCGGTCGCCGTTGCCGCCGACACCGCCGTCGTGCGGACCCGATGCAGCAGCCTTCGCCTTCCTGACACGCCATCACCTCCGGTGCGGAGAAGGGTTCTGCTCCGTACCGTGAGCATCGGGCGGGGGAGGCCGGTTCGCGCGGTAGGTGTGCGCGGCTCGGCTCAGTCACTTCACTCGTTCGAGTCGTGTGGCTTGCTCTGCGGCGTGGTGTCTGGCTTGGACCAGGGCCAGTTCAGGCGGCGGCTGTGCTTGCCCTCGGGGTCGTACTCGTACTTCCAGCGCTGGGAGAGGCGCACGCGGGCGCCCGGTGTGCGGGGTACGCGGCGGTAGACGAGGACCGTGGGCTCGCCGCCGTGCGGGTCGGGGACGGGGATGCGGTACGTCTTGGGCGGGTGGCCCGTGATGCCCAGCAGTACGGGCAGGACCCGGCCGTCCATCGGGCCGCCCTCGAAGGGGGTGTCTTCGCTCTTCACGGCACCAGTCTCAGCTATCCGCGGTCGGCTGCCCGGCGGAGGGCTCGGCGTACTGCTCGGCCTCCTGCTCCGCCAGGTTCTCGGCCAGGGCGGCGGTCTGGGGGTCTCGGCCCGCGGTGACGGAGAGCGCGGCCACGAACTGCTCCACCAGCCAGTCCCGTAGTTCCTCCACGGGGGGCTGCTTGCCCTCGTCCAGCCAGATGAGCGAGGCCGCCTCGACCGCGGTGATCCACATCCGGACGGTCATGCGGAGGAGGCGGCTCGGGTCGGAGATGCCCAGGTGGCGGAGGATGTGCTCCGCCGCGGCGCGGCGTACGCCGTCGACGATGGCGGTCGTCCGGGACGTCTCCACCACGCTGCCGCCCTGGAGCAGGGCGCTGAAGCCGGCGTCGTGCTGGTCCACGAAGGTCAGATAGCGGTCGAGGGCGCGGGACAGGCGGGGGACGAGGGGGCCTTCGCGGGGTTCGTCGAAGCAGTGCTGCAGTTCTTCGGCGGCGGAGCGCAGGGCTGCCTCGTAGAGCTGTTGCTTGCCGCCGGGGAAGTAGCGGTACACCAGGGGGCGGGAGACGCCGGCCGCCTCTGCCACGTCGTCCAGGGAGACGTCCTCGGGGGCTCGGTGGGCGAAGAGCGTGAGGGCGGCGTTGAGGAGTTGGGAGCGGCGCTCCTCGACGCTCAGGCGGCGGTAGGCGGGGGTGGGGGCCGAGGGCGTCATGACCAGCAGGGTAGTCGCCGGGGTGGGCGGGGATGCCTGCGGCGGCCCGTCGCCGTCCGGTCGGGGTGCGCGTCGCGCCTGCGCGGACACCCCCGGCACGTCCCCCGACCCGCCGTACGCGGGTGCGCCTACGCCAGTAGGCCCGATGACCTCCACAGGCGGCGGCCCGCTCCGCGCAGTACTCCTATGTCGTCCAGGAAGTCCGTCAGGCGTTTTGCTCCGGTCTGCATGACCTCGCGGCGGTGGGCGCTGGCCTTGACCTGGGCCATGGCCTCTCGCTTGTCCAGGCCTACGTTCGTGTAGACCTCGGGGTTGACGAAGGCCACGGAGAACACGCGGGCGAACTCGCCGGAGGTTATTCGGGTGAACTCCTGGGACCACCTCGGGGCCGTCACCATCTGGCGGCGCAGTTCCTCACGGGCGTAGCGGACGTGGCGGGCCTCCTCGACCACGTGGATGCGGGTCACGCCCCGGACCAGGGGCTGGACGCGCTCGTCCGGGAAGGTCAGGCGCTGCATCCAGTCGAGGACCTCCTCGCCGAGGAGGGTGGCCGTGAAGGAGCCGGGGGTGGTGGAGATCGTCTTGAAGAGGCGGCCCAGGTTCTGGTGTGCGCGGCTGACGGGGTACCAGGGTGTGTCGCCGTGGGAGATCAGGCGGGCGAACATCTTGGAGTGGCGGCACTCGTCCTCGATTTCGGTGAGTGCGTAGCGGACGTGTGCGCTCGTTGCCGCCTTGTCGTAGATGTGGCGGACCAGGAGCTGCATGAGGATGATCTCGAACCAGATGCCCAGGGAGGCGAGGGCCGCCGCCTCGTGCTGGGAGAGGAGGACGCGCTGTTCCTCGCTCATGCGCTTCCACAGCGGGGTGTCGTAGAGCGAGACCAGCTCGGGGGGCCAAAACCACTTGCCCTCCTCGTAGGGCGCGTCCCAGTCCAGTTCCTTGTCGGGGTCGAAGGAGTGCTTGGCGGAAGAGGCGAGCAGCCGCTCGGCCACCTGCTCGCGGTCCTTGAGCAGGCCGAGTGCGTCGCGCAGTCCGTCGACCGCGTCGGCTTCCGTCAGGGTCGTCATCGGTCTCTCACCTCTGTTACCCGGGGGTACGTCGTCCGACTGTTATGAGACTGCCTGTCAGCAAGCTCGTCAATCCCTTGCGCAGGACTTGTTGACCCCGCGTCTATCGCGTGTGAGCCTGCGAGGCATGCCGACTTACGACCTGTACGCCACGGATCCGGGGGAATCGATCTGGCAGGTGCCGGCGTCCGGCGCGGCCCGTTTCAGCTGGGAGTACGACGGCGGGCGTGACCGGCTTCTGGCCCTGTACCAGAAGGGCAAGGACAAGCAGTGGGACGGGCAACTGCGGATCGACTGGGAGCTGGAGGTCGATCCGTACGACGCGCTCGGTACGCCGGACGAGTCGATGGCGCTCTACGGGACGCCGTACTGGGCCAAGATGAGCGAGCGGGAGAAGGGCGAGCTGCGCAAGCACTACGCCTCCTGGCAGTTCAGTCAGTTCCTCCACGGCGAGCAGGGCGCGATGATCTGCGCCGCGCGGATCGTGGAGTCGGTGCCGGACATGGACGCGAAGTTCTACTCGGCCACGCAGACCATGGACGAGGCGCGGCACGCCGAGATCTACGGGCGCTTTCTGCACGAGAAGATCGGGATGCTCTATCCGATCAACAACAATCTGCAGTCGCTGTTGGGTGACACGCTGCGGGACAGTCGCTGGGACATGCCCTACCTCGGGATGCAGGTGCTGATCGAGGGGCTCGCGCTGGCCGCCTTCGGGATGATCCGGGACACCACCGACAAGCCCTTGCCCAAGCAGATCCTGGCCTATGTGATGCAGGACGAGGCGCGGCACGTGGCCTTCGGGCGTATGGCGCTTCGGGACTACTACAAGCAGTTGAGCGAGGCCGAGCTCCGGGAGCGTGAGGAGTTCGTCATCGAGGGCTGCTATCTGATGCGGGACCGGCTGCGGGGTGTCGAGGTCCTGGAGAACTTCGGCATTCCGAAGGGCGAGGCCGAGCAGATCAGTGAGCGGTCCGAGTTTCTGCAGTTGTTCCGGCGGCTGCTCTTCTCGCGCATCGTTCCCTGCGTCAAGGACATCGGGCTGTGGGGCGAGCGCCTTCAGCAGGCCTATGTGGACATGGGGGTGTTCGAGATGGGGGACTCGAATCTGGACCTGCTGATGGCTCAGGACGAGGAGATCGCCGAGAAGCTCGACGCCGAGCGGTTCGCGGCGGAGGAGCGGGAGCGGGTCGCGGAGGTCGAGGACGCGATCGAGGCGGGGGCGGAGACCGGTCCGTCCCAGACCGGTCCGTCCCAGACCGCTCCGTCCCAGACCGGTCCGTCCCAGACCGGTCCGTCCCAGACCGGTCCGTCGCGGACCGGTCTGTCCTAGACCGAGCAGCCCAGGCCGTCCGGCACCTCGCCGAGCAGCGGCTTCGCCCCCTGCGGCGGGAACGAGGTGCGCAGGGTGAAGGCGTAGGGAGTCGGGCCGTTCGTGCGCAGGTGCAGAAGCCGGGACTCGGCCTCCGCGACCGTCGGGCGGTGGTTCGCGGGGACCCACCACAGGGTCACCATCGCCTCCTGCACCTTTTCGAACCACTCGCGGCGGCGGGCCAGCATCTCGCGGTGGCGGCCCTGGTACATGTACGCGGTCAGCGCGTTCGTGTCCCGCCACACCGACATGTTGATGATCAGCCACTCGTCGCCGAAGACGAGCACGTCCGTCGCGTCCCCCGTCTCGCCCTCCAGCCGCCACACGAAACCGTCGGCGGCGTCCGCGTCGGCGTTCACCGGGTCGAGGCTGTCGACGAAGTCCTTCAACTGCGGGGAGTCCAGCGGGGCCTTGAGGCGGGCGATGTTGACCTGGGCGAGTTCGTAGGCGGCTTCCGGGGTCGCTGATGTCGTCATGGACCGAACGATAGGTCGGGTGGAGTGGAGGGCGCAGCGGGTGTCTCAGTGGGTGGGCACGGTCGTCGCCTACGTCAACTGTCGTCGGGTGAGGGCGACTTCAGTACCGCCTCCATCACCGCCCGCGCGATCGGCGCCGCGTCCCCGCCGCCGCTGATCTCGCCCCGGTCGGCGTCCGCGTCCTCCACCACCACGGCGACGGCGACCTTGGGCTCCAGGTCGGTGTCGCCCTGCGCCCAGGACACGAACCATGCGTACGGCGTACCGGAGTTGCCGAGACCGTGCTGGGCCGTGCCCGTCTTGCCGCCCACCGTCGCGCCGGGGATCCAGGCGTTGGTGCCGGTGCCCTCGCGGACCACGTCCACCATGAGCTGTTTGAGGAGGACGGCGGTCGACGGGCGCATGGCCTGCCGCATCGGGCGGGACCCGGCCGTCGAGACCGTGGAGCCGCCCGCCCTGGTCGTGCGTTCCACCAGGTAGGGCGAACGCACCTGGCCGCCGTTCGCCACGGCCGCCGCGACCATTGCCATCTGCAGGGGCGTGGCGCGGGTGTTGTACTGGCCGATCGAGGACAGGGCGAGCTGGGCCTTGTCGACCTTGGTGTCGAAGGTGCTCTCGGCGACCGAGTAGGGGATCTTTAGGTTCGGGTCGTTGAAGCCGAAGGCGCCCGCGGTCGCCGCCATCCGGTCCACGCCGACCGTGACGCCCAGCTTGGCGAACACCGTGTTGCACGACCACTCGAAGGCCTTGCGCAGCGGTGCGTTCCGGCAGCCCTTGGACTCGTTCGTGAGCGAGGTCCTGGTGCCCGGGAGGGTGTACGGCTCCGGGGAGTCGGTGCGGTCGTCCAGGTCCTCGACCACGCCCGAGTCCAGGGCCGCCGCCGCGGTCATCACCTTGAAGGTCGAACCCGGCGGATATGTCTTGCGCACCGCCCGGTTCAGCATCGGCTTGTCGGCGTCGCGGTTCAGGGTCGACCAGGACCTGGCCACCGCTGAGCGGTTACCGGAAAGGACCGACGGGTCGTACGACGGGGCGGACACCAGGGCCAGGATCCGGCCCGTCGACGGTTCGATGGCAGCCACCGCGCCCTTGCGGCCGGCGAGGCCCTCGTACGCCGCCTCCTGCGCCGCCTTGCGGAGCGTGGTGACGACATTGCCGCCGGGGTTGCGGTCGCGCACGGCGACGCCGTTCCACAGCGGGAACGGCGTCAGCAGCGGGTTCGTGCCCGCCAGGACCCCGTCCTCGGTGTGCTCCAGCAGCGTCGTGCCGTACACCTGCGAGGCGAAGCCGGTGACGGGGGCGTACATCGGGCCGTTCGTGTACGTCCGTTCGTAGCGGAGGTGCTCGCCGGTGTCCCGGGATCCGGTGACCGGGGCGCCGTCGACCAGGATGTCCCCGCGCGGTTGCCCGTAACGGGCGATCGTGGTGCGGCGGTTGGCGATGTTGTCGTCGTAGGACGGCGCCTCGAAGACCTGGATGCGGGCGGCGTTCACGAGCAGCGCGATCAGCAGCAGAGCGCAGAAGAAGGCGGCGTGCCGGATGTGCCGGGTCATCGGGCGGCCTCCGCGGTGGCACCGGGTTCCGTCGGCACGGGGGCCTCCTCGCTCTTGGGGACGCCGAGGCGGCTGCGTGCCCGGTCGCTCAGCCGGATCAGCAGCGCCACGATCGCCCAGTTGGTGACCACCGACGAGCCCCCCTGCGCGAGGAACGGCATCGCCATGCCGGTCAGCGGGATCAGGCCCGTCACCCCGCCGGCGATCACGAACACCTGGAGCGCCACGATCGAGGCGAGCCCCACCGCGAGCAGCCGCCCGAAGGGGTCGCGCAGGGCGAGGCCCGCCCGGTAGCCGCGCTCCACCAGCAGGCCGTACAGGAGGAAGATCGCGGACAGGCCCGCCAGGCCCAGTTCCTCCCCGGCCGTCGCCAGGATGAAGTCGGACTTGGCCGCGAAGCCGATCAGGATCGAGTGGCCGAGGCCCAGGCCGGTGCCGAGCATGCCGCCCGCCGCGAAGGCGAACAGTGACTGGGACAGCTGGTTCGGGCCCTCGCCCGCCTCGATCGACGCGAACGGATGCTGCCAGTCCTCGACCCTGCCGTGCACATGCGGCTCCAACTGCCCGACGGCCACCGCGCCGAGCGCCGCGAGCAGCAGGCCGAGCGCGATCCAGCCGGTGCGGCCGGTGGCGACGTAGAGAAGGACCACGAACAGGCCGAAGAACAACAGCGAGGTGCCCAGGTCGCGTTCGAGGACCAGGACGCCCACGCTCAGCAGCCAGATGGCGACGATCGGGCCGAGGACGCGCCCGGTGGGCAGTTGCAGCCGGTTGACGCCGAAGACACGGCGGCCCGTGTATGCCAGCGCGCTGCGGTTGGCGGCCAGGTACGCCGCGAAGAACACCGCGAGCAGCACCTTCGCGAACTCGCCGGGCTGGATGGAGAATCCGGCGATCCGGATCCAGATGCGGGCGCCGTTCACGGACGGAAAGAAGATCGGGAGGGTGAGGAGGATGAGCGCGGCCACGACGCACACATAGGAGTAGCGCTGGAGCACCCGGTGGTCGCGCAGCAGGAGGACGACCACGATGAACAGGGCCACCCCCAGCGTGGACCACACGAGTTGGGCGGGCGCCGCCCGGTCGTCCGGTGTCTCCAGGTCGAGCCGGTAGATCAGGACCAGGCCGAGGCCGTTGAGCAACACGCCGATCGGCAGCAGCAGCGGGTCGGCGCAGGGGGCGCGCAGGCGCACCGCCAGATGTGCGACCAGGGCGAGCACGCCGAGCCCGGCGCCGTAGCCCGCGGCGCCGGGCGGGACGGTGCCGTTCTTGGCGAGGCCGACCGCGCAGTAGCCGTACACGGAGAGCAGGACGGCCACCACGATGAGGGCCAGTTCGATGCCACGGCGCCGGGGGAGACGTGCGGCGGGAGCGGGCGCGTCCGCTGCCACCAGGGTGGATCCGGCCTTGGTCATGTCCGGAACTTACCCAATTAGTCCGTCTTGTGTGCCTTATGGCTCAGCACCAGCGTGGCTTGGGTCCGATGGAGCGAGGAGGGGGCGAGGAGGGGGCGAGGAGGGGGCGATGAGGGGGCGCCCTGTCCGCGATCGCTCCTAGCGGAGCGTCAGCGTCGCCACGGCTCCGCCGTCCGCCGAATTGGTGAACGTCAGCCGCGCGCCGAGCACCTCCGCCTGCCCCAGCGCGATGGTCAGCCCCAGTCCGTGCCCCTTGGACCCGCCCTCAGTACGGAAGCGCTGCGGCCCGTGCGCGACGAGGTACTCCGGATAGCCCACGCCGTGGTCCCGCACGGTCACCACGGGACCGTCCACCGTCAGGACGACCGGCCCGCGCCCGTGCTTGTGCGCGTTCGCCACCAGATTCCCCAACACCCGCTCCAACCGCCGCCGGTCGGTCTCCACCACGGCGTCCCGCACGACGACGACCTCGGTCCCGGTCCCGGACGCCCGCACCACCCGCTCGGCCAACGCGCCCAGCGGCTCGGAGTCCGGCTCCGACCGCTCGCGTCCGCTGTCCAGCCGTGAGATCTCCAGCAGATCCTCGGTCAGCGTGCGCAGCGCCGCCACCCGGTCCTGCACCAACTCCGTCGGGCGCCCCGCCGGCAGCAGCTCGGCCGCCGCGTGCAGCCCGGTCAGCGGCGTACGCAGTTCGTGCGCCACGTCCGCCGTGAACCGCTGCTCGGCGAGCAGCTTGATCTGCAGCGAGGACGCCATGGAGTCCAGAGCGGCGGCGACGGAGGCCACCTCGTCCTGCGGCCGGGTCGGATCCTTCGTACGGGGATCGTCGACCCGTGCGTCCAGGTCGCCCCCGCTGATCCGCCGGGCCACCCGGGCCGTGGCGTGCAGCCGGCGCGTCACCCGCGTCACCGCGAACACGCCCACCAGCACCGTCGCCCCGATCGCCAGCGCCGACGACCACACGATCGCCCGGTCCAGCCCCTCGATGGTGCGGGCCTGCTGCGAGTAGTCGACCTCGACCGCGAGGGCACGCTCGCCGTCGGCGGGGCCGGCCGCCCACATCGTCGGGCGCCCCCGGTGGTCGGCGACCATCGTGCCGCGCTCCCCGGCCACCGCCAGCTCCCGCAGGGACTCGGGCAGCTCCGGTGGATCCAGGCCGACGCCGGTCGGGAGGGTGTCCCCGGCCTCGAACGCGGTCGTCGCGTCCTCCAGCCGGGACAGCGCCTGGTCGCGGGCCTGGCCGACGGTCTGGTTCGTCACCGAGACGTGCACGAGGATGCCGAGCAGCGCGGCGAGCGCGCAGCACATCACCGTGATGAAGAGGGCCGCCTTCACGGCGAGCGGACCGGCCCACTGCGGGAGTCCGAGTCTCATGGGGTGCTCGCCGACGGGGTGGCGGACGGGGAGAGGGAAGGCGACGCGGAGCGTGAGGGGGAGGGGCGGGGCGTCTTCTTGCCCGGCCCGGTGCGCAGCATCTCGTCGTGCGTGAGCAGCATCGCCTTCTGGTCCGCGTCCCAGGTCCACTGCAGCCGGTACTCGTACCCGGCGACCTCGGACGGCGAGCGTATGATCACCGACCGCCCGGCCAGCTCGACGCCGCTGATGGCGTCGTCCCAGGCCATCACCTGCACGAGCCGGTGCTTCTCCACGGTGTAGACGCGCACCGCGGTGGTCTTGCCCGGCATCAGCCGGAAGCCCAGCGTCAGCTCGGGGCGCCCGTCGCCGGTCAGATCCCGGTAGTACGGCCGCAGCACCGGGCACTTGCCGCGCCCGGCGCCCTCGTCGCAGTCGGCCATCAGCCTGCCGGTCTCGCGGTACATCGCGTCCTTGCCGCTGTACTCGTCCCGGTGGGCGGCGATCTCCTGGCGTACGACCGCCACGGGCTGCACGTCGCGGATGTCGCCCTTGGGGAGGTCGATGCCCTTCACGACCTCCCTGTTCACCTCGCCGACGACGTAGGCGGGGCTGGACGCCGGCGTCAGCTTCGGCCACAGCTTGTCCGGGCTCACCGCGACCTCGGTCGGGCCCGCGCCCTGGAGCCCCCCGGCATCACCACAGGCGGTCGCGGCCGCCAGCAGCAGGGCGACGAGCACGACGAGGCGCGCGGGGCGGCTGCGGGGCACGGTTCTCCTGGGGATCGAGTGGTGGTCGGCCCATACACACTATTCGGACGGAAGTCCTTTTTGCGCATGCGGTGGGCGGACGGGCGAAACGATTACTCGGCGAGCTCCTCAAGGAGCCGGGCGGTCGACAGTCCGGCGCGGAGGTAGTCGACGAACAGCTCGTTGTGCAGGGCCCACGGAGAGCGGCGGGAGCGTATCAGCCGGATCGCCTGCTCGGCGGAGTGACTCCGGCGCACCAAGGCGTGGGCGATGACGAGCCCCGAGCGGTTGTAGCCGTGGTAGCAGCGGACGAGGACCCTGCGGCCCCCGTCCAGCGCCTCGCACGCGGCCTCGGCCAGGCGTATCACCCCCGCGAGCTGGGTGCCGTCCAGCGGTCCGTCGGGGATGGGCCACACGTGGTGCTCCACGCCGGCGTCGGGCCCGTGGCCGGGCAGGCGCAGCAGAGTCTGTACGAGATCGAACTCGTCCCGTACGACGGCGAACTCCACTTGGCCCGACTGCCCCCGGAACTCGTGACCGCCCATCCACAGGCCGGGCACGATCTCGCTCCACGGTCTGTCCGGAGCCGGTACGTCGGGTTGCTTCCTGCGGGTACGCAACGGCGCCTCCCCAACACCCGTCGAGGGGGTCTGCCCAACTCCTCTCAAAGGTAACCGGGTTCTTGCACGCGCAGCACCCCGCCTGTTCCCATGGTCAGTGGGGTGATGGTGCATGAGCGGACTGCGCGTCATACCGACCTGGCGGCACGGCCAGGAGCGGCTCTACGTCTGCCTCACGGACGGGCGGAACATCGCCTGGTACGACCGTGAGGCGGCCCGGATCAACCTGCTCAGCGACGACCGCCGGGAGGATGTGCTGGAGGCGCTCGGGCCCTTCGTCACCGGCCCGGTGACGGTGGGGCCGCCCCCCGTCCCCACGCCCGCCGAGCTGGCCCGGCTGACCCTGCATCCGGACGACGACCTGGCGCCCAACCGTCCCGGCGAGGCGCTCCTGGTCTCGCTCGACCGGGATCCCGGTCCCGCCCACCGACTGAGCCGTCCCGACCCCCGCCGCCGGGCGCTGGCGGCGGAGCAGACGGTCGGGGAGGCGCTGGACCGGCTGGACGGCGCGGGCTGGCACACGCTGCACTCCGTGCCGCTGCCCGGCGGCGACCGTATCCATCACCTCGTGGTCGGCCCCGGCGGGCTGTTCGCGCTGCACACTCTGCACGCCCGCAAGCAGAAGGTGACCGTCGCCGACCCGATGGTCACCGTCGGCCGCCGTGACTCCCACCCCCTGCTCCGCCGCGTCCGTGCAGACGCCGACCGTGCGTCCTACGCCCTCACCGCCGAGGTCCACCCGGTCCTCGCCCTGGTCGCCCCGTCCGACGTGACCATCACCGGGCCCCTCCGGGAGGTCCGCGTCGTCACGGACACAGAGGTGGCAGGGCTGGCCCGGACGGGCGGGGTGCTGAAGCCGGCGGACGTGGAGGCGCTGCATGCGATGGCTCGGGACCGGGGGGTGTGGCTTGCCGCCGGCTGAGTGGTGGGGCGGCTGCCGCGGGCCTTGCTATGGGCCGCCGCCCCCAGACCCCCGCTTCGGCCCTGAACGGGCCTCGTACTCAAACGCCGGACGGGCTGGAATGCCTGGACCGGCGTCGAGAGGGGCAGGCCGTCAAACCCCCCGGCGCTGGAAACTCAGCCCCTCCGGCGTGTGAGGAGCGGCGGTCCAGGGGGCGGAGCCCCTTGGCGGGTCGAAGGGGCGGCGCCCCTTCGAGGACGGGACGGGTAGGGGCGGCGGGGACGAGGAGAGTCACGGCAACGACCCCGCACCGTCCCCGTCGAGAAGCGGAGCCAGGAGGTCGCCGTACTCCTCCAGACGCGCAGCCAGATCCGGCGCGAGGATCGTCAACCCGTCGGGCGAGCGGCAGCCCTCCACCTCCTCCCACGTCACCGGCGCGGACACGGCCGGCTCACGCCGAGCGCGCAGCGTGTACGGCGTGGCCGTCGTCTTGCGGGCAGCGTTCTGGCTCCAGTCCACGAACACCTTGCCGGGCCGCAGACTCTTCGTCATCCGGTGCAGCGCCAGCCGGGGCATGGCCTTCTCGGCCGCCACGGCGAGCTCCTTGGCGTACTCGGTGGCCCGCTCGGACGAGGCGGGATGGATCGCCGCGGCGAGATGCAGCCCTTTCGAGCCGGACGTCTTGGCATATGCCTCGATGCCGTCCGCCGCCAGCCGTTCCCGCAGCCAGAGCGCCACCTCGCAGCACTCGACGACCCCGGCGGGAGAACCGGGGTCGAGGTCGAAGACCAGCCGGTCGGCTTCACCCGGTGCCCCGATCACCCACTGGGGCGTATGGAACTCGGTGACGAGGTTGGCCGCCCACATCAGACTCGCGAGGTCCTGCACGAACACCATGCGGGCCGGCCCCTCGACACGAGGGACCTCGGCCGTGGTGACCCACTCGGGAGTGCCCGGCGGAACGTTCTTGGTGAAGAACACCTGGCCGTCCGGACCGTCGGGGTACCGCAGGAAGGACACCGGCCGATCCCGCAGATGCGGCAGCAGGGCGTCGGCCGTGGTGGCGTAGTAGTGCAGCAGCTCGCCCTTGGTGAAGCCGGTCGCCGGATACAGCACCTTGTCCAGATTGCTGAGCGCCAGCCGTCGCCCCTCCACCTCTGTGATCGGCGTCATACGATGAGAATTCCAGAAAATGTGAGGGATGTCCGGGTGATCCTGGCAAAACGATCGAAAGGGTGCTGCACGTGCGATCCATCTGGAACGGCGCCATCTCGTTCGGCCTGGTCAGCATCCCGATCAAGCTGGTGAACGCCACGGAGAACCGCTCGATCGCCTTCCGTCAGATCCACACGGAGGACGGCGGCCGTATCCGCTACCGCAAGGTCTGCGAACTGGAGGACCGCGAGGTCACCCAGGCCGAGATCGGCAAGGGCTACGAGG
The DNA here is from genome assembly GCF_055639295.1 of Streptomyces sp. NPDC107528. Classification (NCBI taxonomy): domain Bacteria; kingdom Bacillati; phylum Actinomycetota; class Actinomycetes; order Kitasatosporales; family Streptomycetaceae; genus Streptomyces; species Streptomyces sp. NPDC107528. The sequence goes on from NZ_JBVKAV010000006.1 coordinate 436,784, forward strand.
ACGCGGACGGCACGATCATCCCGATCACGGACGAGGACCTGTCCCACCTGCCGCTCCCGACCGCGAAGACGATCGAGATCGTGGCGTTCGTGCCGGCCGACCGCATCGACCCCCTCCAGATGGACAGCGCGTACTACCTCGCCGCGGGCGGCGCACCCGCGGCCAAGCCGTACACCCTGCTGCGGGAGGCGCTGAAACGGAGCCAGAAGGTGGCGATCGCCAAATACGCCCTCCGCGGCCGTGAACGCCTGGGCATGCTGCGCGTGGTCGAGGACGCCATCGCCATGCACGGACTGTTGTGGCCGGACGAGGTCCGGGCCCCGGAGGGCGTCGCGCCGGACGCGCACGTCACCGTGAACGACAAGGAGCTGGACCTCGCGGACGCCCTGATGGACACCCTCGGCGAGATCGAGCTCGACGAACTGCACGACGAGTACCGCGAGGCCCTGGAGGAGGTCGTCGCCGCGAAGGCGGCCGGCGAGGCCCCGCCTCAGACACCCGAACCGGCGAAGTCCGGCAAGGTCCTCGACCTGATGGCGGCCCTGGAGAAGAGTGTGCGGGCGGCGAAGGAGTCGCGCGGCGAAGAGCCGGGGGAGGCGGAGGTCAGACCCCTGCCCCAGCGCAAGACGGCCCGCGCGGCCCCCAAGCAGGCGGCCGGCAAGAAGTCGACGGCCGCGGCCAAGAAGGCGGCGGCCAAGAAGACCGCGTCGTCGGCGTCGGCCAAGAAGTCGACCGCGAAGACGGCCCAGGGCGCGAAGAAGACAGCGGCCAAGTCGACCACGGCGAAGAGCACCGCCAAGAGCACCGCGAAGAAGACCGCGGCCAAGAAGACGGCGTCGCGCAAGCGCACGGCATGAAGTGGATTGCCGCGGCGCCCGCTACGTCCGCCGCAACGTCAGCACCGCGTTGTGCCCCCCGAACCCGAACGAATTGCTGAGCACCAGGTCCCCGTCCGCCGGCAACGCCCGCGGCACCCCCCTCACCACATCCAACCCGATCGCGTCGTCGACCTCCCCGCACCCCACGGTCGGCGGCACCACCCCGTGATGCAGCGTCAGTACGGCGGCGACGGCCTCGACCCCGCCCGCCGCCCCCTGGAGATGTCCCAGGTGCCCTTTGAGTGCCGTGACCGGTACGGTCCGTTGCCCGAGTACCGCCCGCAGTGCGCCCGCCTCCGCGAGGTCGCCCTCGATCGTGGCCGTGGCATGGGCGTTCACGTGAACGACGTCCGCTACACGGCCCCCGGCATCCCGCAGGGCCCGGCGCAGGGCCAGGGCGACGCCGTTGCCGGACGGGTCGGGAGCGGCCATGTGGTGAGCGTCGGCCGACAGGCCCCAGCCCGCGGCCTCGCAGTAGATCCGCGCGCCACGCGCCCGCGCATGCTCCTCGGCCTCCAGTACGAGGACCCCGGCACCCTCGCCGTTGACGAACCCGCCCCGGTCCTTGGCGAAGGGACGCGAGGGTGAGCCGGTCGAGGGGTCACCGTCGGCCAGGGCCCGCATCGCCGCGAAGGACGCCATGATCGCCGGGGTGACGACGGCTTCGGCGCCGCCCGCGAGAGCCACGTCGAGCTGCCCGTACCGTATGCGGTCGATCGCCTGCCCTATGGCCTCGGTCCCCGACGCGCAGGCGCTCGTCACGGTCCTCGCCTCACCCGTGATGTGCAGGTCCAGGGAGACCTGGGAGGCGGCCTGCGAGGGCACCGTCATGGGGGTCGTGAGCGGCGAGACCGCGCGCGGCCCCCTCTCCCGCAACTTCCGGTCCCCGCCCACCAGTACGGACGCGTCCCCGAGAATGGCCCCCAGGCTCACCCCGACCCGCTCCGGCTCGACCCCGCTCTCCCGCGTGCCGCCCTCGGCGAACCCCGCGTCGACCCACGCCTCCCGGGCGGCCAGCACCCCGAACTGCGCGGCCCGGTTCATCCGCCGCGCCACCGGCCGGGGCAGCAGCCGGGCGGGGTCCACGGGCACGACCCCGGCGATCCGCACGGGCAGCCCGGCGAACTCCTCCCCCTCCAACTCCCGTATGCCGTGCCGCCCGTCGAGCAGCCCCCGCCACAGCTCGCCGACCCCGACGCCCAGTGGAGTGATCGCTCCGAGGCCGGTCACGACGACCCTCCGGGGTGCCGGCGCGGGTGCGGTGGCCTCGCATGCGACGGCCTCGCTCATCCGGGCATGCCCCCTCAGGTCATTGAAAGGGAAACATGCCCAGCTTTCTCACCTCTTGCACGTCACCTCTTGTGCAACCGTTCGACGCGCCGCCTCACGCCAGCAGCGAGGCGATCAGCGCGATCAACTCCCCTCTGCGCGGGTTGAGATAGAAGTGGTTCCCCTCGAAGGCCCGGACGTCCAGCCTCTCGGTCGTGACGTCGGCCCACGCCGAGAGGTCCTCGATCGTGCACGCCGGATCACGGTCGCCGCCGCAGGCCGTGACCGGAACTCCCAGCCGGTGCAGACGAGCCGGGCGGTACGTCGCCAGCAGGCCGAAGTCCGCGCGCAGAGCCGGCATGATCACCGGCCGCAGCGCGGGGTGTTCGTAGACGGCGGCGCCCTCGGGGTCCAGCCGTCGGACGTGGTCCAGGATCTCGGTGTCGGTCGGGAGCGGGCGCGGCGCCTGCTCCTGCGGGGCACGAGGCCGGGTGCGGCCGGACACGATCAGGCGGGTGAGGGTGGGGCCGGGGACGTCCTCCAGTCGGCGGGCCACCTCGTACGCCACCGACGAACCCATGCTGTGGCCGAAGAAGGCCAACGGCAGGTCGTCGTCGACCTCGTGCAGCAGGGCCGTCGCGATCGCGTCCGCCAGCTCCTCCATCGTGGTCGCACACGGCTCGGACAGCCGGTCCTGGCGGCCCGGGTACTGCACCGACACGACCTCGATCTCCGGTGGCGTCAGCGCGGCCCAGTCGTGGAAGAAGCCTGCCGCGCCGCCGGCATGGGGGAAGCACACCAGGCGGATCCTCGCGCCGGGCGCGCTCACGCCCCTGAGCCATCGGGTCCGGCTGTCCGGGAGCGGGGCGGTCATGCCTCCGCCTCGAACTCGGAGAGGAGGGCGTCGAGGGCGCCGTCGGCGCCGCCGTTCTGCTTCATCTCGACGATGCGGTTCGTCATGTCCTTCAGTGTGATCGGTTCGAGGAACAGCTGGATCGGCACGTCGATGCCCAGCTCGTCGCGGAGCCGTCCGGCGAGGTGGACGGCCGTCAGCGAGTCACCGCCCGCCTCGAAGTACGTCTGCTCCAGATCGGCGGCGCCGTTGAGATCCAGCGCCTCGATCACCAACTCGGCCACCGTGGCGTCGAGTTCGTTCTCCAGCGACGGCACCGGCGTCGGCGACGGTTGCGCAAGGGTGGGCGCCGCCGTCGCTGCTTCCGCCGTCGCGGGCCGCCTCAGCGTCAGCGCGCCATGGCTCTCACCCGCGAACGGATACGTCGGAAGCGACACCCGCCGTACGTCACCGTCGAGGGCCGGCCAGGTCACCTCCTCACCGCTGAGCCATGCCTCGCCCCGAGGGTCGGTCGTGGAGTCCCGGCGGCCCCCGGCCAGCGCTGTGAGCTTGTCGGCGGCCTCCCGTGCCCCGGCGGCCACGACATAGCCGCGTACGGGCATCGCGACCCGGCCCGTGCGCAGGGTGTGGGCGACATCGGCCAGGGGCGGGGCGCCCGCCTCGCCCAGTCGCCTCGCCAACCGGTCTGCGAGATCCGCGAGTTGGGGCTCGGTGCGGGCCGAGAGCGGCAGGACCAGGGGGTGCGCGGGAGTATCCGGCCGGGTCGGCCGCTCCGGCGCCGCCTGCACCACCACGTGCACGTTCGTGCCGCCGATCCCCACCGACGTCACACCCGCCAGCCGGGGCAGGCCCGCCCGGTCCGGCCACTCCTCGGCCTCGGTCACCAGCCGCAGCGGCGACTCCCGCAGGGCGGGGACCGGGCTGGTGACGTCCACCGTCGGGGCCAGCGTCGCGTTCTCCAGCATCAGGATCGTCTTGATGAGCGCCGCCGCCCCGGCCGCCGCGTCCGCATGCCCGATGTTCGACTTCACCGAGCCGATGCCGATGCCGTCACCCGTGCCGGTACCGTCACCGCCCGCGAAGGCCGCGCTCGCCGCCTCCAGTTCGATCCGGTCTCCCAGCTCCGTCCCGGTCCCGTGCGCCTCCACGTACTGTGCCGCCGACGGCTCCAGCCCCGCCGCCGCCCACGCCTCCGTGATCGCGGCCGTCTGCTGGTCCACCCCCGGAGCGGTGAACCCGACCTTGCCGGAACCGTCGTTGGTGACCGCCGTACCCCGGATCACCGCACGCACCGGGTCACCGTCGGCCAGCGCGTCCTCCAGCCGGCGCAGCACCAGCACGCCCACGCCGCTGCCCGGCACCGTGCCGGCCGCCTTCTCGTCGAAGGGGCGGCAGCGGCCGTCGGGGGAGAAGATGCCGCCCTGGTAGTGGACGTAGCCCTGCTTGCGCACACTGCCGATGGCCACGCCGCCCGCGAGCGCGGTGTCGCACTCGCCGAGGAGGAGGGCCTGCACGGCGAGATGCACCGCCGTCAGCGAGGTCGAACAGGCCGTCTGGACGTTCATGCTCGGGCCGCCCAGGCCCAGGCGGTACGAGATCCACGGCGCCAGGAACTCGCGGTCGGTGAGGATACGGACCTGGAGGGCGCCGATCGACGCCGCGAGCGCCGGGTCCGTGCCGGCGGCCAGGGCGTGTTCGGTCGGGCTGCCGCCCACGTACACGCCGGTGCGGGACGGGCCCGCGGCAGCGGCAGATGGTGCAGTCAGCGGGGCGTGGCCCGCGTCCTCCAGGGCGGCCCAGGCGGTCTCCAGCAGCACCCGGTGCTGCGGGTCCAGGGCCGCCGCCTCCGTGCGGCTGAAGCCGAACAGGTCCGCCTCGAAGCGGTCCGCGTCCGGGAGCCGGCCCTGTGCGGCGACGTACGCGGGGTTGCGCAGCTCCGCGGCGTCCGCGCCGTCGGCGAGCAACTCCTTCTCGCTGAAGGTGGACAGGGAGCAGACGCCGTCGCGCAGGTTGGCCCAGTAGGACTCCAGGTCCGGCGCGCCGGGGAAGCGGCCGCTCATGCCGACGACGGCCACCGCGGATTCGAGATCCTGCATCGGGACTTCCTCGGTCGTCATCGCGTCGTGCCTTTCCTGGAACGGATCTTCTGCAGGGCCGCCCGGCGGTCGCTGCCGCGCCGGGCCGCCTCCTCGCGGGGTGCGGTGTTCCCGGCCGTACTGTCGAGGTGGGCCGCAACGGCTGCCACCGTCGGATGCCGGAAGAGGTCGACGAGGGTGAGGTCCCGGTGCTCAGGGTGTTCCTGGAGCGCCGCGAGCACCGCCAGCAGCCGTACGGAATTGCCACCCAGGTCGAAGAAGTTGTCGTGCGCGCCGACCCGGTCCAGGGTCAGCACCTGCTGCCAGACCTCGGCCACCCGCAGCTCGGTCGCGGTGCCCGGAGCGGTGTACGACTCGCTCAGCGCCGGCCGCGACGACGGGGGGTCGGGGAGCCGGGACCGGTCGATCTTGCCGGAGCGGTTCAGCGGCAGCTCCGGCAGGCGTACGAAGACGTCCGGGACCATGTATCCGGGCAACCGCTCGGCCAAGTGGGCCCGCAGCACCGCGTCCGGCAGCTCCGCGGTGGTGACGAGATACGCCACCAGCCGCTGCTCGGCGCCCTCCCCGCGCACCGCGGCAGCGGCCACCGTGACGTCGGCGTGGCCTGCCAGCAGGGCCTCGATCTCGCCCAGTTCGATCCGGTAGCCGCGCAGCTTCACCTGGGAGTCCCCGCGGCCGAGGTAGTGCAGCACATCATGCGCGTCGACCCGGCACAGGTCCCCGGTGCGGTACATCCGGCTGCCGGGCGGGCCGTACGGGTCGGCGACGAACCGTTCGGCCGTCATGCCGGGCTGGCCGATGTAGCCGCGGGCCAGGGTGGCGCCGGCGACGTAGAGCTCGCCGGTCACGCCGACCGGGACCGGGCGCAGCCGCCGGTCCAGGACGTAGGCGCGGGAGCCGGGGACGGCGCGGCCGATGACCACCGGCTCGCCCGGACGCAGGTCGGCCGTGGTGGAGTACACCGTGGCCTCGCTGGGGCCGTACGCGTTGACGATCCGGCGGCCCTCCTCGCCGAGCCGCTCGACCAGCTCGGCCGGGCACGCCTCGCCGCCGACCGCGAGCGTCCGCAGCTCGGGCAGGGCGCCCGGGGCGCGGGGCAGGGTCATCGCGGCGGACGGCGGCAGGAAGACGTACGTGATGCGGGAGTCCCTGAGCCGTTTCTGGAGCGCCTCGCCGAGCCGCTCGTCCTCCTGCGCGATGTGCAGTTCCGCGCCCGCGACCCAGGGGAAGAACAGGTCGGACACGGCCACGTCGAAGCCGAACGACACGAACTGGAGGACGCGGTCCTCGGCGGTCACCGGGAACACGGGGCGGACGTTCGTCGCGAGGTTGAGCAGCGAGCGGTGCTCGACGGCGACGCCCTTGGGGACGCCGGTGGAGCCCGAGGTGTAGAGGACGTAGGCGAGGTCGCCGGGGGCGCACGACACGGGGGCCGTCTGTGCGGGGATCGTGTCCGGGTCCGGGTCCGTGTCCTCGTCGACGTCGACCCGTAGTTCCGGTACGTCCGTGCCTGCCAGGCCCGTTGTCTTCGCTGCCGTCAGCAGCAGGGACGTGCCGGAGTTGGTGATCATGTAGGCGAGGCGTGCCGCCGGATGCGCCGGGTCCAGGGGGACGTACGCGGCGCCTGCGCGGAGCACCGCGAGGGCGGCGATGCCCATGTCGGCGCCCCTCGGCAGCAGCAGGCCGACTCGGTCGCCGAGGCGTACGCCCTGCTCGCGAAGGCGGGCCGCGAGGGTGTCGGCGCGGTCCAGCAGTTCGCGGTACGTCAGGAGCTGGTCGCCGCAGACGAGGGCGGTGGCCTCCGGCTGCTGGGCGGCGCGGTCCGCTACGAGGTCGGGTACCAGCTGCGCCGCAGGGGATGGCGGGTTGTGTCGTATGGCGCCCCTTGGGGGCGTTGCCACCCCCTGGGTGAGCAGGCGGGTGCGTTCGTCCGGCGGGAGCATGTCGATGGCCGACAGGGGAACGTCCGGACTGTCCAGCAACCCCTCCACCAGCGTCTCGAAGCACCGCACCCACCGTCGTACCGTCTCCGCCTCGAACAGGGCGCTGCGGTAGATCAGGTACGCGGCGAGGTCCTCGTCCCAGCGCTCCACCTGGAGGTGGAAGTCGAACTTCGCTGTGTCCAGGGCGACATGGACGCGCTCGACCTCGGCGCCGGCCAGGCGCAGCGTCAGTTCGGTGTCGTCGTCGTAGCCGAAGACCACCTGGACGACCGGGTCGTGGCTGATCTCGCGGGCCGGGGCGACCGTGTTCACGACTGCCTCGAAGGGGGCGTCCTGGTACGCCTGCGAGTCCAGGAGGGCGGTGCGCAGGCGGTCGATCAGGGCGTGGTACGACGGGTCGCCGGACAGGTCGATCCGCAGCGCCAGGGTGTTGGTCAGCATGCCGACCAGGTCCTGGAGTTCCGGGCGGTCCCGGCCCGAGACGGGAAAGCCGATCACCAGGTCGTCGGAGCCCGACAGTCGGCTCACGAACGCGGCGTACGCGGCGAAGACCGCCATGAACGGCGTACCCCCGCGCGCCCGTGCCGTCTCGGCGATCCGCTCGCGGACCCCGGCCGGCAGCGTGAACCGTTCCGTGCCGCCCGCCGCCGAACGGACCGCACCGCGCGGCCGGTCCAGCGGCAGCGGGACCGTCTCGGCGGCGCCCCGCAGCCGCTCGGCCCAGTACGCGACCGAGCCGGCGTACTCGCCGCCCGCCTGCCGCTCCCGCTGCCAGGTCGCGAAGTCCGGGAACTGGAGGGCCAGTTCGGGCAGCGAGTGGCCCAGCCCCTTGGTCTCGTTCTCGTAGCCGGCCGACAGCTCCCGCAGCAGCACGCCCAGCGACCAGCCGTCGCAGACCAGATGGTGGGCGACGAGCAGGATGCGGTGGCTGCCGTCGCCCACCGCGTACAGCGTGCAGCGCAGCAGCGGGCCGGTCGTCACGTCGAAGGGGCGGGCGGCCTCCGCGCGCATCCGGGCGTCCACCTCGGCCACGGGGACGTCGCGCTCCACGCGCGGCTCGGCCCTCCCGGCCGCCGACACGATCTGCACCGGCACCCCGTCGGTGCCGGTGCGGAACACCGTGCGCAGCGACTCGTGCCGGATGACCAGCGCGTCGAGCGCTCGGCCGAAGGCAGCCGTGTCGAAGGGCCCGTGCACGGCGAAGGCGGCCGGCACATGGTAGGTCGCGCTGCCCGGGTCCATGTGGTCCAGGACGAGCAGCCGGGCCTGCGCGTCCGAGGTCGGGAACTCGTACTCCTCCGAGCTCCCGGTACTGATGTCGTCAGCGTCCATCTGCCTGTGCTCCGTCCCCCGTGCGGTTCCTTGCCAGTACGTTCTCCACGACCGTGGCGATCTCGCCGACCGGCCCCGCCGTGAGCACATCGCTGTGCTCACAGTCCAGTTCGTGCACGTCCACCCCGGCCGAGCAGGCCTGCCACGCCGCGTACTTCTCCTCGGTCGTGGCCTCCGTCGTGCGGGTGGCCGAGAAGAGGGTCACGCGGCCGTCGTACGGCGACGGCTGCCAGGCGCGGGCCAACTCGATGTACCGCTCCATGGCGGCGACCAGCGTGTCGAGGCGCCCTTCGTCCAGGTCGGCGAGCAGGGCGCTGTGCGCGTGGACACGGGCGACGACCTCGGCCCGCTCCAGCGGCCCCGGCCCTGCCGCGACCCCGGGCAGCGCGTTGCGCAGCAGGCTGACCAGCGCGGCCCGCTCCACGACCGCCGGGTCCAGCGGCACGCTGGCCACCTCGGGCGGCTTCGGAATCGCGTCCAGCACGGCGACGAGCTCGACCTCCTCGCCGGCCGCGCGCAGCCGCACCGCCAGCTCGTGGGCGACGGGCCCGCCGAAGGAGCGGCCGAGCAGTAGATACGGTCCGTGCGGCCGCACCGCGCGGATGCGCGACAGGTAGTCCTCGGCCAACTCGGGGACCGTTCTCGGCAGTTGCTCGCCGTGCAGTACCGGCGTCTGCAACGCGTACACCGGCCGCCCGGGCGCGAGGTGCGGCAGCAGCGCCGCGTACGCCCAGCCGAGTCCCAGCCCCGGATGCAGACAGAACAGCGGGGGCAGGTCGCCCTCGCGGCGCAGGGTGAGCAGCGGGGCGTACGCGTCCTCCTCGTCCCGGTCCTCCGCCGGCCCTGTCGCCAGGCGGGTGGCGAGCGCGGCGGGTGTGGGTGCCTCGAACAGCGCCGCCGGTGACACCCGGGTCCCCAGCTCCGCGTGGATTCTCGCGGTCAGGCGCAGGGCGAGCAGCGAGTGCCCGCCGTGCGCGAAGAAGTCGGCGTCGGGGCCGAGCGCGTCGACGCCGAGCACCTGCGCGAACAGCGCGCACAAGCGCTGCTCCCGCCCCGGCCGGGCGATCCGCATGCCGCGGTCCCCCGGGCCGCCGTCCGCCTCGGGCTCGGGCAACGCGGCCCGGTCGACCTTGCCGTGCGCGGTCAGGGGCACGGTGTCCAGGCGGGACCAGGCCGACGGCAGCAGATGCGCGGGCAGCGTGCGCGCCGCGTGCTCCCGTACGAGGTCCGGGTCGCCGCCCACGACATACGCGACCAGCCTCTTGCCGCCGTCCGGCCCGGGGCGAGCGGCGACGACGGCCCGCTCCACGCCCGGGCAGCCGGCCAGGGCGGCCTCCACCTCGGCGGGCTCGATCCGGAAGCCGCGCACCTTGACCTGGTCGTCGGCGCGGCCCATGAACTCCAGGTCACCGCCCGGGAGGCGGCGCACCAGATCGCCCGTGCGGTACATCCGGGCGCCGGGCGGGCCGTACGGGTCGGCGACGAAGCGCTCGGCGGTCAGGCCGGGGCGGTTCAGGTATCCGTGGGCGAGCCCGGCGCCGGCGACGTAGAGCTCGCCGACCGTTCCCGTCGGGACCGGGCGCAGGAGGCGGTCGAGGACGCGGGCGCGAGTGTTGTCGAGGGGCCGGCCGATCGGCACGGACCCGCCGACATCACCGCTCACACTGTGGGCCGTGGCGAACACGGTGGTCTCGGTGGGGCCGTAGCCGTTGACGACCCGGGTGCCAGGGCAGAGTTCGCGCACCCGGCGCACCGCCTCGGGCGCGAGGACGTCCCCGCCCGCCCACACCTCACGCACACTGCCGAGCACCTCGGGCGCGATCTCCGCGACGGTGCGCAGGAGTTCCGCGGTGAGCCACACCGCCGTGACGCGCCCTTCGGGCAGCAGCCTCTTGAGCACGTCAGGGGTGACCGGACCGGGCGGGGCGACCACCACGGTGCCGCCGTTCAGCAGGGGCACCCACATCTCGTAGGTCGCGGCGTCGAAGGTGTGCGGGCTGTGGAGGAGGACGCGCTCGTGAGCGCCGCCCGTGAAGCGGGAGTCGGCGGCGAGTTCGGCGACGGCTCGGTGCGGGGTGACGATGCCCTTGGGTTCGCCCGTCGAGCCGGAGGTGTACATCACGTAGGCGGGGGATTCGGGGGGCACGGGGGCCGTCGGCGCGGGTGCGGTGGCGTCGGATTCGCGGAGGTCCAACGCCCGGACGCTGCCCGGCAGCCGTACCTCCCTGGCGGTGAGCGCCACCCGCGCGTCAGCGGCCTCCACCAGCGCCGCCAACCGCCCCGCCGGAGCGCCCGGATCCAGCGGCAGACAGCACGCGCCCGCCTTCAGCACCGCCAGCTGTGCGACGACCATGGACGCGGACCGGGCCAGCGGCAGCGCCACGGTGTCACCGGGCCGTACCCCCGCCTCCCGGAGCCGGCCCGCCAGCGCGTCGGACGCCGTGTCGAGGCCGGCGTACGTCAGCACCTCACCGTCGGACTCGACGGCGGGCGCGTCGGGCGTACGGGTCACGTGCTCGGCGAAGCGCCCGCGGATGCCCAGCGCCCGGGGCGTCGTAGGCAGGGGACGCGCCGGCCCGTCGGAGAGGGCGAGCAGGTGTCGCCGCTCCTGCGGCGGGAGGACGTCGAGCCGGTCGGCCGGCGTCCCCTGCGCGAAGGTCAGCACCTCCAGGGCGCGCGCCAGGCGGGCGCCGATCGTGGAGGCCGGGATGCCCCGGCGGCAGCTGACCCGCAGCAGCATCCGCTCGGCCGCGACGACGGCGATCGTCACCGGGTAGTGCGTCGCGTCCCGCGTCTCGACCAGCTCGACGGCCGGGGCGGGGCCTTCGGCGCGCGGGAAGTTCTCGAACGCCAGGACCGTGTCGAAGAGTTCGCCCGCGCCCGCGGCCCGCTGCACCTCCGATAGGCGTACGTGGTGGTAAGGCGCCAGCCGCAGCTGCTCGTCCTGGACGCGGGCCAGCAACTGGTCGACACCCTCGCCGGGGCGCAGCCCGATCCGTACGGGCAGCGTGTTGATGAACAGCCCCACCATCCGCTCGACGCCGGGCAGATCGTGCGGCCGCCCGGAGACGACCGCGCCGAACACCAGGTCCTCGGCACCGGTCATCCGGGCCAGCACCAGGGCCCAAGCGGTCTGCGCGACGGTGTTGACGGTGACGCCGGCGTTCGCGGCACGTCGGGTGACGGCCGCCGTCAGCTCGGGCATCAGCTCGATGTCGACCGTGTCCTCAGGGCCGTCGGGCCCCTCGGGCGACAGCAGCGCGGGCCGCGCGAGACCGCCCAGTGCCTCGCGCCAGGCGGCCTCGGCGCCGACCTGGTCCTGACCGTTCAGCCAGACCAGGTACTGCTTGAAGGGCGCGGCGGGTGACAGCTCCCCGGCACCCGTCGTCAGCGCCTCCAGATCCTGCGCGAGCAGCGGCAACGACCAGCCGTCCAGCAGGATGTGGTGGAAGGTCAGCAGCAGATCCGCACCCGCGTCGTGCCGCACCAGCGTGGCCCGTACCAACGGCGGCCGGGCCAGATCGAAGCGGCGGGCCCGGTCCTCGGCCATGAGACGGGCGAGCTCCGCCTCCGTCTCGTCCGGCGTGCGCCCGGTGCGATCGGCCTCCGTCCACGGCAGCTTCACCGCGCGCGGGATCACCTGCACCGGCCGCTCGACGTGCTCGTGCCTGAAGCACGCCCGCAGATTCGGATACCGCTCCAGCAGCCCGGCCACCCCGGCCCGCACCGCCTCGGCCGTGACACCGGGGGCGATCCGGAACCGCGCCTGCACCAGATACGGGTCAGGGCCCTCCGGATCACGCAGGGCGTGGAAGAGCAGCCCCTCCTGGGCGGGGGACAGCGGCAGAACGTCCGCGATACGGCCGCCCATCAGTCGTCCCCCTCGCTGTCCTCGTCGGCCGGCTCGAAGTCCAAGTCGTCCTCCAGCAGGGCGAGTTGATCGGAGGACAGGTCGACGAGCGGGAAGTCGGAGCTGGTGTGGCCGCCCGTGCCGGCGCGGCGCGTGTGCTCGACGAGCACCTCGATCGCCTCGCACCACAGGTGGGCCAGCTCCAGGACCTCGTCCTCGCCGAGCTCGCCGCGCGCGTAGGAGAACCCGGCGCTCAGACACAGCCGCCCGGCGCCCCGCTCCAGGACCAGCGCGTCCACTTCCACCGCATGCCCGAGCGGCAGCGCCTCCGCGGCCATGCCGAGCAGCTCGCCGTCGGCCGTGTCACCGCCGGAGAACCGGCCCAGGTAGTTGAAACGCAGGTCGGGGACGGGCAGTGCGGCCAGCTTCGGGGCCGTGTCCGGGTTGAGGTGGCGCAGCAGACCCCAGCCGAGGCCGCCCGAGGGGACCGCCCGCAGCTGCTCCTTGATCTGCTTCAGCGCCTCACCGGCCGCGTCCTGCGCCGGCTTCCAGAAGTCCGGGCCGAGCGCGGCGCCCGCGTCCACCCGGACCGGATACTGGGTGGTGAACCAGCCGACCGTACGGGAGATGTCGGCCGGGGTGGAGAGCGCCTCGCGGCCGTGGCCCTCCAGGTGGGCCAGCAGACCGGAGCCCGCGCCCCGACGCCGTACCGCAGCCGCGGCCAGGGCAGTCAGCAGCACGGCGTCCGGGCCGCAGTGGAAGGCCGCGGTCACCTCGGACAGGGCCGCCTCGGTGACCTCGGGCGTCAGCTCGACGGTGAGTACGGCACGGCGCCCGCCGACACCCCGGCCGCCGGCGATCCGCGCGTCCGGGCCGGTCAGCATCCGCTCCCACCAGGCCGACTCCACATCGGCAAGCTCGGGCCGCACCGCCTCCTGCGCCAGCAGCCGCGCCCAGCGCGCGAAGGACGTGCCCGTGCTCTCCGGCAGCTCCTCCCCGGCCAGCCCGGCGGCCAGTCCGGGACCCAACAGCCGCCAGGACACCCCGTCCACCGCCAGATGGTGCACCGTCAGCAGGAGCAACCCCGGCTGCCCGGCAGAAGCGTCGAGCCAGGTCGCCCGCACCATCTCGCCCTGCTCCGGGTCGAGCCGCACCGACGCCGCCAACTCCTCGGCCCGTACCCGCGGATCGGTACCGGCGGGTACCTCGACGCGGTCGACAGCCACGCCGGGGATGTTCTCGGGAACCTCCAACTCGCCGTCCACGAGCCGCATCCGCAGCACACCGTGCCGCTCGACCAGCCCGCGCACCGCCGCCTCGACCCGCTCCGGGGTCACGTCCCGCGGCACCGGGAACACCATCGACTGCGTGAACGCCGCCGCGTCCCCGCCGCCCTGCTCACGCCACCAGCGCATGACCGGCGTGAGCGGAAAGCGCCCGGTACCGGAATCCGGGCCCGATTCCGTGCCGCGGTCCGTCACCGCCCGCGCCGTCAGCGCGAGTGCGGCAGGCGTACGGGCCGTGAAGACATCACGCGGGGTGATGCCGAGCCCCGCCCCCGAAGCGCGCCCCGCGAGCTGGATCGCCATGATGCTGTCGCCGCCGAGCCGGAAGAAGTCGTCGTCGGCACCGACCCGTTCGACGCCGAGGACCTCCTCGAACAGGGCGCACAGGGTGACTTCGCGTGCCCCCTCCGGCGCCCGACCGGCACCGCCGGGACGGGTCCCCGGCGCGGGCAGCGCCGCCCGGTCCAGCTTGCCGTTGGGAGCCAGCGGCAGCGCCCGAAGCACCACCACGTCGGCCGGCACCATGGCGGCGGGCAACCGCCCGGCGGCGTACGCCAGCAGCGCGTCCGGCGCGGGTTCGGTGCCGGACGCGCCGACGACGTACGCGACGAGCCGCGGCCTGCCCGGCCGGTCCTCGCGTACGACCGCCACGGCCTGTTCCACCGAGGGGTGCCCGGTGAGGACGGCCGCGATCTCGCCCGGTTCGATGCGCTGACCCCGGATCTTCACCTGGTCGTCGGACCGGCCCAGATACTCCAGCTGCCCGTCGTCGCGCCGCCGGGCCAGGTCCCCGGTGCGGTACATGCGTGCGCCGGGCGCCCCGTACGGGTCGGCGACGAACCGCTCGGCGGTCGCCCCCGGCCGGCCCAGATAGCCGTACGCCACCCCCGGGCCCGCCAGATACAGCTCGCCGCTCACCCCGGGCGGCACCGGCCGCAGCCGCCCGTCGAGCACATACGCGCGCGTGCCCGGCAGCGGGGCGCCGATGGGCGGGGCCGTGCCGTCACCGGTCAGCGGGCCGGAGACGGTGGCGGCGACGGTGAACTCGGTGGGCCCGTAGGCGTTGTGGAACCGGCGTCCGCCGACCGCCCAGCGGGCCACCAGCTCCGGCGGGCACGCCTCCGCGCCCACGGCCAGCGACCGCAGCCGCGGGTACTCCCCGACGGGGACCGTCGCCAGCACCGACGGCGGCAGCATCGCGGCGCTGATCCGCAGCCCGGTCAGCACATCGGCCAGCCCCTGCCCGGCGAGCGGCCCCTCGGGCGGCACGACCAGCGTCCCGCCCGAGCCGAATGCCATGCACATCTCGGCCACGGAGATGTCGAACGCGGGCGACCCGAGCTGCAGGACCCTGCTTCCCGGGACCAACGCCAGCGAGTCCACGAGTCCTTGAGCGAGGGCGGCCAGACCGGTGTGGGGGACGACGACGCCCTTGGGACGCCCAGTAGACCCGGAGGTGTGTATGACATACGCCGGCGTCAGCGCCTCATGGGGGCGCGGGGCTGTCATCGATGTGCGGCTACCGCCGGGTGGGCGCGACCAGCCGCAATGGCGCGGCAGACGATTCACGACATGCCGTGGCACTTCCAGCGAATCGCTCAACACCAACGTCGGCACACCCGTGTCGACTGCGACCCCCCGCTCACCCACCACGACCAGCACCGGCTTCGCGTCCTCCAGCGCCCCCCGGATCCGCTCGCTCGGATAGTCCGGATCCACCGGCAGATAGGCGGCGCCGACCCGCTGCACGGCCAGCAACGCAGGGACCATCGCCGCGGTGCGCCCCAGCGCAAGGGCCACGACCGCACCGGCCCCCACCCCGTGCTCGGCGAACACTGCGGCCAACCTGTCGACCCGGTCCATGAGTTCGGCGTAGGTCAGCGCCAGCGCCCCGGCCTCCAGCGCAGGCGCGTCCGGTGTACGGACCGCCTGCCGTGCCACCAGGTCGGGCAGCGACACCGGCTCGGGTGCGTCAGGGCCGACGCCGAGCTCCAGCAGCCGCGTCCGGTCGGCCTCCGGCACCAGCCCGACCTCCGCGAGCGGCACCTCGGGGTCGGTGGTGAAGCGGCGCAGCAGCTCCAGGTAGGCGTCCGTCCAGTGCCGTACGGTGTCGGCGCCGAAGAGGGCCGTACGGATCTCGAAGCTGCCGTCCATCGCGCCGTCGTCGGCGTCCCGGACGATGCCCACGAGGTCGTGCTCGCCGCCGGTGTGGATGCGCTCGGGCTCGCTGAACTCGCGCAGCGCGGCCACGCTCCGCTGCTGGGTGAGGTGCATGAACACCCACTGGAACAGCGGGGAGCGCCCGGCGCTGCGGTCGGGGGCCACCGTCGAGACGATCCGGCCCACGGGCACGTCGGCGTTGGCCATCAGCTCGGGGAAGTCCGTGGCGAACCGGGACAGCACGTCGGCGAAGGAGTCCCCGGGCCGGATCCGCCAGCGGGTCGGGATGGCGTTCATGACGTACCCGATGACCCGCTCCAGGCCCTTGGCGGCACGGTTGGCGGTCGGGGTGCCGAGCACCATGTCGTCGGCGCCGGTGAGGCGGTGCGCGAGGACCGCGAAGGCCGCCATCAGGACGACGTAGACCGAGGCGCCGCGTTCCCGGGCCAGGGCCCGGATCGCCTGGGCGGTCGGGGCGTCGACGCGGAAGGGGATCTGCGCGATCTCGTCGCCGGTGTCGTTGCGGCTGCCCGGCACGGTGAGCGGCCCCGGCGGCTCGGCCAGGTAGCGGCGCCAGAAGTCCAGCCGCGCCGCGAAGACGCCGGCCTCCTCCAACTCGCCCTGCCAGGAGGCGAAGTCGGCGTACTGGACGAGGGGACGGGACGTGGTGGTGCCACTGCCGTTGCCGGTGGCGTGGTGGGCCTCGGCGAACTCGGCCTGGAGCACGTCGAAGGACCACCAGTCGGCGATGACGTGGTGCAGGCCCAGCATCAGCGTGGTCCGCCGCTCGTCGACGGTGACGAGGCGGGCCCGCATCAGGGGGCCGCCGGCCAGGTCGAAGGAGCGGCGCCGGAAGGTCTCGAAGGCCTCCGCGATGGTGGTGCCGGTACCGCGCAGGTCCTCCCGCTCCAGCACGAAGCGGTCCTCGGTCGGGAAGGTGACGTACAGGGCGCCCGGCTCGCCGCCGATGCGCGCCCGCAGGATGTCGTGCTGGGACCGGACCAGGGTGAGCGCGGTCTCCAGCCGGTCCGGGTCGACCGGCGCGACGGTCTCGTCGAAGTGATAGGCACTGCACAGGTTCAGCGCCGGAGTGCCGGGATACAGCGACTCGTACACCCACAGGTCCTCCTGCGCGGGACTGAGCCGCACCGGACCGTCCCCGTCCCGGCGCGGCACGACCGCCGGGATCAGGCCCAACTGCCCGGACTCCACGAGCCGGCGCATCAGCCGGACGCGCTGTTCACCGCTGAGCGCGCCGAACCGCTCGGCCATCGAGGCACCGCTCGCCCTGGCCGCCCCCGTTGTCCCCGTCACGCCACGTCCTCCCGGAGCCTTGCGAAATCCCCTGTCACGCCACGTCCTCCCGCAGTTCGGCCAGCCGGTGCAGCCCGGCCAGTACCTCGTCGCGGCCGAGGCCGAAGTCCACGAAGCAGGCGACCTCGTCGCAGCCCAGCTCGCGCAGATCGGCGAGCATCTTCCGGCAGGTCGCGACGGAGCCGAGCAGGCTGCCCCAGGTCAGATAGCGGTGGAAGGCGAACTCGGCCAGCAGCGCGGTCTGTTCCTCGGTGAGCTCCGACGTCGCCTTGTCGGCCGTGCGGTTGGCGGTCGTCTGCCGGACGTACGACTGCAGATACCGCTTCAGCGGTACGGCGGCCAGCCGCCGAGCCTCCTCGTCGTCCGCGCCGACGAACGTGTGCGCCATCAGCGTCACCCGGCCGTGCGCGTCGGTGCCGCCCTGGTCGGGGGCGGCGGCGCAGGCGGCGCGATAGCGGGCGATCTTCTCGGCCAGCTCCTCCCGGCTCTGCCCGACGGTCGCCCCAAGCACCCCGGTGCGCAGGTTTCCTGCGGCCTCCCAGGTCGCCGGGTTGCCGGAGCTGGTCAGCCACAGGGGCAGCGTGTTCTGCACGGGCCGGGGCTGCGGCAGGACGGCCACCGAGGTGCCGGTGCCGTCGGTGAACTCGGCCGCCTCGCCCGCCCACAGCCGCCGCAGCAACGGGATGTCCCGGAGGGTCTGTTCGCGCCGGCCCTCGTAGTGGTCCGGGGCCAGCACGAAGTCGGTCGAGTGCCAGCCCGTGGCCGCGGACAGCCCGATCCGGCCGTGCGAGAGGTTGTCGACGACCGCCCAGTCCTCCGCGATCCGCAGCGGATGGTGCAGCGGCAGGATCACGCTGCCCGCCCGGATGTTGATCCGCTCGGTGGCAACCGCCAGCGCCGCGCTGAGCACCGGCGGGCTCGGGAACACCTGGCCCACCTGCTGGAAGTGCCGCTCGGGCGTCCAGATGGCGTGGAAGCCGAGCCGGTCCGCGGTGCGGGCCACGGTGAGGATGTCGTCGTAGGCCTCGCTGTGCCGCGGCGCACCGCCGGCCGCGAGGTCGTCGGCGGGTGTGTCGGCGCCGAAGAACATCACGCTCAGGTCCATGGCACCTCCTTCTGAATCGGGTCGTCGGTACGGCCTGTACCGGGGACGTCGGTACGGCTGCCGCGGCCCGGCTGCCGGGGAATGCGCGGTCGGCGCGGGATGGGTGCCGGGGCGGCGGGCGCCTCGGCCGGTGCCCGCTCCAGCGCGGCGGCGAGGGCGGCGACCGTGGGCGAGGTGAACAGCTGGGCTGCCGTCACCGTGCGTCCGGCGCCGGTGAGGCGGGCCGCGACCCGAACCGCACGCAGGGAGTTGCCGCCGAGCCGGAAGAAGTCGTCATGCGGACCGATGTGTTCCACCCCGAGGACGTCGGACCAGACGGCCGTGATCTCCCGGTGCAGGGCGGAGTCCGCAGGATCACCGGCCGTGGGTGTGGGGGCGAGGACCGTGTCCCGCGCTGCGTCCGCCCGCCGGGGCGGCTCCGGCAGCGGCAGCCGGGACAGCGGTACGTCCGGCTCGGCGGCCGTCGCGCGCAGCGCCTCGACGACCGCGTCCGCCAGCCACTCGACGAACTCCGCTTCCAGACACGAGGTCCGGTACTCGAAGACCAGCGTCATACCGTCCGGCGCGCCCGACGGACCGTGGTCGTCGGTGACGTCGACCAGCAGCTCGAACCGTGCCGTGCCGGTGCGCAGCGGCTCCACGCCGGCCTCGGCGCCGGGCAGGTCCACCTCGGCCCGGGCGTTGTTCTGCAACGCCAGCACGACCTCGGTGAACGGCTGCCGCCCCGGGGGCCGAACGGGGTTGAGCGCTCCCACGACCTCCTCGAACGGCACGTCCTGATGGGCGAAGGCGTCCAGCGCCGTCTCCCGGGTACGCGCGAGCAGCTGCCGGGCCGTGGGGTCGCCGGACGCGTCGTTGCGCAGCACCAGCATGTTGACGAAGAACCCGACGACGTCGTCGACCGTGCCGTCGTGCCCCCGCCCGGCGATGGGCGAGCCGACCGCCAGATCCTCACCGGTCCCCGCACGCACCAGCACGGCCGCGAGGGCGGCGTGCAACGCCATGAAGAGCGTGGCGCCCTCCGCCCGGGCCCCGCCGACGATCAGCGCGTGCGCTCGGGCGTCCAGCCGCCGTACGACCGTGGCGGCGTCCCGACCCGGCACGGCGGGCCTTCCGGAGCGCCGCGGGAGCAGGGGGCCACCGCTCGGGAGGCCGGCCAAGGTCTTGCGCCAGAAGCCGAGCTGGGCCGCGGCAAGCGATCCCGGATCGTCCGCCACGCCCAGCCGCTCCTGCTGCCGGCGGGCGAAGTCGGCGTACGGCACCGGCAGCGGCGCGAGCTCCGGCGCGGCGCCGGAGACCCGGGCGGCGTAGGCACGCGACAGATCCCGGAAGAGCGGGGGCAGGGACCAGCCGTCGCCCGCGACGTGGTGCAGCACGAGCAGCAGCGCGTGCTGTCCCGGCCGGTCCTGGATGCCGAACAGTACGGCGTGCAGGGGAAGTTCGGCGGCGAGGTCGAAGCGGTGCCGGGCGGCTTCGGCGACGGCCTTGTCCAACTCGTGGGACGTCACGTCGACTTGCCGAAGCCGAGGCAGGGCCGCGGCGCCGACCCGTATCCGCTGGCGCGGCTCACCGTCGCGCTCCTCGAAGACCGTACGCAGCGCCGTCTGCCGGGCGGCCACGTCTCCGAGGGCGGCCCGAAGAGCCTCCGGGTCGACTTCGCCGCGCAGCCGCACCAGCACCGGAAGCGTGTAGGCGTTACCCGCGTCGACCTGGTCGAGGAACCACAGGCGGCGCTGGGCGTACGACAGACGCAGCGCATGCCCCTCCGGGGCAACTGGGGCGTCCTCGTCGCGCCCTGTCTTCTCGTCCCGCCCCGCCTTCTCCTTGCCGGCCTTTTCCACATACGGCACCAGCGCCGCCGGTGTCCGGCACTCGAACAGCATCCGTAGGCCGACCTGGGCGCCCAGTGTCAGCTGGATCCGCCCCAGCAGCCGCGCCACCGTCAGCGAGGTGCCGCCGAGCGCGAAGAAGTCGTCCTCCGGACCGACCGACGCCACCCCCAGCACCTCGGAGAACAGCGCGCACAGCGCCTCCTCGACCGGGCCGGACGGCTGCCGTGCCGACGCCGACGCGAGGGAGCCGGTGACCGGGCCGGGCTCCGGCAGAGCGGCGTGGTCCAGCTTGCCGTTGGGAGTGAGGGGCAGGGCGTCGAGGAGCACGAAGGCGGCCGGGACCAGGTAGTCGGCCAGTACTCGGGCCGCGTGGTCCCGCAGTTCCTCTTCCAACAGCCGGCGTTGATGTCCCTCACGCGGGACGACGTACGCGATCAGCCGCTTGTCACCGGTGGCGTCG
The DNA here is from genome assembly GCF_055639295.1 of Streptomyces sp. NPDC107528. Classification (NCBI taxonomy): domain Bacteria; kingdom Bacillati; phylum Actinomycetota; class Actinomycetes; order Kitasatosporales; family Streptomycetaceae; genus Streptomyces; species Streptomyces sp. NPDC107528. The sequence goes on from NZ_JBVKAV010000006.1 coordinate 457,162, forward strand.
GGACGGGCGACCACGGCGGCCCGGACGACAGCTGGATGGCGGGCCAGAACCGTCTCCACCTCGCCGGGCTCCACCCGGAACCCGCGGATCTTCACCTGCGCGTCGGCCCGCCCCAGATACTCCAGCACCCCGTCCGCCCGGCGCCGCACCAGGTCACCGGTGCGGTACATCCGGCCACCGGCGGGCCCGTAGGGGTCGGCCACGAACCGCTCGGCGGTCAGCTCGGGACGGCCGCAGTAGCCGAGGGCGACACCCGCTCCGGCCGCGTACAGCTCACCCGTCTCACCGTCCGCGACGGGCCGCAGCCGCTCGTCGAGCACCCGGAGCCGTTTCCCGGCCAGCGGACGCCCGATCGGCACCGGGCTGCCGTCTCGCACCTCCTCGGCGGTGACCGGATGGACGGTCAGGAAGACCATGCCCTCGACCGGGCCGTAGCCGTTGCTCAGCCGCAGCGCGGGGTAGCGCTCCAGGGCGCGGGCCGCGTGCGCGGGCGACAACGGCTCGCCTCCGACGATCAGTTCGCGCAGGCCGGCGAGCGCCCGCGGGTACTCGTCGACGATCACGTGGAAGAGGGAGGCGGAGAGATACAGGGAGGTGACGGCGTGCCGCTCGACCAGGCCGGCCGTCAGCACCGGGTCGGGGCGCTGTCCGGGGTGCAGTACGCACAGTCCGCCGTTCAGCAGCGGACCCCACAGCTCCATCGCGAACGCGTCCCAGGACACCGGGGAGCACTGCAGCCACACCGCGCCGGGCCCGAACGACGCGAAGTCCTGCCCGGTCAGCGTCCCGGTGATCGCGGCATGCGAGGCGACGATGCCTTTGGGGCGGCCGGTGGAGCCGGAGGTGAACATCACGCAGGCCGGGTCCCGCGGCCGAACCTCCACGGTGCCGCGCCGCAGCGGCTCGGCCCCTGCCGCGTCCTCCACGGCCACCGACTCGACTGCGGATAAAGGCTGTGGGGAACCGCGCCGGGACACGACCGCCGCGACGCCCGCGTCCGCCGCCATCCCGCGCAGCCGTTCCGCCGGGAAGTCCGGGTCGAGCATCGCGTAGCCCGCACCGGCCTTGAGCGTGCCGAGCAGTGCCACCACCATCTCGGCGGACCGCTCCAAGTACACGCCCACCAGGGACCCCGGCCGTACGCCGTGCCGCCGCAGCAGCCCGGCCAGCCGGTCGGCCCGCGCGTCGAGTTCGCCGTAGCTCAGACGCTCGTCGCCGGACACCAGCGCGGTCGCCGCCGGGGTCCGCCGGGCCCGTTCCTCGAAGAGTTCATGCACGCCGTGCAACGCCCCCGTTGTCTCCGTCTCAGGCATCGGAGGCCGTGCGAGCGGGACATATGTCCGTCCAGCGGTTCTCGACGTAGGCGAGGCAGTCCGCGCGGCTGCTCGCGGTCAGGGCCACGTCCCACCCGTCCGGCACGGTGATCCCGTCGGGCCAGAGCGAGAACTGGCCCTCGGCGTTGGTGAGTACGAGGTAGGTGCCGTTCTCGTCCTCGAACGGATTGGTGGTCATGGTCAGCCCTCCACGAATTCTTTGCGCCCCGGGTTCTCGGGGTGATCGGGGTGGTCGGGGTTCTCCGGGCCCTCGGGGTCGCCGGGGCGCCCGGAGCTGTCGGTGGCACCGATGTCGCTGGCATCGATGTCGGTGGCTTCGCTGCCGGTGTCTTCGGGGGAGTCGTCGCTGACATCGGGCAGCAGCGTGTCGATCTCCCGCACCGTGCGCCGCGTCATGCTCAGCACCCCGACGGCGATGCCGCACAGGCCGGCGATGAGCAGCATCGCGGCCATACCGCTGCCCGGCCCGTCGCCCACGAGCGGCCCCAGCACCACGAAGATCCCGGTACCGGCTGCGGCCTGCGGTTCGAAGACCTCGTCGGCGAGCGGTCCGGAGACGGCGGTCGCCAGCGGGACGGAGAGCTGCGACAGGAAGATCACGGCGCCGAAGACCCGGCCGTGCCACTCCTGAGGCACCTTGGTCTGCACGATCGCCTGCATCACGCCGTTGATCATCGGCATCAGCGCCGCGCCCACCAGAATGGCCGCACACCAGCCGACCACGCCCCCGACGAGCGCCATCGCCACCTGGGCGGACAGGCACATGCCGATGATCCCGAGCAGCATGCCCCGGGCCCGGTTCCTCGGCCCGCTCCACGCCGCCATCAGCAGCCCGCCCGCGACCCCGCCGACACCGATCGCGGTGTTGACGCTCGCCAGCGCCGCGGTCTCACCGCCGGACCGCGCCAGAACCATGGGCTGTACGGCGGCGAAGCCGAAGACCATGACCAGGTTGACCACGCAGAAGGCCAGCATCAGATCGCGCAGGCTCGGATACCGGAAGAGGAACCGCATCCCCTCCATGGCCTCGGCGGTGAGCTTCTTGCGCGGCCCGCCCGCCGGCTTGCTCGCGGGTCCGGTGTCCCCCCGCATCCGTACGACCCGGATGGCGACCAGCGCGAGAGCGAAGCTCACCAGGTCGGCGACGAGGATGAAACCGAGCCCGGAGAACGCCACCAGGAGCCCGCCGAGAGCGGGACCGCCGACGTCCGCCGTGCTCTTGGCGCTGGCCAGCAGACTGTTGGCCCGTTGCAGCTGGGCCTTGTCCACCAGCAGCGGCACCGAGGCGCCCAGCGCCGGGAACTGGAAGGCGGCGGCCGAGCCGAGCAGCATGACGGCCGCGTAGACCTCCCAGGTGTGCAGCCCGCCGGTGAAGTGCAGGACGCCGAGCAGCGCCACGATCAACAGCCCGCCGCCGTCGGCGACTTGCAGCGCCGTGCGTCGCTTGACCCGGTCGACGAAGGCTCCCGCGAGCGGGCTCAGCAGCACCTGGGGGAGGAGGGCACACAGCGACAGCGTGGTCAGTGCCGTCGCGCGGCCGGTGGCCGACCAGGTCTCGAAGACGAAGGCGAAACGCAGGACGGAATTACCGACCAGGGATACCGCCTGCCCGCTCCAGACGAGCATGAAGGGGCCCATGCCGGCGAACCGGCCCGGCCTTCCCCCGTCCTGCGCGGTGTCGTCCAGCGAGCGCGCCGAATCGGCCACGTGCGTACCCCCGTCGAATGTGGCTTCCGACCGAGAACCCTAGTTCGAAGTGGCGCGCGGCGCAGCCCCGATCATGAAAGGCGGCCGAGAAGCCCTCACGGATGCGCCTCGATGGCTGTGAGAGTCCGCTCCGACTGGCGTCGAACTGAGTTCCTCATAAACCTCCACGAATCCTTGACGACACAACGACATCCGAGACGAGAGACGCCGTCTCCGGACAATTCGGTTGCCTCTTGGCGGGGTTGCCCGGGTCGCGTTGCCCTTCCGTCCCCGGTTTACCGTGGGCGTCCGCTCGCCGAGGGGGTCATTTCCCCAGCGGTTGACCGATGGACTGGCCCCACCAACTTCCCCCTCCCTAGGATGTGTTGTCGGCGAGGTGATCTCCTCGGCCGGCCCTGTGACTGGGGGAAACGATGGAGCCTGGAAAGCAACTGTCCACGTCGATCGATGCCACGATCCCGACAGCCGCGCGCATGTACGACTACTACCTCGGCGGCAAGGACAACTACGCCTCCGACCGAGCCGCCTGCGAGGAGCTGGACAAGGTCGTCCCCAGCACCCGCGCCCTCGCCCTGAACAACCGCCGCTTCCTGCAGCGCGTGGTCAGGACACTGGCCGAGGACCACGGCATCCGGCAGTTCCTCGACCACGGCTCAGGCCTGCCCACCCAGAACAACGTCCACCAGGTCGCGCAGTCCATCGACCCGTCCTCGCGCGTGGTCTATGTCGACAACGACCCGATGGTCCTGGTCCACGGCCGCGCCCTGCTGGACCAGAACGACAACACGGCCGTCATCCACGCCGACATGCGCGAGACCGACGCGATCTTCTCCCACCCCGACACCGAGCGCCTGATCGACTTCTCGCAGCCGGTGGCGGTGCTGTTCAACTCGGTCTTCCACTGCATCCCCGACAGCGACACCGACGGCCCCCTCGCCGTGGCCCGCCGGGTGCGCGAGCACCTCGCGCCCGGCAGCTTCATGCTGATGTGCCAGCTGGTCAGCGAGGACCCCAAGGTCCGCGAGTTCGTCACCGACTTCATGGACCAGGCGACCCAGGGGCACTGGGGCCGGGTACGCGAGGAGAAGGACGTCGCGGCGTACTTCGATGGTCTGGAGATCCTCGAACCCGGCCTGGTCGAGGTCTCCACCTGGCGCCCCGACACCGAGGTGACACCGCGCCAACTCACTCAGGAGTGGATCGAGTTCGGCGGCGTGGGACGACTGCCGTAACGAAGCTTCGCCCCGCGGGGCGCAGCGCCTTACCGGGCGCAGCGCCTTACCGGGCGCAGCGCCTTACCGGGCGCAGCGCCTTACCGGGCGCAGCGCCTTACCGGGCGCAGCGCCCTGTCGGGTGCGGTGTGTTACGGGGCGGGGGAGTACCGGGCCTTCGTCTCACGCAGCCGCTCCAGCGACTCGCGCGGATTGAGAGCCTCGTCGCCGAGGCGGTCCAGGGCGATCCGGTACTCCTCCGTCTCGTCCTGGTCCTCCAGGAAGGCGGCGCTCTTGATGTGCTCCAGATAGACGATGTCGGCCAGATCGACACCGCCGAAGCGCAGATAGGTGACGGGAATGGCCGGCGCCGACGCGTTGGTCACGTCCAGGGGCACGATCTGCAGGGTCACATGGGGGAGCCGCGCCATCTCCTCCAGGTACTCGAGCTGCTCGCGCATGACCTCGCGGCTGCCCAGCATCCGCAGCAGCACCGACTCGTCGACGATCGCCCACAGCTGAGGCGGGTCCGCGCGGCGCACCAGCTCCCGCCGGCGCATCCGCAGCTCCACACGCCGCTGCACCTCACGGCCGGGCGCCGACGGCAGCCCGCGCTCCACCACGGCACGCGCGTACGCCTCGGTCTGCAACAGGCCGGGCACATACTGGATCTCGAAGGTACGGATGGCAGTCGCGGCCTCCTGCAGCCCCACCAGCCGATCGAACCACTCGGGCATCAGCCGCTTGTCATAGCGCTGCCACCACCCCGGCTCACCCGCACGCTTCAGCAACTGCAGCAGCACCGAGGCCTCGTAGTCCTCGGATCCGTACTCCTTCAGCAGCAGGCGGACATCGGCCTCGGTGGGCGGCCGGCGCCCCTTGCCCGCCTCGATGCGCGACAACTTCGCCGGACTGAAACCCACGGCACGCGCCGCCTGGTCCTGGGACAGGCCCGCGTCCTCGCGGAAACCCGCCAGCTGGACGCCGACCAGCATTTTCAGCAGGGTCGGCGCGGGTTCGGTCCGGCTCAGGTAGGGCTCGAGGCGGGAGATGCGAGGTGACTCGGCGGACATCCTGACTCCCCGTAGACCGGCATACGACAGACCGCATTATCGCATCCCGCCGCCCCGTGCCGCCGGAACCGCAGCAATTAGAAGGCTCAACTTCCGCTTCCCAGCGGCGTTTCGCCCCCCAACCGGTCCTCACGTCCAACCCACCGGTCCTCCGTTCAGGGTCAAACGAGGTGGTCGAACTCTCCCTCCTTGGCGCCCGCCAGGAAGGCGGTGATCTCGGCCGGCGTGTACACCAGGGCAGGTCCGTCGGGGTCGCGGGAGTTGCGCATCGCGATGCTGCCGTCGCCCAGGCCGGCCACCTCGACGCAGTTGCCCTCGGCATTGCTGTGCCGGCTCTTGATCCAGCGGACGCCCAACGAGCTGGCCCGTACGCCGTTCTGTGCTGTTGGCACTGCACTCTCCTTGCTCACGTTCGGCCACGCGCACGCCCTCGGCGCCCCGCCGGGCCCGGACCGCGCCGCGTGCTCTGCGCAGACACCTTCCCGCAATTTCCCGTGAAATTGCACGGAGGCGCCGTCGGCGTGGATAATAGTCGGTGGCGTCAACGGCAGTGCGGACGCCCTGTCCTGACCGTGTATCAGGGAGACGTCGTGTCCTTACCTGCGTACGAAGGGCTCCAACTGCGCGGCAGCGCTGCGCCCCAGGCGGGGCTGACGGTGACGCCGGAAGCTCCCCGCGGCACCTCGGGCCCCCGTCGGCTCGCCGGCCCCGAAGCCCCGCGCACCTCGCCTCGTTCCGCCGCCCTGCGCCTGGTCGGTGCCGAACAGAGCTGCGGCCGAGCCCGCGACTTCGTCCGTCGCACGCTCGACGACTGGGCGCTGGACCACTGCAGCGCCGACGCCCTCACGGTGGTCACCGAACTGCTGGCCAACGCCGTACTGCACGCCGTGTCGCCCTCGTCCGCCGACGCGACCCCCTCGCGCCCCGACGCCGAGATCTGGCTGAGGCTCAGCCTCCGGCGCCCGGCCCACCTCGTCTGCGCCGTCGTCGACCCGAGCGACAACCCACCTGTCTACCCGCACACCAGCGACCCCTTCGACGAGCACGGCCGGGGACTGCGGATCATCGACGCCCTCTCCGAACACTGGGGCTGGACGAGACGCCAGCCGGCGGGCAAGACGGTCTGGGCGATGCTGCCGACGGCAAGGCAGTCCTGACCCTCCCTGGGCCTCCGCCGCAATGCATCCGCAAATGTATGAGTGCAGACACCTATTGAGGCAAGTGCCCGCTTAGACGGCGACAATTGCCCCCATGCCCCCATGCCCCCATGCCGCCACCATGGTGCCGCCGTTTTGCTGCTGCCGCATTGGCGCAGGGTGGGCGGTTTATCGGCTCATTTCTGGGGGCGACACGGGCGGTGGTGTAACACGGTCGCGTTCGCATGACGCAGAACCAGGCAGAAGCAGGTCATCCTCGACGTCCGATTTCCGATTTCGGCTTCGCGGGATGCCCTACTCCCTCCGCCCGGTACCCCGTCAGAACGGATTTCCCGTGAACACCGACCCGATCCCCGGCTACCAGCCCTACGACCAGCCGCCACCCCCCGAGCGCTCCCAGCGCAACCCGGACACCGCACGCAGAGCGGCCCTGACCATCTGTACGCTCGCCGACATCGCGGCAGGTCTCCTCGGCCTGTGGATCGTGCTGTACCTGCTCGACGCGAACCAAGGGAACGCGTTCGTGGAATTCGTGCACGGATCAGCGGACTGGCTGTCCGGATGGGCACAGGACATTTTCACGATGAACACAGAGGGACTCCGAGTCCTCCTCAATTACGGCCTCCCGGCCGTCCTCTATTTGCTCCTCGGGCACGGAATTGCCGCCCGACTCAACAGGGCCTGACGGCATTACCCAGCGAAGGACCAGCTTTATGGCACCCACTCCCCGCACTCCCACCGGAAGCGATCACCTGCCGATCTATGAAGACCTGGTGCGCGAACGCGGAGACGCCGTGACGGAAGCGCAAATAGCAGCCGCACACACCCAGCACCAGGCAGCGGAACTGCTGACCGCCGGGGAGGCCGGCCACGGGGGCCAGCCGACAGGGCACCATCACCAGTCGCACTTCGGCTGAGCACGCAGCCCCCGTGAGCCCGTTGAGCGCCGGGGCCGCCGGCGACCACTCGCCGGCGCCACCGGGCCAACGGAGGCCGCGGGCCCAAAATGACGAAGAGCGGAACCCATCAAACCTGGGTCCCGCTCTCTCGTATCGGCATTCGCCCCGGTCAGCGGTTGATCTCTACTGACCTTCGGCGAGTGCCCCCGGCAGGATTCGAACCTGCGCACACGGCTCCGGAGGCCGTTGCTCTATCCCCTGAGCTACGGGGGCGTGTCGGGCGCCTTGCTTGGCGGCGACGGGTAGAACCCTACCAGCTTCGGTGGGGTGTTCATGAACGGGTTTCCGGGGTCGCGGCACCGGGTGTGACCTGGGGTGGCTCGCTCGCAGGGGGTGGAAGTGGGGAAAACCCGGACGCGGTGGCCGGTCCGGACCTACTCTCGAGTTGTGCCAGGCGCGTCGGGCCGGGTGCTTGTTGTGGACGACAACAAGGTCATCCGGCAGCTGATCAGGGTCAATCTCGAGCTGGAGGGGCTTGAGGTGGTGACCGCGGCCGATGGTGCCGAGTGTCTGGAAGTCGTTCATCAGGTACGGCCCGATGTGGTCACCCTGGATGTCGTCATGCCACGGCTCGACGGGCTGCGGACTGCCGCGCGGCTGCGATCCGATCCCCGTACGCGTGATCTTCCCCTCGCCATCATCAGCGCCTGTACGCAGTACGAGGTCGATTCCGGCCTCGGTGTCGGAGTCGACGCCTTCCTCGCCAAGCCGTTTGAGCCGGCTGAACTCGTCAGCCTCGTAGGCAGGTTGATCGAGGTGAGGAGGAGCGCAGAACGGACCCGGGAAGGCGTTGGGGAACGCGACGGCGAGGGCGCGGACAGCAGCGCAGACACCGCCGTGTTCGGAGGCGTACTCGGGGCAGCCGGCGAGGCCGCCGGACGCACCGGAAGCTGACGCCGCTGGGCGTTCCGGATTGGCGCCTCAGGACCTTCGGAAGCTGACCCCCCGGGTGTTTCGGCCGGATGCCCCAGGCAGCGGAAGATTGCACGCCGGGACGTAACGCACCGATGCCCCCAGGGCACACCGGAGCTGATGCCGCTGAGCGCAAAGTCGGTCCGACACCCCGGCCGCACCCGCGAGGAAGCCCCCGGGCGTGTCCCATGAACCCGCACCCCGGGCGACCGAACCCGCACCCCGGGAGACCGGACTCGCACCCCAACCACCCTGGGCTCACCGGAGCCTGACGCCGCCGGCCGTTCCGGACCACGCCCTGGCCGTTCCGGACCACGCCCTGGCCGTTTCGGACCACACTCTGGCCGTTCCGGACGACACCCTGGCCGTTCCGGACCACACCCCGGCCGTACCGGACCCCACCCCGGCCGTACAGGAAGCCGAAGCCGCCAGGCATTCCGATCCGGCACAACAGGGCGAACGCCCCGGCACCCGGGCGGACCCCACTCACCCCCGGCCGAGCTGACACCCCGGCCCTACCGGACCCCCCGGGCCGACCGAATGCCCCCGGGCGCACCCGCCCCACCCCCGGCCAACCAGAGGCACCCCCAGGCGTACCCGCCCGGGTAACCCACCGGCACCCGCCCCCACTCCACCAGGCACCCGCCCCCACCCCCGTCCAAATCCCGGACCCTCGCCAAACCCGTTCGCATACCCACCCCCCTCCTCCCATACGCTTGTCCCGTGACCCCCGTCGAGCTCTCCCGTACCGTGCTGCGCGCGGTGCGTCGTGCTGTCGATGACGGGGTGCTGTGCGTTGCGGTGCCCGAGCGGGTCGTGGTGACCGCCCCCGGGCCCGGGGGGTGTGGCGACTACGCCACCAACGTCGCGCTGCAGCTCGCGCGCCCGGCCGGGCGGCCGTCGGTGGATGTCGCCGAGATCCTCCAGGCACGCCTGCTCAGCACCGACGGCATCAGGGATGTCGTCGTCACCGGGCCCGGGTTTCTCAACATCAGCCTCGGCGACACCGCCTCCACCGCCCTCGTCGAGGAGATCCTGCGCCGCGGCACCCGGTACGGGTACGCCAACGGCCCCTCCGCGGGCTTCATCCCGCTGAGCTGTGCCCGTGAGGTACGGGCCGTCGTGGTGATGGACGCCCTCGACCGGATCCTGCGATCCCAGGGGGCCGCCGTCCGCACCAGGTGCGAGGCCCCCCTCGACCCTCGCTGGGTCGACATCCTGGGCGTAAGCGGCGTAAGCGGCGTAAGCGGCGTAAGCGGCGTAAGCGGCGTAAGCGGCGTAAGCGGCGTAAGCGGCGTAAGCGGCGTAAGCGTCGACGTGGACGGGACGCAGGACTCGGTTTCCCTGCCCGAATTCGTCGTGCGGCCGGTGCCCGCCCCCGTCGGCACTGCCCCCCTCCAGCTCGGCCGCCACGCCGCCCGCTGGGCCCTGCTTCATCCCGCCGGTCACGACCGGCCCCGTATCACCGACGAGCACCTCGTCCAGCGTGAGAGCAACCCTCTCTTCCGCGTCCGGTACGCCCACGCCCGCACCCGGGCTCTCAGCCGTAACGCCGCCGACCTGGGGTTCGACGCCGAACCCGGGGACGTACGGCACGACGTCGCCGCCCTGCTCGCGGATCACCCCCGCGTCCTGGCCCAGGCGGCGGCCCACCGCGCCCCCGACCGTCTCGCCCGGCACCTCGTCACCGTCGCCGATGCCGTCCTGCCCCTGCTGCCCGCAGTCCTTCCCCGCGGTGCGGAGAAACCCTCGGCCACCCACCGCGCCCGGCTCGCGCTCGCCGAAGCCGCCGGGACGGTGCTGGCCGGTGGCCTGTCCCTGCTCGGCATCGACGCACCCGACCATCTCTGAGAGAGCCCACGAAAGTCATGAGCCGTTCCGCCCACCCCGCCGGGCCCCGCCACGCCGACGTTTTTCCCGAGGGCCACTACTCCGCCCCGCCCGCCGACCTCAACACCCTCGACCCGAAGGTGTGGGCCCAGACCGTCGGCCGCAACGCCGACGGCGTCGTCACCGTCGGCGGTATCGACGTGAAGACCCTCGCCGAACAGCACGGCACCCCGGCCTACTTCATGGACGAGGCCGACTTCCGGTCCCGCGCCCGCGCCTGGCGCAGCGCCTTCGGGACCGACGCGGACGTCTTCTACGCCGGCAAGGCGTTCCTGTCCCGTGCCGTCGTGCGGTGGCTGCACGAGGAGGGGCTCAATCTGGATGTGTGCTCCGGCGGCGAGCTGGCCACCGCCCTCTCCGCCGGCATGCCCGCCGACCGCATCGCCTTCCACGGCAACAACAAGTCCGCGGAGGAGATCCGCCGCGCGATCACCGCAGGCGTCGGACGTATCGTCCTCGACTCCTTCCAGGAGATCGTCCGCGTCGCGCACATCGCGCAGGAACTCGGCAAGCGGCAGCGCGTCCAGATCCGTATCACCGTGGGCGTGGAAGCACATACCCACGAGTTCATCGCCACCGCTCACGAGGACCAGAAGTTCGGGATTCCGCTGGCCGGCGGGCAGGCCGCCGAGGCCGTGCGGCGGGCGCTCCAGCTCGAGGGGCTGGAAGTCATCGGGATCCACTCGCACATCGGGTCGCAGATCTTCGACATGTCGGGCTTCGAGGTCGCCGCCCACCGGGTGGTCTCGCTGCTCAAGGACATCCGTGACGAGCATGGTGTCGAGCTGCCCGAAATCGACCTCGGCGGCGGGCTCGGGATCGCCTACACGAGTGATGACGACCCCCGTGAGCCGCACGAGATCGCCAAGGCGCTGACCGAGATCGTCACCCGTGAGTGCGAGGCCGCCCGCCTGCGGACCCCCCGTATCTCCGTCGAGCCGGGGCGCGCCATCGTCGGGCCGACCGCCTTCACGCTCTACGAGGTCGGCACCATCAAGCCGCTCGACGGGCTGCGGACGTACGTCTCCGTCGACGGCGGCATGTCGGACAACATCCGTACGGCGCTGTACGACGCCGAGTACAGCGTCGCCCTCGTGTCCCGGACGAGCGACGCCGAGCCGATGCTCGCCCGTGTCGTCGGCAAGCACTGCGAGAGCGGGGACATCGTGGTCAAGGACGCGTTCCTGCCGGCCGACCTGGCGCCGGGTGACCTCATCGCCGTGCCGGCGACGGGTGCGTACTGCCGGTCCATGGCCAGCAACTACAACCATGTTCTCCGGCCGCCCGTCGTCGCCGTGAACGACGGCGAGTCCCGGGTGATCGTCCGCCGGGAGACGGAGGAGGACCTCCTTCGGCTCGACGTCGGCTGAGCCGGAACGCCGGAACGCCGGAACACCGGGAGACCCGAACACGGGAAGGCCGGGAGACCGGGCCCAAAACGTGGGGTGGAAGATCTCCTGTCTTCCACCCCCGTGGAAATGAAATAGATGTCTCACGATCCGGACGATGGGCAGAAAGTCCCGTCCGGTGAGTGAGACTGGTGCAACCGTAGACGGTAAGAGGAAACGAGGTCGGATGATGCGTACGCGTCCGCTGAAGGTGGCGCTGCTGGGCTGTGGAGTGGTCGGCTCAGAGGTGGCGCGCATCATGACGACGCACGCCGGCGACCTCGCCGCCCGGATCGGGGCCCCCGTGGAGCTCGCGGGCGTGGCCGTACGACGGCCCTCCAAGGTGCGCGAGGGCATCGACCCCGCGCTCATCACCACCGACGCCACCGCCCTCGTCAAACGCGGCGACATCGACGTCGTGGTCGAGGTCATCGGCGGCATCGAGCCCGCCCGCACCCTCATCACGACCGCCTTCGAGCACGGCGCGTCCGTCGTCTCCGCCAACAAGGCGCTCCTCGCCCAGGACGGGGCCGCCCTCCACGCGGCCGCGGAAGCCAACGGCAAGGACCTCTACTACGAGGCCGCAGTCGCCGGCGCCATCCCGCTGATCCGGCCGCTGCGCGAGTCCCTCGCCGGTGACAAGGTCAACCGGGTGCTCGGCATCGTCAACGGCACCACCAACTTCATCCTCGACAAGATGGACTCGACCGGCGCCGGGTATCAGGAGGCCCTCGACGAGGCCACCGCCCTGGGCTACGCGGAGGCCGACCCCACCGCCGACGTCGAAGGGTTCGACGCCGCCGCCAAGGCCGCCATCCTCGCCGGAATCGCCTTCCACACGCGCGTGCGCCTCGACGACGTCTACCGCGAGGGCATGACCGAGGTGACCGCGGCCGACTTCGCCTCCGCCAGGGAGATGGGCTGCACCATCAAGCTGCTCGCCATTTGTGAGCGGGCCGAGGACGGCGCGTCGGTCACCGCGCGCGTGCACCCCGCGATGATCCCGCTGACCCACCCGCTCGCCTCCGTGCGCGGCGCCTACAACGCCGTGTTCGTGGAGTCCGACGCCTCCGGGCAGCTCATGTTCTACGGCCCCGGCGCGGGTGGTTCCCCGACCGCCTCGGCCGTGCTCGGCGACCTGGTCGCCGTCTGCCGCAACCGGCTCAGCGGGGCAACGGGGCCCGGCGAGTCGGCGTACGCCGCCCTGCCCGTGTCGGGGATGGGTGAGGTTGTCACCCGCTACCACATCAGCCTCGACGTGGCGGACAAACCGGGTGTTCTCGCCCAGGTGGCGACCGTGTTCGCAGAGCACGGTGTCTCGATCGATACGGTTCGCCAGCAGGGCAAGGACGGCGAGGCCTCCCTCGTCGTCGTCACCCACCGTGCGTCCGACGCGGCCCTCGTCGGGACCGTCGAGGCGTTGCGCAAGCTCGACACCGTGCGGGGTGTCGCCAGCATCATGCGGGTTGAAGGAGAGTAACCAGCAATGACCCACCAGTGGCGCGGAATCATCGAGGAGTACCGGGACCGGCTGCCCGTCTCCGACACCACGCCGGTCGTGACGCTCCGCGAGGGCGGCACGCCCCTCGTGCCCGCGCAGGTGCTCTCCGAGCGCACGGGCTGCGAGGTCCACCTCAAGGTGGAAGGCGCCAACCCGACCGGGTCCTTCAAGGACCGTGGCATGACCATGGCCATCACGCGGGCCAAGGAGGAGGGTGCGAAGGCCGTCATCTGCGCCTCCACCGGCAACACCTCCGCCTCCGCCGCGGCCTACGCCGTCCGCGCGGGTATGGTTTCGGCCGTTCTCGTCCCGCAGGGCAAGATCGCGCTCGGCAAGATGGGCCAGGCCCTCGTGCACGGCGCGAAGATCCTCCAGGTGGACGGCAACTTCGACGACTGCCTCGCGCTCGCCCGCGCTCTGAGCGACAACTACCCCGTGGCGCTGGTCAATTCGGTCAACCCGGTGCGTATCGAGGGGCAGAAGACGGCCGCCTTCGAGATCGTGGACATGCTGGGCGACGCCCCCGACATCCACGTCCTGCCGGTGGGCAACGCGGGCAACATCACCGCGTACTGGAAGGGCTACAAGGAGTACGCCACCGACGGTGTCTCGAAGCGGACCCCCCGCATGTGGGGTTTCCAGGCCTCCGGCTCCGCGCCCATCGTGCGCGGCGAGGTCGTCAAGGACCCGTCGACCATCGCCACCGCGATCCGTATCGGCAACCCGGCGTCCTGGCAGTACGCGCTCGCCGCACGGGACGAGTCCGGCGGGTTCATCGACGAGGTGACGGACCGTGAAATCCTGCGCGCCTACCGGCTGTTGGCCGCGCAGGAGGGCGTCTTCGTCGAGCCCGCGTCCGCCGCGTCCGTCGCCGGTCTGCTGAAGGCCGCCGAGCAGGGCAAGGTCGACCCGGGCCAGCGCATCGTCTGCACCGTCACCGGCAACGGCCTCAAGGACCCCGACTGGGCCGTCGCCGGCGCCCCGCAGCCCGTCACCGTCCCGGTCGACGCGGCGACGGCGGCCGAGCGGCTCGGGCTGGCGTAAGCCCAGGCGTAAGCGGCCACACTCCGTCGTACGGGGCTCGCGTCCGCGAGTACGAGGGCGCTTACCTGGGGAACTTCCCTGCCGGGGGTGCACAGGGGGCATACGACACGCATCGTGCGCCTCCTGTGCGCCCTATGTCGCCACAGAACCTACCTTCGATAGGCTGTACCGAACCCGCCCGCCGCATATGCCTCCGCATGGGGTGCGGTGCCGCGCCGTCTCCGCGGCCCGGAAGCGGCCCCGGGGTTCTCGTACGTCATCGAATGTCTTCGACAATCACGCAGCTCAAGGAGAGTCATCAAGCGATGGCCGGTCCAGCGTTCCGCGCCGCCGCCGTCCGGGTGCGCGTCCCCGCCACCAGCGCCAACCTCGGCCCGGGCTTCGACGCCCTCGGCCTGTCGCTGGGGCTCTATGACGACGTCGTCGTCCGGGTGGCCGACACCGGGCTGCACATCGACATCGCGGGCGAGGGCAGCGAGACGCTGCCGCGTGACGAAAGCCACCTTCTCGTACGTTCCCTGCGCACCGCCTTCGATCTGCTCGGCGGCCAGCCGCGCGGGCTCGAGATCGTCTGCGCCAACCGCATTCCGCACGGCCGGGGCCTCGGTTCCTCCTCGGCCGCCATCTGCGCCGGCATCGTCGCCGCGCGTGCCGTGACCATAGGCGGCGAGGCCAAGCTCGACGACACGGCTCTGCTGGAACTCGCCACCGAGATCGAGGGCCACCCCGACAACGTGGCGGCTTGTCTGCTGGGCGGGTTCACCCTCTCCTGGATGGAGGCGGGTGCCGCGCGGGCGATCAGGATGGAGCCCGCCGATTCCATCGTTCCGGTGGTTTTCGTGCCCGGAAAGCCGGTGCTCACCGAGACCGCGCGCGGTCTGCTCCCGCGCTCCGTGCCCCATGTCGACGCCGCCACCAACGCGGGCCGTGCGGCCCTGCTCGTAGAGGCCCTGACCAGGCGCCCCGAGCTGCTGCTGCCGGCCACCGAGGACCGTCTTCACCAGGAGTACCGCGCACCCGCCATGCCGGAGAGCGCGGCGCTGGTGGAGCGGCTGCGGGCCGACGGAGTGCCGGCGGTCATCTCCGGCGCGGGCCCCACCGTTCTGGCACTGGCGGATCACGACAGTGCCGACAAGGTGGCCCATCTGGCAGGCGACGGCTGGGCCGCGAACCGGCTCGAGCTGGATGCCCAGGGAGCGAGCGTGCTGCCGCTTGCGACCTGACACTCGGTTGCCGGATTTCGAGAGGGGGAATGTTTGTTGGATCCGGTAGTGTTAACCTCAAGTCTGCACCCGACCCCACCATGGCGAGGTGCTTGTTGTCCCCGTCAGGGACAGACATTCTTCCGGGAGCCTCCCAAGCCGCACTGTGTTCCGTACGACGTACGCGAGCAGTACCTCGTACGCGGGCGCTGAGCGACTTGCCGGGCACGCTCCGGAACCGGCGCGACCGAGCCGAGTGACACAGACACTCCGTGCCACGGCTCTGGGAAGCGTCATCACCAGATATTTCCTCCGCCGCTTTGGCGGACCACCGCCCCGGCACGGTCCACACACCAGGGACCGAAGCCGGACAGCACAACCGGTCGCCGAGCCAGACAGGCCGACGTCCGCTCCAGGGAAGGACCCTTCGTGAGCGACACCACCGATCTGATGGGCGCACGTGTCGAGGAGACCGCTGCCGCGCCCGCCACGGACGCATCCGCGCCTGCCACCGGTGCCGGCTCCCGGCGGCGCCGCGGTACCGGCCTTGAGGGCATGGTGCTGGCCGAGCTGCAGCAGGTCGCATCCGGCCTCGGTATCAAGGGCACCGCGCGCATGCGCAAGAGCCAGCTGATCGAGGTCATCAAGGAGGCGCAGGCCGGAGGAGGTACCGCGGCTCCCAAGACGGAGGCCACGACCGAGACCAAGCCCAAGCGCCGCGCCACCTCCAAGGCTCGTACCGGCGACGACGCCGACAAGAAGGCGGAGAAGGCGGCTGAGGCCCCCGCCGAGAAGGCCGTGGCCCAGCAGCAGATCGAGATTCCCGGCCAGCCGGCCAGCGACGACGCCCCGGCCGAACGCCGCCGTCGTCGTGCCACGGCCGATGCCGGTGCCCCCGCGGCCGCCCCCGAGACGGTCGCCGCCGAGGCGAAGAGCGAGCCGAAGGCCGAGACGCCCGCGCAGTCGCAGGGCGACGCCAAGGGCGAGGCCGGTGAGGGCGGCGAGGGCCGTCGTCGTGACCGTCGTGAGCGCGGCCGCGACCGTGACCGTGGCGAGCGCGGTGACCGGGGTGACCGCGGCGACCGCGGTGACCGCCGCAAGGGCGACGACCAGCAGGGCGGCGGTCGTCAGGACCGTGGCCAGCAGCAGAACCAGCAGCAGGGCGGCGGCCGTCAGGACCGCGGCCAGCAGCAGGACGACGACGACTTCGAGGGTGGCCGCCGTGGCCGTCGCGGGCGTTACCGCGACCGTCGTGGCCGTCGCGGCCGCGACGACATCGCCTCGGAGCCGCAGATCAACGAGGACGACGTCCTGATCCCGGTCGCGGGCATCCTGGACATCCTCGACAACTACGCCTTCATCCGTACGTCGGGCTACCTGCCGGGCCCCAACGACGTGTACGTCTCCCTCGCCCAGGTCCGCAAGAACGGCCTGCGCAAGGGCGACCACATCACCGGTGCGGTCCGTCAGCCCAAGGAAGGCGAGCGGCGCGAGAAGTTCAACGCGCTGGTCCGTCTGGACTCCGTCAACGGCATGGCGCCCGAACACGGCCGCGGCCGCCCGGAGTTCAACAAGCTCACCCCGCTGTACCCGCAGGACCGGCTCCGTCTGGAGACCGACCCGGGCGTGCTGACCACCCGCATCATCGACCTCGTGTCGCCGATCGGTAAGGGCCAGCGCGGTCTGATCGTGGCCCCGCCGAAGACCGGTAAGACCATGATCATGCAGGCGATCGCCAACGCGATCACGCACAACAACCCCGAGTGCCACCTGATGGTCGTCCTCGTCGACGAGCGTCCGGAAGAGGTCACCGACATGCAGCGGTCGGTGAAGGGCGAGGTCATCTCCTCGACCTTCGACCGTCCGGCCGAGGACCACACCACGGTCGCCGAGCTCGCCATCGAGCGTGCGAAGCGGCTGGTGGAGCTGGGTCACGACGTCGTCGTGCTGCTCGACTCCATCACGCGTCTGGGCCGTGCTTACAACCTCGCCGCGCCCGCCTCCGGCCGCATCCTGTCCGGTGGTGTCGACTCGACCGCGCTGTACCCGCCGAAGCGCTTCTTCGGTGCCGCGCGCAACATCGAGGACGGCGGCTCGCTGACCATCCTCGCCACCGCGCTGGTGGACACCGGGTCCCGCATGGACGAGGTCATCTTCGAGGAGTTCAAGGGCACCGGCAACGCCGAGCTCAAGCTCGACCGGAAGCTCGCCGACAAGCGCATCTTCCCGGCGGTGGACGTCGACGCGTCAGGTACCCGTAAGGAAGAGATCCTGCTGGCTCCCGACGAGCTTGCCATCGTCTGGAAGCTGCGCCGGGTGCTGCACGCCCTCGACCAGCAGCAGGCGGTCGAGCTGCTCCTCGACAAGATGAAGCAGACGAAGTCGAACGCCGAGTTCCTGATGCAGATTCAGAAGACGACGCCGGCCCCCGGCAACGGCGACTGAGCACAAGCGCCCCAATAGAGGCCGCTTCCCGTCAATCAGTGACGGGAAGCGGCCTTTTGGCGCTGATAGGGACGGGCGTAGCAGTACGCCCCTTCCTACTCTTGTGTCTCTGGGGGGACCTTCTTGAGCACCACCATGTCCGGCAGTGGTCGTCACAGACGCCGGATACGTTTCGGGCTGCCCGTTGCCGCCGCCGGTGTCGCCGCGGCCGTTGCCGCCGCGCTGCTGACCTCATCCGCCGGGGCCGCGACCGCGCTGCCCAGGCCCACCGTGCAGCCCGCCACCAGCTCCGCCTCGCTCGCCGAGCTGGAGCGGCGGGTCGTCGGTGCCGTCGCCGGTGACGACACCGCGGGGGAGACGACCGGGAAGTCGTCGTTCGGTGCGAGCAGCACCAGCTCCTCCGATGACTCCACCGTGAGCCCCATGGTCATCGGCGGCACCACGACCGGCATCACCTCGGCGCCCTGGATGGCGCAGCTCTGGTACTACGACGACCAGGGCACCGCCGACGAGGCCGACGACCTCGGGTTCTTCTGCGGCGGCGCCGTCGTCGCGCCGACGAAGATCCTCACCGCCGCGCACTGCGTCAAGGGCTACGACTGGCACAACTTCGGCGCCGTCATCACCGGCACCGCCCAGCTGCCGACCACCGACGACGCGGGCAACAGCGACCTGCACGGCGGCACCGTCACACTGCCGCACCGGCAGTGGTACCACCCGTCGTACAACTCGACGACGATCGACAACGACATGGCCGTCATCACGCTGGCGAACGCGGTCAAGGCGACGCCGATCCGCATGACGACCTCCGGTGACACGGCCTCGTACGCCGCCGGGACCAGCGCCAAGGTCTACGGCTGGGGCCGTACCAGCTCCACCAGCTCGGACATCTCCCAGACGCTGAAGACGGCTACGCTGCCCATCCAGTCCGACACCACCTGCGCCGGCTACTACGGCGGCGAGTTCGTCAAGGGCCACATGGTCTGCGCGGGCAAGCCCGCGAGCGGCGCCGACAGCGGCACCACCTCCGCCTGCAACGGGGACTCCGGCGGGCCGCTCGTGGTGAACGGCCGGATCGTCGGTGTCGTCTCCTGGGGTGTGCGGGACTGCGTCGCCAGGGGTGCGTACAGCGTCTTCGCCAAGGTGACGAGCTACGTCGGCGCCGCCTACCCGCGCGTGGACGACACCAACCTCAGCGGGGACCACCGGGCCGACCTGTGGCTGCGCAACGCCACCAGCAGGACGGGGTACTCGAAGGACTCGGCCGGCACCTCGTTCGGGGCGCGCGAGTCCTGGGGCAATTGGGACGGCGTCAACGTCGTCCTGCAGACCGACCTCGACCGGGACGGCTACCAGGACCTGGTGTACCGGCGCAGCTCCGACGGCGACCTGTTCTGGTCGCACTTCGTGCGCTCCAGCGGCAGTTGGACCACCAAGCAGCTCGCCGACAACTGGAAGACCCGCACCCGCATCGTCACCCCGGGCGACGTCACCGGCGACTACCTGCCCGACCTGCTGTCGGTCGACTCCGGGGGCTATCTGTGGATCTACCCGGGCAAGGGCAACGGCACCTTCGGCGCCCGTGTGAAGGTCGGCTCCGGCTGGAACCAGTACAACTCGCTGCGCGGCCACGGTGACTTCACCGGCGACGGCAGGACCGACCTGATCGCGCGCAGCAAGACCGGCGGCCACGTCTATCTCTTCAAGGGCACCGGCAAGGCCGGCACGGGAGCCTTCGCCGGCCGCGTCAAGGTGCGCACCTGGGAGAGCTACACGGCCTTCGACGCCGTCGGTGACGTGACCGGCGACGGCAAGGCGGACTTCCTGGCCCGCAACTCGACCGGCACGCTCTATCTGTACCCCGGTTCCGGCAAGGCCACGAGCGAGATCTTTACCACAGCAAGATCCGTGGGAACCGATTACAAGCAGTACGACATCTTCGGCTGAAATCGCAGGTGAGGCCGGTTTGTCAGGCCTCTGTGACTACGGACCGTGCCCATCGCCTGCGAGCGGTGGGCACGGTCCGTTGTGCAACCCTTCTCCGAGTTTCCCCGTCTGA
Organism: Streptomyces sp. NPDC107528; assembly: GCF_055639295.1. NCBI lineage: Bacteria > Bacillati > Actinomycetota > Actinomycetes > Kitasatosporales > Streptomycetaceae > Streptomyces > Streptomyces sp. NPDC107528. Next base: position 477,044 of record NZ_JBVKAV010000006.1, read on the forward strand.
CCGGACGGGGTGACGATGGTGTGGTACGGGCCAAATGGCCACGCCTGACCCTGAAAGCAGGGGGTAACCGACCGGACGAGAACCGAGGAGCACAGTGTCTGCCGAGAGCACGCCGGAGCCTGCCATACCAGGCGATAACGGCACCAAGGGTCCGCGTGGCCGCGCCAAGGGCCGCCGACGCAAGCCGCGCGACAAGCGCAAGGGCCTGCTGATCATGGCCTGGACGGCCGCCGGGATCGTAGTCCTGGGCGGCACCGGTGCGGGTTACCTGTACTTCAAGCTCAACGGCAACCTCAAGAGCGTCGACATCGACCAGGCCCTCGGCACCGACCGTCCCGAGAAGGTCGACGACGGTTCGGAGAACATCCTCGTCCTCGGCTCGGACACCCGCTCCGGCAACAACAAGAAGCTCGGCGGCGGCGCCGACGACGGCAGCGCACGCTCGGACACGGCGATGATCCTGCACGTCTACAAGGGCCACAAGAAGGCGAGCGTCGTCTCCATCCCGCGGGACACGCTCATCGACCGGCCCGACTGCACCGACACCGACGGCAAGACGTACCCGGCCGACTCCGACGTGATGTTCAACTCCGCGTACACGACGGGCGGAGCGGCCTGTGCGGTGAAGACGGTCGAGTCCGTCTCCGGCATTCGTATGGACCACTACCTGGAAGTCGACTTCTCCGGCTTCCAGAAGCTGGTCGACAAGCTCGGCGGCGTCGAGGTCACCACCACCAAGGCCATCAACGACCCCGACAGCCACCTCAACCTCGCGGCCGGCACGCACCAGCTCACCGGCAAGCAGGCCCTCGGTCTGGTCCGCACCCGGCACGGCGTCGGCGACGGCTCCGACCTCGGTCGCATCCAGCTGCAGCAGGCCTTCATCAAGGCACTGATCAACCAGATCAAGGACATCAACCTCTTCGGCAACCCGAAGAAGCTCTACGACCTGGCCAACACCGCCACCAAGACGGTGACCACCGACTCCGACCTGGGCTCGGTCAACTCGCTCATGTCGTTCGCCAATGGCCTCAAGAGCATCGACTCCAAGAACATGACCATGGTCACGATGCCGGTCCAGTACGACCCGGCGGACCCGAACCGGGTGATCGTGGCCGAGTCACAGGCCAAGCAGGTGTGGACGGCCCTGAAGAACGACAAGCCGATCCCGAAGTCCGCCACCAAGGGCACGGCGAAGGGCGACGCCAACCGTGTGGTGACGCCCTGAGTGGCGTGGGTTCGCGGCGGGGTCAGCCGACCCAGCGGGCGCTGTGACGATGCCGGTCCAGCCCCACGGCCGAGAACTCGTCGCCACCGGCCCGTGCCACCGCACCCAGCCGACGAAGAGCCTGTGAGATCGGGCTGCCGGCCACCGGGAAGCCTTGGTCCTCCCCGATGCCCAGCGGCCCCAGCACCAGCGCACCGTCGTCCCACACGGCCGCGCGCTGCTCGCCCACGCCACCGAAGTACTCGGCCTCCACGAAGGCGACCGGCCCGCCGGCCGACCAGGCGGCGAGGCGGGCGTCGAACCCTCCGGGCAGCCCCCGGAACCCGAGGGTGCGGGTGGTGTCGCCGTTCGTGGCGGAATCGAAGAGGTCGCTCGTCATCGGCATCAGCGCAAGGCCCTGCCCAACAAGAGACGCCCGGGCGCCGGGCACATCCCTCGTGATCGTGCGCAGCAGTTCCTCGCCGGCGATCACTGCCCGCAACTCGTAACTCATCCCCGCACCCCTCGCTCCCGGCCCCCCGGGAATAGATCACACCGCCCCCCGGTTTTGGGGGATGGCACCAGTCCTGGCAGACTGGTACGTCGGCTCCGGTTCACGCTCCCGTATCCCGCGGCAGCGACCCGGCGCCCTCCCGAAACTAGGAGACACCCTTGAAGCGCGACATCCACCCCGAGTACGTCGAGACGCAGGTCAGCTGCACCTGTGGCGCGTCGTTCACCACCCGCAGCACGATCTCCAGCGGTGCCATCCGCGCCGAGGTCTGCTCCGAGTGCCACCCGTTCTACACGGGTAAGCAGAAGATCCTCGACACCGGTGGCCGTGTGGCCCGCTTCGAGGCCCGCTTCGGCAAGGCTCCTGCCGGCTCCAAGAAGTAGCGAGCTCCCATTCGCCGGTCCACGGCCGCGCCCTACTCAGGCGCGCCGGGACCGGCGTTTTTGGTCGCCCGCCCTTCACAGACGTACCTACACAGGAGCCAAAGATGTTCGAGGCCGTCGAGGAGCTCGTAGCAGAGCACGCCGACCTGGAGACGAAGCTCGCCGACCCGTCGGTCCACGCGGACCAGGCGAACGCGCGCAAGCTGAACAAGCGCTACGCCGAGCTCACCCCGATCGTCGCCACGTACCGCTCCTGGAAGCAGACCGGCGACGACATCGAGACGGCGAAGGAATTCGCCGCCGACGACCCGGACTTCGCGGCCGAGGTCAAGGAGCTGGACAAGCAGCGCGAGGTACTGACCGAGAAGCTGCGTCTGCTGCTCGTCCCGCGTGACCCGAGTGACGACAAGGACGTCATTCTGGAGATCAAGGCGGGTGCGGGCGGCGACGAGTCCGCGCTGTTCGCCGGCGACCTGCTGCGCATGTATCTGCGGTACGCCGAGCGCGTCGGCTGGAAGACCGAGATCATCGACTCGACCGAGTCCGAGCTCGGCGGCTACAAGGACGTCCAGGTCGCTGTGAAGACCAAGGGCGGGAACGGCGCCACCGAGCCAGGCCAGGGTGTCTGGGCCCGGATGAAGTACGAGGGCGGCGTGCACCGCGTGCAGCGTGTGCCGGCGACCGAGTCGCAGGGCCGTATCCACACGTCCGCGGCCGGCGTGCTCGTGACGCCCGAGGCCGAGGAAGTCGACGTCGAGATCAACCCCAACGACCTCCGCATCGACGTCTACCGGTCCTCCGGACCCGGTGGCCAGTCCGTCAACACCACCGACTCCGCCGTGCGCATCACGCACATTCCCACCGGAGTCGTCGCCTCCTGCCAGAACGAGAAGAGCCAGCTGCAGAACAAGGAGCAGGCACTGCGTATCCTGCGCTCCAGGCTGCTCGCAGCGGCGCAGGAGGAAGCGGAGAAGGAAGCAGCCGACGCCCGCCGCAGCCAGGTCCGCACCGTCGACCGCTCCGAGAAGATCCGCACCTACAACTTCCCGGAGAATCGCATCTCGGACCACCGCGTCGGCTTCAAGGCCTACAACCTGGACCAGGTCCTGGACGGCGACCTCGACGCGGTGATCCAGGCCTGCGTCGACGCGGACTCGGCAGCGAAGCTGGCAGCTGCGTAAGGACGTAAGGGACGTACGCACGTACGAGTACGACACGGAGGACTTGCGTGCAGCAATTCATTGGGGGGCGACCCTCAAGCCCCCGCAGCGTGCTGCTCGCGGAGGTGGCACAGGCCACCCAGCGGCTGGCCGACGCCGGCGTGCCCTCGCCGCGCAACGACGCGGAGGAGCTCGCCGCGTTCGTGCACGGCGTGAAGCGGGGCGAGCTGCACTCCGTGAAGGACTCGGACTTCGACGCCCGCTACTGGGAGGTCATCGCCCGCCGTGAGCAGCGCGAGCCGCTGCAGCACATCACCGGGCGGGCCTACTTCCGCTACCTCGAACTCCAAGTCGGGCCCGGGGTGTTCGTGCCCCGCCCCGAGACCGAGTCGGTGGTCGGCTGGGCCATAGACGCGGTGCGCGCGATGGACGTCGTCGAGCCCTGCATCGTCGACCTGTGCACCGGCACCGGCGCCATCGCGCTCGCCCTCGCCCAGGAGGTCCCGCGCTCGCGCGTGCACGCCGTGGAGCTGTCCGAGGACGCCCTGCACTGGACGCGCAAGAACGTCGAGGGGTCCAGGGTCGACCTTCGTCAGGGCAACGCCCTGGACGCCTTCCCCGACCTCGACGGCCAGGTCGACCTGGTCATCTCCAACCCGCCCTACATCCCGCTCACCGAATGGGAGTACGTCGCTCCCGAGGCGCGGGACTACGATCCCGAACTCGCCCTGTTCTCGGGCGAGGACGGCCTCGACCTCATTCGCGGTCTGGAACGGACCGCACACCGTCTCCTCCGCCCCGGCGGCGTCGTTGTCATCGAACACGCCGACACCCAGGGCGGCCAGGTGCCGTGGATCTTCACCGAGGAGCGGGGCTGGGCCGACGCTGCCGACCACCCCGACCTCAACAACCGCCCGAGGTTCGCGACCGCCCGCAAGGCGCTGCCGTGACCGCCCCCGAGACTCTTTTCCCGCAGTACGTGTACTTCGTGTACGAGGAGGCCCGCTAGATATGGCACGGCGATACGACACCAATGACGCGACCGACCGCACGACCGGTCTGCGTGAAGCCGCGTCCGCCGTCCGCCGTGGCGAGCTCGTGGTCCTCCCGACCGACACGGTGTACGGCATCGGCGCCGACGCGTTCGCCAAGGAGGCCGTCGGCGACCTGCTGGAGGCCAAGGGCCGTGGCCGCAACATGCCCACCCCTGTGCTGATCGGCTCCCCGAACACGCTCCACGGTCTCGTCACGGACTTCTCCGAGCTGGCCTGGGAGCTGGTCGACGCCTTCTGGCCGGGCGCGCTGACGCTGGTGGCCAAGCACCAGCCGTCGCTGCAGTGGGACCTGGGCGACACCCGGGGCACGGTTGCCGTGCGCATGCCACTGCACCCGATCGCCATCGAGCTGCTGACGGAGGTCGGCCCGATGGCGGTCTCGTCGGCCAACCTGACGGGTCACCCGGCCCCCGAGGACTGCGACGCCGCGCAGGAGATGCTCGGCGACTCGGTGTCCGTGTACCTGGACGGCGGCCCGACCCCCGGCAACGTCCCGTCGTCGATCGTGGACGTGACGCGCGAAGTGCCCCTCCTCCTGCGCGCGGGCGCGATCTCCGCGGAAGAGCTGCGGAAGGTCGTACCCGACCTCGAGGTGGCCAATTGACAGCCCCTGAAGCGGGGCGTGGCATAGGCAACGGGGAAAGCGCGGCGGAGATCACGACGACGTTCGTCGGCCTCCCGCGTGACAGCTTCCGCATCCTCCACGTCAGCACCGGCAATGTGTGCCGCTCGCCGATCACCGAGCGGCTGACCCGTCATTTCGTGGCGCAGCGGCTCGGTGTGCTCGGCGGCGGGCTGATCGTGGAGAGCGCGGGCACCTGGGGCCACGAGGGCGCGCCCATGGAATCCAACGCGGAGACCGTCCTCGCCGACTTCGGCGCGGACGCCTCCGGCTTCGTCGGCCGCGAGCTCCTCGACGAGCACGTCATCCGCGCCGACCTGGTCCTGACGGCCACCCGTGACCACCGCGCCCAGGTCATCTCGATGGGCCATTCGGCGGGCCTGCGCACCTTCACCCTCAAGGAGTTCACCCGCCTGGTGAAGGCCATAGACCCGGCGACGCTCCCTCCGTTGGAGGAAGGCGTGGTCTTCCGCGCCCGCGCCCTGGTCCGTGCCGCGGCGGCTCTACGCGGGTGGCTCCTCGCACCGACGGCGGAGGCGGACGAGGTGTACGACCCGTACGGCGCACCGCTCACGTTCTTCCGGTCGGTGGGGGACGAGATACACGAGGCGCTGGATCCGGTGGTCACGGCGCTGACGGGCGTTCGTGCGCGCGCGTGACAACGCCGGGCGCGGCTGACGTCCCCGGCCTACATTGGACGTACGTCACCGTCGACGCACGCCCGGAGCCCACCATGTCGGTCACCCATACCCTCGAGGCCGATGTCCTGCGACGGCAGGACCCGCAGCTCGCCGACATCCTGCTCGGGGAGCTCGAGCGGCAGTCGACGACGCTTCAGCTCATCGCCGCCGAGAACTTCACCTCGTCGGCCGTGCTGGCGGCGCTCGGGTCGCCGCTCGCCAACAAGTACGCGGAGGGGTACCCGGGCGCCCGCTACCACGGCGGATGCGAGATGGTCGATGTCGCCGAGCGCCTCGCCGTCGAGCGGGCCAAGGCGCTGTTCGGCGCCGAGCACGCCAACGTCCAGTCCCATTCGGGGTCTTCGGCCGTCCTCGCCGCGTACGCCGCCCTGCTGCGCCCCGGCGACACCGTCCTCGCCCTCGGTCTGCCGTACGGCGGACACCTCACGCACGGGTCGCCCGCCAACTTCTCCGGCCGCTGGTTCGACTTCGTCGGCTACGGGGTGGACGCCGAGACCGGGCTCATCGACTACGACCAGGTGCGCACGCTCGCCCGCAACCACCGGCCCAAGGCCGTCGTGTGCGGGTCCATCGCCTACCCGCGCCACATCGACTACGCCGTTTTCCGCGACATCGCGGACGAGGTGGGCGCGTATCTCATCGCCGACGCCGCTCACCCGATGGGGCTCGTCGCCGGCGGAGCGGCCCCGAACCCGGTGCCGTACGCCGATGTGGTGTGCGCCACCACCCACAAGGTGCTGCGTGGTCCGCGCGGCGGCATGATCCTGTGCGGCTCGGAAGTCGCCGAGCGGATCGACCGCGCTGTGTTTCCTTTCACACAGGGCGGCGCCCAGATGCACACCATCGCCGCCAAGGCCGTCGCGTTCGGCGAGGCGGCAACCCCGGCGTTCGCGGTGTACGCCCATCAGGTGGTCGCCAATGCCAGAACCCTGGCAGCCGGGCTGGCGGCCGAGGGTCTTGTCGTCACCACGGGTGGCACCGACACACACCTCATCACCGCCGACCCGGCGCCCCTCGGCGTCGACGGCCGGGACGCACGCGGACGGCTCGCGGCGGCCGGGATGGTGCTGGACTGCTGCGCCCTGCCGCACGCCGACGCCCGCGGCCTGCGCCTCGGCACGGCGGCCGTGACCACCCAGGGCATGGGGGAGGCGGAGATGGTGTGGCTCGCCGCACTGCTGGCGAGCGTGCTGCGAGGAGAGACCGAAACTCAGAAGGCGCGTGAAGAAGTGCGGGAGCTGGCCGGTAGATTTCTGCCGTATCCCGGCTGAGACGGGGTAGACGCACCTGCGCACACAGCCACTCGTGCAACCATCGTCGCTACCCGGAAGTCCCCACACATATGCGTCGCGTATCTGTACGTCGCTAGGGTGTGGGGCTGAGATGGCCAGCGAGACTTGTGGGGAAGCCCGTGCGTGAATACCTGCTGACGCTCTGCATCACGGCCGCGGTGACGTATCTGCTGACAGGGCCGGTGCGGAAGTTCGCGATCGTGGCCGGAGCGATGCCGGAGATCCGGGCACGCGACGTGCACCGGGAACCCACTCCGCGGCTCGGCGGTATCGCGATGTTCTTCGGCCTGTGCGCGGGCCTGCTGGTCGCGGACCACCTGACCAACCTCAGTACGGTCTTCGAGAAGTCCAACGAACCGCGGGCGCTGCTCTCCGGAGCGGCGCTCATCTGGCTGATCGGCGTCCTGGACGACAAGTTCGAGATCGACGCCCTGATCAAGCTGGGCGGCCAGATGATCGCCGCCGGCGTCATGGTCATGCAGGGTCTGACGATCCTGTGGCTGCCGATCCCGACCGTCGGCAATGTCGCGCTGACCCAGTGGCAGGGCACCCTGCTCACCGTCGCCCTCGTCGTCATCACCATCAACGCGGTCAACTTCGTCGACGGCCTCGACGGCCTGGCAGCAGGCGTGGTCTGCATCGCGTCGGCGGCGTTCTTCCTCTACGCCTACCGCGTCTGGGTGTCGTACGGCATCGAGGCCGCCGCCCCCGCCACGCTCTTCTCGGCCATCCTGATGGGCATGTGCCTGGGCTTCCTGCCGCACAACATGCACCCGGCGCGGATCTTCATGGGCGACTCCGGCTCGATGCTGATCGGCCTGGTGCTGGCGGCGGGCGCGATCTCCATCACGGGACAGGTCGACCCGGATGCGCTGAAGCTGTTCGCCGGCTCGGAGAAGGCGGCCGTGCACCAGACGGTGCCGGTCTACATCCCGCTGCTGCTGCCGCTGACGATCATCGCTATCCCGGCCGCCGACCTGGTGCTGGCGATCGTGCGCCGCACCTGGCGCGGCCAGTCCCCGTTCGCCGCCGACCGGGGTCACCTCCACCACCGTCTGCTGGAGATCGGCCACTCCCACAGCCGCGCGGTGCTGATCATGTACTTCTGGTCGGCCCTGATCGCCTTCGGCGCCCTCGCCTACTCGGTGAACTCGGCGTCCATGTGGATCGTGCTCGGGGTGGTGTTCCTCAGCGCCATCGGCCTGGTCCTGCTGCTGCTCCCGCGCTTCACGCCGCGTACGCCCCGCTGGGCCGAGGCCTTCGTGCCCCCGCGCTACCGCCGCAGCGGCGCCGTCGCGGAGCCCGCAGCCACCACACCGCAGTCCGGCGGTGCCGGGGAGTCGGACGGGTCGGACGGGTCGGACGGGTCGGACGAGGAGCAGCGCACTCCGGTCGCCGCCGGCGTCTCGCGCGTCAACGGGGCGACCGCGATCGGCGCCCGTTCGCGGCACCTGGACCGGCGGAAGGCCGGAACGTCGCGCTGACGGTCCGACCGTCAAGGCAAGGGCTCGGGGCCAAGGTAAGAATCTGACTAGAGCATTGCCAAGTCATGGGGGAGCGAAGCGCCCCAATACCAGACAAGTCGACCGCATGCCTGCACAGACGCGCGCCATCACTCTCATGTGTGACACTGAGCACGCCTCCAGGTAAAGACCTCATCAAATAGTTTGTGATACGGTTCACGAGAACCCCCCGGATAGAGCCGAAGGGCCGTAGTGCGACGGTCCATTGGTGTGAGGTTCTCTCTCAGCCCGGGACTACGCTCGTCCATGACGACACCCTGCCCCCACCGTGAAAGCGGAGTTGCCGCCATGCCGTCCAATGACGCCCGGATCTTGCTCCAGGCCGCCGTACCCACAGCCGCCGCCGGTGCTGTTGCCGCCGTCGTCAGTGGGGTGGTTGCCGGTGGCAAGGGGGCGATCGGGGCGGTCGTCGCGACACTTGTCGTGATCCTGTTCATGGGGCTCGGTCTCTACGTTCTCCAGCGCACTGCCAAATCGCTTCCGCATCTGTTCCAGGCAATGGGCCTGATGCTGTACGCGGCGCAGATCCTGCTGCTGTTCATCTTCATGGCCGCGTTCAAGAACACCACGCTGTTCAACCCCCGGGCCTTCGCGATCACGCTGCTCGCGACCACGCTCGTGTGGATCGCGACGCAGACCCGTGCCCACATGAAGGCCAAAATCCTCTACGTCGAACCCGATTCGGGCGTCTCCTCGAAGGGTGACAAGCCCGAAAAGACGGGGCACTCGTCGTGAAGGGTAGGGCCGGGATAAAGCCGCTTGAGAAGTCCTGCTATCGTCCGGTGCCAACTGCGGCATCGCGGGCGCGGGCATCTGAGCTGACGCCTGCTCAATCGCGAGGCGAGATGCCCCACAGCCGCCCCCACATCCGTAACACCAGTCCCGTGCCGAACCGCGGCTGCGCGCCGCGCCGACACAACGAGGTTGCCGTACCTATGCGCCACGCTGAAGGAGCCCGCGGTGAGTGCTGACCCGACGCAGGTGCTCGCCTTCGAGACCGACTGCCACATCTTCGACGGCTGTGGATTCCCGGCTCCCGGCCTGCACTCGTTCCTGTTCGAGCCCCTCTGGGGCGACGGAACCAGCAACGTGTACTTCGACAAGACGATGTTGCTGGCGCTGCTCGGCTCCGTCGTCATCATCGGCTTCTTCTGGGCGGCCTTCCGTAAGCCGCAGGTCGTCCCGGGCAAGCTGCAGATGGTGGCCGAGGCCGGTTACGACTTTGTCCGGCGCGGGATCGTCTACGAGACGATCGGCAAGAAGGAAGGCGAGAAGTACGTACCGCTGATCGTCTCGCTGTTCTTCTTCGTCTGGATGATGAATCTCTGGTCGATCATCCCGGTCGCCCAGTTCCCGGTCACAGCGATCATCTCGTACCCGGTGGGCCTGGCGCTGATCGTCTATGTTCTGTGGGTCTCGCTGACCTTCAAACGTCACGGTTTCGTCGGTGCCCTCAAGAACTTCACCGGCTACGACAAGTCGCTCGGCCCGGTCCTGCCGCTGGCCATGCTGATCGAGTTCTTCTCGAACCTGCTCGTCCGGCCGTTCACGCACGCGGTGCGACTCTTCGCGAACATGTTCGCCGGTCACACGCTGCTGCTCCTCTTCACGATCGCCAGCTGGTACCTGCTGAACGGCATCGGAATCGCCTATGCGGGTGTCTCGTTCATCATGGTCATCGTCATGACGGCCTTCGAGCTGTTCATCCAGGCCCTGCAGGCGTACGTCTTCGTGCTTCTGACCTGCACCTTCATTCAGGGCGCGCTCGCCGAGCACCACTGAGTGCCCGCCCCCTCCACCCCCGCAGACGTCCGGTGGCCAACCCCCACCGGTCCGTACAGAAAAGGAAGAACTGGCATGTCCCAGACCCTTGCCGCTGTTTCCGGCTCGCTCGGCTCCATCGGCTACGGCCTTGCTGCCATCGGTCCCGGCGTCGGCGTCGGCATCATCTTCGGTAACGGCACTCAGGCCCTGGCCCGTCAGCCCGAAGCTGCCGGCCTGATCCGCGCCAACCAGATCCTCGGCTTCGCCTTCTGTGAGGCGCTCGCCCTCATCGGTCTGGTCATGCCGTTCGTCTACGGCAAGTGATCTGCGGATCCACAACCAGCCGACTAGACGAAAGGCATTGATATGAGCCAGCTGCTCGTTCTGGCGGTCGAGGAGTCGGAGAACCCCCTCGTCCCGCCGATCCCCGAGCTTGTCATCGGCCTGATCGCCTTCGTCATCGTCTTCGGCTTCCTCGCCAAGAAGCTGCTCCCGAACATCAACAAGGTTCTGGAAGAGCGTCGCGAGGCCATCGAGGGCGGTATCGAGAAGGCCGAGGCTGCGCAGACCGAGGCCCAGAGCGTTCTGGAGCAGTACAGGGCCCAGCTCGCCGAGGCCCGGCACGAGGCCGCGCGTCTGCGCCAGGAGGCGCAGGAACAGGGCGCCACGCTCATCGCCGAGATGCGCGCGGAAGGCCAGCGGCAGCGCGAGGAGATCGTCGCCGCCGGTCACGCCCAGGTCGAGGCCGACCGCAAGGCCGCCGCGTCCGCGCTGCGCCAGGACGTCGGCAAGCTCGCCACCGAACTGGCCGGCAAGCTCGTCGGCGAGTCCCTCGAGGACCACGCCCGGCAGAGCCGTGTCATCGACCGCTTCCTCGAGGACCTCGAGGAGAAGGCCGAGGCCGCGCGATGAACGGAGCGAGCCGCGAGGCCCTGGCAGCCGCACGTGAGCGTCTCGACGCGCTGACGGACAACACGTCCGTCGACGCGGCCAAGCTCGCCGACGAGCTGGCCGCCGTCACCGCGCTGCTCGACCGCGAGGTGTCGGTGCGTCGGGTCCTCACCGACCCGGCGCAGGCCGGCGAGGCCAAGGCCGAGCTGGCTCAGCGCCTGCTCGGCGGCCAGGTCGGCGGCGAGACCGCTGACCTGCTGGCCGGCATGGTGCGTTCCCGCTGGTCGCAGTCCCGCGACCTGGTGGACGCGCTGGAGGAGCTGGCGGACACCGCCGACCTCACCGCCGCGCAGCGCACGGGCAAGCTCGACGACGTCGAGGACGAGCTGTTCCGGTTCGGCCGGATCGTCTCCTCGAGCACCGAGCTGCGTGCCGCGCTGACCAACCGCGCCGCAACGGCGTCGGCCAAGGGCGAGCTGCTGCGCAGCCTGCTCGGCGGCCGGGCCAAGGCGACCACGGAGCGTCTGGTGACGCGTCTTGTGACCGCGCCGCGTGGACGTAGCCTGGAGTCGGGACTGGAGTCCCTGTCCAAGCTCGCCGCCGAGCGCCGGGACCGCATGGTGGCCATCGTCACCTCGGCGGTGCCGCTGAGCGACCCGCAGAGGCAGCGCCTGGGTGCCGCCCTCGCGAAGCTCTACGGCCGCCAGATGCACCTCAACCTCGACGTGGACCCCGAGGTCGTCGGCGGAATCCGGGTGCAGGTCGGTGACGAGGTCATCAACGGCTCCCTCGCGGACCGCATCGAGGACGCCGGCCGTCGACTGGCGAGCTAGCAGCAACTTCATAGCAAGAGCAGTACGTACTTACGACGGCCCATGTTGGGCCGTGCAGAGGATTCACCTCTTTTACGGGGGGAGTCCCCATCCCCCCAAAGTGAAACTTCGGGCCCAACAAGGAGAGCAGGGAACCCAGATGGCGGAGCTCACGATCCGGCCGGAGGAGATCCGGGACGCGCTGGAGAACTTCGTCCAGTCGTACAAGCCGGACGCGGCCTCGCGCGAGGAGGTCGGTACGGTCACCCTTGCCGGCGACGGCATCGCGAAGGTCGAGGGCCTGCCCTCGGCCATGGCCAACGAACTGCTGAAGTTCGAGGACGGCACCCTCGGCCTCGCGCTGAACCTGGAAGAGCGCGAGATCGGCGCCGTCGTCCTCGGTGAGTTCAGCGGCGTCGAGGAGGGTCAGTCGGTCTCCCGTACCGGTGAGGTCCTCTCCGTGGCCGTCGGCGAGGGCTACCTCGGCCGCGTCGTCGACCCGCTCGGTAACGCGATCGACGGCCTCGGCGAGATCGAGACGTCCGGCCGCCGTGCCCTGGAGCTTCAGGCTCCGGGCGTCATGGCCCGTAAGTCGGTGCACGAGCCGATGGAGACCGGCTACAAGGCCGTCGACGCGATGACCCCGATCGGCCGTGGCCAGCGTCAGCTGGTCATCGGTGACCGCCAGACCGGCAAGACCGCTCTGGCCGTCGACACGATCATCAACCAGCGCGACAACTGGCGCACCGGCGACCCGAACAAGCAGGTCCGCTGCATCTACGTCGCCATCGGTCAGAAGGGCTCGACGATCGCGTCGGTCCGCCGCGCGCTGGAGGAGAACGGCGCGCTGGAGTACACGACCATCGTCGCCGCCCCGGCGTCCGACCCGGCCGGCTTCAAGTACCTGGCGCCGTACACCGGTTCGGCCATCGGCCAGCAGTGGATGTACGAGGGCAAGCACGTCCTCATCATCTTCGACGACCTCTCGAAGCAGGCCGACGCCTACCGCGCCGTGTCCCTGCTGCTGCGCCGCCCGCCGGGCCGTGAGGCCTACCCGGGTGACGTCTTCTACCTGCACTCCCGTCTGCTGGAGCGCTGCGCGAAGCTCTCCGACGACATGGGCGCCGGTTCGATGACGGGTCTGCCGATCGTCGAGACCAAGGCCAACGACGTCTCGGCGTTCATCCCGACCAACGTCATCTCCATCACCGACGGCCAGTGCTTCCTGGAGTCGGACCTGTTCAACGCCGGTCAGCGCCCCGCGCTGAATGTCGGTATCTCCGTCTCCCGAGTCGGTGGTTCCGCGCAGCACAAGGCGATGCGACAGGTCTCCGGTCGTCTGCGTCTGGACCTGGCCCAGTACCGCGAGCTGGAGGCGTTCGCCGCCTTCGGTTCCGACCTGGACGCCGCGTCGAAGGCGCAGCTGGAGCGTGGTTCGCGTCTGGTCGAGCTGCTCAAGCAGGCTCAGTACCAGCCGATGGCCATCGAGGACCAGGTCGTCTCGGTCTGGGGTGCCACCACCGGCAAGATGGACGACGTGCCGGTCGGCGACATCCGCCGCTTCGAGAAGGAGCTCCTCGAGTACCTGCACCGCAAGGAGCAGGGCCTGATGACCTCTATCAAGGAGGGCGCCAAGATGTCGGACGACACCCTCACCGCTGTTGCCGACGCGATCGCCGACTTCAAGAAGCAGTTCGAGACGTCGGACGGCAAGCTGCTCGGCGAAGAGGCCGGTCCGAAGGCGACCAGCGCCTCCAAGTGACGTAAGGAAGGGACCTGACTCATGGGAGCCCAGCTCCGGGTCTACAAGCGTCGCATCCGATCCGTCACCGCGACCAAGAAGATCACCAAGGCGATGGAGATGATCGCCGCCTCGCGTGTCGTCAAGGCGCAGCGCAAGGTGGCGGCCTCCACGCCGTACGCGACCGAGCTCACCCGCGCGGTCACGGCGGTCGGTACCGGCTCGAACACCAAGCACCCGCTGACCACGCAGGCCGAGACGGTCACGCGGTCCGCGGTGCTGCTCCTGACGAGCGACCGGGGTCTCGCCGGTGCCTTCAACTCGAACGCCATCAAGATCGCGGAGCAGCTGACCGCGCGTCTGGAGCGCGAGGGCCACGAGGTCGAGATCTACATCGTCGGCCGCCGCGGTGTCGCCCACTACAACTTCCGTGAGCGCAAGATCGCGGAGTCGTGGAGCGGTTTCACCGACGAGCCGTCGTACGCGGACGCCAAGAAGGTCGCGGCTCCGCTGATCGAGGCGATCGAGAAGGACACGGCCGAGGGTGGCGTGGACGAACTCCACATCGTCTTCACCGAGTTCGTCTCGATGATGACGCAGACGGCGCTCGACGACCGTCTGCTGCCGCTCAGCCTCGAAGAGGTCGCGAAGGAGGCTGCCCCCAAGGGCGAGATCCTTCCGCTGTTCGACTTCGAGCCCTCGGCGGAGGACGTCCTCGACGCCCTGCTGCCGCGCTACGTGGAGAGCCGTATCTACAACGCGCTGCTCCAGTCGGCCGCCTCCAAGCACGCCGCCACGCGGCGGGCGATGAAGTCGGCCACCGACAACGCGGGAGAGCTCATCGAGACGCTCTCGCGGCTTGCCAACGCGGCCCGCCAGGCCGAAATCACCCAGGAAATCAGCGAGATCGTCGGTGGCTCCGCAGCCCTGGCCGACGCGACCGCGGGGAGTGACAGGTAATGACGACGACAGTTGAGACGGCCGTTGCCACGGGCCGCGTCGCCCGGGTCATCGGCCCGGTCGTCGACGTGGAATTCCCCGTCGACGCCATGCCGGAGATCTACAACGCCCTTCACGTCGAGGTGGCCGACCCGGCCCAGGACGGCGCGAAGAAGACGCTGACCCTGGAGGTCGCCCAGCACCTGGGTGACGGCCTGGTCCGCACGATCTCGATGCAGCCCACCGACGGTCTGGTCCGCCAGGCCCCGGTCACCGACACCGGTGCCTCCATCACGGTGCCCGTCGGTGATTTCACCAAGGGCAAGGTGTTCAACACCCTCGGTGAGGTGCTGAACGTCGACGAGAAGTACGACGGCGAGCGCTGGGGCATCCACCGCAAGGCGCCGAACTTCGACGAGCTCGAGTCGAAGACCGAGATGTTCGAGACCGGCGTCAAGGTCATCGACCTTCTCACCCCGTACGTCAAGGGTGGAAAGATCGGTCTGTTCGGCGGTGCCGGCGTCGGCAAGACGGTGCTCATCCAGGAGATGATCTACCGCGTCGCCAACAACCACGACGGTGTCTCCGTGTTCGCCGGTGTCGGCGAGCGCACCCGTGAGGGCAACGACCTCATCGAGGAGATGGCCGAGTCGGGCGTCATCGACAAGACCGCCCTGGTCTTCGGTCAGATGGACGAGCCCCCGGGCACCCGTCTGCGCGTCGCGCTGGCCGGCCTCACCATGGCCGAGTACTTCCGTGACGTCCAGAAGCAGGACGTGCTGTTCTTCATCGACAACATCTTCCGCTTCACGCAGGCCGGTTCCGAGGTCTCGACCCTGCTCGGCCGTATGCCCTCCGCGGTGGGCTACCAGCCGAACCTGGCCGACGAGATGGGTCTCCTCCAGGAGCGCATCACCTCGACCCGTGGTCACTCGATCACCTCGATGCAGGCGATCTACGTCCCCGCGGACGACCTGACCGACCCGGCCCCGGCCACCACGTTCGCCCACCTCGACGCGACGACGGTTCTGTCCCGTCCGATCTCCGAGAAGGGCATCTACCCGGCCGTGGACCCGCTGGACTCCACGTCCCGCATCCTGGACCCGCGCTACATCGCGGCGGACCACTACAACACCGCGATGCGCGTCAAGGGGATCCTGCAGAAGTACAAGGACCTCCAGGACATCATCGCCATCCTCGGCATCGACGAGCTCGGCGAGGAGGACAAGCTGGTCGTCCAGCGTGCCCGCCGTGTCGAGCGCTTCCTGTCCCAGAACACCCACGTCGCCAAGCAGTTCACCGGCGTGGACGGTTCGGACGTGCCGCTGGACGAGTCGATCACCGCGTTCAACGCGATCATCGACGGTGACTTCGACCACTTCCCGGAGCAGGCCTTCTTCCTCTGCGGTGGTATCGAGGACCTGAAGAAGAACGCGAAGGAGCTGGGCGTCTCCTGACGCACCGGTGCTTGTGAGCCATTGAGCTCTGATGAGGGGGCGGGGGTTCGTCCCGCCCCCTCATCCACGCCTACTAGACTTGTAACCAACACCCGGCAGAACCCGCCGGGTGGTGACCCGAGGAGCCACCTTGGCTGCTGAGCTGCACGTCGCGCTGGTCGCCGCCGACCGTGAGGTCTGGTCGGGCCAGGCCACCCTGGTCGTCGCGCGCACCACGTCCGGCGACATCGGCGTCATGCCCGGTCACCAGCCGCTGCTCGGTGTGCTGGAGTCGGGCCCCGTGACCATCCGTACGAGTGAAGGTGGAACCGTCATCGCCGCGGTGCACGGCGGTTTCATCTCGTTCGCCGACGACAAGCTGTCGCTGCTGGCCGAGATCGCCGAGCTGTCGGACGAGATCGATGTCCAGCGCGCGGAGCGGGCGCTGGAGCGCGCGCAGTCCGACGACGACGCCTCCGCCGAGCGCCGCGCGGAGGTTCGTCTGCGGGCGGCGACGGCGCGCTGACCCCTGGAGGTACCTCCCGGGCCCTTTAGGCTCTGGAGGGAGCGCACGCGATGACGTCACTCAGCCGCGGCTGGGACCGGAGCAATCCGGTGCCGGTCGCGGCTGAGGCAGATATGGAAGTTTTTTCCGTTCCGTTACCTAGGAGACGAGGAGGTCGGTGTCGATGGTCCTCGCTCTGACTGTGTGCGGAATCGTCGTCGCCCTCGTGGTGCTGGGGTTGTTCGTCTTCGGCCTGCGCCGACGGCTCATCCAGCGCTCGGGCGGCACGTTCGACTGTTCCCTGCGCTGGGACGTGCCGGAGAAACCCGACACCAGTGGCAAGGGCTGGAGCTACGGCGTCGCCCGCTACAACGGCGACCGCATCGAGTGGTACCGCGTCTTTTCCTACGCCTATCGCCCGCGCCGCATCCTGGAGCGCTCCGCCATCGAGGTGGCCGGCCGCCGGGTACCCGACGGCGAGGAGGAACTGGCGCTGCTCTCCGACGCGGTGATCCTCACCTGCCTCCATCGGGGCACGCGCCTCGAACTGGCCATGAGTGACGACGCGCTGACCGGATTTCTCGCGTGGCTGGAAGCAGCCCCGCCCGGACAGCGAGTGAATGTGGCGTAGCCACATTCACTCGCTGGGTGGGGGAGCGTCAATGTTGCTTAACGGGCCTACTTCAGCCCGCTGTTGATGGCGGTCACCAGCTCACCGTTGCTGGTGTCGCCGCTGAACTCCCAGAAGAACGCGCCGCCGAGGCCCTGGTTCTTGGCCCAGGTCATCTTTCCGGCGATGGTCGACGGGGTGTCGTAGGACCACCAGTTGTTGCCGCAGTGCGCATAGGCCGTGCCTGCGATGGTGCCGTTCGACGGGCACGAGTTCTTGAGGACCTTGTAGTCCTCGATGCCCGCCTCGTAGGTGCCAGGGGCCGCGCCGGTCGCCGAGCCGCCGGGGGCGGACTGGGTGACGCCGGTCCAGCCGCGGCCGTAGAAGCCGATGCCGAGCAGCAGCTTGGCGGACGGGACGCCCTTCGACTTCAGCTTGGCGATCGCGTCGGCGGAGTTGAAGCCCGCCTGCGGGATGCCTGCGTACGAGGTGAGCGGCGAGTGCGGGGCGGTCGGACCGTCCGCGTCGAAGGCGCCGAAGTAGTCGTACGTCATCACGTTGTACCAGTCGAGGTACTGGGAGGCGCCGCCGTAGTCGGCCGCGTCGATCTTGCCGCCGTTGGAGCCGTCGGCGGTGATGGCCGCGGTGACCAGGTAGTTCGAGCCGAACTCGGTGCGCAGGGCGGACATCAGGTTCTTGAACGCGGCAGGTCCTGAGGTGTCGCAGGTCAGGCCGCAGGCGTTCGGGTACTCCCAGTCGATGTCGATGCCGTCGAAGACGTCGGCCCAGCGCGGGTCCTCCACGACGGCCTTGCAGGACTTGGCGAACGCCGCCGCGTTGGCCGCCGCCTGGCCGAAGCCGCCGGAGTAGGTCCAGCCGCCGAATGAGTACAGCACCTTGATGTGCGGGTACTTGGCCTTCAGCTGGCGCAGCTGGTTGAAGTTGCCGCGCAGCGGCTGGTCCCAGGTGTCTGCGGAGCCGCTGACGGACTGGTCGGCGGTGTAGGCCTTGTCGTAGGCGGCGTAGGTGTCGTCGACGGTGCACTGACCGTTCTTGACGTTGCCGAACGCGTAGTTGATGTGGGTGATCTTCGAGGCGGAGCCCGAGGTCACCAGATTCTTGACGTGGTAGTTGCGGCCGTAGACACCCCACTCGGTGAAGTACCCGAGGTTGATTTTCGCGCCGGGGTTCGGGTCGGTGCCGCCGCCGGTGGTGCGCACCGCGCGGGCGCCGCTCGCCGGACCGGTCTGGTCGGCGGTGTCACGGGCCTGGACGGTGTAGGAGTAGTCGGTGCCGGCGGTCAGGCCGCTGTCGGTGTACGACGTGCCCGTCGCCGTCGCGACCTTGGTGCCGTCGCGCAGGACGTCGTAGTTCTTGATGCCCTTGTCGTCGGTGGCGGCCGACCAGGTCAGCTTCACCGAGGTGTTGGTGATGTCGGATGCGCTGGGCGTGCCGGGAGCGGACGGCGGGTTGTCGCCGGGGACGCTGCCGCCGTCACAACTGCCGCCGTTGAGCTTGCAGTTGGCGGGGGAGCCGGTGCCGGTGCCGTTGAAGCCGAAGGTGACGGAGGCGCCGGGGGCGAGGGAGCCGTTCCAGGACTTGTTCTTGGCGGTCCAGTGAGTGCCGGAGGAAGTGACGTCGGCGTCCCAGGCGGAGGTGACGGACGTGCCGGAGGGGAAGTCCCACTCGACGGTCCAGGAGCTGAGGGCGGTCGTGCCGGTGTTCTTCACCGTCCACTTGCCCTCGAAGCCGGAGCCCCAGTCCTGGGTCTTGGCGTAGGTGGCGGTGGCGGACGTGGCGGCTTCGGCCGGGCTCGCGAGGCCGACCAGGCCGGCCAGCGGGAGCAGCAGGGTCGCGAACCCTGCCAGGGCTCTGTGTCTGAAGCGCATGCTGCGCCTCCTTGGTGGGGAGTCACGGGGCGCGACTGAGCCTCACGCCCTCTCATGGTGCGGTGAGAATAGAAAGGTCTGGACCACCGGTCAATAGGTCTGGACCAGTTCCGAGGCATAAACCTCAGATGCCCAACTCCTGTGCCAATACGGCCGCTTGGACCCGGCTGCGCAGCTCCAGTTTCCCCAGCAATCGGCTGACATGTGTCTTAACGGTCGCCTCGGCCATGTCGAGCCGGGAGGCGATGTCGGCGTTGGGCAGGCCCTCGCCCAGGCAGGACAGCACCTCGCGCTCGCGCCGGGTGAGGCTGTCCAGGACGGACAGGTCGGCGGTCGGCTCCCGCACGGGCTTCGCGGCGAACTCCGAGATCAGACGCCGGGTGACGGCCGGGGCGATGAGGCCCTCGCCGCGCGCGACCGTGCGTACCGCCTCCAGCAGGTCCTTGGCGTCGGTGTTCTTGAGCAGGAACCCGGACGCGCCCGCCCGCAGCGCCCCGAACACGTACTCGTCCAGGTCGAAGGTGGTCAGCACGAGAACGTCGGCCAGCCGCTCGGCGACGACCTGCCGGGTCGCCGACACCCCGTCCAGGCGTGGCATCTGTACGTCCATCAGCACCAGGTCGGGCCGCAGTTCACGGGCCAGGGTCACCGCCTGCTCACCGTCCGCCGCCTCGCCGACCACGTCGATGTCGGGCGCGCTGCGCAGGATGAGGACCAGCCCGGCACGGACGGCGGACTGGTCCTCGGCGACGAGCACGCGGATCATGCGGGATCTCCTTCGACGGTGTCGGTGACGGGGAGGGCGGCGCGTACGGCCCAGACCTTGCCGTCGGGCGAGTCCTCGGGGCCGGCCTCGAACGTGCCGTCCAGCAGCGCGACGCGTTCCCGCATGCCGACCAGGCCGGCGCCGGAGCCGGGGGCGCGCGGGCCGTCACGGTCGCCGTACGGGCTGGTCACCGTGACGGTGAGCGAGCCGTCCCGGCGGGCGAGGGACACCTTGACCCGGCCAGGCCCGGCGTGCTTGAGGGCGTTGGTCAGCGACTCCTGCACGATGCGGTAGGCGGCGAGTTCGACGGGGGTGGGGACGGTGCCGGGGTCCGCGTCGAGGTGGACGTCGAGGCCGTTGGTGCGGGCGCCCTCGACCAGCGCGTCCAGGCCGTCGAGGGTGGGGGCGGCGACCGGCTCGGTGTCGCCACTGGAGTCGCGCAGGATGCCGATGAGCCGGCGCATCTCGGCGAGGCCCTCGACGCTGTTCTCGCGGATGACCGTCAGGGCGTCCCGGGAGGTCTTCGGATCGTCGAGGGAAAGTGCGGCCGTCGAGTGGATGGCGATGGCGGACAGGTGGTTGGCGACCATGTCGTGCAACTCGCGTGCCATGCGCGAGCGTTCCGAGGTCACGGCCTGCGCGCGGTCCATCTCGGCGAGCAGCGCGGTCTGTTCGGCGCGCAGCCGGGCGGCCTCGGCGGCGTCACGGTGGTTGCGCACGATCCAGCCCGTGGCGGCGGGACCGTACGCCACGACTCCGACGACCACGCCGATCAGCAGCGCCTCCGGCTTGCGCCACACCGCGAACGGCACCAGTGTCGCGGCCACCGTGAGCAGGCCGGTGATCCACTGGATGCGGCGGGCCGAGGCGAGCGGGCCGTACAGCACGGCCGCGTAGACGATGTCGGTGAACATCAGGACCGTCGCCAGATTGCCCTGCGTCACGACGTCCGCGCAGATCGCGACCGAGCCGGTCAGCAGGGCTGTGCGCGGGGCCGCCCGGCGCAGCAGCTCGCAGCAGGCCATGACGCCGAGCGGCACCAGGATGGGCCAGGGGCCCTCGAAGAGCGTGATCGGGTCGTCGGCGGGCCGGGTGCCCAGGCCGATGCTCACCAGCAGCAGGCCGCCGAGCAGCCCGCCGACAGCGATGTACACGTCGAAGCGGCGCGGGCGGGGGAGGAGCATGGCTCCCATCCAACACGGTGTGCGCGGTCCGCGCCTGATTCCCGGGAAGGGTCCTGGACTGCATCTTTCGATGTACCGCGAGTTCGTCAGTGGCGACGACGAAAGCGCCCTGTCCCGACGGGAGCCTGGAAGGGTGACCGAAGGGAGCAAGTTGTGATCGTCGCCCTCATCATCGCCTGCGAGGTCGGCTTCTGGGTGCTGCTGGCCCTGGGCCTGTCCGTCCGCTACCTGCTGAAGTGGCGCCGCACGAGCGTGGTGCTGCTGCTGTGCGAGCCGGTGCTGGAGCTGGTCCTGTTCGTCGCCACGGCGATCGACCTGAAGAACGGTGCCGAGCCGGGCTGGGAGCACGGCCTGGCAGCGATCTACATCGGCTACACCGTGGCGTACGGCCACTACACGATCCGCTGGCTGGACGGCCACGCCGCCCACCGCCTGGCCGGCGCCCCGCGCCCGCCCAAGCCACCGCAGTACGGCATGGCAAGGGCCCGGCACGAGGGACGCCTGTGGCTGCGGACGCTGCTCGCGGCGGCGGTGGCCTGTGCGCTCCTCCAGGGCGCCGTCTGGTACGTCGGGGACGGCGACACCTCGTCCCTGCGGTCCTTCCAGTGGGTGGCGCTGCGCGCCGCCGGCATCCACGGCCTGGTCGCGCTGGCCTATCTGATCTGGCCAAAGCAGCCCAAGGGTGAGACAGCGTCGGCCGACCGGTTCGCCGCGCCGAAGGAGAACGCCCGCCGGTGAACTCCTAGCGCTCCCCGCCCGGCACCCACAGCACGTCCCCGACCTCCTTGTTCGCGATCCTCGCCAGGATGAACAGGAGGTCGGACAGGCGGTTCAGATAGGTCGCCGTCAGCGGGTTCATCGCCTCGCCGTGGACCTCCAGCGCCGCCCACGTCGAGCGCTCGGCACGGCGTACGACCGTGCAGGCCTGGTGCAGCAGGGCCGCACCCGGTGTGCCGCCCGGCAGGATGAAGGACCGCAGCTTCTCCAACTGTTCGTTGAAGTGGTCGCAGTCGGCTTCCAGCTTGTCGATGTAGAACTGCTCGACCCGCAGGGGTGGGAACTCCGGGTTCTCCACCACCGGCGTCGACAGGTCCGCGCCCACGTCGAACAGGTCGTTCTGCACACGGGTGAGGACCTTGACGACCTCCTCGTCGAGCCCGCCCAGCGCGATGGCGGTGCCGAGAACCGCATTGGCCTCGTTGGCGTCGGCGTACGCCGAGATCCGCAGATCGGTCTTGGCGACCCGGCTCATGTCGCCGAGGGCGGTGGTGCCCTGGTCGCCGGTCCTGGTGTAGATGCGCGTCAGATTGACCATGTGGCCAGCGTAGTTACGCTCCGGCGGTTCGGAACACGCGTGTGCCGACCGTCACGGTCAGCGCGGCGAAGGCGATCGCGACCAGAACGCCGTACAGCATGGGCGTTGTCGCGTACGAGCCGACGTACGCGTCGCGCACGGCGTCCACCAGATAGCGGAACGGTACGAAGTGCGACAGCACGTCCAGCCACGTCGGCCCCAGCGTCATCGGCAGCATCAGGCCCGACAGCAGCATCATCGGCATCGTCATGGCGTTGATCGCCGGGCCGAACTCCTGCGGGGTACGGACCTTCATGGCGAGCGCGTACGACAGCGAGGCCAGCGACACCGTCAGCAGTCCGACGAACGCGAATCCGATCAGCACGCCAGGCAGGGGTGCCCGCAGGCCCATCACCAGCGCCGCGAGCACCAGCAGCACAGCCTGGAAGACGAACACCGTGGCATCGCGCAGCACCCGGCCCAGCAGCAGGGCGAGCCGGCTGACGGGCGTCACCCGCATCCGCTCGACCACCCCCTGGCCCTTCTCGATGATGATCGAGAACCCGGCGAACGACGCCCCGAACAAGCCGAGTTGGAGCAGCAGGCCGGGGACGAGAACCTGCCATGAACTCCCCTCCCCGCCCAGCGGCAGATCCGTCAGCAGCGGGCCGAAGAACAGCAGGTACAGCAGCGGCATCAGCACGCCGAAGAGCAGGGCGAAGCGGGAGCGCAGGGACTGACGGAGATAGCGGCCGTAGATGAGGGCCGTGTCGTGCAGCAGCATCAGAGGGGTCCTATACGGCTACGGGGGCGGCGTCGGCCCGGGCGGGACCGCGGCCGGTGATGGCGAGGAACGTGTCCTGGAGGCTCGCGTCGATCGAGCCGCCGTACTGCAGCTTCAGCGCGGTCGGCGTCCCCTCGGCCACGACCACGCCCCGGTCGACGACGACCAGGCGGTCGGAGAGGGCGTCGGCCTCGTCGAGGTAGTGGGTGGTCAGGAACACCGTCGTGCCGTGCTCGTCGCGCAGGCGCCGGATCAGGGCCCACAGGTCGGCGCGGCTGCCGGGGTCGAGGCCGGTCGTCGGCTCGTCGAGGAAGAGGACCTTCGGGCGGTGCGTGAGCGCCATCGCGATGTCGAGGCGCCGCCGCTGGCCGCCGGAGAGGGCGCCGGCCTTGCGGTCGAGGAGGTCGGTCAGGTCCAGGTCGCGCGCCAACTCCTCGGCGCGCTCGGTCGCTTGCGGCTTCGTCAGGCGGTACAGCCGGCCCTGGGTGACCAGCTCCTCCCGCACGCTGATCTGCGGGTCGACCCCGCCCGACTGGGCCACGTAACCGCACGCCCGCCGCACTCCGGCGGGATCGGTCGCGAGATCGCAGCCCGCCACGGTGGCCGCGCCCCCGGTGGGCGCCAGCAGGGTCGTCAGCATCCGCAGGGTCGTCGTCTTGCCGGCCCCGTTCGGGCCCAGGAAGCCGAGGATCTCGCCCTCGCGGACGGTCAGGTCGATGCCGCGCACGGCCTCGACCGGGCCGAGTTTCGTCTGGAAGGTACGGGCCAGTCCGGCCGTACTGATGATGGGCATAGCCCCAGAAAAACAGAGTCTCTTAAATTTTGCAATGGACCCAAAGTTTCAGAAAGCCCAGCGAAGCTAGGATGGAGTCATGGCTGAAGGGCTCAGGGAGCGGAAGAAGCGCGAGACGAGGCAGCGGCTCTCGGACATCGCCACCGGGCTGTTCCTGGAGCACGGGTTCCTGACGGTGACCATCGCGGACGTGGCGGAGGCCGCCGACGTCTCCGTGAACACCGTCTACAACTACTTCCCGGCGAAGGAGGACCTCTTCTTCGACCGCTCCGCCGGCGTCGTCGAGCAGCTCTCCCGCTGGGTGCGCGGCCGGGACGAAGGGGAGTCCGCCGCCCGGGCCGTGCTGCGTGAAATGCGTGCCGAGGTCGAGGCGGTCTCGCCGCGGATCGGCCTCCTGGAGGGCTACGACCGCTTCATGCGCGTCATCCACGAGGCGCCGCCGCTGCGCTCCCGGCTGTGGAGCCTCCAGCAGGAGATCCTCGACCACCTCGAAGCCACCCTGCGCGAGGAGGCCGGTGCGGCTGACGGTGACCCGCTCCCCGGGCTGATCGCGGGTCAGATCTCCTGGATCCACGGCACCGTCTTCGTCGCCGTCGGCCGCGAGATGCTCAAGGGTCGCAATCCGGACGAAGTATCACGAGAGATGCTGGTCCTTCTCGACGACATGGAGGAGCTGTTGAGCGAGAAGGTGCTCAACTACGCCGTCCGTGGCGCGTAATGGCCCGTGCCGGTGTGATGTCCGTCAAGTGAGACGTGACTCGCGTTACTAACCGGTCACACAGTCCCTCACGAGCGCTAAGGTCCGCCGAAGAGCAACCTAAACAGGGTGTAAGGCGTTTCAAAGGGGAGTCGCAACAGTGGCACGGAAGCTTGCCGTCATCGGCGCCGGCTTGATGGGTTCCGGGATCGCTCAGGTCTCCGCTCAGGCGGGCTGGGACGTGGTCCTGCGTGACGTCACCGACGAGGCGTTGAAGCGCGGCACCGACGGCATCAAGGCGTCGTACGACAAGTTCGTCAGCAAGGGCAGGCTGGAGGCGCACGACGCCGACGCCGCCCTGGCCCGTATCACCGCGACCACCGATCTGGACGCCGCCGCGGACGCGGACATCGTCGTCGAGGCCGTCTTCGAGAAGCTCGAAGTGAAGCACGAGATCTTCCGCGCCCTCGACAAGGTCGTGCGCGAGGACACCGTGCTCGCCTCCAACACCTCCGCCATCCCGATCACCAAGATCGCGGCCGCCACCGAGCGTCCCGAGCGGGTCGTGGGTGTGCACTTCTTCTCGCCGGTCCCGATGATGCAACTGTGCGAGCTGGTCCGCGGTTACAAGACGAGCGACGAAACCCTCGCCACCGCGCGCGAGTTCGCCGAGTCGGTCGGCAAGACCTGCATCGTCGTCAACCGGGATGTCGCCGGGTTCGTGACGACCCGCCTCATCTCGGCGCTCGTCGTCGAGGCCGCCAAACTCTACGAGTCGGGCGTCGCCACCGCCGAGGACATCGACCTCGCCTGCAAGCTGGGCTTCGGTCACGCCATGGGCCCCCTCGCCACGGCCGACCTCACCGGCGTCGACATCCTGCTGCACGCCACCAGCAACATCTACACCGAGTCCCAGGACGAGAAGTTCGCCCCGCCGGAGCTGATGCGCCGGATGGTGGACGCGGGTGACATCGGCCGCAAGAGCGGGCAAGGCTTCTACAGCTACTGAGCTTTCGTAAAGCACCGCACAGCCCCTGCACGCATCACGCGATGGGGTGAATTCGGTATCGGTTCGCTTACAGACGGCAACCTCAGGCCCCTCAACGCAGTCAGAGGTTGCATCACCGGCCACAGCGAAGACTCACAGCAGACACAGGCACAGATACAGGCACAGGCAACAGGCAACGCATCGCGGAGCACGACGCACGCTTGGGGAGCGCATATGCACATCAGGGGCGACCACGCCGAACTGGTCGTCGGGGGCGTCCTCGACGTCCGCAGCGCGGCGGACGCCCGTACGGTCCTGCACTCGGCCGTCGACGACGGAGTCGGCGATCTGGTGCTGGACCTGTCCGAGCTGGATTCCTGGGACGCCACCGGACTCGGGGTGATCATGGGAGCCCACCGGCGGGCCGGCCGCTGCGGCCGGCGCCTGGTGCTGCGCGGCGTACCGCCGCAGATGCAGCGCCTGCTGGTGGCCACCCGGCTGCACCGGATCCTGGCGATCGAGGGCGGCATCGGGGTGGAGTCCCTGCCTCGGGTGTGACGCCCGGCACGGGTGGGGCGGGACAGTCGGACGTTCCGGTTGCGAATCGTACGTCGCGAACAATTCTCACGAGACTGTGATGTCTCGGGCGGCGCGGTACCCCGACCTGTCGTAGATACTGTGCGAAGGTTTAGGGTTCGGCTGCCCGCTGCCTAGACAAACCCCTTCGAGCGGGCCCGGACCAGAAGCGACAGCGCGGTGTGCAAAGGCCGGGAGGGGCCGCCGACGCACACGAGACGCTTTTGGGGGGCTTGAACCGATGGACCCGAACACCCGGGGACCCGAGGAGTACGGCCATGACGGCGACGGCCAGTCGTCCCGCCAGCGCCCGCCCAGGGATCCCCTCACACCCGACTTCGGACAGCACTCGCCCGCACTGGCCCGCACGGTGCAGCTGGTCTCGGGCGACTTCCTGCTCACCGTCAACCCCGTCGACGGCAGCGAGATCGAGGTCTGCCCGCCGGCCGAGCGGCCCACGCGGCCCGAGAAGCTGACCCCGGCCGAACGCGCCGAGGTCGACCGCGCCGCCACACCGCCCGTGCCGCCGGGACCGACCCGTCCCGCCCAGCCGCTCCTGGCCCGCCAGGACGAGCGCGAACAGCTGGTACGGATGCTGGCCCGCGGCCGCTCCGTACGCCTGGTCGGCTCGCCGGGCGCCGGCCGCACCAGCCTCCTCGATCTCGTCGCCGAGGACTGCGAGGACCTCGCCCCCGACGGCGTGGTCCGCCTCACCGGCTACCGCCGCACGCCCGCCGATCTGCTGTACGAGCTCTTCTACTCCGTCTACGGCGCACCCCTGCACCGTCCGGATCAGGACGAACTGCTCGGCTTCGTGCGTGAGATCGGCGCGGTCGTCGTCCTGGACGACATCGAGTTCGGCGGCGCCGCGCTCGACGAGCTGCTTGACGCGACCCCCGAGTGCGCGTTCCTGATCGGCGCCACGCCCGACGTGCCCGCCCCGTCCACCGAGTCCGGCATCGAGGAGGTCGCCCTCGGCGGCCTTGAGCGCGCCGACAGCGTGGAGCTGCTGGAGCGCCAGGTCGGCCGGGTCCTCACCGAGGACGAGGCGAACTGGGCGGGCGACCTGTGGTTCGAGTCGGAGGGTCTGCCGCTGCGGTTCGTCCAGGCCGGAGCCCTGCTGCGGCAGCGGGACCGGCTGCGGGCCGGCGCGGACGCAGTCGACGAGTACGGCGTCTTCGAGGACGTGCCGCCGGTCGACGCCCCGTTCGACGGGCCCGTCGACGCCCCGTTCGGCACCGAGAGCGGCGGTGTGGAGACACCCCTGCCCTCGCTCGGCGAGGCGGCAGGACCCGCTCCGCTGCTCGCCTCACGGCTCAGCGCCTCGGCCCGTGCCACCCTGAGGTTCGCCGTCGCGCTCGGCGGCGAGGTGCCGCACCAGGCGCATCTGCCGGCCCTGGTCGGCGACACCCACGCGGACGCCGCCCTCGGCGAGCTGACCGACTGCGGGCTGGTCACGCCGGTCGGCTCCCGCTACCGCCTCGCCGCCGGAGTGCAGGCCCAGCTGGAGGCCGCCGGATACACCGAGGACGTCCGTGAGGGCGCCCTCACGGCCGCGCAGCACTACACCTGGTGGGCCGGGCACCCCTCGGTCACGCCCGAGCGTGTCGCCGCCGAGGCGGACGCCGTGCTCGCCGCCCTCGCGGTGCTCGTGCCGGGCACCACACCGCCCGCCGAGGGCGAGGAGAGCCCGACGGTGCTGCTGGCCCGCACGGCGGCGCCCGCGTTCGCGGCGGGGCTGTGCTGGAGTGCCTGGGAGCGTGTCCTGCGGGCCGGTGCCGAGGCCGCACGCCTGGCCGGTGACGTCACCGAACAGGCGTATTTCCACCACGAGCTGGGCGTCCTCGCGCTCTGCGGCGGCCGGCTGGACCGGGCCCGCGCCGAGCTGGAGACCTCCATCGGCCTGCGCGGCGCCCTGGCCGACAAGCGCGGCACGGTCGCGGGCCGCCGCGCCCTCGCCCTGGTGTCGGACCGCTCCGGTACGACGCCCGGGGTGGCCGCGTTCGGCGCGACGGCGGGCGAGGAGGTGCCGGACGCGCGGTACGAGGAGTCGCAGTCGCCGCCGGGAGGCGTACCGGCCGCATTCCTTCCCGCCGGCGACGCCACGACCCTGGTCACGCACCGCGCCACGTCTGTGTCTGCGTCGTCCCCGGCCTCGCACAAGGGCCGCGGCGGCGTCCGGGGCTTCGCGCGTCGCAACCTCGTCGCGGCCGGCGCGGGCGCGCTGCTCGTGGCCGTGCTCGGCACGGTGGTGACGCTCGGCGCCACGTCCGACAACGACCCCGACGGCCCGGCCACCCAGGTCGGCCCCAACCCGTCCGCCAGCCAGGGCGTCGGCGACGACAGCCTCGGCGCCGACAAGGCCGAGGACGACGACGGGGAGGGCTCCGGCGACACGGGCGCGCCCACCGGCAGCCCGACCGACCCGGGCCCCGACGGGACGTACGGCACCTCGGACGACCCGACGCCGACCGACGGTGCGACGGACCCGTCGGACGACCCGAGCGGCACGAAGCCGGGCGGCGGTCCGTCGAACTCGCCGACCAAGCCTCCGTCGTCGACGTCGAAGCCGCCGACCTCGCCCAAGCCGCCCACCGAGACGGAGACCGAGGACCCGACGGACCCGCCGACCGAGGAGCCCACCGACCCGCCGACCGAGACGCCGACGGAGGACCCGACGACCTCGCCGACGGACACTCCGACCAGCTCGACGTCGGCCAGCGGCCCGGCCTCCTCCAGCCCGACGGAGACCACCAGCTCGGCATCCGCTCCACAGAGCACGGACGAGGGCTCGCCCAGCGGCGGCTCCGACTCCCTGATCTGACGCTCGCTTCAGGACAAGAGGGCCGGGTCCATCATCAGGACCCGGCCCTCTTCGTCGTACAACTGCCAAGAACGGCGCGTCAGAACAACCGCAGCTTGTCGTCCTCGATGCCCCGCATCGCGTCGTAGTCCAGCACCTGGCAGCCGATGCCGCGGTCCGTCGCCAGGACCCGGGCCTGCGGCTTGATCTCCTGGGCCGCGAAGATGCCGCGGACCGGAGCGAGATGGGGATCCCGGTTCAACAGCTCCAGATAGCGCGTGAGTTGCTCCACGCCGTCGATCTCGCCGCGCCGCTTGATCTCCACCGCGACCGTCTGGCCCTCGGCGTCCCGGCACAGGATGTCGACCGGGCCGATGGCGGTCATGTACTCGCGGCGGATGAGCGTGCAGCCCTCGCCGAGGATCTCGATGCGGTCGGCGAGGAGCTCCTGGAGGTGCGCTTCCACGCCGTCCTTGATCAGACCGGGGTCAACGCCCAGTTCGTGCGAGGAGTCATGGAGGACCTCCTCCATCGTGATGATCAGCTTCTCGCCCGCTTTGTTGATGACCGTCCAGACGTCCTTCTGCTCGCCGTCACCCTCCTTCAGGGTGCAGGGCGGCGACATCCAGTTCAGGGGCTTGTAGGCCCGGTCGTCCGCGTGGATCGAGACGCTGCCGTCCGCCTTGACCAGGATCAGACGGGGCGCCGAGGGCAGGTGGGCGGTGAGCCGGCCCGCGTAGTCGACGGAGCATCGGGCAATGACGAGACGCATGGTCCGCAACGCTACTCGACGGGCCGGTGTCGACGCGATTCGCCCTGGGGGAGTCCGTAAGACCCCGGACTGCCCCTGTTCATTTCTGGCCGATTGTGCGCCTAACGAGGACCGCCCATGTACGCATTCTCCTGGTGCCGTCACCGTCCGTTGCCTACCGTATTAAACGGGAGGTCGCGAGGCGTGTACGCAGAGTGTTCGATATCGCGAACTCCCCTATCTGTCCGGCAACCCCCGCTGCTGCGGGGGTGCGAGAGGAGAACCCATGTCGCTCGACGTCTCACCGGCCCTACTCGAACAGGCCGAGCGAGGCGAGGTCGACGAAGCCGCCTTCGTCGACTGCGTCCGGACCTCCCTGCCCTATGCGTGGGAGATG
The DNA here is from genome assembly GCF_055639295.1 of Streptomyces sp. NPDC107528. Taxonomy (NCBI): domain Bacteria; kingdom Bacillati; phylum Actinomycetota; class Actinomycetes; order Kitasatosporales; family Streptomycetaceae; genus Streptomyces; species Streptomyces sp. NPDC107528. The sequence continues at coordinate 507,121 of NZ_JBVKAV010000006.1, forward strand.
ATCAGCTCCCTGGTGGCCCAGCTGAAGGTCGACGGCGGTTCGTTCGCCGACAACCAGACGCCCCCGCCGGACGAGCAGGCACGTGGCCAGCTGCTGCGTGCGCTTGCGAGTGACGCGATACGCGGCGCGCTGCAGCGGCACTTCGGGGTGCGACTGGCCTTCCAGAACTGCCACCGGGTGGCGGTGTTCCCGCTTGACTCCTCGGTCGACGAGACGCTGACCCGCTTCACCTCGGTCCGCAGTCAGGTGATGAACCAGTCGCCGGAATTCAGGGACTGCTGATGCAGTAGCCGCTTGCTTGCCGCTCCGTACGCGGGAGGTGCAATCAGTACTGGGGCGGCAAGCCCCCTGCAGGACCGCAAGCCCCCAGAAGGACCGGGCCGTTGATCCGCGACAGGGCGATTCAGCCGAGGTGGGGGAGGACTTCGGCGCCCAGTCGCCGTACGTTCTCCTCGGTCGCCGCCAGGTCGCCCGAGCCCTCGACGAGCAGGGCGAAGCGGGAGATCCCGGTCCGTTCGCTGGTCGCCGCCAGGCGGTCGGCGCACAGGCGCGGGGTGCCCACCGGGTGCAGTCCGCAGAGCAGTTCGGTGTACGCCAGCGGGTCGCGCATCGCGCGATGCCGGCCGTCCACCGTCACATGGGCCTCCAGGCCCTGCCGCAGCCAGCCCGGCATCGCCTTCGTCAGCGTCTCGACCGCGTCCGTGCGCCGGTCCGCGATCTGGCAGACGCCGGCCGACACATGGGCCGCACCGCGGATCTCGTCGGCGGGCCGCCCCGCCGCGCGCGCGTACTCCCGCCACAGGGCGACCGTCTCGGCCTTCTCCTCGTCGCCCACATGCATCCCGAGCAGCATCGGCAGCCCGCGCTCGGCCGCGAGACGCACGCTGTGCGGTGACGTACACGCGACGACGACCTCGGGACCCGCGGCGGCCTCCGTGAGGCACTCCGACGGCCTGGGCACGACGGGGACCTCGCGGAAGCCGAACTGCTCGCCGGCGGCCGCGACCGAGGGTTCGCGCAGCCAGCGCAGCAGCAGATCGAGTGATTCGGGGAACCCCTCCTCGTACGCCCGCAGGCCCGCGCCGAACACCTCCAGGTCGACCCAGGGCCCGCCGCGCCCCACGCCCAGCGAGAACCGCCCGCCTGAGGCGATGTGCAGCAGCGCGGCCTGTTCGCCGAGGGCCACCGGATGCGCGGTGGGCAGTACGCTGACCGCCGTGCCGACCCGCAACCGCTGGGTACGGCCGAGCAGTAACGCGGCCAGCGTGATCGCGGACGGACAGGTGCCGTACGGCACGAAGTGGTGCTCGGCCAGCCAGACCGTGTCGAGCCCCGCTTCCTCGGCGACCTCGGCGGAGCGGACCGCGCGGTGCAGCGCTTCCCCGTCGCCCTGTCCCGGGAACCGGGCCGCCAACACGAAACTACCTACGTGCATTGCCTTTTCCTGCTTCCTTGGCTCCGACGCGGAGCTCCCCCACCCGGCATAACCGTCTGACACGTGCCGAGGACACGGCTTGACGAAGAGATTTGCGGATTGTCTGCAGAATGCTTCGTCGGAGCGGGGGACTTGTGGGGGTTGGTGCCGTACGACTACCCCTGACCGTGCCGCGTAGGCTGGACACGGCCCCCGCATCCTGTATAGCCCCGTGAGGTGTTCCGTGTCCCCGCGTCGCAATCGACCCAAGGGAGTCGGCTCGTCCGAACACAGTGCCGAGGACGACCGTTCCGGCCGTTACGGCGGCTGGCAGTCCACGGAGAGCTGGCAGGGCGAGGAGTGGAACGTGCGGCACGTGGCCGGGGCGAGCGCACAGGGCAAGGCGTACCGCTGCCCGGGCTGCGACCAGCTGATCCCGGACGGCGTCCCGCACGTCGTCGCCTGGCCGGACCACGTCGGCGTCGACGACCGCCGGCACTGGCACAAGGCGTGCTGGAACGCGAAGGACCGCCGCACCACGCGGGTGCAGCGGTCCCGTAACGCGCCGAGGTTCTGAGCCGGGACTACACGTCCCGCTTCTCCAGCAGCGCGTAGGCGGCGGCGAACGCGGCCGCCGTCACGCCGAGCATGATCCACAGCGGCTCCCAGCCGGACGGGCCGCTGTCGGTGAGGGACTGGGCGTAGAAGACGCTGAGCTGGTTCGGGATGGAGTACTCGAAGAGGGCCTGCTGAAGGTCCTGGAGGGACTCCGAGAACATGAACAGTGCCATGACCAGCGGGGCCAGCACGACGCCGATCATGATCGTGATCGCGCCCGCGGAGTGCCGGATGATCGAGCCGACGACCAGCGAGAGCAGGCCGAGCAGCGCGATGTAGAGCGAGATGCCGACCGTGCCCTTCAGCCACTCCTGGGTGCTGGGTTCGCGAGCGTCCAGCATGGCCACGTCGGCGAGGGCGACGAGGACGGCCGACCCCAGCGTCACCACGAACGCGACCACGAAGAACACGATCGCCTTCGCCAGCAGCACCCGGCCGCGGGTCGGGCACGCGGTCATCGTGGTCCGGATCATGCCGGTGCCGTACTCCGAGGCGGTGGTCAGCACGCCGAGCGTGATGATGCACATGCTGCCGAGCAGCAGCCCGAAGAAGCCGAAGGCCAGCGGGCTCTCGCCGCTCAGGCTGCCGTCGGAGGAGTTGGCCGCGACCAGCGCGGCGGCGGCCAGGCCGATGCCGACGACGAGCAGCACGAACACGCCGAGCGTCCAGATCGTGGAGCGCACCGACCGGATCTTCGTCCACTCGGAGGCGAGCGCGTGCCCGAGGTGCGTGCGCACGACGGGGATCGGCGAGGTGTAGGTGGGGTACGACGAGCCGGGTGCCGCCGCCTGCCAGTTCGGTGCGGCGGTCTGCGGCATCGGGGGCTGGGGCGTGCTCATCGGGCGTCCTCGGGCGTGGTCGGGGCGGCGGGCGCAGGGGCGGAGGGGGCGACAGGCGGCGCGGACGGCTGAGCGGGCGCCTGCTGGGGCGCGGGCGCGGCGAAGGCCTGCGGAGCGGCGGGCTGGGCCGTAGGCGGTCCCTGGGGCGCCTGCGGCGGCTGCTGGGCGTACGGGTTGGCCGTACCGGCGCCCGGGGCGGCGCCGGGCGCGGCGGGAGCGCCGTAGGGACCGGCGGGCGCCTGACCCGGCGCGCCCTGCAGCGGCTGACCCTGCGGCGCGGCGAACGGCTGCCCGCCCTGCTCCGGCGGCGGCGGGGCGTACCAGCCGGGCTGGCCCTGCCCCGGAACCGGCATCGGCGGCTGCGCGCCGGGCGGCAGCGGCTGCTGGAGCCCGGTCTTCTGGTCGACGGTCGAGCGGTAGTCGACGGCGCCCTGCGTCATACGCATGTACGCCTCCTCAAGCGAGGCCTGGTGCGGCGACAGCTCCCACAGCCGTACGTCGGTGTCGTGCGCGATGTCGCTGATGCGGGGGAGCGGCAGCCCGGTCACCCGGAGGCCGCCGTCCTGCTCGGGCAGCACGTGCCCGCCCGCCTCGGTGAGCGCGCCGGCCAGCTTCTCGCGCAGCTGCGGCTCGGTGTCGGGCGTACGGACCCGGGCGAAGCCGGCGGAGTTCGCCGCGATGAAGTCCTTGACGCTCATGTCGGCGAGCAGCTGACCGCGCCCGATGACGATCAGGTGGTCGGCGGTCAGCGCCATCTCGCTCATCAGATGGGAGGAGACGAAGACGGTCCGGCCCTCGGCGGCCAGCGACTTCATCAGGTTCCGCACCCAGAGGATGCCCTCGGGGTCGAGGCCGTTGACCGGCTCGTCGAACAGCAGCACCTGAGGGTCGCCGAGCAGTGCGGCGGCGATGCCGAGGCGCTGGCCCATGCCGAGCGAGAAGCCCTTGGAGCGCCGCTTGGCGACGTCCTGGAGGCCGACCACGCCCAGCACCTCGTCCACGCGCCGGGGCGGGATACCGGACAGCTGGGCGAGCGACAGCAGATGGTTGCGGGCGGCCCGGCCGCCGTGCACGGCCTTGGCGTCCAGCAGCGCGCCGACCTGGCGGGGGGCGTTGGGCAGCCTGCGGTACGGGTAGCCGCCGATCGTGACATGGCCCGCCGTCGGGTTGTCCAGGCCGAGGATCATCCGCATCGTCGTCGACTTGCCCGAGCCGTTCGGGCCCAGGAAGCCGGTGACGGACCCGGGCCGCACTTGGAAGGACAAGTTGTACACAGCGGTCTTGTCGCCGTAGCGCTTGGTCAGGCCGACTGCCTCGATCATGCTCCGCACCCATCGAAAGGTTCAGGACAGCGGGGCACACGCCCCCCGTAAGGGTTAGGAGGATACCGAGGCGCTGACGGTTCCACTCAAGAGCAAGTAAAACCTCATGCCAACCGTGACCCTACGCGTCCCGTTTCTTGAGCGTCGCGTAACCGCCCGCGAGCGCCACGATCACCCACAGCACCATGATCCCGAGCCCGCCCCAGGGGCCGTACGGCTTGTCGTCGTCGATCGGGGTGACCACCTGCATGATCCTGCTTCCGGCCTGGTCCGGCAGGTACTGGCCGATCTTCTCGGTGGCCGAGACGTTGCCGAGGATGTTGGAGACCAGGAAGAAGAACGGCATCAGGATGCCCAGCGACAGCATCGGCGAGCGCAGCATCGCGGCGACGCCCATCGAGAACATCGCGATGAGCGTCATGTAGAGCCCGCCGCCGATCACCGCGCGCAGCACTCCCGGATCGCCGATCTCGGCCCGGTGGTCGCCGAGCATCGCCTGCCCCAGGAAGAAGGTGACGAAGCTGGTGGCCAGGCCGACGACCAGTGCGAGGCCGGTCGCCACCGCGATCTTGCTGGCCAGAAAGGTCCCACGCCGCGGCACCGCGGCCAGCGAGGTGCGGATCATGCCGGTGCTGTACTCGTTCGAGACGACGAGAACGCCGAACACGATCAGCGCGAGCTGACCGAGGGTCATCCCCGCGAAGCTGATGAAAGTCGGATCGAAGGAGAGCCTGTCCCGCTCGCTCATGTTGTCGAACTCGCTGTTCGACAGGCCGGAGATCAGCATCCCGAGGGCGATGGTGACCACCACGGCGAGGGACAGCGTCCACATGGTGGAGGCCACGGACCGGATCTTGGTCCATTCGGAGCGGACGACCTGCGTGGCTGCCATGCTCAGCTCCTCCTCCAGTCGTCGCCCCACTGCGGCCGCGGCTCGGGGGGCAGCGGCGCGCCGGTGTGCGCGTGGTACTCCACCGACTCCGCGGTCAGTTGCATGAACGCCTCCTCCAGGGAGGCCTGCTGCGGGCTCAGCTCGTGCAGCACGATCCCGTGCCGCGCCGCCAGCTCGCCGATCTGCTCGGCCTTGCTGCCGTCCACCTCGAGCGAGCCGTCACCCGTCTGCACGGCCGTGATCCCGGCCGTGGGCAGGACGTCGAGCAGCCGCTCCCGCTGCGGGGTGCGGATCCGGACGTACGACCGCGAGTTGCGCTCGATGAAGTCGGCCATGGAGGTGTCGGCCAGCAACCGTCCCTGGCCGATGACGACCAGGTGGTCGGCGGTCAGCGCCATCTCGCTCATCAGGTGACTGGAGACGAACACCGTCCGCCCCTGGGCCGCCAGGGACTTCATCAGGTTCCGGATCCAGTGGATGCCCTCGGGGTCGAGCCCGTTGACCGGCTCGTCGAACATCAGGATCCGCGGATCGCCGAGCAGCGCGCCCGCGATCCCGAGCCGCTGCCCCATGCCCATCGAGAAGCCCTTGGTCTTCTTGCGCGCGACCGCCGTCAGCCCGACCGTGTCCAGCACCTCGCGCACCCGGCTCCTCGGGATGCCGTTGCTCTGGGCGAGACACAGCAGGTGGTTGTAGGCGCTGCGCCCGCCGTGCCAGGCCTTGGCCTCAAGCAGGGCGCCGATGTACGTCAGCGGGTCCTTGAGCTGGTCGTAGCGCTTTCCGTCAATACGGACGCCGCCGGCGGTGGGGTAGTCGAGACCCAGGATCATCCGCATGGTCGTGGACTTCCCGGCGCCGTTGGGGCCGAGGAACCCGGTGACGATGCCGGGTCTCACGGCGAAGGTGAGGTTGTTGACCGCCACCTTCTCGCCGTACCGCTTTGTCAGCCCCTCGAGCTCGATCATGCCGACCACGCTAAAACGCCGCAAAGCCCCCTGCCACCCGAGTGGCAAGGGGCTTCACAGATGTTCAGACGACGTACGCCGAACGGTTACCGGGTCTGCTGCGCCGGAACACCGCGGGAGATCGGCTCGTCCTCGGCCGGGGTGCCGGCGGCGGCCACCGCGGCGCCCGTGAGGGTCGCCAGCATCTCGCGGACGTTCGTCAGCTGAGCGTTGATGCTGTCGCGGCGGTTGGTGAGAGCCGCGAGCTCGCGCTCGGATTCCGAACGGATCCGGTCGGCCTTGGCGTTGGCGTCGGCCACGATGTCCTCGGCCTGGCGCTGAGCCGTCTCCACCGTCTGGCGGGCCCGGCGCTCTGCGTCTGTGCGCAGCTTCTCGGCCTCCAGGCGCAGCTGCTCCGCGCGGTGCTCGATCTCCGCGAGGCGCTTCTCCGCCTTCTGCTGACGGGACGCCAGGTCGCGCTCGGACTGCTCGCGGCGCTTGGCGAGGTTCGTCTCGAAGTCGGCGGCGGCCTGCGCGGCCTTGGCGCGGGTCTCCTCGAAGAGAGCGTCGGCCTCCTCGCGCTTGGACTGCGCGTCCTTCTGCGCCTCGGCACGCAGCTGGGAGGCGTCACTCTTGGCCTTCTCGACGATCCGGACGCCCTCGTCCTCCGCCTTGGACTTGCGCTCCGCAGCGAACGATTCTGCGTCGTTGCGGACCTGCTGGGCCGCCGACTCGGCGAGCTCGCGGTGCTGCTCGGCGGCGCGGCGGGCCTCCTCGCGCAGATCCTTGGCCTCTTCCTCGGCGAGGCGGAGGATCTTCTCGACACGCGCGCCGAGGCCGGCGTACGACGGCTCGGCGTCGGTTACCTGGGCCTGGGCGTTCTGCGTCTCGAGGTGGAGCTCCTCGATGCGCTTTTCCAGAGCGGTGATGCGGGCCAGAGCGCTGTCGCGGTCGGAGACGAGCTTCGAGATGCGTTCGTCCACCTGCGCGCGGTCGTACCCACGCCGCACAAGCTCGAAGCCGTAGGGGGAAGTGTCGCTCATGGGGTTCCTGTCGAATGAGACCGGTGAGGTGATAAGTGGAATCCTAGGGGCCGAAGCGGTGTGTCATCGAGCGGATACGTGTTTGATCTGGAGAATGAGACCCCTTTTGAGTGGCTAACCGCTGGACGGCTTGCCAAAAACTTGGTCAAAGGCCCCAGGAGACACCGGAACCCGCTCGCCCCGCTAGCTGTCTGACGACTTGCCACCCGATCGAGGGGCGCCCACGGTCGCACCTGCCTTGACCCCGTTGTCCTTGCCGCCGGCCGGTGTCTCGAAGGACTCCAACGCCTCCAGGACGTCCTGGACACGGGAGATTTCGGCGTTGATGTCCTCGCGGCGCCGGACCAGGACCTCCAGCTCGCGCTTGCCCTCCTCGACCGTGCGCCTGGCCTCGCGGATCGCCTCGGCCTTGAGCTCCTCGGCCTCCTTGATCAGCGAGGACCGCTTCTGCTCGGCCTCCTTGAGCAGGCCCTCGGCCTTCTTCACGGCCGCGATACGGACCTTGCCCGCCTCGGAGTTGGCCTCCGAGACCAGCTCCTTGGCCTTCGCCTGCGCCTTGGACAGCTGCTCCTCGGCCGCCTTGATGAGGGCGTCGCAGCGGTCCCCGGCCGACTTCATCGTCTCGGCGGACTCGCGGCGGGCCCGCTCGTGCAGCTCCTCGATCTCGCTCGTGATGCGGTCGCGCAGCTCCTCGGCGCGCTCCCTTATCGAGGTGGCGTCCCGGCGGGCGCCGACGAGCAGCTCGTCCGCGTCCGTACGGGCCTTCTCCACCCGCGAGTTGCCCTCCACCGTCGCCTCGGAGACCAGCCGGTCGGCCTCCTTGCGGGCGGCGCCCACCATGGTGTCGGCCTGCGCCTCGGCGTCCGCGGTCGTCTTGTGCGCCTGCTGCTGCGCCTCGGTGAGCAGCTTGTCCGCCTCGGCGGTGGTCTCCGTGATGAGCTTGTCGACCTGCTCGGCCACGTCCTGGCGCCGCTTGCCCGCGTCCTTGCGGGCCTCGTCGAGGGTGCGCTCGGCCTCCTCGCGGGCGGCGGTCACGAGCCGTTCGGCCTCCGCGGCCGCCTCTGCCTTGACGCGTTCGGACTCGTTGCGGGTCCGCTCCGCGTGCTGCTGGGCCGACCCCACCGTCTCGGCGGCCTCGGCGCGCAGCCGCTCCGCGTCCGACGTGGCGTCCCCGACCAGCTTCTCGGCCTTGGAGCGCGCCTCGGTGCGCACCCGGTCGGCCTCCGCGACGGTTTCCGACTGGAGCCGCTCCGCCTCGGAACGCGCCTCCGTGATGAGGGTGTCCGCCTGCGTCGCCGCGTCCGAACGGATCCGGTTGGCGTCCTCGCGGGCGTCGGCCCGGGTGCGCGACGCTGCCTGGTCGGCCTCGGCGATCGCGTCCGACGCCTCCGTACGCACCCGCTGTGCGTGCTCGGCGGCCTCCGAGCGCAGCCGGTCCGCCTCGGCGATCGCCTCGCCGACGGTCCGCTCGGCGAGGGACTTGGCGGCCTCGGACTCGTCGTTGGCCTCGCGCCGGATGCGGCCCGCGTCCTCGCTGGCCCGCTCCCGCTCGGCGTAGGCGTCGGAGCGGACCCGGTCCGCCTCCTCCTGCGCCTCCCGGCGGGTACGGTCCGCCGCGTGCTCGGCGGCGCTGCGCAGGCCGGTGATCTCCTCCTGCGCCTGCTCGTGCAGTCCCGACACGGAGTCGCGGACCTGCTGGGCGTGCTGCTCGGCCGCCGACACCATCTCGGTGGCGCGCCGGTCGGCCTCCTCGACCAGCCGAACGGCCTCGGTCTGCGCCTCCTCGACCCGCTTGCGGGCGGAGGCCAGCAGTTCCTCGCTCTGCTCGCGGGCCCGCTCGCGCTCCTGGTCGGCCTCCTGGCGGGCGGAGCCGAGGAGTTCCTCGGCCTCGCGGCGGCGCCGGGTGGCCTCCTCCTGGGCGGCGGCCAGCGTCTCGGACGCCTCCGTGCCGATCCGCTCGGCGGCGGCCTGGGCCTCCGCACGGACCCGGTCGGCGGTGTCCTGCGCCTCCGACTTCAGCCGCTCGGCCTCGGCCGCGGCCTCGGAACGCAGGCGTACGGCGATGGCCTCGCCCTCGGCACGGGACGTGGAGGCGTCCGACGCGGCCTCGGTGCGCAGCCGGTCGGCCTCTTCCTCGGCCTGCTGCTGCAGCGTGCGGATCCGCTCGGCGGCCTCGGTGCGCAGCCGGTCGGTCTCCTCGGCGGCCTCGCGCCGGATGCGGGCGGCCTCCTCACGGGCCTCCGACAGTGCCTGCTCGGCCGACGCGAGCCGCTGCTCGGCCTCGGTGTGAAGGCGCGTCAGCTCGTCGGCGGCCTCCGTGCGGCGGGCCTCGACGCCGCGCTCGGTCTCCTCGCGCAGCTCGCGGGCGGCGCGCTCGGCGTCGGCCTTGATGCCCTCGGCCTGCTCGACGACCTCCTCGCGGTGCCGCTCGGCCTCCTGACGGGTGCGCTGGAGGGTCTCCTCGGCCTGCCGGCGCAGCGTCGTGGCCCGCTCGATGGCCTCGGTGCGGACCTTCTCGCTGTCCGTCGTGGCCTTCTGGCGCAGCTCGTCCGCGTCCTGCCGGGTCTTGGAGAGCAGCTCCTCGGCGGTCTTGGCCGCCTCCTCGATCTGCTGGACGGCTTCCTTGCGGGCCTCCGCGCGGATCTTCTCGCCCTCGGCGACCGCCTCTGAACGCAGCTGCTCGGCCTCGCCGCGCAGCCGACGGGCCTCCTCCTGCAGCTCGACCGTCTTGGCGCGGTACTCCTTGGTGTCGTCCTTCGCCGAGCCCTTGAGCTGTTCGGCGATGTCGTGCGCCTCGGCGCGCAGCCGGTCCGCCTCGGCCTCGGCCTCCCTGCGGATCCGCTCGGCCTCCTCGGCCGCGGCCTTGGTGGTGTTCTGGGCGTCCTCCTGCGCTTTGTTGAGGACGTCCTCGGCGGTCTTGGCCGCCTTCGACAGCTGGGTCGCGCTCTCCTCGGCGGTGATCGTGCGGGCCTTCTCGGAGGCCTCGGCGACGATCTTCTCGGCCTCCGCGCGGGCGTCGGTGACGACCTGCTCGGCGTCCGCCTTGGTGCTCTCGGCCTCCTTGGTGGCCTCGCTGACCAGGCGGGCGACCTGCTCCTTGGCCGTACGCATGCGCTGTTCGTTGGCCGACTCGGCACTCGACAGGGCCTTCTCGGCGGCCGTGGTGGCCTCGGCGACCAGCTTCTCGGCCTCGGACTGCGCCTTGCGCAGCGCCTCCTCGGCCTCCGTCATGCGCTGCTCGGCGGCGCGGCTGAGCTCGGTGGCCTGGCGGCGGGCGCTGTCCGACTCGGTCGCCGTGGAGCTGCGCAGCTGCTCGGCGTGGTCGGTGGCCTCCTGGGCCTGCGTGGACGCGGCGTTCAGCAGCCGCTCGGCGTCCGTACGGGCCCGGAGCAGGATCTGCTCGGCCTCCGCGCGGGCCTCCTCGGCCGCGCCCGTGAGGCGCTGGCGGGCCTCGCCGGTGAGCCGTTCGGCCTCGGCACGCGCGGTCGCCATGGCCTGCTCGGCCTCGGCACGCGACTCGTCGAGGAGCCGGCGGGCCTGCGATTCGGTACGGGCGCGCAGCTGCTCGGCCCACGCCACGTTCTCGTTGACGTGCGACTCGACGGTCTGCCGCCGCTCGGCCAGCTCCTGGTCCAGCTGCTGGCGGCGCGTGACCGCCTCCTGGTGCAGCTCGGCCTGCAACCGGGCCGCGTTCTCCGCGTGCTCCTGGAGGATGCGCTGAGTCTGCGCCCGGGCCTGGCTGAGCTCGCGCTCGGCCTCCTGGCGCAGCTGGTCGGCCTGCACCTGGGCGTTGCGCAGCAGCTGTTCGGCCTGATAGCCGATGTCCCCGCCGTCGAAGGCGGGCCGGGACATGATGGTCCGCCGCGCCTCGTGCAGCTTGGCGCGCAGCACCTCGACCTGGTAGCCGAGGTCCTCGGCGTGCTGGATCGCCTTTTCCCGCTCGGTCTTCAGCCGATCCATCTCGGCCTCGAACCGAGAGAGGTGGTCGACGTCAGCCGCCGGCTCTCGCTCCTGGCGTTCGTAGCCCCGCACTGCGCGGTCCCATCCGTCCCCTGGTCGCAAGTCTCTCCATACGAGCACCGTCCATCCGCCGAACGGGGCCCCCGGGGAATGGTGTCAGATCAACGGCGGAGCACGGGCTGTTGCCCCACCCTCGCCCCCCGAAACCCGGACCCCGGCTCGGTCCCGCCGTCAAAAGGCAGGGCCGGGTCGCCCTGGACTGAGCGGCGACCGCCCCCAACCCTACCGGCCCATATGTACGAGGGTCAGTGCTCAGGTGACTCAACAGGCGCCGAAGTGACCAGTTCTGTCAGTACTCCATGGCAATCCTTTGGGTGCAGGAAGGTGATTCGTGACCCCATGGAGCCGCGCCGGGGCTCTTCGTACAGAACGCGTACGCCCTTGCCCTTGATGTCGGCGGCGTCGCCGTCCACATCTGCCGTACCGAAAGCGATGTGGTGGACACCCTCACCGTTCTTGTCGAGCCACTTGGCGACGGTGGAGTCCGGGCGGGTGGGCTCGAGAAGCTGCAGGTAGGAGGCGCCGCCGTCGGAGGTTTCGTTGATCTTGAGCATGGCCTCGCGGACGCCCTGCTCCTCGTTGACCTCGGAGTGGTACACCTCGAAGCCGTAGGTGGCCCGGTAGAACTCCACGGTCTTGTCCAGGTCGAAACAGGCGATCCCGATGTGGTCGATTCGCGTCAGCATGGAATTCAGTGCAGCGCGGCGGCGGTGGTTACGCAACGTGCCAGCGATCACACCGACGGCCCGGTGACGGCACGGAGTGCCATCAGTACATTCGAAGTAAACCCTCGTTCACTCCTCGGCAGTGCAGCCGGAAGGGGATCGCACCTCATGACTGGAACGAACAGCAGTACCTCGGTGATCGTCGCGGGCGCCCGTACGCCCATGGGACGGTTGCTGGGCTCGCTGAAGTCCTTCTCCGGAGCCGACCTCGGCGGATTCGCGATCAAGGCCGCCCTCGACCGTGCGGGGATCGGCGGCGACCAGGTGCAGTACGTGATCATGGGCCAGGTGCTCCAGGCCGGGGCGGGGCAGATCCCGGCGCGCCAGGCAGCGGTCAAGGCCGGCATCCCGATGAGCGTCCCGGCGCTCACCATCAACAAGGTGTGTCTGTCGGGTCTCGACGCGATCGCGCTCGCGGACCAGCTGATCCGCGCCGGCGAGTTCGACGTGATCGTCGCGGGCGGTCAGGAGTCCATGACCAACGCCCCCCACCTGCTGCCGAAGTCCCGCGAGGGCTTCAAGTACGGCGCGATCGAGATGCTCGACGCGATGGCGTACGACGGTCTGACCGACTCCTTCGAGGGCATCGCCATGGGCGAGTCCACGGAGAAGCACAACACCCGCCTCGGCATCCAGCGTCCCGCGCAGGACGAGATCGCCGCCCAGTCCCACCAGCGCGCCGCCGCCGCGCAGAAGAACGGCCTGTTCGAGGCCGAGATCACCCCGGTCGAGATCCCGCAGCGCAAGGGCGACCCGGTCCTCTTCAGCAAGGACGAGGGCATCCGCGGCGACACCACGGCGGAGTCCCTGGGCAAGCTGCGCCCCGCCTTCTCCAAGGACGGCACGATCACTGCGGGCTCGGCCTCGCAGATCTCCGACGGCGCCGCCGCGGTCGTCGTCATGAGCAAGGCCAAGGCGCTGGAGCTCGGCCTGGACTGGATCGCCGAGATCGGCGCGCACGGCAATGTGGCGGGCCCGGACAACTCGCTCCAGTCCCAGCCCTCGAACGCCATCGAGCACGCCCTGAAGAAGGAGGGCCTGGAGGTCGCCGACCTCGACCTGATCGAGATCAACGAGGCCTTCGCCGCCGTCGCGGTGCAGTCAATGAAGGACCTCGGGGTGTCATCGGAAAGGGTGAACGTCAACGGCGGAGCCATCGCCCTGGGTCACCCGATCGGTATGTCGGGTGCGCGGCTCGTCCTGCACCTGGCCCTGGAGCTGAAGCGGCGGGGCGGCGGCGTCGGCGCTGCGGCCCTGTGCGGCGGTGGCGGCCAGGGTGACGCACTGATCGTGCGGGTACCCAAGGCCTGAGACCTCGTACGTTTCCTTTCTGAACGGAGCAGTGATGCAGGACGTCTCCACACTCGTCGCCCAGGCGAGAGAGGGCCGGCCGCGTGCCGTGGCCCGGCTGATCTCCTTGGTGGAGGGGGCGTCCCCGCAGCTCAGGGAGGTCATGGAGACGCTGGCGCCGCTCACGGGCAACGCGTATGTCGTCGGCCTCACGGGCTCGCCCGGAGTCGGCAAGTCGACATCCACGTCGGCGCTCGTGACGGCGTACCGCAAGCAGGGCAAGCGGGTCGGCGTCCTGGCCGTCGACCCGTCCTCGCCGTTCTCGGGCGGCGCGCTGCTCGGCGACCGGGTCCGGATGTCGGACCACGCCTCCGACCCCGGCGTGTACATCCGCTCGATGGCGACGCGCGGCCACCTGGGCGGCCTCGCGTGGGCCGCCCCGCAGGCGATCCGCGTCCTGGACGCGGCGGGCTGCGACGTGGTGCTCGTCGAGACGGTCGGGGTCGGTCAGTCGGAGGTGGAGATCGCCTCCCAGGCGGACACGAGCGTCGTCCTGCTGGCCCCGGGCATGGGTGACGGCATCCAGGCGGCCAAGGCGGGCATCCTGGAGATCGGCGACGTGTACGTCGTCAACAAGGCCGACCGTGACGGTGCCGACGCCACCGCCCGCGAGCTCAACCACATGCTCGGCCTCGGCGAGTCCCGTGGCCCCGGCGACTGGCGCCCGCCGATCGTCAAGACGGTCGCCGCCCGCGCCGAGGGCATCGACGAGGTCGTGGAGGCCCTGGAGAAGCACCGCGCCTGGATGGAGGAGCGCGGAGTCCTCACCGAACGCCGCCGCGCCCGCGCCGCCCGCGAGGTGGAGACCATCGCCGTCACGGCCCTGCGCGAACGCATCGCGGACCTGCACGGCGACCGCAGGCTCGGGGCACTGGCGGAGAAGATCGTCGCCGGCGAGCTGGACCCGTACCGGGCGGCGGACGAGCTGGTGGAGGGACTTACGGGGGCCTGACCCCGGAAAGCGCCCCGAGAGCTTTCCCCGTGGTCAACTTCCGCCTTCCGCTGCTAAGTTGATTCGCATGTACCTCCTCTTGGCATAGGGCACGCCTGCCCGCGCACGGTGAGCGACCGCTCGGTCGTGACCGGCGCGGCGATACGGCGTCCCCTTTTCCGCCTCGAGTCGAGGAACTCCCGTGTCTTCCACACATGACGTGCGGCCTTCGTATGCCGCCGTTCTCCGGATCCCCCATGCCCGCCGCACCTTCGCCGCAGCCCTGACCGGCAGGCTGTCGTACGGCATCGCCCCGCTGTCCGTGATGCTCGCCGTGACCCGGTCCTCCGGGTCGTACGCGGTGGCGGGCGTGGTGATGGCGCTGTTCTCGGCGACCAGCGTCTTCCTGTCGCCCGCGAGGGCTGCACTCATCGACCGGTTCGGGCCGCGCAGGGCGCTCGTGCCGATGGTCGCGGCCCACGCCGGGCTGCTCGGTCTGCTGGCGGCGCTCCTGTGGCGTCCCGGTGCCGCCTCGCCGTTCGTCCTCGCCGTCGGCGCCGCCCTCGCCGGTGCCTGCACTCCGCCGCTCGGACCCACCATGCGGGCCGTGTGGGGGCGGCTGGCCCCGGACCGGGCGCTGATGCAGCGGGCCTACAGTCTCGACGCCGTCGCGGAGGAACTGCTCTTCGTCTCGGGGCCGTTGCTGGTGGGCGTGCTCGTAGGGTTCGCAGCGCCGGCGGCCGGCATCGTCGTGGGCGCGGCGCTGATGGTGGCGGGGACGGCCGGGTTCGTGTCGTCGCCCGCGGTGCGTGCGGTGCCGGCCGGCAAGCGCGAGCCGGGCCCGGACCCGGCCGGGCGGCGGGTGCTGCGCGGTCTGGGGCGGCCGGTGATCGCGGCCGCGGGGGTCGGCCTCGCCCTGGGCGTGGTCGACCTGCTGGTCGTGGCCTTCGCGGAGGGGCACGGTCACGGCGCCGGCGGCGCGGCCTGGGTGCTCGCCGCCCTGTCCGCCGGAAGTGCCGTGGGCGGGCTGCTCAACGGGGCCGTCGAGTGGCGGGCCTCCGCCGGCACCCGGCTGTCCGTGCAGGCCGCCGGCCTGGGGCTGGCGCTGGGCGGCGCCGGGCTGGCCCAGGGGCTCGGCACCCTGGCCGTGGCGGTCGCGGTCGCCGGTGTCTTCGTGTCCCCGCTGATCACCACCGCGTACCTCATCGCCGACGAGGCCGCCGCGCCCGAGGCCCGGGTCCAGGCCGGGGCCTGGGTCAACACGGCCGTCAACGCGGGCATCACGGGCGGTGCCGCGGTGGCCGGCGTGCTGGTCGGATGGCTTCCGGCGGGGGTGTGCTTCGCGGCCACCGGTGCGGTGATGCTGGTGACGGCGGTGGCCGTGGCCCGGCGGGGAGACGCGAAAAGGGGTACGGGACATCCCGTACCCCTCGTGTGACGCGCTGACGGCTGACGCGCTGACGACCGTCAGTCGTCGTCGCCGTCGCGGTCGTCCTGAGCGTTGTCCTGGGCGCTGTCGTCGTCGTGGTCCTGGGTGACCTTGCCCGTCTTGAGGTCGACCTTCCACTCGCCCTTGGTGGTCTCCACGCTCCAGGCGGCGGGGCCGTCGTCGTCCAGGTCGACGTCGGTGACGGTGCCCTTCGCCGTGCCGGCCTCGGCGGCCTCGCGGGCGTCCACGCTCGCGCCCTTCAGCGCGGCGAGGTCCTCGCGGCCGTCATTGTCATCGTCGTCGTCGCGCTGGGCGTCGACGACCTTGGCGGTGTCGGGGGAGACCTGGACGTTGTACTCGGTGCCGTCGCCCTTGACGACGTTCACGTCCCAGGCGCCGGCGCCGTCGTCGTCCCGGTCGGCGGAGACGGCCGTGCCCGGCGTGTTCTTCAGCGCGGCGGCGATCGCGTCGGCGGCGCTGATCTTGGAGACGCGGACCTCGGTGGCGTCGTCGCTCCGGTCGTCCGCGGCCTCGCTGCGGTCGTCGGTCGCGTCGTCGTTGCGGTCGTCGGCGTCGTCGCTCCGGTCGTCGTCGGCGACCCGGACGTTCGTCTGACGCTGGGTGGGCGCGTTGCCGTCGTCGGCCGACGCGTAGGCCGCGACGGTGCCGCCGCCGACCAGAGCCGCGGCGGTGACGGTGGCGATGACGATGTTGCGCTTCATGGGGTTCCCTCCCAGAGTGTTGCGTTTCACGACGGTTCACGACGCTTGGTGTCGTTTCATGTCGCTTGGTTTCGACGGGAACCAATCTGCCGAACCGACGCTGAGAGGAACCTGAAGCCCCCTGAAGAGATCTTCAGCTTCGCTTTGCCAGGCTGTACGCATGCGCCTGTTGATCGTGGAGGACGAAAAGCGGCTGGCCCTGTCGCTCGCCAAGGGCCTGACCGCCGAGGGGTACGCCGTGGACGTCGTCCACGACGGCCGGGAGGGGCTGTTCCGGGCCTCGGAGGGGTCGTACGACCTCGTGATCCTCGACATCATGCTGCCCGGCATGAACGGCTACCGCGTCTGCGCCGCCCTGCGCGGCGCCGGCCACGACGTGCCGATCCTGATGCTCACCGCCAAGGACGGCGAGTACGACGAGGCCGAGGGGCTGGACACCGGCGCCGACGACTACCTCACCAAGCCGTTCTCGTACGTCGTCCTCGTCGCCCGGGTCAAGGCACTGCTGCGGCGCGGGGGACAGGGCGCCGGGGCCTCGCCCGTGCACGTCCACGGCGACCTCAAGGTCGACACGGCGGCCCGCCGGGTCTTCCTCGGCGACGACGAGGTGTCCCTCACCACCAAGGAGTTCTCGGTCCTGGAGCAGCTCGTGCTGCGGGCCGGCGAGGTGGTGTCCAAGGCCGAGATCCTGGAGCACGTCTGGGACTTCGCGTACGAGGGCGATCCGAACATCGTCGAGGTGTACGTCAGCACCCTGCGGCGCAAGCTGCGCGCCGGGCTCATCAAGACGGTCCGCGGCGCCGGATACCGGCTGGAGAAGGAACGATGAGAAGGCTCTTCGGCTCGGTCCGGTCGCGGGCCACACTCGCCGCCACCCTCGTCGTCGCCGTGGCGCTGGTCGCGGCCGGCGCGGCGGTCCTGCTGTCGCTGCGGTCCAACCTGATCGACCAGGCGGGCAACGACGCGGAGCGCACGGCGCAGAACGTCGTCGCCCAGCTCGTCGCCGGGAAGCCGTACGACCAGCTGGACATCGACGACGACAGCCCGGTCCAGGTCGTCGACGCGAACGGCCATCTCGTCGCGGCCACCGAGGACCTGGAGCGGATCAGCGGCACGGGCACCGACGCCGTGCAGCCGCAGCCGCAGCCGCGGAAGGCCGACACGGGGGGTACGGGCAACACCGCCGGGTCGGGCGGCGAGCCCGCCGACGACGACGCGGACGACGACGACACGGCCCAGGACGCCGGCGGGATCGGCGAGGTGAGCGCGCTCACCGACGGCTCGGCGACGATCGACGGCGACACCGCCGACTACCGCTTCGCCGCCGTCCAGGTGGAGACCGACGACCGGGGCACGCTCACCGTCCACGCCGGCGGCTCCCTGGAGGCCGAGCAGAGCGCCGTGAACTCCGCGCTCACCGTCATGCTGATCGGCTTCCCGCTGCTGCTCGGCGTCGTCGCGGCCGTGACCTGGCTGGTCACCCGGCGCGCACTGCGCCCGGTCGAGGGCATCCGGCGCGAGATGGCCGCGATCACCGCGTCCGAGGACCTCGCCCGGCGCGTGCCGGAGCCGGACACCCACGACGAGGTCGCCAGGCTCGCCCGCACCACCAA
Source organism: Streptomyces sp. NPDC107528 (assembly GCF_055639295.1). NCBI lineage: Bacteria > Bacillati > Actinomycetota > Actinomycetes > Kitasatosporales > Streptomycetaceae > Streptomyces > Streptomyces sp. NPDC107528. The sequence goes on from NZ_JBVKAV010000006.1 coordinate 524,983, forward strand.
CGAGACGCTGGCCGCGCTGGAGACCTCCGTGGAGCGCCAGCGCCGGTTCGTCGCCGACGCCTCGCACGAACTGCGCAGCCCGATCGCGTCCCTGCGCACCCAGCTCGAAGTGGGCGTCGCCCACCCGGAGTTGCTGGACGTGCCGGGCGCGGTGGAGGACACCGTACGGCTGCAGCGCCTCGCCGCCGACCTGTTGCTGCTCGCCCGCCTGGACGCGGGGGAGGGGCCCGGCGACAAGCGGGTCGACCTGGGTGAGGTGGCGCGGCGGGAGGCGCGGGGCCGTGAGAACGTGGCCGTCGAGGCGGACGTCGCGGAGGTGGCCGGGTCGCGGGGGCAGTTGGAGCGGGTCCTGGGCAACCTGCTCGACAACGCCCAGCGGCACGCACGGGACGCGGTCACCGTGACCGTCGGGCGGGACGGGGACTGGGCCGTGGCGGCCGTGGCCGACGACGGGGACGGGGTGGCCGAGGCCGACCGGGAGCGGATCTTCGAGCGGTTCGTACGGCTGGACGAGGCTCGCACCCGCGACGACGGCGGCGCCGGGCTCGGACTCGCCATCGCCCGGGACGTGGCCGCACGCCACGGCGGCACTCTCACGGTCCGGGACGCCCCGGCAGGCGGCGCCCTGTTCGAACTCCGCCTGCCGCTCGCCTAGACCTTCAAGCCCCTACCGGGTGTCACGGACGTCACGGGCGTCCGCGCTGCCCGCGCAGGTGCTCCGCGATCGGCTTCAGGCCCTTGTCGAGCTCCGCCAGGGCATCGGTGGACAGCAGGTCGATGAAGTGCCTGCGCACGGACGCCACATGGTGCGGCGCGACCTTCTTCATCGTCTCCATACCGTGGTCGGTGAGGACGGCGTAGAGGCCGCGGCGGTCGGACTCGCAGTTCTCACGGCGGACCAGGTTCGCGTTCTCCATGCGGGTGATCTGGTGGGAGAGGCGGCTCTTGGACTGGAGGGTGGCCGACGCGAGGTCGCTCATCCGCATCCGTACGTCCTCCGACTCGGAGAGGTTCACCAGGATCTCGTAGTCGTTCATAGTCAGGCCGAACGGCTGCAGGTCTTTTTCGAGCTGGTACGTCAACAGCCTGTTGACCTCCAGGTGGGTGCGCCAGGCGCACTGCTCCGCATCGGTCAGCCAGCGGGTGGCCGTCTCGGTCTCCATGAATGAAGTCTACCTAAAAAGTTGAAAGGCGAACTAGTGAGGGTTTTCTGTGACACAACCGTGTGCGCACACGTTCGATGTCACACTCCGCAGACTACCGCTCACAGCCCGAAGCGACGCTGGAGGTCTCCCAGCTGTCCGGGAAGGCGCGGTGCCCCGGCCTGTTGTGAAGGGCCTGTGTGCGACCCTCCGGAACCGGGGACTCCGGGCTCCGGCGGAACCGCCCCGGTGGCGTGCTCGGCCATGAGGGTCTCGCTCGACTGGAGCAGGACCGTACCGGCTCCGACGAACTCGAACTGATGCTCCTCTCCGGAGGCCCCGCCGAGGCCTGTCAGTGCACGTAGACCGCCCATCACGCCGGTCATGTAGCCATGGTCGTAGTGATGGCACGGGGAGGGGCAGTCGGCCCAGCCGACGAGTGCCTGTGGGTCCACCCGGATCGGGGGTTCCATGAACACCACCGGACCGTTAGATGCGGCCACGAACTTTCCGGTTCCGATGAGTGTCAGAAAACCCGGCACGATCGACTGCTTGAGAGCAAGAGTTGGCTGAAAAGCGAGCAGGTTGCCGGAGCGAATGGTCAAGTTGCCGTCTTCGAGGTCGAACGAATTCACGTCGAAGGCCCGGTCGGCCAGCAGCATCTTGCCGTTGCCCTCCGCCACGACCCAGTCGCTCGCGTGCAGTGGCGAATGGAAGGACGTACGGACAAGTCGGTCGAGTCGCCCGTGCCCGACGCCGTTGAAGTCCATCGAGCCGTAGTAGGCGATCATCTTCCCCTTCTGCAGGAACCACTGGCTCCCCTTGAGCTCCACGCAGAAGGTGTAGGCGTTGACGTTGTCGTCGGACGGCAGCGTCATCGGGTCGAGGACCGCGGGGCCGCCGGGGGCCTGGTAGGGGGCGCTCACAGTTTCTCCTCAGAGGCCTGGACGTACACCGCACCGTTGCCGCTGAGCTCCAGCTGGAAGGCCTCGCCGGAGCCGCGGCCCACCATGTCGCGCCAGCCCAGGGCCGTGGACAGCTTGTTGCGTACGTCGCCGTGGTGGGCGACGTAGGCCTGGGGGTCGACGTGGACGGGCCGCTGCGGAGTGATCGGGATCTCGAAGACGCCGCCGTGCGCCATGACGGCCACGGCCCCGTGCCCCTTGAGGGTGGTCGTGAACAGCCCCTGCCCGCTGATCTGTCCGCGGACCATGCCCATGACCCCGCCCTGCGAGCCGAGGAACATCGTGCCCTGCTGGAGCGTGCCCTCGAAGGCGAGGAGGCGGTCCGCCTCGACGCACAGGGTGTCGCCGGCGAGGTTGATCACCTGGACATGGTGGCCGCCGTGCCCGAAGAGCACCGTGCCGCTGCCCTCGACGGTCATCAGCGGGGTGTCCTCGTTCGCCACCCGGCGCCCGATCATCGACATGATCCCGCCCTGGCCACCGGCCGTGTTGGGAGTGAAGGACACCTCGCCCTTGTAGGCGAGCATCGCCCCGCGCTGACTGAACAGCCGCTGCCCCGACATGACGGTCGCCTCGACCATCTTGGAGTTGATCTCACGGAAGCCCATCTCAGACATCCCCCGCGATCGTGTTCCGCTCGCTCGGCTGTACGTACACCAGCCCGTCCCCCTCGAACCGGATCTGGAAGGCCTCGCCGCCGCCCCCGCCCATGAGCGTGCGGAAGGTCACACCGGACTGGAAGGACTGCCGCAGATTCCCCTGGTGGGCCACATAGGCCCCCGGATCGACCGTCAGCGGAAACTGCGAACTGACCCGCAGCACGACCGCAGGCCCGTCCGACATGATCGCCGCCTGTCCGTGCCCTTCAACGGTCGTCGTGAACAGCCCGTTGCCCTGCGAGGCACCGCGCATCCCGGTGAAGGACGTACCGGTCCGCAGCCCCCCGTCCGTGGCGAGCAGATTGCTCGACTCCACGTACAGCTTGTCTCCCTGGAGGTTCACGAGATTGATCTCGGAGGCCCGGTCCGCGAACCAGCACGTCCCATGCCCCTTCACCTCCATCACCGTCATCTGCTCACCGGTGAGCCGCCGGGTCACCATGCCCCGGATGCCCTCACCGCCGCCGCTCATCTTCTTGAAGGCCATCTGCCCGTCGTACGCGACCATCGAGCCGTTCTTCGCCTTCACGGCATCACCGGTCATGTCGACGGCGAGCACCTTGCTGCCTTGCAGTCGGAACATCGCCACGCAGCGAAGGTAGCCGCCGGGACCTGCCGCCAACAGATCCCAGAGACGGACTTCACCCCTGACGACACCCCGATCCTCCGGAGGCGGAGACGCTGTCATCCACCCGATGCCAACCCGGCGGCCAACGTTTGCCACAATGGGTGAACGTTTGTGCTTGTGTTCACAAGCTGATCCGAGCAGACCTCTCCCGAACCCACCGAAGGTGACCCGTGGACATCAAGACCGCCACCTCCCTCCGCCGCCTCCGTCTCGTCTCGGCCCCCGAGGCGGTGTCGTTCCTGCTGCTGCTCCTGTGCTCGGTGCTGAAGCGGACGACCGACTTCAACGCGGTGCCCGTGATGGGCATGGTCCACGGCGTGCTCTTCATCCTGTACGTGATCTTCTGGGCGGACGCCTGGAACCGCACCAAGTGGTCCCTGAAGACCGCGGCGCTCTACTTCGTCCTCTCCGTCCTGCCGACCGGCGGCTTCTTCGCCGAGCGCATGCTCAAGCGCGAGGCCGAGAACGCGGTGATCGCCTCCCGCGCCCGCAACGAAGGAATCGTGAACGCATGATCGTCGCGTTTTCCGTGACGCCGCTCGGCGTCGGCGAGGACGTGGGGGAGTACGTCGCCGACGCCGTCCGCGTGGTCCGCGAGTCGGGCCTGCCCAACCGCACCGACGCGATGTTCACCTCGATCGAGGGCGACTGGGACGAAGTCATGGACGTGGTCAAGCGCGCCGTGGCAGCCGTAGAAGAACGCGCCCCGCGCGTATCGCTGGTCCTCAAGGCCGACATCAGGCCCACGGTGACGGACGGCCTCACCTCCAAGGTGGAAACGGTGGAGCGCCACCTGGCCGAGTAGCCGCGCCCGGCTTGAAGCGCGTTACCCCCGCGGCGCCGCACCCGCGTACGGGGCGGTAAGGGGACGTGCCGGGGGTGTCCGCCCGCAGTGGCCGGCGTCAAGAAGCGGCACCACCCTGCCCGACCCCGGCCGCCGGTCCGAGGACGGACACCCCCCGGCGCGGCCCCGCCCCCCAACGCACCGTCAGGCGCGACGCGACCCCCCACAGCGCCACGGGCCGCCGCAGGCATCCCGGCCCCAACTGGCGGAGCCTGACGCAGCGTCGGCTGCCGCCGGACACAAGCACGGCCAGTTCCCTCCTTTGGCCCGCATGGCTCGCGGACCCCACAGCCCTGACCCACGATGAAGGCTCAGGGCCGAAACCCGCGTTCGCGCTGGTGGACACGGACGGCCGCCGCTTGCTCCCGCGAAGGAAGGGTCTGCCGGATGACCACTTCGCCCTATACATCCCAGTCGGCGTTCGACGGCTCCAGGATGCGAGTCCTCCTTCTCGTCGACCTCCACGAAGGTGCCGAGCAACAGTTCCTGGACGCCTACGAGCACATGCGCGACCGAGTCGCGTCGGTCCCCGGTCACCTCGGGGACCAGCTGTGCCAGTCCCTGGAGAACCCGTCCCAGTGGCTCATCACGAGTGAATGGGCCACCGCCCCGCCGTACCTCGCCTGGGTGAACAGTGAAGAGCATCTCGAGACGGTCCGGCCCCTGCAGACCTGCGTCCGCGAGCTCCGCTCGATGCGGTACGGCATCGTCCGCGAGACCGGCGGCGTCCGCCCGGAAAAGGCCGGCGGACTCCAGACGGCCGTAAGGGTGGGCGACGGTGTGATCCGCCATGCCCTGACCTTCACCGTCAAGCCCGGCTCCGAGTCCAAGGTCGCGGAGATCCTCGCCGGATACGCACCGCCCGAGGCCCGCGTCGACGACACCACGCGGCTGCGCCGCACGACCCTGTTCATGCACGGCAACCGCGTCGTCCGCACGGTCGAGGTGGAGGGCGACCTGATGGCGGCCCTGCGCCACGTCTCGCGCCAGCCCGAGGTGCGGGCCGTCGAGGAGGCCCTCAACCCGCATCTGGAGCAGCACCGGGACCTGGCCGACCCCGAGTCCGCGCGGACGTTCTTCATCCGCGCCGCCATGCCGCCCGTCCACCACGTGGCACGCGGCGGCCCGGAGCCGGACGACATCAAGCGGCACGCCCTGTACTACCCGGCCCGCAAGGGCTGCGGAATGGCGCTGGCCCGGTTGCTCTCGCAGCAGGACGAGACCGCGGCGGCCGACCCGGCCGGCCCCGTGCACCGCAGCACCGTCTTCCAGCGCGAGGACATCGTCGTCCGCCTCATCGACGTACGGGGTGATCCCGAGACCGACCCGGTCATGGCGCTCGGCATCCAAGGCCCGAGAAAGGCCGCGGTGCTGGCCCGGCTGCTGGACACCGACGCGCTCGGCGTGGCCGGACCGTTCAGCGGCGGACGCGAGGCGACCCGCCTCCTGACGCACGCCGACATGGCGCTGATCACCGACCGCAGGGCCGGCGACCGCAGGGCTGCGCAGTCCTGACCGCGCAGGGACCATCACCCCACCGAACGACCTGGAGACAGACCATGGACAAGATGCGCCCGCGCGTCGTGGACCTCAAAGAGATCGAGCCCAACCGCAAGCGCGGCGGCGACCTGCGCACCCTGCTCACCCCGGTCACGGTGGGTGCCACGAGCGGCTTCATGGGCCTGGCCATCATGCGGCCCGGCGAACGCATCAGCGAGCACTACCACCCGTACTCCGAGGAGTTCATCTACGTCGTCGAGGGCAGGCTGGAGGTCGACCTGGATGGAGAAACGTTTTCCCTCCGTTCCGACCAGGGCCTGATGATCCCCATCGACATGCGGCACCGCTTCCGCAACGTCGGTGACGAGGAGGCCCGGATGGTCTTCCACCTGGGCCCGCTCGCGCCGAACCCCAAGCTCGGCCACGTCGACACCGAGGCGCCGGAACTCAGCGACGACATCAAGCCGTACCCGCTCGTCCAGGAGGAGGGCGGGCAGCCCGAGCGACCCGGAGTGCTCTCGTGACCCGGCGCGTGGCGGTCACCGGCATAGGTGTGGTCGCCCCCGGCGGGATCGGGGTCCCGGCGTTCTGGGACCTCCTCTCCAACGGCCGGACGGCGACCCGTGGCATCACCCTGTTCGACCCCGAGGGCCTGCGGTCCCGGATAGCCGCCGAGTGCGACTTCGACCCCCTCACGCACGGTCTCGAACCCGGCATCGCCGAACGCGCCGACCGGTACATACAGTTCGCCCTGGTCGCCGCGCAGGAGGCCGTGACCGACAGCGGTGTCGACTTCGCCGCCGAGGACCCCTGGCGCGTGGCCGTGTCCCTGGGCAGCGCGGTGGGCGGCACGACCCGGCTGGAGCACGACTACGTCCTGGTCAGCGAGCACGGGCAGCGCTGGGACGTCGACCACCGCAACGCCGAGCCGCAACTGCACCGGGCGTTCTCGCCCAGCACGCTCGCGGCCGACGTCGCCGAACGGTTCGGCGCCCAGGGCCCGGTGCAGACCGTGTCCACCGGCTGCACCTCCGGACTCGACGCGGTGGGCTACGCCTTCCACACCGTCGAGGAGGGCCGCGCCGACATCTGCATAGCCGGGGCCTCGGACTCGCCGATCTCCCCGATCACCATGGCCTGCTTCGACGCCATCAAGGCCACGTCGCCGAACAACGACGACCCCGAGCACGCCTCCCGCCCCTTCGACGCCCACCGCAACGGATTCGTCATGGGCGAGGGCGCCGCGGTGCTGGTCCTGGAGGAACTGGAGCACGCCCGGGCGCGCGGCGCGCACATCTACTGCGAGATCGGCGGCTACGCGACGTTCGGCAACGCGTACCACATGACCGGACTCACCAGTGAGGGCCTGGAGATGGCCCGTGCCATCGACGACACGCTCGACCACGCGCGCGTGGACCCCACCGAGATCGACTACGTCAACGCGCACGGCTCGGGCACCCGCCAGAACGACCGGCACGAGACCGCCGCGGTGAAGAAGTCGCTGGGCTCCCACGCCTACGACACCCCGATGAGCTCGATCAAGTCCATGGTGGGCCACTCACTCGGCGCGATCGGCGCGATCGAGGTCGTCGCCTGTGTGCTGGCGCTGGCCCGGCAGGTGGTACCGCCGACGGCGAACTACGAGACCCCGGACCCCGAGTGCGACCTGGACTACGTCCCGCGCACCGCTCGCCCCCGCAGGCTCGACAACGTGCTCTCCGTGGGCAGCGGCTTCGGCGGGTTCCAGTCCGCGGTGCTCCTGACGGGGCCGAGTGGGAGGAGACGACGATGAGTGGTCAACGCGCCCGGCGCACAGCGGTCACCGGAATGGGTGTGGTCGCGCCCAACGGCCTGAACGCGGACACCTACTGGAAGTCCGTGAAGGAGGGCGCGAGCGTACTGGACCGGGTCACCCGGGAGGGCTGCGAGCACCTTCCGCTCCGCGTCGCCGGAGAGGTCCGCGGATTCGACCCGTCGGCGCTGATCGAGGAGACCTTCCTCGTCCAGACCGACAAGTTCACCCACTTCGCACTGGCCGCCGCCGACGCAGCCCTGCAGGACGCGGGACTCAGCAGCAGCGCCGCCGATTCGCCGTACTCGGTCGGTGTGGTCACCGCGGCCGGGTCCGGCGGCGGCGAGTTCGGCCAGCGGGAACTGCAGAAGCTGTGGGGCAAGGGGGCCCGGTTCGTCGGGCCCTACCAGTCCATCGCCTGGTTCTACGCGGCCAGCACGGGCCAGATCTCCATCCGCAAGGGCTTCAAGGGCCCCTGCGGGGTGGTGGCCAGCGACGAGGCGGGCGGCCTGGACGCCGTCGCGCACGCCGCGCGGGCGGTGCACCGGGGCACGGACGTGGTCGTGGTCGGGGCCGCCGAGGCGCCGCTCGCCCCGTACTCGGGGGTCTGCCAGCTCGGCTACCCCGAGCTCAGCACGGTCGAGGACCCGGCCCGCGCCTACCGCCCCTTCACCTCGGCGGCCTGCGGTTTCGTACCCGCCGAGGGCGGTGCCGTACTGGTCGTGGAGGACCTGGACCGGGCACAGCGCCGGGAGGCGGCCGTCCGGGCCACCGTGGCGGGACACGCGGCCACGTTCACGGGCGCCTCGCGCTGGGACCGGTCGCGGGAGGGCCTCGCGCAGGCCATCCGCGGCGCCCTCGACGAGGCCGGCTGCGCGCCGGAGGAGATCGACGTGGTCTTCGCCGACGCGATGGGCGTGCCCGACGCGGACCGTGCCGAGGCGCTCGCCCTCGCCGACGCCCTCGGTCGGCACGGCACCCGAGTGCCGGTCACCGCCCCCAAGACCGGCATCGGGCGGTCGTACTGCGGGGCGCCCCTGCTGGACATCGTGGCCGCGGTGCAGGCCATGGAGCACGGGCAGATACCGCCGACGCCGGGCGTCTTCGACATCTGCCACGACATCGACCTGGTGACCGGCACGGCACGCCCGGCCGAGCTCCGCACGGCCCTGGTCCTCAGCAGGGGACTGATGGGCTCCAACGCGGCTCTGGTCCTGCGTCGGGGACCCGAATCCGCCGCATAGAACGAGAAGGAGAACCCTCATGACCACCGGAGTGAACCAAGTGACCGTCGCCGAGCTGGCCGCGCTGATGAAGCAGGCCGCCGGTGTGTCCGTCGACGCGCACGACCTCGAAGCCCGGGCGGAGACGCCCTTCTCCGAGTTCGGGCTCGACTCGCTCGGCCTCCTCGGCATCGTGGGCGAGCTGGAGAACCGCCACGGCCAGGCACTGCCCACCGACGCGGAGCGCTGCAAGAGCCCCCGCGCCTTCCTCGACCTCGTCAACGGCAGCCTCACGACAGGAGCCTGAAGTGGCCGGACACACCGAGAACGAAATCACCATCGCCGCTCCCGTCGACCTCGTCTGGGACATGACGAACGACCTGGAGCGCTGGCCCCAGCTGTTCAGCGAGTACGCGTCCTGCGACGTGCTGTCCCGCGAGGGCGACACGGTGACCTTCCGCCTGACCATGCACCCCGACGAGAACGGCAAGGTGTGGAGCTGGGTCTCGGAGCGGGTCGCCGACCGCGAGAAGCTCGTCGTGCGCGCCCGCAGGGTCGAGACCGGCCCCTTCGAGTACATGAACATCGTGTGGGAGTACGAGGAGACCCCGGCCGGCACCCGGATGCACTGGACGCAGGACTTCGCCATGAAGCCCGACGCGCCGGTGGACGACGCCGGGATGACGGACATCATCAACCGCAACTCGCCCATCCAGATGGCCCTCATCCGCGACCGTGTGGAGGCCGCATGCACCACGCACTGATCGTCGCCAGGATGGCCCCGCAGTCCGCCTCGGACATCGCGGGCGTCTTCGCGGCCTCCGACCGGGGCGAGCTCCCGCACCTCGTCGGGGTGACCCAGCGTTCGCTGTTCCAGTTCGGCGATGTGTACATGCACTTCATCGAGGCCGAGCAGGACCCGGGCCCCGCCATCGCGAAGGTGGCAGGGCACCCCGAGTTCGTCGACATCAGCAGGAAGCTCGAGGCGTTCGTCAGCCCGTACGACCCGCAGACCTGGCGGAGTCCGAAGGACGCGATGGCGCAGCGCTTCTACCACTGGTCGAAGAGCTGAGGTCGAAGGGCCGCGAGCGACAAAGCCGCCGCCCGCGCCGGACAGGCGCGGGCGGCGGCTTTGTCGTGCGGCCGGTCACCGACGGGCGAGCCCCGGCATCAGCCGCAGCGCGTTCTCCCGGTTGATGCCCTGGAGCTGCTGCTCCGAGAGGAAGGGGTCGCCGTCCAGCGCGGGGGTCACGCGGTCGGTGATGACATGCGCGGGGGTGGGCGGCCAGTCCGTGCCGAAGAGGATGCGGTCGGGGTCCACCGTCGCCAGCAGAGTGGGCGTGGCGGACGGCGACATGGGGCCCGCCGTGTCGAAGTAGAACCGGTGCAGGTAGTCACGGACCCGGTCGGCTTCGATCGGGGGGTCGATGCGTCCGCCGAACAGTTCGAGGCGGGTGGCCATGTAGGGGAGGAAGCCCCCTCCGTGCGGCAGGACGAAGCTGAGGTTCGGGTAGCGGTCCAGGGTGCCGTTGCGGATGAGGTTGATGGCCGCGCGGGTGGTGTCCAGCAGGAAGTCGCACACGAAGGGCGGCATCCCCGGCAGCCCCGCGTCACCGTCCTTCCCGGCCTGCACCTCCATGGGGTGCGTGCTGATGACCGCGGACCGCTCGTTCAGCTCCTGCAGGAGACGGTCGTGCGACTCGTCGCCCAGGAAGACGCCGTTGACGCTCGTGCGCGTGCTCACCCCGACGGCGCCGAGCTCGTCAAGGCCGTGGCGCACGCTCCACGAGGAGAGCTCCAGGTCGTCGAGGAAGACGGGCGTGAAGAAGGCGAAGCGCGCGGGGTTGGACTCGACGACGTCGGCCGCCGCCCGCAGGGCGACGCGTGCGCTCTCCTGGCGCTCGGCGCGCTCACGGAACCGGCCCAGCATCGCGACGGTCATGACGGACGTGCCGATGCCGTTCTTGTCCATGACCTCCAGTGCCGCGTTCAGGTCCCACCGGGTCCACCAGGGCAGCTTCTCGCGGCTGACGACGCCCCGCTCCTCGGCCCAGTCCAGCCAGGCCGGGGCGGTGAAGTGGTGGTGGACGTCGATGCGTCCGGCAAGGGTCATAACAACGTCCTCGGTGTGGGGTGGTCAGGGGTGACAGGGGTTCACGGGAGTTCAGTCGCGGCAGAGCAGGGTCTGCAGCACGTTCGTCAGGACGCGGTCGGCGTCCGGCATCGCGGCGTCCGCCCGCCAGGCGACGAAGCCGTCCGGGCGGACCAGGACGGCGCCGTCCTCGGCCGTGCCGTGCAGCTCCGCCCAGTCGGCGTCCGTGTCGGGGACGAGGTCGTGGTCGGGTCCCGTGCCCACGAGGTACGCCTCGACCGGGACGCCCAGGTTCAGGGAGGCCTTCTCCACCGCGGTCCGCCACTTCTGTCCGCCGGAGCCGGCGAGCAGCACGAAGGAGCGCTCGTACAGATCGAGCGTGGAGATCCTGCCGCCCCCTCGCACGACCCACATGTGCGGCGCACGGCTGCCCGGTTCGCCGCCCAGCTGGAACGTGTCGGGGACGATCGGCTGCTCCGGGTGGGCGCCCACCACGGCGTTCGACGCGTACCGGTAACAGAGGGCGACGGTCATCAGGTCCGCCGGGTCGTTGTTGCGTCCCGCGGCGGGGCTGAACCCCGGGTGCTGTTCGTCGGCCGCCTGGACGCACGCGCGTGTGCCGGTCGCGAGGGCGACGGGCCGCCGCTCCCGCTCGTAGGACTCGAGCAGCGGCAGGCCGGCCCAGCCACGCAGCACCGAGGCCAGTTTCCAGGCGAGGTTGTGAGCGTCCTGGATTCCGGTGTTGGAGCCGAACGCCCCGGTGGGCGGCATCTCGTGGGCCGAGTCGCCGGCCAGGAAGACCCGGCCCTCGCCGTAGCTGTCCGCGACCCGCTTCGACGCGTGCCACGGGGCCTTGCCGGTGATCTCGACGTCGAGGTCCGAGGCGCCGACGGCAGCGCGGATGTGGGCGGAGAGCCGCTCGTCGGTGAAGTCCTCCAGGTCCTCGCCCCGGTCGGGATACCAGGGAACGTGGATCACCCAGCGCTCCTCGTTGTCCACCGGGAGCAGTGCACCCTCCCCGTCGGGGTCGGTGACGTAACAGACGACGAATCGCTTCTCTCCGACGTACTTCTTCAGCGCCCTGCTGCGGAAGGTGACGCTGACGTTGTGGAACAGCTCGCCCGGCCCCGACTGGCCGATCCCCAGGTGGTTGCGGATGGGGCTCCTGGGACCGTCGGCGGCCACCAGGAAGTCGGCGTTCACGGTGTAGGTCTCACCGGTCTCCCGGTTCCTGACCCGGGCCCGCACTCCGTCCCCGGTCTCCGTGAAGGAGAGCAGCTCCGAGCTGAAGCGGATGTCGGCACCCTGCTCGCGGGCGTAGCTCAACAGCACGGGCTCCAGGTCGTTCTGACTGCACAGGCACCAGTCGGCGGAACTGACCCGGGAGATGTCCATGCCGCCGGAGATGTCCCCGATGATCCAGCGGCGTTCCTGCCCGGTGAGCTTGTCCACCTGGAGGATGCCGTCGTTCCCGGAGAGCACGCGGGCCGCCTCCCGGATGCCCGACTCCAGGCCGGCGGTCCGGTAGATCTCCATGGTGCGCACGTTGTTGCCACGGCCGCGCGGATGCGTCGATGTCCCGGCATGCCGCTCCACGAGCATGTGCTCAATTCCGAGGCGCCCCAGGAAAACCGAAGTGGAAAGACCCACCAGGGATCCGCCGACGATAAGAACTGGTACAGATTCCGCTTCGTGTCCGCTCACGTCGTCGATGTTTACCAGTTCGGACTCCGGTCCACACGTCCTCCGGCGACCCGACCCGTTTGGCGCAGTGCCGTTTGCGGCGTGGTGCCGCCCGGGAAACGGTGGCACTGACCGACGGAATCCGACCGCCGGAATCCACGCCTACCCGGGGACAGTCATGACGCAAGCTTTCGCATCCGAGGAATCCGGGGCACTGTCGCGCGAAGAAGCCGCGGCCGCGGCCGCGGCGTGCAGCCGGGAGTTCCGCGCCAACCCGCATCCCGTGTACGCCACGCTGCGGGAAACGGCACCCGTCTGCCCGATGTCGCCGCCGCACGGCGTCGAGACGTACCTCATCACGCGCTACGACGACAGCCGCGCCGCGCTGGCCGACCCCCGGCTCAGCAAGGACATGTACGGCGCCATCGACGCCTACCACCGCATCTTCGGTGACTCGTCGATCGCGCTGGACGACAACATGCTGTTCTCGGACCCGCCGAAGCACACGAGGCTGCGCAGGATCGTCGGCAGTACGTTCACTCCGAAAAGGGTGGAATCGCTGCGCACCCGGATCCAGGAGATCACCGACGGGCTGCTGGATCAATGTCCGACGTCCGGTCCGTTCAATTTGCTCCCGGAGTTCTGCTTCCCGCTGCCGCTGCAGGTGATCTGTGAACTCCTGGGCGTCCCGGAAAACGAGCGCAAACAGGCTCAGGAATGGTCGGCGACCGTCGCGCAGACCGGTTTCGGACCGGAGGCGAGAAAGGCGCTGGAAATCGCCGAGGGAAATCTCCGCGAGTATCTGGTGGACTTGTGCGCGCGAAAGCGGAAGGCGCCGGACTCGGGCCTGCTCAGCGCGCTCGTCACGGCCAAGGACCAGGAAGGCGCGCTCACCGACAGCGAACTCGTGTCCACGGCGTGGGTGCTCCTCTTCGCGGGCCACAAGACGACGGCGTACCAGATCGGCAACACCGTCTACCACCTGCTCAGCCGCCCGGAGCAGAAGCGGCTGGCACTGCGGGACGACGCCTCCCTGGCCGCGGCGATCGAGGAGATCTTCCGCTTCGAGAGCTCCGTGGAGAACTCCACCTTCCGCTGGGCGAAGGAGGACATCGTCATCCGCGACCAGCTCATCCCCAAGGGTGCGCTCGTCCAGATCTCGATCACCGGCGCCAACCGTGACCCGGAGGTGTTCGCCGACCCGAACGAGCTGGACGTCCAGCGTCCGAACGCCCAGGCGGCGCATCTAGCCTTCGGCTACGGCCCGCACTACTGCGCCGGCGCACCGCTTGCCCGGCTGGAGATCCAGCTCGCCCTCGCCACCCTGTTCCGGCGGCACCCGCACATGGCCCTGGCCGTGGCACCGGAGGACGCGCGCTGGATGACCGTGCCGTTCCCCGCCTTCCGCGGACTCGCGGAACTGCCGGTCGTCCTCGACCCGTCCTGACGTGAGCACCATGGAACGCGTGCGGGTCATCCGGCTGCTTCATGTGCGCGAGGGCCGGGAAGCGGACTTCGTGGACTCCTATCAAGGCGTGCGCGAACGTGCCGCGCGTGCCCCCGGGCACCTCGGCGAACAGTTGTGCCGCTCCCTCGACGATCCCGCTCGATGGCTGCTGACCAGCGAGTGGGAGAGCATGGACGCCGTCAAACGGTGGCGGACCGACCCCGACCACCAACTGCTGGTCGAGCCGATGAACGCCTGTCTGCACGACGACCGGTGGACAGGGGCCTTCCAGGTCCGGGACCTGGTGGCCGAGTAGCGCGGCGGCAGGGCAGGGGACCGAAGGGCGAGACGGGGCTGACCAGCATGTGACCGGCCGGTAAGGTCGGTGCCGTGCCGAAGCCGCTCAGTCTTCCCTTCGACCCCATCGCCCGCGCCGACGAACTCTGGAAGCAGCGCTGGGGAAACGTGCCGTCCATGGCCGCCATCACCTCGATCATGCGCGCACAGCAGATCCTGCTGGCCGAGGTGGACGCGGTGGTCAAGCCGTACGGGCTGACGTTCGCGCGGTACGAGGCACTGGTGCTGCTCAACTTCTCCAAGGCCGGGGAACTGCCGATGTCCAAGATCGGCGAGCGCCTCATGGTGCACCCCACGTCCGTGACGAACACCGTCGACCGGCTGGTCAAGTCGGGTCTGGTCGACAAGAGGCCCAACCCCAACGACGGACGCGGCACCCTCGCCTCCATCACCGACAAGGGCCGGGAGGTCGTCGAGGCGGCCACCCGTGACCTCATGGCCATGGACTTCGGACTCGGGGCGTACGACGCCGAGGAGTGCGCGGAGATCTTCGCGATGCTGCGCCCGCTGCGGGTGGCGGCCCACGACTTCGACGAGAGCTGACTTCGCGGCCGGGGGCCGGGGCAAGATCTCCCGGAACGCCTGGTTACGCTCTTCGCATGAAGAAGAGCGTCCTGACCCGCTACCGGGTGATGGCCTACGTCACCGCCGTGATGCTGCTCGTCCTGTGCACCTGCATGGTGTTCAAGTACGGCTTCGACATGGGCGAGGACGTCACCTTCGCCGTCTCCCAGGTCCACGGCTTCCTCTACATCATCTACCTGGTCTTCGCCTTCGACCTCGGCTCCAAGGCCAAGTGGTCGTTCGGCAAGCTGCTGTGGGTGCTGCTCTCCGGGACCATTCCCCTCGCCGCCTTCTTCGTGGAGCGCAAGGTCACACGAGAGGTCGAACCCCTGGTCGGGGACCCTGCGCCGGCTGTCGCCAAGGCCTGACGGCACCGCCGTACGCGTGCGTACGGCGGTCTGCCATCGACATTTACTTGGACGTCCTAGTAAATTTGAAGCATGGACGCTGACGCCATCGAGGAGGGCCGCCGTCGCTGGCAGGCCCGCTACGACGCTTCGCGCAAGCGCGAGGCCGACTTCACCACGCTCTCCGGGGACCCCGTGGAGCCGGTGTACGGGCCCAGGCCTGGGGACAGGTACGAGGGCTTCGAGCGGATCGGATGGCCCGGGGAGTACCCCTTCACGCGCGGGCTGTATCCGACCGGCTACCGAGGGCGGACGTGGACCATCCGGCAGTTCGCCGGGTTCGGGAACGCCGAGCAGACCAACGAGCGGTACAAGATGATCCTCGGCAACGGCGGAGGCGGTCTCTCGGTCGCCTTCGACATGCCGACACTCATGGGCCGCGACTCCGACGACCCGCGCTCGCTGGGCGAGGTCGGGCACTGCGGGGTCGCCATCGACTCGGCCGCCGACATGGAGGTCCTGTTCAAGGACATCCCGCTCGGTGACGTGACGACCTCCATGACCATCAGCGGACCGGCCGTGCCCGTCTTCTGCATGTACCTGGTGGCCGCCGAGCGCCAGGGTGTCGACCCGGCTGTGCTCAACGGCACGCTGCAGACCGACATCTTCAAGGAGTACATCGCCCAGAAGGAGTGGCTCTTCCAGCCCGAGCCGCACCTGCGCCTCATCGGCGACCTCATGGAGCACTGCGCGGCCGGCATCCCCGCCTACAAGCCGCTGTCCGTCTCCGGCTACCACATCCGCGAGGCCGGAGCGACGGCCGCGCAGGAGCTGGCGTACACGCTGGCGGACGGGTTCGGGTACGTCGAGCTGGGGCTCTCGCGCGGCCTGGACGTCGACGTGTTCGCCCCCGGACTGTCCTTCTTCTTCGACGCGCACCTCGACTTCTTCGAGGAGATCGCCAAGTTCCGGGCCGCCCGCCGCATCTGGGCGCGCTGGATGCGGGACGTGTACGGGGCGAAGAGCGACAAGGCGCAGTGGCTGCGCTTCCACACGCAGACCGCCGGTGTCTCGCTGACCGCCCAGCAGCCCTACAACAACGTCGTCCGTACGGCCGTGGAGGCGCTCGCCGCCGTGCTCGGCGGGACGAACTCGCTGCACACCAACGCCCTCGACGAGACGCTCGCCCTGCCCTCCGAGCAGGCCGCCGAGATCGCCCTGCGCACCCAGCAGGTCCTCATGGAGGAGACCGGGGTCGCCAACGTGGCCGACCCGCTGGGCGGTGCGTGGTACGTCGAGCAGCTGACCGACCGCATCGAGGCCGACGCCGAGAAGATCTTCGAGCAGATAAGGGAGCGCGGGCTGCGGGCGCACCCCGACGGCCGGCACCCCATCGGGCCGATCACGTCCGGGATCCTGCGGGGCATCGAGGACGGCTGGTTCACCGGGGAGATCGCCGAGTCGGCGTTCCGGTATCAGCAGTCGCTGGAGAAGGGCGACAAGAGGGTCGTCGGGGTCAACGCCCACACCGGCTCCGTCACCGGCGACCTGGAGATCCTGCGGGTCAGCCACGAGGTGGAGCGGGAGCAGGTACGGGTGCTGGGCGCCCGCCGTGACGCCCGGGACGACGCGGCCGTACGCACCGCGCTCGACGCGATGATCGCCGCCGCCCGCGACGGGTCCAACATGATCGAGCCGATGCTGGACGCGGTTCGGGCCGAGGCGACGCTGGGCGAGATCTGCGGCGTGCTGCGGGACGAGTGGGGGGTGTACACGGAGCCGCCGGGGTTCTGACCCCGCACAGCTCTACGCGGCGCCGGTGAGGCCGAGGAGCAGCACGCGCGTGAAGCCGTGCACCCACTCCTCGTCGGCCGGCTCCGCGCTGACCAGGGTGCGGTGCACCACCGCACCTGCCACCACGTCGAAGATCAGGTCCACGGTGCGCGCGGCTTCCTCCGGATCATCCGTCTCCGGGGGGAGCTCGCCGCGTTCCTGGGCCCGGCAGCGCCCCTGCAGGACCAGGCCCTTCTGGCGCTCGACGATGGACTGGCGGATGCGCTCGCGCAGGGCGTCGTCGCGCGTCGACTCGGCGACCACCGCCATCAGCCCGCTCTTGGCCTCCGGGCGGGCCAGAATCGCCGCGAACTGCAGGACCACGCCCTCGATGTCGGCGGCCAGGGAGCCGCGGTCGGGGAGCTCCAGCTCGTCGAAGAGCTCGGCCACCGCGTCGACCACCAGCTCGTTCTTGCCGGACCAGCGGCGATAAAGCGTCGTCTTTGCAACCCCCGCGCGTGTTGCCACGTCTCCCAAAGTGAGCTTGGACCAGCCCAGTTCGACCAGAGCCTCGCGCGTCGCAGCCAGGATCGCGGCGTCCGCGGCGGCGCTGCGCGGGCGGCCGGGACGGGGGGCGGTGGTGCGGCTCTGCATCCCATGACCATATCCGGGGGGTTCCTGTGTGGTCGTGAGGGAGATCACGGGATGGTGGTGTTCCGGAACCCCGCTCTGCCATTACGCTACGAGTCGTAGCGAAAGCGATGACCACTGACGCGGGTGGGGACCCGGCGTCGAACAGCAGCGGACCGGACCGGCTTTCGGACCGTTTTTCACATGCGCGGGCGGATCGGGGGAGGATAGACGCATGCAGCCACGGAACATGTCCATGAGCGGAGTCGTCGACCTCGCCGCGGTGAAGGCGGCCCAGGAGGCCAAGGCGAAGGCGGAGCAGGCACGTGCCGAGTCCGCCCGGCAGGGCGGGGGAGGGGCCGTGTCGCCCGCCGACCTCGTCATCGATGTGGATGAGGCGGGGTTCGAGCGGGACGTCCTGCAGCGGTCCGCCGAGGTGCCCGTCGTCATCGACTTCTGGGCCGAGTGGTGCGAGCCCTGCAAGCAGCTCAGCCCGCTGCTGGAGCGGCTCGCCGTTGAGTACGCCGGGCGGTTCATGCTCGCCAAGATCGACGTCGACGCCAACCAGATGCTGATGCAGCAGTTCGGCGTGCAGGGGATTCCGGCCGTGTTCGCCGTCGTCGCCGGACAGGCGCTGCCGCTCTTCCAGGGCGCCGCAAGTGAGGCGCAGATCCGCGAGACGCTGGACCAGCTCGTCGCCGTCGCCGAGCAGCGCTTCGGCCTGACCGGTCTCACCGTCGACCAGGACGCCGAGCCCGGGGGCGCCCAGTCCGCTCCCGCCGCGCCGGCCGGCCCGTACGACGCGTTGCTGGAGGCCGCCGTACAGGCCCTGGACGCGGGCGACTTCGGCGGTGCCGTCCAGGCCTACAAGAACGTGCTGAGCGAGGACCCGGCGAACATGGAGGCCAAACTGGGTCTCGCGCAGGCCGAGTTGCTGCAGCGCGTGCAGGGTCTCGACCCCCAGCAGGTGCGCAAGGACGCCGCCGAGAAGCCGGCCGATGTGCAGGCGCAGATCGCCGCCGCCGACCTGGACCTGGTGGGCGGCCATGTCGAGGACGCTTTCGGACGGCTCATCGAGACCGTGCAGCGCACTGTGGGTGACGACCGGGACGCCGTACGGCTCCGGCTGCTGGAGCTCTTCGAGGTCGTGGGCGGCGAGGACCCGCGCGTGGCCGCGGCCCGCAGGGCACTGGCCCGCGCCCTGTTCTGACCGGGGCTTCGAGCGGGGCGGTGGCCCCGTTCTGACCAGTAACTAAACGCGAGGGCACGTGTTGCCCGAGTGAAGGGATTGCCCTGGAGGGCATCAGAGCGGCCGCGCTTTACCAAATCTTGGTAATCGCGGCCGCAGTTACTGCGGGTAAGTCGAAGCCGTCATTCTGTCGGAATCTGTCCGGTGATTAATGGACTTGTCCGGTCGCCCGACACCACCCTGCGTCGCTGTCCGAGACCGGCAGGTCGTTGTTCGGTTATCCGCCCGTTACTACCGAGTAACGAAGCCCCTTGTGCGGGCGGCGAGAATGCACCACGATCGGCCACGCTCGGTCCATTCCCGCACCCCGACAGCCGGTTGGGTCACGGGAGTTCCTGGGTCCCCACCGAGCAGAGTCGGCGGCAGTGGCGCCGGCTCTTGGACAGGGGGGTCTTCGCCCACCCGGCGAAGCCTGTCCAGCAAGGTTGTGCGTGATGCGTGTCAGGCGCGACCAGTGGTTGTCGCTCGGGGGTGATCGCCGGTGATCGGTGCGCGGTTCGCGCCTCCGAGGACGGGCGCTCTCCTTCCCGAGGACGTAGCACTTCTCCCATCCCTGCCCGGCTGAGCCGTCGAGCTGACAGTGGCAGCCAGGGCCAGGAGATGTACGTCCGAGAAGGAGGAAATATGGAGTCCCAGGTGCGTGGCGGGACCAGATGGAAGCGGTTCGCTGTGGTCATGGTGCCCAGCGTCGCCGCCACGGCTGCGATAGGTGTCGCCCTCGCGCAGGGCGCTCTCGCCGCGTCGTTCAGTGTCTCCGGGCAGTCGTTCAAGGTCACGACCGACAAGCTCGTCGGTAATGGCTTCTCGCAGTACGGCGCTCTTGACGAGGGCTACACGCTCTCCGGCAAGAAGACGGTTCACCCCGTCGCCGTCTCGGGGTTCGAGTCCGCGACGATCACCAACATGTGCCAGTCCGTCGTCACCCCGGACATCCCGATCCTCGGGAGTGTCAGCCTGATCCTTCGGGCGGGCCAGGGTGACAAGCCGGTCGAGGCCAAGAACCTGTACATCGACGTGGCCGACCTTGAGGCCGACGCCACGTTCGAGAACATCGACATCGGTGTGGCCGCGAAGGACGCCAACAAGGGTCCGGGCATGAAGGGCGGCGGCGAGCAGGCCAACCCCTTCGGCTTCGCCCAGCAGGCCGACAAGGCCACGCTGAGCAACGTGAAGCAGACGGCGTGGGCGACCACCGCCGGAACCTTCAAGCTCAGCGGTCTGAAGATGTCGCTGTCGACGGGTGTCAAGGAGTGCTACTAAGCACTCACTGACGGGCGGGGGAGCCGATGGCGCCCCCGCCCGTCCACTCTCCGCCCGCTTTCTTCACAAGCGGTCACACGCACCACAACTCACCACCACCGCACCACCATCACAGCAAGCCGTAGCAGGGAGCTGTTTTCCATGAGCGCCGAGACTCCTGCCGTATCCGGCCAGTTCGCCCACCGCAGGACGCAGTTCGCCGCCTGGCGGGGTACGCGGCCGTTCTGGGCCGGTCTGTTCGTCATGCTCGGCGGACTCCCCATCGCCTACTTCCCATACGCGAACCTTCAGATCGGCCACCTGACGCTGGCGATGCAGACCGCGGGGGGCTCCAGCTCCCTGATCATCGGTGTGCTGCTCGTCGTCCTCGGCTTCACTCTCTGGTTCCAGAAGCACGTCCGCACCTTCGCGGGCGTCGCGGCGATCCTGCTGGCGCTGGTGTCCATCCCGCTGTCCAACCTCGGCGGCTTCCTGATCGGCTTCCTCCTCGCCCTCGTCGGCGGGGCCATGGCCGTGTCGTGGGTGCCCGCCCGGGACTTTGACGCGCAGCCGGCACAGCCGGACGCGACGGGCGGGGAGAGCGCACCCGCGGGTGCCGCGGACCCCGACACCACGATCCTCAAGCCCGTGGTGGGCGAGCCGAACGATCTGTCAGGAACGAGCCCGGCGAACGGGGCGAACGGGAGGCACAGTGCCGGCTGACGAGGTGACCCACGGGACTGAGGTGGACAAGTCCCGTGTGAGAACCGGGCCGCGTCACGCGGCGCCCAAGAAGCCGCTGTTCACCAGGTTCCAGATGCCGGCAGGCAAGGCGATAGCCCTGGCGGCGATGCCGACGGCGGTCCTTATGGGCATGGGCTTCACGCCCACGCTCGCGCAGGCCGACAGCGACAACGCCACCAAGCCGACGTCCAACAGCCTCACCGCGGACGAGTACAAGGAGTGCGTGGCGGCACTGGAGGACGACGCCTCGGCGTCCGCGTCCCCCAGCGCGAGTGAGTCCACGGACAAGGACAAGACGGAAGAGAAGGACGAGACGGCCGAGCCGACTCCGTCGGCCTCCTCCGGCTCCTCGGACAACTCCTCCGACACGTCGGGTTCTTCGGACTCCGCGGGCGACTCCTCCTCGTCGGATTCAGGTTCCGACGACGCGGCCGAGCCCACGCCGACCCCGTCGCCGAGCAAGGCGGGCGAGGCCCAGTCCGGCGACTCGGCCACGGCGTCCCCCTCGCCGTCCGAGAGCGGCGGCAACGTGCTGGAGGACATCGGCGACGCCATCGAGGGCATCTTCACGGGCGGTGCGAAGGACGAGGAGTCCGCGAGCCCGACGCCGACGCCCTCCGCGAGCGCGAGCGAGGAGACGTCCTCCGGATCTGCCGATTCCGGCACGTCCGGCAAGGACACCTCCGAGTCGTCCGACCCCGTCAAGGAGACCGCCGACAAGGCCACCGACGCGGTGAAGGACACCGTCGAGGGCGCCACCGACAAGGCGTCCGAGGCGGCCGAGGACACCACCGAGGCGGCCCAGGAGGCGGCCGACGAGGCCACCGCCACGCCGAGCCCGTCCGCGAGCTCCACCACGGACCCGGAGAACTGCCCGGCCGCCACGGACGAGGAGGGCGGCGTCGACAACCCCGTGCCGCTGCCCGACGACCCGTGGTTCCTGAACGCCAGCTCGCTGCTGCTCAAGGGCGCCGACTACCAGGGCATCGTCAAGGTGAAGACGGCCGACGGCACCACCAAGAAGGTGCTGAAGTACGTCATCTCCGACGGCACCGACATCGGCGACCTGCACCAGACGGTCAAGGACAAGCAGTCCGGCAAGACCTACCACGTGCAGGCGGCCGAGGGCTCGACGTCCACGATCCGCAACGGCAAGACGGTGATGTACACCGAGAGCATCTCCGGCAACCTGCTGGGTCTGATCCCGGTGACGTTCGACCCGGAGCACCCGCCGCCGCTGAACATCCCGCTGATCTACTTCACGAAGGTGAAGGTCACCCAGGCCGGCCAGTTCGGCGGCACCCTGCACGTGCCCGGCCTGCACAACTTCACGACCGACTGAGCCGGGCGCCTCGATCAGACGCCCCCACAGACCCGTTCGGGAGCCGCACAACCGGCCGTGGGCCGGTCCTCCAAGCGAGGGCCGGGCCACGGCTGTGCACCCCGTCAGGTGCCGGCGATGTACGAAGGGCTGAGCCACCTGTGCGCACACACGGATGAGGGCGCCCCCTGCCGGCAGGGGGCGCCCTCCATGTCGTAGCAGGGCCTCGGAGCGGCCCGTGCGGTCAGTCCCGCGGGCGGCCGCCCAGGTGGTGGACGCGGACCATGTTGGTGGTGCCGGGGACGCCGGGCGGGGAGCCGGCGGTGATGACCACGATGTCGCCCTCGTTGAACAGCCCGAGCTTGACGATCTCCTGGTCGACCAGGTCGACCATCTCGTCGGTGCTGTTGACGAACGGGACGACGTGCGGCTCGACACCCCAGCTGAGCGTCATCTGGTTGCGCGTGGACTCGTCCGTGGTGAACGCGATGATCTGCTGGGCCGCGCGGTAGCGGCACAGGCGGCGGGCGGTGTCGCCGGACTGGGTGAAGGCGAC
The DNA here is from genome assembly GCF_055639295.1 of Streptomyces sp. NPDC107528. NCBI lineage: Bacteria > Bacillati > Actinomycetota > Actinomycetes > Kitasatosporales > Streptomycetaceae > Streptomyces > Streptomyces sp. NPDC107528. The sequence goes on from NZ_JBVKAV010000006.1 coordinate 547,738, forward strand.
CAGGCCCTTGCCGCCGAGGAAGTCGGCGATCTCGCAGGCGGCACGGGCCACCGAACCACCCTGGGTGCGGGGCTTCTTGCCCGGCACCAGCGGCTGCAGGCCCTTGGCCAGCAGCTCCTGCTCGGCCGCGGTGACGATCTTCGACATCGTCTTGACGGTCTCGATCGGGTACGCGCCCACGCTCGACTCCGCGGACAGCATGACCGCGTCGGCGCCGTCCAGGATCGCGTTGGCCACGTCGGAGGCCTCGGCGCGGGTCGGGCGGGAGTTGGTGATCATCGACTCCATCATCTGGGTCGCCACGATCACCGGCTTGGCGTTGCGGCGGCACAGCTCGATGAGCCGCTTCTGCACCATCGGGACCTTCTCGAGCGGGTACTCGACGGCCAGGTCGCCACGCGCGACCATCACGGCGTCGAACGCCAGCACGACGTCCTCCATGTTCGCCACCGCCTGCGGCTTCTCCACCTTGGCGATGACCGGGACGCGGCGGCCGACCTCGTCCATGACCTTGTGCACGTCCTGCACGTCGTTGGCGTCACGGACGAAGGACAGCGCGACCATGTCGCAGCCCATGCGCAGCGCGAACCGCAGGTCCTCGACGTCCTTCTCGGACAGCGCCGGCACGTTCACGGCCGCGCCGGGCAGGTTGATGCCCTTGTGGTCGGAGACGACGCCGCCCTCGATGACGATCGTCCGCACCTGCGGGCCCTCGACGTCCAGGACCTTCAGCTCGACGTTGCCGTCGTTGATGAGGATCTGGTCGCCGCGCGAGACGTCGCCCGGCAGGCCCTTGTAGGTGGTTCCGCAGATGGACTTGTCGCCCGGGACGTCCTCGGTCGTGATGACGAACTCGTCACCGCGCTCCAGTTCGACCGGGCCCTCGGCGAAGGTCTCCAGGCGGATCTTGGGGCCCTGCAGGTCGGCGAGCACGCCGATGGCACGCCCGGTCTCCTGGGCGGCGGCCCGGAGCCGCTCGTAGCGGCCCTGGTGGTCCTCGTGCGTGCCGTGGCTGAAGTTGAAGCGGGCCACATTCATGCCCGCCTCGATCAACGCGACGAGCTGTTCATGGGAGTCGACCGCGGGGCCGAGAGTACAGACGATTTTCGAACGGCGCATGGGACGATCCTATCGGTTTGTTTCGCCGCGGAATATTCCGTCTGGCGGAAGATACAAATGAGCTGTGTAATGCTCAGCCGTGTTACTCGGCCGTTGCTTCAACGGTGTTCTCCCCGACCAGTGCGTAGGTCTGCGTCGCGATCTCCAGTTCTTCATCCGTCGGCACCACCGCGACCGCCACCCGCGCGCCCGGGGGCGAGATCAGCCGCGGCTCGTCACCGCGTACGGCGTTCAGCCCGGCGTCCACCGCGAGGCCCAGTTGGTCCAGGCCCGCCACGGCGGCTTCCCGCACCGGTGCCGCGTTCTCGCCGACGCCGGCCGTGAACGCGATCGCGTCCACCCTGCCGAGCACCGCGTAATAGGCGCCGATGTACTTCTTCAGTCGGTGAATGTAGATGTCGAAGGCCAATTGGGCCCGCTCGTCACCTTCGTCGATCCGCCGGCGGATCTCCCGCATGTCGTTGTCGCCGCACAGGCCGATCAATCCGCTCTTCTTGTTGAGAAGAGTGTCGATTTCCGCGATGGACATTTCGCCAACACGCGCCAAATGGAAGATGACGGCGGGATCGGTGTCACCGGATCGCGTACCCATCACGAGCCCCTCCAAAGGCGTCAGCCCCATGGAGGTGTCCACGCACTTGCCGCCCCGTACGGCGGACGCGGACGCGCCGTTGCCGAGGTGCAGCACGATGACGTTCACGTCCTCGGGCGCCTTGCCCAGCAGCTTCGCCGTGGCCCGGGAGACATACGCGTGCGAGGTGCCGTGGAAGCCGTACCGGCGTATCCGGTGCCGGTCGGCGGTCTCCACGTCGATCGCGTAGCGGGCGGCCGACTCCGGCATCGTGGTGTGGAACGCGGTGTCGAAGACGGCGACCTGGGGCAGGTCCGGGCGCAGCCCCATGGCCGTACGGATCCCGGTGAGGTTGGCCGGGTTGTGCAGCGGGGCCACCGGGATGAGCCGCTCGATCTCGGCGAGTACGGCGTCGTCGATGACGGTCGGCTCGGTGAACTGCTTGCCGCCGTGCACGACCCGGTGGCCGATCGCGGCCAGCTCGGGCGAGTCGACCCCGAGGCCGTCCTTGGCGAGCTCCGCCGAGACGGCCTTCAGGGCGGCGTCGTGGTCGGCGATGGGCCCGGTCCACTCGCGGGCCTCTCCGCCGCTCGCCAGCGGTGTGTGCTTGAGCCGGGAGGTCTCCTCGCCGATGCGCTCGACGAGGCCCACGGCCAGCCGGCTGCTGCCCTGCATGTCGAGCAGCTGGTACTTCACCGACGAGGAGCCGGAGTTGAGGACGAGGACGCGGGTCGCGGTCACTGGGCGGTGGCCTTCTCGGTGGGGGACAGGGCGGGGGACTGGGCCTGAATGGCGGTGATCGCCACGGTGTTCACGATGTCCTGGACCAGGGCGCCCCGGGACAGATCGTTGACCGGCTTGCGCAGACCCTGCAGCACCGGGCCCACCGCGATCGCGCCGGCCGAGCGCTGTACGGCCTTGTAGGTGTTGTTGCCGGTGTTGAGGTCCGGGAAGATCAACACGCTTGCCTGGCCGGCGACTTCGGACTCCGGCAGCTTGGTGGCCGCGACCGACGGCTCGACGGCGGCGTCGTACTGGATCGGCCCCTCGGTCTTCAGGTCGGGCCGCCGCTCGCGCACCAGCTCCGTCGCCTCGCGCACCTTGTCGACGTCGGCGCCCGAGCCGGACGTACCCGTCGAGTACGACAGCATCGCGATGCGCGGCTCCACGCCGAACCGCTGGGCGGTGGCCGCCGACTGGATGGCGATGTCGGCCAGCTGCTCGGCGTTCGGGTCGGGGTTCACGGCGCAGTCGCCGTAGACGAGTACGCGGTCGGCCAGGCACATGAAGAAGACGGACGAGACGATGTCGGCGTCGGGATTGGTCTTGATGATCTCGAAGGCCGGCCGGATGGTCGCCGCCGTGGAGTGCACGGACCCGGAGACCATGCCGTCCGCGAGGCCCTCCTGCACCATCAGCGTGCCGAAGTAGTTCACATCGGAGACGACGTCGTACGCCAGCTCCACGGTCACGCCCTTGTGGGCGCGCAGCTGGGCGTACTTCTCGGCGAAGGTGTCGCGCAGCTCGCTGGTCGCCGGGTCGATCAGCTGGGTGTCGCCCAGGTCGATGCCGAGGTCGGCGGCCTGCTTGCGGATCCGGTCGACCGGCCCGAGGAGGGTGAGGTCGCAGACATTGCGGCGCAGCAGCACCTCGGCGGCGTGCAGAACGCGCGGCTCGGTGCCCTCGGGCAGCACGATGCGGCGCATGTCCGAGCGGGCCTGCTCCAGCAGCTTGTGCTCGAACATCATCGGCGTGAGCCGGTCGCTGCTCGGCGCCGAGACCCGCTTCAGCAGGTCGCCGGTGTCGACGTACCGCTCGAAGAGGCCGAGGGCGGTCTCCGCCTTGCGCGGGGTGCCCGCGTTCAACTTCCCCTCCATGGCGAAGAGCTGCTCCGCGGTGGGGAAGCTGTAGCCGGGCACCGAGAGCACCGGGGTGCCCGGGGCGAGGCGGGCGGCGAGGGTGAGGATCTCGTCGCCGGGGCGCTCGTCCAGGGTGAGCAGGAGGCCGGCGATCGGCGGGGTGCCGGCGCTGTGCGCGGCCAGCGAGCCGACGACCAGGTCGGCGCGGTCGCCCGAGGTGACGACGAGGCAGCCCGGGGTCAGGGCCTTGAGGAAGTTCGGCAGCATGGCGCCGCCGAACACGAAGTCGAGGGCGTCACGCGCGAGCCCCGAGTCGTCGCCGAGCAGGACCTTCGCGTCCAGGGCCTGGGCGATCTGCCAGACGGTCGGCGCGGCGAGGGCGGGCTCGTCCGGGACGACGTAGCAGGGCACCGGCAGCCGCGACCGCAGCGCCTGGGCGATCTCGTCCCGGTCGTCCCGGGCGACCCGGTTGGCGACCATGGCGAGCACGTCACAGCCCAGGCCCTCGTATGCCCGGAAGGCGTTGCGCGTCTCGGCGAGCACCGACTCGGCGGCCTGCTTGCGGCCGCCCACGACGGGTATCACGGACGCGCCGAACTCGTTGGCGAGCCGGGCGTTGAGGGAGAGCTCGTCCGGGAGCTGGGTGTCGGAGTAGTCGGTGCCGAGGACGAGGACCACGTCGTATGCGCGGGCGACGGCGTGGAAGCGGTCGACGAGCGTGGAGACCAGCTCGTCCGTGCCGCGCTCGGCCTGCAGGGCGGACGCCTCGTGGTAGTCCATGCCGTAGACCGTCGCCGGGTCCTGTGAGAGGCGGTAGCGGGCGCGCAGCAACTCGAACAGACGGTCGGGGACGTGGTGGACCAGCGGCCGGAACACCCCCACCCGGTCGACCTGCCGGGTCAGGAGCTCCATCACTCCCAGTTCGACGATCTGGCGGCCGTCGCCGCGGTCGATGCCGGTCACGTACACGCTGCGCGTCACGCGTGCTCTCCGTTTCGTCTGGGGGGCCGCAAAATCGCCCACCAGGGTGAGCGAAACCCTCTTGACAATACCCTTGCCGGTAGATAAGGCGCCCGTCAGGTTCGTGGGCCCGACATACCCCTCGGGACATGAAACAATCGGACTGGCTCACCGGTATCAACAGCGAGCAGGAGACACAGCACGATGCGTATCGGAGTTCTCACCGCAGGCGGCGACTGCCCCGGCCTGAACGCCGTGATCCGGTCGGTCGTGCACCGTGCCGTCGCACAGTACGGCGACGAGGTGATCGGCTTCGAGGACGGGTACGCGGGCCTGCTGGACGGCCACTACCGCAGCCTCGACCTGGAGGCGGTCAGCGGCATCCTGGCCCGCGGCGGCACGATCCTGGGCTCGTCCCGGCTGGAGCGCGACCGGTTGCGCGAGGCCTGCGAGAGCGCCCCCGACATCGCCCGCGACTTCGGCATCGACGCGCTGATCCCGATCGGCGGCGAGGGCACGCTGACGGCGGCCCGCATGCTGTCGGACGCCGGCCTGCCGGTGGTCGGCGTACCGAAGACCATCGACAACGACATCTCGTCCACGGACCGGACGTTCGGCTTCGACACCGCGGTCGGCGTCGCCACGGAGGCCATGGACCGGCTGAAGACGACGGCCGAGTCCCACCAGCGCGTGATGGTCGTCGAGGTCATGGGCCGCCACGCCGGCTGGATCGCGCTGGAGTCCGGCATGGCGGCGGGCGCCCACGGCATCTGCCTGCCCGAGCGCCCCTTCGACCCCGCCCTCCTCGTCTCGATGGTCGAGGAGCGCTTCGCGCGCGGCAAGAAGTTCGCGGTGATCTGCGTCGCCGAGGGCGCCCACCCGGCCGACGGCACCATGGACTACGGCAAGGGCGACATCGACCAGTTCGGCCACGAGCGCTTCCAGGGCATCGGCACCGCGCTGGCCTTCGAGCTGGAGCGCCGCCTCGGCAAGGAGGCCAAGCCCGTCATCCTCGGCCACGTCCAGCGCGGCGGTGTGCCCACGGCGTACGACCGCGTCCTCGCCACCCGCTTCGGCTGGCACGCGGTGGAGGCGGCCCACCAGGGCCAGTTCGGCAGGATGACCGCGCTGCGCGGGACCGACATCGTCATGGTGCCGCTTGCGGAGGCGGTGACCGAACTGAAGACGGTGCCGAAGGACCGCATGGAAGAGGCGGAGTCGGTGTTCTAGATCGATCTGCTGAAGCCGCACCTGGAGAGCAATCACTGAGACGTCAGGGGGCATCCCCCTGGACGGTCCTCCAGAAGTGCTCCACGATCCGGTCCAGGAACTCACGGCCGGCCGCGCTTGAGTCACTGCCGCCCCCGCCCCAGCTGAGCGTGGCGGTCATCTGCCCCTGGTAGTTCTGGTGCAGCTCCTGAAGGGCGTCCTCCAGGACGCGCCGGTCCAGGGGCACCATCTTCCCGACGGGGCGTACATACGCCTGCCAGCGCGTCGTCACGGCACTGCGCAGCAAGTCGGCGAGCTTCGCGTCCCGGCCGGTGACGGTGATGAAGTCCGGCACCGTCAGGCCGAGGGTCTCGGCGAGGGCGGCGGACTGCCGGTCGGTGCCCTGCCAGTCGTCGCTCTCCTCCATGCGCAGGTACGTGCCGAGGTCGTGCCCGACGGTACGGGCCACGTCCTCGGGGGCGAGGCCGCGGGCGATGCGGTGTTCGCGCAAGGTCCGAGGCTTGCCGAGCAGTTCACTGGGCGAGCACCACAGCACGCCCGCCAGAGCGGTCAGCTCGCTGTTGTCCGGTGAGGCGATCTCACGTTCCCAGGCGATGACGAGGTCCTCGGTGACGTAGGGGAGTCCGTACGAGGTTCGCATGCCGTAGGCGACGTGCTCGGGCCGCATGTTGAGAGCGGCGCGCAGCCTGCGGGCGGCGGGGGCGTTGAAGGGGGGAGTGGGCGGGGTACGGCGGCTGGAGCGGTTGGGGGGCTGGTTCGGTTGGGCTTGGGGTCGGCGCACGGGGCACAACGTAGGGCGGCCGGAGTGGGGTGACTACGGTCTGTTCAGCCAGGATCACGGATTGTAGGAAGCTACGGCTACCGGCGAGTTCGACGCCCGGCGGAGGTCGTCACGGGCTGCGCGGGCGATGGGCGGGTGATCGCTCCGACGGTCGGTGGCATGCCATGAATGGCAACCTCGGTGGGCATATTCGCAGGCGCCGGGCGGTATCGATCTTCAGATGTCCGCCGGCGGTGCGCCGGGATGGCATGGCGTGGGTGTCGGGCGTGCGGGCGGGCGTCGAAGGTGAGTACGTCCGACGGCGAGGGTACCGGCGCCGTGGCGGTGGACGGCAGGCGGCTCAATCCCGACGCTCGCCGCGCGCGGGACGTGCCTACCCCTTGACCGCCCCGCCCAACGCGAACCCTCCGCCCAGCCGCCTCGCCACCAGCACATAGAGCAGAATCACCGGCGTCGAGTAGATGATCGAGAACGCCGCCAGCTGCCCGTACACCACCGTCCCCCGATTCCCGAAGAACTCGTTGATGCTCACCGCGGCCGGCATCTGGTCCGGCGTGAGCAGCAGCATGAACGGGACGAAGAAGTTCCCCCACATCATCACGAACGAGAACACCGTCACCACCGCCACACCGGGCCCCATCAGCGGCAGCACGATCCGCGCCAGCGACTGGAGCGACGACGCCCCGTCCGTCCAGGCGGCCTCCTCCAGCTCCTTCGGCACCCCGTCCATGAAGTTCTTCATCAGCCAGATGGCGAACGGCAGTTGGGAGGCGGCGAAGAAGAAGATCGTCCCCTCCATGGTGTCGATGAGGTTCACCTGCACGAACAGGGCGTACACCGGCACCATGATCGCCGTGATCGGCAGGCTCGTCGCGAACAGGATCGTGAGCAGGAACGGGCGGTTGAAGCGGGACCGGAACCGTGACAGCGGGTAGGCGGCGAGCGCCGCGCACGCGACCGTCAGTGCCGTGCCCCCGCCGCACAGCAGCAGGCTGTTGAGCAGCGGTGTGAAGGTGATCTCCGGGGTGAGGACCGCGTCGAAGTTGTCCAGCGTGACACCGTCCGGGACCTTCACCTGGAGGTTGGCGTCCGTGTCCAGCGAGGAGAGGAGCACCCACGCCAGCGGGAGCACGAAGGCCGCGGCCACCACCAGGAGGCCGGCGTCGGCAGCCAGGCGGTGCGAGGTGCGTCGGGACGAGAGAGTGCGGGGCATCGGGCGTCACACCTCCGTTCGCAGCAGACGCAGGTAGACCACCGAGAACAACGAGCCCACCACCAGGAGCAGGAGGGCGACCGCCGTGCCGTAACCGATCATGCTCTTCTGGAACGCCTCCTCGTACATGAACAGCGGCAGTGTCTGGCTCTTGCCGCCCGGACCGCCCCTGGTCATCACCCAGATCAGGCCGAAGACGGACAGGGTCTGGAGGGTGATCAGCATGAGGTTGGTGCCGATGGAGCGGCGGATCATCGGAAGGGTGATGTGCCACATGCGGCGCCAGCCGCCGGCGCCGTCGACCTCGGCCGCCTCGGTGATCTCCTTGGGGATCTCGTTCAGCGCGGCGGAGTAGACCAGCATCGAGAAGGCGGTGCCACGCCAGACGTTCGCGAACGACACCGCCAGGATCGGGAGGGTGAACAGCCAGTTCTGGGTGGGGAGATGGAGCCAGTCCAGGATCGCGTTCAGGGTGCCCTCGCGGCGGAAGAAGGCGTAGAGCAGGAAGCCCGCGACGACCTCCGGCAGGACCCACGCCGTGATGACGACGGCCCCCACCAGGGTGCGAACGGGCTTCGACGCCCGCTGCATCAGCGCGGCCAGGGCCAGGCCCAGGGTGTTCTGGCCGAGCAGGGCCGAGATGACGGTGAAGACGAGGGTCAGCCAGACCGCGTTGCGGAACGCCTCGTCGTCGAACGCCGCACGGAAGTTGTCGAAACCGACGAACGAGTCCTCGGCCTGGCCGGTGAGCTGGAGGTCGGTGAAGGCGATGTAGGCGCAGTAGGCGATGGGGCCGGCGAGGAAGAGGAGCAGGAGGACGACGGCGGGCGTGACGGGCAGGGCCCGTAGGAACGGGACGTGACGAGGGCGGGCGCCCGGCGTGGCCGGTGCGGGGGCCCGGCCCGGCCTCTTCGCGAGGCCGGGGCCGGTGGCGGTCTTCATGAGGGGTGACTCACTTCTCGATCACCTGGCCGTCCGTCGCCGATTTCAGCTCCTCGTCGTACGACTTGGCCGCGTCCTCGACCGAGGCGTCGCCCGTCGTCACGCCCTCCATCGCCTCCTGGATCGCGGTGGACACCTTCGGGTACGCCGGGTAGGCGGGCCGGTAGTGCGTCGACGCGACGAGGTCGGTGAAGAACTTGATGCCGGGCTGGGCGTCGACGTACGCGGGATCGGCCGCGACGTCCTTGCGCACCGCGATACCCGAGTTGGCGATGTACCACTTCTGGGCGTTCGCCTTGGTCTGCATCGTCTTGACGAACTCGAAGGCCAGGTCGGGGTTGCCCGCCTTGGCCGGGATCGACCAGGTCCAGCCGCCGGACATGCTCACCTTGCCGGGGGCCTGGCCGTTCTGGGTGGGCATGTGGGCGAGACCCAGCTTCTGCGACCACTCGGGCCATTCGTGACCGCTGCCCTCCAGCCAGTCCTGCGGGAGCCAGGAGCCGTCGAGGTCGATGCCGAGCTTGCCCTCGGGGAGCAGTTCACCGCGCACACGGGTACCGAAGTTGGGGTCGAGGGCGTCCGAGACGTCCGGGCCCAGCTTCTCCTTGTAGACCGTCTCCACGAACCCGAGGGCGTCCTTGAACCCCTGGCTGCCGGCGATCCACTTCTTGGACGCCTTGTCGTAGAGCGGGTCCGTGGTGCCGTCGTTCGTGCCGTAGAGGAGCATCTCGAAGCCCTGCATGGTCGCCGCCTCGCCGGCGGGCTTGCCGGTGTAGACGTTGAGGGGGGTGACACCCGGGACCTTCTTCTTGATCGCTCGGGCGGCTTCGAGGACGTCGTCCCAGGTCTTCGGCTGCCAGTCGGCGGGCAGACCGGCCTTCTTGAAGATGTCCTTGCTGAACCACAGGCCCCGCGTGTCCGTCCCGTCCGGGATGCCGTACGTCTTCCCGTCCTCCCCCTTGGCCGCCGCCTTCGCCGTGTCGATGAACTGGCCCCAGTCCTTCCACTTGGCGAGGTAGGGGTCGAGCGGCTTCAAGTACCCGCTGGTGATGTCCGAGTTGATGAGGAACGTGTCCTCGTAGACCAGGTCAGGGGCGGTCTTGGGGGAGCGGAGCATCTGCTGGAGCTTGGTGTAGTACTCCGAGTCCGGCGCCTTGATCGGCACGAACTCGACCTTCTTGCCCGGGTTCGCCTTCTCGAACTGCTTCTTGATGTCCGCGAGATAGGTGTCCATCACCTTGATGGAGTTGTCCGTGGACTGCTTGAAGGAGACCTTCAGGGTGTCGGGGTCGCTGCCGGATCCTCCGCCACAGGCGGTGAGCGAGCCTGCGGCGGCGAGGGTGAGGGCGAGGAGTGCGGGGAGGGCGGGGCGAGTTCGGAGGGTGGTTCGGGCGGCTCGGACGGGGCGGGCGGTGGGGCGCACGGGCATGACCTCCTGGGGCCTACGTCGTTGTGGCCTGGGGTTGTCTGCCCGGTGAACCTAAGAGGAGTGGTCTAGTCAGGTCAATGCGTGTGCGTGGGATTGGGCGGTGGATCGGGAAGGTGCTCGGGCCGGGTGACGTCGCTACCGGCCCGACCCCGCCCCCGGCACCCACCGATACACCAACTCCGGCCTACCCACCTGCCCATAGACCGGCGCCCGCTCGGCCCTCCCGGCCTCGACCAGGTGCTCCAGATACCGCCGAGCCGTGATCCGGGAAATCCCCACGGCCTCGGCCACCCCCGCCGCGGTGAGTCCCTCCTCGGCCTCCCGCACGGCCCCGGTCACCCGCTCCAGCGTCGGCCCGCTCAACCCCTTCGGCAACGCCGCCGGCCCCGGTGCCCGCAGTGTCGCCAGGGCCCGGTCCACCTCGTCCTGTCCGCTGGCCTCACCGACCGCCGCATGGAACTCGGCGTAGCGCACCAGGCGGTCCCGCAGCGTGGCGAACGTGAAGGGCTTCAGCACGTACTGCACGACCCCCAGCGACACGCCCTCGCGGACCACGGCGAGATCCCGAGCCGATGTCACCGCGATCACGTCCGCGTGGTGGCCGGCCGCTCGCAGCGACCGCGCCAGTTGCAGCCCGTGCACATCCGGCAGGTGCAGGTCCAGCAGCAGCAGATCCACCGGCGTACGCTCCAGCGTGCGCCGCGCCTCCGCACCGGTGTGCGCCTTGCCGACGGCGACGAAGCCCGGTACCCGGCCGACGTACATCATGTGTGCGTCCGCCGCGACCGGATCGTCCTCCACGACCAGGACCCGAATCGCCTGCTCGGCCGACGCCGTCATACGTCACCTCTCAAAACCACCGCACCACCGGAACCCGGGCGGGGCTCGGACTGCTGGGATTGCTGAGATCGCTGGGGCTGGTGGGGCTGGTGGGGCTGGTGGTGGGACTGCTGCGCAGGCTCGGTGTCCGGCAAGGTGCCCCGCAATGGGTCCGTGCCCGGTTGGGGCCCGGCGTCCGGTCGGGCCTCGGCGCGGGGTTGGGGGCCGGAGTCCGGCAGGGAGTGGGCATGCGGTTGGGGCTCGCTGCCGTGCAGCGGTCCGGCGTCCGGCAGGTACTCGCCGTCAGGCGGCTGTGTGCCCGGCAAGGCTTCGCCGCCGTGCGGTGGCCCGGTATCCGGCAACTGTTCCGCGTCCGGCAGGTGCTCGCCGCCCGGCGGCTGCGTGCGCGGCTGGGGTCCGCCGTCCGGTTGGGGCTCCGTGTTCGGCAGGTGCTCGTCGCTGTGCAGCGGTCCGGCGTCGGGTTGGTGCTCGGTGTCCGGGAGCGGCTTCGCGCTCGGCAGGTGCTCGTCGCTGTGCAGCGGCTCGGCGTCGGGTTGGTGCTCGGTGTCCGGGAGTGGCTTCGCGCTCGGCAGGGGCTCGCCGCTGTGCAGCGGTCCGGCGTCGGGTTGGTGCTCGGTGTCCGGGAGTGGCTTCGCGCTCGGCAGGGGCTCGCCGCTGTGCAGCGGTCCGGCGTCGGGTTGGTGCTCGCTGTCCGGGAGCGGCTTCGCGCTCGGCAGGGGCTCCCCGCCCTCCAGCGGCCCGGCTTCCGGCAGGTGCACGCCGCCCCGCAGCGGCTCCGGGCCAGGCAGCGGCTCCGCGCCCTCCCGGGGCTCGCCGCTCTCCAGGCGCTCGCCGTCCTCCCGGGGCGCAGCACCTGGCACGGGCTCCGCCTCTTCCCGCCGCATAGCCTCCCGCACGCGCCCCTCGCCCAGTGGTAGCCGTGCCTCGAACTCTGCGCCGCCCCCGGCAGCCTCGGCCACCGACAGGTCGCCGTCGTGCCGGTGCACCGCCTGTCGGACCAGTGCCAGTCCCAGGCCGCGCCCGCCCGGTCCCGCCGGCTTCGTCGAGAAGCCGCGCTCGAACACCGCCTCCGCGTGGGCGGGATCCACGCCGGCCCCCGTGTCGGACACCCGCAGGACCAGCTCTCCGCCCTGCGTGTACGCCGTCACCGTCACTCGCGCCCCCACACTGCCCTGCGCGGCGTCCACCGCGTTGTCGATCAGGTTGCCGAGGATCGTCACCAGATCCCGGGACGGCAGGGACGGCGGCAGCAGGCGGTCGTCCAGTCTGCTGTCCTGCGAGACGACGAGTTCGACGCCCCGCTCGTTGGCCTGTGCCGTCTTGCCCAGCAGAAGCGCCGCCAGCACCGGTTCGCTGACCGCCGCGACGACCTGGTCCGTCAGCGCCTGCGCCAGCTCCAACTCGGCCGTCGCGAACTCCACCGCCTCCTCGGCGCGTCCGAGTTCGATCAACGAGACCACCGTGTGCAGACGGTTCGCCGCCTCGTGCGCCTGTGACCGCAGCGCCTGGGTGAAACCCCGCTCGGAGTCCAACTCGCCCATCAGGGACTGCAGTTCGGTGACATCGCGCAGGGTCACCACCGTGCCGCGACGCTCACCGCCCGACACCGGTGAGGTGTTCACCACCAGCACCCGCTCCGCCGCGAGGTGCACCTCGTCAACCCGGGGCTCGGACGCCAGCAGCGCCCCGGTCAGCGGGGCCGGCAGGCCGAGCCGCGCGACCGACTGCCCCACCGCATCGCCGGCCACGCCGAGCAACTCGCGCCCCCCGTCGTTGATCAGCGCCACCCGGTACTGCCCGTCCAGCATCAGCAGCCCCTCACGCACCGCATGCAGTGCAGCCTGGTGGTAGTCGTGCATACGGCTCAGCTCGGCGGCGTTCATACCGTGGGTGTGCCGCCGTAGGCGGGCGTTGATGACGTACGTGCCGATCGCCCCCAACGCGAGGGCGCCCGCCGCCACTCCGATCAGGGCCGTCAGCTGGTCCTGCACCCGCTTGCTGATCTCCTCGACCCGGATGCCCGCGCTCACCAGCCCGACGATGTGCGAGGGCTGGCTCCCCCCGTCGTAGATCGGTACGACCGCCCGCACGGACGGGCCGAGCGTGCCGGTGTACGTCTCCCTGAAGGGCTCCCCGCGCAGGGCGCGCTCCGTGTGGCCGCGGAAGTGCTGCCCGATCTGCTTCTCGTCGGGGTGCGTCCAGCGGATGCCCTCGGGACTCATGATCGTGACGAAGTCGACCTCGGCGTCGCGCTGGACACGGAGCGCGTACGGCTGGAGTTCGGCCGTCGGATCGGCCGTACGGATCGCCTCCCCCACGGACGGGGCATCGGCTATCGACTGCGCCACCGCCATGGCCTGCCGGCCCGCCGCGTCCTCGGCCTGCCCGCGGTCGCTGACGTATGTGAACACCGCATACCCGGCGACGAGCACCGCTATCAGCACGGCCTGCATGGCGAAGAGCTGGCCGGCCAGGCTGCGGGGTCGCGGGACGGGGATGCGCATGCCGTCAGTGTGCCCCATGACCGATTTTGGCCGACCAGCCTGTGGATAAGTGCTTCCCGTGGCTCAAAGGGCGTGAGTTGATGTGAGTCACGTCACTCCCCAGGCTCCATCTAGGAGGCAGGGTCTTCGGGGGGCAGGGTCGTCTTCGGGTCAGGTCTTCTTCCGTCGGCGTCCGCTCTTTCCGCTGCCGCTACCGGCGAGCGCGGCCACCCCGACAGCGAACTCGCCGGTTGCCACGTGCATGCCGATCTGAAGGTCCGTGATCGGCTTGTGGATGTCGAAAAGGGTGGTGACACCCACGACGATCGAGCCCCGCGAACGCGCGAGCCGCTCCGTCTCCGGGGACACCGGGATGTCCGGCCAGTGATGGTGGACCTCGCCGCTACGAACCGTCACGGAGACCCTTCGGTCCGCGATCGACGCGGTCAGGCCTCGGGTCGGGACGGCGTCCGGCGACAGCGCGTGCAGCCCACCGTCGAGCCCCAGTTCCTTGAAGACCTCCACCGTCCACACCTGCCACCCCCGAGCGGCCTCCCCGTCCTCCCCGTTCTCCGAGGTGCCGCCGTCCTCCCCCCGCTCCCCGTCGACGTACTGGAGGAGCGCGGCCTCGTAGGACGGATTCACCAGGAAGAACGGAGTGCCGTCGGAGGCCGCGCCGAGCGTCAGCAGGGCCGGCATGACGAACGTCCCCGCACGCCACGTCAGATGCGGAACGTCGGAGACCGGTGCCATCGGCCCCTCGTGCCAGCCCGGCGGGCGGCAGCCTGCGTGATGCAGCGATGCGTTGGCCAGCTCGCCGTCGGCGTACACGGCGAGCGCAGGGCGCCGCCAGCGCCGTAGCGGACGGCCGCAGGTCTGGCAGTCGATCGCGCGCAGCTCCTCGCGGAGCTCGGAGAGCACGGACTCCCCGAGCTTCGACCGGGTCACCGGGTCGGTTCGTACCTTGATGCCGGCCATCGCGTTTCTCCGTCCACCGTTTCCGACGCCGCTCGTCCCGGTGCGGAACCTAGCCGCGCGTCACCGGGACCGGTCCCGGTGAACTAAATGAACGGAAGGGTGACCGCCCTCACATGACGGGAGATAGTCACCGCATCGCTGAGTACGACCCCGTCCCCCTGGGGCTCGCCAGCCCATCAGCGAACCCCCCACCCCGGACGTGAGCCGCACGCCGGTGATACCGACGAAGACGTCAAGGAGGGCAGCCGTGGCCGCCGCCAGTTCCCCCGACAAGGCACCTGCCGCACCCGTCGCCAAAACCAAACGGGACCGCACGCACTACCTCTACATCGCGGTGATCATCGCGGTTGCCCTCGGTATCGCCGTGGGTCTGGCCGCGCCCGACTTCGCGGTCGAGCTGAAGCCCATCGGTACGGGTTTCGTGAACCTGATCAAGATGATGATCTCGCCGATCATCTTCTGCACGATCGTCCTGGGCATCGGCTCGGTACGGAAGGCCGCCAAGGTGGGTGCGGTCGGCGGTATCGCCCTGGCTTACTTCACCGTCATGTCGCTCGTCGCGCTGGCCATCGGTCTGGTCGTCGGCAACATCCTGGAGCCCGGCACCGGGCTCGCCGTCACCGACGCCATCAAGGACGCCGGTCACGCGCAGGTCGACGCCGAGGCCAAGGACACCACCGAGTTCCTGCTCGGCATCATCCCGACCACGATGGTTTCCGCCTTCACCTCGGAGTCGGTCCTTCAGACGCTGCTCATCGCGCTGCTCGCCGGTTTCGCGCTCCAGGCCATGGGTTCGGCCGGGGAGCCGATCATTCGCGGCGTGCAGCACATCCAGCGGCTCGTCTTCCGCATCCTCGCCATGGTGATGTGGGCCGCGCCGATCGGTGCCTTCGGCGCCATCGCCGCCGTCACCGGCTCCGCCGGCGTGGACGCGCTGAAGAGCCTCGCCGTACTGATGCTCGGCTTCTACGTCACCTGCTTCCTGTTCGTCATCATCGTGCTCGGCGCGCTGCTGCGGATCGTCGCCGGCCTGAACATCTTCACCCTGTTCAAGTACCTCGGCCGCGAGTTCCTGCTGATCCTCTCCACCTCCTCCTCCGAGTCCGCGCTGCCGCGCCTCATCGCGAAGATGGAGCACCTGGGCGTCAGCAAGCCCGTCGTCGGCATCACCGTCCCGACCGGCTACTCCTTCAACCTCGACGGCACCATGATCTACATGACCATGGCGTCCCTGTTCATCGCCGACGCCATGGGTACGCCGATGTCGATCGGCGAGCAGATCCCGCTGCTGCTCTTCCTGTTCGTCGCCTCCAAGGGCGCCGCCGGTGTCACCGGTGCGGGTCTGGCCACGCTGGCCGGTGGCCTCCAGTCGCACAAGCCGGCCCTGGTGGACGGCATCGGTCTCATCGTCGGCATCGACCGCTTCATGAGCGAGGCCCGCGCCCTGACGAACTTCGCGGGCAACGCGGTGGCGACGGTGCTGATCGGGACGTGGACGAAGGAGATCGACCGCGGGCGGGTCGACGACGTGCTCGCCGGTCACATCCCGTTCGACGAGAAGACGCTCCTGGACGACGGGCACGGGGGTTCGGCGGATGCCGATGGCGATGCCGATGCCGAAGCCGTGCCGGGGCAGGGCGGGGAGAAGGAACTCGCCAAGGCGTGAGCGCTCCGCGGAGCGCTCCGCTGGGAGAGCCGATGTGAGCTCGGGGTGCTGTTGTCGGCGGGCTGCAGGTTGTGTGTGGCTGGTCGCGCAGTTCCCCGCGCCCCCTGTGGGGCCTTCGGCCCCGGGGGGCCCGGCCTCCCCTCCGTTGTCCGGACGTCCGGCCCCGCCTGAACCGGGGCCGGGCGTCCGGCATGTGCGCCGGGCGGCTGAGATGCTCCCCCGTCTCTCAGCCGCCCGGTCTCGCCGGTACGGCCGCGTCGTTCAGCCGCGCCAGGTCCTGCGTGCTCAGCTCCAGGTCCGCCGCTGCCGCCGAGTCCCGGATCGTTCCCGGGCGGCTCGCGCCCGGGATCGGGATCACGGACGGCGACCGTGCCAGCAGCCACGCCAGGGCCACCTGCTGCGGGCTGACACCGCGTTCGGCGGCGATGGCGTGGAAGGCACTCGGGCGGGCCTCGCCCTCGACCTCTGACGGACCGTCCAGCGAGCTGCGGGAGATGCCGCCCAGCGGGCTCCACGGCAGGAACGCCAGCCCGAGTTCCGCGCACAGGCGGAGCTCGGCCTCGCTGTCCCGGACGGCGGGCGAGTACCGGTTCTGCACCGAGACCAGGCGGTCACCGAGGATCCGTTGGGCCGCGCGGATCTGGTCCACGTCCGTGTTGGAGATGCCTGCCATACGGATGGTGCCCGCGTCGAGAAGGTCGCGCAGCGCGCCGACCGACTCCTCGAACGGAATCGCCGGATCGGGCTTGTGCAGCTGGTAGAGCCCGATCGCCTCGACGCCGAGCCGCCGCAGCGAGGCCTCGGCGGCCGCCTTGAGGTGGCGGGGGTCGCCGTTCACCGTCCAGCTGCCGTCGGCAGGTCTGCCACGGCCGCCCTTGGTGGCCACCAGCAAGCCGTCCGTGTCGCCGCCGTACGCGGCCAGCGCGCGGCCCGCAAGGAGTTCGTTGTGACCGGGCCCGTCGCCCGGCAGATGGTACGAGTCCGCCGTGTCCAGCAGCGTTACCCCCGAGTCCAGGGCGGCGTGCACGGTCGCCAGAGCGCGCTTGTCGTCGGGGCGGCCCTCGATGGACAGCGGCATCAGGCCGAGGCCGATCGCGCTCACCTGGCGGGGTCCGAGAGTGCGGTGGCGCATGTCAGTCGTCGTCCTTTCCGAGGGTCTCGGCGACGGCCTCGGGAAGCCACTGCCGGGCGTGGGTGAAGCGGAAACCGAGCCGGGTGGCACGGGAGTTGTCCATGCCGTAGGCGCGGGGGAAGGAGAACGGGGAGACCTCGCCGACCTCGACCCGCTGGAAGACGGCCTCACCGTGCGGGAGGTGCGCCGCGATGGCGTCGCACAGTTCCTCGGTGGTCAGCAGGCCGTGGGAGGCGGCGTTCACCGGACCCGTGAAGTCCTGGCCCACGGCCCAGAACAGGAAGTCGGCGATCTCCTCGACATGGATGTACGTCGCCGGATGGTTGGCCACCGGTACGGCGATCGGTGCGCCGCTGCGGATGCGGCTCGCGTAGTGGGCCATACGGCCCGTGAAGTCGTCGTCCCCGCCCAGCACATGGGCGACGCGCACCGCCGCGTACGGAAAGGCCGGGTCGGCGGCGAACACCGCCTCCGCCTGCCGCTTGCCCTCGCCGTAGTGGGTGTCGAGGAACTCCGGGTCGTCCCAGGGAAGTTCGAGGTCCACGGCCACACTCAGGGCGTCCACGTCCGGCTCGCGGACGGGGGCGATCGAGTCCTCGTACTCGTACACCTCGACCGTCGACGTCAGTACGTAGCGACGCGTACGGCCGGTGAGGACGCGGCGGGCGATCTCCGCCTGCCGAGGCGTGTAGCAGACCTGGTCGACGACGGCGTCGAACGTCCGTGAACCCAGCGCCGCCGTCAGGGACTTCTCGTCGTTCCGGTCGGCGACGAGGTGAACGGCGCCCGGGGGCGGCGCCGACGAGCCGCGATTGAGAACCGTCACCCGGTCCCCGGCGGCCAGCAGCCGTGCGATCAGCCGCTTGCCGAAATAGCGGTTGCCGCCGATGACCAGTACCTCTCGTGCCTGTCGCATGGCCATAATTCTCCTGGCCCTGCACCGCGTTCTGAAGGGGAAGACATGGGAGATCACGCCGCCGCGCCGAAAGAACCGCGGCATCTGCGCCCAGCCGCCAACGAAACATCGGTGGCCTTCGACGCCCTGGACCGGCAGATCCTCGAACTGCTCCAGACCGACGGCCGGATCAAGCTGAGCGAGCTGGGCCGCCGGGTGCGCCTGAGCCCGGCAGCCGTCACCGAGCGCGTACGACGGCTGGAGACGGCCGGCGCGATCACCGGGTACGGCGCCCATGTCGCCGCCGCCCGGCTCGGCTACGGCATCCAGGCCTTCATCCGGGTCAACCCGCACGGCGGCTACACCCTCAGACACCCCCGCACCCTCGAACTGCTCGACCGCCCGGAGATCACCGAGGTCCACCACGTCGTCGGCGAGGACTGCTGGATCCTCAAGGTCGCCGTCGAGGACACCGCCCACCTGGAGGAGATCCTCGAACAGACCTCGGCGCTGGGCCGTACGACGACGTCGATCGTGCTGTCCTCCCCGGTGCGCAGAAAGCCTCTCCTGCCACGGTTGCCCTGACGTCGGCGTCAAGGATTACGTTCGTACGCATGCGAATCGGCGAGCTGGCCGCGCGGGCCGGGACCACGACGCGCACGTTGCGCTACTACGAGTCGCGGGGGCTGCTGCCCGCGCGACGGGGCGGCAACGGCTATCGGACGTACGACGAGAACGACCTGAAGCTGCTGCGGCAGATCAGGACGTTGCAGGACTTCGGGTTCGACCTGGAGGAGACCCGGCCCTTCGTGGAGTGCCTGCGGGCCGGGCACCCGGAGGGCGACTCGTGTCCCGCCTCGCTCGCGGTCTACCGGCGCAAGCTGGACGAGCTCGACGCCCTGATCGGCGAGTTGCAGGCCGTGCGGGCCAAGATCGGGCTGCGGCTGGCGATGGCCGAGGGGGAACCACCGTTGTGCGAACTGGGAGGGCAGGAGCTGTGATCAAGGCGGCGGGCGTGGCCGAGGTGACGGACGCGGACTTCGAGGCGGAGGTGATCGGGGCGGAGCTGCCGGTGCTGGTGGAGTTCACCGCGGACTGGTGTCCGCCGTGCCGGCAGATGGGGCCGGTGCTCACGGCCCTGGCCGCGGAGGAGGGGCAGCGGCTGAAGGTGGTGCAGCTGGACGTGGACACCAACCCGCTGACCACGAACGCCTACAGGGTGCTTTCCATGCCGACGTTCATGGTGTTCCGCGCCGGTGAACCGGTGAAGTCGATGGTGGGCGCGCGGCCCAAGCGGCGGCTGCTGGAGGAGCTCGCCGACGTGCTGTGATTCCGTCCCGAACACAAGAAATCCCCCGAGCAATTGCGCTCGGGGGATTTCTTTCGTATTTAATGGTTCGCGACTTCAGTGGAATTGAGTCGCGGAGAAGTTCAGTGAGCACAGTATATCCGGGCGGGAGCTGAATTGTCAAACACCGAATTTCAAGACGGTGAAATGCGGCAGGAGCAGGAATTCATCGACAGCCTGTACGCACGCGTCGACCTGCTGCGCGGCGACACCGAGGACTCCGTCACGGACGCGCTCGGCCAGGGCAACACGCCGATGCAGGCCCGCCTGGAGCGGGACATCCTGGTCGCCGAGCGCTCGGGGCTGCTCGCCGCACTGAACGCCGTGGACGGTTCGCTCTGCTTCGGCCGGATCGACCTGGCCTCGGGCACCACCCACCACATCGGCCGGATCGGCCTGCGCACCGACGACGCCGAGCGCACGCCGATCCTCATCGACTGGCGGGCCGACGTCGCCCGCCCCTTCTACCTGGCCACCGGCCACACCCCGATGGGGCTCAGGCGCCGCCGGCACATCACCACCAGCGGCCGTACGGTGTCCGCCCTGCACGACGAGATCCTCGACCTGGGGGACCAGGAGCGGACCGGCCACGAGGACCCGAGCGGCGACGCCGTCCTGCTCGCCGCGCTCAACACCGCGCGCACCGGCCGTATGAACGACATCGTGCAGACCATCCAGGCCGAACAGGACGAGATCATCCGGGCACCGCACCGCGGGGTCCTGGTGGTGGAGGGCGGTCCGGGCACCGGCAAGACGGCGGTCGCCCTGCACCGCGCCGCGTATCTCCTCTACGAGCACCGCGAGCTGCTCGCCAAGCGCGCGGTCCTGATCGTCGGCCCCAACCCCGCATTCCTCGGCTACATCGGCGAGGTCCTGCCCTCGCTGGGCGAGACGGGCGTGCTGCTCGCCACCGTCGGCGAACTGTTCCCCGGCGTGCGGGCGACGGCGAACGACACCCGGGAGGCGGCCGCGGTGAAGGGCCGCGCCGACATGGCGGACGTGCTCGCCGAGGTCGTACAGGACTGGCAGGCGCTGCCCGACCCGGTCATCGCGATCGAGCACGACCGCGAGATCCTCATGCTCGACGACGGCCTGGTGAAGGTGGCGCGTGAGAAGGCCCGCGCCGCGCGGCTTCCGCACAACGCGGCACGCGAGCACTTCGAGGGCCACATCCTCAACACCCTCACCGAGCTGTACGCCGAGCGGGTCGGGACGGACCCCTTCGACGGGACGAATCTGCTGGACCCGAGCGATATCACGCAGATCCGTGACGACATCGCCGAGAACCCCGAAGTCTGGGCCGCCATCGACCAGTTGTGGCCGCGACTGACCCCGCAGCGACTGGTCGCGGACTTCCTCGCCGACCCCGTGGGCTACCTTCCCGACGAGGACGTCGCCGCGATCCGCCGGCCCGTGACACGGGCGTGGACGGTGGCGGACGTACCGCTGCTCGACGAGGCGGCCGAACTGCTCGGCGAGGACGACCGGGTGAAGCGGGCGCTGGCCGAGCGGGAGCGGGAGACACAGGTCGCCTACGCGCAGGGCGTGCTGGACGTCTCGTACGCCTCGCGCACCTACGAGTTCGAGGACAAGGACGAGGAGGACTCCGAGATCCTTTCCGCGCACGACATCATCGACGCCGAACGGTTCGCCGAGCGCCACGAGGAGGACGACCACCGCAGCGCCGCCGAGCGCGCGGCGGCCGACCGCACCTGGGCGTTCGGGCACATCATCGTCGACGAGGCGCAGGAGCTGTCGCCGATGGCCTGGCGGCTGCTCATGCGGCGCAGCCCGACCCGCTCGATGACGCTGGTCGGCGACCCCGCCCAGACGGCGGAGGCGGCGGGCGTGGGCTCCTGGTCCAAGATCCTGTCCCCCTACGTCGAGGACCGCTGGGACCACACCCGCCTCGGCGTCAACTACCGCACCCCCGCCGAGATCATGGAGCTGGCCGCGGCGGTCGTACGCGCGGAGCACCCCGGCTTCGAGCCGCCGAGTTCCGTACGGTCCACAGGCGTACGTCCCTGGATCCGCGCCACCGACGACCTGCCCGGCGCCGTCGCCAAGGCGGTCGCCGAACTCACCCCCGCCGAGGGCCGCCTCGCCGTCATCGCCCCACGCGACCTGCACCGGTCGCTGGCAGCCCGTCTGGACGGCATCACGGCCGGCACCGAACCCGACCTGACACGGACGGTCGTCCTCCTCGACCCCCGCCAGGCGAAGGGCCTGGAGTTCGACTCGGTCCTGGTCGTCGAGCCGGGGCTGTACGGCACGAGCGACCTGTACGTGGCCCTGACCCGGGCGACCCAGCGGCTGGGGGTGCTGCACACGGGGTCGCTGCCGCCGGGCTTGGCCGAGGGCGTGCCGGCGTCGGGGTGACCGCCCCTGGGGGCTGCCGCCCCCAGACCCCCGCTTCGGCCCTGAACGGGGCTCGCCCTCAAACGCCGGACGGGCTGGTTGTTGTGGACCGGCGCTGATGGCCGGCCCGTCCGGCGTTTGAGGAGCGGGGGCGGAGAACTAGGCGGGCCGCAGCCATACCGTCGCCAGCGGTGGCAGCGTCAGCCGGATGCTGGCCGCCCGCCCGTGCCACCCCTGCGGCTCGGGCTTGACCGGGTCGGGGTTGGTGACGTCGCCGCCGCCATACCGCGCCGCGTCCGTGTTGAGCGCCTCGTGCCACGCAGGCACGTCGTCCGGCACCCCCAGCCGGTACTCGTGCCGCACGACCGGCGACAGATTCGACACCGCCAGCAGCGGAGCCCCCTCCGCGTCATAGCGCAGGAACGCGAGCACGTTGTCGTCGGCGGCGTCTCCCACCACCCACTGGAACCCGGCGGGGTCGGCGTCCCGCTGCCACAGGGCCGGCGTGTGCCGGTACACCGTGTTCAGGTCGCGGACCAGGTCCCGCACCCCGCGATGGTCAGGCTCCGCCCCGTACGCCGGATCGAGCAGCCACCAGTCCGGCCCGTGCGCCTCCGACCACTCCGCACCCTGGGCGAACTCCTGCCCCATGAAGAGCAGTTGCTTGCCCGGGTGGGCCCACATGAAGCCCAGGTACGCGCGGTGGTTGGCGCGCTGCTGCCACCAGTCGCCCGGCATCTTCGAGACCAGCGACCGCTTGCCGTGCACGACCTCGTCGTGGGAGATGGGCAGCACGTAGTTCTCGCTGTAGGCGTACACCATCGAGAACGTCATCTCGTTGTGGTGGTACTTGCGGTGCACGGGCTCCTTCGCCATGTACTCCAGCGAGTCGTGCATCCAGCCCATGTTCCACTTCAGCCCGAAGCCGAGACCCCCGAAGCCACCCGGCCCCGCCACGTGCGTCGGGCGCGTCACGCCGTCCCAGGCCGTGGACTCCTCCGCGATCGTCACGACTCCCGGCACCCGCCGGTACACCGTCGCGTTCATCTCCTGGAGGAACGCCACCGCGTCCAGGTTCTCCCGCCCGCCGTGCTCGTTCGGGACCCACTGCCCCGGCTCGCGCGAGTAGTCGAGGTAGAGCATGGAGGCGACGGCGTCGACCCGCAGCCCGTCGATGTGGAACTCCTCGCACCAGTAAATCGCGTTGGCGACAAGGAAGTTGCGCACCTCGCGCCGGCCGAAGTCGAACTCCAGGGTGCCCCAGTCGGGGTGGGCGGATCGCAGCGGATCCTCGTGCTCGTACAGCGGACGCCCGTCGAACTCGGCGAGCGCCCAGTCGTCGCGCGGGAAGTGCGCCGGGACCCAGTCCATCAGGACGCCGATGCCGGCCTGGTGGAGGGAGTCCACCAGGTACTTGAAGTCGTCAGGGGTGCCGAGCCGGGCCGTGGGCGCGTAGAAGCCGGTGACCTGGTAGCCCCAGGAGCCGCCGAAGGGGTGCTCGGCGACCGGCATCAGCTCTACGTGGGTGAAGCCCAGGTCCTTGACGTACGCGGGCAGCTGCTCGGCGAGTTGCCGGTACGTCAGTCCCGGTCGCCAGGAGGCCAGATGGACCTCGTAGACCGACAACGGCGCCTCGTGCGTCGGCACCGACCCGCGCCGCTCCAGCCACTGCGCGTCGCCCCACTCGTGCTGCGAGGCGTACACGATCGACGACGTGTGGGGCGGGGTCTCCGTCCGGCGGGCCAGCGGGTCGGCGCGCAGGGTCTTCGAACCGTCGGGCCGGGTGATCTCGAACTTGTACAGCTCGCCCTCGCCGATGCCCGGCACGAAAAGCTCCCACACGCCCGTACCGCCGAGCGAGCGCATGGGATATCCCGTGCCGTCCCAGAAGTTGAAGGTGCCGGCCAGCGACACACCCCGCGCGTTCGGCGCCCACACCGTGAACCGGGTGCCGGTCACGCCCTGGTGGGTCATCGGCTCGGCGCCGAGCGCCTTCCACAGCTCCTCGTGCCGGCCCTCGCCGATCAGATGCAGGTCGAGCTCGCCCAGCGCGGGCAGGAAACGGTACGCGTCCTCGGTCTCCTGCACCGAGTCCTCGTACCCGACCAGGAACTGGTAGCCCGCCGGCACCTCCAGAAGCGGCAGCAGCCCGGAGAAGAACCCCTCCCCGTCGTCGTGCAGCTCGGCCCGCAGGCTGTCCACGACGACGGCCACCGAGAGGGCGTACGGCCTGAAGGCGCGGAAGGCGACACCGCCGGGCACCGGATGTGCGCCGAGGACGGAGTGCGGGGCGTGGTGGGTGCCGGTGAGGAGGCGGTCGCGGTCGGCGGCGTCGAGGGCGGGGGACACGGCCACGTCCGCGGGGGAGGCCGGTAGTTCGACGGGGACCGCCTTTTGGGCGGGGATCTTCTTGGGCGCCGTCTTCTGGGCGGGAATCCTCTTGGCGGAGGCCTTCTTCCCCGCCGTGCTCTTCGACGTGGTCGTGCTCTTCGCGGCGGTGGTCTTCGCGCCCGCCTTCTTGGCCACGGCTTTCTTGGCGACGGCCTTCTTATCGGTCGCCTTCTTTGCCGGGGCCTCCTTCGCGGCCGTCTTCTTCGCCGGGACCTTCTTCGCCGTCGTCTTCTTGGCAGCCGCCTTCTTCGCCGCGTCCGTCCTGGCCGCGGTGGCCTTCTTCGTCGTCCCCTTCCTCATGGCGTCCGCGGCCTTCTCGGCGGCATTGGCCGTCTTCGCGGTCGCCTTCTTCGCGACGCTCGTCTTCTCGGCGGCCTGCTCCTGGGCCTTCTCCACGGCCGGCTTCTCAGCCGTCTTCTTTGAATCCGAACCGCTGGAGGGAGTGGTGCGGGGGGTCACGGGCGGGGCCTCCTAGGCGAAGGTGGGGAAGAGGGGATGGGGGAGATGGAGGGGGTGGCGGGGATGGCGGAAGGCGAGGTGTCTGCGCCCGCGGCCAGTCGGCTTATGGCGGACAGCGGTACCGGGAGCCAGTCGGGGCGGTGACGGGCCTCGTAGACGACCTCGTAGATCGCCTTGTCGGTCTCGTACGCACGCAGCAGCACCGGATCGGTCCGCGGATCGGCGCCGCTGACCTGTGCGTATCCGGAGCAGTAGGCGGCCCGGCAGGTGTCGGCCCAGCCTCGTACCGACGGGTCGGCCGAGTGGGCCGCGTAGTCGAAGGAACGCAGCATGCCCGCGACGTCCCGCACCGGCGGCTGTGGCATCCGCCGTTCGGCCAGCGGCTTCGACGGCTCGCCCTCGAAGTCGATCAGCCACCACTGCCCGCTGGGCGAGCGCAGGCACTGTCCGAGATGCAGGTCGCCGTGGATGCGCTGGGCGGTCCAGGTGCAGCCCTCGGCGGCGAGACCGGCCAGCGCCTCGAAGGCGGAGCGCAGGCCGGGCGCGTACGGCCGCAACGCGGGCACCGCCTGCGCTGCCGCGTCGAGCCGCTCGACCATCCCGTCGACCAGCTGCTGCACCTGCGTGTGCCCGAGGGTGACGGTCGGCAGCGTGCGGGCCAGTGCGGTGTGCACCTCGGCGGTCGCGCGCCCGAGCGCCCGTGCCGCGGACGCGAAGTCCTCGCCCTTGGCCAGCTCGCGCAGCGCCAGCTCCCAGCCGTCCGCGGCGCCCTGCACGAAGGGCTGCAGCACGCCCAGCACATACGCCTCGTCCGCCGGTGCTCCGGCAGGTGCCAGCTCCGCCCGGATCCACGCCGTCGGCGCGGGCACCCGGTCGCAACCCTCGCGGGCCAGCGCCAACGGAAGCTCCAAATCGGGGTTGACGCCGGGCACGACCCGGCGCAACAGCTTCAGGATGAACGTATCGCCGTAGACGACCGACGAGTTCGACTGTTCGGAGGTGACCAGGCGCGGCACCAGACCGGACCGGATCTCCTGGCTGTCGTCCCGCTCGAAGCGCAGTCCGCCGATGCGGGCTCCGGTGCGCAGCGCCTCAAGGAGGAGCTCGGTGGGACGGGTGTCGTACAGGGCGTCGTACACCGTGCGTCCGGCGAGCGGGCCGTCGGCCACGTGTCCGATCAGCGCGGGCGCCAGCCGGGGCGGCAGGGCCTCGCGCTCGCCTATCAACAGCTGGTAGCAGTCGGCGGGCTGCCCGGGCGCGCCCGGCACCGGCGCGATGGCCTGGTGAGCGCGCACGAGCAGGTGGTACAGGCCCAGCTTGCCGCCGGGCGGAAGCAGTTCGGTGGCCGCCACCAGTGAGAACCCGGTGACCGGACGGCCCTTGCCCGCGAACCAGCGCTGCCGTGGCAGCCACTCCCGCAGCAGGGGATCCAGCGAGGCGAGAAGACCTGGTGAGGTCGTGAGGGTGCGGGTGACGGCTTTCGACATGGCGTCACGTCCTTTCCCCGGGCCGGGCGGGGTGGTTACTGATGCGTGCCCCGGGCGGGGCGGGGGAAACCGCCCCGCCCGGGCTCTCAGGCGGCGTCCTTGCGCAACCGGAACCAGTAGAAGCCGTGGCCTCCGAGGGTCAGCAAGTACGGCAGTTCACCGATGGCCGGGAATCGCACCCCGCCGAACAGCTCGACCGGATGCCGCCCGTTGAACCGGCGCAGATCCAGCTCCGTCGGCTGCGCGAACCGCGAGAAGTTGTTCACGCACAGCACGAGATCGTCCTCGTATTCGCGCAGGAAGGCGATCACGGCCGGATTCGACGACTGGAGTTCCGTGTAGGAGCCGAGTCCGAAGGCAGGATTCTGCTTGCGGATCTCGATCATGCGGCGGGTCCAGTGCAGGAGAGAGGACGGCGAGGACATGGACGCCTCGACGTTCGTCACCTGGTAGCCGTGGACGGGATCCATGATGGTCGGCAGATACAGCCGTCCCGGGTCGCACGAAGAGAATCCCGCATTGCGGTCCGGCGTCCACTGCATGGGAGTACGCACGGCGTCGCGGTCGCCGAGCCAGATGTTGTCGCCCATGCCGATCTCGTCGCCGTAGTACAGGATCGGCGAGCCGGGGAGCGACAGCAGCAGGGCGGTGAACAGCTCGATCTGATTGCGGTCGTTGTCCAACAGGGGCGCCAGCCGGCGCCGGATTCCGATGTTGGCGCGCATGCGGGGGTCCTTGGCGTACTCCGCCCACATGTAGTCGCGTTCCTCGTCGGTGACCATTTCCAGGGTCAGCTCGTCGTGGTTGCGCAGGAAGATGCCCCACTGGCAGCCGGACGGGATGGCCGGGGTCTTGGCGAGGATTTCGGAGACGGGGTAGCGGGATTCCCGGCGCACCGCCATGAAGATCCGCGGCATCACCGGGAAATGGAAGGCCATGTGGCACTCGTCGCCACCGCCGGCGTAGTCGCCGAAGTAGTCGACGACGTCCTCCGGCCACTGGTTGGCCTCCGCGAGCAGCACCGTGTCCGGGTAGTGGGCGTCGATCTCCTTGCGCACTCGCTTGAGGAGTTCGTGCGTCGCGGGAAGGTTCTCGCAGTTCGTTCCCTCCTCCGCGTACAGATACGGCACCGCGTCCAGCCGGAATCCGTCGATTCCCAGGTCCAGCCAGAATTTCAGCGCCGAGAGGATCTCCTCCTGGACGGCCGGGTTCTCGTAGTTCAGGTCCGGCTGGTGGGAGAAGAAGCGGTGGAAGAAGTACTGCTTGCGGACCGGGTCGAAGGTCCAGTTGGAGGCCTCGGTGTCGACGAAGATGATGCGGGCGTCGGCGTACTGCTTGTCGTCGTCGGCCCACATGTAGTAGTCGCCGTAGGGGCCGTCGGGGTCGCTTCTGGATTCCTGGAACCACGGGTGCTGGTCGCTGGTGTGGTTCATGACGAAGTCGATGATGACCCGCATGCCGCGCTGGTGGGCGGAGTCGACGAATTCGACGAAGTCGGCGAGGTCTCCGAATTCGGGGAGGACGGAGGTGTAGTCGGAGACGTCGTATCCGCCGTCGCGCAGGGGTGATTTGAAGAAGGGCGGCAGCCACAGGCAGTCGACGCCGAGCCATTGCAGGTAGTCGAGTTTGGCGGTGAGGCCTTTGAGGTCGCCGACGCCGTCGCCGTTGCTGTCCTGGAAGGAGCGGACCAGGACCTCGTAGAAGACGGCGCGTTTGAACCAATCCGGGTCACGGTCCTTGGCAGGAGTGTCCTCGAAGGTGTCCTGAACGGGCTCGTTGACGATCATGTTGTGGGTGACCCTCCGATCTGCGGGGTGGACGGTCGCAGGACGGTGAGGATGTGCGCGGGACGAGTGCCCGGTTCGAGACGCACGTAATTCGCCCTGCCCCAGTGATAGGTCTCGCCGGTGAGCTCGTCGCGCACCGGCACCGACTCGTGCCAGTCCAGGCCGAGTTGCGGCATGTCCAACGAGACCGTCGCCTCCTGGGTGTGGTGCGGGTCGAGGTTGGCGACCACCAGAACCGTGTTCGATCCGCTGCGCTTCGAGTACGCGATCACCGCTTCCTGGTCCGCGTGGTGGAAGTGGAGGTCGCGCAACTGCCGCAGGGCCGGATTCGCCCGCCGGACGGCGTTGAGCTGGGTGAGCAGGGGGGTGATGGTGCGGCCCGCGCGCTCGGCCGCCTCCCAGTCGCGAGGACGGAGCTGGTACTTCTCCGAGTTCAGATACTCCTCGCTGCCCTTGCGCACAGGGGTGTTCTCGCAGAGCTCGTAGCCGCTGTAGATGCCCCAGGTGGGGGAGAGGGTGGCGGCCAGGACGGCGCGGAGTTCGAAGGCGGGCCTGCCCCCCTCCTGAAGGAATTCGTGCAGGATGTCGGGGGTGTTGGCGAAGAAGTTGGGCCGCATGTAGGAGGCCGCTTCGCCGGAGAGTTCGGTGAGGTACTCGGTGAG